>NZ_JUIW01000004.1 GCF_004151245.1 Flavobacterium beibuense
CAGCACAGTTTGCCATGGCACAAAATAAGGATACAGAAAAAGCAGACAAATTATACAGCCGTTTTGAATACATAGACGCTGCTCAGGAATATTTAAAACTATCGGGTAAAAAAGACCCTTATGTATACAGGCAGCTAGCCGAGAGTTACTATAACATGTTTAACAGCAAGGAGGCCATTAAATGGTATGAAAAGGCTGTTAAAAGCAAACAGGATGCCGAGATCTATTACCACTATGCCCAGATGCTTAAGGCCGAAGGCAGATATGAAGAAGCGAATGCACAAATGATGACTTTTGCCAAAATGGTTCCTAACGACCAAAGGGCAATCATTTTCATGAAAGATCCTGATTACTTACCAAAGCTTAAAAGCCAAACCAAACTTTTTGATGAGAAGTATCTGGATATAAGCGATAAAAAATATACCGATTTTGGTGCTGTGCTAAACGACGACAATACATTTTACTTTACAAGTACCAGAAATACAGAACGCAGGACTTACGGAAGAAATGAAGAACCTTATCTTGACCTCTATGTAGCTACTTATCAGGGCGACGGAAAATTCAGCAAACCTACACCTGTAAGTGAAATTAACAGTAAATGGCATGATGGCCCTGCAGCAGTAACAGCAGATGGCAATACTATGTATTTTGCCAGTGAAAGTTTTAAAGAAGGTAAGTTTGAAAAAGACAAAGGACAGCAAACAGGATTATTATATCTTTTTAAAGCTACTAAAGAAAACGGGAAATGGGGCAACGTTCAGGCATTACCAGTAAACGATAAACGTTGGTCATCTGCTAACCCTTCAATATCTGCAGATGGTAAAACTTTATATTTCTCATCAAACAGACAGGGTTCATTAGGTGAAACCGATATCTGGAAAGTAGAAATTAAAGGTGATAACTCTTATGGTAAACCGGAAAACCTGGGCCCAAAAGTTAATACTGAAGGAAGGGAAAGTTTCCCATACATAACTGCAGACAATAAACTATTCTTTGCTTCTGAAGGAAGAAAAGGATTTGGAGGTTATGATGTTTACATGATTGACCTCGCTAATAACGGTGAAGCCATTAACCTGGGCGAACCTATTAATACTGCTAAAGATGATTTTTCTTTCAGTTTCAATACAGCTCAAAATGTTGGTTTCTTTGCCAGTAATCGTTTAGGTTCAGACAACCTGTATATGGCTATCCCAATTTGCGGAGTACAGGCTATTGTAACGGTTAGAGACTCTAAAACAGGAAAAGTTATACCTGCAGGAAAAGTTGCAATTCTTGATGACAGAAACAATGTAATTGAAACAAGAACTACTGATGACAGCGGTACTGTAAGCTATGAAGTGGATTGTGATACGCCATACATTATACAGGCATCTGCCGAAGGTTATAAAACAGAAAATTTCCCTGTTGATAAAACAAAAGGAGGAAAAGTTAATGTAATGGCCGACCTTGAACCGCTACAGGATCTTATTGTAGGAGACAGAGTTGTACTAAACGAAATTTACTTTGAATACGACAAGAGTAACATTACTCAGGAAGCAGCTTCAGAGCTTAACAAACTAGTAGATGTTATGAAGTCTTACCCTAACATGGTTATCGAAGCTCAGGCACACACAGACAGCAGAGGTAGTGATGAGTACAACTTAAAACTTTCTGATGAAAGAGCTAAAGCCGTAGTACAGTATGTTGCTTCGCAGGGAATCTCCAGAGCAAGAATTTCCGGAAAAGGTTATGGAGAATCGCAACCTAAAGTAAATTGTGGTGATAACTGTACAGAAGAACAGCACGCAATAAACAGACGTAATGAATTTGTTATAATTAAAAAATAAAACTAATAAATCTAACAAACGACAAAAAAGCAGCCTTAATAAGGCTGCTTTTTTGTTTATTTTAACCTTTTTTTATAACGAATTTACGTAATCGAATTTTACAGTTTGGTAACGCTTTAGTAATTTTGTCATGAATTAACTTTCGCCTTTATTTATGCCTTTACACCTAACAGAAATAGAACGTGTAAAAACCATCTCGAAAGAAGATTTTTACAATAATTATGTAAAAAAGCAAAAACCACTTGTTATTGAGCAGCTGACTAAAGACTGGCCTGCTTATGAAAAATGGAAGCTAAATTATATTAAAGATATTGCAGGAGACAAGACTGTGCCCCTATATGATGACCGCCCGGTATCCCACAAAGACGGATTTAACGAGGCCCATGCCGAAATGAAAATGGCAGATTATATAGACCTGATGCAATCTAAACCTACAAATTATCGTATATTTTTATATAACTTAATGAAGGAAGTGCCTTCACTACAAAATGACTTTAAATGGCCTGATTTAGGCATCAGGCTTATAAAGCAGCTGCCCATGCTGTTTTTTGGAGGGGAAAACTCTAAGGTATTTATCCACTATGATATAGACTATTCTAATATTCTTCATTTCCATTTTCACGGCAAAAAAAGATGCATTCTTTTTGCGCCAAACCAAACCCCTTACTTATATAAGGTTCCGCATGCATTAATATCAAGAGAAGATATTGATTTTGACAATCCGGACCTTGAGAGATGGCCAGCGTTAAAACACGCAGAAGGTTTGGTAGCTAATTTAGAACACGGCGAAATGCTTTATATGCCAGAAGGATATTGGCATTATATGAAATACATAACACCGGGGTTCTCTATGAGCTTAAGGGCCCTTCCAAGAAAATTCAGCAATCTGTCAAAAGCTGTTTATAATATTTTTGTAATGAGACATTTTGATAGTTTGATGAGACGTTATAAAGGCCAGGCATGGATTGATTATAAAAATGAAGAAGCCGTTAAGCGAACCCATAAAAAACTTAATATAACCCAATAATAAACAGTCCTGTTCGAAAGAATGGGATTTTTTATACCTTTAATAAAAACAGTAAGCCCTAATGCATAAAACATACACCGTAGAAGAAGCAAAACGAAAACTGGAGCACTACTGTTCTTATCAGGACCGCTGCCATGATGAAGTTGAGCAGAAACTAAAGGGCATGAATATGATACAGCAGGCAAGTGATGTAATTATTGCTCACCTTATAGAGCATAATTTCCTAAATGAAGAGCGCTTTGCAAAAAGTTTTGCAAGAGGTAAATTCCGTATTAAAAAATGGGGACGCATACGTATTAAAAATGAGCTTAAACTCCGTAATATTTCCAAATATAACTTAGATGCTGCATTAAAGGAAATTCCGGACGATGAATATTTTTCAGCTTTTGATGAGCTTGCAGAAAAGCAATGGGAAAACATAAGAGAGTCTGATATTCAGAAGAAAAAGAAAAAATTATTTGATTTTTTAATGAGAAAAGGATTTGAAAGTAATCTTATTTATAACAAAATATCAGAATTATGTAAATAATCGCTGATGTACTATTTTCTTAAATAAATGTTAAATTTTTTTATTAATTTAGCAGTCCCCACAAATATATAATAACGTAAAAATCCCCTAGTGCTATGAGAACAAAACTTCTTTTGGCCACCTTGTTACTTACGGCCTTTTGCTACGGACAAGAGTTTAAGTTTAATGAAATTAACACTACAGGCAGACAACTGGTTTTTGCTAAACCGGATAGTGCTATAGCTTATATTAAGAAAGGTCTGCGTGAAGCAAAAAGAAAAAAAGTTCATGACACCATTGTAAGCGACCTTTACAATCTTTATGGCGTTCGTGAATTAATGCTAACTGAGTTTGACTCGGCAATCTATTATTTTCAAAAATCTGCCGACTACTCAAAAGGTTTCACGGAAAGACAGACAAAACCCCTTATCAATGTAGCCATATCCATTAGAAATAAAGGTGATTATGACGAGTCTATTAAACGATTAAACAACTTATTAAAATCCGGAAATCCGTCAAATAAGTCTAAAGCAATAATATATGGTGAACTCGCTTCAAACTACACCCTAAAGTTTGATAACGATACTGCAATAAAATACCTGCTTAAAGCGATAGATGTCCTTAAAAATCTTAAAAATGATGTAGAAATCTATTCGGTTAAGCAAAAACTGGCAAATATTTATCTGGTAAAAGGAAACTACAATTTTGGCCTTGATTTATATAGGGAATGTATAGAAGGGTTTAAAAAAAGTGATGACCTTAAAAATTATTACTATACCCTGTTAAACAAAGCCGAATGCCTTATACAACTTGACAGGCTGGACGAAGCAAAAAAAGACTTAAGAATAAGCCTTGAAGGGTTAAAAGCATACAACGACATTGCCGTTATGGGTGTAGCCTATTCTAAAATAGGACATATTGAAGTACGTGAAGGAAACGAGAAACAGGCAATGGAAGATTATCAGCATGCTATGGATAACCTTCTAATGGTTAACTCTCCTTATGTTATAAGAATTGGCATGGAGTATATTAATCATCTTAACCGTTACGGACAAAAAAACAAATCGCTTAAAATAATTGACCAGGTTACGGATACAGATTCCTATAAAAATGCCAATATTGAAGATAAAATGTATTTCCTTCAGGCAATGGCAGACACCTATAATTTAACCGGAAACTATAAAAAAGCAGCAGAAAACTATGTAGAAACCGTTAAACTTAAAGACTCCATAGCCATAATGGATAAGGAGAGCGCTTTAAATGAAGTACAGGGAAGACTGCAAAACGAACTTCAGCGTGAAAAGAACATAGCCCTTGAAAACCGTAATGAAGCACTGGAACAAAATGCCAAGAAAAACAGGATTATATTTTGGTCCAGCATTATAATAAGTCTTGCCATAATTGCATTAATACTATTTATATTAAGAGCTGTACGACTTAAAAGCCAACTACAAAACGAAGAACTGAAAACAATAGCCGCAGAAAAAAACCTTTTGGAGCAACAGGCCCAACATGATAAAGAGTTTTTTGATGCCCAAAAAGAACGCATAAAAGAAAAACAGCGCGAACTTACTTCGTCTGCATTAAGGATGGCAAACATTCAGGACAGTATTAATGATATTATAGATAAATGCAAAGATAATTCCCTTACATCCATTAATGAAGTAAGAAAAGAACTCCAGCACCTTGTTAAACAAAAAGACTACTGGAAACAATTTGAAACTCGATTTAATAAGGTACATCCTGAATTCAATACTTTTTTAGCAGACAAATTTGAAAATCTGACAAAGAACGATCTTGAGTTTTGTTCACTTCTAAAGCTTAATCTATCAAATAAGGAGATTGCTTCATTGCTTCAGATTTCACATGAAAGTGTTATTACCAAGAAGTACAGGATTAAGAAAAAGATGAATATTCAGGAAGATGTGGAGTTTGATAAGCTTATCATGGAAATCTAGACTGAATTCTTAAGAAATCCTGAACCTTAAAAACATAGACAAAATAAAAACACTTGAAATACAGAGTTTTAACTAATAAAAAAATATACTTTGTCTATAATTTGTCTATTAAAATTTTGTTAAAATATCAAATTGAATGTAGTAGATTTGTAAAAGGAAAGTCGACGAAACATTTGTTAAATCCGACAAACGGTAAATTGGCTTATACGTTCAAACATTTGCATTTCCTGCTTTATTACTAAATATGCTTGGTGCTTATTTGCCCATAAAATGTAATGCCCCCGCATTTTATATTTAGCATAACACCGGTGGTTTAAAGCCCCCTAAACCATCGGTGTTTTTAATAAAGAAAATCATACTAAAAATCAATTACTATTAAATTCCCCACCATTTTTTGATGAAAACACCTACTGAAACTTCCTAAAACACAAAAACTACACTGTTTATTCTGTTACATTTTAGGCTATTTTCTGCTTAAAATACAACAATTCATAAATAATAGTATTTACATTATAAATAAACTACTTGTTAATTAAAATTTAAGCAAAAATTCAGCGCCATATACATAAATAATTATATATCAGTATATTTGCCCGATTTTAAACGTTAACAAATATTTAAAATATTAATTTTCATTTAAAATTTAATTACAGATTAGGTTATAAAAAACACAAGTCAGCTAAATAGTGATTGGCTGATTTTAACAAGCATATTATGGGTTTTAGTTCCCGTAATGTTTAGTAATTTTTTAGTTGGATGCAAGGAACCCCCTACTCTCGTAAGGGGTTTCTTATTTTATTTAGTTACCAGTATACTTACTGCATTACCACCAAAACCTACCGCATTTACAAGAATTTTGGAAAGCTTTTTATCCTGAATGAAGTTTTCTTTATCCACAAATGGTATTCCTATAAATTTTTCATTATTGAGCATCATGACTGCCATTTCAAGACTAAGTAAGCCAGAGGCACCAAAAGTATGCCCAATCTTCCATTTATTACTGGTTAATAACGGAGTGTGATTATCAAATACTTTTTTTATAGCATTATATTCTGACATATCTCCTTTAATGGTTCCCGGGGCGTGCATAATTACAGCATCAACCTCAGTAACATCTATACCTTCCATAGCCATAAGCATGGACTTTTGAAGACAATCTGCATCCGTAGATATAGAAACACTATGTTTTAAGACCTCTGTAGAATATCCTACCCCTTCAATGTATGCTAGAGCATCGGGCTTTCTTCCGGGTTCAAGACAGGCTATGGCAGCGCCTTCACCAAGCACCATAGTATTTACTTCTTTATCCATATCTAATGCACGGCACGGATATTCGGCCTGTTGTGAAGAATAAATTTTCATTGCCTGCATCTGGGCAATGGTAAATGGTGTTAAGGGTGCTTCACTGCCACCAACCATAAACTTATCAGACATACCCCCTCTTAACCAGGCTATACCATTTAAAAGTGCATGCAAAGCCGTTGAACAGGTTATGGAATGTGATATTTCGGGGCCGGTACTTTTAAGATCATGGGCTATCCAGGAAGATATATTACCCAATGTTGTAGATGGCGATGCCTGTACACTGGTTTTACCAGTATTTATAAACTCACTGTAATGGTTCTCAAAAAGCTCTGTAGCCCCTCTGGAAGAACCTATATTAATACCAAATACATCTCCTTCTTTCCATCCGGCTGCCTTTGCGGCACTTCTTGAAGCTAAAATGGCATATAGTACTGACTTATCAAGATAACGGTATTTTGAATCGGAATTTGCCAATTCACTTACCAGTTTTTCCAACTGGTCATTAAGTGCAGCTACAGGTACATTTTTATTGCCTACGTCTTTAAAACTTATTTTAGTTGCTGGTTTAAGATAACTTTCCCATACCTCTTGAGGTGTACGCCCTAAAGGAGAAAAAGAAGCTATGGAAGTTATGGAAACAGGTATTGTCAAAATAGTAGAATTTGCCAACAAAAATACGGCAAACAATAAAAAAAACCGAGGATTAACCCCGGTTTAATATGTTTTGCGGATAATAACATGTCTTTATGGACCTAAGCAGACTTTGTCCATGAATTACCTTACTGAATTCTTCCCAATTGGGTTGTGAAACAAACTTTTGCAAAGGCTGGTCTACCAAGCCAATACGAGGTAGGTTATCCAAAATGTGCTTGTCCCATTCCTCATGATATTTTAAAATATCATCGGGGTAAACCACTTTTCTAACAGTACCTTCATCTTCTGCCTCAAAGGGTTCAGATACGTTAAGGTAACCATAGTCATCCGTTAGTTGCTCTCCGGGATATATATCCCTTATGGCAATCTCAAAATCATAGGCAGTAGACATACAGCTTGGATTAAAGCTGTGGTTTACATACTTGGCAATATCCCAACACAGTACTTTCTCTCCCCTGCCGTTAACAAAGCAGTAGGTTTCAATAAAACTATGCATTAAAGGATTTATCCGTTGTATATCCTCAGTGGTGTATACACTGTCCAGGTCATCCTGAACCCATGTTATAGTACCTTTAGGAATAAATTTTTTCGCTACAACACCATAGCCCACTATGTTGTTGATAAAGCGCAGTTCGGTATCAGGATGTATCATAAAAAGATAGCGATAAATAGTAAAACTAATTTACACTATTTTCTCAATCGCCAACTTAACGGTATCATAAATATTTACTAACAATTCATTGCTGATAATATAAGGCGGAAGTATGTAAATAATGTTACCTACAGGCCTAAGGATCACTCCGTTGTCAATAAAGAAATCATAAAGCCTGTTCCTAAAATCACCATAATAATCTTCACTGACTTCACGCTTAATTTCAAAGGCTATTATCACTCCAAGCACACGCACATTTGCAACCCTTGGATGATTTTCAATCTCATCCTTAAAGGCATGGTGCATGTTGTTTATCCTTATCAGGTTTTCCTGCATTTCATCCGATTGAAGTAACTCTAATCCTGCCAATGCCGCTGCACAACCCGTAGGGTTAGCCGTAAAGGTATGCCCGTGAAACAAAGCCTTATTTACATCATCATCATAAAACCCGTCAAAAAGCTCCTGAGTAAAGGTGGTTATCGCCATCGGTATTGCACCTGCCGTTAATGCTTTTGAAAGGCACATCATATCCGGCTTTTCGTTAAGGTAATCGCAGGCAAAATACTTACCTGTTTTACCAAATCCTGTCATCACTTCGTCCGCAATGGTAAAAACACCATACTTTTTACATACACTGATAAGCTTATCAAGTGCTTCCGGCTCATACATCACCATTCCGGCAGCCCCCTGCACTAATGGTTCAAATATAAATCCGGCATACTCTCCTGTAGCCGCCATTTCGGTTAGCTGCCTTAAGCTTTCTTCCTCATTACCGGCTGTAGGTACCGGAATGCGTACTACCTCTATAAGAGAGCCTTTAAAAGCCTCTGTAAAGAAAGAAATACCACTCGCTGCCATTGCAGCAAACGTATCACCATGAAAAGCGTTCTCAAAAGCCAGCATCTTAGTACGCTTTTCTCCTTTATTATAATAGTATTGCAGCCCTACCTTAACAGCTATTTCTACAGCGGTAGAACCGTTATCAGAAAAAAACAGCTTCTTTTGGTTATCCGGTAATATGGTTACCAGTTTTTCTGACAACGACACTACAGGCTCATGTGTAAATCCTCCAAAAAGTACATGCTCTAAAGAGGTAAGCTGCCTGTATATGGCATCGGCAACAAACTTATTACTATGCCCGTAAGGATTAACCCACCACGAAGCGATGGCATCTATATATTGTTTTCCGTTTTCATCCCATAGCAAAGCCCCTTCTCCTTTTACTATACCAATAGGTTTTGCGGCTGTTTTATGCTGTGTATACGGGTGCCAAAGGTGTTTACTGTCCCTCTCGGTAAGTCCCGGTGTATTTACTGTACTCATGTTATAGATTATTCAGGTTGTCCCTAAAGTCGTCTGCATACTGCAGCACCACATTTTTGTCAAAATAAGGCTCCTCCTCTATACGGCCTATCATTTTAATTCCGGTACGTTTTAAAATCACCTCTTCGGTAGAAGGCACTTCAGGACCGTTAAATATAATGCCTGCCACTTCTATACCTCTTTGTTTTAAAACTTCAAGAGAAAGCAATGTATGGTTTATACTGCCCAGATAATGCCTTGACACTACAACTACTGTATAATCCGGCTGTATCAAATCGATTATGGAATCTGTATCATTCAAAGGAACCAAAAGTCCTCCCGCCCCTTCTATTACCAAGTGGTTTTTTGTTTTCGGTTCTTTTATTTTTTTAAGGTCAATAGTTACATCATCTAACTGCGCTGCCAGATGAGGACTAGCCGGCGTGTTTAACTTATAACTGTTAGGATGGATAACTGTTTTATTATTGGTTATATAACGTTCAATCTTATGGCTGTCGGAATTATCAAGATCTCCGGCCTGCACAGGCTTCCAGTAGTCTGCTTTAAGAGATTCCGTCACTATGGCCGATGCAATCGTCTTACCAACATCTGTTCCTATTCCGGTAATAAATAGTTTCATTCTAAATTAAATTCATTTCCGCAGTTATTACAGCGGTATTTATATTTCGTGTAAAATGGAAGTGCCACCGATACAAAAGTGAAAAGGAATGCAAAAAGCGATTTTATATCCTTAATGGTAGTACCCAGCTCAATTTCATGACTGTTACACTTTGTACAGGTTAAAGGCTTACCTTCATCATCAAGCGAATATCGGCTAACATCCTGTAAAACCTCTATCGCCCTTTCTTTATCATCAAGACGCACTAACAGTTTTACCCCACCAATTGCATTACTAACCAATGGATCGGTATCAATAGTATTGTTATCTTTCATGAAAACCTCAATACCTTCGGCTTCCAGCCTTCCTTTTATAATCATCGCTTCAGATGAATATTGAAACGATGCAACTTTTACAAAGGTGTTTTCCATATCACAAATTTATTAAATAAGCATTCCACTGTCGAGGCAGTCCTTTTTTTTAAGGGTTTTAACTAAAATACAACAGTAATTTTAATAAAACATTACCAATATAGAGCTATTATATTAGTTAATTTTGACAATTACCTCATTAGTTTAACATGACTTTACTTATATGACGACCGCAAAATTGCCTAACTATGTAAAAGCAGTATATATATTCCTGCTTATAATTATCATAGTATTCTTTATGATAATTGCCAAGCAGATATTAGTACCGCTGCTTATTTCCGGTTATATAGCCATGTTGCTAACATCTTCCTGTAACAGGCTGGAAAGGCGTAAAATTCCTCGATCGGTAAGTGCGGCTATATGCCTGTTGCTATTCATAATAACAATTTCCGGACTCCTTTTATTTATATATCTCCAGGTTAGGGGATTTATGGATGATTTGGGTGGAAGCCTTAAAAATGAGGTAAATGCTTTTGTAATTGAAGCCAACAAATGGACAGAAGAACATTTTGGGTTTGACCTGGGTATGCGCTATGGCTTTGAAATAAAAAAAGCCGTTGAGATGGTACAGACAGAGGAAGCTCCGCCAACCCAAATATTATGGTCTACCATAGCCATGATAGGTGATATTATACTGCTGCCGGTTTATATATTTTTCCTGCTTATTTACAGAGATCACCTTGCTGTTTTCGTGGCTAAAGTTTTCAGCAGATCAAACAATGATGAAATATTAGATAAACTGACTTCCATAAGAAAAGTTGTGTATGCCTATATATCCGGTGCCGGTAAAGTAATGCTTATATTGGCTGTGGTAAATACGGCAGTGCTTTTTGCACTGGGAATAGAACACGCTATCTTTTTTGGGGTTTTGGCCGGCGTACTTAATATTATCCCATATCTGGGTCCGTGGATAGGTGCTACCCTACCATTTATTTTTGCCTTAATTACTAAAGACAGTCTTTTCTACCCCATAGCTGTTATAGTGTCCTTTACTTTTATTCAAATGCTGGAAGGTGCCTTTTTAACGCCAAAAATTACAGGAAGCAATGTAAACCTAAATGCATTGATTACATTTTTAGGATTGCTTATAGGAGGGGCAATATGGGGGATTGTAGGTATGATTATTATAATACCAACCATTGCGATACTTAAAAAACTGTTTGAAATGAGTCCCGATACCCAGCCTTATGCTTATCTTTTTGGAGAGGAAGACAACAACTGGTTTAAAAAACGCCCACGCAAGAACAAAAAGATTAAAACTGAACCAGACGTTCCTGAAGCAGATTAAGGAAACGGGTAATGCTTTCGCGGGTGGTAAAGCTATGCAGGCAAAAACGCAGCCTTTCCTGACCCTGAGGTACCGTAGGAGAAAGTATAGGCTTTACATTAAAACCGTTTTGCTGTAAATATTCGGCTATCTGTTTTACCCTGTTGTTACCGGGTATAATTGCACAATGTATGGCAGATTCACTAAAGATAAAAACATCATTAAAAGCCAGCCTCTCTAACTCCTTATTAAAAAAAGTAATGATATTCCTCAGTTGCTTTTTTGCCTTTGTACCATTTTCCAAATGCTTATACGCAGTGAGAATTACCGCAAGTGAATGAGGCGGCAGTGCCGTGGTATAAATAAAGCTTCGGGCAAAATTTACCAGATAGGTTCTTAGCTCTTCATCCCCTAAAACAGCAGCGCCATGACAACCTAGCCCCTTACCGAAAGTCATTATACGGGCAAAAACCCTGTCCTGTAGGTTAAGCTCCTGTACTAACCCTTCACCTTTAGCACCAAACATGCCTAAAGCATGCGCTTCATCAATTACTAACCTGCTGTTATATTCCTCAGCTACAGCAACCAATTTAACCAAATCCGGAGTATCACCATCCATAGAAAACACCGATTCGGTAACAACATATACTTCTCCCTCTATCGCTGAATATCTTTTTAAAAGGTTTTCTAAATGGTTAAGGTCATTATGACGAAACTTAAATGCTTTGGCATTGCTGAGACGCAATCCGTCACGTATGGAGGCATGTATATACTCATCATACAGCACTATATCTTCCTTTTGTGGTACAGAGGAGAAAAAGCCTACATTAGCATCATACCCCGAATTGAATATAAGCGCCGAAGGGCTGTTATGAAAACGTGCTATAAAATCTTCCGTCACCTTATAAAGGTTATGGTTTCCTGTTATTAACCTCGATCCGGTAGACCCGTTGCTAATAATATTAGCATCCAGTAGATATTGGTGTGCCTGCTGAAAAATTTCTGCCGACTGTGAGAACCCTAAATAATCGTTTGATGAAAAATCAACCAGCCCGTTAGCAACAGGCAAACTACGCAAGGCATTTGCTTCGGTACGCTGTTGTAATTTGGCTATAAGGGATTTTGGCAAACTTTTCATATCCCAAAAATACACAACTCCATGCTTATGGCAACTCTATAAAAACATTGTTTTTCAAAAATTAATTATTGTTTTTCGATAATTTATCTATATTTGCATCAAACAAACCAATCAACTTTACCTGCAATGAAAAAAATTCAAATATTAAACTGGACTTTAAGAAGTTTAATCATTCTTACCTTTTTAGCAATTTGCTTTTCAGTATATGTTTTTATTTCACTATATAACAGTCCCACAATTGATTATTCTAAAGTCTTCCCTACCTATTTACCTTACACAACAATCTTAAGCGGGGCATTGTTTCTTGCATCCATGATATACCTACAGCTTTCGGTAAACTTATTTATTAAGCAAGGCTTTTTTAACACTAAAAGTTCCGGCTATTTAAAACTGGGAGCAATCTTTTTAGCTCTGTTCGGATTGACTGATATAACAATTGCTACAATCAATAATGCCTTTAAGGCTAATTATGATTTATTAGATTATCTCAACAATAACAGCGGCCATATCGTTACATTGATTGTGGCAATAGGGATTTTTATTGTAGCCGACATTATCAAATCGGGAGTTACCATTAAACATGAAAACGACTTAACTATATAACAGAATGAAACGATTATCAACTCTAAAGACTATTACCGATATCTTATTTGTACTTGCGGTTATTCCGGCAATATTCGGACTTCCATTTATATTAATGGCAGCTATAATGCCGGAAAGGATACCGTTTAAACTGAATGGAGACGAGTTTGCTACTATTAATGGCGCAGAACTGATTATCTCACTTCTTGTTATTTACTTAAGTTATGCTTTAGCGGTATATGCCCTTTATCTCTTTAAAAAGGTTTTAGAGTCTTTTAAAAAGAAACGCTTTTTTGATGATGTAGTAATATTGTCGTTTAACCAAATGGGCAAAGCCCTGTTATTAAGCTGGATTATAGGGATTCTGCCTTCGCTATACTATAACCTGGTTGACGGTTCAATAAAAATAAGTATCGGGTTTAGTGATTCACTTTTTACACTTGGACTGGGATTCTTTTTTATAGTGCTTAGCGACGTATTCCTTATGGCTAAAAAACAGAAAGAAGAAAATGATTTAACTATATGAAAAAATATATAATGCACCATATCAACGTTATTATTACTGCGCTAAGAATATTACTAGCTGTAGCAGCAATAATAGCTGTTCTTAATATTGGAATGGGACTATTTGCTCTTATAAAAAACGACCACGGCGTTGCCAGATCTTTTTTAGCCCAAACTTTTAAGGTTCCCGATTTTACAATAAATGAAGAAGTAGGAGTAGCGGCGACTTTTGGTGTACTATATGGAGCACTATTGTTTTACCTTATTTATGGTATTAAACATTTTTACAGGTGCCTTGTTAAGATAAAATCAGGCAAAATGTTTTATAATGATCAGGGTGAAGATTTTAGAAAAGCCGGAGCATCAATCATTATTTTTGCCAAAACAAAGTACCTGCTGTATTGCTGTACAGGCGCGGTAGTATTTTTTGATATTACTATGTTTTTTAAACAGATACTTCCCTTTTTAGGCGTTTACCTGGCGGGAAAACTATTTTATTTAATGGCATATATGGCCGAAAAAGGAGAATTTATCCAGGAAGAAAACGAATTAACCATATAAGCCTATGCCTATCATAATTAACTTAGACGTTATGCTTGCCAAACGGAAAATGCGTTCTAACGAACTGGCAGATAAGGTTGGCATAACTACTGCTAACCTTTCCATACTTAAAACAGGAAAGGCAAAGGCTATTCGTTTCAGTACACTGGAAGCCATTTGTAAAGAACTGGACTGCCAGCCCGGAGATATTATGGAGTATATTGAGGAAAATTAGAGCCAAACTTTAAATCAACATAAATTATAATGCCAGATATTATAGAAACCCTGCTTCAAATGGCAGAAATACCAGAAGGAAAAATAGACATGCGGGATGACAGAACAAAGAACGAATGGACAGTGGAACTAAAGTCTTTTCTATTAAGCAAGTATCTTGTTACCCAGGATTTGTACTTAAAGATCATCAAGAAAAACCCAAGTACTTTTATAGGTGACAGATTACCTGTTGAAACTGTTACATGGAAAGAAGCCGTAACTTTTTGTAATATATTATCCAGCAGGTGCAAATTACAACTCTGCTATATTTTCAGCCCTGATAGCGACGAAATAATTTTTGACACAACAGCAAACGGATTCAGATTACCTACTGAAGCTGAATGGGAATATGCCTGCAAGGCAGGCACAAAAGGAGTACGCTACGCAGAGTTGGATAAAATTGCATGGTACAAAAATAACTCTAAAAAAACCACCCATCCTATTGGACTAAAAGAGCCAAATAACTGGGGTCTTTATGATATGCTGGGAAATGTTTGGGAATGGTGCTCTGATATTTATGACCAAAGCGTATATGGCTCTTACCGCATTCTAAGAGGCGGTGGTTGGTTTGATGAAGAAAGAAGCTGCATGGCAACAAACAGAAGACGAAGCCATCCTATTGCATTTAAAATTGATGACCTTGGATTTAGGATTGCCAGAAGTAAGAATTAACATCAAATGATATACATAACTATATTTTCTCCTCTACTATTCTCCTTGCTATTGCCTAAACGCTTTCCATTATACCTCACTATATTTATTAGTATGTATGTGTTTTATGGATATCTCTGGATTGATGAACATTTTCTCTATACCGGAAAAGCCGGATGGAAGGGTTTTGGCATGTTTTTGTCGACTATGTTAACAGGTCCGTTTTATTTTGTAATACACACCTTATTTATCTTTTTTGGTTGGCTTAAGGAAAATAGAAAAATGATGTGGACTCATATGTCTTACTTGTCATACATGCTATCGCAGTGTTTTCTTAAAGCTATAAATCAATCCATTTCTTATCCTGAGGGTCTGTAGCGTCGAGCAAATCGGTATTGAGCCTTAGAGCCAGCTGTCTGCCCATTTCTAAAGAAGCTTCAGGATAACCGTTTGTATATATGGTAAAATGTTTTGAGGCATTGTACCATACATTTACATCGTAGCGATATCCTGAACCATCTGTTATACCATCGCCATCACTGTCTTTAGACCATGCCTGCCTGAATACAGAAATATATTCCACATTCGGCAAGTCAACCCATTTCCCAAATTTAAAAGGGCCTACTGCAATTTCCTTTTTATACTTTTTATTTTCTAAATCAAAATAAACATTATTAACAGCAGAATATTTTAATGCAAAGCCAACAGTTAATACACAAGGGAAAATATACTCTAAAGAATATACCAGTGACAAAAAACTAAAGTCTTGAATAAAATTAAAAACAACAATAGACAGCAACACAAATGTTACTGTGTATAATATAGCTGCAATAGCTGTTTGCCAAAAAGGACGTGTCCCTTCGCTTATAATTATGTTTTCTGAATTAATTTCCATGTCACAATAATAATAAAAAAAGCCCTGTGATATCGCAGGGCTTTTTATTTATATCTAAAACTGAATTAGTCTACTAAGATAGTCACTTTATTATCTTTCATTTCCAGTGTGCCGGAAGTGATAGGCAAAAGAAACTTCTGGTCTTTATCAGACTTTACGAATTTCCCGCCAAAAGAGCTGTTACTCTTAAAATCAGGAACTTCTATTTTTATGTCACCGGCAGCAAGTATCGAAACGATATTAGCGTGGTGGTTTAACATCTGGAATTCACCATTTATGCCGGGAACAGTTACCGAAGTAACCTCGCCTTTAAATAAGTGACCTTCCGGTGATACTATTTCTAATAACATAGTTTAAAGTTTTGAGTTTAGGGCTGCGTGTTTCCTTTTGTAACGTGAAACCCGAAACCCTTAACTTTTATTATGCTTCGCTTAACATTTTCTGACCTGCCTCAATTACGTCTTCGATAGTACCTTTAAGGTTGAAAGCAGCTTCCGGTAAGTGGTCAAGCTCACCATCAATAATCATGTTAAAGCCTTTAATTGTATCTTTAATATCTACTAATACCCCAGGGATACCTGTAAACTGCTCAGCAACGTGGAATGGCTGAGAAAGGAAACGCTGAACACGACGAGCGCGTGATACAGATAGTTTATCTTCCTCGCTAAGCTCTTCCATACCAAGGATAGCGATAATGTCCTGAAGTTGTTTGTATTTCTGTAGAATTTCTTTTACTCTTTGTGCACAGTTATAATGCTCATCACCTAAGATTAGCGGAGTAAGGATTCTTGAAGTTGAATCAAGAGGGTCTACCGCTGGGTAGATACCAAGCTCAGCAATTTTACGTGAAAGTACTGTTGTAGCATCAAGGTGGGCAAATGTTGTAGCCGGCGCCGGGTCAGTTAAGTCATCCGCAGGTACATATACCGCCTGTACTGAAGTAATAGATCCTTTTTTAGTTGAAGTAATACGCTCCTGCATAGCACCCATCTCTGTTGCAAGAGTTGGCTGGTAACCTACCGCAGATGGCATACGACCAAGAAGTGCAGACACCTCAGAACCTGCCTGAGTAAAACGGAAGATGTTATCTACGAAGAAAAGTACGTCTTTTCCTTGTCCGTCACCCGCACCATCACGGAAGTATTCAGCAATCGTAAGACCTGAAAGCGCAACACGTGCACGTGCTCCAGGTGGCTCATTCATCTGTCCGAATACGAATGTAGCCTTAGACTGTCTCATACCTGCTTTATCAACTTTAGAAAGGTCCCAACCTCCATTCTCCATAGAGTGCATGAAATCGTCACCGTATTTAATAATACCAGACTCAAGCATCTCACGAAGAAGGTCGTTACCCTCACGTGTTCTTTCACCTACTCCTGCGAATACAGAAAGACCACCGTGACCTTTTGCAATATTGTTAATCAACTCCTGGATAAGTACCGTTTTACCTACACCCGCACCACCGAAAAGACCAATTTTACCACCTTTTGCATAAGGTTCGATAAGGTCGATTACTTTGATACCTGTAAATAAAACTTCTGATGAAGTTGAAAGATCTTCAAATTTTGGAGCCTGACGGTGAATAGGTAAACCATTTTCACCTTCTTTTGGTAAATCACCAAGACCATCAATCGCATCTCCAATAACATTAAATAAACGGCCATATATATCTCCGCCTATCGGCATCTGGATAGGGTTACCTGTTGCAACAACTTCCTGGCCTCTGCTTAATCCGTCAGTAGAGTCCATAGAAATAGTACGAACAGTATCTTCACCTACGTGAGACTGTACTTCAAGTACTAATTTTGAACCATCTTTTTTAGTGATTTCTAATGAATCATAAATTTTTGGAAGCTCAGCATTTTGAGTGTTAAACACTACATCTACTACCGGCCCGATAATCTGTGCAACTTTTCCTGTTCCTTTAGACATTGCTTATATATTTATTTAACAGCTATTTACGTTTCGTAAAAAAACCTCTTTTTTCCGAGCGCAAAGATAGTTTTTTCCAAACAAATTATCCAATTTATTTTTTGCATTTTTTGCAATAAAAAAGCCTATTATTAAAAATACACCGCTTTAACCCCATTAAACCTGAGTTCCGTTGCCGAATTCTTAGCCGAAACAGCAGTATTTTTATTACAAAATAAAAATATCTTTAAAACATTATTGTACAGAAAATTTTACAATAAAGGTTTTATTTATACTTCCTGTATAATCTGTACCTAAACCCATTTTGTTTCTTGCAAGCTGAAGATAGATATCACCTATATTCATCTCTCCAAAATAACCATTGGCTTCTTCTCTAACTTCAATTATAGAACCTACTTTTAACTGAGAATTATAAGCTATTACATTTGCTCTTTTCCTGGCTTTATCTATAAGTTTTTTAATCAGGCGCTCTTCTGCTTTCTCTTCATCAGCATAACTTAAAACAACAACATCTGTAGCCACCTGCTCTTCAGAGTCGAATACCTCCTTTAGTGCATCCAGTTCTTCTTTTCCATTCACAAAAACTGTCCACCCTTGTTTACCGGAGCTCCAGAAATTATCACTAAAAATATTTGCCTTAGAATTGTCCAGCGGAGTAACTTTATATTTATTTTTTTCAAGCTTAGCTTTAATTCCCTGAAGTATATTTTTATTGTTCTCTTGCTGAACAAGGGGATCGTAATCTTGGTTAAACACTACAGTATCGTATTCAACAGTAACAGCAACAAAATTAACCTGAAAACGAACAGGCTCTAATGAAACCGTATCGTTAACAACAACTTCAATAAATTTACTTTGGGCAAAGCCTACAAAAGAAACAAACAGTAAAATAATAATTAAATTAAATTTTTTCATACTTAATGATAGTAAGGTGTTAAACAGTTATATACTAAAAAAGCCGCTAAGAAAATCTCAGCGGCTCTAAATTAATTCATTTATTTTTAAGATTACTCTACCGTAACCGATTTTGCAAGATTTCTTGGCTGGTCTACGTTACACTCTCTCAATACCGCAATATGGTATGACAGTAACTGTAACGGGATAGTAGTTACCAGCGGTGAAAGCGCATCAGAAACTTCAGGTATCTCGATAACATAATCTGCAAGATCTTTTACCTGAGTATCCCCTTTAGTAACTACAGCAATAATTTTACCGCTACGCGATTTAATTTCCTGTATGTTACTCACAATCTTATCGTAGTGCTCCTGTTTAGGCGCAATAATAACAACCGGCATCTGCTCATCAATAAGCGCAATAGGTCCGTGCTTCATTTCTGCCGCAGGATAACCCTCCGCATGTATATAAGATATCTCTTTAAGCTTTAAAGCCCCCTCTAATGCTACCGGGAAGTTATACCCCCTGCCTAAATAAAGACAGTTAGAAGCATCTTTATATTTAGAAGCTATTATTTTTGCTACATCATTAGTTTGAAGTGCCTCTTCCACTTTTTGCGGAATAAGCTCCATCTCCTGAAGATATCTGAAATAATCCGTTTTAGTCAATGTGCCTTTAGCATTTGCCAAACGTAAAGCAATCAGCGTTAACACAGTAATTTGTGTAGTAAATGCTTTTGTAGATGCCACACCAATTTCAGGACCTGCGTGTGTGTAAGCACCTGCATTGGTTTCACGCGAAATAGACGAACCTACCACGTTACAAACACCAAATACAAACGCTCCATTTTCCTTAGCTAACTTAATAGCAGCTAAGGTATCGGCTGTTTCACCCGACTGCGATATGGCAATAACCACATCATTTTTATTGATAATAGGGTTTCTGTATCTAAACTCAGAAGCATACTCCACCTCTACAGGTATACGGGTAAACTCTTCAAAAATATATTCTGCCACAAGGCCCGCATGCCATGAAGTACCACAAGCAACAATAAGAATTCTGTCGGCATTTAAAAACTTCTGAAGGTTGTCTTCAACACCCGCCATTTTAATAAGACCTGTATCTGTATGAAGCCTACCTCTGTAAGTATCCTTAATTACATTAGGCTGCTCATAAATTTCCTTTAGCATAAAGTGGTCATAACCGTTTTTCTCTATCTGCTCAAGGTTCATTTGCAACTCCTGAATATATGGATCTACTAAAGAGTCATCCTTAATCTTTCTAATTTTAAGATCTTTTCCTAATCTTACAATTGCCATTTCTTCATCTTCAAGATAAATGGCGTTTGATGTATACTCTATAAACGGAGAAGCATCTGAGGCTATAAAGAACTCATCTTTGCCCACACCTATAGCCAATGGGCTACCTAAACGTGCTGCAACAAGCTCATTTGGTTTTTTCTTATCAAAAACCACAATAGCATAAGCACCTACAACCTGGTTTAGAGCCACCTGTACAGCCTTACCAAGCTTTAGGTTATCCTGTTTCTGTACATCTTCAATAAGGTTTACTAAAACTTCAGTATCAGTATCCGATTTAAAGGTATAACCTCTCTTTATAAGTTCTTTTTTAAGCGGCTCGTAGTTCTCTATAATACCATTATGTATTATTACAAGATCTCCCGAGTTTGAAAAATGCGGATGCGAATTAACATCATTAGGTACTCCGTGAGTAGCCCAACGTGTGTGGCCCATTCCTATTGTTCCTGCAGATGTACCATCCTGCTTCGCTCTCTCTTCTAAATCTGAAACTTTACCTTTTGTTTTGGAAAGTTTCAGGTCGTTCCCGTCATATAGAACAACTCCTGCACTATCATATCCTCTGTATTCAAGTCTTTTAAGACCTTTAATAATAATAGGATAAGCTTCTTTGTGCCCTATGTAACCTACAATTCCACACATAAGATTTTATTTTTTGTTAATTATGGGGTTGGCTTAGTATAATAAATTTCCAGTTTAAGCCTTTTATCCTCCGGAACATTTGCCCCCGATTTACTTCCGTAAAGGACAGTTCCTGAAGCACTGATTACAGAAGCTACAGGAGCCGACTTAACATCGGTAGTACCTGAAGTGAAAGGCGTTCTTAATGCTGCATTGGATATCTGGTTGATATTTTCGGTAACAGCTAATCCAAGTACAAAATTTGTTGAATCTTTATTTACTATATTATTAATGTGCTGTGTAATACGGACTTTATACTTTAAGCCTCTGTCATCTTCATCATACGAAATGATACCATCATAAACATACCTGTTGTATTTATTATTGGCCGCATTTGTAGTCTGGTCAATATAATAATCATACACAGGCCTTCTGTTTTTTACATCATAAAGATAAAGCCTTAAAGGCTCATCCGAACCTGTCATCGCAGTTTTATCAACATAAAAAGTAAGATTTGCCTCATTTATAAGAACTCTCTCTCCTGTAACAGGGTCCGGCTTTAAAAAGTCAAGATCTGCCTGGTCTAAAATATTAATGAAAGCTAGCGATCCTTCACCCCCTTTTACATACAAACGTTCATCTCCCTCTACTTCGTCCGAAGTATTTATTCCGGCTAAGAAAGTATCGTTATAAGTGTTATCAAAAAGGTTGATAGTATTACCGCTAAGGTTAAGTGTCATTGTTTTATCAATTCTGCCGCCAGTCGGCTCGCCATCCGTATCAAACTCTTCGTCATTATAGAACACCTCAATTTTACCCTGGCTAAAGTCAAGCATTGCCATAGCACCATCATTACCTATCTGCTCAACATTAAAATACAATCCTCTGAAATAATCTATAAACACGTTATTGTTTACAAGACTACCTGCCGGCGCACCGAATAATTTTTGCTGAAAGAATTCTTTATTTAACTGAAGATATATTCCCGGGGCTTTACGCTCAACTGTTTTACCGTTAGCAACACCATCATCGGTTAAATCTACTTTACGGTCTATCTCTGCGGCACTAAATTTAAACTCTGCATTTTCAGATATGTCAGAACTATTATTTAAAAGAACAGTCCCTTTATTAGCTTCCACCATTGCCCTGTCGTTAGAATAGTACTTTTGTATATTATCATCAGAACCCGGGTCGCTTGATCTTAAATAAAAACCATTTTCATAAATACTAAGCTTAATTTTAGCTTCTGCATTTCCAAAAATAGAGTCTATTGTATAAGTGCTCTCGCCATCACTATCGGTATCTTGTAAATCGCTGAAATAAGGAATATAAAGATAAACCGTATCTATAGTCGGTGTAGTAAGTGTTGGGTTTACACTAGCCAGTTTTACCTGACTTACAAAATGCGATATTGTCTTGCCAAAAGCAGGATTATTATATACCCCTAAGGTATTTAAAGGCATATTATTTGTTTGCACCGGCCCCGTAGCTTTATCATAAGCTATTGCATGGCCTGTATATTTTTCTATACCATTATGATGGATATCACCCTGAACCAAATCAGAGCCTATTTCATTATAATCATAATCACAGGCAACAATTGTTATAAGGGTAACAGCACTTAAAGCAACAATAAATTTGTTTAGTATCCGGCTTTTCATAGTCATTTTTTAAAAAGGTTTTCTATAAAACCTGATTTTTATAGAAATTAGTATACGCTTCTGCAAATTTATCTTTTTCTACATACGGAAGGAACGGTTTTCCGGACGCCTCAATAAATTTAACCATTTCATCAGAAACGTTTTCAGAAGCAACAATCACAGCATCAGAATGTGCTATGGCTACTTTAAGTATATTTTCATAATTAGGCTCTGCAAGAGATGCTATATCACTTTCAGGAATATCGTCAAAAGCCACTTTTTTAATCATTTCCATATCAAGAGTGCCATCAAAAGACTGGCCATAAACCGAAGTAACTATTTTAGTATCGGCAAAAAGGGCTTCGTCTTTATAGAAGTGCTTCATGTATACAGGAAGCATCGCTGCCATCCAGCCATGTACATGTATAATATCCGGAACCCAATTAAGCTTCTTAACGGTTTCAACCACTCCTTTTGCAAAGAAAATAGACCTTTCGTCGTTATCCGGATAAAGTGTTCCGTCTTCATCAGCAAAGGTTGCCTTTCTTTTAAAATACTCATCGTTATCTATAAAATAAACCTGAATCCTTTCTTTTGGTATAGAAGCCACCTTTATAATAAGTGGCATATCCATATCATTTACCACAAGATTCATTCCTGATAAGCGGATTACTTCATGTAACTGGTGCCTTCTTTCGTTTATGTTACCATAACGAGGCATGAAAATCCTGATTTGTCCGCCCTGGTCATTTATCATTTTTGGCACATCATACGACATTAAAGAAACTTCATTCTCAGCCAAATAAGGTACTACTTCAGATGATACATATAATATCCTCTTATCCTCCATTGTAAATATTAATTTTTAGAATTGGGTATAAAAAACACGCAAAATTAAACAATTTTATGCATTTTATCACTAAAATATTAATTTTGCTTCCAATTTTAATTACAATTTGATGCTCATTTTCAACAACAAAACCGACATAAAAGCACTGTTGGCAAAGCATAAGGAAACTAACAGTACCATAGGTTTTGTACCCACAATGGGAGCCCTTCACAAAGGTCATCTTTCATTATTGGAAGAATCTGTAAAAAATAACGACTTTACTGTTATCAGTATTTTTGTTAATCCTACCCAGTTTAACAATGCAGAAGATCTTGAAAAATATCCGCGTACACTGGAAGCCGATGTTGCTAAGATTAAAACGGTAAATGATAACATAATAGTGTTTGCCCCAACCGTTAAAGAGATGTATGATAACGAGGTAACCTCTGCTCATTTTTCTTTTGACGGACTGGAAAACCAAATGGAAGGCCAACACAGGCCAGGCCATTTTGACGGGGTAGGCACCATTGTAAAAAAACTATTTGAAATTGTAGAGCCTGACAACGCTTACTTTGGCGAAAAGGATTTTCAGCAATTGCAGATAGTTAAGAAAATGGTACAAAAAAATGCCATGCCCGTTAATGTTATAGGGTGCCCCATTTTAAGGGAAGCTAGCGGGCTGGCTATGAGTTCACGTAACGAACGCCTTAGCGACGACGATAAAAATAAAGCTGCCTTAATTTACAAAACCTTAACCGAGGCAAGGCAATTATTTGAAAAACATACCGTTGACTACGTTACCGAATATGTAAAAAGCATTTTTAAAGCACATCCGGAGTTTGATTTGGAGTATTTTGAGATAGCGGACGAAGCTACCCTTATACCCACAAACATTAAGGAAAATAAAAAATATCGTGCCTTTATAGCTGTTTTTTTAAGTAATATTCGCCTGATAGACAATATTTCATTAAATTGATTACCTTTGCGCCATGCAAATTCAAGTTGTAAAATCCAAGATTCACCGTGTTACGGTGACGGGAGCCGATTTAAATTACATAGGCAGCATAACCGTTGATGAAGCATTAATGGAAGCTGCTAATATTATTGAAGGAGAAAAAGTTTCTATCGTTAATATAAACAATGGCGAAAGACTGGAAACTTATGTGATTAAAGGAAACAGGAACAGTGGGGAAATTACCCTTAACGGTCCTGCTGCAAGAAAAGTACAAAGAGGTGATATCATTATTATCATATCCTATGGTATAATGGATTTTGAGGAAGCAAAATCATTTAAGCCATCTATTGTTTTCCCTAATGAGAAAGACAATTCATTAACCTAAGGTTTTGAATAAAAAAATAAGCAGAATATTAAGTATACTACTCCCACTCATGTTGGGAGTTTTTTTAATTATATACATATACAGGCAGTTCACCCCTGAGCAACTGGAAGAGGTTAGCAACAGCTTTAAAACTGCCAATTACCTATATGTATATATCTCCTTATTTTTTGGACTTACCGGTTTTTGGGCAAGGGCCTACCGTTGGAAATATACCTTAGCACATATAGGCTATACAGCTCCTTTTTCAGTAAAATTTGGAGCCGTGAGCATTACCTATTTAATGAATATGTTTATTCCACGAAGCGGTGAAGTAAGCCGCGCACTGGTATTAAAAAGATATGCCGATGTG
This sequence comes from Flavobacterium beibuense, assembly GCF_004151245.1. Lineage (GTDB taxonomy): Bacteria > Bacteroidota > Bacteroidia > Flavobacteriales > Flavobacteriaceae > Flavobacterium > Flavobacterium beibuense_A. The sequence goes on from NZ_JUIW01000004.1 coordinate 25,057, forward strand.
CCTTTTGATAAAGGCTTTGGAACTATTATCGCAGAAAGAATAATAGACCTGATATTGTTGGTAATCGTGTTAGGATTAACCGTGTTATTACAGTTTGACATGGTTAAGGAGTACCTGGTAGATGTGCCTTTTAAAAAACTTATCCTTTACGGCTCTGTAGCCGGCATACTTTTTTTAGGATCTATCCTTTTCTTTATCTACTCAAAGCTTAACTGGGTTAAAAAACTTAAAATAAAAATATCAGGACTTGTAGAAGGCGCACTTAGTGTTTTTAAAATGCCTAACAAATGGCCTTTTCTGTTATTGTCTTTATATATATGGTTCTCTTATGTACTAATGTTTTACATAACCATATATGCACTACCTGAGACTGCAGGTCTTAGCTTTGGGTCTGTAATTACCACATTTGTAGTGGGTAGCCTTGCAATTACTTTTACGAATGGAGGCATCATGTGGTTTCCTGTAATGGTAGCAAAAACCCTTACTGCTTATGGTGTTCCTTTTACTGCAGGAACAGCTTTTGGCTGGATAGTTTGGGGTTCTCAGACAGGCTTGATTTTTTTATTGAGCGGGCTTTCATTTTTATTGTTGCCTTTACTTCAAAAAAGCAAATAATCGCTATCTTTCGCCTTCAACTAAAAACCAACTAAAGCAATGAAAAAAATTACCTTACTGTTGCTTGTTTTTGCATTTTGTAAAGTCGCTGCACAAAAAACAACTACAGAAGAAATTACCTCTGAAATCCTAAAAGAAAACAGGCTTGTTACTATAAAATTACCTCCGTCGTACGAGCGAAACAAGGATAAAAAATACCCGCTGCTTGTATTGCTTGACGGCGATTACCTTTTTGACCCTTTTGCCGGTGTAATATCCTATACTTCTTACTGGGACGACCTTCCTGAAGTATTGATTGTAGGTATTAGCCAAACAGAAAGAGACATGGACTGTGAATCGGACCCTGAAGCAGGATTGCCCTTTGAAAAAGGTGAAAAGTTCTTTGATTTTATAGGACAGGAAGTAATCCCTATGATAGAAAAAAAGTACAGGGTATCTCCGTTCAAGATCATTGCAGGACACGATGTAACAGCAGGTTTTGCTAACTTCTTCCTATACAAGGATAATCCTTTGTTTAACGCTTACATCATTTTAAGCCCTGAACTGCCTACCGATATGGAAACCCGTATTCCTGCAAGATTCAGTGCTATAGATAAACCTATCTTTTATTATCTGGCTACTGCCGATGGCGATGTGGGCCGTTTAAAAAACAAGATCAAAGTATTAAACGACAATATAAAAGCTGTAGCTAATACTACTTTCCGTTATCAGTTTGATGAGTTTATGGGAGAGTCGCACTACTCTTTGGTGCCAAATGCAATACCAAGCGCACTGTACCACATCTTCTCTTCCTATCAGCCTATAACCTCTGCCGAGTTCCAGAAACTGGCCGATCAACCATCAGGTTATGTACAGTACCTGAAGGACAAATATGAAATGATAGAAAGGGATTTAGGCGTAAAAATGACCGTTCGCCTTAACGATTTCAAGGCAATTGAGGCTGCTATTTTTAAAAATAGTGCTTTTGAGGAACTTAGGGATCTTGCAGAAGTAGCTAAGAAAAACTATCCGAAAACTATTTTAGGCGAATATTATGAAGCCCTATTTTATGAAAAGACAGGTAACATAAAAAAAGCCGTAAAAATTTACACCAATAGTTATAACTTTGAGGAAGTAGGAGGTATAACTAAAGATTTTATGCTTGAAAAGGCTGAGATTTTAAAAAGTGAGATGTAATATATGGCTAAAGTAAAAACAGCTTTTTTTTGTCAGAACTGTGGTACCCAATATGCCAAATGGCAGGGACAGTGCAATTCATGTAAAGAATGGAATACCATAGTTGAAGAACTGATACAAAAGGAAGAAAAACAATCCTGGAGACCTTCTTCGCCTGAAACAAAAAGAGCTCCTAAGCCATTACGAATAAAAGAAATAGATTCCTCTCAGGAAATTCGCCTTAACACAGGCGACGGAGAGCTAAACCGGGTATTGGGCGGTGGCCTTGTACCCGGTTCACTTACTCTCTTAGGAGGTGAACCCGGTATAGGTAAAAGTACATTGCTATTACAAATATCATTAAGGCTACCCTACCGCACACTTTACGTATCGGGCGAGGAAAGCCAGAAACAGATAAAAATGCGTGCCGAAAGGATAGAGCATTCTTTAGACAACTGTTTTATACTTACCGAAACAAAAACACAAAACATCTTTAAACAGATTGAGGCCATAGAGCCTGAGGTTGTTATTATAGACTCCATACAAACACTGCATTCTGATCTTATAGAATCATCGGCAGGGAGTATATCACAGATTAGGGAAACCACTGCCGAGCTTATAAAGTTTGCGAAGGAAACCAATGTTCCGGTAATACTGATAGGCCATATTACAAAAGACGGCAGCATAGCCGGGCCAAAAATACTGGAGCACATGGTAGACACTGTACTACAGTTTGAAGGAGACCGTAACCATGTATACCGCATCCTTCGTTCTTTAAAGAACCGTTTTGGTTCAACAGCCGAACTGGGTATTTATGAAATGCAGGGAACAGGACTTCGCGAAGTGGCAAACCCATCAGAAATATTAATATCCCATAAAGAGGAAGAACTTAGCGGTACTGCCATAGCCACCACTATGGAAGGTATGCGTCCGCTTATGGTAGAAATACAGGCCCTGGTAAGTTCCGCAGTATACGGTACGCCACAAAGAAGCACTACAGGCTATAATGCCAAAAGGTTGAACATGATACTAGCTGTATTGGAAAAAAGGGCAGGTTTCAGGCTTGCAGCCAAAGATGTTTTCCTTAATATAACCGGGGGTATTAATGTAGATGATCCCGCCATAGACCTAGCGGTAGTAGCCGCCATCCTTTCTTCTAACGAAGATATTCCTGTAGGAAAAGACTTTTGTTTTGCAGGAGAAATTGGTTTATCAGGCGAAATTCGTCCGGTTAACCGGGTGGAACAACGCATACAGGAGGCCGAAAAACTAGGATTTTCGACTATTTTTGTATCTAAATACAATAAGATCTCACTAAAAAACACCCTTATAGAAATTAAGCTGGTTTCTAAGATAGAAGATGTTGCCGGCCATTTGTTTGGGTAAACAAATTACTATGCGTAGAATAAATACGAAAAAAGCAGCCTTACTTTTCCTAAAAATTGCTGCAGCAATAATGCTCTTATTAGTTATTGGCTTTTTTGCTTTTCGCAATACCGTGCTTAATAAAGCCATTGCTCGTGCTAAGGCTAAAATGGAAACCGAGTACAACAGTACTTTTACTATAGGCAATGCTTCTTTTAAAGGCTTATCTGGCATAGAGATAAATAACATTACACTTAAGCCCCACAAAGGCGATACCCTTTTAAATATAGAGACCGTAAAAACCAGTATCAATCTTTCAAGACTGTTTACGGGAGATATTCAGTTGGGTACGCTGCAAATGAAAAACGGCTATATTCAGCTGGTAAAAAATGAACAGGGCAAAAATTTTGATACCTTTTTACACCGCAAAAAAAACAGTGCTGTACAGGAAAAAACCGAAGGTCCTGATTATGCACGAAGGACATATAAGCTTCTGCAAAGGGCACTTAACCTGGTTCCTACCGATATGCAACTGGAGAACCTTACCCTTAAAATGGACGACAACGGCCGAAAGGTAAACATGAACCTGAAAAAGCTTAAACTGGCAGATGAACAACTAGAATCTTATATTGCGGTAAAGTCTGACAGCCTTACACAAAACTGGGAAGTAAAAGGATTTGCCGACCCAAGGGACAGACAGGCCGACCTGAAATTTTACAATTCGGGTAAAGGGAGGATTATAGTACCTTATCTTGATGAGCGTTTTGGGTTAAAATCAGGGTTTGATTCCATTAGGGTTAATGTAGAAAACATAGACCTTAGCGGAGACGAGTTCAGGATGGACGGTTTTGCATCTATTGGTAACTTTATGGTAAACCACCCTAAAATTGCAACAAAAGATGTAGTGATAAACAGCGCCCGTTTTGATTACCATTTTCTTTTCGGTCCTGATTTTATAGAACTGGACAGTACCTCAACCGTAGAACTTAACAAAATAAAAGTTAAGCCCTTTGCACGATACAGCATTGAAAAAGATACCATTTATCAGTTTAAGGCAGGCATCCCTAAAATGCTGGCTCAGGATTTTATAAACTCATTACCAAACGGGCTATTTACACATTTTGAAGGCATGGAAGCCGAAGGAAGCTTTAGCTATAACCTCGACTTTATGTACAATAAGAACAAGCCGGATGATATTGTTTTTGACAGCAGTATTAAGAAAGAGGGTTTCCGTATCAAAAAATATGGCGAGGCCAATCTTGCCAAACTTAATACATCATTTGTATACAGGGCTGTAGACAATGGCATCCAGCAACGACCTATTCTTGTAGGGCCGGACAACCCTAATTACACCCCCTATGAACTTATCCCTGCCTATTTAAAAAATGCGGTATTAACCAGCGAAGACCCATCGTTTTTCCATCATAGAGGTTTTATCAACGAGGCATTCAAGCAAAGTATCGTTAAGAACATAAAAACCAAAAAGTTTGCCCGTGGTGCCAGCACCATAAGCATGCAGCTTGTAAAGAACGTTTTCCTTACCCGCGAAAAGACCCTGTCAAGAAAACTGGAGGAAATACTGTTGGTATACATACTGGAAAACAACCGTATTACCAGTAAGGAAAGGATGTTTGAGGTATACCTCAACATTATAGAATGGGGACCTAATGTGTATGGTATAGGCGAAGCAGCGCAATATTACTTCCAGAAACAACCTATAGGATTAACCCTTGATGAGTCTGTTTACCTTGCCAGTATAGTACCACGCCCTAAAAAATTCATGTGGCGCTTTAACAATGAAGGCTACCTGAAAGAGTTTGCCGTAACCCATGACAATTACATTAAAAAACTCATGGTTAACAGGGGCATCATAACTCCGGCAGACACCACAGGCCAAAGCGGACAGATAAACGTTACAGGACCTGCAAGGGAAAGACTTAACCTTAAAGAAGGTACAGCTATGGATATAGACACTATCGAAACAGAAAGCTTTTTAAATAAATTGTTTAAAGGTTTTAAATAATTTATACGCTCTTCCCAACCTTTTTACGTTATTAGTACTCTATACTAATAAACATTAAACAAGTTGTTATGAGAGCTCTTTTTTGCCTTTTACTTTTTGTGTGCATACAGGCGCAGGCACAAAAACCCATATTTGTATATGCTGAAGCCGAGTCGGCAACAGTATACTTTAACGGTGTCGAACTAACCCATAAGGCCAATGCAAAACTGCCTGCGGGAACCAGCGAAATTGTAATTAAGAATGTGGCCGACTACCTTAACGAAAGTACAGTTCAGATAGGCGCACCCTCTACCCTTACTGTACTCTCGGTACAGTTTACAAGGGATTACATATCAGAATATGAACCGGATGAGACTTCCCCTGCCGTTAAGCAGGTGCGTGACAGTATTGCATTACTTAAAAAAGAACTGGACAAAACTACCAATGCACGGGTTTCGGAAGTTAAAACACTGGAACTATTGGATAAGAACAATCAGGTATACGGACAGGACTCGGGCCTTAGTGTTACTGAACTTATGAAAATGGTGGATTACTACAAAGCCAAAAGAACCGAAACCGCAAATACCATAAACACCCTTACCGAAAAAGAACGCAAGCTAAACGAAGCCATAGCCAGATTAAACACAAAATTGGAAGTGAATACCAACAAGGCCGAAAAAACCTCATCGGGCAAACTGGTGCTTCAGGTAATGAACGAAACAGCCGGTAATGTCCCTCTATCCATAAGCTACCTTTCCCCTCTTGCCTCATGGGTTCCTTTTTATGATTTAAGGGCAGATAATATCTCTGAGCCTATCAATATGCTATACAAAGGACAGATAACACAAAAAACAGGTCTTGACTGGAAAAAGATAAAACTTACCTTATCTAGCGGACAGCCTAATCAAAACAACGAGGCTCCTATACTAAGTGCATGGTTTTTGAGGTTCGGCAATAATGGGTATCAATATGAAAATGCATATTATAAACAGAATACACTTAACTCTTCTGTAGTTGCTGCTCCGACAGGAGATATTGTAATAAAAGAAAAATCTACTATTGACAAATATGTAGAGATAAATGAAAACCAGCTTGCAGTATCTTTTGATATTGATGTACCTTATGATATTTTAAGCAACGGTAAAAAACACAGTGTAACCCTTAAGGAAATAAAACTGCCTGCCTCATACAGGCATTATTCTGTACCTAAACTCGAAAAAGAAACCTTCCTTTTGGCAGAAATTGAAGACTACTCCAAATACAACCTGCTAAGCGGGGAAGCCAATATAATATTTGAGGGCATGTATGCGGGGAAAACCTACATAGATCCTAACAGCACTAACGACACCCTTAGGTTAAGCATGGGCCGCGATAAAAAAGTATCTGTAAAAAGAGAAAAGGTAGTGGATAAATCAGGATCTAAATTCCTTTCCTCTTATAAGGAACAAACCTTTACTTACGATCTTACCGTAAAAAACAATAAGAAAGAAACCATAGCTTTAATGCTTAAGGATCAGTACCCAATTAGTACTGACAAGGAAATCGAAATTGAGTTACTGGAAAGTGACCATGCAAAAATCAATAAGGAAACAGGAGTTTTAACCTGGGAACTTAACTTAAAACCCGGAGAGAGTAAGAAACTTCGTATAAGCTATAAAGTAAGGTATCCAAAGGACAAAGTGATTTCTAATCTATAAGATTTTGTTAATCAGTAAATTGTATTGGTTATTATTCTTAACTTTAGAGCATAACCAATACAATTATGCTATGAAAACACTACTTACTTATCTGATGTTTTTATTTGGTACGGCTGTTTTTGCACAGCCCATGCCACAGTTAGAACAGATTGCTACGGGGTTTGATTCACCTGTAGTGATAACCAATGCCGGTGATGACCGTATTTTTATCGTAGAACAGGGCGGACTAATCAAATTTATAGAAGACGGGAATACTAATCCTGTTACCTTTCTTGATATAAGCGGGCTTATTTCAAGTGGAGGAGAACGAGGCCTACTTGGACTGGTGTTTCATCCTGACTATGCCACAAACGGTTACTTTTATGTAAACTATACCAATACCAGTGGCTCAACAGTTATTTCACGCTTTAATGTTAGTAATAATAATGAAAATGCTGCCGATCCGGATAGTGAAATTATTATGTTGACTGTTTCTCAGCCTTTCTCCAATCACAATGGCGGTTGCCTGCAGTTTGGACCTGACGGTTACCTATACATTGCCATGGGCGACGGAGGTAGCGGAGGCGACCCAAATAACTATGCTCAAACGCTAACCAGTTACTTGGGAAAACTGCTCCGTATTGATGTTTTAGATGATGGCACTTATGCAATACCCAATGACAACCCATATGCAGGAACTGCAAACGTTGAAGAGATTTGGGCGTACGGATTAAGGAATCCATGGAAATTTTCTTTTGATTCGGCTACAGGAGATTTGTGGATTGCTGATGTGGGGCAGAATAACATTGAGGAAATCAATAAGGTAGATGGTACACTTCCCGGACTAAACTACGGATGGCGCTGTTATGAAGGTGATACCGAATATGACATGAGCCAATGTGGGGGAATTACCGGAACCACTATGCCCTATGCACAATATACTCACAGTGAAACGGGTGGTTGCTCTGTAACAGGAGGATATGTTTACAGAGGGGCTATGTATCCGGGAATGCAGGGCTTGTACTTTTTTACCGACTTTTGCTCTAATGTAGTAAGTTCTATTAACACTGAAGGAGTAATGGCAGAGGTTGAAACTGTAAACGGTAGCAATTTCACCACTTTTGGTGAAGATGCCGATGGTGAACTATACATTACAGGTATGAGTGGAAGCATCTATAAAATAACAGATGCTAATTTAGGCCTTGACGACTATAGCAGTACTGCCTTTAGTATTTACCCTAATCCGGCAACGGACTATCTTACTATAGAAAGCAACACGCTTTCATCAGGATTTGCTCAGGCATATGTTTATGATATGGGCGGAAAACAGCTTATTAGCAAACAGCTTGAAAACAATACAGTTAACACTCTTGATATAGCAGGCTTATCATCAGGCTTGTATGTGTTAGCCCTTACCGATGAAAACGGTTATAAGCACAATTACAAATTGTCTGTAAAATAAAAAAAGGCCCTTTACAGGGCCTTCTCTTTTATAAATACCTACTTATATCTCGTTAAGCATTTTAGAAATCTCATCCAGTTTAGGAGTAAGTATAATCTCTATCCTTCTGTTTTTAGATTTTCCTTCTGCCGTATCGTTATCTGCTATAGGAGCAAATTCACCTCTACCCGCTGCAGTAAGGTTTTTAGGGTCTACACCTTTATTCTCACGAATAATATTTACAATGGCAGTAGCACGCTTTGTAGAAAGATCCCAGTTACTTTCAATCTGACCGGAACCGTTGTAAGGAACATTATCGGTATGTCCTTCTATAAGCACGGCAATATCAGAATTGTCTGCCAATACCTTAGCTACCTCGCTTACAGCTCTTTTACCTTCAGTTCCTACTGTCCAGCTACCGGAATTGAATAAAAGCTTGTTTTCCATAGAAACATAAACCTTCCCGTTTTTGTGTTCTATAGTTAAACCTTTGCCTTCAAACCCGTTAAGTGCTCTTGAAAGTGTTTCTTTAAGCCTTTGCAGGCCTTCCTGCTGTGCGGCAATCATACCTTCAAGCTCATCTACGCGCTGAGATCTGTCCTGTAACTCTTCCTTAAGTTTGTTAAGCCTCTCCTGCTCTGCCGCCAGTGCTTTTTCCTTAGCTTCAAGTTGTGCAAGCAGCTCCCTGTTTTTCTTCATGTTGCTGTCCAGCGCTTCACTACTGTTTTTTTCCAGCGCACTGTATGAAGCCTTAAGATTATCAAGGTTGTTTTTAGTGGCAGTGTAATCTGCAGAAAGCTTATCTCTTTCCTGTTTAAGCTTATCCAGTTGCGACTGCAGGTCTTTAGACTGTAAATCCAACTGATTCTTTTCCTGTTCAAGCGTACTGTTCTCATCGGCCAGTGCTCGGTTTTCCTTTTTAAGGTCGGCATATTTGGTTTCAAGATCGGTATATACCTTCTTAGAAACGCAGGATGTCATTAAAGCTAATGCTAAAAATCCAACGGAAATTCTCTTTACCATGTTTGTGTAATCTATGTTTAGTAATTAATCAGGTTATTCAAATTCAACCAAAACAGGACAATGGTCACTGTGTTTTGCTTCCGGCAATATCACTGCCCTTGTAAGCCTGTCCTTCATCGCTTCGGTAGCCAGTGCATAATCAATACGCCATCCCTTATTATTGTTACGGGCATTTGCCCTGTAGCTCCACCAGCTGTAATGGTGCGGGTCTTTATTAAAATGACGGAAAGTATCTATAAATCCGTTTTTAATAAAGGCATCCAGCCAGGCCCTTTCTTCCGGAAGAAACCCTGAAACTTTTGCATTGCGGATAGGATCGTGAATATCTATAGCTTCATGACATATATTATAGTCACCACAAATAATAAGGTTTGGTATCTCCTTCTTAAGGTTATCTACATAATCATGAAAATCGCGCATGTACTGGAATTTGTGCTCCAGCCTGTCGATATTAGTACCGGACGGAAGGTAAAGACTCATTACAGAGAAGGTATCAAAATCCAGTCTTATGTTTCGCCCTTCAAAATCCATATAATCAATTCCTGTACCATATACAACATTGTTTGGTTTATGTTTAGAGAATATGGCTACACCGCTATATCCCTTTTTTTGGGCTGAAAACCAATAATGGTAAGGGTATCCGGCAGCCTCAATTTGCTGTACTTCTACCTGATCGTGTGTTGCTTTTATCTCCTGAAGGCAAATAATATCGGGGTTGGCCTGTGTTAGCCATTCCATAAATCCTTTAGTAAATGCCGCTCGTATACCGTTTACATTATATGATATAATCCTCATTTTCCTTTTTTTATTGCCTCAAAAGTAACCAAAAAAGGAATAATATAATAATAAGGCATCTCTCACATTATAAACAACTTATTATCAGTATCCTATAAAAAAAATGATAGTTAAAAGACCTAAAAATGTTAATCGCACCCCCCGTTTGTTAAGAATTGTTATCTTTGTTTCTTGCCGAAACACTATAATGTAGATGAGCTTAGTTACCCCTAAAGAAGTTGCGAAAGCAATTAAGACTGATAAATATGGTTTTTTAGGAACTTTTTCTGGCTGGTTGCTGATGAAAGTTTTAAAAATATCTACCTTAAACAAAATATACGACAGGAACAAGCATCTTAGCGATATTGAATTCCTAAACTCTGTATTGGATGAATTTCAGATCAAATTTGAAATCCCTGAAGAAGACTTAAAACGCATTCCTAAAGAAGGTCCTTATATAACGGTATCTAACCACCCCCTGGGAGGTATAGATGGCATACTGCTTTTAAAACTTATGGTTGAAAAAGACCCTAACTTTAAAATCATTGCCAATTTTTTACTACACCGTATAGAGCCGCTAAAACCTTATGTAATGCCGGTAAATCCGTTTGAAACACATAAGGATGCCAAATCGAGCGTAGCAGGAATTAAAGATGCATTAAGGCATTTAAGCGAAAATAAACCGTTAGGGATTTTCCCTGCCGGTGAGGTTTCTACCTATAAAGACGGGAGGCTTTTAGTAGACAGGCCATGGGAAGAAGGAGCCATAAAGCTTATAAAGAAGGCAAAGGTTCCGGTAGTACCCATTTATTTTCACGCAAAAAACAGCACATTGTTCTATTGGCTTTCTAAAATGAGCGATACCCTGCGTACCGCCAAACTGCCAAGCGAATTGCTTACACAAAAAGACCGCGTTATTAAGGTAAGAATAGGCAAACCTATTTCGGTTGCCGAACAAAACGAGTATGAAACTGTAGAAGCCTACTCAGAGTTCCTTAGAAGAAAAACTTATATGCTTGCCAACCCTTTTGAAAAAGGAACCAAACTTATAGACACTTCCAATCTTAACCTAAAGATACCGAGAAGCCCTAAGGAAATTGCGGCACCTTCTAACCTTAACCAGATACTCTCTGAAATAAAACAACTTCGTAAAGGCGATTACAGGCTGCTGCAAAGTAAAAATTATGAAGTATTCTTTGTATCGGCAGATAAGATTCCTAATGTACTGCACGAAATAGGAAGACTAAGGGAAATTACCTTTAGGGAAGTAGGCGAAGGTACTAATGAGTCGCTGGATTTAGACAAATACGACAAGTATTACCACCATATGTTCCTTTGGGACGAAGAGGCAAAATGTATTGCCGGTGCATACCGAATGGGACTAGGAACCGAAATCTACACCAAATATGGCATAGATGGTTTTTACCTGCATGATCTTTTCCGTTTTGAACCGGAACTGTATGATATGATGTCTAAATCCATTGAAATGGGAAGGGCATTTATCATAAAAAGCTATCAGCAAAAACCAATGCCGCTATTCCTTTTATGGAAAGGTATTGTACACACTACATTGCGCTATCCTGAACATAAATACCTTATAGGAGGTGTAAGCATAAGTAATCAGTTCTCTGAATTTTCTAAGTCCCTGATGATTGAGTTTATGAAGTCGCATTATTATGACCCATACATTGCTCAGTACATACACCCTAAAAAGGAATACAAGGTAAAACTTAAGGATGCAGATAAAGACTTTGTATTTAATGAAACGGAATCTGACCTTAATAAGTTTGACAAGATTATTGAAGAAGTAGAGCCGGGGAACCTGCGTTTACCAGTACTTATCAAAAAATATATTAAGCAAAACGCAAAGGTTGTTGCCTTTAATGTAGATCCTTTGTTTAATAACGCGATTGACGGACTAATGTACATAAGGATTGCTGATCTTCCTGAAAGTACCGTAAAACCGGTAATGGAAGAGTTTCAGGCAGAACTGGAGCGCAAGCTTGCCGAAAAAGACGAACATTAATAAAAAAGCCTTCTTTTCAGAAGGCTTTTTTTAATTATGCTTGTTGTTGACCTATTTCATTCATTTCGTTATAAGGATTTTTTGGATCTTCACCATATTGGTTATCTCCACGGTCACCTTCAGTAGCAAGTAATACTAACAGCCAAATACCTCCAATGAAAGGAATAAAGCCTACTAAAATAAACCACCCACTCTTGTTTATATCATGGAGCCTTCTTACTGCTACAGCAAGTCCCGGTACAATAACTCCAAGAGCATATATTGCATAAACAAACGTGAAAATGGAAGAAACCATCGTTAGAATAGCCAGAGTAAGTATAATAAGAATATTCATTAATGTGTAATACCAGTACTCACTTCTCCTGGCTCTTCCTTCAAAATTTGCATAGTTATCCTTAACTACTTTTAAATACCATTGAATCATAATAATTTGTTGTTATTGGTTTAAGTGCCGAATTTAGCAATTATTATGATATTTCTGCAACAAAAAATATTTTGTTATAAAAATGCCTTATCTACGGGTTCCCATAATTCTATCTTATTACCTTCCACGTCCAATATCCAGGCAAACTTACCATAATCATAAGCTTCCGGTTCGCCTACAAGCGTTACACCTTCTTCTTTCAGCTTAATTATAAGGCTGTCTAAATCGTGAACCCTGAAATTTTGCATAAACTGTTTTTGCGAAGGCTCAAAGTATTTGGTGTCGGCAGCAAAAGGAGACCATTGCGTACAGGCATCATTCCCCTCTTTGTCTTTCCACCAAAATGTCCATCCGTAATTATCGGTAGCCAGTCCCAAATGTTTTTTATACCAGTCTTTAAGCGCATCCGGATTTTCACTCTTAAAGAAAACCCCGCCTATTCCGGTAACGCGCTTCTCCTCTTCATTTGAATCGGCACTACCAAAATACACTGCCTTAATCTTATCCACTATTACCTGAGCCAGTTTCTCGTGGCTTTCAAAAGTCCATCCGGCAATGTGAGGCGATAGTAACACATTTTCAGCATCCAACAGATATTGAAATGCTTCGGGTATTGCATCATCGGTAAACAAATGCTCAAAAGAAGATTTTTCATATTCCAGTACATCCAGTGCAGCTCCCAATATTTTACCACTCTTTAAAGCTTGGGCCAAATCCTGAGTCACTACACTTTTTCCGCGGGCCGTATTAACCAGCCAAAACGGTTTGGCAAATGCATTTATAAAATCGGCATTAACCATTTTATTGGTTTCGGGAGTCCAGGGAGTGTGTAAGCTAAGTACATCTGCTTTTTGTTGCAGTTCTTCGAGTGAAACCTGTTTGGCATTCGCATCGCCTACCATTGGTTTTATATCATAACATAGTACCTCAACATCAAAACCGCAAAGCTTTTTGGCAAACGATTTACCCATATTACCGTAACCTATAATACCTATGGTTTTTCCGTCAAGCTCATGCCCTCGGTTCCCTTCCCTTATCCATTTACCCGAACGTATTTCCCTGTCGGCACGGTTAAGGTTATTAAACAATGACAATAGCATCCCCAAAGCCTGCTCCCCTACTGCATTGCGGTTCCCTTCGGGTGCAGCAATAAGATGAACACCTTTAGATTCGGCATAATCACAATCAATACTTTCCAGTCCGGCACCCACACGGGCAATGAACTGAAGCTTTGTCGCCTTATCCAGAAAAGTTTTATCGATATCAAAACGGCTACGGATTACAATACCATTATATTCGTGGATTTTAGCCTCCACTTCCTCTTTAGTCGATTTGTAATCGGCATGGTTTTCAAATCCCGCCTGTCCCAGCTGTTCCCACAAAATAGGGTTATTACTGTCTATATGAAGTATCTTAACGTCCTTTGGGTTCGTTTCTATAATCATGTCACTTGTATTAGTGACACAAAGTTACCAAAGTTTACCACATAATTAAGAAAGCGTTTCGTTATGCTGTGAAAGGTCAAGCCCAAGCTGTTCTGATTCCTCCGAAACACGAAGTGGGATAAACAGGTTGGTAAACCTGTACAACACCATAGCACCAAAGAAAGAGAAAACCGCCACAAGCACTAAAGCGATCATGTGGTGGGTAAATACTCCCCAGCCACCATGCAGCAGACTAGCGTTTTCACCTTCTGCAAAAATAGCCGTAAGTATCATACCCATAATACCACCCACACCGTGGCAGGCAAATACATCCAGGGTATCGTCTATTTTTTTAAGCTGTTTCCAGTGTACCATTACATTAGAAACTATTGAAGCAGCAAAGCCAAAGAATATACTTTTTGGAATGGATACAAACCCGGCAGCAGGTGTAATGGCCACAAGACCAACAACCGCACCAATGCAGCAACCTAAAGCGGAAACCTTTCTACCGTTAAGCCTGTCGAAAAAGGCCCAGGTAAGCATAGCCGAAGCCGACGCAATGGTAGTAGTGGCAAATGCCATAGCCGCAGTATGGTTTGCCGCCAGTGCCGACCCGGCATTAAAACCAAACCACCCAAACCAAAGCATACCGGTACCCAACAATACAAAAGGTATGTTAGTAGGAATGTATTCCACATTTTTACGTTTGCCCAATACCAATACCCCGGCAATAGCCGCAAAACCGGCACTCATGTGCACTACAGTACCCCCGGCAAAATCTTTAACGCCAAAGTAAGCACCAAGCAGTCCGTTAGGATGCCACACCATGTGGCAAAGCGGAGTGTAGATACATAAACAGAACAAACAGATAAACAACAGGAATGATATAAAACGAATGCGCTCTGCCAGAGAACCTGTTATTATGGCGGGCGTGATGACTGCAAATTTCATCTGGAAGAGCGCAAATAATATAAATGGTATTGTTGAAGCCATTTGGGCATGCGGATGTTCGTCCACTAAATCGAAAAAGGCAAAATCGGTTGGATTACCTATTATACCATATTTCAATCCGTCTATGGTTATGCCTATAGATTCGCCAAAAGAAAGGCTGAAACCTACAGCTACCCATAAAAGGCTTATTACCCCAAGGCAGATAAAACTTTTAAGCATGGTAGAGATAACATTCTTTTTACCTACCATCCCCCCGTAGAAAAATGCAAGTCCGGGAGTCATTAGCAATACCAGGCACGAAGCTGTAAGCAACCAGGCCACATCGGCAGGTACTATAGTACTGGTACTATTAAATTGTGAAGAGGTTTCGGTGGGAGAGGCATGCTCCCAAAATAGTCCGGTTATGGCAACCGCAGCGGTTATTAAAAAGGCGACAATCCAGCGTTTTTCTAATTTTTTTTCCATACACCCCTATAAATTATAGGGTCAAATATATAAAAATATAGTTTCAAAAGAAATATACCCCTTTAAAATTAATGTTCATGGTTTGTTTTTGTCAATTTCATTTTTAATCACTTTCACAACCTCATCAAGGTTTTTCTTCACTTTCTTACTCCAAAAACGGAGTACTGTCCAACCCTGTGATATAAGATATTCGTTGACTTCCTTATCGCGTTCTATGTTTCTTTCGATTTTTTTATGCCAGAATTCCTGATTTGTTTGAATCTTATGCTTTTTATTCTCCCAATCATAACCATGAAAAAATTCCCCATCTACAAATATTGCTATCTTATGCTTTGCAAAGGTTAAATCTGGAGTCCCAAAAACTTTCCTATTATTCTTCCTGTATCTATACCCAAGATGCCATAAGGTTTTACAAAGTAGAACCTCTTCTTTGGTATCCTTACCACGAATTGCCGACATTATCTTACTCCTCTGTTCTTTTGTAAACTTATCCATTACAGCAGTTTATACTATAAAACTAAAAGATAAAAAAGAAGGAGTATCTTAATAAAGAACTAAATTTTATTCTATTATGTTTTTTATATATGAAGAATTAAGCCAATAGGATTTTTTCTTTTCTTTTGTACCAAAAGCAGTTTCCATTAAATCTTTACCATTTACACCTTTAGGCCTTACATGACAGATCATATTGTCTGATATTTTTATGAAGTTATTAAAATCATTGTTCAATATCTGTGCTTTGGTATGTTCCCAAAATTTTTCGGCCACATCCAAATCTTTAATGGGCATGGTCCAAAATTTAACTTTTTTAAGCCTTAAAATCTCATTCTCATCCTTTTGAAATATTACAAAAAAGAATCTTCTGGTAAGGACACTATACCAATATGAATCTTCCCAATCTTCATTTATTATTTCCTTAAATTTTATTTGAGCAAAAGACATGTTTTCTTTTAAAGAACCACTTTTTTCAAGTCTTATGGTTTTCATTTCAACGCCAGCCTTTTCAAACTCTTCTATCTTATTTGTCCTAACACCCAATATAGCTCTAGCCAAAACATTATATCTATTCTTAGATAAGGATGGGGCTAAACCTAATTTTCCCCGTATTTCCTGTTCTGATAAATTATAATATGGTATGAATTTTTTTATCACTAAATCTTCAAAAGATTCACCTTTTTCATACTCTTCTAATGACTTAACAATAGGCTCTACATCTTTATTTAGTCTCCTGTAATAAGACCTTGGCTCTCGTAAATCATTACTTTCCCTTAAGATTTTATCATATTCCTCATAATCAACTATGACTTCTTCATCTGCAAGACTCTTTTTAATTATAAAATTCAAATATTTAGATTTTAATGAGAATGCTCTTTGCATAGCTTTTTCATCAGAAAAAGGCTGAGTAACCAATGAATTCTTATTGGCTCCCTTTGTACAAGCGCCTAAATAGAAAGTATCGCCTTCAGATATTTCATGTGCTTTTCCCTCTTTTATCTTTAAAACAATTTTTTCCCAATCATCTTTTATGATTTTCAAATCAGGAGCCGGGAACTGCCAAAGTCTTATAATTTTAAATATGTAATCTAACTCTATTTTTTCCTGTTCATATAAATAAAACATCAAAAGCAACAGTTGATTTTTTCTCCAAAAGCTACTATCTACAAATGTCTTCTTATATTCCTCATTAAAGTTTATGATGTTAAATACCAAACGTTCTTTAGAAACTAATCCCCTACTATTTTCTTTTACAGGGGTTGTTTTAAGTTCTACTCCCGCATCTAAAAAATCCGGTTCTGAGTTAGAGTTCGGTTTATAACCAAAATAGGAATCTTCCAGCAGTTGACCCAACCTTCCCTTACCCGTATAATTCTGAACTATACCTTCACCTAAAACGTTACGCAAGGACTTATTTAATAATTGTTTTGCATAATTCTCTATTGATAATGGGTTGGTTGAATCGTATTTCATACTTAAATTCTTTTTGCTAATTCAGAACCTATTTTTTCTATAACTCCAACAACTAAAGCATTGCCCATAAAGAATGCTCTCTTGATATCTGTAGCCCCTTCTGTATGATTATCCGGAAACATGTTAAGTCTTTCCAGTTCAATTGGCGTAAGTCTTCTTAATCTCCCTTCAGCGGTTTTTATAACATGTTTAAATCTCGAGGCTGATGCTCCTCCTTCTCCTGTAATAATGGTTCTTGAAGGCTTATCTAGTGGATCAGGAAAAATCATTGCCCCCTCACTATATTGATACTCAAAACCAGTAGCTTTGTTAACTCTTTTTTCTTTCTTTGCTCCTTTTAAATACTCCCATTTATCGAGAGCATCCTCTTTTATGTAATATTCATTTGGTACTGCTCCATTGAGTAATATCTTATCCCCTAATGTTTCAAAATGACCATCATAACTTGGACTCGTCTCAACCGTATAAACTTTTCTGTTAATTGCTATACCAGCATTTTGAAAAGGACTTGTAGAAGATGTCTTTTTATTAAAGTTTGAAGATATATCAGGTAAATCTCCTTCTATTTCAAAAAAAGTTTGCTTGCTTTTTTGTGTTACGTTAAATGTTGTTGATAAAATACCTTCTTCCAAAACCCAGTCCAAAGGATTTTCCAGTTTAACAATATCCTTATACAGAGAAGTATTTTCATGGTAAGCCATTATAAATATCCTTCTCCTTCTTTGAGGCATTCCATAATCTGCTGCATTGATAACTCTCCATTCAACGGCATAACCTAAATCACACAATGATGCTATCATTATGGCAAAATCCCTACCTCTCTGTTTTACTGGTGATTTCAGCAACCTATCAACATTCTCCAAAAACAAAAAGCTGGGTTTCTTCTCTTTCTCATTTAATATCCTATGTATTTGCCACCACAAAACCCCTTTTTTTCCTTCCAATCCTGCAGAATCTTTCAAAGTTCTCGCAACAGAATAATCCTGACATGGAAATCCTCCAACCAACATATCATGTGCAGGAATTTCATCTGAAGATACTTGAGCGATATCCACATTGCTGTGATTCTCCTCTCCAAATCTATTCACATATATATTTGAAGCGTCCTGACTTTTTGTAGAAGGTTCCCATTGATTGCTCCATACAACTTTATATTTGCTGGAAGCTTTTTCCAAACCTAACCTAAAGCCTCCAACTCCTGCAAAAAGCTCTATTACCTTAACCTCTTTCATTTCCTACTAAACTTATTATCATCAAAAAAAATGGTAAAATCTATATCCAAAGCGTAAACTATCCTTTCAAGAACCTTAACAGTAACATTTCTTTTTCCTGTTTCAACTCCTGTCATATAGGTTCTATCGACCTCAGCAATATTTGCCAAAGCCTCCTGAGAAATGTTCTTCTCTTTTCGTAGTTCGCGGATTCGCTCACCAATCTTTTGATTGATATCCATGTATTTAAAATTTGTTTCTACTAGAAACAAATCTATTGTCATGTTGACTTTAATACAACGGCTTATGAGTCACATAGAAGTTTTGTGAATAACTTATAAAAACAAAAAAACCGGCTTATCGCCGGTTTCTTATTTTTAATAAAGTATCAATTAATAACGTGCCACTCTTTTACGCGGCTGGTTATGGTAATGTTTTGCGTGTTTAACCTTTTTAGCTTTATAAGGTTTATAGTAGGTGTAAGGAGTTCTTCCGTAATAGTTATTAACCACTACCTTGTTGCAACGGTGAAAATCGTAGTTTCTGTAAGCCACAGGAACATAAGCCGTACGCACCCAGGCACCATTGTTTATATAAATATAATCTCTTGAGGTCATGTCGTAGTACACATTAATTTCAGGAAGGTAGTAATACCTTGCTTCTACATGTGTAGCCGGAACCCAAACTACAGGCGCAGGCGGCGGCGGAGTACCAATATTCATTCTTACACTTACAGATACCTGTGCTTTTGCAAAAGCACCTGTTAATAATAACATCCCAACGAGTAAAATTCTAAGTGTCTTCATAATCTTTAAGTTTAGGGCTGTTTCTCATTTCAAAAAAACAGCGCGGTTTAAAAACACCTAGCCAAGTATCGTGCCGAAATAAGATGCTCGCATAGCTTTTTAACTAAAATTTTAATCAAATACCTGAAAAACAAGCAATTATTTTTTAGTAATTTTATTGTTTAATCCCTCATTCTATGGAAACAAAAAAAGAAATAACCGAAAAAATATTCAAGATAACGGTACTTATTCAGGAAAAATACCCTGAATTATCCGACTATCTGGAAGAGGTACAGGACACTATACCGGCAATGGAACATCCGGAGGTAGATGCAGGCACACTGTCCAAATACTACGAAACGCTGGACAACATGCTTAAGGATTATTTACTGGAACACCCTGAGTTGGGCGAATAACATCAGTTTATCAAATACTGTAAAAATTCCTCTACCGACTCGTAGTTTTCTTTAGGCAGCTTCTTCTTAAGGCGCATTTTGCACACCCTTACACTCTGTGGCGATATGCCCAGTATGTTTGCCATATCCTTACCGTTAAGCTCCAGGCGCATTAACACCATGATGCGTATTTCGGCTTCGGTCAGGTTAATTTTGCTGTCCTTAATACGCGAAAAGAAATCGGGATAAATAGAGTTAAAGCGCACCTTAAATTTCTCCCAGTCCTCATCGGTAAGTATTTTTTGCTCTAAAAGACGTGCTACCTCTTCTTCGGTAGCCTCTTCCTGTATAACCTCCTTACTGTTTTCATCCTGAAGTCGGTTAATAATTGAGTTCTTTTTTGACAAATCCAGAATATATGTTTTAAGTTCTACTTCCTTTACCTCTATAATCTTTTGGGTGTTATAAAGGTCTTTCTCTAACTGCTGCCTTTTAAATTTAAGCTTGTACAGATAGCGGTATATAAAAAATGCTACAAATAATAATACTATAAAAATGCCTATGCCTATAAACCAAAGTCGGTTTGCGGCAATTGCCCTTTCGTGCTGAAGGTTTTCGATGCGCAGGTTCTTTACTTTTACTCCCATACCCGCCTGATAGCGCGAAAGAATCTCTTTTTGGTTGGACTCCAGTATTTCACTTTCCCATTCGTAATGCTTCTTTAAATAGTACAAAGCTGAATCGGGCCTGTTAAAGCGTTCGTGATTACGGGAAAGTTCATAATAGGCTTCACTGGTGCGCACCTTACTGTTTAGCTTAAGGCTAATCGCAAGACCTTTGCGGGCATTATAAAAGGCTTGTTCTTTATCGCCCTTTAAGGCATAAACCGTACTAAGGTTTTGATAGGCCGTCGCCATACCTTCGCGGTATTCGTTTTGAAGGCATTCATCCAGCGAAAGTTTATAATACTTAAGCGCAGGGTCCAGTTGGTCGTTATAACGGTATATCTGCCCCTGATTGTTGTAGGCAATAGCGAGGTCACGCGGTTCCTTTAATTCGATAGAAATCGCTATGGCTTTATTATTAAACTCAAATGCTTGGTCAAACCGGCGTTTCTCCTTAAGTATAAGTGCCCTGTTTGTGTAAGTTAAACCTAAAAGGCGGGGCAATTTAAGCTTCTCGGCCAGTTGTGCCGCTTCGTTATAGCACTCCATAGCCGCATCGTTATCTTCCAGCCGCCAGTGTACAAGGCCCAGGTTATTAAGCAGGGTTGCCATCTGCTCTTCGTCTCCGTTTTGCTTTACCTGTTTGTAGGCTTCGGTAAAGTATTTAAGCGCCTCCTGATAATTACCCATTCGCCATTGTTCGTTTCCAAGATCGGTTAACGAAATGCCGGGTGTGGTAGTGTCGGGCAAATCAAAATTTTCGTTGGTGTCTGTTTTACAGGAAATAAAGAAAAGCATCAGGAACAAAATGATCCTAACGTAAAATCTCATATGTGTCTTTTTATAGCTGCTCCAAATGTAAGGCATATACCTGATTAATCAAATATTGAGTCAACAATTTGTTAATGAGACCATTCAACAAAAGTTAAACTTGTTCGAAATGCCTTTTGTTTTAGGCATTCCTGAGTTAAATTTAGTTTTAAATTCCGAAAAATTATTATGAAGCAACCCCTTCTGGCTTTTAACGACAAAGGTATTTACTGCTCGCAGGCTAATGTATACCTTGATCCGTGGCGTCCGGTAAACAATGCCATTATTACACACGGACACAGCGACCATGCCCGATGGGGACATAAAAACTATATTACACACCATCTTAATGTCCCTATAATTAAACATCGCCTAGGCGACATTACCGTTACCGGAAAAGACTGGAATGAAACTTTTACCATAAACGGGGTGAAGTTTTCCCTGCACCCTGCCGGACACATTGTGGGCAGTGCTCAGGTTAGGGTAGAATACAAAGGGGAAGTATGGGTTTTTACAGGAGATTATAAAACTGAGGATGACGGACTTTCCACTCCTTATGAAGTGGTAAAATGCCACACTTTTATTACCGAATGTACTTTTGGGTTACCTGCCTTTAAATGGTTACCGCAACAGGAAGTAATGGATGAGATAAACTCATGGTGGGCACAAAATAAGGCAGAAGGAAAAACATCGGTACTTTTTGGCTATACCCTGGGCAAGGCACAACGATTGCTTAAACACCTGGATACCGACATTGGCAAAATATATACTCACGGGGCTGTGGAAAACATGACGGAAATTATTCGCAATATGACCGACTTACCCGAAACTACAGTGATAACCCGCGATACGAAAAAGGAAGAGATAGCAGGTAATATTGTTATTGCCCCACCCAGTGCACACGGTAGTGTATGGATACGAAAAATGACACCTTTCGTTACCGGATCGGCAAGCGGATGGATGGCCTTTCGCGGAGCACGTAGGCGAAGGGCAATAGATAAAGGTTTTGTACTTAGCGATCATTGTGACTGGGAAGGGTTATTGGAAAGTATTAAGGCTACAGGAGCAGAAAAAATTATATCTACTCACGGTTACAGCGATATTTTCTCGGCTTACCTAAGGGAACAGGGTTATGATGCCCGTACAGAACACACCCAGTATGAAGGAGAGACCGATGAAACGGAAACCAAACCGAATGACGCAGAAGGAGGGGAATCATGAAGAATTTTGCCGAACTTATAAAAGCTTTAGACAGCTCTAACAAAACATCGGTTAAGGTAGATGCCCTAACTGAATACTTTCGTCATGCTAATGATACCGATAAGGTTTGGACGATAGCCATACTCTCCCACCGCAGGCCTCCTCGTCCGGTTAATACTACATTACTTCGCCTTTGGGCTGCCGAACTGGCTAATATACCATTATGGTTGTTTGAGGAATCTTATCACATTGTGGGCGATTTGGCTGAGACTATAGCCTTGGTGATTCCCACTTCAAAAAACCAGTCGGATAAAAGCCTCACCGAATTTATTGAGGAAATTATCGCCCTAAAGAAAAAGACAGAGGAGGAGAAAAAACAATACCTGCACAGCAATTGGCTGGCGCTTAACTATTATGAAAGGTTTGTTTTTACCAAGCTTATTACAGGAAGTTTTCGCATTGGCGTTAGTCAAAAACTAATGACAAGGGCACTTGCCAAGGTAACAGGCCTTGACGAAGATATACTTGCCCATAAACTTATGGGTGACTGGAATCCGGGAAAAATAAGTTTTAAAAAGCTGGTACTGGAAGAGAAGGCACAGGACATGGCTTCTAAGCCCTATCCTTTCTATCTGGCTTATGCCATAGAAAATGAACCGCATGAGCTGGGCAATCCTTTAGAATGGAGTGCCGAGCATAAATGGGATGGCATACGCTCGCAAACCATCATTCGGGGCGGGCAACTTTATATATGGAGTCGGGGTGAAGAACTGGTAACCGATAAGTACCCTGAGTTTAATATGTTTTTAGGCATTATTCCTGACGGAACAGTATTGGACGGGGAAATTCTGCCTTATGTGGATGGAAAAATAGGCACGTTTAACGACCTGCAAACCAGAATAGGGCGAAAGAATGTTTCGGCAGCATTATTAAAAAAGACACCTGTTATAATTAAGGCTTACGACATTTTAGAATGGAACGGTGAAGACATTCGTGAACTGCCCTACAGTGAGCGAAGAAAATTACTGGAGCAACTTTTTGAACAGGTAAAAAACTATGGCCTTCCATTACACTTATCAGAAAGAATACAACTACAAACGTGGGACACTGCCACACATGAAAAAGAAAAAGCACGTGAACTGCGCAGCGAAGGACTTATGTTTAAACGTAACGATTCTCCTTATCTGGTAGGCCGTAAAAAAGGCGACTGGTGGAAATGGAAACTCGATCCTTTCGCTATTGATGCCGTACTTACCTATGCCATGAGGGGGCACGGAAGGCGCTCTAACCTTTTTACCGACTATACTTTTGCCCTTTGGCAGGAGAATGAGGAAGGTGAAAAAGAACTGGTAACATTCGCAAAAGCCTATTCCGGATTAACCGATGCCGAATTCCGTATGGTGGATGATTATATTAAAAAGAATACACTGGAGCGGTTTGGCCCTGTGCGGAGCGTTACGCCAAAACTGGTTTTTGAAATCGGCTTTGAGGGCATTGCTTTTTCAGGTCGACACAAAAGCGGTGTGGCTACACGTTTTCCGAGAATACTGCGATGGAGGCATGATAAAACCATTGAGGAGGCTAATACTATAGATGATTTAAAAAACATGATACCTAAGTAATGAACAGGGAACAGCTTTTTGATTTGGCCAATCAGTGGTTTGAACAGAAAGGCTGGAAGCCTTTTCCGTTTCAAACCCAAACCTGGACGGCATTTCTGCAGGGAAAAAACGGACTGCTTAATGCCCCTACCGGCAGCGGAAAGACCTATGCCCTGTGGATTCCCATTGTTTTAGATTACATCCAAAAAAATCCCGACTATAAAACCAAACACAAGCCGGGACTAAAAGCAATATGGATAACTCCATTACGCGCACTTTCTACAGAAATAAAACAGGCTGCAGAAAGAGTAATAAACGATCTTGACCTTAACCTCACTGTAGGCATAAGAACCGGGGATACATCATCTGCAGAAAGGGCCAAACAAAAAAACAAAATGCCCGATTTGCTTATTACAACACCCGAAAGCATGCAGCTCATGCTGGCCTCAAAAGGATATGAAAATCTTTTTAAAAGCTGTTCGGCTATTGTAATCGATGAGTGGCACGAACTATTGGGTTCAAAGCGCGGTGTACAGACCGAACTGGCACTTTCCCGACTTAAAACCATTGCCCCCGCCATGCGTATTTGGGGTATCTCGGCAACTATAGGCAACCTGCATCAGGCGATGGAAGTTTTGTTAGGACCAGAATCTCAGCAACTGGAAAATTCTGTAATGATAAAAGCCCACATTAATAAAAAGATTAATGTGCATTCCATAATCCCTGATAAAATGGATTCCTATCCCTGGCGCGGACACATGGGGCTGCATCTTATAGACGAGGTGGCACAAATCATAAAAAAGAGCCGTACCACACTTGTATTTACCAATGTGCGTGCACAGTGTGAAATATGGTATCAGGCATTATTGGAAAAATATCCTGAATTTGCCGGAGAAATGGCGATGCACCACGGCAGCATTTCGCGGGAAACACGCCAATGGGTAGAACAGGCCATAAGAGACGAACAACTCAAAGCGGTTATTTGTACTTCGAGCCTTGACCTGGGTGTTGACTTTGCTCCTGTGGAAACCGTTATACAGATTGGCGGTCCTAAAGGTGTTGCACGATTCCTGCAACGTGCCGGCCGTAGCGGCCATAGACCGGGAGAAGAAAGCAATATTTATTTTCTTGCCACCCATGCATTGGAATTGGTAGAAGCATCAGCCCTGCGACGGGCCGTAAAAGAAACTGTGGTAGAAGACCGTATTCCCTACCTTAACAGTTGGGATGTTTTAGTACAGTATCTGGTAACTCTTGCAGTATCCGACGGCTTTTACCCTAAGCAGATTTACAACGAAGTTAAAAGCACCTTTTGCTATCAGGCCATGACAGAAGATGAATGGCAATGGATACTCAATTTTATAACAAGGGGAAGCCAGAGCCTGCAGGCCTATGATGAATATAAAAAGGTAGAAATTGAAGACGACGGTAAGTTTAAGGTAAACAGCAGGGCAATTGCACTGAGGCACCGCATGCAAATAGGCACTATAGTGGGCGATGCAGTTATGAATGTAAAATACATGGGCGGCGGGTATATAGGCAATATTGAAGAGTGGTTTATCTCTAAACTCAAACCGGGAGATGTATTTATTTTTGCAGGAAGAAAACTGGAACTGTACCGTACAAAAAATATGGAGGTCCTAGTACGACGGGCCAACCCCACAGCGAAAGCACAGCACGCCAGCTGGATGGGCGGGCGCATGACGCTTTCGGCACAAATGAGTGAGCTGCTTCGCGAAGAACTGTACGCTGCCAACACCAAGAAAATGTCAGCCGAATTAAAAGCACTTACTCCTGTTTTTAAACGACAGCGAAAAGAATCCATAGTACCAAATGACAGCGAATTTTTAATCGAGACCTTTAAAACGCGTGAAGGTTACCATGCTATTTTTTATCCTTTTGAAGGCCGTTATGTGCACGAAGCCTTAGCTAGTTTGCTGGCCTACCGAATTAGCCTGCTCTCTCCTATTACTTTTTCATTAGCATACAACGATTACGGATTCGAACTGCTTTCCGATAAAGAAATTGATATGCAACAGGTTTTGGATAATGATCTTTTTACCCCGCGTCACCTACATTATGATTTGCAGCAAAGCCTTAATGCCACGGAAATGGCAAGGCGAAAATTCAGGGACATTGCTGTAATAAGCGGATTGGTTTTCACAGGATATCCCGGAAAAGTGGTAAAAACAAAACACCTGCAAAGCAGCTCCCAACTAATTTTTGAAGTGTTTAAAGACCATGAACCTGACAACCTTTTATTCCTTCAGGCCTATCGGGAAACTTTTGAACATCAATTAGAAGAAGGCCGTCTTCTCTTAGCTTTAGAAAGGATACAGCAACAAACAACCGTATGGAAACAGTGTGAAAAACCAACACCTTTCAGTTTCCCTATTATAACTGACAGGCTAAGGGAAAGGCTTTCCAGTGAAACACTTGCCGACAGGATTAAAAGAATGACAGCATTATACATGAAATAGATTTTGACACAAATGACTTTAGAAATTGAAATAAACAACATTGCATTTATACTCCATAATACCGGGGCATTATACTGGCCAGGCAAAAAAATGTTACTCTTATCGGATGTGCATTTAGGAAAAGTTTCCCATTTCCGTAAACATGGTTCGGCAATACCTAATAACGCAATGTTTCAAAACTTTAAAAAACTTGATGCCGTTGTAAAACATTTTGAACCGGAAAGCATCTGCTTTTTAGGTGACCTTTTTCACAGCAGCCTTAATAAGGAATGGATACTGTTTGAGCAATGGGTAAGTAATATTAGGTTACCTCTACTACTTATTGCAGGAAATCATGATATAATATCACCACACAAATATGAAGAACTCAATATTGCCATTCACAATGAATGGATATTAGATGGTTTTTTATTAACGCATCATCCGGAAACAAGGGAAGGATTTTTTAATCTTTCGGGGCATGTACATCCTGCTGTTCAATTACAGGGTATGGGAAGGCAATTTTTAAAACTGCCCTGTTTTTTCAGGAATAAAAACCAAATGATTTTACCTGCGTTTGGAGAGTTTACAGGAACTTATGTAGTAGAACCTCAACAAGAGGATATTATTTACATTACTACTAAAGAGGAAGTGATAAGGCTATAATTGAAAAACCTTACGGCGGGGCCGTAAGGTTCAAAAGAAACATCGCACTGTAATCACTACCACTATGAAAGTGCGTGTTTAGCTAGTTTGTTTTAAAAAAAGGCACGTAAGTGCAATACTTTTTTGATTTTTTTTAGCTATGCAAATGTAATAATAAGTTCTTAATGAGGACTCTTTTTGTGTTGACAATTACGTTGACAAGGTTGTAAACGCCTAAAATTGTGTGTTTCTTTGAAAAGAACCGCGTTTATTAGGCAAAAAAGTTATTTTTCATTTATTTTTACCGCGCATTAATAATCATTCTGTAATTTCCTTCTTTAAAAGGAAAATCAGCTAAAACTACTATATGAAGTCAAGGTTTATTAACTATTTCGTGTTTATTATTGTCTCTTTAACTGCTATTTTACTAGCGGTAAATTATGTGACATCTGCAATCCCCGAAATCGTATTAGAAATATTTAAATGGTTGTCGGTTTTAGGACTAACATTATTTGCCATAAAAAAGCGTTCACTAACAACATGGATACTTGTTTGCCTTGTAATTGGTGCTTCAATAGGACATCAATGGCCTGAAGTAGGTCAAAACCTTCAGGTACTGAGCAAAATATTCCTTAAGCTTATTAAAACCATAGTTGGCCCGCTAATTTTTGCCACTCTTGTATATGGTATTGCCGGACACAGTAATATTAAGCAGGTAGGCCGTATGGGCTGGAAATCGCTACTGTATTTTGAAATAGTTACTACACTGGCACTATTCATAGGCCTTGCAGCCATAAACATTACTAAAGCCGGTGAAGGCATAGAACAGCCGGCGGCTATGCATGAAACGCTAAAAGCTGCAGAACCTCAAACCTGGCAACAGATAATCCTTCATATTTTCCCTGAAAACATTGCAAAATCGATGGCAGAAGGTGAAGTACTGCAAATAGTGGTTTTCAGCGTTATTTTTGGTATAGCCCTTATTATGGTTCCGGAAAAGAAACGTAAAGTAATGGTAGACTTTACCCAGAGCCTTAGTGAGGTAATGTTTAAGTTTACCAATATAGTAATGTACTTTGCGCCAATAGGTGTAGGTGCTGCTATGGCATATACTGTAGGACATATGGGGCTTAGTGTCCTGGTTCCATTACTAAAACTATTACTAACCCTATATGGTGCCCTGTTAGTTTTTGTATTGGTAGTATTCGTACCAATAGCACTTATCATAAAACTACCATTACGCGCATTTATTAAAGCTATAGGCGAACCGGTTTCCATTGCATTTGCCACAACCAGTTCTGAAGCTGCTTTACCCCGCGCTATGGAAGCCATGGAGAGCATTGGTGTGCCACGAAAAATTGTTTCGTTTGTTATGCCTATGGGTTACAGCTTTAACCTTGACGGAACTACATTATACCTCTCCCTTGCCAGTATATTTGTGGCACAGGCCGCAGGTATAGATCTTAGCCTTGGCCAGCAGTTAATAATGGTATTTACCCTTATGGTAACTAGTAAAGGTGTTGCCGGTATTCCAAGGGCATCGCTTGTAATACTTATGGGTACGGCTGCATCGTTTAACCTGCCTGTATGGCCTATATTTATAATATTAGGTATTGACGAACTTATGGATATGGCACGTACATCCATTAACGTAGTTGGTAACTGTCTGGCTTCGGCAGTTATTGCAAAATGGGAAGGCGAGTTTGATCCGTCGCTTGAGGCTCAAAAAGTATTTGAGACCGAACTGTATGAAACAGATACTGAAGAAAATAAATAATTAGGAGCCGCTCATTGAGCGGCTTTTTTATTACCATTAATTATACTGCAATAATAATTTACGGAATATGATTTTTATCATAAAACAGCCAATACCAGCGACTTAAATTTGTACTATAAATTTAAAACATTACCGGTATGAGTACTTATGATAAATATTTAAACAGCTACACAAAAGGATTTATGGGCTTTAATACTATAGCAATTTTAGGACAAAGTTGTTTGGGTGGTATAGCAGCCATGTTCGTATTACAAAACGGAACCTCTGTAGCACAAATGGTACAATTGTTTTTAATAACAATTTTCTGTTCAGGATTTAACGGTGCTGTATTGGCACAAATGAAACCAAAAGTAGTATTCAATTTCTTAATAGCAACAGTTGTGCTTAACTTAACATTAGCACTTTTAAACATCTTCGTGATTTAAACAGGCGCTATAATGATTATCTGACCCAATCGCGTTTGCTTATCTATTCAGCAGCTTTTATTACGGTAAAGGCTGCTGTTTTATTTATATCCTGCTTTGTGGTTCATGATATACCGGGAAATTACAGGAATTTGCTATAAAACACATTTCATTGGCTTTTTTATGAAGCTCATCTGCCTTTTCCTTCATACTCTCAGTTTGAACAACTACATTGGGCCTTAGTATTACTTTTGTAAACCTGCCGGAACCATTTACAGTTTCTTCCATCTCCCCATAGGCCTCATCAGTATAACTCACAACTATAACTCCGGCTTCCGAACACAAATGCAGATACCATAACATATGACAGGAAGATAACGAAGCTAAAAGCATCTCTTCAGGGTTATATCTTGAGCTATTTCCCCTAAATGCAGGATCTGACGAACCTTTAAGAACAGGTTTCCCTATTGCAGTGATATCGTAATCACGGGTATAGGAAGCATAATTTTTGGTTCCGTTTCCTGTATTTCCTGTCCATTTCAAGCTGGTATTGTATTGATGTGTTTTCATACCCTAAAATTAATTTATTTTTTATTTCACTACTGACATAGGGTTGTCACAACACCAAAATAAATTTGCTTCATAATATAAAAATCATCAGTTATGACAACGACAACCAATTCTGTAATTACATCACAACAGTTCTTAGAACACTGGAAAGGACACCGTGCACTTACCCGTAAAATCATAGAAGCTTTCCCTGAAAAAGACCTTTTTGAATTTTCTGTTGGCGGCATGAGGACTTTTGCCGAACTGGCAATGGAAGTAGTAAGTATTGCATTTTACGGTGTGGAAGGCCTTACCACAGGACAATGGAGACACATTGAGAAACTACCCTACTTTACCGGAGAAAAAAACATAAGCACAAAACAGGAGCTGCTTAATTTTTGGGACGAAACCACAGCTTACATTGAACAGGAAAAAGAAAAATTGCTAAACCTAGACTTTAGCCAACATATAAAGTCTTTTGAAATGTATGAAAATACCATTTGCTCTTCAATGCTTTACTGGATAGACAATGAGGTACACCATAGGGGCCAGGGTTATGTATACCTTAGGGCTTTAGGCATTACACCTCCGTTTTTCTGGGATCGTTTTTAATACACGGAGTACAATCATCATCAAATCAATCACCAAAGAAAAAGGGACACTATTCTAGTGTCCCTTTTCATTTTAAGGATTAAATGTTCCTTAAAAATTCAGGGTTTTAAAAAATAAATAAGGATTTTTCATTTTTTTTAATTATTTATGCGCTCAACAAACAATAATCTAAAACAGCATGGGGGGCCTAAAGAAAGTAAATGTGGTGAGGCGTAATATTATGCGCAGCCTAACTCGCAATATTGGTGTTACAAACCTTGAAAAAGACTTTAAACTAAAAGAAAGACCCGAGATAAAAAGAATACTTATTATCAGGCCTAACAAAAGGCTTGGTAATCTTTTACTGATCACTCCGCTTTTACAGGAAGTAAACGAAACTTTCCCTAATTGTAAGATTGACGTTTTTGTGAGGGGCGGGCTGGCTCCTATCCTTTTTGAAAATTATGACAATGTAGACCGCATTATTAAGTTGCCGGGTAAACCTTTTAAAGAGCTTATAAAATACTCACTTGCATGGTTATCCCTTAAAAAGAAACGCTATGATATGGTAATAAATGTGGTTAACTCATCCTCATCAGGAAGGTTATCAACCAAATTTGCCACAGCTAAATTCAAGCATTTCGGCGATGTGTCGGACAAGATAAAAGAATTATATCCCGACAGCAACCACATTGCAAAATACCCTGTATATAACTTCAGGTATTTTTTAAGCAAACTGGGTTATGAAAGAACAGACAAACCTGTACCTCCGCTAAACCTAAAGCTTACTGCCGAAGAACTGGCTCAGGGCAAACAGATTGTGAAAGATATTGTTAAGAACGATAAAAAGACAATAGCCATATTTACTTTTGCTACCGGAGATAAATGCTACAAGCCGGAATGGTGGAATCCGTTTTATGAAAGGTTGCAGGCAGAGTATGCTAACGACTACAACATTATAGAAATACTGCCTGTTGAAAATGTTTCGCAAATAGACTTTAAGGCTCCTACTTATTACAGTAAGGAAATTCGTGAAATAGGGAGTGTTATGGCAGCGTGTGAAGTGTTTATTGGTGCCGATAGCGGTATGATGCACCTTGCAGCGGCATCGCTGGTCCCTACTATCGGATTATTCTCTTGCACTACTCCTGCCACATATGGCCCTTATAACAAAGGAAGCGAGTCTATAGAAACCAACAAAAAAAATATGAACGACTGGATTGAAAGTATAAATAAAGCTTTAAAAGCATAAAAAAGACGCTCGATTGAGCGTCTTTTTTATGTTTAATCCAAAATATTACTATTCTTTTGTTTTTATATAATGAAGGTAAATTGTATTGTCTTTAATTTCAAGCAAACCCGCTTCAATCTTTTCTCCTTGTTTCTTGTAAAAGCTAACGACTTCATTTAGGTAAGCATTGCGGTATGAATTACAGGTTCGACTAATAAAAATATCTTCTCCAATATCCATAACCTTGTGTGACATCCCATTATTTATTCTGGCAAGATACATTTTATTACCATCCATCATTATCAGTAAAAGTTCATTATTATAAACAAAAGAATGGGCAATATAAAATTCCGGGAAATTACGATAGTAATAAGCTTCCTCACCTGACTTATAAATTGTTACCACTCCCTGCAAGGACCATCCTAATTCAGCTTCATTAAATACTGTGAGTCCGTGAGTTTTTATCTCATTGTAATAAAAACCTTTTTTTACTTCATTTAACTTATGAGGATCAGCAACTTTTAGCACATGCGTATTAGTTACTAAATAATATTCTTCCTGAATTTTATAAATCTTAGGGAGTAATATATCGGCATCATATTCAACCCCGGTCTTTTTGTCTTTAAAAATCGTTGCAGCACCCCATTCACCATAATCAAGGGCATAAACATAGTAATTATCATCCTCAAAAACCCCATCATCTGTAACGGGAGTGTTCAACCAGGTTTCTTTGTTGCTGTCCCAATAAAAAGAGGCCGCATCAGGCATGAGCGTATTTTCTTTAAAAACTATACTGTCATTTTCTACATAAATCCCGCTATCCCATAACCTGTGAACCTTATCCTGTGTTTTGCTATATATCTTTCCTCTTTTGTTAAAAACACAAAAGGTTCCTTCCGGCACTAATGTTGGCTCATCTTTAGCTATAGCGAAGACAGAATAATAAGTATTCTTATATTTTACTGAATAAGTTGGCTTCCCTTCTATATTCAGCTTTATAGTATCGGTTTTTATTTTAAACTCCTTGCTGTCAGAACAGGATAAGAAAGTTAAAATTAATAGAAGTAAAATTTTTTTCATTGTAAGGTGTTTAGTATAAATCATCTAAAAAATTCACTCTTTCAGTAGTCAAAATTTATCACTTCGGCTTCAGAACCAAAATTATACCATACTAATACACAATATAACTACCTATCAATAAAAATGTGAAAAAAATACAGATAAATGAATAAAAAAAAACAAAAAAAATATCCTGTTGCATTTTTTAAAGAAAAAAACCAATAAACATAATGAAAAAAGTTAAAAACAACAATATCAATAAATTAAAAAAAAGTTTCTACTGTAACATCCCTCATTAAAATTGTGTTTTTTTGACGATTATTTAAAAAATAATTATGGGTGGAGTAATTTTGTCGCAAAATTATTCACTACCACTCATCATGAAAAAAACTATTTTACTTTTTTTCATGTCATTATTTATTGTGTGCGGTTACGCACAGGGAATTACTCCGGCTGAAGGATTTGAAGGTACAACCTTTCCTCCGACAGGCTGGACTAAATACAATAATGGCATAGGAAACTTACAGCAATGGAAACAGACAGTTGTTTCTGCGAATGACACTTACCCTCCTCATACCGGAGATTATGCAGCCTTTATTGATCGTGAAAACGTGCCGGATGCAGGAGACCCTGCTAAAGACTGGCTCGTAACACCTTCTTTTGAAATGCCGGTTAACGGACAGCTGCGTTTTTGGTCAAGCCTTACGCTACCGGGTAATCAGGGAACGATTTACAAAATCCTTATGGCTCCGGCAGGCGCTGACCTTACAGACCTTGCTTCTTACACCGTTGTTTCAACGTATACCGAACCTCTTATTAACCCTACTCAAACAGAATACGATGAGGTTGTTATAAACCTACCCGGGACAACAGGGCAAAACTATCATATTGCTTTCCTTATGGAAGGTGATTTTCAGGATCGCTGGTTAGTAGACGACGTAAGCGTTGTGGAACAGTGTTTAGCTCCTACCAACCTTAATGCGGTTAGTACAACACCTACTTCTGCGAACTTAAGCTGGACAGGTGCTGCACTTCAATATGAAATTGAAGTTTTGCAGGTTACCGAAGCACAAACAGGCTCAGGTGATATTGTAAACGGGACTTCAACAACCGTTTCTCCGTTAATACCAACTACTGCATACAAATTTTATGTAAGATCTGTATGTAGTGAAGGTAATACAAGCGAATGGGCTGGTCCGTTTAACTTTTATACACAGCCTGCAAATGATGATTGTGCTAATGCCATAGCACTTACTGTTAATACAACAAATATTTGTACAACAAGCACATTTGGTACTGTTGCGGGAGCAACACCTTCTAATGATGGCAGCGATGTTTGTGCAGGTACCGAAGACGATGATGTATGGTTTACATTTGTGGCTACAGATACCACTCACCTTATCAATCTTAACAACCCTGCAAACGGTTCAACCGATTTAAACAATATATTGTATAGTGGAACTTGCGGCTCGCTTACACAGGTTAGCTGTAACCTTAACAACAATACTACCGTTACCGGGCTTACAATAGGCGAAACTTATACTTTAAGGGTTTATAGTGCTGTAGCTACGAGCCAAAACACAACTTTTGATGTTTGTATTGGCACACCACCTCCACCCCCGGCAAATGACGAATGTGCAGGAGCAACAACACTAACTGCTAATCCTGACCTCGATTGTGATAACTTTGCAACAGGAACAGTATATTCTGCTACGGCATCGCCTCAGAGCAATACCTGTACAGGAAGTGACGACGACGATGTATGGTATCAGTTTGTAGCTACAAACCCAACACATACTATCAACTTAAGCAACATTACCGGAAGTACAACTCTTTTGTACCATACCGTTTACAGTGGTAACTGTAGCGCTCTAACTCAAATGTATTGCAGTACCGCTACTACCAGCATAACAAGTACATTAACAGTAGGAAATACTTACTACGTAAGGGTATACTCCTCTGCAACTACCGCACAAACATCTGTTTTTGATATTTGTATAGCTACACCGCCTGGACCTCCGGTTAATGACGAATGTAATACTGCTCTTTCTGTACCCGTTAACCCGGATTTAAACTGTACGCTTTTCACATCGGGAACAGTAGCATGGGCAACACCTTCCCCTGAAAATGCTACCATTTGTTCTGGTACTGAAGACGATGATGTGTGGTTCTCTTTCGTTGCTACAAACCCAACGCACACCATTAACCTTAATAACGTTGAAGGCAGTACTAACGACCTTAATCATACTATATACTCAGGAGCTTGCGGCTCGCTTACAAATATTTTATGCAGTAGCCCTAATAACAGTTATGTATCAGGATTAACAGTTGGAAACACTTATTTCATCAGGGTGTTTACTGCTACCAGTACCGCGTTACAAACCACAACTTTTGATGTTTGTATAGGTACTCCACCAGCCCCTCCGGCTAATGACGATTGTGCAAATGCTATAACAGTACCTGTAAACGCTGATTTAAATTGTACAAACTCTGTTCCCGGTACTGTAGAGTGGGCTACGCCTTCTCCTCAAAGTGGCACAACATGTAATGGTACTGAAGACGATGATGTATGGTACCAGTTTGTGGCTACAAGTGTAGCACACAGGATAAGACTTACTGATATTGCAGGAAGTGCAACGCTTTTATACCACACAGTTTACAGTGGAACATCGTGTGGCGATATGACCCTTTTATATTGCTCCAACGGAAGCGATAGTTTTGCAGGTAACCTTACCATAGGTGATACATACTTTATCAGAGTTTATACTTCGGCTGATACTCCACAAAACACTACGTTTAATGTATGTGTTAGCACACCACCGCCACCGCCTGTTAATGATGAGTGTGCAAATGCAACAGTAGTAACTGTAAATCCTGATTTATCATGTGCTTCGATTACACCGGGCACAACCAGCTGGGCAACTCCTTCATTAGAGAGCAATACCTGTAACGGTGTTGACGATGATGATGTATGGTTTGAATTTGTGGCTACAAGCACAATGCACACTATTGATTTTAATGACATTGTGGGAAGCACCACCGATTTAGACCATGTTATATATTCAGGCGACGATTGCGGAAACTTAACTCAACTATACTGTAGTTCCTTTAATAATAGCGTGGCTTCAGGGCTAACCATAGGTCAAACCTATAAAATAAGAGTATACACATGGACAGCTACAGCAATGCAAACAGTGACATTCAATCTTTGTGTAGGTACACCTCCGGGGCCACCTGCAAACGATGATTGTGCTAATGCAACTGTTGTTCCTGTAAATGCGGGAGAAAACTGTGACCTTACTACTCCCGGTACTATTGACTGGTCTACAGCTTCTCCGGAAGCTAATACCTGTACAGGTACTGCAGATGATGACGTATGGTTTGAATTTGTGGCTATCAGCACAAAACACAGAGTACAGTTACTTAACCATTCAGGAGCTCCGTTTTTATATTACAACATCTATTCGGGCAACAACTGTGGTACACTTACACAAGTTCAGTGTAATACCAGCTCTGCCTACTCAACCTTCCTGGAAGGCCTTACAATAGGACAAACCTATAAACTTAGGATTTATTCAAGTGTTTCTGTACCATTCCAGTTGGCAACTTTTGATGTATGTATAACTACACCACCACCTGCACCGGCAAATGACGAATGTGCTAACGCAACCGTTATCCCTGTAAATACAGATCAGTTCTGTAATCAGACAGCAGAAGGAACAATCTATTCGGCTACTGCTTCACCGGAAGCCAACTCTTGTACAGGTACCGATGATGATGATGTATGGTTTGAGTTTACTGCGATAAGCACCAAACATAAAATTGACCTTCTGAACATTACCAACGGAACTACTGCTTTATATTATGCAATATATGAAGGTAATGTGTGCGGAAGCTTAACACAAATAACATGCGGTACATCCAACACAACTTTTGTGGATAACCTAACTATTGGATCAACATATAAAATAAGGGTATATTCATTTACATCAACTCTAAATCAAACTTCTGATTTTGAAATTTGTGTAAGCACCCCTCCCGGTATTCCTACAAATGACGAATGCGCAGATGCAACATTACTTATTGCAAACACAGGAATTGAATGCGTGGAGTCAGGTTCAGGAACAATTTACTCTGCTACCGGCTCTCCACAGGCAACTACATGTGGGGGTACTGCCGATGACGACGTATGGTTTGAGTTTGTAGCTACAAGTACTTCTCATTATATAAACCTTTCTAATATTAGTAATTTATCATCTGATTTATATCATGTGGTTTATGAAGGTGATGATTGCGGCAGTTTGACTGAAATGTACTGTAGCGACCCTAACAGTAGTACAAGTGACAATTTTGTAATAGGGAATACCTATAAAGTAAGAGTGTATTCAAAAACTGCTACTCCTAACCAAACTGATTCTTTTGATATTTGTATCGGCACAAGAAATGTATCCATTAATGTAGATGAGACTACATTTACTGCCGAAGAATTAGTACAAAATGTATTGTTTAGTTCTCCTTGTGCAGTTATCACAAATGTGAGCACTATAACAGGAACCGATTTTAATCAGCCAAACGGTATAGGCTATTTTAATGCACCGACAGGGTCTGTTTTTCCTTTCCAGGATGGTGTTATTTTAGCGACTACAAGCATACAGCAGGCAACAACACCTCCGGGAATTGCAGGTGTACAAACTACAGATTGGTTGGGAGATACCGACCTTGAAGCTATTATTGCCGAAGGAGGCAATACAGGTCCTACTTATAATGCCAGTATACTGGAATTTGATTTCCTTGCCTATACTAACGAATTTACTTTCGACTTCCTGTTTACTTCAGATGAATACGGTTCGTTCCAGTGTCGCTTCTCCGATGCGTTTGCGTTTATACTAACAGACTCTGAAGGTAACAGCCAGAACCTTGCAGTAATACCGGGCACAACAATACCTGTTTCGGTAGTTACCATAAGGGACGATGCTTATAATGCAACCTGTGACAGCCAAAACGAACAATATTTCGATCAGTACAACCCTAACAGCCCTTATGCGGCAGCTATAGGCTTTAGCGGACAAACAGTGCCGTTTACTGCTATTGGACAGGTTGTACCCGGACAGCAGTATCATATTAAGTTTGTAATTGCTGATTATAATGATGCATTACTTAATTCTGCTGTTTTCCTTGGCGGAGGTAGCTTTGATGTTGGCGGAATCGATTTAGGTGAAGATTTAACAGTTGCAGACGGTAATGCTGTTTGTGATATGCAGGCCGTTACACTAAGTGTTGATTTTGACGATCTTTCTCAATTTGAATTTGAATGGCTGTACGACAGTACTCCTGAAGAGGGAGACGACACAACACTTCCTGTTGTAATACCAAACGAAACCGAGGCCACGCTTGAGGCTACACAGCCGGGAAGATATTATGTAAGGGCTACTTACGAAGGTTCTTCATGTTCTTTAGAAGGCAGCAAACTTGTTGAATTCTACACTCCTGTGGCTGAAACTGTAGGTGCTCCTGTAGACCTTACAGCATGTAATGCAAGTGGGTTTGCAACATTTGACTTTACTTCTAATACTGCTCTTATTGAGGCAGGTGTTATTGAAGGTTATGATTCGGCCGACTTTGTGATTTCTTATCACGAATCTGAAACAGCTGCTCAGGATAACTTAAACCCTATAGGGCCTGAATATGAGAATACGGTTGCAGAGTTACAGCCTATTTATGTAAGGGTAGAGTACACCCCAACGGGCTGTGTAGCCATCCTTAACTTTAACCTGATCATTCAGGATCTTACACCTGATTTTGATATGGGAGGTGATCGAAACATCTGCGAAGGCACTACCGATGCAGTCATCAGTCTTGTAGCTAACAACTACAATCCTGAATCACCTGATGTTACTTATGCATGGACTTACAATGACAATGCATTACCTGACACCGGAAGCAGCATAACTATAATAGGTGAAGGCACTTATGAGGTTACGGTTAACAACTCAGGTTGTGAGGCTACCCAGTCGGTATTTGTAACAGTTACTCCATTACCAATTGCAGATATAATGGAAGATGTTACTTCATGCGACAGCTATATACTACCTGTACTTAGTGATAACAATGCTTATTATACAGGCGCAAACGCAACGGGCGATATACTTACTGCGGGAACTGAGATAACAACAGATCAGACAATCTATATTTTTACCCAAACTCCGGGAACAGAATGTTCGGATGAAAGCAGCTTTATGGTAAGTGTTGTTACTACTCCGATTATTAGTATTACCAGTGGATGTGAAGGCGGAGTTTATACCCTTGAGGTTTCTCTTGATGACAACTATACTGAAGACAAGGTTCTTATTGAATGGACAGATGCCAGTGGTGCTATTATCAGTACAGACCTTAAGGCTGTTGCAGAAGAGACTGGTGACTATGTAGTAACAGTAACTCCTCTTAACAGTGCTTGCTCTACTGTCTTAACAGAGACTGTAGAAAGTATTGCCTGCCAGATACCTCGTGGTATTTCTCCAAACGGCGATGGTATGAACGATGAGTTTGATTTGACCGGATTTGGTGTTACCAGAATAAGCATCTTTAACCGTTATGGTAAAGAAGTGTTTAATCAGGACATGTACAACAAAGAATGGCATGGCCAGGATTCAAACAACAATAATCTTCCTACAGGTACTTACTTCTATTCTATCCAGTTTAATAATGGCGAAAGCAAAACAGGCTGGGTTTACATCAACAGGGAAAATTAAACCGTAGGAGATAGTAAAAATAAAGTAGTCCGCTTACTCCTCCATAATGAGTAAAATAGATTAGTTTTTAGTTAGTAGTTAAAAAGCCGTACAAATTGTACGGCTTTTTTATTTACTGTAATAAAGAAAATCTAAACCTAATTAGCTCTCTTGTCTATAAAATTTACAGGTTTTCTGCTCATAGGGTTAAACATAACCTTATTAAGCTCTTCTGCGGTAATAAAAACAATTTTAGGTGTAACCCTTAGCTTAGCCCTAAAATGGTCTTTTATTTGAACCAGTAACTCTTCCGAAGGGCTATCGGCTACTGCCTTAATAACAATTTCATCGGTACCGAGGTCGTTAGTGGAAATTTCTATAATATGATTTTCTATCTGGGTAAAAGACCGCAGCAAATCAATCATGGCCGGCGGATATAAGGTTGTCCCCTTATATTTTATCATTTGCTGTTTCCTTCCTATTACCGGCCCTACCCTAAGCGTGTTTCTTCCACACTCACAAGGTTCGTGGTGCAGTTGTACAATGTCACCTGTTTTAAAGCGTATAAGAGGCATACCCTCAATACCAAGTGTGGTTACCGTTAATTCCCCGCTCCCTCCTTCTGTTACGGGATTGTCATTCTCATCCAACACCTCTGCAATAATCAGTTCAGGATGATGGTGGCCTCCGCATGAAAACTCACATTCTGCAAAGGCAGTACTCATTTCGGTAGAAGCATAGGTAGAGAACAATTTGATGTTCCACTTATCGGTAATCTTTTTGGAAAGCGTATTCATGGAAAAATCCTGATCACGCAAAGGCTCCCCTATACATATTGCCCCTTTAATACCACTTGCATTATAATCTATGTCATGCATTTCGGCATACTCAATAAGTTTCAGTAAAAAAGACGGTACGGTTATGAGGTATGTAGGCTTATATTTTAAAATGGAATCCCATTGTAGTTCAGGTACTCCTGCACCAACACGTATAACACCTGCCTTTATTTTTCTAAGTCCTAAAAAATAGGCAAGTCCCGCCATAAAACGCCTGTCAATGGTCGTCATAAGCTGTACAACATCGCCTTCCTTAATTCCCGAACAGATAAAAGATATAGCTTCGTTATAGGCAAGCCTGTCCAGATCTTTATCAGTAAGCCCGAAAGTTACTGGTTTACCCGATGTTCCTGAAGTCGTAGTATAGTCGATTATATGTGATTTTGGCACACATAAAAAATCATCATTGTATTCCTGCAATTGCTCTTTTGTAGTTAAGGGCAGCTGTTGCAGGTCTTCAAGTGTGTTTATGGTTGTAATGTCTATTCCTTCTTTTTCAAAAAGCCTTTTGTAGAAAGGAGAATTATCTGCGGCATAGCGTAGTGCTTCACGCAGCTTCTCTTCCTGATGCGCTTTTATCTCCGGCAACGATGCCTTTTCTATAGAAGGGATATCCATATTACTTTAGTCTCCTGTTTAGTTTTTCAATGTATTTTTCAATCTGTATTTTCTCAGGCAGTGTGGTAATTTCCTTTGTAAGTGCCTTTTCAAATTCTGCACGGGCTGCTGCAAAGTAGCCTTTGTTGTAATAATACAAACCTACTTTATAATACACTCCCCAGTAATCCGGATTTTCCTGCTGATATGTTCTGATAAAATCCGGAGACAGTTCTCCTTCTGTTTTTATAGCCTTTTCTATCACCCTGTCATTTACCCTGAATTTCTCATAATTTTTATAGGCAGTACTATTAACAAAATCATCTTTAGGAATTAGAAGTGAATCTATCCCCATAGACGTTTGACGGTCTAAATGTTCCTTACCAAAAATCTCATCAAGGTCGTAGGCCACATATGCACCCAGCTGATATGGCCCGGATGATACCCAAGCCAACCTTTGCTCAGGCTTGAATACTACCGAATGGTGTGCCAATAGTTGGTTAATCGCTTTTTCATTACCGTAACCCAGCATCAGGTCGTTAAGCCCTTCGCGGTTACGCATAATGGCAGCCGCTTTTACCGGAGTTACTTTATCTGTATCATCCAACAGTTCTTTTATCCTGTCGTATCGATACTGCGAATGACTGTTTTTTATGGTGTAATTGTTATTATCATCATCCTTATAGGTATCACTCTGAAAATGATTGGAACAAATAAGCTCTGATGTGTTCTCTACCTCATAAACACCAAACTTTAAAGGCGACACCTCTATAAGTACAGCTTTATGATCGTGTGCACTGCCCACCATAATGGTTTCCGAAACAAAAACCTCCCTGTTCTTCGCTATAGCGACAGCTTCCTCTATGTTTTGTGAATATTGTAATATCTCCCTTGCCAATAAAGATATAGGTGTTTTTGCCATAAAAGGAATATCCGACTTACCTGAATTTATAGTAACGGTAAGCCCTTTTGTATTCATCCCGGACAATACCCCAATCATTCCTCCCCAGGTAACCGACATAAAAGGGTATCCTTTATTAGGTTTTACAAAAGATACTATCTTATTTTTGGCAAAATCGTCTCCCGCATAAAAATCAAGGTTTCTTGCTATTAGCAAAGAGCCGTCTGAAGTTTTATCGTCCCACGCAGCAAAAGAAGTACATCCTACCATGGAAAGGTCATTTAAGGCATGCCCTATATCGTGTGCCGCATGCAGGTACAGGCTTCTTAAGTAAGGAGGAGCCACATAATCATATTCCTCCGATGCATATCGCGATACTCCGTATATCTCCGTTTGATATTCATTAGGAACGTGAAGGTAAAGCTTGCGGTTATACCATTTTAAAAATTGCCTAAGTATAGACTGCTTAAACTTTGAAGGGATAATTTCTTTGATCCTGCCCATAAACACATCTTCCTGATACAGTATCAAATCATGAGATAAAGCTCCGCTTATCAGTCCCCTTTGCAGGGCATCACCTTCCACGTACATTTCCCAAAGCCCCTGTTCGTTCTTTAAAAGAAAATTATTGCCACAGGTAAATAAGCTATCGTTATATTTTATAACCTGTGGAACGGTATTGTCGTAGATTTCCGTTTCAGGTATTTGATGAACCGAATTATATGTGCCGCAGGAAGTCATTTGCAAAGCTGCAAGTGATAACAACAATATATATAAAACGTTCCTCATGTATTATAAATTAAGTTCGTTGTTTATTTTATTAACCAAATACTCTTTGCCTAATATTTCTGAACAGGTTACTACAGCACCAATAGTTACACCCAATACCCCATGCATATTAATACTCTGTCCTGTAAGGTATAAATTCTTAAGCTTTGTTTTGGCTGAGATAAAAGTCTTCATAGGATTATTGGAATCCTTTACATAACCGTACAGATTCCCATTTTGACCTCCGATATAGTCACGATAAGAAAGCGGGGTAGAGGTATGTACAGATTTTATACAATCTCTTATTCCCGGGAATTTCTTCTCCACTTCCTTTAAAAACTGTTCTGTTTTTCTTTCCTTAAACTCTTTATAGGCTTCTCCCCTGTCAAACTCTTCTGCAGTGGTATTGTGGGTGTGCTCCCATTGCTTTACCTCATTAAAATCCATAAAGGTTATAAGCGTCATGCTATCTGCCCATTCACCCTGCTTTCCGGAAACATTCATGGAGGCCATATAACCTTCCGGCCACGACTCCTCAGTACATTCCATTGTTTTCCAAACCCTTTTACTATCCTTAAAATGATAGTAGTTATGGTTCATGTATTTAAAC
This sequence comes from Flavobacterium beibuense, assembly GCF_004151245.1. Taxonomy (GTDB): domain Bacteria; phylum Bacteroidota; class Bacteroidia; order Flavobacteriales; family Flavobacteriaceae; genus Flavobacterium; species Flavobacterium beibuense_A. The sequence goes on from NZ_JUIW01000004.1 coordinate 68,188, forward strand.
GTTTCCGGCTTAAATACAATATACAAACTAAATGCCGAACCTACATTTTCAAGGTTTTGAATCCTGCTGTAATACGATTTCCTAAACCTGTCTTCCCCTATCATCTTAAGAGTCGTTTTAAGCTCTATATTAGAGATAAATATATCTCCAAAAACCTCTTCTCCGGTCTTTATCTTAGCGGAAACCAATTCGTCCCCCTCAAAACCAAATCCTATAACCTCTTTGTATTTATAGGTTTCGCCACCGTATTTCTTAAGTTGCTTAATAAGCTGCTTTGTAATTTGGCTCCCTCCGTTTACACAACGCCACGAACTTTGCATGTATGAGTTTACAGAAAGTGCATGTACATAAAACGGTGACTTATCTTCTATTCCCGCATATAAAAAGTTAGACCCTGCCAGTACAGCCCTAAGCTTTTCATTTTGGGTTAGTTCATCAATATATTGTTTTGCGTTTTCAGAAAGTATAGCGCTATCATAACCTTCCTGTCTGTTTTGCAGATTGTATAGCGGAAAAGAATCGCAGGTTTCAACAAGCTTATTACAGTAAGCCTTAAGGTTTTCCTCTTCCTCAGGGAAAAACTTTACCAACTGCTTTACAAAATTATCATATCCCTGTGCATGCGGATACTCCTGCTCATCATCATCAAAAGATATAATATCATAGGCATCCTCATCCATTTTTTTAAGTTTAAGGTCATCTATTATACCTATGTACTTAAAATAGTTATATAGGTTTTGCCCTTTATCAAGCCCTCCTATATAATGGATACCCGTGTCAAAAATAGTTTTATCGCGTACAAATGTTTGCAGATTACCTCCAAACTGGTTGTTCTTTTCAAGCACACAAACACTATAGCCTTCTTTGGCTAAAATAATGGAAGATACCAAACCTCCCAGTCCGCTGCCTATAATTACAACATCATATTTTTTTTTCACCTGCTTATATCCTCCTTAAAATTATAAAATCTTCGCCCTCTGCCATTGTCTCAAAACCATTATAACTTACATCTGTCTGTATTACTGTCAAAATTATATATTCTGCTTTTTCAAATAAAGCAACGGGAACATTATCTGCATTAGCATCAACCAATATAACAGTATAATTTATATTTTTTGCCTCTTCTAACGACTCTAAATATTTAATACTTCTTATTTTATTGATATAGTTTGTTTTAGCAACCTCCCTTTTTTCCTCATCAGCTATAAAACTATATATTTTTCTTTGTGGTTGCTGTAGGGCCAAAAGCACACTGGTTTCACCAAAATCATTGGCTAAATGCAACACAGTACTTTTCGTTCCAATAAAAGGGTTTATAATATGATATGTACCGGCTACTTCATTAAAATGTTGCTTAACTGCTTTTACAATATCAAACTCCTTATAGGCAAAGCTTTGCATCAACTTATCTTTAAAATAATAAGGCTCTTCAATTTCCGTTCGCATTTGTGCAAACTGTTCTTTATAATATGTCCCTATTTTCTTGGTACGCTCAGTATAATTTGATCCAAATATTGTATCGTCAGCCTTTATTCTTTCAAGTATTTTAAGGGTAATACTACCGTTATTGATAATAAAATCTCCTTTAGGCAATACTTCAGAATTACCATGTATTAATATAGGTACTATATCCAGCCCAAACTCTTCGGCAAGATAAAATGCTCCTTTATGAAAACGCTGTATATGATTATCTTTCGATCGGGTACCTTCCGGGAATACTACCAATGAATAGCCTTCTTCCACTTTTTTGCGAAGGTGCTCTACTCCGCCTTCAAGCCCTTGTGAAACGGGATAGAATCCTGCTAACTTAACACCAATACCAAAAACAGGGGAGTTATATACCCAGTCACTCACCAGATAAATAAGTTTTGGGCTAAGCATACCTACAGCAAGTATATCAAGGAAAGACGTATGGTTTGCAATTATAACCGCAGGCTTATCAAAAGTCTCATTATGCGGGTTAAGTACGGTTTTCTTTGTAAACGGATTTGTATACAGTACCGATTTCATGAATTTAGACATCAGGTACCTAAATGCCCTCATTTTCCATGCTTTTCTTGCGGGCAGCACATTAACAAAAATAAGGCTGAACAGCGACAGAAGGAAACCTCCAAGTCCGTAATAAATAAATGATGCTACAGAATGCAGGGTCCTTCTTAAACCTAAAGGTGCTTTTCCTTTGTTTACCCTGTGAGTAAGGAAGAACCTGAATATTATAGGATAGAATATAAATGTAATGATAAGCGCCGCAAAAACCCCGATAAGGGAAACTGACGAAATAGATTTTAAGGCAGGATGTGAAGCAAATATCAATGCACCTATACCCAAAACCGTAGTTAATGCCGCCAATAGTATAGATGCCCTATAGGTTGCCATTTCATTCTTTCCGGTACTGTACTCCTTTTGCAGGGCACTGGTCATGAAAATACTGAAATCCACTCCATGCCCAAAAACAAGTGTACATACTATGGTACTGAATATATTGAACTTAATATCAAACATACCCATTATACCTGCCGTAACGATACCCGTAACGGCTATAGGTATACTGCTTATAAGTACCAGCTCTATCCTCCTGAAGAACATAAACAATATGATCAATATTGCTATAAAGGAATAGTTGATAAGCGAATTAAAATCGTCTTTTAACCCTCCTAAAAAGGTTTCATTCATTTGTTGCCTGTCAATAATTACAACCTTAGGCATTTTAGAAAGTTCTTTTACAACCGCGTCCCTTTGCTCATCTGCCACCTTAACCACATTAAAAAGTGTATAGAACCCGTTCTTTTCGGCTATAAACTCGTTAAGGTATAGTGTCTTTACATCAAGGTATTCCTGCAGGCTTACAGTTTTGAAATCGCTATTTAATAGGCTGTAAAACTTATCGTAAGCATTGGGTTTAAAACCCAGTTTTGACCCTTCGTCAATTAATCCCGCCTCTACAAACTGCCTGCGTTGCGGTGTCCAGAAAGCATTCCATTTTGCAATCTTTTCTTTTTGCTCCTTTTCCGAAAGCACCACTCCGCCAACCGAACTGTAGCTTAAAAGATTATTGTTGTTTTTATCAGCCAACAGCCTGTTGTAAAGAACATTGTTGTTTTGCAGCAGTTCTTCGGGAGAATTACCATAAACGGCTACATACAAAGATTTTGACGTAAGGTTTGTTGCACTTTCAAGGTGCTTCTCTGCCTGTTGTATTTCGGCAGGCACATAGTTTAACTGTGATAAATCACCATCATAAGTAACTCTATTAAAGGTAAACAGGCTCGCTATTATAACAACAACACTTATTCCTATAAGCAGTTTATTATTATCAAATGAAAAGCCTGCCAGTTTATCCAGCAATGTATTGTGCTCTATATTTTTACCCTGTTTAGGTTTATAAAGATGCGGAATTATAAGTAATGAGAAAAATGACGTTACCACTACACTTACCGCTGCAAAAATACCCAGATCCTGCAAAGCCCCTGAGTTTACAAAAAGCAGGCACATAAATGCCACCGCCGTAGTGGTACTACTCATTATAAGCGGTTTGGTTATATCCTTATACAGTCCGTTTATATCACTGTTATGCCTGTGGTGTGTTAATATATGCAGGGCATAATCTATAGTTACCCCAAGCAGGATAGCACCTATACTTAAAGAAATGGCAGAAATGGTCCCTCTAAGGAAGTAAAGCAGGGCTACTGCAAATACTACCCCGAAAATAGTAGGAACCAAAATAATAAACGGAATAAGGAAACGCCTGTAATATACCATAAGTAACAGCATAAGCAGCGATATCGCAATAAATGTTGTGGTTCTTATATCACTCTTTATCTGTTTGGCATTGGCCACCGCAATATTGGTAGCGCCAAAATATTCTATTGTTGCCGTTTTCTCAAAAGTGGTATTAAGCGATGCTTTAATAGCATCCAGCTTATCTACAAAAGCGGTATTCTTTTCTGTTTCGTTACCTGGTAGCTCAGGGCTTATAAACAGCAATAGCTTTTGACTGTCTTTGGTAATTACATAACCGTCTACAAGCTGAAACTCGTCATCAAGTCCCAGCTGTTTTAATTTTTCAAGTCCTATAAAGGACATCCCGAAAGGATCCTGAAGGATGAAATCTTTTGTAACCAGACCCGATGGTGATATGATTGACCTGTAATTAGCTGAAACAGTAGCGGCTATACTATCCGCCTTTAGTTTTTGTTCTATTCGTTTATAATCCTTATCATCGAGAAACAGCGGAAGGTTAGAATGTACAAAATCAAATGCTTCCTGTATGTTCTCATCATCCACCTTGCCCTGTACGGCCTTAATATACTTATTACAACTTTTAAGACTATCTAAAAACACATTTGCAACCTCTGTAAGCTGTTGCGGGGTAACTCCCTCTTTTGCATTAATGATAACCGTAATCTTATCGGTAAAATTAAGCTGGCTCAGCACTTTTGTAGTTTCGTCGGTACGTTCGCTTTTAGGGATAAGACGGGTAATATCTTCCTCAAACTTAATCTTTGAGGCAAAATACCCAAATACCGCTAAAAATGCCAGGGCTATACCAATAGCCAAAAACTTATTACGATTTACAAAAAAGTGTATGGAGGTAAAAAACTTATGCATTCTTATGTATTTTATTTCTGCCTATTGACAAAAGGATAAAATAACCCGCCAGGCCAAACAGGCATGATGCAATTGCGGCTAACAAAATACTTCCCACAAGATATTGCGTCATGCTGTTTTGAATATTTTCCAGGCTAAGATCGGTATAATCGCTAACCGGACCTCCAAGGGCCAGTGCCCCCATCTGCAATGATAAATAAATTATTAAAGGTATAAAAGGCGGAATACTGACATTGGAAAATGCAAAAGCTATAAGTTTGTTAAGCCTTAGCACATAGGCAAGAAAAAGTACAAGCACCGTTTGAAAGCCCCATAGCGGTGCAATACCTATAAATACTCCCAAAGCTATAGATAAGGCTTTTTTAGTATTGCTGTCGTTGCTTTCCAATACATTTTCAAGAAAGAATTTCTTAAGCCCTTTTTTTTTAAAGCTCATGAAAAAATCCCTGGGTTTAATGTACAAAAGACTTATGACAACCAATACCGTGTTGAGTATACTGATTCTGGTAAAGTCTTTAAACGGACGAAAGTGTGATACCCTTTCGCTCATATCATAAAGCACTTTTACGGGTACGTTCTTTACGGGTACACCTTTCCATGAAGTGCGTACTATAATTTCTATTTCAAACTCAAATTTGCTGGTATAATACTTTGAAGGTATTTTATGTAAAGGATACAGCCTGTAACCCGATTGGGTATCTTCAAGTTTTTTTCCGGTTTCAAACCAAAACCAGAAATTAGAGAATTTATTCCCAAAACTACTCTTTTTAGGTACTCCTTCCTGAGCCATATTACGGCTACCGATAAGCAATGCATCTCCGTTCTTTTCAAGCTCCGATAAAAACACAGGTATATCATCAGGAAAGTGCTGTCCGTCTGAATCTATAGTAACGGCATAATCATAACCTGCCTGTTTTGCAGCGGCAAAACCAATAGCCAGGGCATTACCTTTACCTTTATTTTTAGGGAGATGAATACAGTTAAGTCCTGAATATTCTCCTAAAATGGCAACTGTAGAATCTGTAGAACCATCGTTAACAACAATTAGATTGTTTGTATATTGCAGCACACCATCAATAACCCTTTTTAAGGTCTTACTGTTGTTGTATGTAGGTATAATAACGCAATAATTTACAGCAGCTATTTCGTTATAATGTTTTGAAAATGTGTGCATTACAAAGTCGCCATTTTTTAATGTGAGCAAAGATACTTTTTTTAACTTTCTCAAACAAAAAAGAAGTTTCCTGTACAGACACAGAAAACACTATCATTAAAAAGCAGCCTTTTCTTCTTTTGTAAAAAGAGCCGATCTTGTCACAAAACCTTTAGTAAACTCCTTAAGGTCCTGCTTTTGACTATCGTAGTATTTAATTAAAAACTTTTTATCCTCTTCAATATCCTTATTGTAGCCGGTAATTTTAGGTGCATTTTCCTGTATGCTCATACGAAGAAGCCTTACCTCATAATTATCGGCATCCCTTTTTATAACGGCTTCAAGCAATTTAGCTCCTTGGGTAAACAAACTCTTTTTATTCAAAAGTCCCTTTTCGTACTTAGCCTTTAAGGTTAGCGAAGCAGCCTTATAACCAACCATTGTATTATCTCCTGTATCGTTTATATCCTCAAGTGATTTATATAGTTCCTCAGCCTCCTGTTCAGAGGTTGCAGCACTAATATAATTTTGCCTTATGGAAGAAAGATCCTGCGTTGCCAGCAAAAAAAAGGAAAGAAAAAAAGCCAGTAATTTCATAAATACTATGATTTCAGTTCATCTTAAAATTGGAAAAAACCAGTTTATAATCCTAATTTTTACTGTAAATACAACTTAATTTTAACGCGGTTGTATCGTCAAAATAAGTGGTGTTCTTTACTTTAACCGAGGCATCTTCTGCCTCGGTTATTTCAAGTTCAAGTTTTAGCTCAGAATTTACCTCGGGGTTAATAAGTGCCATAAACTTAATGTTTGAGGCACTTTTCATTGTTATTGGTGCATTTATGGCCTGTTGGGTAAGCTCCTTGATAATTTGCATCATGCAAACTCCGGGAGTAACCGGATTGCCCGGGAAATGTCCTTTAAAAACATCATGATTTTTGTTAATAACAATGTGGGCCACATAGTTTTGACCCTCCGTTTTTTCAAACGACCTTACCTGGTAAAAATCTTTAAGCAACATATATCTTATTTAAACGTATAAGTAACACCCAGTTGGATAACACTGTTTAACACAAGGTCAAAATTGTCATCCTCATAATAATAATCATCGTGATAAATATCACCAAAAATATCTACAAGTCCAAGCTTGTAACGCGCTTCAAATGTTAATCCTATAGGCAGGGTATAACCAAGCCCTCCGTTAAGCGCAAAATCAAAATCCATCAGGTCATCGTTGTAAATATAACTATCAAAGTTATCGCTTAACCTAAAGTCTATTGACGGCCCCACTATACCATGAAAACCCTCTACAATTCTAAACTTATTCATTACCGCAAAAGACAGGTAACTTACAGAAAGATCCTGTTCTCCAGTTGCCGGAGCAGGTTCAACATTGGGATAGCCAATAAGATAATTAGCTTTTGCTCCCTGCCTGGAATAAGTTATCTCAGGCTGTAATGTATAAAAACTGGCCAACTTAATACCTAATAAGCCTCCTACATAAAAATCGGCTTTAGTATCCATATTACTGTCTGTAAAAGTAGCAAGATTTAAACCGGCTCTTACGCCTGGTTCTATCTTAACTTGTGCCTGAGCCCCATAACCCAGTAATGCCAAAAATAAAAATGCAATTGTATTTTTCATGGTGTGGTTGTTTTAAAAAATTAATTATTTCCTTTTTGTATCAAAAGTATAGGTAACGCCTGTTTGGAAAACTCCATTTACTACAGGCCCGTCAAAATAACTGTTATTATAATAATTGTCGTAATAATCAGGATCATCATGTCCAAAAACATCTAGGAATCCAAATTTAAAACGGCTTTCAATTGTAAGTCCGATAGGGAAAGTATAACCTATTCCTAAATTAAGGCCTATATCATAGTTTCTTACCTTTTCCCCAAAATCGTAATCCATATTATCGGAAAGCTTAAAATCCATTGATGGCCCTACTATTGCATGCAGTCCATGGAAAACATAAAACTTATTAATCAGGTTGATATTAAGGTACTGCAAAGAATAATCCTTATCATACTCCCCATACCTGCCAAATCCGGCATCATACATAAAAGTAGCTGTTGCTCCCTGCCTCGAATAATTAATTTCGGGCTGTAGTGCATAAAATTTAGCCAACTTAATTTCTGCGAGTCCTCCAAAATAAACATCATGTTTAATATCAAAGACATCAGCAGTTAATAAACTAAAGTTTACACCTCCCCTAACTCCCGGTTTAACTGTAATTTGTGCATTTACCTGTAAAACAATGAACGAAAAAAATAAAAACGCTAATACTCTCTTAGCAAAAAATCTGGTAATCATATATATATTAAAAAATTATTTCGAAGTTCCTTTAGCCTTAAAGCTATAAGCCAGTCCCAACTGAAAAACATTGTTGGCATTATTATCCCCTATAGAGTTAATGGTACCGTTATAATCATCCGTTTCCAGCACATCAAACAAACCGCGTTTCCATCTGGCTTCAATGGTAAGCCCCATAGGAAGTGTATATCCTATACCCATGGTAACACCCATATCAAAATCAATATTGGTAGGTAAACTACTGTTTAACTCTATGTCAAACGTAGGGCCCATGTGCATATTTACATTATAAAAACTGAAACGATTAATAAATATCATTGAAAGATATTCTATTTCTATATCCTTCTCAAAACTGGTAATTGTACCGTTATCATAATACCTTAAATCGGCAACAGCACCCTGCCTTGAATAATTTATCTCGGGTTGTATGGCATAAAAATCAGTAAGCTGCAAAGCTACAAATCCGCCCACATAAAAATCGGTCCTGTAATCAAAATCCGTATGGGAAAAATTAGAAAAGTTCGCTCCTACCCTAAGTCCGGGCTTAGCACTAATCTGAGCACTTAATACTGATGTGAACAAACACAACAGCATCAATACAAATACTTTTTTCATAAGTGTGCCTAATTACTTGCTCCTTTTACATCAAAAGTGTAAGAAATACCTACCTGAAACACAAGGTTTGTATTAGAGTGATCTTCATAATAATAATTTGAACCATCACTATAATAATAGGTGTCGAGTACATCAGCAATACCTTTCTTAACACGTCCCTCTATACTTAGACCAAAGGGAAGTGTATAGCCAATACCCGCAGTAATGCCAAGATCTACATCATTTTGATATCTGTTATCCACATTTGTGCCTATATCAAATGTTGGCCCTACCTGAAAGTTAATAGCATCATTAAACGTAAACTTGTTTATAAGGGTTAATGTTACATACTCCAGTTTTATATCTACATTCTCTGTGTAGCTTTCTCCATAATATGAATCGTAAAAGTACAAATCACCTTTAGCTCCCTGGCGTGAATAACCTATTTCAGGCTGCAGGGTATAAAATCTGGTAAGTTTAAGCGCACCTATAGCACCTACATAAAAATCGGTTTTTGTATCAAGATCTGTATTGGTAAGCCTGGAAAAATTAGCTCCCGCCCTAAATCCAGGCTTAAATGTTACCTGGGCAGATGCCGCAAAAAGGCCCAGCATAAAAAATGCAAATAGTAATTTCTTTTTCATAATTGATTGGTTTTATTGGATAAAGTTTAATTCTATCTTTAATTTAATATTCTTATGGTCTATTACTATATTCCGGGCTAAAATACTACTTTCGGGCACATAGATTATTTCTATCTTTTCTTTCCCTTTTGTGGCATTAACCAGTTTTACAAGCCTGTTACTTTCGGCATCCAAAAATAGATAATTATATCTTTTGTTATCTTCCGATTTATAAACTTCAAAACCGGAACTCTCATACTTGTTATCGTAAGAATGCTCCTGCTTTAGCAGCAACATAAAATCACGCTTAAGGGTATTTACAATAATTTTTTTGTCCATTTCCTCCAGTATATAATTTACCTTAAAACTATTGTCTGAAATTTCAAAGTCAAAAAGTTTATTACCAAACTCAGTAGTAAAAGCGGTACGGTAAATGGAATCGTTAATCTTCTTAGCTATAAAAATGCCTCCAAAATCTTTTCCGTATATGGATATATGGGCTTTATAGACATAGTCTGTTGCCTTGTCTGAAAAGTATGAAACCTCATACACCCCTTCTTTTTTAATTTCCTTAAAACCACTTACTGTCTTAACCGCACACGAAGGCAGTAAAACAATGGCCAGGAAACTAATTAGAAAATACTGAATCCGGAATTGACGCATTGGCAACTTTATTTTTAAATACAATTGTAGTATAATCTCCCGATGGCTCTATCATTTTAACCTGAGACACCATACTCCCCTTTTTATCAAAATAAAGCTCAACCTGCTTTATGTACTTTTTTAGTGTAGCATCTTTAGGAACAAGCTTGCTGATATTGTATTCTGCCGTTTTAAAATAACTGATGGCAAACTCATTTTCATCAAACATATTACCGTTTACGGTACCCACAATAAGACCGTTAAGTTTGGCAAACATTTTACTGCTGCTCAAATCCATCTCGCTCTTTTTCCCGGCATCGTTAACCGATACTTTGTTCTTTTTAAACGCTACACTGTAACTGTAAGGTTTGGTGTATTGCCATAACAGCATATCCGGAAACTTAAAGTTCATTTTTCCGGACGTTTCAATATCGTTAGACAGGAAATCCATATGTTTAAACTGAGTAAAATCGGCAGTAAGGGTCTTTGTGTTTTTAGACACATTTATTACCCCGTTTTTAAAGGCCGTAATCTCGGCAGCAGTCATTTTTTGCTCCTGTGCATTTATGGTAAATACAGTAAGCAAAAAAAACATACAGATAATACTATTCTTCATAAGCAGGAATATTTAGCAATTGGTTTACCGTAATGGCTTCATATTTGTTTTGCTCCAAAAGTACCAATAATTGTTCCAAAACATTTACGGTTTTTTGAGATGTGTCGTGCAGCAGTATTATACTGCCCGGCGCAAGCCTGTTTTTAACACGGTTCAGCAAACGATTTTCACTCTTAATTATCGTGTCAAGAGAGCGTATATTCCAGCCTATTACATAGTGACCAGTTGCTTTTACAGCCTTGGCAATATTAGGATTGGTCACCCCAAACGGCGGCCTGAAAAAAAGAGCTTTTTTTCCTGAATATTTTTCAATGAGGCTGTTAGTAACCTCAAGTTCTTCCTTAACTTTTTGAGCGGGGAAAAATCCCATTTTTGGCGAATGACTGTATGTATGGTTACCAACTGTGTGGCCATCTTCCAATATTGCTTTAAAAATATCTGGATATTTTTCTATTTGCGAGCCGATACAAAAAAACGTAGCCTTAGCATTATGCTTTTTTAAAAGATTAAGTACTTTAGGTGTTTCGGGCGTTGGACCGTCATCAAAAGTAATGGCTATTTTTTTCTCCTTTACATCTCTATTTTTACAATAAGCCTTAATGTGATAATCAGTAAATATAAAGGCAGAGCCTACTCCTGTTATTATAACCCAAAGCAAGACTGGTATAAGAAACATCCACCAGGCTATAGCAACAAAAAAGGACAGGACAATTAACAGTAGTATTACTAATAAAAAAAAAGCAGTATTTACTTTATGGCTCAGCATTTTGATACTAATGTAAAACTATGGTCTTTACCCTTATACTGGTTGTACAGCACTATATTTTTATATTCCTTCTTCTCGATAGAATTAATAAGCACTGCAGATGGAATATATTGTTTTTTTACAACCTGAGAAGCAAGCCATAACCCAAATGCAGAAGCAGTATTAAACTCCCCGCTTAAATGTTTGTAATACAATTGGGGGATATTACTTAATGTATTTTTTGCCAGTTCGTTATAGTAACCGTCAAAATCCACATCGCCGTTATAACCCAATACTACAGCATCAATATCGCTTATGTCGAGATTGTTGTGTTTAAGGAAATCTTTCAGTTTACCTTCCACCTCATCTTTATCAAGAACGTTATAAATTGCCACATCCTTTAGTTCGGCATAGGTAGTTTGCTGTTTGTCTCCTGAAAGCACAAAAAACACGGCACCTTCTGAAAATACCGATCCTTTTGAAGTAGAAGTCAGTACATCATAATCAGTTTGCCCTTTGCTTTTTATATTCCCTTTAATCTCCAGAAAATGCATTGTCGCCTCTCCTGCCTCTTCCACACCACCTGTAAGCACTGCATTGGCCTCACCCTCGTCAATTTGAAGCTGTGCATCAATCAGGGCCGACTCAAACGACACTGCCCCATTAACATAGGTAAAATTGTAAGCCTTACACTGCAGGCCAAGAGCAATTTGCCCTCCCACCGTATTATGGGTAGACTGTATAAAGGAAGTTGGCGTAAGGAACTCCTCATTGTTGTCCAGTATGGCTTTAAGGAATTTCTCAGAATCCACAACACAGCCCATACCCGTACCGGTAATAATAGCATCAGGTTGGTCTAAACCGGCTTCTTTTAAAGCCATTGCCGATGCCACTATTCCGTTCTTAACTCCCTTAGCCATTCTTCTTCCGGCAGCAGGAGCAATAAATTCTTTATAATCAGGCTGACTTATCTCAAGAACGTTATTGTCTTTATTAACAATAACCTCATCAAGAAAGCCTTCTCCAAAAGTCTTTTGTGCAGAAACACAACCAACACCGTTTATATAACACTTTTTCATTAGCTTTTTGAGAACAAAAGGGTTGAACAGTTACCGCCAAACCCAAAAGAGTTTGACAATACATGATTGATTTCTTTTTCCATTAAAACCGTTTGCGGAACAAGGTCAAACTCTTCCATTTTGGTTTTATAGTTAAGGTTAGGAAACACCTTATTATGCTGTAATGCAAGTACGCTGAATACTGCTTCAATTGCAGCTGCAGCTGCCAGCGTATGCCCTGTAAAAGGTTTGGTTGAGCTAAAGTGAGGTACATTTGTACCAAAAGTCCTTATAAGCGCCCTTCCTTCCGAAAGGTCATTATTAGGTGTTGCCGTACCATGGGCATTTATATAATCTATATCCTGTGGTTTAAGTCCCGATACTTTGAATGCCTTTTCCATTGCAAGGTAAGCACCTTCACCGTTTTCTGAAGAAGCCGTTTGATGATAAGCATCATTGGCATTACCATAACCCGAAAGGTAGGCAAGCACTTTCTTGTTTTGTTTTTTCACTACCTCATCCGATTCTAAAACCAGAAAAGCAGCAGCCTCTCCAAGGTTAAGTCCTTTCCTGTTATTATCAAAAGGAGTATTATAGGTATCCGATAATATCATAAGGGTCTTAAAACCGTTTATGGTAAATTTTGAAAGTGCATCAGTACCACCTACAATAACCCTGTCCAGCTTTCCGGCCTTAATAAGCCTGGCGCCAAGCATAATGGCATTTGCTGCCGAAGAGCATGCTGTACTTATGGTAGTAACCATGCCTTTAAGACCCAACTGTTCGGCTATTTTATGGGTTGAGTCGCCCGCATCATGAGAATCGATATACTTCCTGCTTTCTTCCTTATCAAAATAATCGTAGAAGAACTTTTCGGTCATATCCATTCCGCCTACACTTGTTGCAGAGATAATACCCGTATTGTACTCGTTAATATTGTTTATACCTGCATTTTGAACAGCCTGTTTTGCTGCCAAAACACCAAGCATTGCAGTACGGGAGTAGTTATTATCCGCATCCAGTCCCAGTTCCTGCTCCATCTCAGTATTGGTCTTTTTAATTTCACCAACCTTAATGGCATTTGCATGAATGGTTTGTATGTTTTCTATGGCAGTTATGCCCGGTTTGTTATGTATAAGCGCATTAAAGCTCTCTTCAACAGAAGTTCCTATTGAAGAAATAATACCCATACCCGTTATGGCAACTCTACCACTCATAATTACTTCGTGCGGTTTTCTGTAATGTATGCAGCCATAGTCTCAATAGACTGAAATATAGCCCTTCCCTCTTTAGGATCAGAAAGCTTAATACCATAATCCTTATCTAACATTACGATAAGCTCTAATGCATCAATAGAGTCAAGACCTAATCCGTCACCAAAAAGTGCATCATTATCGTTAATATCTGCAGGCTGTATATCCTCAAGATTTAAAATGGTAATAATTTTCTCTTTCAGTTCCTGTTTTAATGCTTCCATGTTTAACTTAAATATAGTGTTTGTATGTTTTGCGGCGTATGCTCAATAGTTCCGTTTACGGAAACCAGATACACAAACGCCCTGTATTCGTCGTTTAAAAATTCAACCCAGCCACATAATACTTTTGCAGCTTTATCAGTATTTAACAATACTGCTGCATAATTAGCAAAAAATTCCGGATTGAAAGTGTCAAATATAAAGAAACTATTTTCCGTGTATAACTTGTGCTTTATGCTAATCTCTCCCAGACAGATATTAGGCAGAGTATATACAAATACCGCCGGACTTGGGAAATAATTATCCTTATCACTGATGGAATCGTTAAACTTCACATCAGTATCAAGGCTGGATGAAGCATTGGCAAACAAGAGTGCCGTATTTTCATTATCTCCATCCTTAAGCAGTAATTCTGCTGCAAGAAAAGACAGCTTGCTCAAATTATCCATCTTAAAAAACTTAGGATAATCGGTCTCCATATCCCTGTATAACTGTTTGGCAAATTCTGCAAAAGCAGCATCAGGGACATTAAAAATCTCCTGTCCGTTCAGCTTTACCGTATTGTTTTCAATACTGCAATAACCCGATATATACTGCTTACCTGTCATTCTTTATTTTTTGGAATACAACAGCCGTATTACAGCCCCCAAACCCGGAAGCCGTTTTAAGGAAATAATCTACCTGTGTATCTTTATTTTCACGTATTACATTTATAGGCTGTGAAACACCCGGTTCATCGTACCCTAATGAGGTATAAACCCTGTTATGCTTCATAGTTTCTAATCCCATTACCGTTTCTAAAAGCCCCGATGCACCAAGGGTATGCCCATAATAACCTTTAAAACTGTTTACAGGAACCTCGTTAAGTCCTGTCCTGTTAAAGGCTATTGCTTCCATCTCATCATTAAAGGGGGTCGCCGTACCGTGTGCCGATATATATTGTATAGCATCTGCCGATACCTTTGCTTCCTTTAATGCACTCTCTATACTTCTTACCAATCCTTCGCCTGTTCTTGAAGGGCCCGATATATGGTTGGCATCGTTTATTGATCCGTCTCCTGTAATCTTTGCGCTAGCATCATTACTGTCTACAGTTACCAATGCAGCGGCAGCGGCCTCGCCAAGAGTAACGCCTTTTCGGTTCGCCGAATAGGGCCTGCAGGGCTCATCGCTCATTGCCTGGAAAGAATTGAAACCGGCAAGCACAAATTTTGAAACCTCATCACCACTTACTATAAAAGTATGGTCGTAAACTCCTGTCTGAATCATCCTCTTTGCTACAGATACTGCCAGTATGCCCGACACACAGGCATTTGACACCACTATAGGCTGCGAAGTAAAACCAAAGAACCCGGATATGTTTTGTGCCAATCCCTGAAGATATGCTTCTTCAGGAACAGCTTCATTATGTTGTAACGCAGTTATATTACCCTTTGTGGTAGATAATATAAATGCTGTTTTATCAGTAAGCTCTATTCCCGCTTTTTGCACAACAGGATACAATGCCAGCAGCATCATTTTCTCAAGTCGTGTATAACTGTTTCCATTGCTTATTGCAACAAAGGCAGCATTGAGTTTTTCATCGTCAATAGCTCCCGAGTAAAAAGGCGCATCCATTAATGCCGGATTATCCTGCCTGCTTATACCCGACATGCCTTTTTCAAGGGCATGCACATTACTTTCCACATCAAATCCTAACGGAGTGACACAGTTAGTATGGCTTATATAAACACTTCTTAAATCCATTATTATATCAGTCCGACTTTACTTCTCCATTCCTCAAAAAACGGAGGATAGTTAAGCTGCATTATCCCTTCACTGTTTAAAAATACCTGTATGGTTTCTCCTGTACAGGCAATATTGTTATCTGCATCAAATATCTTATACCTGAAAATCATTTTGGCAGCAGGAGTATCTACAATAGTAGTCTCTATCCTAAAAACGTCGCCGTACTTTAAAGGCAGCTTATGCTCACAGCTTGATTTGACAATAGGTGTAGTATAACCGTGGCTATGGATATCCAGATAGCTAATACCATGCTGCCTGCCAAAAGCTTCACGCCCATCTTCAAAATAAGTTATGTAGTAGCCGTGCCATACAATTCCCAGCGGATCTGTTTCATTAAAACGAACCCTTACTTCCTGAGTAACCGTTAGCGCCTCTGCTTCCTTATACTGCTCTTTTCTTTTCATCATAAAAAATTGATACTGCCGTCATTATCAGGAAAAACAGCAGTAATAACCCTAGATAGGGCAAAATTCCTATTATTGTATATTTTCTTAAAAGCACATCATAAAATGCTTCAAGCCCCCAGTTCATAGGAGATATTTTAGCGATATGCTGCATTA
The DNA here is from genome assembly GCF_004151245.1 of Flavobacterium beibuense. GTDB lineage: Bacteria > Bacteroidota > Bacteroidia > Flavobacteriales > Flavobacteriaceae > Flavobacterium > Flavobacterium beibuense_A. The sequence continues at coordinate 84,365 of NZ_JUIW01000004.1, forward strand.
TTTTCGGCATTGCAAAAACAGGCACCCATACACCGCCTATAGCTGCAAGTATAACCACCGAAGTAGCTCCAAACGGCGCCGACTGTTCCTGAGTTTTTGCCACAGTACCCAGTAATATACCAAAGCCTACAGCTGCAAGGCCACTAAAAAGTGCAACAACACTCATTAGTGCAAAAGTACCGTCCAACTCTAAAGGGGACAGCCCTATTTTTGGGAATACATACATCCCTACAGCCAGCATTAAGTAAAACTGAAGCATGCAGATAATAAGGTAAGTAATGGTTTTACCCCCTATCACGGTTGCATAGCTCACAGGGTTTGTTCTTAATCTTACATTAGTCCCCTGACTTTTTTCCTTAACTATATTTATAGATAATGGCACTACAATAAAAAATATAGCAAACAGTGTCCAGGCAGGTACATTATGCTGTGTAGAGTTTGGTACCATTTCCTTGTTATCAAACATAGGTACAATCTCCTTAAAACTTATGTAGCTTTCCTGATTAAACGCTGCAACACTTTCTTCACCCAGTTGCTCAGTAAAAGCATTATAGATTGTTTTGGTTTCTATTTGCGAAATCATTTTATCTATGGTGCTTTTTACTGCTGTTTTAAATGCCGTTTGCGAAGCCGGGTCAAAATACAATCTCACCTCTTTTGGAGCTTCCTTTTTTACAGAAGGCTCTACGGCAACCGTATCCTCTTCCATAACACCCTGCATTATGCTGGTTACATTCTCTTCTACTTTTTCCTTAAGCCCTTCGCTAAGCTTCTCCGGTATTATTATGGCTAATTGATAGTCGCCGTCAAATACTTTCTCTTTAGCAAAGGCCTCATCAATCGATTTCCCGCCCTGAGAGGTAATAACCTCAAACGAATTGCTCTCTCCAAGATTTTTCTTAATCAGTTCAGATACTTCTCCCTTATCGTTATCCACAAGAAGTATCGGGATCTTGGTTTCGGTCGCTGTCTTAAATGTACTGTCCTGTATAAGCGTTATGGTAATAATAAGTACCAGCGGCATAACAAAAAGTATAACCAGCCCTCCAGCATCACGCTTAAGCAAAAGCACTTCCTTATATATGGACATCCATAGCTTATACATGGTCTCTTAAGGCTTTACCGGTTAATGAAAGGAACACATCTTCAAGAGTATGTGCGTTATGAGTAAGTTCTATTATTTCCTGCGGAGTACCTTTAATCATTATCTCACCATTATCAATAATGGCAATATGACTGCACAAATCCTGCGCTTCTGCCAAATGATGTGAGGTATAGATAATGGTAGTTCCGCTTTGGTTTACCTGTTTTAAATATTCTATAATAACCGCTTTAGAATGTACATCTACCCCTACGGTAGGCTCATCTAAAAACAGTACAGACGGTTCATGTAACTGCCCTGCCAAAAGATTGATTCTTCTTTTCATACCACCTGAAAAAGTGTCGATTTTTTTATCGGCAAACTTTAAAAGGCCCAGATAATCCAGTGAGTCATTTATCTTTTGCTTTAACGCCTTTCCTTTAAGGCCATACATATTGCCAAAGTACATAAGATTTTCGCGGGCGGTAAGTGTAGGATACAAAGCATATTCCTGCGGAACCACACCCATAATCTTTTTTATGGCATGTGCATCGTTGCTGTACTTGTAGCCATTAATGGTAAAATCCCCCGATGTGGGTTTTATGAGTCCGCATAGCATAGAAATAAGTGTCGTCTTACCGGCTCCGTTAGGGCCCAGCAAACCGAATATTTCTCCCTTGTTAATCTGCAAAGACAAATTATTAACCGAATATACATCGGCATTCTTATACTTTTTAGAAAGGGATTGTATTTCTATTATAGGATCTGTCATTACAGCTTAAATACTTTTTCTTAATTTTTTAAAGAATACCTCTTCTTTATCAGCAATCGTGTTTAACTGGTCTGCCAGTAGATTATATACATCAGGCTGAGAGCTGCGCTTTTTATAAACCCTTGCTGCCTCAACGGCAAAGTCGCGCCACATATCGCCTATTTGAGTCATTTCAAAAGAAAGTTCCTTTAGTTTAGGGTTATCCAAAACCACCGATGCTTCCTGTAAGAATGCCGCATATATAAACCTGAAGCCTCCGCCTCCGGTACCTATCTCTTCCTGCATACGCACAATTTGCGCCAGGTAATGATTCGCTTTTTTAACGCCATGCTTTAAAGGCCATTTTTTTATCTGCTTTGCCACAAGCCTTATTCCCCTTATTCCTATAATAGGAACAGGAGCAAGCATATCGCGACAGGTAGTTTTAATGGCTGTGGTTATTGCCTTTTTAAAATCAAGGTCTTTTGGTATGTGTATAGGATAATACATTTGTCCTTTTGGTGCAAAAGCCCCTTTGGCAAACCTTACCCTGTCAAGATCCTGTGCAGAAAGTGTGGTTACGGTTTCCATAACCGGATCACTTATCAGGTAATCGTTACCTTCTTTTCCATACACCACAAGGTTGTGGGCATTAAAGTGAAAGCGGTAATCATCAGGAAAATAGGTAAGGTTATATACCCCTACCTGCAATCCCGAAGGAATATTGCTTTTAAGGTTATTGTCTAATGCCGCTACGGCAGACTGTGACCCTGAAAATTTTTGTCTTTTTATTTTTATACCTAACCTTTTTGCAACCTTACCAAAGATAGCCCCTGGCAATGGCCTGTAGCTAAAAGCGGGTGCATGATTTACTTTAATAAATGGAAGGTAAACAAAAAACAGGCCCGAACCGATACCAAAAATCATAGGTTCGCTTATGTTAAGCCCGTTATGCTTTAATAAGTTTGATGCAACACCATTCTCGCAATGTGCAGACTGGTAGTGCTTAAAGTCAGTCTTCATTATATCAGCCCTTAAAATTTTTTAGTTCCTGTAGCGTTATCGAAAAAGCATCTGCATATTTGTTAAGCATCCTGTCGCTTAATTTCTTAAACACATGCGGCTTAAAATGTCTTTTAACCCTCCATTGCCATATCCCTGCATAACCTGCCAGGATACCTGTATCCATTTTGTTGAGTTCCATAAAATATACTATAGGACTCACTTCTCCTTTTACAACCTGTTGCCTTGCGGCTTCGGTACGTTCTTTAATATCTTCAATAGCATTATTTAGTGCAATGGTTTTTGGCTCCCATCCTGCACTTAATGCTGTTTTGTAATTACCGTTCTCATCTGTGGCATAACACAGCTCTCGCATGTTTACCGTTTCCAGATTGCTCTTATCCTGTGGTACTTCGCTCTCTTTCATCGTTGCTGAATAAATAAGTTAATATCTCCTTCTAAAAGCAATGTCTCGCCATTATAAGTAGTGCATTGCATAGTACAGGTAGTGTAAGTACCCATATCAAAGCTCGACTGCAGTACCGCGGTTGTAGTAATCTCAGTACCTACCTTTGGCAAGGCGTATATCTTTACACTTTTTATAGAACTTATAAACCCTATCACCCTTACTCCCGGTATATCTTCACCCTCCTCGTTTACAAAATAAGAACTTCCTACAATGGCAGAACAGGTTTGGGCAGCATTCTCGACAAGACCTGCTTCAACAAACTGACCATTTTCAACAAAAATATTGTCTTCGGCTATAGTGAATATGGTCTTTACATTTTCATGATCCATAGAAACAATAAGATCTACCATTAACATGGGAGTTCTGTGCGGCAGGTACTTTTGTATTTCTATAGTGTTAGCCATAACTATTTATTTTGCAAGTACGGTTTTCATTTGTGCAGAGGCAATCTGCACTCCGTTTCTTTTTGTAATTATATCAACAAGGGTAATCCCCATAAATTCCTGTATAACCTTTACTTCGGTAACCAGCTCCTCTCCGGCAAGCGGAAGCTCAAGTACTTCTACATCCTTTACAGAACCTATATACCCTGTTGGTGCAGGTTCTTTTTTAAGATAAAACTGGTAACCCGTATATAATGCTACCGATTGGGCCATATGCTCTATAATACCCGATTCTACAAACTTTCCTTCCTGAACAAAAATATTATCGTTAGGAATTGTAAGTCCGGCTATTATATTGTTTTCCTCAAAAAACAGCAGTTTATCTACCATCACAAAAGGAGCCTTTTGTGGTATAAGACTTTCAACTAAGCTTTTTTCCAGAATTGATCCCATAATTAGCAAACGGTTAAATAAGCAATTGAGTAGGTAAACCTACCACTTTCAGGTACTATAAGTAACAGCTTCTGGCCTTTTTTAAGTTTACCTGAAGCCATAATCTCCTCTATCATAAGGTATATTGAGGCAGAGCCTACGTTACCTACGGTACTTAGGTTCATAAACCACTTATCATTTGGCAGGTCAATACCCTCTTCTAACAGAGCGTCGTATAAGCGGGTCGCAAAAAAGTTTGACGACACGTGCGGTAATAAATAATCTACTTCACTGTCACTCACACCATGCTTATCTAAAGCAGTTTTTGTACTTTTTGCTCCCAGCTTCAATACATGTTTTTCAAGCAGTTTTACATCCTGCTTTACGGCAAAAACCGATTGTTTAAGCCACTCTTCGGCTTGATAATCCTGCCATGGTTTTATATTTCCGTCGTCCAGCTTATCCCCTCCTGCATACATACATGCTTCCAGTTCATGGGCATAAGAGAAGGATTCCATCCATTCTATCTTTAAAGAAACGTTGCCTGCAGGCTCATTTTCTAAAAGTAAAGCCCCTGCACCGTCTGATAACATCCATCTTAGAAAATCTTTCTTGAATGCTATTATAGGCTGCTCTTCAAGATTTTTAAGGTTTATGACTTCGTTATTGAATTTATCGGCAAGCATCCATGTTGAAGACCTTTCAGACCCTGTGCAAACCGCATTTATTGTATTTCCTGATTTAACCGATAAAAATCCGTATTTAAGCGCATTCATACCGGCACAGCATACACCCGAAGATGAATTAAGCTCTAAAGAACGATTGTCCATAAGGCCATGCACCATTGCAGCATGCGACGGAAAAAGATTATCTGGTGACGACGTACCGCATGAAAGCAGTTCTACATCATTTTTAGTAAAGCGGCTGTCATACAGCTGCTCTATCGCAAGGTGTGTTAATTGTGCGTTATTATGGGTAATAACACCATCTTTAATTGCGTAATATCTTGAAGTTATTCCATTATTCCTTAACACTATTCTTCTTGCCTTTGAGGCAGTATCGTTTATCATGCCGAGTATGTCTTCCATCTCGTCATTAGAAACTGCATCATTTGGCAAATATTTACCTGCCTTTGTTATATAAACATTAAACATAGTATTCTGGGTGATTTTATACGCTTTGTACGGTTTTAAAATATTTTACCGTTTTCTTTATTTTATTTATTTTAAAAGGATAAGTAATCAGGTGCAATATATATACAATTGGCGATATAACCCATATAGCCAATACTAAATAGACCACAAATACTTTAAGCCATTTTTTTCGGGTATTGGCACGCTTTATTATAAAAGCCGACCATTTACTGAATATGAAATTCCCTTTTTTATCTACTGCAACAAGATACGGACTAACCCTTACGGCATCCTGTGCCAATAGCTTTTCCTGCAAATCATCATAATGATTGTTTTGCAGTGCCTGCCCTATGGTATGCCCAAATTTTTGTGATTCTTCTATATCTTTTTGTGACACTCCCGGTAAAGGGAAAATGCCAAGATGTTTTTCTTTCTTTCCGCTAAACATCCACTCTACAATGGTAATAACACTTATAAGGTTACCTACACGGTCTACAAGTGCTATATTTCCTTTTAGCAAAGCACCGTTTTCTTTAAGCAATGTCTTGATTTTTTCCTGTGCCAGAAACCACATATTGCGGCTACCGCTTATGGTAACTACCGGCACACTCTGCAACAGCTGTTTTGCCTGAGGGCTTTTGAGGAAAGAATTTGCCGGGATAGACGGCGAGAGGAACCAAACCTGATAATGAAACAAAACCAGGTCGTATTTTTTATCTAAAATTTCCTGAGATACAGGCTTTATTTGTGCGGGTATCTGTAGAAAAGATTCCGGAAAAACATCAAAAAAAGACTCCTTTACCCAAGGGAAAGGAAAAGGTTTTTCCATCTCGATACAATAAAAGGAAACATTTACGTCCTGCATAGCCTCCAGCGGCTCGGTTATAGCATCGGCTATTTCCTTAAGCTGCCCTGACTGGGAGAAATAAACTACGAGAACATTTTTCATCTAATTGTTGTTTATAATAAAAACAAATACTGTTTTATTATCCTGATTTTATTTAAACGCTTTCCAAAAATCAAAATAATTAAACCATTGCAACGGATATTTCTCTATCATAGACTCTACACTCTTAACATAAGTTGCAAGCAGCCCCTGTGCATCCCTGTGCTTTACTTCGGCTTCCCTTGCATACAAATGATAATGCAGGTTTTTCTCCTTCATTACATAAACAAAAACTACCGGAACCTTAAGCCTTGAGGCTATAACAAACGGTCCGGCAGGGAAATTAGCTTCTTTCCCTAAAAAAGGTTCTGTTAAAAACTTAACCCCTTCAAAATAACGATCGCCCGTAAGGCAAATAAGCTCATTATTACTCAGCGCATTATTAATATCATAAATATGCGACAAATCTTCCTTTATAAGGATAAACTTTATTTTAGAATGGGTTGAAATACTGTCAAGATATTCTTTTATGGCCTGATGCTCCATATCTGTAGTTACCAGATTAATCCGGAACTGATCACCAAGCTCAGAAAAGAAATACTCCGCGATTTCAAAATTCCCAATATGTGCACTTATAAGCACGCCTCCCTGCTTTTTGGCAAGGAGTTCTTTTAATGTTTCTACACCGTCAAACTCATAGGTAAACTTATCCCGTAAACCGGCAGATATAGCTGTTTTATCTATAAGTATTTGTCCAAAAGTATAATAACTCCAAAAAACCAATTTTTTAGCTTTTCTACGTGAATAGCCAAGCCTTTCATGGAAATAATAAAAAGTAGTTTTATTTGTTTTCCAAAGGAATAAAAAATAGTATGTGGCAACAAAATAAAGAACAAAGTAGGAGGTCCTTACACCAAAGTTCCTGATACAAAACACGAAGATTTTATACCCAAGAAGATTACCTTTAGATTTACCATCCCACTCACTCATATACTGTTATTTAGCTTTTATCTTATTTTCTATAAGATCGTAAAAGTTTTGAAATGTAGAAATACCTACAAAATCAGCTTCACCAAGTTTTACACCAAAGTTAGACTCTACAGTAACAACCAGGTCTACATAATCCAGGCTGTCAAGTCCCAGAGTATCTTTTAAAACTGCATCAGGTGTTATAACATCTGCATCAACCTCAAACTCATCGATTAAAAAATCATTAATCTTCTCAATAATTACTGATTTCTCCATATATAATTTTTATACTTTTTTTACTATTAAAGCCGAATTTGTACCTCCAAACCCAAATGAATTCGACAAAAATATATTAATTTCCTTATTAATCACAGAAGACGCCAAATTTAATTTAGCCGAGTCTTCATCACCTTTTTCAAAGTTAATATTAGGCGCAATAAACGAATTTTGCATCATCAAAATTGAATATATAACCTCACTTGCACCTGCCATCCAGCACTCATGTCCTGTCATAGATTTGGTAGAGCTTACATACGGCTTATTACCAAATATCTCATAGATAGCTTTAGCCTCATTGGCATCTCCAACAGGTGTAGATGTGGCATGTGCATTTATGTAATCTATATCTTCTGCTTTAACGCCCGATTGCTCAATCGCTTTACGCATTGCACTTGCAGGACCCTCAACATTTGGTGTAGAGATATGGCCTCCGTTTGAAGAGAAACCATAACCAATAATTTCGGCTAAAATAGGGGCTCCTCTTTTTACTGCCGACTCATAGCTCTCCAAAACAAGTGTTGCACCTCCACCACTTGGTACTAAACCGTTGCGTGATGCATCAAACGGCCTTGATGCCTTGGTAGGTTCTGCCTCATCGGGAGAAAACACGCCCAAGCCGTCAAAACTACCCATTGCATATTTATTGATTTCCTGAGCACCTCCGCAAATAATACAATCCTGTAAACCGCTTTTAATAAGGTGGTAGCCCATACCCAATGAGTGCGATCCGCTGGCGCAGGCTGCACTTACTGTCATGTTAATACCCCTTAGCCTGAAAATGGTAGAAAGGTTCATGGTTACGGTAGAGTTCATAGACTTAAATATAGCTCCAGAACCTATTAATGCCGTATCTTTCTTTTCCCTGATAATATCGGTAGCGTCTATAATAGCTTTAGAAACACTATCATTTCCATATAATATCCCTACCTCGTTTTTATCAAGAAAATCGTCGTCTATACCTGCCTGTTTTAAGGCTTGTATGGTTGCCATATAAGCATACTCGGTCTCTTCGCCTATACTTATACGCTGACGCCTGTTTAATAAATCCTTAAGCTCGGGTTTTGGAACCAAGCCCGTTAGGGCCGACCTAAAACCAAATTCTTTTCTTTCTTCATCATACTGAATTCCGGACTTCCCGTTATATAAAGAGTTCTTCACCTCTTCTAACGAAGTTCCAATACAGGAATAAATTCCCATTCCGGTAACTACTACTCTTCTTTCCATGTTATAATTTGGTTGCGTTAAGAATATATACCTCCGTTAATATTTATTACCTCACCTGTTATATAGCCTGCTTTTCTTGAAGCAAGGAAGCTAACCAGGTCTGCCACCTCATCTGCTTCTCCAAAACGGTTTGCAGGAACCAGCTTAACCAGTTCTTTTTCATCCAGCTCTCCGGTCATATCTGTTTTTATAAAGCCAGGAGCAACAGCATTAACCGTAATATTACGTTTTGCCACTTCCTGAGCCAGTGCTTTAGTAGCTGCAACAACAGCTCCTTTTGCAGCAGAATAGTTGGTTTGCCCCGGTGTTCCTTTTACTCCCGAAACCGAAACCATATTTATAATCCTGCCATATTTGTTACGCAACAGTTTTTGTATAAAAAAGCTGGTAACATGGTAAAAGCCGTTAAGGCTGGTATTAATAACCTGAGACCAGTCGTCTTGAGACATCCACATAAAAAGGCCATCTCTTGTTATGCCTGCATTATTAACTATTACCTCTACAATTGCATCAGGATTATTATCCTGCCATTCCTGCAATACATTTTTAACTTCGTTGGCATTGGCCACATCAAATTTCAGTATTTCACCTGTTGCCCCGTTTTCAATTACCTTTTGTAAGGTTTCTTCGGCGGCTGCCAGATTAGACTGGTAATTGATAAGAATATGGTAATCGCTGTCTGCTGCCAGTTTTTGGCAAATAGCACGACCTATTCCTCTTGAACCACCTGTAACTAATGCACACTTCATAATTATATTTTCTATTGTTTAAACAATTCGGCGTTATCAAACCACTGACCTCCAAAGAGCTGGCCTTTAGTGTCTAAAAAGCCCCATTTCTTGTTACTATTTTTAACCTTGGCCAGGCCGTTTATAAAGCCTTTTTGCTCTTTACCAAAAATAGAACCAATAGATGCAGCTGTTATATCATATTCGGTTGGGATTATTATTTTACCTGTTGTATCTATAAAGCCCCAGCTTTTTAATTTTACGGGAGCAAGTCCGTCTTCACTAAAAACTTCGGCATCATTATATACGGCATCTATAACCAGGTTACCCGAAGTATTTACATAACCCCATTTTTTACCTACCAAAACCGGAGCCAGATTTTTAGAAAAAGCTTTTACCTTATCAAACTTGGGCTCTATTACCCAGTTTCCATTAGTATCTATAAAACCTATTTTTTTATCTTTTCTGGCATAAGTGATATCCTGAGTATGGAAATCCCAAATCTTATCTACACCTTCAATAGCTTTAAAATTCCCTGCTGCTATTATGCCAAAAGCATCTCCGCTTTTTGCCCAGGTAATGTTTTTGTATAAATTACCTATTTCTTCATACTGTAACTCAACAACAACTTTTCCGGTTTTGTCTATAATACCCCATTTGCCATCATTTTTTACACGGGCATAATCGCCTTCAAACGATTTTATAACGTCATATTTATAATCAACAATAACAGCACATTTGGCATTCATCAATCCTACCTTCTCACCTTTGCGTATTATGGCTACACCATCCTCAAAATCATAATACTTATCTGTAGCAGGAGTCTCTACGGCTTCGCCTTTTTTATTAATGTAAAAACGTTTTCTGTCTTTAGACACTACACAAAAGCCGCTGTTAAAACACTCTACATCATCAAAACCGGCAGGAATTACCAGCTCTCCGTTAGTATTGATAAAACCCCACTTACCACCAACACTTACCGGAGCAAGCCCATCTGAAAAATCTTTGGCTTTATCATACTGTGGTTTTATGGCAAACTCACCTTTTTTATTTAAGTAACCTACCTTACCATCCAGCCTTACCAGTGCCAGTTGTGCAAAGGCAAACTGGGTACAAAACAAAAGAATAAGAACAATTTTTTTCATGGGTGTGTAAATTAAGGTCTGTGATTGTTTTTTTAATATCTATTTCATAAGATATTCCTTAATATCCTTTACATAAGGGTACAAAGGTCTGTCATCTGACATTACAGGGAATATCGCTTTAATATCATTATATAGTTTTGCAGTAGCAGGCGAAACTTTGTCTTTATAGCCCAGGGCATCTATACCCTGAACAATTGCCATTGCTTCTATAGCCAATACCTCATAAGCATTTTCTACAGTTTTTGCCGTTAACAGGGCTGCATTAGTACCCATGCTAACTATGTCCTGATTGTCATTATTATTAGGTATGCTGTGCACATACATAGAGTTAGACAGCATTTGGTTTTCGGCTGTGGTGGAAACAGCTGTAAACTGCACTCCCTGAAGGCCAAAGTTAAATCCTAATTTGCCAAGATTTACAAATGGAGGCAACAGCTCATTAATTTTAGCATTCATCAGGTAGTTTAACTGGCGCTCTGCAAGCATCGATAATTTTGTAACTACCAGCCTTAGCTTATCCATTTCAAGCGATATATAATCTCCGTGAAAGTTTCCGCCATGATATACCTGCCTGTTCTTAACATCTATAATAGGATTATCGTTTGCTGAGTTAATCTCGTTTTCAAGAACCTCAGCGGCATTTTCTATAGTAGTAAGTACTGGCCCCAGTATTTGAGGTACACAGCGCAGGGAGTAATATTCCTGTACTTTTTCCTTAAATACGATTTCGTTATTTTCTCCCTTATAAAGATGGTCTTCTCTTTTCCTTATCAGTTGGCTTCCTTCAAGATGTTCCCTCATCCTGTTAGCCACTTCCTGCTGTGCCTTGTGTAATTTAGCACCATTAAGTTCCTGAGACAAATGATCATCATAAGCCCTAACCATCTCATTAATGGCAGCAGAAAATTTAAGAGACCAGTCTAAAAGTTTTTTAGCATTGGCTAGGTTAACAACACCTATTCCCGTCATTACCGATGTACCATTCATAAGTGCTAACCCTTCACGTATTTCTACATGAATAGGCTGTAGCCCTTCGGCAGCAAAAACTTCTGAAGTTGCTTTTCGCTCACCTTTATAGAAAACTTCGCCTTCACCTATAAGCACAAGGGCTAAATGTGCAAGCTGCACTAAATCTCCGCTGGCTCCCACACCGCCATGCTCAAATATAAGCGGGGTGATATCTCTGTTTAGTAATTCCTGCATTAAGTGAATTACAGAAGGATGTACTCCCGAGTTACCTAATGCCAGTGTATTTAGACGCGCCAGTATAGCCGATTTTACAAAAACAGGTGATAAAACCTTCCCTGTCCCCGACGAATGACTTCTTATTAAATTGTATTGTAACTGTACCCTGTCTTTATCCTCAATACGGTATTGGGCCATAGGACCAAAACCTGTTGTAACACCATATATTATTTTATTAGCCGAGAATTCCTTTAAGAAATCGAAACTTTGAGAAACTCTTTCAAGTACTTCTGCACTAACCTCAACCGTTTCATTTCCAAAAATGAAAGATTCAAATTGTTCCAGGCTTAAATATTGGCTTATCTTACTCATTTATCAAATAAATTATTTTTATTCTGTAAAAGCAACACTTTTGTTTTGAATAACCAAATTGTCTTTTAATTTTACAGGGGCTACAAATGTAGAAATTTTTAAGAAAAATTTAAGACACATAAAAACTTATATGCTAAAACAACAAACAGATGTACTTATTATTGGTGCAGGACCTTCAGGATGTGTAGCGGCTTCATACTTACATAACAATAACATAAAGGTAAAAGTAGTTGAAAAGTCTAAATTTCCACGATTTGTTATTGGAGAGAGTCTTATACCTAGAGTAATGGACCATTTTGAGGAAGCAGGACTTCTTGAAAGCCTTAAAACCATGAATTTTGAAAAAAAATTTGGTGCCCGATTTATAAGAGGTGAAGAAATATGTGAATTTGATTTTAGCGAAAAATTTGGTGAAGGCTGGGACTGGACCTGGCAGGTACCTCGTGCAGATTTTGACAACACTCTGGCTCAGGAAGTAATAAACAAAGGAATTGATCTTGAATTTGAAAGCGAAGTACTTAATGTTGTTTTTAATGAAGACGGTTCCTCTATAACAACAGTAAAAAACAAAGACGGAGATATAAGTGAAATACATGCCCGTTTTATAATAGACTCCAGCGGATACGGCCGTGTGCTGCCAAGAATATTAAAACTTGACGCTCCCTCTTCCATACCGGAGAACTCATCTCTCTTTAGCCATGTAAAAGACATTAACAGGCCTGAAGGACGTGAAGGTGTTTTAATATCTTTTGACATCTTAGAAACAAAGGTGTGGCTATGGGTAATACCATTTTCTAACGGCAACACCAGTATTGGGGTAGTTGGTCCTACTTCTTTTATAAACTCTTTGGGAGGCAGTAATGCCGAGGCTCTTAAAGCAGTAATTAACAGGTCTGATTTTTACCGTGAACGTTTTAAAGATGTAGACTTTTTATTTGAGCCTCATAAAATTGAAAACTATTCGTGTTCTGTAACTAAATTATGTGGTCCGGGCTTTACCTTAACAGGAAACAGTTCTGAGTTTTTAGATCCGGTATTCTCCTCAGGAGTATGTTTTGCAACCGAATCGGGGATGCTTTCGGCTAAATTATTCCTTAAGGAATTACAGGGTGAAAAAGTAGACTGGGACAAAGAATATACAGAATACATGAAATATGGTGTAAATGTATTTGCCACTTATGTAAAAGAATGGTACACCGGAAACCTGCAAACATTGTTTTTCCATAGGCCGGAAAATCCGGATGTTAAGAAGAAAATATGCGCCGTATTGGCAGGGTATGTATGGAATAAGGAAAATCCGTTTGTAAAAAAACATGCTCATGTAATTAAAAATATGGCTTATATGTTAGAAATGGGCAAAACAATGGATGAGGAATCTTACGATAATTAAAATTTAAATTTTTATACATAAAAAAAAGCGCCTTCAATGAGGCGCTTTTTTTTATTTTCCAGTAAAAATTACTTTGTTTTTTTAAGCATCATTTTACCCAGTGATTTTGCTGTTTTAGCAAAACCTTCACCTATCCTGCTTTCGTTACTAAAGTTACTTCCCCACTGATCGCCCGGAGCCTCATCACTCTGGATTTCAAGCAGAACATTAGTTTTATTTGCAGTCTCTACAAAACGTAACACTGTGCTAACCTTTGCAGGTTTTTTCATCATGGCTACGTCCCATCCCGGGTAAATCCATACCACATCTACAATAAGAGTATACTTTGCACTCGTTAAGCCTTCTTCTACAGTTACATTTTTCTCGTTACCATATACTTTATTAAGAAGCTCCATGAATTTAGGATTCCATATCATTTGCGGACTTGCTTCCCATTTCTTTTTCCAGGCATTACCGTTACCTTTACTTTTTTCGTTAAGGTCTTTTACCCTTTCTTCAACATACTGCTCGTTAGTAAGGTTATCTTTCATTAACTTAAGGTCAGAGTAATTAAACTCTACGTTAAGTTCTTTCTCTCCTTTTAAGAACTTAAAGTCTCCTTTTTTAACGTCCATATCTTGTGCAATACCTGCAAAAGATACCAGCATTAATGCTAATAGTGCTATTTTTTTCATGATTTAAATTGGTTAATTGAAAGCCAAAAATATAAAAATATTTCACTTAGCTGTACCAACTATTACTAAATAATTAAAAATACCGCATGTATATTACAAAAAAAAGCCTGCTTTCGCAGGCTTTCCGTTAGTTAATGTGAACCTTTATCATCACATCTTCTTTTTCCTTTTTATATACCTCTACGGCAAAATAGCCTTCAGCCACTTCAACAATCCTAGCTATTCCAAACTGATAAACAGGCATTCCTTCTACATCCTGTAAATTAAACACAGGACTGTTTACATAACTCCCATCTGTATCATTAATCTTAAAGGAAGTAAAATAACCGTCACGACCATCAAAGTATTCTTCAGGAGACTGATCCTTTGAAAGGTTATGATTTTTTATATCATCAAGGAAAAACACATAGTGATAATTCCCTACATTAATATATTTAAACGATAAACCTCCTTTGTATTGTAGGCCAACCTGTCTTTTAGGGAGCTTTTTCATCCAGGATAAATTACCCTGTGCATCTATTTTAGTAACTAATATATCTCTGAAATTCGTTGTGTAAGTATTTTCTAAAGGTTTATCTGGTGTAGGTGAAAAGACTGACCCTATAGAAAAGTGCTCTATAAAAAGTACCATGCTTCCGTCTTCATTAGTTACAAGATCCCTATACCACAACCATAGCATATCGACATTAGGATCATCTCCTTTATCAATTTCTTTCCTTTCCTTTTCACTTAAATAAGACTTAACTATCTGTGTAGGGATTTCATGAGTAAATATATTATACTGCCCTCCTTCTTTATGTATTTTTATAACAGCAATACCATCTGCATCATATTCGTCAGTATTATTATAAAAACCTGTACAAACAATGTTACCCTCTTTATCTTCAAAAAGTTTTTTGGCGAAGACAAAATTGTCTTTGATCTCAATTTTTGTAATATTAATTTCTGTTGAACCCGCCGGAATCTTAAAAAGTTCAAGATGATAATTGACTGACTTATCTTTTTTACTCATTTCTTCCCTATCGTCATGATAGACGTTTGCCATCATGTAAGTGTTAGCCTCTGCATCTATGGCATAATCACTTATGCCCATTCTCCTTCTGGTATACGGCATTTTAACTTCTTGCTGAGATGTCACATTGGCATTTTCATCCATAAGACACACTCCAATAATATTCCAGCTTTTTGTGTCCCGCTTTTTCTTAGGCTTTTTTGTGTAGTGGATTAAAATTTTATTTCCTTCTTTTGAAGTAACAAAATTAAATTTTGCTGCCCCGTCTGGCAATATATAAAATGCACCCATTGCACTTCCTGTTACTTTGCCTTCTACTTTTAGCACAAGTGTATTTTTGCCAATAAATTCTCCTTTATCAAAATCTATTTCTCTTGAAAAAAGCTGCTCTACACGACCATCCCATAAGGAATAGAATAAATAGTACCTGTTACCAATTTCCATAAGCTTTTCCAACTGCACATCTTTAGGAAAAAGTTTTGCCACCTCATAGCGTTTTTTTGACCTAAAAACTATTTTCTCTCCTTTACTATCAAACTTTTGGATAAAAATTTCCTTTCTTTTTATTTTAAATGTAAGTATTTGGTCATTTTTTGAAAAATAGAATTTTTCAAAACCATCACAAACTTCATAAGTGTCACTAACAGTATAGCTATAATCTGCAGAAAGTTCTTTTTGAGCCATAGTTATCCAGGCATTTAGTAATAATGCAAGGAGCATAAGATGTTTTTTCATCATTAAATTAAGGTTGGTTAAAAACGACCGCAATTTTACAAAGATATTTTAGTTTTTTTAACATTTTTTTGTAGTCTTTTACCTCATCTGGACATGTAAAATATTAAAACAAAAAACCCGCTTATTTACATAAGCGGGTTTTGTAGCCTCGACAGGAATCGAACCTGTATCAAAAGTTTAGGAAACTCCCATTCTATCCGTTGAACTACGAGGCCGGTATTTTAATAATGAAATGTATCAAAAACAAAAAAGCCAGTCATTAAGACTGGCCTTTGTAGCTCCCCCTCTTGGGCTCGAACCAAGGACCCTCTGATTAACAGTCAGATGCTCTAACCAACTGAGCTAAGGAGGAAACTGTATATTTTAAAAGTAACTGCTGTTTATTTTGTTTTCCCAGCTATACTTAATGTTTCTAAGAACTTGTGTTTGCTAATATTGTTGCCTTTATTGCGGTGCAAATATATAACCATTTTTAATTTTCGCAAAAAAATTCAAGAAAAAAATTTGAAAAATTTTACTTGCCTGTAATTATCTTAAAAATATCATTCCCATTCACGAGTAACACTAATGTTATAAGTAAAACAAAGCCAGTTATTTGAGCATATTCCATGAATTTATCCCCCGGTTTTCTGCCTGTAATCATTTCAAACAATAAAAACATTACATGACCACCATCAAGAGCCGGAATAGGCAATAAATTCATCACACCAAGCATAATTGATAATATTGCGGTAATGTTCCAAAACGCTTCCCAACTCCATGTGTTAGGAAAAATATCAAAAATGGCATAAAAACCACCTACCTCTTTATAAGCTCCTGTTTTAGGTGTAAAAATTACCTTAAGCTGCTTTCCGTAACCTACAAGCTTATCATAACCTTTTTCTGTACCTACAGAGAAAGACTCAAAGAAGCCATACTTTTCACGACGCACTTCATACAGCTTTAACTCTTCAATATTACTTAAAGGAAGCCTTAATGCCTGGGTTATTTCAAATTTACCGTCTTTATCTATTTTGAGCTGTACAGGAACCTCTTTTTTATCTCTTAAAACTACAGCATTAACTGTTTGCCCTTTTAGGTTTTGGGCAGCAGCTATTACCTCATCGGCATATTTTACCTTATTGCCGTTAAAGTTCACTACTATATCTTTAGGCTTAACATTTTCATGATTTATAGAGCCTTCTTCTGTTGCTATCACTACAAATGGCACCCTAAGTTCCGCAATAGATGATTTTTTGCCACTTTCACTAAGCTGCCCTATAAAATCAATCGGCAAGCTAATTTCCTGCTCTTTACCATCGCGCTCTACAAGAACTTTCTTCGCTACAAACAGCTTTTCGTTTACCGAGTAAAAATTATCTACCTTCTCGCCGTCTACAGATATTATTTTATCTCCGGTCTTTAGGCCTATTTCCTCCATAGTAGGATTAGCTATCCATATACCATCCTTAACAGCACTGTTAGGGATATAGTTTTCACCATAGTAAAATGCAATACCTATGTAGATAACAAAAGCCAGTATAAAGTTTACGGTAACACCGCCTAGCATTATAATTAATCGCTGCCATGCCGGTTTAGAACGAAACTCCCACGGCTTTGGCTCTTCGGCCATTTGCTCCTTGTCCATACTCTCGTCTATCATACCGGCAATTTTTACATACCCCCCAAGAGGCAGCCAGCCAATACCATAAACGGTTTCACCTATTTTCTTTTTAAAAAGTGAGTATTTTATATCAAAGAAAAGATAGAACTTTTCAACTTTGGTCTTAAATAACTTAGCCGGTATAAAGTGCCCCAGCTCATGCAGCACGATCAATAAAGATAAACTCAATAAAAACTGAGAGAGTTTTATTACTACTTCCATTTGTCAATTTTACTCTGTTAACGCACAAAAATAGCATTTTCTGATTACTATCGGACATTTAATTTCAAACGTTATCCTATTTAAATGTTTGTTAATAATAGCCCTACACGTTTTAACTTTGCTTTTTGTAAGGTAACTTTACGTTTTGTAAAATCTGTTAATTGGATTTTACCATCAAAAGCATCTGTTTTTTGATTACTTCTTTTAACCTCAAAAAGTAAGATTATGGCTTCAAAATTGTTTTCATTACTTCAAATAAAAAGTATAATTCTTAAAAACCGTATTGTAATATCCCCTATGTGCCAGTATTCGGCCGAAGACGGTTTTGCCAATCATTGGCACCTGGTGCATTTAGGCGCACGGGCCATTGGCGGTGCGGGACTTATTATACAGGAAGCAACCGCCGTTTCTCCCGAAGGGCGCATAACTCCCGAAGATTTGGGCATATGGAAAGATGAACACATCGAGAAATATAAAGAGATAACTGCTTTTATAATGCAGGAAAATGCTATTCCCGGCATTCAGCTGGCGCATGCCGGCAGAAAGGCAAGCACATCGGCCCCATGGCAGGAAAGACGCAAGCTTACCGAAGCCGAAAACGGATGGCAAACGGTAGCTCCAAGTGCCATACCTTATTATGACAACGATACGCACCCACCAAGGGAAATGAGCACAGCTGATATTAAAAAGGTAATTGCCGATTTTAAGGCTGCCACCAAAAGGGCTCACGAGGCCTGCTATAAAGTATTGGAAATACATGCAGCTCATGGCTACCTTATCCATCAGTTCCTATCGCCGCTATGCAATAAGCGTACTGATGAATATGGGGGAAGTTTTGAAAACCGTACCCGATTGCTGATCGAAATACTGGAGGCCGTTAAATCGGAATGGCCTAATGACCTGCCTTTATTTGTACGTATTTCAGGTACCGACTGGGCTGCCGGAGGTTGGGAGATAGACGATTCTGTTAAACTGGCAAAACTGCTGAAAGAAAAAGGGGTGGATGTAATTGACTGTTCGTCCGGCGGGGCTGTGCATTTCCAAAACATTCCTACAGCACCTAACTATCAGGTTCCCATAAGCGAACGCATTAAAAAAGAAACAGGTATACACACCGGAGCTGTCGGACTAATTACCGAAGCACATCAGGCAGAAGAAATATTGGAAAAAAATCAGGCCGATTTGGTGTTTTTTGCCCGTGAATCGCTTCGTGATCCTAATCTTGCACTTAACTTTGCACACGAACTTAAAGCCAATGTTATTTGGCCTAAACAATATGAAAGGGCACAGCTCGAAGACTAATCCGCAATGGTCTTCAGGCTGTCTGTGCTTTCTCTGTAATTAACCGCAACATCTGTTAATAATTATGAAGAAACTAAAAACAGCCCTGCTTTCCTATGGCATGTCCGGCAAAGTGTTTCATGCACCCTTTTTAGAGCTGCATCCGCGCTTTGAGCTAACCGGTTCCTGGGAACGCAGCAAAAAACTTATACAGCAGGATTATCCCGAAGTAAAAAGCTATGGTTCACTCGAAGAGCTTTTAAATGATGATGTAGATGTGGTTATAGTTAATACTCCGGTTGAAACACATTATGAATATGCCAAAAAAGTACTTGAAGCAGGTAAACATGCCCTGGTAGAGAAAGCTTTTACCACCACAACCGCAGAGGCCGAAGAACTTCGTGACCTTGCCAAACAAAAAGGGCTGAAACTTTCGGTATATCAAAACCGCCGTTGGGACAGCGATTTTAAAACCGTTAAGGAAGTTATAGACGAAAAACTGCTGGGCGATGTTGTTGAAGCAGAGTTTAGGTTTGACCGATACAACCCTAACCTTAGCCCCAAAACACATAAGGAAACCGCTAATGCAGGAGCAGGAGTTTTAAAGGACCTTGGCTCTCACCTTATTGATCAGGCAATACATCTCTTTGGATTACCCGATGCGGTTTTTGCCGATTTAAGGATTACCCGAAAAAATTCACTTGTAGACGACCTGATGGATATACTCTTGTATTATCCGGATAAGAGAGTAGGGCTTAGGGCAGGTTTCTTTTTTAGGGAAGCTGTACCTGCTTATGCCGTTCACGGTACTAAAGGATCTTTCCTTAAAAGCCGTGGCGACATTCAGGAAGACGAACTTAAAACCGGAAAAAAACCTACTCTTGAAGGTTGGGGAATAGAACCGGAAGATAAGGCCGGGATACTGCATACCGAGAAACATGGTGAAGTATACCGCGGGCATATCCCTACGCGCCCGGGCAATTACTACGGCCTTTTTGATGCATTATACCATTCTATTACCGAAGATAAGCCGGAACCTGTTCCTGCAGAAGACGGCGTTAAGGTAATGAAGGTTATAGATGCTGCTATACAAAGCAGCAAAGAGAAAAAAGTTATTCAACTAAAATAAACTATCATGCAAAAACGTCAATTAGGAAAGTCTGATCTTCAGGTTTTCCCTATAACCTTTGGGGGAAATGTGTTTGGCTGGACGATAGATGAAAAAACCTCTTTTGAAATACTGGATGCCTTTACAGGTGCCGGTTTTAATTTTATAGACACTGCAGATATATACTCACGTTGGGCTCCCGGTAATAACGGAGGGGAATCGGAAACCGTTATAGGCAACTGGCTAAAAAAGAATAATAATCGTGACAAGGTTATTATAGCTACTAAAGTAGGTGGCGATATGGGAAGCGGCAAACGTAACCTTTCCAAAAAGTACATCCTTAAGGCTGCCGAAGATTCCCTTAAAAGACTACAGACAGGATATATCGACTTATACCAAACCCACTGGGATGACGAAACCACCCCTATTGAGGAAACTCTTGAAGCTTATGACCAACTGATAAAAGAAGGCAAGGTTCGTTACATTGGCGCTTCTAACCTTTCTACCGAAAGGCTTCAGGCATCCATGCGTATTTCCTTTGAGCAGAAACTACCTTCTTATGTTACCTTTCAGCCGCATTATAACCTTTATGAAAGAGAGCCTTTTGAAGCCAGCCTTGAAGAGGTTTGTCTGGAACATAATTTAGGGGTTATAAGCTACTTTTCACTGGCAAGTGGTTTCCTTACCGGAAAATACCGTAGTGAAGCCGACCTGAGTAAAAGCCAGCGTGGTGGTGGAGTAGCAAAATATCTTGATGCAAGGGGAATGAAAATACTTGATACTCTGGACAAGATAGCTGCTGAACTTAACACTTCTCCGGCTACAGTTGCACTGGCATGGCTTATTCATCGTCCTTCGGTTACGGCACCTATAGTAAGCGCAACCAACCTTAAACAACTGGACAGCATTATAAAAGCTCCCGATCTGGCTATTACTAAAGAACAGTTAGATTATCTTACCCAAGTAAGTGCGTGGCATTAATATGGCACAACATTATGATAAAATTGTATAACTCAAAATAAAAGATAGTATCTAATTTTAAACCATGAAAAAAACGGTTTTACTATTACTCATGCTTTTAGGACTAACCCTTAAAGCTCAGGACAATAAACCCGAGGTTTCAGGACTTAGGTTGGAAAATATAGAATACCCTTTTCCGGTAAGTGAGATTTCTCTCAACATACAGGGACATCAGTTAGCCATGGCTTATATGGATGTGAAGCCCGAAAAACCAAACGGAAAAACGGTAATGCTCCTGCATGGCAAAAACTTTTGCGGGGCTTACTGGGGGCACACAGCAAAAGACCTTTCCAAACAGGGTTTTCGTGTAATAATACCCGATCAGATAGGTTTTGGTAAATCGTCTAAAGTAACCGATATTCAATACAGTTTTCAGTTACTGGCAGAGAATACCAAAGCAATTTTAGACCAGCTTGGTATAACAAAAGTAAATATACTGGGCCATTCAATGGGAGGAATGGTTGCTACACGCTTTGCGCTTATGTATCCTGATATGACCGAAAAACTTATACTGGAAAACCCTATAGGACTTGAGGACTGGAAAGTGGTTGTGCCTTACCAAAGTGTGGACGACTGGTACCAGACCGAGCTGAAACAGAATTATGAAAAAATAAAGAACTATCAGCTTACCTTTTACTACGACAACAAATGGAAACCTGAATATGCCCCCTGGGTTAATATACTGGCAGGTTGGACACTTAATAAGGATTATCCTGTAATTGCCAAAAACTCGGCATTAACCTACGATATGATCTTTACCCAACCGGTATGCTATGAGTTTAAAAACCTTACTATGCCTACTCTGCTTATTATTGGGCAGCGTGACCGTACCGCCTTAGGTAAGGCACTGGCTCCAAAAGAAGCTCAGGAACAGTTAGGCAATTACCCTAAGCTGGGTAAGGAAACAGCACAAAAGATTAAAAATGCCACACTGGTGGAGATAGACGGCATAGGGCATCTGCCGCACATTGAGGCCTATGACAGGTTTATTAAACCATTAACCGAATTTTTAAACAAATAACCTTTCAGCAATTGGAAGTAAAGCGCGACGACATGGCAACAGGCGTACTGCAATATAAAAAGCAGTATAAGGATGTAAAAGTCTCTTATCTAAACAGGGTACGATGGGCAGTATCGCTGTATTACTTTTCCATGGGCCTTTGTTTTGCCACATGGGCAAGCCGTATCCCCGATATTAAGACATCCCTCGGCCTGTCTGAAGCCGATTTGGGTACCGTTTTGTTTGCCATTCCCTTTGGACAACTGTTTATCATGCCTTTTTCAGGAAGGCTTGCCTCAAAGTACGGAAGCCATAAAACAGCTGTAATAGGTATAAGCCTGTACGTTATAAGCCTTACCACACTAGGTTTGGGTACAGAACGCTGGCATTTACTGTTAGCCCTGTTCTTTTTTGGTATGTGCAGTAACCTTACCAATATCTCGGTAAACACTCAGGGTATTTATGCCGAAGGGCTTTACAAACGCGCTATCATGTCATCGTTTCATGGGGCATGGAGCATTGCGGGTTTTACCGGGGCAGTAATAAGCCTGGGGATGACAGCACTGAATTTAAGCCCCTTACTGCATTTCATTATCGTATCATGCGCTTTGCTTATTGTTGTAGCCACTAACTTTAAATACCTTGTAAGGGTTAAGAACAAACCGAAAGAACAAACAAAGAAAAAAGGCTTTCCCAAGCTTAATCCCACGCTTATGTGGCTGGGCGTAATAGGCTTTTGCTGTATGCTTAGTGAAGGCATTATGTTTGACTGGAGCGGTGTATATTTTAAAGATGTTGTAAAAGCCCCTGCCAGTCTGGTGGTTTTAGGCTATACTTCATTTATGCTTATGATGGCAACAGGCCGTTTTTTAGGCGATTGGGTAGTACAGCGTTTTGGGCGTAAAAAAGTATTACAGGTAAGCGGCTGCCTTATTTCAGTAGGATTATTGAGTGCCGTTTTACTTCCTTATATAGTAACTGCTGCCCTTTCTTTTATGCTTGTGGGAATAGGTGTTTCTACAGTTGTCCCAACAGTTTACAGCCTTGCGGGTCGCACTCCCGATATTGCCCCCAGTATAGCACTTACTATGGTATCGAGCATTAGCTTTTTAGGATTCATGCTGGGTCCTCCGGTTATTGGTTATATTGCCGAAGCGTTCGGACTTAAAATTTCTTTTGCTATAATTGGTATCTTTGGGTTTGGTATTACCATAATGGTAACGAGAATCAAATCCATAGGTCACCTGTTTATCCGATAAATCAATTAATAATAAAAACATTCAACTAAAAAATGGAATACAGAAAAATAGGAAACTCCGATTTAAAATTATCAGCAATAACTTTTGGCGCATGGGCTGCCGGAGGATGGATGTGGGGTGGCACAGAGCGTAAGGATGCCATACACGCCATTCAGGCTTCCTATGACGAAGGTGTAACTTCTATAGACACCGCGCCCATTTACGGGCAGGGCGACAGCGAAGAGATTGTTGCCGAAGCGGTTCAGAATATTTCCCGCGATAAAGTAGAGATCATTACAAAATATGGTATGCGTTGGGATCTGGCTAAAGGTGACTTTGCCATGAGCAGCAAAAACAATCAGGGTCAGGATATTGATATTTATAAATATGCCGGAAAGGAAAGCATAATCAAAGAGTGTGAAGACAGCCTTAGAAGGTTAAAGACCGACTATATTGACCTGTACCAGATACACTGGCCTGACAGCACTACTCCTATCCAGGAAAGTATGGAAGCGGTTGCCCAACTTATAAAAGAAGGTAAAGTACGCCATGCCGGGGTTTGCAATTACAATGCAGCACAAGTTCAGGAAGCCAATAAATATGTAAACATTGTATCAGACCAGGTTCCTTATAGTATGGTTAAACGCGATATAGAAAGGGAGCTTATTCCTTATACTATTGAGTCGGGTAAATCTATTATTGCCTACAGTCCGTTGGAACGTGGCCTGTTAACCGGAAAAATGCAGCCGGGACATCAGTTTGAGCAAGGTGATCACCGTGCCAAACTTTACTTCTTTAAAGATGAAAACCTGAAACGTACTAACGAATTCCTTACTAAGATTAAGCCTCTGGCCGATGATAAAAATGCCACGCTTTCTCAGTTAGTATTACGCTGGACAATAGAGCAGCCGGGCATTACCATTGCACTTGCCGGAGCAAGAAATGCACAGCAATCGGTACAAAACGCAAAGGCAATTAACGTAAAGCTTAACAAAGAAGAAATAGACTTTATAACCACCGAGCTTAATAAGCTGGAACTGGTAAAATAAAAAAAGAGGCTCAGGGCCTCTTTTTTTATCTTTTTGTCATTTCGATACAAAGCACAGCGAAGTGACAAATCTCATAAATAAATCAACTAGAGATTTCTCCCTGCATTTCATTACGGTTCGAAATGACAGCTATGCACTTTTTTATTCCTTTATAAATTTAAGGGTTACTTCACCTCCATTAGTTATAAGGTTTATAAAATGGATACCGGGTGAAAGCTGCGACACATTCCATTGCGTTTGCGGGCCTGTTTCCATTTCTCTTTGCCCTAACACATCATAAAATACCGCATTTTGTATAGTCGCATTTTGAGGAAGGGTAATATGCAGTTCCTCCTTAACGGGGTTAGGGTATAACTTTACCTGAGAAAGGTTAAACTGTGGCCTGCTTAAAAACGCACTGTTAGAACAGATGATATCTTTTTCGGGGTCAAATTCAAATCCGGCAATGGCAAAAGGTACATTGACCGTAAATTCCTGTCCGCTGAAGGTATGGTCAAGTAACACATCAAAAGTCTCTCCTGCACTGCTTAACAGCCTTACTTTTACAGGCATTTCAAAAAAATCAACCGAATTATGCGACTGCTCTTGATTTATGGTAATCTTTGCCTGTCCGCCACCTAAATCCTGCGTTGTAACATCATAAATAGGATATCCCTGATTGTACACCCAATCGTTAAAAAATTCGGTCAGGTCCATTCCCGATGCAGCTTCAAGATGCGCCTGTAAATCGGGTGTGGTAGCATAGCTGTAGGCCAGTGCCTCATCATCAAGATAATTACGTATTCCCTGAAAAAAATCCTCATCACCTAATACATAACGAAGCATGCTCACCACCATAGCTCCCTTATTATAACTAAGCCTACTGCTAAAAATACGCCCTACATCATTAAGCTGGGTTTCCGGTATGTAAACACTGCCACCCGGTGCCGATGTAATGTTTATTATTCTTTCCCCTTTCCAGTTTACAAAACTAAAATCGCCATCAAGCTCTTTTATAACCAGACCCGAAAGGTAAGTGGCAAAACCTTCGTTAAGCCAAATATCACTCCATGAACCGCAGGTAACCTTATCTCCAAACCACTGATGCCCCAATTCGTGGGCTATTAGGTTCCTCCCGAAGTTTACCATAAACGATACTGTGGTATGCTCCATACCCCCGTTTATGTTGCATTGGGCATGACCATACTTTTCATTAGAAAAAGGATAGGTTTCAAACAGGTTTTCAAACAGGCTCATAATAGCCGGTGTTACGGCAAGCTGCTGTTGGGCAGTTTCAAAATTCTCCGGATAGATATAGTTCACTATCGGGAAAGTATTAGGAGCCGTACCCGCCTGTTGTGTATAGATACTATACTCGGTAACCGCAATGGCAATAAGGTATGCCGGAATAGGGTATTCGTGCTTAAAATGTGTTGTTTTAAATCCTTCACCATCCAGTTCCTGCGACTGCTCTACACCGTTAGAAACACTGGTATATTGTTGTGGTGCCGTTATATACACATCTATACTGTCTATCTTATCGTTAAGATCCTGCTTGCACGGCCACCAGTCTTTTGCTCCATAGGGTTCAGACAGTGTACTCATTACGGGTATGCCGTTGTGTGTGGAAAGGTTAAAAGCCACTTCCTGTGTGGAAGGCGATCCCGAATAGTTTATGGTAACCGTACCTTCCTCTCCCTGTAGCTGCACCTGAGGCAAGGTAATTACAAGTTCGTTTCCGCCTTGGGTAAAACTAAGGTTGGTATTGCCCTGCTTAACCGAACTTACCGAAAGCTGACTTGTAAGATCGAAAGTAATGGTCGTCATATCCTCCAGTGCAATATAATTTGTGGTTACGCTGCCCGTTATAAAAAACACAGCAGGGTCTACCGTAAATTCAAGCCTGTGGTAGGTAATATCATAATTTTCGGTATCAGGATTTGTAGTAAGATCCTTTAGTGTAAAAGCCGATTTCATTTCGGCTTCGGCAATCTGTTGTATCTCTGTATCAGAGCCTTGAGGAAATGCCGAAAAAAAGGCAAGCAAACCTAAAACAGTAAGTATATTTCTTCTCATTAAAGCTATTTTTTTCAAATGTAAACAGAAAAACCTGTTTTTTAGCGCCTTAATTCTTAAAAAACCATACTTTAAACTTTGGTTAGGCACGGGTATTAATTAAAACAATTCATTAAATTTGCTCACTTTATAAAAAACCATATCCATGTTACAGACAGTATTTATCAGAGAAAACAGAGAGAAAGTAATTGAGGCTTTGGGCAAAAGGAACATTGATGCTACCGAAATGGTAGATGAGGTAATTGCCCTTGATGAAAAAAGAAGGTCTACCCAGGTAGAGCTTGATACTGTTTTATCGGAATCCAACAAGCTATCTAAAGACATTGGAGAAATGATGAAAGCAGGCGAAAAAGAAAAAGCTTTGCTTTTAAAAGAAAAAACAGGCCAGCTTAAAGAACAGAGCAAAGAACTTAGCGAAGAGCTTAATAAAGTTTCGGAAGATCTGCTACAGGTACTTTACAAACTGCCTAACCTACCGGCAGACATTGTTCCTGCAGGTAAAACCCCGGAAGATAACCTGGAGGTACACCGTGAAGGTGATATCCCACAGCTTTTTGAAGGTGCCCTGCCACACTGGGAACTGGCTAAAAAATATGACATTATCGATTTTGAATTAGGTAACAAGATTGCCGGAGCAGGTTTCCCTGTATACAAAGGTAAGGGAGCAAGGCTGCAGCGCGCACTTATTACTTATTTCTTAGACAAAAATACAGATGCAGGCTACAAAGAGTATCAGGTACCTCACCTTGTTAACGAGGCATCAGGGTACGGTACAGGCCAGCTTCCAGACAAAGAAGGCCAAATGTACCATGTAGGTCTTGACGATATGTACCTTATCCCTACGGCTGAGGTTCCGGTAACTAACTTTTTCCGCGATGTTATCATCCCTGAAAATGAGCTTCCGGTACTTTGTACAGCATACACTCCGTGTTTTAGGAGAGAAGCGGGATCTTATGGTGCACACGTTCGCGGACTTAACCGTCTTCACCAGTTTGACAAGGTAGAGATAGTTCGTGTAGAGCACCCTGATAATAGCTATGCAGCGTTGGACGGCATGGTAGAGCACGTAAAAACACTTTTACAGGAATTAAAGCTTCCATACAGAATCTTACGATTATGTGGTGGCGACATGGGCTTTACATCGGCACTTACTTATGACTTTGAAGTGTTTTCAACAGCTCAGGATCGTTGGCTGGAAATCAGCTCGGTTTCTAACTTTGAGACCTTCCAGGCAAACAGGCTAAAACTTCGTTTCCGTGATAAGGACAACAAAAATCATTTGGCACACACACTTAACGGAAGTTCATTAGCATTACCAAGGGTACTTGCAGGTATACTTGAAAATTACCAGACTCCTGAGGGTATTGTGGTTCCGGAAGTTTTACGTCCTTACACCGGTTTTGATATAATAAATTAGTAAATTTATTACTATACCAAAACGCGGATAATGCTAAACCAGGTATTATCCGCGTTTTTTATTATATCCTTCGAAATACAGATACCCAACCGTTTCTATAACGGAATTGATTACAGTTAGGAAAAAGGGCGTAAGGCTTTCCGGGCTGAAAAACAGTAAACTTTAGATTATCCAAATAAATATTAATTATGGAAAATATAGATTACAAACATTTCGTTTTTGAATTAATATCCTCAATAAAATCTAAAGTTGATTTTATTGAAAATGACAGAATTGGTCTGACTAAAGAAGAATATGAAGGAATGAAATTAGGATATGGTCATATTATGGAAGATTTATTATTTTTAATGAAAGAATTTGGATTAAATTTAGGTGAATATGGGCTTGAAAAAGATAAATAATTTATTAATTGTTCTATTTATTATCGGGGTGTTTGCATCCTGTAAGGATAATACCCAATATCATTCATTTGAAATCGACAAGTATTTAATAGATTCTATTGTTGTTTATAAATACACGGGAAATAATCAAGGCCAAGGGCTTTATATTGATCGAATTGAATACCATATCCAGGCAAAAAAACTTTTTAATACACCGGTACTATTTTTAAAAACTAAAAACAGAACCGTAAAATTAAATAAAACAGAGAAGGAAGAATATTTTAAACATGAAGTAGACGATTTGAATTCCAGGTTTAATCTAAACAATATGATAAACTATAATAAGGACATCATTTTTTTTAACCAAGGTGTATTATATTCTGACAAAGATTCGGTATCAATATATTCGAATTCAAAAACTGAAGTATTCCTTTATCTGGACAATAAAGAAGTTAGTTTTAATGACACAATAAGTTTATTCAAAACTATTGATTTCAAGCCATTACCAAATGGCTTGAGAAGGAATAAATAAATTAGTAAATTTGTTACAATTTTTGCTATGAAAAAACCGTTTGCCTTTATCGCCTTTCTGGCATCAGCCATAGCATTTGCACAAAGTGCCGGTCCTGTTATACCTCAACAGGGTAAAACCACAGAAGATTTTGTTCCTAAAGGCTGGAAAATTATCTCCTCTGCATCCGGTGACCTTAACAAGGATAAGGCGGAGGATATAGCAATGGTGATTGAAAATACCGACCCCGCCAACTTTGTTACCAATGAAAATTTTGGCTCACAGCTACTGAATCTAAATCCGCGTTATCTTCTTATCCTGTTTAAGGATAAAAAAGGATATATACTCAATACCCTCAACAAAAGTTTTATCCCTTCGCAAAACGACATAGAGTCTCCCTGCCTGGAAGACCCTCTTGCCGAAGCCGAAGAAATGTCAATTACAAAAGGTGTGCTTAGCATAAACTTTCATACCTGGATGTCCTGCGGCAGTTATGGGATAAGCAGAGAAACATTTAGGTTACGCTATCAGGATAGCAGGTTTGTACTTATAGGTTATGACTTATGGGAGTCCAGCAGGAACATTGGCGACATTACCGAAGTAAGTATTAATTTCCTTACCGGTAAAAAGAGTATCACGACAGGAGAAAAATTATTTGATGACAATGACAACAGTTTAATTCAAACTACCTGGGAAGACATAGAAACAAATGAATTGATTAACTTAGCAAACCTGAAGTGGCCCAACGAAATTGAATTTTGATATGAAAAAAGTATTTGCCCTTATAACCTTTATGTGGTCGGTTGCAGTGTTTGCACAAAACGAGCAGCTGGCACAAAACTATTTTGAAAAAGGCGAGTTTGAAAAAGCACTTGTTATCTATCAGGACCTTGATGCAAGGCATCAAAACAACACTTTTTTTATTCAGAAAATCATTGCCTGCTATCAGCAGCTACAACAATATGGCGAAGCCGAAAAGCTTATTAACGAAAAGCTTAAAAGCACCGAAAAACCTTACCTGTATGTAGAGCTTGGTTACAACTATCAGTTACAGGGCGATAAGGAAAAGGCTGAAAAGAATTATAACAAAGCAATAGAAACCGTAGCACAAAACCCTTCAAACGTTTATGCCGTAGCTTCAACTTTTGAACAGAAGGTACAGGTAGAAAAAGCTCTGGAAGCTTATGAAACCGCTACCTCTATAAACAAAAGCCTGAACTTTGATTATCAAATGGCTTTGCTACAGGGACAGTTAGGCAATATAGACCTGATGATAGAGCGACTGCTTAGCTATTCCTATAACAACAAGCAGGCATTGCCTGTGGTACAAAATCAGCTTTCCCGATTCATGAATGAGGAGAGCAACACTTTCAATACTTCATTACGCAAAGCACTCCTTGTAAATACCCAGAAAAATCAGGATATCTTTTGGAATCACTTCTTAAGTTGGTTCTATGTTCAGGAAAAAGATTACGGTAAAGCGTTTATTCAGGAAAAGGCCATTTTTAGGCGTGATCCTGACACCTTTAACAACATTGTTATACTCGCAAGAGTAGCTGCCGATGAAAACGAAACGGAAACCGCACGCGAGATATATGGTTTTATCCTTGAAAATACCACAGACCCTGACCTGCTGTTACAGGCACATGAACACCTTATTGCAGCAGATATAAAAGATAGTACCGAAAAAGAATATCCTGCCATAGAGCAGCGCATTAACAATCTGCTTACACAGTATGGAACCGGACCTACAACACTGGATGTGCAGATCCTTAAAGCCGACTTTGAAGCCTTTCATTTAAAAAACACACAGGCCGGTATAAATACGCTTAACACAACACTGGACCAACAGCTTAACCGCTACCAGAAAGCCAAAGTAAAAATGAAGCTTTCGGATATATTACTGCTGGATGAGAAATTCAATCAGGCAATTATTTATTATGCCCAGATTGAAGACGATCTTAAAAACGATGCCGTAGCACACGAAGCCAGTCTTAAAGTAGCCAAGGCAAGTTATTTTAAAGGTGATTTTGAGTGGGCACAAAAACAGCTTAAGGTTCTTAAATCGTCATCATCGCAGCTAATTGCCAATGACGCCCTGGAGCTTTACCTGCTTATAATTGATAATACTGTGGAAGACAGTACTCAAACAGCTCTTAAAAAGTTTGCTCGTGCCGACTTTAAACTGTACCAGAACAAAAGAACCGAAGCACTTGACGCGTATAAGGACATACTGGCAAACGACAAGACCCAAAGCATTCAGGATGTTACCCTGCTTCGCATAGGCAGGCTGTATGAAGAACAAAAACAGTATGACCTTGCCCTGCAATACTACAAGCAGATAATAGACAATTATGCCGATGGTATCTATGTGGATGAGGCACTGTTCTATTCGGCAGAGATATATAACAAACAGCTGGAAGATCCCGATACGGCCATGCCTTTGTATGAAAAGGTAATTTTCAACCACCAGGACAGTATCCATTTTGTGGAAGCCAGAAAACAATACAGGCAGCTTAGGGGTGATGCAAACAGCTAATTAAATTGTACCTTTGCATCGGTTGTTCCAAATAATCGGATTAACGAATTACCAAATTTACATTTCATGATAATATATAACGTAACAATAAATATAGACGATACCGTACATGACCAATGGCTTAGCTGGATGAAAGACAAACATATACCGGAAGTACTTGCTACCGGAAAGTTTGTGGAAGCTAAAATGGTTAAGGTACTTATCGTTGAGGAAATGGGAGGTACTACCTATTCTATACAATACTTTGCCGAGAACAAACAGATGCTGGAAAGGTATTATCAGGAAGACGCCCCTAAATTAAGGGAAGAAGGCCTTAGGCTTTTTGGCGACAAAATGCTTGCTTTCAGAACCGAACTGGAACTGTTACACGAGTTTAAACGCAATTAGCAATAACGCTGCCTGTGCCTGTAGTGTTGCAGGCCTATATTTTTAATGACGATGGATAAAGTAAAAGCAAAAAAACATCTTGGGCAGCACTTCCTTACGGACGAAAGCATTGCTAAAGACATAGCAGATACCCTCTCCCTTGAGGGTTATAATAAAATACTGGAAATAGGTCCGGGTATGGGCGTATTAACCAAATACCTTTTGGAGAAACCCATAGAAACGTATGTAATTGAGATTGACAACGAATCGGTTGAGTATCTTAATGCACACTATTTTAAACTGCACGGTAAGATAATATCTCAGGATTTTTTAAGATACAACATCACTAAGGATTTTGGTGACGAGCAGTTTGCCATTATCGGTAATTTCCCTTATAACATTTCATCACAAATTGTTTTCCGTACACTGGAAATGAGAGACAGAATTCCTGAATTTGCCGGGATGTTTCAAAAAGAGGTTGCAGAACGCGTTTGCGAGAAAAAAGGCAGCAAAACCTATGGTATCCTTTCGGTACTTACACAGGCTTTTTATGATGCTGAATATCTGTTTACCGTTCCGGAGCATGTGTTTAACCCGCCACCAAAGGTAAAGTCGGGCGTACTGCGCCTGCGCCGAAAAGAAAACTACCACCTTCCGGTAGACGAAAAGCTTTTCTTTAATGTGGTAAAAACTGCCTTTAACCAGCGCAGAAAAACGCTTCGTAACAGTTTAAAAACATTCAACCTTTCTGATAATTTAAAGGAAGATAGTATCTTTGACCTTCGCCCGGAGCAACTGTCTACCGAAGAATTTATTGAACTAACAAAAAAAATAGCGGCCAATGGAGTTTAAAATCAGCAGGGATTTTATTGCTCAGATCGAGCAATTAATAAGTGAGAACCGTGAAAAGGAACTACAGGACCTTCTTCATGATCTCCACTATGCTGATATCGCCGAAATTATGGGCGACCTCGATGACTCCGAGGCTATTTATATATTCCACATACTCGACAGCGAAAAAACAGCCGAGATACTTCTTGAGCTGGATGAAGAGGTAAGGGAAAAGATTCTTCGTGAACTTTCGCCAAAGGAAATTGCCGAAGAGCTTGACGAACTTAGTACCGATGACGCTGCCGATATTATTGCCGAACTACCGCAGGAACGAAAAGAAGAGGTAATCTCTGAACTTGTAGACGTTGAGCACGCAAAGGACATTGTAGACCTTTTGCGTTATGACGAAGACAGTGCCGGTGGTTTGATGGGTAAAGAGCTTGTAAAGGTTAACGAAAACTGGAACGTACTTACCTGTGTAAAAGAAATGAGGGAACAGGCGGCAAATGTGCAGCGTGTACACTCCATATATGTAGTAGATGATGAAAACAGGCTAAAGGGAAGGCTTTCCCTAAAAGACCTGCTAACTACTTCTACCAAAACACCTATTAGCGAAGTTTATATCCCTAAAGTGGATTTTGTAAAGGTTGACACTCCCGATGTGGAGGTAGCCCGTATAATGCAAAAGTATGACCTGGAAGCAATTCCGGTTGTGGATGAGCTGGGCAGGCTCGTGGGCCGTATTACCATTGATGACATCGTAGACGTTATTAAGGAAGAGGCCGACAAGGATTATCAGCTGGCAGCAGGTATCTCGCAGGACGTTGAAGCCGATGACAGCATAATCGAACTTACCCGCGCGAGACTGCCGTGGCTCGTTCTTGCCCTTTTAGGAGGGTTTATAAGTGTAAGACTCCTAAATACATTTAGTGGTGCAATGGACAACCACAAAGAGCTGTTCTTCTTCACTCCGCTTATTGCCGCTATGGCAGGTAATGTAGGTGTACAATCATCTGCTATTATTGTACAGGGTTTAGCTAATAACACCATTAGCGGATCGCTATGGAGAAGACTTGTTAAAGAGATCCTTTTAAGCCTCTTAAACGGCTCATTATTGGCACTTATCCTTATAGCAGGTAGCCATATCGTTTTAGGCGTTAGCTACGAACTAGGCTTAACAGTAAGTGTATCGTTAGTTTCAGTTATTATTATTGCCTCACTTATCGGTACTTTTATTCCTATTTTTCTCAATAAAGTAGGTATTGACCCCGCTTTGGCCACGGGCCCGTTTATCACTACAAGTAATGATATTTGCGGTATCCTTATCTACTTTACTATTGCTAAAATCATATTAGGGTTTTAATAGCCGATTGAAAATCGATTTAACACACCATCTTTAATCCAGTAACCTATAGAACCTTCATTTTCGCTAAAATGGAGCCAGTGTAATTGTTCTTTTTTATAATCCTCAAATTTCTTTGAACTAATAACATTAAAAGACATCGATACAGGATACTTTTCTAAAAACAGTTCCTGCTTATTGCCTATGGATAAGCCATCTATTTCCCATCCTGAATCCGGATTATTTACCTCAACATTATCCAGCAGTACATCATTAATAAAACTATATACATTTCCTTCAAAGCTATAGCTTACAAAAGCCCCGTCATAGCTCAGCTTTTCATCCAGTTTTTTAAGCTTCCCAAACTCTTTTTCAAATTTATCTTTAGTAAAGCCTTTGAGATTTTTACCTTTAAACAGCACCTTATTTAAAGGTATCTTATCTATTTTACCCATAAACATAGACCGTAAATCTTTCTGGAAGTCAAATTCAAAAAACTCTTTTATAACTCCTGTAAGTGATTTTCTTAAAACAAGTTTACTGCCCGGGTATGCTTTATGTTCATTAGGGAAAACTATATAAGAGTTTTGTTGGGTTAAGTATATAGTATCCCTTATATTATCCTTTTCAACAACCACCATATTATGAATCATATCTCCCCCTAAAGTCCCTTCCCCGCACCAAAATTCAACCCCCTTTTTTTCTTTGCTTCCCTGTTTATTGCAAGCAGCCTGTTTGCCATTACAGTATCGGTTGACTGTGCTGTAACGTAATTAAAAAAATAATCTGTGTTACCATCTTCAATATAATATTTAACACAACAAGGCCCGTCATCATCTTCAATAAGGAGTCTGTAAGCCGTAATTTTTGCCTGTTGTGAAAAACAGGCTGTATAACTAAAAAGTAGTATAAGGTAAAGGTGTCTCATTTAATTACTATTTTTACTTAAAACGTAAACATGAAAAAATTATTTCTGTTCCTTTCAGCACTATCCATAGGAACAACACTACTTATACAAAACAATACCACTGTAAATCCGGAAAAAGAAACAACCGTTATTAACCAACTGTTGAACGACTGGCATAAAGCAGCCGCTAATGCCGACTATAACGGATACTTCGGCAAAATAGCCAACGATGGCAGGTACATAGGTACCGATGCTGCCGAGAACTGGGACAAAAAAGCATTTGAAACTTTCTCCAAACCTTATTTTGATAAGGGCCGTGCCTGGGATTTCAAGCCCGTTGAGCGCAACATATACTTTAGTAAAAACGGTAAGGTTGCCTGGTTTGACGAATTACTGGATACCTGGATGAAAGGATGCCGTGGGTCTGGCGTACTGGAAAAGGAAGGAAAGGAATGGAAAATTAAACACTATGTACTTTCCATGACAGTTCCTAACGAGGTAATTAAAGAGGTTATTCCTTTAAAAGCAAAATATGAGGATGCTTATATAGAAAAACTGAAAGAAAAAAAGTAACTAAATGAATATTCTGAGATTTCTCACTTCGCTATGCTGCGTATCGAAATGACAGAAGTGTACAGATGAAAGAATAATAAAAAAGTCCCGCCGATGGCGGGACTTTTTTATTATTCTGCTTTTGCACTTAAATGCTCTAACATATCTGTTGTCATGGCATCAAGATCAAACTCGTGTTTCCAGTTCCAGTCTTGTCTTGCACTGCTGTCGTCAATACTTTGAGGCCAGCTGTCGGCTATCTTTTGGCGGAAATCCGGCTCATAAGAGATGGTGAAATCTGGCATGTGCTTTTGTATCGCCTGAGTAATTTCTTTCGGAGTAAAGTCCATAGCCGAAAGGTTGTAAGACGATCTTATTTTTATGTCTTCGGCAGGAGCCTGCATAATTTCAACAGTCGCACGGATGGCATCATCCATGTACATCATAGGTAATCTTGTTTCTTCACTAAGGAAACAGGTATACTCACCGTTCTCTAATGCTTTGTGGTAAATATCAACAGCATAATCGGTAGTACCACCACCCGGAGGCGTAGACCAGCTTATCAGGCCGGGGTAACGTATACTTCTTACATCCACACCGTAAATGTTGTGGTAGTACTCACACCATCTTTCGCCCGACTGCTTAGAGATTCCATAAACAGTAGAAGGCTCCATTACAGTATATTGCGGTGTATTTTGTTTAGGGGTTGTAGGCCCGAAAACCGCAATACTTGAAGGCCAGAATATTTTTTGGATTTTCCCGGCTTTGGCAAGGTTAAGCACATGGAAAAGAGAGTTCATATTTAAATCCCAGGCAAAGGCAGGGTTTTTCTCGGCAGTAGCCGAAAGTAACGCAGCCATCAGGTAAACATCGGTAACATTATATTTCTCGATAGTTTCTTCAACCTGGTTAAAATCAAGGGCGTTAACCACTTCAAAAGGGCCCGAAGCCACAAATTCAGCATCACCTTTTCTTACATCAGAGGCAATTACCTTATCTGTTCCGTATATGCTTCTAAGCTTTTTTGTAAGCTCAGTTCCTATTTGCCCACAGGCGCCAATGATTAAAATCGTACCCATAATTTTAAGTTTAGTGGTTGCAAAGATAATATTTTACCATTATGAAATCCATTTATTTAACTGGGATATAAAACAATCTGTTAAAAGATTGTGATTTACACCCCTCACTCATTACGATATCCCCAAATTAGTAATGATTTTTATTTAGCTGCTATTATTTTTTACTGCTGCGGGTAAATTGGCCTAACATTTGTAAATTTGCTTTGCAATAAAAACACTATGAAGTATTTAAAATTCATTATACTGCTTTGCCTTCCGGCTCTTATGTTATCATGTAATGATGATGAACAGGTTAGGGCTGCCGAAGCGATTAGGGCACAAAAATATAATGACTCCATTTTAACGATAATAAACAAAAACTGGAAATTCAACATTCCTCCCGTTACGCCAAAAGTAAAGGCAAAAATTGACGGGTGGAACGAATGGCAGCAGTTTAAGGCCGAACTGGCCGATAAGCCTACCGGTTCGCTTAACGCATACAGGGGAAAGGTTAAAGCCATTGCCGAAAAAGCAGAAGAGCTTAACAAAACCATTCCTCCTTTTTTCAATCAGCCGCAAATGCGCAGCCGCCTTGGGGTCTTAATGACTAAAGTACGATCGCTATACACCTACATTGACCTTACCGTTGTACAGGAAAAAAAGGTGATTCAGTACATTAACGAAATCTCTAAAGAAACCACATCGATACAAAACCAAATGGACGAAATGGTACGCTTTAGCGAAATCCCTATGGAAAAAGGCGAAGAAGAACTGCTTATGGCTCTTGATACCGTAAGAATGGCCAACCCAGACATGATACCTGAAGCAGAGAAACAACCTGCCCCTGCTAAGCCTAAAAAAATGGATTCTAAAAAGTTAAAGCCTTTTGCCCCTCCTTTAAAGGAATTAAAACCCAAAACTGAAAATTGAAACCGGAAATCTTAGAAAAATACAGTCAGTCGGCCAAAGTAAAACAAATTAGCGACAGCCTTTTACAGCGTGAAAATAAACTTCATGTAAAAGGGCTTACCGGCTCTTCGTTGTCGTTTGTTATAGATCCGCTGTTCAGGCAAAGTGAACTTCCTTTTCTTCTTATATTTAAAGACAAGGAAGAGGCAG
Source organism: Flavobacterium beibuense (assembly GCF_004151245.1). Lineage (GTDB taxonomy): Bacteria > Bacteroidota > Bacteroidia > Flavobacteriales > Flavobacteriaceae > Flavobacterium > Flavobacterium beibuense_A. The sequence goes on from NZ_JUIW01000004.1 coordinate 121,852, forward strand.
CTTATTATCTGAATGACCTGGAACAGCTTACAGGAGCTAACGATGTTTTGTTCTATCCCGGTTCTTACAGGAGGCCCTACCAGATAGAGGAAACCGATAATGCTAATGTACTACTGAGAGCCGAAGTGCTTAACCGCATCAACTCACGCAAAAAACCGGCAATAATAGTTTCCTATCCCGAGGCTCTTTTTGAAAAGGTAGTTACCCGTAAAGACCTTGACAAGAATACGCTTAAGGTAGCGGTAGGCGATCAGGTTTCTATAGATTTTATTAATGAGGTACTGTTTGAGTATGAGTTCCGTCGTGTGGATTTTGTTACCGAACCTGGAGAATTCTCGGTACGCGGGGGTATTGTAGACGTATTCTCTTTCTCTAACGACAACCCTTATCGAATTGAGTTTTTTGGCAATGAGGTAGACAGTATCCGTACGTTTGATGTGGAAACACAGCTTTCACTCGAAAAACAGAAAAAAATTACAGTTATCCCTAATATGGAAAATAAGTTTTTGCAGGAAAAACGCGAAAGCTTCTTAGACTATATTAATGAGAAGACCGTACTCTTTATACAAAACACCGAAGGGCTTTTAAGCCAGTTGGATTCGCTTTTCACCAAAGCAGGTGAGGCTTTTGAAAAACTAAGCAAAGACATAAAGCATGCTTCTCCCGAAGAGCTTTTTCTTAACCAGCAGTCGTTTGTTAAACGGGCTTTAGACTTTACGGTTGTTGAGCTGGCCTCAAAACCGATTTTTAAAACCCAAAAAAGTTTTGAGTTCTACATTCAGCCGCAGCCGTCATTCAACAAACAGTTTGACCTGTTGCTTAACAACCTTAACGACAACCATAATAACGGATTTAAAAACTACCTGTTTTGCTCTAACGAGTCGCAGGCAAAACGTTTTCACGATATTTTTGAAAGCCTTGACGATGCCAATCACGAGGATGTGCGCAAGCAATACAAAACAATTGTTTTCCCAATTTATGAAGGGTTTGTAGATGAAGAGAACCAGATTGCATGCTATACCGATCACCAGATTTTTGAACGTTACCATAAGTTTAGCATCAAAAACGGTTATTCCAAAAAGCAAACCATTACCCTTAAGGAGCTTAACTCTCTTTCTGTAGGAGACTATGTAACCCACATAGACCACGGTATTGGTAAATTTGGCGGACTGCAGAAAATTCAGGTGGAAGGTAAAACACAGGAAGCAATTAAACTGGTTTATGCCGATAACGACATTGTATATGTAAGCATTCACTCGCTACACAAAATATCAAAATACAACGGGAAGGACGGTACGCCTCCCAAAATATACAAACTGGGATCGAGTGCCTGGAAAACCCTTAAACAAAAAACCAAGGCAAGGGTTAAGCATATTGCCTTTAATCTTATACAGCTGTATGCAAAACGCAGGTTGGAAAAAGGTTTCCAGTATGCTCCCGATAGTTACCTGCAGGCAGAACTGGAATCGTCTTTTATTTATGAGGATACTCCGGATCAGATTACTGCAACACGCGATGTAAAAGCAGACATGGAAAGCGAACGCCCAATGGATCGCCTTGTTTGTGGTGACGTAGGCTTTGGCAAAACCGAGGTAGCTATACGTGCTGCCTTTAAGGCTGTAGATAACGGCAAGCAGGTTGCCATACTCGTACCTACTACCATACTGGCGTTCCAGCACTACAAAACATTTCGTGAGCGTCTAAAGGATATGCCTGTTACCATAGGTTACATAAACCGTTTCCGTACGGCTAAGCAAAAAAGCGAAACACTTAAAGACCTCGCCGAAGGTAAACTGGATATTATAATAGGTACGCACCAGCTTACCAATAAAAATGTGGTTTTTAAAAACCTTGGTCTTCTTATTGTGGACGAGGAACAGAAGTTTGGTGTAAACGTAAAAGACAAACTTAAAACCATAGCCCAAAATGTAGATACCCTTACCCTAACGGCTACTCCTATACCAAGAACACTTCAGTTCTCACTTATGGCTGCCAGGGACTTATCGGTAATTACAACGCCTCCGCCTAACCGTTACCCTATAGAGTCGCAGGTGGTGGGATTTAACGAAGAGATTATTCGCGATGCCATTTCTTATGAGATAGAGCGTGGCGGGCAGGTATACTTTATTAATAACCGTATTGAGAACATTAAGGAAGTTGCCGGAATGATACAACGCCTTGTTCCCGGAGCTAAGGTTGGTATAGGACACGGACAAATGGAAGGTAAAAAACTGGAAGATCTTATGCTTGCCTTTATGGATGGTGAGTTTGATGTACTGGTAGCCACTACCATTATAGAAAGCGGCCTTGACGTTCCTAACGCCAATACCATATTTATTAATAATGCCAATAACTTCGGACTTTCTGACCTGCACCAGATGCGCGGGCGTGTAGGCCGAAGCAATAAAAAGGCATTTTGTTACTTTATAACACCGCCGTATTCTGCCATGACCGAAGATGCCCGCAAGCGTATTCAGGCACTGGAGCAGTTTAGCGATTTGGGCAGCGGTTTCAACATCGCCATGAAAGACCTTGAAATTCGTGGTGCCGGAGATTTATTAGGAGGTGAACAAAGCGGATTTATTAATGAGATTGGTTTTGAAACCTACCAAAAGATCATGAACGAAGCCATAGAGGAACTTAAGGAAAATGAGTTTAAGGACCTTTATGAGGAAGTGGAAGGTACTACCGAAAAAGAATACGTTAAGGATATTCAGATCGATACCGATTTCGAGTTACTATTCCCTGACGAATATGTAAACAATATTACCGAAAGGCTTAACCTGTATAACGAGTTAAGCACCATTAAAAACGACGAAGAGCTCAACGTTTTTGAACAGAAACTAATTGACCGTTTTGGTGCTTTACCAAAAGAGGCTCAAGCCCTTTTAATCAGTATGCGCATTAAGTGGCTGGCAACAAAAATGGGTGTGGAAAAACTGGTGCTTAAACAGGGGAAAATGCTTGGCTATTTTGTATCCGACCAACAATCGGCTTACTATCAGTCGGGTGCTTTCCATAAAGTACTGCAGTTTGTACAAAAACATCCTTCGCTTATACGAATGAAGGAAAAACAAACCAAAAACGGACTACGACTGCTTATTACTTTTGAGAATGTAAAATCAGTTAAGAAAGCAAAAGAACTGCTTGAAATGGTTTTTGAATAAAGCTTTCTCAGACTCTTCCATTTCGAGCGCAAGGAAGTGGAGTCGAGAAATCTAAAAAAATAATTCTGAGATTTCTCCGCAAGGTCGAAATGGAAAAAATATAAAAAAAGCGGACTATAAAGTCCGCTTTTTTATTAATTAAGTTCGTTCCACCACTGTTGCTGCGGAATATCAATATCAGTAAGATTTGTCTTTTCACCTATCATAGGGGTAAACAACGGCACACCTTTTTGATTTGCCTCATCCACCACTGTTTTTATAGACTCATCCCAGGCATGTAATGCCAGTGAGAATTTAGACCAGTGTACCGGCATAAGTCTTTTGGTCTTTAAATCGGTTGCGGCCTGTACCACCTGCTGCGGCATCATGTGTATGTATTTCCAGTATTCGTTATACTGTCCGCATTCTAAAATAGCTAGATCAAACGGCCCATACTTATCGCCTATTTCCTTAAAAAAGTAATCGTAACCGGAGTCGCCGCCCAAAAACAACTTTATACTTGGTGTTTGCAGTACAAAAGATACCCATAACGCTTTGTTTCTGCTAAAGCTCCTTCCTGAAAAATGCCTTGCCGGGGTAATATCTACCGTAAAGCCATCGCCCAGTTCCACATGTTCACCCCAGTCTTTTTCCTCAATAATTTCGGTATCATAGCCCCAGTACTCCAGGTGTTGTGCCGTGCCTAATCCCGTAACCACTTTCTTTACTTTTGGCTTAAGTTTTAAAACGGTATCATAATCCAAATGATCCCAATGGTCGTGACTGATAAACAAGATATCTATATCCGGGAAATCGTCTGCCGAATAGGCATCGCTACCGGGATAAGCTTTATTTGTAAAACCAACCGGAGAAACACTTCCGCTAAAAACAGGGTCAACCAAAATGGTCTTTCCGTCTACCTGCATAAAATAGGACGAGTGCCCAAACCAAACTATTACATTCTCTTTCAGATCCAGATGCAATAAGTCTTCTTTTTTTGTCGGGATACTGTCCTGCGGCTTATTACGTTCCTTTTTCCCAAAAAAGAACTCCTTAAATACGGTGTAGTAACTGGTACCTTCGGCAAGATCGGGAGTATGGCTGAGATTCTGGAATTTGCCATCCCTGTAATTAGGTGACTGTTTTATCCTCTCCAGCCTTGCTCCCGCAGGCTGTTTGCCAAATTGTGGCTGTTGCATAAATATAGCCGTTGCCACTACCAGCAACGCTATGACAATAAGTATTGACATAAATATTCTTTTAATTATTTTTTTTAACCGTTTCATTTATATTGATTGACTAATCACTCTAAAATTTATTCAAATTTTTTTAAGCCAGCATTCCCCATAACATCTCAAAACTATCATCAATAACCTGCTGTTGTTTTGCTTTGGTAAGCTTGTATTTATTAAGGTAAGAATACAGCCCGAAAATATGGCTGCCCATAATGGTGTGTATAAAATCGGTATCACGTTCTTTAATTGCCCCGGCATCTATAGCCTCCTTTATCTGGTCACAGCTTTTCTTCAATGTTTTCTTCACCTCTTCGGGAGATAATAACGATGCAAAAGGAGAAGTGGTAAAAAGCTGGGCATAATAAAACTCATTAGTGTTTTTTAGTGACCAGTCTAGCACTGCCCTGAACTGACTCCTGAACTTTTCCTTCGGATTGGTCTCGGTTTTGGAATTCTCTTCTACATAAGCACCCATTTTTGACTTTACATACAAATAAAGCGATACGATAAGATCTTCCTTGGTCTTATAATAATGAAACAGGGTACCGTTTGCCACACCGGCTTCTTTAGCTATTTTGCTGGTAGGGGTTGCATGAAACCCGTTTTCAACAAAAAGCCTTAATGCTGTTGTAAGTATTTGTTCCTGTTTATCCATTGTTATGCTAGACCGACTAATCACTCTACAAAGATATATCTTTTTTATTAAAAACAAAACCCTTTCAAAAAGAAAGGGTTCGTTTTATCATCATGTGTGTGTTTTAATTGTCAAAAGCCTAATTAGCTTAGGTTCTTCAGGTCTTTTATAACCTTAAAGGCAACATCTACCTCCTGCTCGCTTACCAAAATGGTAAACTCATAAGAAGTTGAGATAACCTCGTTGATTATAATACCTTCCCATGCTAGCCTTTGGAAAATATAATAATACACACCCGGTGTAGAAATATTATCTTTAGGCAGCTTTACAGTAATAGACGCCAGGTTATCTGTACGTTCAATCTGTTTTTCATCGGCAAACAGCTTTTCTACAATGTGATCTATAGAAGAGCTTACCACAATGTTAGTTTCGTTTACACCTCTTGATGAAGTGTAGAAAACCTCAGGAAACGAATTGATATTGGATATCAGGTCGGCCTGTTTGTTAAGAATGGTGTCAGAAATTGCAAAAGTGTAATCCGTTAAAGATGACCTTACGGTTATCTCGCCAATAGAACGAAGTACTTTTACAATTTTGTGATTTACTCTGAAATCAAGGTCCTCAGAAAGTCTTTTTAAAGACATTACAACAGCTCCCTGCTTAACGTCTTTACCAATTTCCTGTTCAAGTTCAGGCATCATTGTTCTCGCGAGAGAGGTAAGGTTGATGATACCTTGCGACAACGCACTTAACAAAAAGGGCTTTGTCTTGATGTAGTGTTCTACTACAGAAGAAATAGTTTTCATAGCTTAATAGGTTGTTACATAAAGTCTTTTCCCGTAACAAATATAAAAAATAAAAATAATTGTTACATATTTAACAACTAAAAATAAAAAAAAGCGTCAACTATATGTTCTATAACAAAATTGCCCTTATTGTTATAAATTGATACTATATCAAAACGTACTTCTGTATCTAAGTTATTAAGGTTAATATACTCATCTACAGCTTTTACCATTAATTTTATCTTCTTTGGTGTAACAAAATCCTGCGGAAGGCCAAATTCAAGGCTGGATCGCGTCTTTACTTCCACAACGGCAAGGATATCTCCCTTTTTTGCAAGGATATCTATTTCTGCTTTCTGAAAAACCCAGTTGGTTTCCAGTATTTCATAACCCTCCTTAAGCAAAAAATCTACGGCCAGTTCTTCGCCTTTTTTGCCCAGTTCATTGTGCTCTGCCATTTATTCAAATGTCACTTTGGTACCCTGTTCCGTTACCTCAAGAGTAATTTCCTTTCCAAAAACAAGGGCTCTGTTATCGGTCATGTGCCCTGCCGGGAAGTTAAAGCAGATAGGTATGTCGTAGTCTTTGGTAATGTCTTTTATAATTTCAAGCGCATCATGCCCCCATGGTATATCATTATCATTCATCTTGGTCATCCCGCCAATAATAATACCTTTCACATTTTTAAAGTAACCGTTGCGTTTTAGGTTCATCATCATACGGTCTATGTGGTACAGGTATTCGTCAAGGTCTTCAATAAAAAGGATCTTGTCTTTATAATCCACTTCCGATTCCGATCCAACAATACTGTATAATACCGAAAGGTTACCCCCTACCAATTCTCCTGTAGCTTTACCCTGCTTATTATAAGAGTGCGCCGGGATGCTGTATTGCAATTTCTCTCCAAAAAGTGCTTTCCTTAAAGTCTCCTTAGCGGCATCGGTAGCATGAAGCACACTTACACACATAATACCGTGTAGGGTTGCAATATCCATATTATTGATATGGCTGTGCAGTACGGTAGCATCACTAAAACCAATAATCCATTTGGGATGCTTTTTAAAGTTGTCAAACTTTATACGGTCTACCATCCTAACGGTACCGTAACCTCCCTTAGCACACCATACTGCCTTTATGGAAGGATTGTCTATCATTTCCTGAAAATCGGTTGCACGCTGCCAGTCGGCCCCGGCAAGCTGATTGTTTTCCTTACCTATGCTTTTGCCTATTACCACATTAAGCCCCCAGCTTTTAAGCAGGTCTATGGCAGGCTGCAGGTGTACGGCTTCAACTTTGCGGGCGGTTGCTACTATGCCCACAGTATCTCCTTTAGTAAGGTACGGCGGAATTTTCATAAGGTCTTGTGCTTGTATTAGAGATGTAAAATGTATTAATGTTAAAACTAAAACGGCTTTTATTAATCGTGATTTCCTTCGCATTCGCTTATTTTTTCAGTTAAACAAACTTAACGAAAAATACCGACTATGTCTTCGTTCAAATTCTTAACAATTATACAAAATCAGTATCGCTCTTATTACAATAAGGGTACAAAAAATAACGCTAATTATTCGTACTTTTGCGATTCAATTTAAATTTTCGAGATGTTACAAGATCCAAAAAGATATACTGTTACGGCAGCATTGCCTTATACTAACGGGCCTATACATATAGGTCACCTGGCTGGTGTTTATGTTCCTTCTGATATTTATTCGCGTTACCTTAGGTTACAGGGTAAAGATGTGGCGTTTATTTGCGGAAGCGACGAGCATGGTGTGGCAATATCCATGAAGGCTAAAAAAGAAGGCATTACTCCGCAGCAGGTAATAGATAAGTACCACACTATTATCAAGCAGTCTTTTGAGGATTTTGGTATCTCTTTCGATAACTATTCCCGTACTTCAGCCAAAGTACACCATGAAACGGCAAGTGAGTTTTTCAGGAAACTGTATGATGAAGGGAAATTTATTGAGGAAGTAACCGAACAGCTTTATGATGAGGAAGCACATCAGTTCCTTGCCGACCGTTTTGTAACCGGTACCTGTCCTAAATGTGGCAATGAGGAGGCTTACGGCGACCAGTGTGAAAGATGTGGTTCATCGCTTAACGCTACCGATCTTATAAACCCGAAATCGACAATAACAGGATCTAAACCGGTATTAAAGGAAACCAAACACTGGTTCCTTCCGCTGGATCAATATGATACCTTTTTAAGGGAATGGATACTGGAAGGCCATAAAAACGACTGGAAACCTAATGTATTCGGTCAGGTAAAATCATGGCTTGACGACGGACTTAAGCCACGTGCGGTTACCCGCGACCTTGACTGGGGCATCCCTGTACCGGTAGACGGTGCCGAAGGTAAAGTACTTTATGTTTGGTTTGACGCTCCTATAGGTTACATATCTTCTACAAAAGAGTGGGCGCAACGCGAAGGAAAAGATTGGGAACCTTACTGGAAAAGCAACGACACCAAACTGGTACACTTTATAGGTAAAGACAATATTGTTTTCCACTGCGTGATATTCCCTGCTATGCTTAAGGCAGAAGGCACTTACATACTGCCGGACAACGTTCCTGCAAACGAGTTCCTTAACCTTGAAGGTAACAAACTGTCTACTTCTAAAAACTGGGCAGTATGGCTACACGAGTACCTTGAAGATTTCCCCGGCAAACAGGATGTACTGCGCTATGCATTAACTTCTAATGCCCCTGAGACTAAGGATAACGACTTTACCTGGAAAGATTTTCAGGCAAGAAACAATAATGAGCTGGTAGCCATATTTGGTAACTTTATAAACCGTGTGGTAGTACTTAGCAACAAATATTACAATGGTGTTATTCCTGCACCAAACGAGTTTAGCGATGTAGATGAGGCTACACTTACTGAAATGCGTGCGTATCCTGCTGTTATTGCGAGTTCTGTAGAGCGTTACCGTTTTAGGGAAGCCCTTAGCGAACTGATGAACCTTGCCCGCCTTGGTAACAAATACCTTGCTGATGAGGAGCCTTGGAAAATGGTAAAAGAAAACCCTGCAAGGGTACAAACACAAATGTATGTGGCATTACAGATTGCTGCGGCATTATCGGTACTTTCTGAGCCATTCCTTCCGTTTACGGCTGCTAAGCTTAAAAACATGCTTAACCTTGCTGACGGTGAACTGGCATGGAACGATATTACACTTAAGGAAGACCTTATAAAAGCAGGCCACCAGATAGGAGAGGCAGAGCTTCTTTTTGCTAAAATAGAAGACGAAGAAATACAAAAACAAGTGGAGAAACTGGAAGCTACAAAAACAGCCAACAATGCAGCCAATAAGACTGTAGAACCTCAAAAAGAAACTATTACTTTTGAAGATTTTGCCAAAATGGATATCCGTACGGGTACTATTCTTGAAGCCGAAAAAATGCCTAAAGCCAACAAGCTTTTAGTTTTAAAAGTAGATACGGGTATTGATGTTCGTACTATTGTTTCGGGTATTGCAGAAAGTTTTAAACCTGAAGATATAATAGGCAAACGTGTTAGCGTTCTTGTTAACCTTGCCCCTCGTGCCCTTAGAGGTGTGGAGAGCCAGGGTATGATTCTTATGACACAAAATGCCGAAGGCAAACTGGTTTTCATTAACCCGGATGCTGATGGCGTTGGTAACGGTGAAATGATTAGTTAACCCGTTCCCGGTTAATATAAAAAGGCTCCCAATCGGGAGCCTTTTACTTTTATGTTTAGTCTAATTCCTTTATCAGTTCGCCTTTAGTCTTTCTTGCTTTTTTCATGGTTATCAGCCAGTCTTTTTCGGTATCACGGTATCCTAACGGCAGTAATAATACACTTTTAAAGCCCTGTTCTTTCAGCCCTAAAAGCTCATCCAAAGCCTCAGGATTAAAACCTTCAATTGGTGTTGCATCTACCTTTTCGGTAGCAGCAGCTGCTATGGCAAAACTAAAAGCAATATAGGCCTGGTGTGCCGCATGGTTATAGTTAACCTCAGCCGGACGCCCGGTATACGACTTAATCAAAAACTGACGGTACTCATCCCACTTTTCGCTAAAACCTCGCACCGCATACATACTCTTAAAGGTATCTGTAATACGCTCTTCCGTATAATTATCCCATGCTGCAAATATCAGCAGATGGGAACAGTCTCTTATTACTGTCTGATTATTGGCAACAGGCATAATCTTATTTTTAAGCTCCTCGCCTTTAACCACAAGTACCTCAAAAGGCTGTAGTCCGCTTGATGTTGGCGCCAGTCGTACCGCTTCTAAAATCCTTTCTATTTTATCGTCTGCTATCTTCCCGCCGTTCATGGCTTTGGTAGCATATCTCCAGTTTAGATGTTCTAAAAATTCCATATATAGTATTTTACCGAGTGCAGGGCCCTTTTTTGACTTTCAAAACATTAAACCCTGTCTCCTCATTTTGAAATGCAAAAATACGATGATAAATGCAATACGCTTAAAAAGTTTGTTTATTTAACTTGGCAGCCTGTAAAAACAACTCAACAGGATTACTATCAGCAAATTAATCGCTAACTTTATAGTATATACTAATCATTTATACCTAAGGATTATGAACAGGAATACAAAAGGTTTTCTGGTATTTATAGCATTACTGTCACTGCTTTTTGTTTTAGTCGATATATTTTTATGGATAAATGTTGCCAATGGCTTTGACGGAAAGGAAGAAATGCGTTCGGCTTATATACAGCATTACCCTAATCCGGTAAGAAACCTGCAGGGGCTTATTATACTGCCGCTTGTATTGCTTACCTTTGCATCGCTGTTTTTTATACGTTCGGCCAGGACCAATTTCATTAAGATAGCCGGGGCAACACTTGCTGTCCTGCTGGCTATTTTTTTAATCTGGAAAATGTTCTCTATTTATTAGTAAGCTCTTAATATGCCAACGTTTTAAACACATAAACATTTACCCACTTCCCATTTACTTTTTTGTAAATAGCAGCTTTTCGAGGTACATGGTCTCCCACCTGAACTATAGCATACTTTTTATCCTGAGAAATTAAAGGGGTGTAAAATATATAAAAACCTGTATCCTCTTTCCTTATAGATTTATCATATTCCTGTTCCCATTCTTCCCATTTCTTTTTTGCTTCCTCTTCAATCCTTTCTTCAGACCAGCCTTTTTCTCGCTTTATAATTATTTCATTATAGGCTTTTGTATTTTCCAGGCTATCTACAACTCTTTGTGAGGTATCATAACTTACAATAGTCTGTACCTTAAACCGTTTGCTATATTTTGGTACATCTTGATAAGAGCTTATAGCTGCTTTTTCAATATTGTAATCCTTCCAGTTAATCTTTTTGGCTATAGCAGTTTTAGTAATAAATTCATCCGGATTAAAATCAGGATTCTCTTCAAAAAAACTGTTACTAATAAATGGAAAATCTAATTCATACCTTTCCAGTTTTAAAACTTCACTACTGTCTGCCAGATTAAAATAATCATACTCAGCAGGAACAACTAATTTATAGGCATCATTCATTAATTCTTCTATCTCTTCTTTTTCTTGAGCGAAACAAAAAATGCCTGTAAAGAATAACAAAGCAAAAAAACTGTTTTTCATATTTGCTGCATTTAAGGTTGTCAACACTAAATATAATAATTAATTTTATCTCCCTAAGTTAACAGCATGCTCCCTATAGCTTACCACCCTATTTACAAACACCCTTTACCGGAAGGCCACCGCTTTCCAATGATAAAATATGAACTCCTGCCTCAGCAATTGCTTCACGAAGGCACGGCAGTGAAAAGTGATTTCCATTCGCCATCCCTACCCGATATGCAGCATGTACTTGCGGTACATAAAAAGGAATATGTGGATGAGTTGGTTAATCTTACACTTGACCCAAGGGCGGTTAGAAAAATCGGTTTTCCGCTTTCGGCAAAACTGGTGGAAAGGGAACTGCGCATTGCCGAAGGTACCATTTGGGGATGCCATAAAGCGATGGAGCACGGCATAGCCTTTAATATTGCAGGAGGCACACACCATGCCTACAGCGACAGGGGTGAAGCATTTTGCTTGCTTAACGATCAGGCGATAGGAGCACAATACCTCATCAATAATAAACTTGCTAAAAAAGTACTGATAGTGGACCTCGATGTACATCAGGGTAACGGTACTGCCGAAATATTTGAAGGCAACAACGATATATTTACCTTCTCAATGCACGGCAAAAGTAACTATCCGTTTAAAAAGGAAACGTCTGATCTTGATATTGCCCTGCCGGATAACACAGGAGATACCGAATACCTTTCCATACTGGAAGATACATTGCCTAAACTTATCGATACCGAAAAACCTGACTTCATTTTTTACCTGAGTGGAGTAGACATACTGGCTTCCGACAAACTAGGCAAATTAGGGTGTACTATTGAAGGATGCAGGCAACGTGATGAATATGTGTTATCACTTTGCCATAAATTGGGCATACCCGTACAATGCAGTATGGGTGGCGGCTATAGTCCCGATATTAAGGTTATTATAGAAGCCCATGCCAATACTTATAGGGTAGCAAGGCATATATATGTATAAAAAAAACGGGGCAATTGCCCCGCTTCTTCTTTCATAGCTATTTCTCCCTCAACCCCTGGCGCAATATTTCTTTTATACCTTCTATATGCTGGGTAAATTCCATTACCTGCGAAAGCATCTGCGCCATTTCATTCTTATCTCCAAAGCCTTTCAGCTTATTGTTTTTCACAAAGGTTTCCTTAATGGAAGCCCAGCGTTGTTTTTCATCCTCGCCCAGCATACCTGTCATTTCCTTAAACTTTAAAAGGTTGGCTTCGGCAGCACTGGTAAGCGTTTGTGTCTCATTTTGATAATGCGATAACAGTAAGGTTTGTATCTCGGCATCATTCATTACAGGAACAATTTTACCCACCAGCTTGTTCATATCACGATACGATCCCTGTAGCCTGAAAGGTGGTTCGGTTCGGTAGGCATCTTCCATCGCTGCCGATGCTATATAGGCTGCATTAGCCTTAAGCACTACGCTACGCACTTTAACCACTTTATCCAGTAATGAGATGTAAGTCTCAATATCCTGCTTGGTGTGGTTCCCCTTAAGCTCCAGTCCGTCACGCTGTCCTGTTTCGGCCATAGTGATGAGCGGATACAGGTCGTCCATACTTTTAGAAGCCAATTGTGCCAGTACCGGGTTTGAAGTAAGCGCGTTTTCTATAAGGCTCAGTTCAAACAGCTGCGAGGTGTTGCCAATTACATCTCCCAGATTATAAATATCAGCACGGTTGGCAAGCATGTCCGGTATACGGAATTTCTCTCCTGTTTCGGTATACGGGTTACCCGCCATTACCACACAGAATTTCTTAGCCTTCATGTCATACGTTTTAGGCTGTCCGTTGTATACACCCTCAATCTTACGGGTACCATCGGCAAGCGAAATAAACTTTTGCAGGAACTCAGGACTGCAATGCTGAATATCGTCCAGATAGAGCATCACATTATTACCCATTTCCAGTGCAAGGTTCAGTTTCTTAAGCTCTTCCCTTGCTGCGGCATTATTTGCCGAAGACGGGTCTACCGAGGTTACCTCGTGTCCAATGGCCGGTCCGTTTATTTTCATAAACACAAGACCAAGCCTGTTTGCCAGATACTCCATAAGGGTAGTTTTACCATATCCAGGAGGCGAAACTAACAGTAGCATCCCCGAACGATCTGTACGGCGGTTCTCGCCTGCACTACCCAGCTGCTTGGCAAGGTTATCACCAAACAACGGCAGGTATACCTGGTCTATAAGTTTGTTACGCACAAACGAGGTTAATACCTTTGGCATAAACTCATTAAGCCTCAAGTCTGTTTTAAGCTGTTGTGTAAGCTTATGGCGCTCTGCCCTAAAAGCCTCAAATGCCGGAACATCTACCGTAAAATACCTGTCCATTAACTGTACGAAATGGTGGTAATGGAAATGGTACGTTCCCTCGGCAATTGTATTGTGCGAACCTGCAAGGCCTGTTATTTCCTCTTCCGGTTCAACATTAACTTTCTTTTCGGCCGACTCATGCCTATACAACAGCAGGGCTGCAATTTCATACAGGTATTCCATATTGTCCTGCTGCGCTCCCTGATTAAGGTAAGACGACACCCACTGAGTTGCCAGCTGTATAGCGGCTTCGGTATCGGGGGCATTTTCAAGATTATGTCTAAATGCCACAGCCGCACCCTTATTTTCCAGCATTTTTACAAAGCTCTCCGCAAGCTGCGAAGCTTTATGGCTTATACTGAAGGCATCATCATTTTTAAGCTCCTCAAACAGGTAACCGGCAATGGTATAAGCATCTGTATTACCGGTTTTGTTTAAGGCTCCCTTTTCAAGGAATTTTTCTGTTTCCTGAGTCAGTTCCTCAACTATATAATCAAACTCTGTGCTGTTAGGAAATATGGCCAAAACCCCTCCCGCAGCTTTTATCTTACTGTTTAGTTTAGTGCGCTGTTCCTCCGGCAAACTGTACCAGAAAAACTGAGCATAGGCCCTAACCATAGGACTGTATCGTAACAGCCCCAAGGTATGGTGCTTGCTTACCAAAGCTTTTAAAAACTTAAAGGCATCGGCATCGTGCACTCCTTTTACATAGCCTTCGGTATAGTTTTTAGAGGTCTCATCGCTAACCAGTTTTGCCAATTCCTCATCGGTAAAGTTGTTTAACTCTTCAGGATTATAGTTCCTGAAAATCTTATAGGCAAGGTAAGCACCCCTGTATATCTCATTATTCTCTGACACCAAATCCTGATTCCAGTATTTTTGTGATGACAAAAGGTTCTCACCTTTCAGTTCCTGATAAAAATCGGTACCTGTTAAGTGATAGTTCAGCTTTCCTTCCCTGTATACAATGGTAAGGTCTAAAGGCTGCTTGTTTACAGCAAACCTGTGATTACCGAAACGGATTATATTATCTCCATCCTCATACAGTTCCTGCCTGTCCTTAAGCTTACGAAGGGCATCCTCACGAGCCGATTTCAGTTCGGTTTCAATAGCCTCTGCCTTTCCGGTATCTTCAAGTGCTACCAGCTGCTGTACCAAATCACGAAGCTTGGCAATCATAAGGTCGGAAGCAAAATAACCGTTTATATCCTCAACCGAATTGAAGGTCAGGGCTTTTGAAGCCACATTTTTAAGTATACGCTGCGAAGCGCTCTCTATGGCTACTGCCTTCTTGTTTCGGGCTTCGGTAAGGTTGTTCTTCTTTGCTTCAAAAGCGGCATAAACCTCTTCCCTTTTTTCTATTATCGATTCGGTAAACTCCTCATAATCGGCAAAACGGGCTTCAAGATCTTCTAACTGAACCGATATCTTATTAAGCAGCTCCTCCGTCTTTTCCGGAGTATCTGCCCTGTCCAGTGCATTTACAATACTCTGGTCTATAAGCTTTACCTGAGCAGCAAAGTCGGCCTTAGCTTCCTTACCTCCCAATGACGATATTTTGTTCTTAATATCTGCCTTAAGCCTGTTAAGTGTTGCAAATATGAGCGATATGTTATTGATGATCTGGGTAGACTGTGAAGTGTCTTCTATTTTTAGGTTAGACACTATATCAATAAGCATTTCCAGATCGGCTGTAATACCGTTTACCTCATCCTCAAGTTTGCGCGCCTCCATAACAGTGGCAATACCATCCAGACCTTTTTGCTTTTCCTCCACACGGTTATGATAAGGAACCAATGCCTTATCGTCCATAAGGAACTGCACGCAGTTTTGAGAAATCACCTCGGTTTGTTCTACTATTTCCTTTTCAAGATTCGTAATGAAATCCCCATCGGTATAACGTACTTCCCTAAGACTTATCACTTCTCCGCGAAGGCCTCTTAAACCTGCCAGATCAGATACAAAAACATCTATATCATTTAGCGGTGAGCTCTTTATCTTTTCAAATAATGTTTGGGCTTTCTGCTTAAGCTCATCGGTAAGCTTTTGGGCATTTTGCCTTAACTGAACTACTTTTTCAAACTCGTCTATCGCTGCGTTTGCCGTATTACGAATTTCGGTAAGGGGCAGGTGCAGCTCAAAGGTTTCTTTTGAGGTAATCCAGTAATAGGTATCCAGTATGTTTCGTGAAAGCCTGGTAAGGTCGGCATACAGCCCGTCATAATCATCATCCTTATTAAGCAGGGTAATAATAGACTGGCAGTCGGCCATGGCCTTAACGATATCCTTGTTGCCTATTTTATATATGTAACTGTCCTTGTGCTGCGAAGGCATAATATCTCCTTTTACAAAAGGCGTTTGCCAAATTTGTATCAGGTGGTTCTTGGTTTGCTCTTCCGAAGCCTTAAAGTAACACAGCTCCCCGTTTTCAAGCAGCGTAAACCCGTTGCATATTATAGGGGTATTTACCTGTTGTGTAATAAGGTTGTAGGACATTAATACATACTGTCCGTACTTTTCCTCATAAAACACATACAGGAAATCTTCTCCGTTTGGCGAAGCAATCCTTTCCTGGAACAGCAGGTTCTCCAAACTGTTCTCAAAAATCTTATATTCGCCCGTCTGCAGGTAATATCCGTTAGAAAAGATGATACCATGCTCGTCCGGCAAGAGTATTGCCGATGTAGAGAGGCTGTCTACCTTTCTTACTTCCTGCAGTTTGTGGTTATAGACAAAAAACCTGGCCTCCTCCTGAAACGGCTTAATCTGTAAGGTGACAAGATTACCCAAATCGGCAAACTTGTAGATTCCGTCGTCTAATGTTTGGTCAGGATGAATAACCTCCTCGTCATAAATCCCTTTACCTGTGGCAGTATTATCTTCAATTTTTATGGTTAGCGTGCCGCCCACAGTTTCAACAAATACCCTGTCCATAATAGACACGTGCGGGTGTTTGCCATACCTGTGCATATCGCGGGTGGTTTCCTGCCAGCTAAAATCGTGCTGCCTAGGGAAACGATATTCATGATCGCTTCGGTTATCCTGGTAGACCAGGCTATTTTCTTTTATAAGCCATTTAAAGGTTTTAACATCACTTATCCTGTCACTTATCTGGAAAACCATGTGCAGGTAGTTGCCTGTTATAAAGAACTTGCGAAACTCGGTATCCCTGTAATATTTGTACAGGTTATAGAAATCGGTAAGGAAAGTTTCCTCAGCAATAAGCTCAAGCCCCTGCTTAATAAACTCGCCATCCTCATAACTGTAAATACTAAATACGTCTTCGGTCTTGATATCAGTACGCAACCCAAAGTGCACATTGTAGCCAAAAATGCATTTATCGCCAATGGTTACTATATCACTAGGGATACAGCTGTTATCGGTAATAATCCTGTTGTTGGCTATAAGTTTAGTTTCTATGCTGCCAAAAACCTCTTTTCGTGCCTCATTAAGTTTGTGCAGCCTGCCCAAAAGGTCGTTCTTTTGGGTTTCAAGGCGGCTGCGTATAATTTCATATGTACCGCCTTCAAGTGTACTCATGGTTGGTTTTGTTTTAATAAGTTAAGTACTGCGCCCGGCGCAATTCCTTTGAAAAAAGAAGGGTAATTCCCCGCACAGTGGCAGCTGCGCGGAGAAAAAATATAAAAAATCAAATAAAACTTATCCCAGTTTTTTGTCAGACAGACCAAGGTTTCTTGCCATATCCATAAGGTTAGAGAACAGGCCTTTTTCACCGTCATCGCTACTGCGTTTCTGCAGTTCCATAAGCAGGCCGGCTACCGTAAGGTTTTTAATATCTTCCGATGTAATGCCGTACTTATCTGCAAAGCCTTTAATCCTCTCTAAAAGATTTTCCTTTCCTTCGCTGCCATCACCCAGTACCGCATCTTTAATATCGGTAATGTTTTCTGAATGATTTACCAGCCTGTCAAATCCTTTAGCCTTAGTTATCTGTCCGACAATCTGATCAAAGAACATGGTCTCACCACCCACAATATCAATCTTAGCAGCCTTAAGCGCCTCACCAATTACATTAGCCTGTGCATCGGCAATGTCTTTCTGGATGTTGATATGAGCAAGATCTACCTGAAGTTCTTTGTTTAGGCGTAGTTTAAACTCTTCGTGTTCTTTACCTACACCGTCAAGTTTCTTCATAGCTTCTGCTTTCTCTTCAATACCGCTGGCTTCTGCAAGAGCTTTTTCTTTAATCACATCAGCCTCTGCTACACCAAGTTGTTTTTCGGCCTCAGCTTTCGCCTTAATACCGGCAGCTTCTGCAAGGGCTTTTTTCTCGATAATAACAGCGTCAACAATACCCTGTCTTTCGCTGGCATCTGCCTTAGCATGCATTACCTGAGCTTCAGACAATCCTACAGTAGCATCTTCTTTAGCCTTAGCCTCTGCAAGTATCTTTCTTGCCTCAGCTTCTTTCTCGCTTGCAGCCATTTTAGCAGCAGCCTCAATATTGATTTCTTCCGCTTTTTGTTTAGCAGCCTCTTTTTCTGCCTCAGCAGCCTTAAGGCGTTTAATGTAAAGCTCTTCACTTTCTTTTTCAGCAAGTGTAACAGCCACTTTTTTCCTTCTGTCTGCTTCTTTGAAAGCTTCTATATCCTTCATGTTCTCCTGCTCCTGAACCACGCCTTTTTCAAGCATTACCCTGTCGCGGATAACATTTTGTATGTTTTTACGCTCTACCTCAACAGCTTTGTCTTTTTCTATCTGAGCCAGTGTAACAATACGCTCTCTTTCTGTCTGCTCCAAGGCACGGTCTTTTTCTACCCTTTCGGTTTCAACAGCAGCTGTACGCTCTTTGTTTTTAGCAGCAACAATTACAAGCCTGTCCTTATTTTCTTCAGCTACCTGAACTTTCTCTGCAGTGCTTATTCTTGCTGTTTCAGATTTCAGCCTTTCTTCTTCAAATACTTTTGCAATCTCTGCCTCTTCACGAGCCTTGATGTTTGCAATTTCACGTTTTTGCTGCTCCTCTTTTTCTGCCAGCTGACGGTCTAAAGCCAGTATTGCCTCACGTGCCTCTACGTCCTGCTTGCGGATGGTTTTCTCCTCATCCCTTCTGATAAGGTTTGACTTGATATTTTGTACCGCAGTAAGCTCGGTAATTTTCTTGATACCTTCAGAGTCCAGGATGTTATCCGATTTCAGGTGGCTAAGAGGTGTCTGCTCAAGGTCGTCTATAGCACAGTCGTCCAGTATGTATCCGTTAAGATCGGTACCAATAATGGAAATGATCTCTTCACGGAATTCGCTTCGTGCCTCATACAGTTCCACAAAATCAAACTTTTTACCTACTGTCTTTAATGCTTCCGAGAATTTTGCATCAAACAGATTGCGCAGTACATCAATTTCTGATGCCCTTTCACAGCCTATGGTTTGAGCCACATTAATAATATCGGCAGTAGATTTATTTATCTTGATAAAGAAGGTAACTTTAATATCGGCACGTATATTATCTTTACAGATAAGTCCGTTCATTCCTGTACGCTCCACATCCAGTTTTTTCACAGAGATATCCATGATCTCCATTTTATGAAGTACCGGCACTACAAGTCCGGCATTAAAGAACACTTTTGTTCCTCCGGCTCCGGTGCGCACAATAACCTTGCCCTGTATAATTTTCTTATACATTGATATAATCCAAACAAGGGCTCCGATGAATACTATAATAAAAGCAATCATCCCAACGAGTAAAGAATCTCCTAACATTTTAATTTAAAGGTGTTTATAATAATTGGTTTAAAAAATAAATTCAATAATTGTCTGTATCACAGCCGATACGGCCATGATAAAATGATTGATGATTGATAGCATGATTGGTTGGTTTTTTAATAATCGAATTTTTCAACGAGGTAATATTTCCTGTCTTCCGTTTCTCCCACTATAACCGCCTGCTGCCCGGCTGTAAGCCTTTCATCAGTATTGCTTCTCGCATAAATTTTCATGGGATCTCCGTTTACCGTCAGTTCCACCTGTCCCGTTTTATCCTGTGCCACGGCAGATATTACCGTGCACCTCCTGCCTAAAAAATCTATTTCGGGTTCGCCCTTATGGTTTACCATTTTGTATAGATAGCCAAGGGGTTTGCTAAACAGCTTTACCACAAAAAGGCTTAGGATAAAGTTTGGGATAAGCAGCAAAAAGCCCAATAATGTACTCTCTATCCCCAGGTAGTAGGTAACGTTAACTCCCACCAGCCACATAGAGAAAAAGATAATGGTTATTATGAACATGAGCGGGAGTTCGTCAAAATTAAAGTACTCCAGCGTTTTCATAAAACTGCTGCCCTCTGCAGCGTTCTCGCTTCCGGTAACATCGCTGTCAAAATCGGCATCCACATCTGCCGCGTCAAAATCAACGCTAAACAAATCAGGGTCGATACCCGCAATAATAACCAGCAGCCAATAGATTACCATAATGATAGACATAATGGTAAAAAACGCATTTACAGGTGAAAAAGAAATCTCTATTAATTCCTTCATTGTTTTAGTTTTTAGTCTCTGGGACTGCTGATGCCCAGCTGCTCTTTTAACTTTTCAAGCTCGCTGGTGGCTTTGGTTTTTTTAACGTCCACAGCCCTGTTTATTTCGTCATCAACAGACTTTGTTGAATTAGCAATTTCGCCATAAGCCTCTGCCAGTGCCTCTTCCTGATGCACTTTCTCCTTCATACGTTCCAGCAGTGATATGGTTCCGTTTGTATCAATTTTAGCCATTTGCTTGTTAAGGCTCTTGGTAGCGTCGGCCACCTTAACCCTTGAACGCAATATTTTAAGCTCGTTTTCCCATTTGCTTATGTTCTGTTTAATGGTTTGCACATTGCCCTCCATCTGAATCACGTTCTGGTCAAACTTTTCCTTATCGCCTTCTGCCCTTAACTGATGGCCTAAAGCTTCCTCTTTTTTAACCAGCGCTTCGGTTGCCAGGCGATCGGCCTCTTCGGCTTCCATATCGCCTTTTTGTGCTTTCTTTAAAATAAGCATGGCTTTCTCGTTATAGTCTTCGGCCGTATTGCCATATTGCTCCACTTCGTTTTTAGCACGAATGCTCATGGCCTTTACCTGAGCAAGTGCCTCCAGGCTCTTGTCTAAATCTTCCTTCATGTCCCTAATGCCCTGTTCGGTCATTTTTATAGGGTCTTCCATATTATCGATGGCGTGATGTACTTCTGCCTGCCCGATTTTAAATAGTCTCTTTAGAAATTTCATAGCTCTTAATTTTTTGAAAAGTTAATAATCTGTTCAGAATACTCACTCAACAGCAGGCTGAGCGAATTTAATGTTGCCTCAAACTCGTTCTTATCTAAATTTTCGAGCTGAAGGGAGTCTCTGAAAATTACTTTTCTCCCTGTATCGTCAAGAACAAATGCGCCGTGAATAATGTCACGGTTTTTTTGAAGGAGCGCCTTAAAGACGACGTTATTAGCGTCTGGTTTAACCTCAAATAAGAACTGCTCAAAAATCACGATAGGATGTGCCACACATATAATAAGGTTAACAATACCATCCTGCTCGCTGTTTACCATAAAAATACCGTTCTTAGCATTTTCATATTTGATTTCAAGCTGAAGGTCATTCAGGTAATTTTTCACCACTCCAAAATAATCTTTCATCATACAGGTATTAAATAATTTTATAAAACTCGTTTATTTAGCTTTTTTAAGCAAGTTAAGTTTTAAGTACTTTTTAACAGGATATGCAACTTTTTCACTTAACACGCTCATTATATTAGCAATATTTGTTACCTTTGCTAATAATGTTAGTACAAATTTACAACAATTAACATAAATTGCAAATAAAATTAGCAAAAAATATTTTTTATGTTTGGAAAGAACCTCAAAAAAATACGCAGTGTAAGAAATATGAGTCAACAGGAATTTTCAGAACTGTTTGATTTAAAGCGTGCTACGCTTGGAGCATACGAAGAAGAGCGCAGTAATCCTAAAATTGACACCGTGATAAAAATTGCTAATTATTTTAGCATTGGTTTGGAAGAACTACTAACAAAAGAGCTAACCGTAAACCGTTTATTACGCTTTAATGAGGCTATAACTACCGAATCATCCTACAATAATGATGATTTTGATACAATACCCTGCATAACCGAAGAAGTAAAAACAAGCTATTTAGAGAGTTTTGCTAATAATATTAGCAATGAAGACTTGCCAACAGTAAAACTGCCACATGTTACCGGCAAAGATAAAATGGCTTTTGTTGTAGATGATCTTACCATGAGTGGCGGATCTAACGGCTTTTTTCCAAAAGATACTATAATAGGTGTAAATGTTCCGCTAACGGAATTAGCAAACCTTTCGGGAGAGCTAAGTGTAATAATAACTAAAGACCAGCTTTATTTCAGGAAGCTTACCTATAATAACAATACGGTAATGTTAACCGCAAACCACCCCGGGGTGGAGCCCGTATTATTAAGCACAGGAGATATAAAGGCCGCATGGCGTATTATACATGTTTTTCGCTATACTATGCACAGCGACAGCAATGCTCTGGAACAACGTTTGGCACAACTGGAAAATACTATTGCCTCGCTAAGACAAAAACCATGGTAGGTTAAACACTGTTTAATGTTTTATTAAAAAGATTAAACAAACGTTTTCTTTTAATTAATTTTATCCTTCAAATCAAAATTTAAAAAAGAAAACTATGAAACTACAGGACATTTTTAAGCAAACATTATTGTTAGTATTTTTTGCTGTTACATTAAATTCATGTAGTAGCGATGATGACAACAATATGGTTAACGATGGTAACTCTATTGCTGACATTGCAGCCAAAACAGAGAATCTTAGTATTTTGACGCAGGCTTTGACAAAGGCCGACTTAACCTTAACCCTTGACGGTAGTGGTGAATTCACAGTATTTGCCCCAACAAATGCAGCTTTTACAGCATTTTTACAGGCAAAAGGATTTGCTACATTAGATGATGTACCTACACCAGTTCTTAAAGAAATATTACTTAACCATGTTATAAGTGGTGAAGTAACTTCATCTTCTATTTCTACAGGTTATGTAAAAACTTTAGCAAAAGGCAGCGCGTCTACCGAAAACACATTGAGTATGTATATAAATACTGCTCAGGGAGTAGTACTTAATGGTGGTACAGCTAACGGCGGAGCAATGGTAACTTCTGCCGATATTATGGCAGATAATGGTGTTATACACATTGTAAATGGTGTTATAGACCTACCAACAATAGTAACACATGCAGTAGCAAATCCTGATTTCAGCATTTTAGTTCAGGCCTTAACAAGAAATGACCAGCCTGATTTTGCAGGAATATTATCAGGTACTGAAAATTCGCCATTCACAGTATTTGCCCCAAACAACAGTGCGTTTGTTAATTTACTTGCTGAACTTGAACTTACAGGCTTAAGTGATATCCCTCAGGCAGTATTGGAAAACACTCTAAAATATCATGTTGTAGTTAACAACAATGTTTTAAGTACAGATCTTACTGATAATATGGAGGTAACTACATTCCAGGGAGATACATTTACTGTTAATCTTAACGGAGGTGCAACAATTACCGATGCCAATAACAGAACAAGTACAATTATTGCTACCGATGTACAGGCTTCTAATGGTGTTATTCATGCTATAAACACCGTTATATTACCAAGCTTATAAATTTAAAGTTAGGTTGATTATTGTAAAAGGGCTGTCTTAAAATAGACAGCCCTTTTTTATTTACCAAACAGTAAAACATCGCTAACCAGTACTTCGGTTATGTACCGTTTCTCACCATTCTTATCGTCATAGCTCCTGTGTGTAAGCTTACCTTCCACAGCTATCTCTTTTCCTTTCTTTACATACTTTTCAATAATCTCGGCAGTTTTACCCCAGGCGGTTACCGTGTGCCACTGGGTATCGGTCACTTTTTCCCCTTTGTCGTTAAAATAGCTTTCGTTTGTGGCTATTATCAGCCTTGCCAGTTTTTTGCCTGCTTCAAAAATTTTAATCTCAGGATCGTTACCTGCGTTACCTATTAACTGTACTTTGTTTTTTAATGCATTCATGGCTTTTAGTTTTAAATGTTATTGTTATTTGATTTGTACACAGCAAAGATGCTGCACCATGAAAACTTTAACCGGTTTTTAACTATTTACTATCGGTTATAACTATTTGTAAACGTTTGTAAACGGTTTTTTGTCGTATATTTACTTAAAACCAAATATTTATGCAGATTGAGATTAATAAGGTTGAACTACGCAACCTGCAGATTGAGGATTACAAACAGTTAAAGATTTCCATGCAGCATGCCTATAACGACATGGAAGAACCTTACTGGACGGAGAAGGATATTGAAAAACTGCTGAAAATTTTCCCTGAAGGGCAGCTTGTAATTTTAGTGGACGGAAAAGTGGTGGGCTCTGCCCTGTCACTTATTGTTGACTATAAAAAAGCCACATCAGTACACACCTATGATAAGATTACAGGTAACTCTTCCTTTAAAACACACGATTATGACGGCGAGGTATTATATGGTATAGATGTTTTTATACACCCTGAATACCGCGGACTGCGTTTAGGCAGGCGTTTGTATGATGCCAGAAAAGAACTCTGCGAACAGCTTAACCTTAAGTCCATAATATTTGCCGGAAGAATTCCTAACTACAATGAGCACGCTAAGGATCTTACCCCTAAACAATATATAGATAAGGTGCGCCTAAAGGAACTGCACGACCCTGTACTGTCCTTCCAGTTAAGTAACGACTTTCACGTTATACGTGTAATGCGCAACTATCTTGAGGGCGACAAAAGTTCACAGGAGTATGCGGTATTGATGGAATGGAATAATATCTACTACGACAAAAGCCCTAAGCTTATTAATACCCGTAAAAGCGTTGTTCGTTTAGGACTGGTACAATGGCAAATGCGTCCGTTAGCAAATCTGGAAGCATTGTTTGAGCAGGCCGAATTCTTTATCGATGCCGTATCAGGTTATGGTAGTGACTTCGCCTTATTCCCTGAACTGTTTGTGGCACCGCTTATGGCCGACTTCAATCATCTTAGCGAAGCTGATGCCATTAGGGAAATTTCGCGTTATTGCGAACCTATCAAAAAGCGTTTTCAGGAAATGGCCATTTCCTATAATATAAACATCATTACCGGAAGCATGCCGTTATTTGAAAACGGCCACCTGTATAATGTAGGCTTCCTGTGTAAGAGAGACGGTAGTAGTGAGATGTATTCTAAAATACACATTACACCTAACGAAGTGCATTACTGGGGTATGAAAGGCGGAAGCGAAATCAAGACCTTTGATACCGATTGCGGTAAAATAGGAATTATGATATGCTATGATGTGGAGTTTCCGGAACTTTCAAGGCTGATGTCTGACGAAGGTATGGAAATACTGTTTGTGCCTTTCCTTACCGATACCCAAAACGGTTATACCCGCGTAAAACATTGTGCCCAGGCTCGTGCCATAGAAAACGAGTGTTATGTTGCTATTGCCGGATGTGTAGGAAACCTGCCAAGAGTAAACAACATGGACATACAGTATGCGCAAACAGCTGTATTTACTCCGTCTGATTTTGCTTTTCCTTCTAACGGAGTAAAAGCAGAAACAACCCCTAATACAGAGATGACCCTAATTGTAGACATTGACCTCGATTTATTGAAAGAACTGCACGAATATGGTAGTGTACGTATTTTAAAAGACCGTAGACATGACTTGTATAAAATAAAAAAGGTAACACCTGCAAAGGCTGAAACTACAGAAAATAAAACAACCAAAAAATAATAAGGATGCCAAGAACCTGTCCGGAATGTGGAGATGTTATTGTAGGCCGCGAAGACAAAAAGTTTTGCAGCGATGCCTGCCGTAATGCCTTCAACAACAAAATAAATAAAGACAGCAATAACTATATGCGCAATATTAATAACAGGTTGCGCAAAAACTACCGTATACTTGCATCATTGAATACCGAAGGCAAAACAAAAATCACAAAATCCAAGCTGGTAAGCAAAGGGTTTGATTTTGATTATTTTACCAATCTGTTGCATACCAAAACCGGTAACACTTACTATTTTGTTTATGAGCAGGGTTATATGCCTTTGGAAAACGATTATTATATACTGGTTAAAAAAGACGTTTCACAATAATGCAGGTATCAATTTTAGGAATTGGATGGCTGGGACTGCCTTTGGCACAGTCATTACTACAAAAAGGATTTAAAGTTAAGGGATCTGTCACTTCGGCTGAAAAGCTGGAATTAGTGAAAGAACATAATATCATTCCTTATCAGGTTTCACTAACAGCTAACACCGTTGAAGGAGACATTGCTAATTTCCTTAGCAAAAGTGAGGTGCTTATTATAAACATCCCTCCAAAGCTTCGTAATGCCGATAGCGAAAGCTTTACCGATAAGATTAAAACCCTGATTCCCTACATAGAACAATCAGGTATAGAAAAAGTGCTTTTTGTAAGTTCAATTTCCGTTTATGGGGAAAAGAATACAGGTATGGTTACCGAAGATACTATTCCGTTCCCGGATACAGAATCAGGGAAACAATTACTGGAAACCGAGAAGCTTTTATCTGGAAATAATAAATTCAAAACATCCCTTTTGCGGTTTGCCGGACTGATAGGCGGAGAAAGGCACCCTGTTTATCATCTTGCAGGAAAAGAAAATCTACCTAATCCAAACGCTCCGGTTAACCTTATTGACAGAAAAGACTGCATCGCAGTAATTGAGGCTATTATTGAAAAAAATACCTGGGGAGAAACTTTTAATGCTGCCAGTCCGGAACATCCTACACGAAAAGAATATTACACTAAAAAAGCAGAAGAATTAAACTTAACTGTCCCAACCTTTCTTACTGATGATAAGAAAGAAGGAAAAATTATTTCTTCTGAAAAAATAACTTCCGTGTTGGGACACCCGTTTAATAATTTATAAAAGTGGAGAACCATACAGACAAATCTGTACAGTTTCCACTCAATAAATTAAAGTAAGGTGATTGGTTTTTCAAATAAACGCATAAGTACAGCTTACTAATATACGGATATCCGTAATTATTGCTATTTTTTTAAGAATTTTATGTAAATAAAAAAGCAGGAAAGGGTATTTCCTGCTTTTTTATTAAAGATATCCCTGTTTTCGGGCTGTACGTATAAGATCTTCATCATCGCCTTTTACATCGAGTAGCCTTTTAAGTTTGTACTTTCTTTTTTCTATGGCGCTGGCAGAAAGCGGTATGTATTTTTCAAGATTTTTGTTTTTTATCCCTTTTGAAAGCAGTTGGATTATCTTCATATCGGTAGCATCGAGAACAATGCCGTTTTCGGCGCGTTTTATAAAGTCGGCAACTGTTTTAGAACGAAAAACCTCATTAGAGAGCACTTTACCAAACCCATTTACAAGTTCATCAGTACTACAATCACTCTTATTAATAAATCCTTCAGGGTTTATTTTTTGCAAAATCCTATCCATGATGTCCATTTCTTTATGCATGGTCATCATAATTATTTTACAGTCGGGCATCTGGTTACGAATAAGCATAGCAATATCTGCACCGGAGAATAATTTTTTCTCGGCAAAATGTGGTATACTATAATCTATAACCGCTACATCAAAAGGCGTGGTGCTGCTTGTTACAGCATCATAGCCAGTTTTACAGTCAGTTGCTTTAGTAAAAAATAATCCGTGGGGAGGAGTTACTTCTAAATTTCTAAAGATTGAGTGGTAGCCTTCAAGAACCACCACATGATCGTCAATGGCAAGAACATGCAACGAGTTTTTCAATCGGCGTTATCATTTTATTTTTTAGCTTTAACAAATTTAAATGTTAAATACATACAATCATTACGGGAAACCCGCAATTAACACTTTTGTTTGTATCTACTTAAAAAACAAAAACCTATGAAAAATTCATAGGTTTTTGTTTTGCTTTTTCTGTAAGAATTATTCTACCAAATTTTGACCCTGTCATCCGGTGCTAAATACATACCATTACCCTTCTTAATATCAAATGCCTGATAGAAAGCATCAATATTTTGAAGCGGCACATAAGCCCTGTACATCCCTGGTGAGTGCGGATCGGTTTTAACCTGGTTTTTAATAGCCTCATCTCTCATTTTTGTTCTCCATATGGTAGCCCATGAAATAAAGAAACGCTGCTCAGGAGTGTACCCGTCTATTAACCCTGGGTTCCCGTGCTCTTTAAGATAAAGTTGTAAACCATCAAAAGCAGCATTTACACCTCCAAGGTCGCCAATGTTTTCACCTAAAGTAAATTTTCCGTCTACATAAATACCCGGCAGTGGCTGTAATTTGCTGTACTGATCTGCTAAAGCGCCTCCAAGACCTGTAAACTGATCAAGATCGGTGTCACTCCACCAGTTAACAAGGTTACCATCGGCGTTATAACGTGAACCGCTATCATCAAAACCGTGAGATATTTCGTGGCCTATTACCGCACCAATACCTCCGTAGTTTACAGCTTCGTCTGCCTTATAATCGTAGAATGGCGGCTGTAATATACCTGCAGGGAATACAATTTCGTTATAAGCAGGGTTAAAGTAAGCGTTTACAATTTGAGGAGCCATGTGCCACTCATCTTTATTAACCGGCTTTTTAAGGTCTTCTTTATCCTGATTAAATCTCCAGCGTGCAATAGCTTTCATATTAGCGAAGTAAGTACCTCCTTCTTCAGGCCCTTTGACGGTAAGCTGAGAATAATCTTTCCATTTATCAGGATAACCTATCTTAACTCTAAGTCTTCTTAACTTGTCAATAGCATTTTGCTTAGTGCTCTTTGCCATCCAAGGCAGGTTGTTGATACGGTTCTCATAAGCACGCATTACATTTTTAATCATGCTTTCTGCTTTTTCCTTAGCTTCTGCGGGGAATTTTTTCTCCACATAAAGTTTGCCAAGGGCTTCTCCTATTGTACCGTTAACCGTTTGCAGTGCATTCTTATCTCGGCTTTCCTCTTTAAGTGCACCTCTAAGTGTTTTATTGTAAAACTCCCAGTCAGCAGTTTCTATATCAGTAGTAAGATATCCTGAAGACTTGTTTATAAGTGTCCATTTCAGGTAATCTTTCCATGTTTTTACATCGCCTTTAGCTAAAATACCCTGTAACGCTTTCATATATCTTGGCTGAGAAACCACGATAGTATCTATGTTTCCTATACCTGTATCGTTAAGGAATCTTTTCCAGTCTACTATTGGTGTAAGACCTCTAAGATCGTTTACAGCCATTGGGTTATAGGTTTTCCTGTCATCACGACGCTCAACCCTGTCAAGTCTTGGCTCTGCCATAGCGGTTTCAAAAGCTACAATTTTTTTTGCAGCATCTTTTGCATCCTTATCACTATAGTCAATGTACTTAAGCATTCTTGCTACATGCTGCTCATACTTTTCTTTTTTCTCTTTAGAATCGGCATCGTCAGAAACGTAGTAATCCCTGTCTGGTAAACCAAGAGCACCAGGCCCTATATAAAGTACATTCTTATTACTGTCTTTAGCATCGGCCCCTACACCTAAATTAAAAAAGCCAAGGCCTCCTTCGGGTTCCATATCACTAAGTAATTGTTGCAGGCCATGCACATCTTTAACCTGATCGATTCTCCTTAAATAAGGCTGTATAGGTGCTATACCTGCTTTATTACGTGCCACAGTATCCATTATAGACCTGTAAAGCCTCCCTGCCTTACCGGCATCAGTATCTGCAGTATAGTTACGGTTAGCAGCTGCTTCCTTAAGTATTTGCAGGGCATCGTTATTGGTGTTTTCCCTTAGCTCATCAAAGCTACCCCAACGGGTTTTGTTTCCGGGAATCTCCGTCTGGTCTATCCAGGTTCCGTTCACATATCTGAAAAAGTCATCGGCAGGACTAACTTTCTTATCCATATAAGACAGGTTAATACCATGTGTTTCCTGCTTTTGCGCACTACAAACACCTGTACCTAATACAAGTACTGCAGCAGCAATTTTAAAATTTTTATCTAATTTCATTTTCTAAAGTTTAAACCTTCGGTTACAAAAATATAAAGTTAACATAAATAGCATTGCTTAAATCTGTTAAATATATCGTTTTCGGCAATTTAACAATGCATAACTCCTAATAAACAAGTCGTAATAGCATACTGTTTTGTAGTTTTGTGAAAAATATATCCATACATGCTTTCATTCTTTAAAAAATACAGGACTTTTTTCATTGTATTCTTTATACTCTCAGCAATAATACTGGTATTATTTTACTCGGCATTAAAGCCTCAAAAAAGGCTTCAGGTTTACAATCCGTCCGATGTAAATCCGGAACTTGTTGACACTACCATACAATACGTTGCCCGAGACCATAAAATTGCAGACTTTGCATTTGTTAACCAAAATGGAGATACCATTACTCAAAAGGACTATGAGGGTAAAGTATATGTTGCCGACTTCTTTTTCACTACCTGCCCTACTATTTGCCCAATAATGACAGATAATATGGTATGGTTACAGGACAAAATTAAAGACAACCCTAATGTTATGCTGTTATCACATTCGGTTACTCCGGATATTGACAGCCCTGAAGTTCTAAAGGATTATGCCGAAAAGAAAGGGGTTATAGAAAATGGCAGATGGAACCTTGTAACAGGTAATAAAAAAGACATTTATTACATAGCCCGAAAATCGTACCTGGCAGTAAAAACCACCACTTCAGATGAACTGTATGATATGGTACACACCGAAAACTTTATACTGGTAGACCAGAAAGGAAGGATTCGTGGTTTTTATAACGGAACCAACTTAGACCAGCAAGTGGAAGGCGAAAAAAATGTTAAACAACTGCTGGAAGATATTAATTGGCTTTGCGAGCACGAAAAGTGATGCTAATTGAATATTAATTCATAATTTTGCAGTCTTAATTTATTCTAAATAAGCTTTGAAAACTTCACTTGCAGGGCTAAAAAAAGGACAAAAGGCCATCATTACCGATTTTAATATTGATGCCATCCCGTTAAAATTACTTGAAATGGGGTGCCTTCCCGGCAATTTTGTGGAACTTTTACAAGTTGCCCCCCTGGGGGATCCAATCTACATTAATGTAAACGACAGCCATGTAGCCATAAGGCTGGAAACTGCCGAAGAAATTGATGTTGAAATAATTGAAACGATTTAATGGCAGCCCAAAATCTAAAGATAGCCTTAATTGGCAATCCAAATACCGGAAAAACATCTGTTTTTAATCAGCTAACAGGTCTTAATCAACAGGTAGGTAACTACCCGGGAATTACTGTTGAGCGAAAGCAGGGTTCAGTAAAGCTGCCGGGC
The DNA here is from genome assembly GCF_004151245.1 of Flavobacterium beibuense. Lineage (GTDB taxonomy): Bacteria > Bacteroidota > Bacteroidia > Flavobacteriales > Flavobacteriaceae > Flavobacterium > Flavobacterium beibuense_A. The sequence continues at coordinate 152,854 of NZ_JUIW01000004.1, forward strand.
AATATAAAAGGCACCATTATAGACCTTCCGGGCACATACAGCCTTAATGCCAGCTCTATGGATGAGAATGTTGTTATAGAACTGCTTCTTAACCGTAATGATAAAGATTTTCCTGATGTTGCCGTAGTGGTTACCGATGTGGAAAACCTAAAGCGAAACCTGCTGCTCTTTACCCAGATTAAAGACCTTGAAATTCCTACCATACTGGTTATAAACATGGCCGACAGGATGGAACGCAAAGGTATTACACTTGATGTACCTCATCTTGAACAAAGACTAAATACAAAGATTGCTCTTGTAAGTTCAAGAAAGGGAACTGGTATTGACGGACTGAAAAAACTTATAGTAAACTATGAGTCCCTTTCTACCGAACCATGCCTTAATGCATCGGGTATAGATCCTGAATATTTTAATAAGCTACGAAACGCTTTCCCTAACCAGTTGCTGTATAAGTTATGGCTGGTAATTACCCAGGACGTTAACTTTGGTGCACTGGAAAGAAACGAAATACAAAACAGCTCGTTTACAAAATCAAAATCTGAGCTTAAGCGATTACAGCAAAAAGAAACTATTAAGCGCTATCAGTTTATAAACGATGTGCTTAAACAGGGACAGACAATAGACTCCTCTAAGGCTAAAGACCTAAGGGCAAAGCTGGACAGGGTACTTACACACAAGGTGTTTGGTTACGTTATATTTTTCTGTATCCTCATGCTCATATTCCAGTCGATATTTGCATGGTCAGAAATTCCGATGGACTTTATAGACCGAAGCTTTACCTGGTTAAGCTCATGGACCTCTAAAACCCTTCCTCCGGGAAAACTTACAGAACTTGTTGCCGATGGTATTATACCGGGTATAGGCGGTGTGGTAATATTTATTCCGCAAATTGCCTTCCTGTTCCTGTTCATTTCCCTTTTGGAAGAAAGCGGTTATATGAGCCGTGTGGTTTTCCTGATGGATAAGATAATGAAACGCTTTGGCCTTAGCGGAAAAAGTATTGTTCCGTTAATATCAGGTACGGCCTGTGCGATTCCGGCTATTATGGCTGCAAGAAACATTGAGAACTGGCGTGAAAGACTTATCACCATTTTGGTTACCCCTTTTACAACCTGTTCGGCAAGGTTACCGGTATACACCATACTTATTTCCCTTATTATCCCTAACAGGATGGTGTTGGGTGTTTTTAACCTTCAGGGATTAACGCTAATGCTGCTTTACCTTTTAGGTTTTGCAGGTGCCATACTTGCCGCATATATACTCAACCTTATATTAAAGGTGCGTTTTAAAAGCTTTTTTGTGGCAGAGATGCCTAACTACAAACTCCCTATGTTTAAGAATGTGGGAATTAATGTGGTAGAAAAAACCAAAGCCTTTGTATTTGGTGCCGGTAAAATAATCCTTGCACTTTCCATTATCATTTGGTTTTTAGGATCTCACGGCCCGGGCGATGGCTTTAAAAATGCTGAAGCTCATGTAAGGCAACAACCACAATCTCTTTCACTAACTCAGCAGGAGTTAGACAATGAAATTGCAGGTTATCAGTTAGAAAATTCTTATATAGGTATTATAGGTAAAAGTATAGAACCTGCCATAAGGCCTTTGGGTTACGATTGGAAAATTGGCATAGCAATTGTGTCTTCTTTTGCAGCAAGAGAGGTATTTGTAGGAACACTGGCTACCATTTACAACATAGGCAGCAGTGACGACGATGCCACCATAAAACAACGTATGGGTGCTGATATCAATCCGGTAACGGGTAAAAAGGTATTTAATTTTGCCACCGGTATTTCACTATTACTTTTTTATGCTTTTGCCATGCAGTGCATCAGTACGCTGGCTATAACCAAAAAAGAAACAAATTCCTGGAAATGGCCGCTTATTCAGCTGTTTGGTATGAGTACTTTTGCTTATATTGTCTCGCTAATCGCCTACCAGTTATTAAAATAATGAAAAGAACAGTTTTTGCCATTTGTTGCAGTTTAATAATTACTACGGGAGCTTACTCGCAAAATAAGCTGGACAAATCGAAAAATGAGCTAAACCAAAAAGACATAAATACAGTTACACCTGTCTCTCAGTCTTCCTCTTCTTCATCAGGAAGCAGCAGTAGTGGTGGCGATGGTTCCATTTTATTAGAGCTTTTAGGAAAGATTGCTTTATTTACAGTTGGAATGGCAACAGTAGGTCACTATGGTATAGAAAACCATCTTCATCATGAACTTACGGAATATCCTTACTACATTCCTGAGCATGGTAACTATTTTGATCCTTTTTTTCAGGAAAACGGCAATATAAATAATTTCAGGTTTGATGTTAAGGACAAGTTTCTCTATAATAATGGTAACCTTTTTGGCAACCATCTTGAAGCTAAACTAAGTCCTTTTCAGTACCTTTATATAAAAGCTGATTACTATCAGTTATTTGAGTTTCAGGAACACAGTTCCGATAATCTTTCGTTATTCTATTTTAACCTCGGGTACGACAGAATACGTTTAAAGCGTTTTAATTTAGGGTGGACACTGGGTGCATCTTACATTGCCAACGATGTAAATAAGTTTGGCTTTTCATTTGGCGCCAATGCCGAATACTTCTGCAAAAGGAATATCAGCTTTTTAGCAGGAGCAAAATGGTCCTTTATAAACGAAAAGCCCGTTAATGCCTTTGAGATAGAAGGACGTTTTCACAGAAAGAACTATTTTATAAGTGTGGGCTTTGAACACCTTGATATTGCAACCCCTAATTACAATTTTGCGACCTTAGGAGGAGGCATTTATTTATAATTATGGATATACAGGAAATAATAGTATACATACTTGTAGCCGGAGCAGCAGCTTTTCTGGTAAAGAAATTCTTTTTTAAAAAGAAAAAAAAATCAGGCTGCGGCAGTGACGACTGCGGCTGTCACTAAATTTTAGTTGGTGCCGTTCCGTACCTTTTTTTAAAGGCATAGGAAAAGTGTGACATGTCTTCAAAACCCACTTCGGGATAAATATCCGATACTGTCATTTTCTTTTCGGTAAGTAAATAATAGGCTTCCTGTAGCCTGCGCTGTACAAGCCACTTGCCTGGTGAGATACTGAAAACTTTTTCAAAATCCCTTTTAAACCCCGAAAGGCTTCTTCCAGTTAAATAGGCAAAACGGTTAACACCCACATTAAAGTGATAGTTTTGCTCCATAAAGGCCTCAAGATCTATCTTTCCGGGATCGGTAAAATCAAACAATACATCCTTAATTTCAGGGCATAATTTAAGCAAGAGCAAAATTGCCTCTTCCTGTTTAACAGGCAATAAAGGCGAGCCTGGGTATTTTAATACCGGCTCATACTCCCTTAGCGAATTCATATAATTGGCAAGCACCGAATTGTTATCCAAAACAAGACAGGAATTCCCCGATGATTTCCTTTCACTTTCATAGCCATACTTAAGACTGAAATTCTTTAATATTTCCTGAGAAAATGTAACGGAAACCGAACGGAACTCTCCTCCCTGCGGTGGTGTTTTTACATATTTAAGCAGCTGGTTGCGGCGGCAAAAGTAAAGCTGCCCCGCCTCCATGGTTACTGAGTTGTTACCGTCGTTAAAAGTAGTGCTGCCCGATTCCACATATCCAAGCACATGATCACTTATAAAGTGTTCGCCCTGTCGGGATTCGGTAAAATAACATGAAAATTTTATAGAAGGGAATACTGTTTTTTCCATAATATTTAAAGATACGTAAAAAGCAGCAGGTATAGTACTGCTGCTTTTAATCAAACAATTATACTAAAATAGTTTTTGGCTCAACATATTCTTCAAGGCCATACACTCCCATTTCCCTTCCTATACCAGATTGCTTGAACCCTCCAAAAGGAGCAAGCGGGTCATGGTAAAGTCCGTTAATAAGTATCCTGCCTGCTATAATTTGCGAAGCCACACGTTTTGCCCTCATCACATCCGATGAGCTTACATAGGCCTGTAGGCCGTAATCCGTATCGTTAGCAATTTCGATAGCCTCTTCCTCGGTTTTATAGGTAATAACAGAAAGTACCGGGCCAAATATTTCCTCACGGGCAATACGCATATCGTTAGTAACATTTACAAAAACAGTAGGCTTAACAAAGTTTCCTGCCTCAAGGCCTTCCGGTTTACCGGGACCACCCATTAGCAGTTCAGCTCCTTCTTCCAGACCCAATTGTATATATTCCTGTACCCTGTTATATTGTTTTTGGTTTACCATCGGGCCTACTACTGTAGTGGCATCAGCGGGGTTGCCTACCTTTACCTGCTCTACGGTTTCCTTAAGAAGCTCCTTAACTTCGGCTATCTTGCTTTCATGAACCAATAAACGCGTCCCTGCAATACAGGCCTGCCCACTGTTCATATAGGCTGCCGAAACTGCCATAGGTATAGCATCATCAAGGTTAGCATCATCAAGAATAATATTAGGCGATTTACCTCCCAGTTCCAGTGTTACCCGTTTCATGGTATCCACAGCACTACGTGCTATAAACTTACCAACAGCAGTAGAACCCGTAAAAGATATTTTTGCCACATCTCTATGGTTAACCAAAGTTGCCCCTACCACGTCACCACGGCCGTTTACAATATTAAATACTCCTTTTGGCAACGCGGCTTCATGAAAACACTCCAGCAATAACTGTGTTTGAAGCGCACTCATTTCACTTGGTTTTATCACTGTCGTACTGCCCGAAGCTATGGCCATAGCCAGCTTGCTGCATATAAAACCGTTACTTGCGTTCCACGGGGTTATGATACCTACCACGCCCAATGGCTGCAACATAACTTTTGATTTGCCTACAATCTTTTGGAATTCGAATGTTTTTAATACTTCTATTGCAGAGGTAAATCCGGAAAGTGCATTTTGAACACTCATGGTACAAAAGTGCAGTGTGCCGCCATACTCCTTTACCATTACCTCTATAAGTTCGCTTTCTCTTTGCTTTACAACATCGTAAAGCTTTTGCAGATAAGCAATGCGCTCCTCCTTTGTAGTTTGAGAAAAGGTTTTAAATGCTTCTTTGGCTGCTGCAACAGCCAGTTGGGTATCGGTTTCGTCACCAAGGATAACTTTGCCGATAATTCCGTTATCTGTCGGACTAATTAAATCGAAAACTTCTGTTCCGTGCGGTTTTATAAACGCTCCGTTTACATAAATGGTGTCTATTGTTTTCATGTCTTAATTTTTAACAAAGTTCTGCCGCTTTTCAGCTTTTTACTTTGCTGAAAAGTCCAAGTTTACTTTGTTAAAAAGTTCACATGAATTTTTAGTCCTTAATGATAAGTACAGGTATATCAACCTTATGCCTAACGGCATCTACGGTGGTACCAAAAATAAGATCCTTAAGCCAGTTATGTCCGTGTGCTCCTAGAATAAGGATATCATAGTTGCCCCCTTCCTTATTTATTATGGCCGGAATCTGTTTTTTAGGACTGCCAAAACTTAGTTGTGTAGCTACCTTATAACCTTTTTGTTCCAGGCTCTTTTTATAGGCCTTAAGGTAATCCTTATCGCTGGATGTTTCATAATCGTGAGCTTGGTCGCCATACATCATAGCGCCTACCGTTTCCACAATATGAATAAGGGTATATTCGGCTTCCTTACCTCCCATTTGCAAAGCACTGGATATGGCACGGGTATCGGTTTTGGAAAAATCGAGTGCCAGGGCAATCTTCCTGTATTCCTTAATGCCATTTTGGTCGTTAACGATAATCTCATCAATATGCGGTACCAGTTTTTCCTGTTTGTGCTTTTTATGAATAAGCGGCCTAAAGATAATATACAGCAATAGTGCAGACGCACCTACTGCAAGCGGCACCACAAACACCCATATATACACAGGATTTTCTGAAGTAGCTACCCAACCTCTTATTTCATCAAATACCAGTTTGGCATTAAGTGCCACAATAACGAGCGCTATAGCCCACGAAGCAATTTTGGTAATTGTGCCAATCGCAAACTCATTCATCTTTTCCTTATCGCTCACAAAGTGTATCAGCGGAATAATAGCAAAACCTAACTGAAGGCTCAAAATTACCTGACTGAGTAAAAGTAATTCTCCCGTGGCATCTTCCCCTAAATATACAATAGCAATAAAGGCGGGCACTATAGCCAGTAATCGGGTTACAATACGCCTTACCCAAGGCTGTATCCTCAGGCTAAGGTAGCCTTCCATAACAATTTGTCCGGCAAGCGTGCCGGTAATGGTAGAGCTTTGCCCGGCTGCAATAAGTGCGAGGGCGAACAATACCGAGGCCCAATCGGTACCCAACAGCGGAGCCAATAATTGATGGGCATCCTGTATGTCGGCCACCTCGTGCATACCATTATTAAAAAATGTGGCGGCAGCCAATATAAGTATAGCGGCATTTACAAAAAAGGCAAGATTTAAAGCTATAAGCGAATCTACAAAGTTATAGCGAATAGCCTGCTTAATGCCTTTAAAGGTTCGGTCAAACTTTCGGGTTTGTACAAGCGATGAATGCAGGTATAAGTTATGTGGCATAACCGTTGCCCCAATAATACCTATGGCAATATACAATGCTGCACCGTTAGGGATTTCGGGCACCAGTCCTTTTACTACCTCGCCCATCTGTGGTTTTGCAAAAAACATTTCGGCAAGGAAAGAAAATCCTATTATCGCGATAAGGGCTATTATAAAGGCTTCCATCTTTTTTATCCCTTTATTTAGCAGGAACAAAAGCAGGAAGGTATCCAGCATAGTAATGCTCACACCCCAAAGTAAAGGAATGTCAAACAAGAGTTGTAAACCTATTGCCATACCTAAAACCTCGGCAAGGTCGCAGGCTGCAATGGCAATTTCTGCCAGTCCGTATAAAATGTAGTTAACACCTTTAGGATAGGTTTCACGCGATGCCTGAGCCAAATCGCGTCTGCTTACAATTCCCAATCTGGCGCTAAGGCTTTGCAGCAACAGTGCCATAATATTAGACATTAGCAGTACCCACAACAGCTTATAGCCAAACTGGCTACCCCCGGCAAGATCGGTTGCCCAGTTACCCGGGTCCATATAACCCACGCTTATCATATAGGCAGGTCCGAAAAAGGCAAGTATCTTTTTCCATACAGAGGTATTCTGTACAATATTTACCGACTCATGTACCTCTTCAAGGGAATGGCTGTTTTTTGTATTCATACTACACGGTTTTCACAAAAAGGTTGGCAGCGATCTTATAAGAAACGCTTAACTGCCTGTCGTTAACCTTTAGGGTAAGGGATTGATCAAAATGTTCGCGGGATACTATTTCTATAGAAGAACCCAAAGCAATTTGCTGTTTGTCCAGATACTGAAGGAAAGATGCGGAACTGTCCTTAACCCCAACACATATTACCTTTTGATGCAGTTCGGTTTCACTAAGCAGCTGTTTCTCCACTTTGGCTATTTTACCTTCCCTATCCGGTATTGGGTCGCCATGTGGGTCTTCCGTTGGGAAATCAAGAAACTCATCCAGTTTATCGGTCAGTTTTTCCGATTTTATGTGTTCCAGCTGTTCGGCAACATCATGTACTTCGTCCCATGAAAAGTCAAGTTTTTCTACCAGAAAAACTTCCCACAGGCGGTGCTTGCGCACTATCATTACGGCATGTTGCCTCCCTTTATCGGTTAAGGAAACACCCTGATATTTTTTATAGATAACCAGGTCTTTTTCGGCCAGCTTCTTTACCATATCGGTTACCGATGATGGCTTACTGTCCATTTCGTTTGCAATTGCATTTGTAGTAATTCCTTTAGTGTTGCCTATAGAAAGATGATAGATAACCTTAAGGTAATTCTCCTCAGAATACGTCATTATAATATTAATTATTAAACAAATATAAATAATTAATTTGTTATGTTGAAAAACATTTTTAGTTTTGTCTAAAAATATAATTTGCTAAATGAAAAAAATAATTTACTCTTCCTTAATATTGTCCTTCTTCCTCTCATGGTCTCAGGAGGAAAATATTACTGTGCCTACTATCAACAAAACACCAGGCATAGCAACTACACAAACCACAGGGACAGTAAAAGGGCAAATAACCGATAACGGAAACCCTCTACCATATGCGAGTATACATATAAGGGAAACCGGCAATGGTATCTCTGGCGATGAGAACGGAAACTACAGTATTAAGCTACCGGCAGGAAACTATACCCTTACAGCATCGGCTATAGGATATAGAACAAAAGAAAGAACAGTAAGCATAACTGCAAACAATGAAAGCCTGCTTAATATAGAACTGGAAACCTCTTCCCTAAATCTGGATCAGGTTGTTATTACTGCCAGCCGCAGTCAGGAAAGGAGACAGGAAGCCCCTGTTATTGTTACGGTAACCAATTCGGCAATACTGCAAAAAACAGAATCGTTAAGCCTTTCGGAAGGGCTTAATTTTCAGCCCGGTTTACGGATGGAAACCAATTGCCAAAACTGCGGTTTCAGTCAGGTACGTATGAACGGGCTTGACGGGGCCTATTCACAAATACTTTTAGACAGCCGCCCGGTATTCTCTGCACTCAACGGAATATATGGTCTTGATCAAATCCCCACTAACATGATTGACCGTATTGAGGTTGTGCGCGGGGGCGGGTCGGCTTTATACGGTTCCAATGCTATTGCAGGAACCATAAATATTATTACTAAAGATCCTGTTGAAAACAATTTTGAGATAAACAGCCATCTTGGCCTTATAGACGGCAAGCAGCCCGATAAGGCACTTACACTTAACGGAACGGTTCTTAATGAAGATCTTACTTTAGGCATGCAGGTTTTTGGTATGTTACGTGACAGAAACCCCTATGATGCCAACGGTGACGGATTTACCGAGATTACTAGAATGGAAAACCGAACCTTTGGCTTTAAGGCTTTTCACCGTTACCAAAATAGGAGAAAACTAACCTTGGACTTCCATACCATTAATGAATTCAGGAGAGGGGGAAGCCAGTTAGACTTACAGCCTTTTGAATCGGACATTACCGAACAGATACGCTCTAAAATGACAGGAGGTGGTGTTACCTACGAATTCTCTAATGAGGATATGAACAATAAATATTCACTATATGCCAATGCACAGCAGTCTAAAAACGAGAACTTTTATGGTGGCCGTGCCGATGACGAATTTGGGAATATTGATTATGAAGAAAGCATAAGAGGCTTTGGAAATACCGAAGTAACGACCTATATAACCGGCGCACAATGGATACATGACCAGGAAAGCTTTTTGGGTGGCAGGGGAACGTTTACGGCAGGATCAGAATACAAAAGGGAAGAAATGACCGACCGTAAACCCGGATACAATGCCTTTGTGAACCAGCAGCTAAACATACTTGGAATTTATGCTCAGGAAGAATGGAAAGTAAATCAAAGGCTAAAATTACTGGGAGGACTGCGTGCCGATTTCCATAATGCAGCTCAGGAAGATGTTGTTTTTAACCCCCGCCTAAACATACTTTACGATATTAAAAAGAACCTGCAATGGCGAACAAGCTATGCTAAAGGTTTCCGTGCCCCACAGGTGTTTTCGGAAGATATACATGCCCGTATCGCTGCGGGAGAAGTTAGCCTAATACGGCTGTCTGACAATCTGAAATCGGAAACTTCAAACAGTTTCCTTACTTCTCTCGACTGGAGCAAAACTACCGAACACCTGGAAGCCGGAGCCACAATAGAGGCTTTTTACACCTGCCTTAATAATCCGTTTATACTGGAGCAGGTAGAAGAAACGCTTTGGGAAAAACGCAACGGCAAAGGTGCCGATGTATATGGTATTAATATTGAAGGAAAATTTGCCCCTAACGAAAAATGGCAGATGCAGGCCGGAGCCACAATTCAAAAAGCTTTATACAGCGAAGCCGTAGACTGGAGCGACAATCTGGAGAATACAAACAGGAACTTTTTCCGTTCGCCTAACTTTTACGGAAACATGATAGTTACCTATGCTCCTAAAAAAGAGTTTCAAAACAACCTTACCCTTGTCTATACCGGCAGTATGTATGTACCTCATTATGCCGGATATATAGCCGACGATGAACTCGAAAAAACAGAAGGCTTCACTGAGGTAAGCTGGAAATCATCGTACACATTTACGCTTCAGGATCAGTTTGAGTTACAGCTTAGCGGTGGTATACAAAACATCTTTAATGCCTACCAAAAGGATTTTGACCTTGGCGTAGACAGGGATGCCAGTTACATTTACGGCCCGGGAAGGCCGCGAACCATTTTTGTAGGTGTAAAAATAGGCACGAACCTGTAATAAGAATTACTCATATCACCGGGCTTATAAGAATAAATGCTTACATTTATCTTATAAGCCTTTTGTGTTTATCCGTCTATGAAGCATTACTATTATATTTTTACAGGAGCAGGGTTATCGTCCTTAATGACAGTGTATAAAATGGCACTATCAGGCAGGTTTAACGATAAGTCTGTTTTGCTTATAGACAGCAATCCTAAAAACACAAACGACCGTACCTGGTGCTTTTGGGAACAGGGCAAAGGCAAATGGGACAACATCGTGAGCAAAAGCTGGAACACTGCGTGGTTTGCGGGCAAGTCGTTTAAAAAAGAACTGGATTTTGGCGATTATCAGTACAAAATGGTTAGCGGGATTGACTTTTACACTTTTATTTTCGACGAACTGAAGCAGCATCCCAATATTGAATTTGCCAATCAGAAAGTTATAGATTTTGCCGATCTACAAAACCATGTCCTGGTTAAAACGGAAACTGAAAACTATACTTGTAATAAACTGTTTAACAGCATATACAATCCTGATATCCCTAAAAAAGGGAAACATCCTGTATTGCAACAACACTTTAAGGGCTGGTTTATTAAAACCAATACTCCTGTTTTTGATAACAGCAAAGCTACCTTTATGGATTTCAGCATTCCTCAAAAAGGCAATACCCGCTTTATGTATGTTCTACCCGTTTCTTCAACCGAAGCCCTGATTGAATATACACTGTTTTCAGAACATCTTCTCGCAGAAGAAGAATATGATACTGCCATTAAGGATTATATAACAGGTTTAGGAATTACTGACTATGAAATAGCAGATAAAGAGAAAGGCAGCATCCCCATGACGGTATATCCGTTTTGGAAAAACAACACCCAAAACATAATGCATATAGGCAGTGCCGGAGGATGGACAAAAGCCTCAACCGGATACACCTTTAAGAATAGTGATAAACAGTCTGAAAAACTTATCCGCTTTTTAGAGCGGGAGAATGATTTGAGGAAATTTTACAAAACCAACCGTTTTTGGTTTTACGACCTCTTATTACTGGATATACTATACCGCACCAATGAAAAAGGCAGTGAAATATTCGCTGCCCTGTTCAAAAAGGGAAATGCATCCCCTGTATTTAAGTTCCTTGATGAGGAAACCTCATTAATTGAAGACTTGTCTGTAATTGCTAAATGCCCGAAGAGCCTTTTTATAAAGGCCCTTCTGAGAAACAGTATTTAGAATTTAAAGCTTACACCCGAGTAAAGCCCTATAAAATATGGCCTGAAATTACCCGAACTTCCGTTAAAGGTATTTACCTGATATTTAAAGGTAGGCTCAAAGTTAGCTTCAAATGATTTCCAGAAACTATATTTAAATCCAACACCAAGGTTGGTACTAAAGTTCACATCGTTAAGGTTTCCGGCTTCTCCCACCTCAGTACTGTAACCCTGATTAGAAACCACGCTTATATTATTATCATTCAGGAACAGCGTACTGAAACCTCCTATAAGCTCTATACCAAACTTTTTATTCAGCAGCTTGTAAGACATTTCCAGCGGTACCTCTATATACCCCATCTTCTGTACCATTTGCCCCTCAAAGTTTTGGTTGGCAAAAGTATTGGAAGCAAACAGTACCGGTGCTGTACCGGAAGTAGGTGTAAGTCCTGCTATATCTCCGTTTCCGTTTTGAGTCTCTATAACTATATTAGCCGACCTGCTGCCTGCCGATACTATATTATTTGTTTGCCCGTCTAACGAAGCATAATAAGTAATATCGTTAGTAGAGTAGCTAAGGTTTACCGTGTTGATACCCGAACGTATTGAAATCTTATCGTTTATGGCATAATCCAACCCTACACCATAACTCATATCGGCATCATAATTTTTACTGTTTGATGCAAACTGCGCGTCTATAGGAGAGCCCTGCGACATTGAGTTATAAAATAACGGAGCCACCTGAGGCTTAACATTCCACTTGTAGTTTTTAACCGCCTCGGCAATAGCCTCATCTTTCTCTCCCTCTTCTTTTTCCCTAAGTATTTTTTCAAGTTCATTCTCCTCTTCCACAACAGCACTGTCTACAGTAGTTTCAGCATCCGCAACTTCCGATTCGTTACCATTTATTAACTGATTAAGCTTACTTTCCTTTTCAGCATCATTAAACTGTATGTTGTTTTCATCAGTTGTTTTGTTATCTGTCTGGATATTGGCCTTATCAGAATTTACAGGGGCATTATTATTTGCCACACCCTGATTGTTTTCCTGTTGCAATACGTCTAACTTATCTGCATCTGTAGTTATGCCGCTTCTATTTTCGTTACCAGAAGCATTATCACCCTTACTCTTAGTATTGGTTTTGCCTTGCGCAATCCTTTCTTGCTGAGTAAGTAATTTATCTTGAGTTACAGGTGAGGTAATATTTTTATTGCCCGATTTTGTTTTGGCTGTGGTTTTGCCTGATTTATCACTGCCTGCACCCATCACTACGGCATCCTGTTGTTTTACAGGACCCATAACCGTAGAACCTTGGTTTCCTGATTTAGCATTCACTCCCGAAGTTGCTGTTCCGTTTTCAGTAGGCGAAGCCGCATTACCGGTTTGATTAATGTCTTCTTGTGTAACGGCGCTTTCGGTATCGGGTACAATAGCACCGTTACCGTTTTGATTACTGCTGTTTGAATTTTGTGTGTCAGCATCCTCCTGTACTACCGGATTCACCGCCGGGTCTGTAACTGTATCATGGTTACCGTTAATAATAGGCCACGAAAGCATAAGCCCTATTACAAATAGTGCCGCAATGCCGCCTACCCTATACCACCATATAGGAATAACCCTGCGTTTCTTTTTATCCTTTTGCAGTTCTGCCTCAATGTTTTGCCACAGGTTTTCCGGTGGAGCCACATCAAAGTCCTTAAACTTCTCCTGGAATAATCTGTCTATGTGTTTTTTCTCACTCATTTTGCCGAATGAACTTTTGTGTTGCCCTTATGGGCTTCAATTTTCTCCTTCAATATTATCCTTGCCCTGGCAAGGTTAGATTTAGAGGTGCCTATTGTTATATTAAGCATCTCTGCAATTTCCTTATGCGAAAACCCGTCGGTTACATACAGGTTAAAAACCATCCTGTACCTGTCGGGCAGTTCCTGAATAATGGAAAGCAAAAAATCCATGGAAATGTTGTCTTCCTCAATTTCCATAGTATCTTCCTCATCAGGAATGTTCTCATTAACCAGTTCTACAACACCCTGTGTCCTGTATTTCTGAAGAACGTTGTTAACCATCACCCTTTTTGCCCAGCCCTCAAACGAGCCCTGAAAACGGAACTGGTCTATTTTTTTAAAGATCAGTAAAAAACCGTCCTGCAAATTATCCTGAGCATCGGCATAATTGCGCGAGTATTTAAGGCATACCGCAAACAGCTTAGAGGCATATAGCCTGTAAAGCTGCTCCTGCGCCTTAATACTGTTGTTTTGACAATCATGTATTATCTGCTCAAGACCCAAGGGTTTTATGTATTATAAATTACTACTGCGCAATAGGAACCTCAACCTCCATGTATGAGTTGGTTCCGTCTTCATTTTTCCCCGTATAAAACTTAAACAGGTAAGACGAGCCGCCATAGGTAGGGCTGCAGGCAAAAGTAAAAGAAGCCTCTTCCGGCTCCACCCCGTCCAGGGATGCACAGTTGGAGTCTTCAATAACCAGTGTTTGTACCGCAATTACCAGGGCATTGTTTTTTTCCTCATAATGAAACCCGTCATAAAAATAACAGTCTGTTGGCCTTTGGTACTTTACTTTTATCTCATAGTTTTCACCGTGCACAAAGTATTCGGGCATCTCTACCCCAACAACAGGAACAAACGCCACGTGAAACTGCGGATTGTCCTCATCAAAAGAGCAGGACGTTAATAAAAATAAAGCAGCAAAAAACAAAATCAGCTTTTTCATAAAAACCTTTTCAATATTCATTATACAATTAGGATGCTAAAATGCACAAAAGGTTGCGTTTAGCAATAAAAAAACCCGAATAATTTCGGGCTTTTACATTTTGTTTAAGCAATGCTTTCTTTTATTGCTAATTTTATTTTCTCTTCCAGCTCATCTGCCAGTTCCGGGTTGTCTTTAATCAAAGATTTAACAGCATCCCTTCCCTGTCCCAGTTTAGTGTCGCCGTAGCTAAACCATGAGCCCGATTTCTTAATTATTTCAAACTCTACCGCAAGATCAAGTATCTCTCCTGTTTTGCTTACCCCTTCGCCATACATAATGTCGAACTCGGCAGTTTTGAACGGAGGTGCAACCTTATTCTTAACGATTTTTACCTTAGTACGGTTACCCAGTACGTTTTCACCATCCTTGATTTGTGAAGAACGACGGATGTCTATCCTTACCGAAGCGTAGAACTTAAGTGCGTTACCACCCGTTGTAGTTTCAGGGTTACCAAACATAACACCTATTTTTTCACGAAGCTGGTTGATAAAGAATACCGTACAGTTTGTTTTGCTTATAGTAGCCGTAAGCTTACGTAAAGCCTGCGACATAAGGCGTGCATGAAGACCCATTTTAGAGTCACCCATTTCTCCTTCAATCTCACTTTTTGGTGTAAGTGCGGCAACCGAGTCGATTACCACTATATCTATAGCTCCTGAACGGATAAGGTTTTCGGCAATTTCAAGTGCCTGCTCACCGTTATCCGGCTGAGAGATGATAAGGTTTTCTACATCTACACCCAGTTTTTCGGCATAATGGCGGTCAAAAGCGTGCTCGGCATCCACAAAAGCGGCAATACCACCTGCTTTTTGCGCTTCGGCAATAGCATGAAGGGTAAGGGTTGTTTTACCTGACGATTCCGGACCATAAATCTCTATTATCCTTCCGCGCGGGTACCCGTTTACCCCAAGGGCAAGATCTACACCAAGCGATCCCGAAGGAATGGCCTCTACCTCCTCAACGGCCTGGTCGCCCAGCTTCATTACCGTTCCTTTACCATATGCTTTGTCCAGTTTGTCCAGCGTTAGCTGCAGTGCCTTTAGTTTGGCTTCTTTATCTCCGCTCATTGTTTATTTTTTTATTTTCAGTAAAATTAGTGCTTTTTTTTGTTGCAGCAAGGATATAAGAAAAAAATCTTATAAGAAAATTTTCTTATGTTGTTTGGCCTGCTTTTTGTTAGCTTTAATTTATCATAAAAATACTATCATGAAAAGCTGTTTTTATTTTTTCCTAATTCTGTTATTTACTTCTGCATTTTCACAAACCGGAAAAATTCAGGGCAAATTAATCATCGAAAACAATGATGATATAGCTCTGGTAAAACAAAACACATTAATAATATTATTTAACGAAAACAGAACTGACACCATAAGACCTGATGAAAATCTAAACTTTACCTTTAAAAATTTACCTGAAGGATTATATACTATAAAATTTTCGCCAAAATCATATCCAACCGATGTACGCTATAAAGTTACCTTAAAGAGCGGAGAGGCATTAAATGTGAATTTAAAATATGCAATAACATGTCCTTATAAGGAAACTGAAGATCATAACTGCCCCGTTTGCGGAAAAAATGATAAAGTTATACCAATAATATATGGATTAGTAATAGGAAACAGAAAAACGAAAGAAGAAGAGGAAGACAAATATTTCCCCGGAGGGTGTATTGTGTCTGATTGCCAACCAGACTGGTATTGCGAAAGAGACCAGAAAAAATTCTAAAGCATTGGTAAAAATAACCCTATTTGCTAATTAACTGATTTTCCCTATCTTTGCCGCCGGTTCTTCCATTTAGAGCCGCACATATTTTTACAATAACTTTCTGAAACTTAAATTTTTGTATAGCATGCAACTGTTCAACACTTTAAGCGCCGAAGAAAGAGCTGAGCTTATAGAGCAATCCGGCAAGCAGCGCCTTACGCTGTCTTTCTACGCATACGCGCACATTCAAGATCCACAACAATTTAGAAACGAATTATTTCTTGGCTGGAACCCGCTTGAGGTTTTAGGCAGGATATATGTGGCAAAAGAAGGTATTAACGCCCAGCTTTCGCTACCGGCCGATAATTTCTATGGGTTTAAGGACTTTATAGAAACCTATCCTTTCATGAAAGGCATAAGGCTTAATGTGGCGGTAGAGCAGGACGACCTTTCGTTCCTTAAGCTTACCATTAAAGTGCGTAACAAGATTGTTGCCGACGGACTGAACGACGATACTTTTGATGTTACCAATAAAGGGGTACACCTTAAGGCAAACGAGTTTAACTCAATGCTGGAAGACCCTAACACCATTGTGGTAGACATGCGTAACCACTACGAGAGCGAAATTGGCCATTTTGTAGGCGCCATTAAGCCCGATGTAGATACGTTTAGGGAATCGTTACCTATTATAGAAGACCAGTTAGCCAACCATAAAGAAGACAAAAACCTGCTTATGTACTGTACAGGGGGTATCCGTTGTGAAAAAGCGAGTGCCTTTTTTAAGCACAAAGGTTTTAAAAACGTATACCAGCTTGAGGGCGGTATTATAGAATATACACGACAGGTAAAGGCAGAAGGACTTGACAGCAAGTTTATAGGTAAGAACTTCGTGTTTGACCACCGTCTTGGTGAGCGAATTACCGATGATATCGTTTCGCAGTGCCACCAGTGCGGCAAACCGTGTGACAACCACACCAACTGTGCTAACGAAGCCTGCCACCTGCTGTTCATTCAGTGTGACGATTGTAAAGCTGCCAGCGAAAACTGCTGTAGCGAGACCTGTCAGGATATTATACACCTTCCGGAAGAAGAGCAAAAAGCACTTCGCCGCGGTATCATGAACGGTAACATGGTATTCAAAAAAGGAAAATCGGAAAGGCTTACTTACAAAAAAACGGGTGAAGCAGTTACCAGCGTACCGCTTGCTAAGGCAAAACCGGTTAAAAAGGTTAAAAAAGTGCTTGTGGGTAAAGGGGAACACTTCTTTACAAAAGCATCTATAGGTCAGTTTACCATAGAGAACCAGGAGCTTAAAACAGGCGATACGGTTATGATAGTGGGCCCAACCACAGGTCAGCAGGAACTGGTTATAGACAAAATGTTTATTAACGGAAAAGAAGGCGATACTGCCGTAAAAGGAGACAAAGTTACCTTTACTGTTCCGTTCAGGATACGACTTTCAGATAAGCTGTTTAAGGTACTTAGCTAAAAACCGCTTACCACAATACAAAAAGCCTGCACCATGTGCGGGCTTTTTTTGTTTTTACCCCTGAGAATCAGCTCTCACAGCAGCTGCCGAGCTTTATGTTGGCATTCACATAATATTAGCTTAAAAACACTATCTTTACACACAAAATCGTTTAAGAATCAGTAGCGGGATTAACCGCGATCTATATATATTTAAAATTATGGCATGTACAAACTGTTCTACGGGTTCTAAAGACGGAACGCCGAGAGGATGTAAAAATAATGGCACTTGCGGAACGGACAGTTGTAATAAACTTACTGTTTTTGACTGGCTCTCTAATATGAGCTTACCGGGCGGAGAAGAGACGTTTAATTGTGTGGAGATTCGCTTTAAAAACGGAAGGAAAGAGTTCTACAGAAATACCGAAAAACTTACACTAAGCATAGGCGATATAGTTGCAACAGAAGCTTCGCCGGGCCACGATATAGGAATTGTAACCCTAACCGGAGAACTGGTTAAGGTACAGATGAAAAAAAAGAATGCTGATCCGTTTGGAGAGGTTCCTAAAATATACAGGAAGGCTACGCAAAAGGATATTGACATATGGAGCGAAGCCCGTAACAGGGAAGAGCCTATGAAGGTTATTGCACGTGAGCTGGCTATTAAGCTTAACCTTGAGATGAAGATATCGGATATCGAGTTTCAGGGAGATGCTTCTAAGGCTACGTTCTACTATACGGCAAACGACCGTGTGGATTTCCGTCAGCTTATTAAGGATTATGCGCGTGAGTTCAGCATCAGGATCGAGATGAAACAGGTAGGTTTCCGTCAGGAAGCTTCAAGGCTTGGAGGTATCGGTTCGTGCGGAAGGGAGCTTTGCTGCTCTACATGGCTAACCGATTTTAGGAGCGTTAATACCGCTGCGGCACGTTACCAACAGCTTTCGCTTAACCCGCAAAAACTTGCAGGGCAGTGCGGTAAGCTTAAATGCTGCCTTAACTATGAGCTGGACACTTATCTGGATGCGTTAAAAGACCTTCCGGATCTGGATACTAAGGTTTATACCGAAAAGGGTGACGCCGTTTGCCAAAAGGTAGATATCTTTAAAGGGCTTATGTGGTTTGCCTATTTTGATAATATGGCACACTGGCACGTTATCAGTGCCGACCATGTAAAGGAAATAGTGGCGCTTAATAAAGAGAAAAAGCGTATTCCGTCGCTGGAAGAATATGCAATAGACCCTACCGTTGCGGAAGAGGACACTATCGAGAAAAACTTCCAGAATGTTGTAGGCCAGGACAGCCTTACACGTTTTGACAAGCCTAAGAAGAAAAAGAAAAGGCCGGTTAAAAATAAAAAGCCTGAAACTGCTGCAGCTGCCACTAATGAGGCAAAGCCTGCACAGGCTAACAAAAACAAACAGGCTAACAATAACAACAGGCCTGCAAATAATAACAACGGCAACAACCCTAACAAACAGGGCGGCCAGGGTAATAAAAACAAAAGGCCTAATAACAATAATAAAAAGCCAAACAACAACAATAATAAACAACAATCAAACGACAAAAATGCTAATCAGAAATAGCCTTTTAGCCATAGGATTGCTTTTCCTTACCGCTTCGTGCGATAAGAAAAGGGTTTTTGACGACTACAAACCCATTAAGGGCACATGGAATAAGGACAGTATTGTTTCGTTTCAGTTTGAACAAAACGATACTGTTACTCCTTACAATATGTTTCTTAACATAAGAAACAACAACGATTACCCGTTTAATAATATATTCCTTATCGTAAACATGCAACAGCCAAATGGTGTTACTATTACCGATACACTGGAATATATGATGGCAAATCCTGACGGCTCGCTTTTAGGAAAAGGTTTTTCTGATGTAAAAGAAAGTAAGCTTTGGTACAAAGAAAAAGAACGTTTCCCTAAACCGGGCAATTATAAGGTTAGCATACAGCAGGCCGTAAGAAAAGTAGGGGACATCCCGGGCGTAGAAGAGCTTGACGGTGTGACCGAAGTAGGCTTCAGGATAGAATCTGTAGAATCTAAAGAATAAAAAAATATTTATGGCAACAAACAAAAAGAGTGCTGCAAATAACAAGCAAGAGGAAAATTTCTCTAAATACATAAAGGCTTTCTGGAAAATATACGTTGGTATGGTTGTACTGGCTGTATTGTTTTTCCTTTTTGCTTCATGGGGCTTTTTTGGCCACATGCCTACGTTTGAAGAACTGGAAAATCCGGAATCTAACGTTGCTACAGAAATCATTTCTTCAGACGGCGAAACATTAGGTAAGTTCTATCTGCAAAACCGTACTCCGGTTAAATTTGCCGATCTTCCTGATAATCTTGTAAAAGCACTTGTTGCTACAGAGGACGAGCGTTACTACGAGCACTCGGGAGTAGATGCAAGAGGTACACTAAGAGCCCTGCTTACCTTAGGTAAAGGCGGTGGTGCGAGTACCATTACCCAGCAGCTTGCAAAAAACCTTTTCCACGGTGAGGGTTCTAAAAACCTTGTGATGAGGGTTATTCAAAAAGCTAAGGAGTATGTAATCGCTACCCGTTTGGAAAGGCAGTATACTAAAGACGAGATTATTGCCATGTACCTTAACACGGTAGACTTTACGCATAATGCTGTGGGTATACGTTCGGCAGCAAAAGTATATTTTGGTAAAGAGCCTAAAAACCTTACTACCGAAGAAGCGGCTGTAATTGTAGGGATGCTTAAAAACCCTTCGCTATACAACCCAAAATCCCACCCTAATAACTCTAAGGAAAGGCGTAATGTGGTTTTCCGTCAAATGGAGAAAAACGACTTCATAACCGAAGAGGAAAAAATTGCATTGCAAAAAAAGGATCTTGAGATGCACTACTCTCCGGAATCGCACAAAGAGGGTGTTGCTACCTACTTCCGTGAATACCTAAGAGAGTTTATGGGTAAATGGGTTAAGGATAACCCGAAAGAAGACGGAAGTACTTATGATATTTACCGAGACGGTTTAAAAATATATGTTACTATAGACTCCCGCATGCAAAAGTATGCTGAGGAGGCAGTACACGATCACCTTTCTAACCTGCAGGAACAGTTTTTTATCGACCAGAAGAAAAACAAAAACGCTCCTTTTATAAACATCTCTAAAGAGGAGACAGACAGGATTATGGAAAGGGCCATGAAAAATTCGGACAGGTGGCGTATGATGAAAGATGAAGGCAAGAGCGAAGCCGACATCAAAAAATCGTTTAACGTAAAAACCAAAATGAGAATCTTTACCTGGAAGGGAGAAAAAGATACTATTATGAGTCCTATGGACTCTATAAGATATTACAAAAACTTCCTGCAAACAGGTATGATGTCTATGAGGCCGGAAACAGGGCATGTTATGGCCTGGGTGGGTGGCATAGACTATAAATACTTCCAGTACGACCACGTAGCACAGGGAGCAAGACAGGTAGGTTCTACCTTTAAGCCATTTGTATATGCTACGGCGATAGAGCAGCTACACATAAGGCCTTGCGACTCTATAAACGACTCTCCGTTTACCATGCCCAGAGGCCGCTATGGTATTGAAGCCGACTGGACACCAAGAAACTCTGACGGTAAATTTAGGGGTATGATACCTTACAGTGAGGCATTGGCTAACTCGGTAAATACGGCGTCGGCAAAACTGATGGACCGTGTAGGTCCAAAAACAGTGGTGGATTTAACTCACAAACTGGGAATAAGCTCTAAAATACCGGAACAACCTGCTATTGCACTTGGAGCAGTAGATGTTACCGTTAGCGAAATGGTTGCTGCCTATAGTACCTTTGCCAACAAAGGACTGTACATGAAACCTATGGTTATTACACGTATTGAAGATAAAAACGGAGTGGTACTTTACCAGCCGGTAGCAAAACCGGTAGAAGTAATGAGCAAGGATATTGCCTACACTGTTATAAAACTGCTTGAAGGTGTTACCAGAAGTGGTTCGGGCGGAAGGTTACGTTATGGTAAAAGCAATAGTGAAGTTTACAAGCGTGTAACAGGACATCCGTATCAGTTTACTAACCCTATTGCCGGTAAAACGGGTACTACGCAAAACCAGTCAGACGGTTGGTTTATAGGTATGGTTCCGGATCTTGCGACAGGTGTTTGGGTAGGTAATGAAGACCGTGCAGCCCACTTTAGGGGAATTGCTTACGGACAGGGAGCTACCATGGCATTACCTATATGGGCAATATACATGAGGAAATGCTATAATGATGAAAAACTAAAAGTATCTAAAAAAGAATTTGAAAGGCCTGAAAATCTTTCAATAGATTTAGATTGCGACGATCATAAAGAAACAGTTATCGATTCAACAGATACTAAAGAAGAATCTTTAGAACAATTTATAACTAGCTAGATTCATAAAAAAAAGCAACTCTTTAAAAAGTTAAAAAACGCCCGTTAAAAGGGCGTTTTTTTATATATTTATCCCTCAAAATTAAAATACATTGTATGATTAATAAAAAAGTACAAAACGTAGAGGAAGCATTACGCGATATAAATGACGGAATGACCATAATGCTGGGCGGATTTGGCCTTTGCGGTATTCCTGAAAACAGTATAGCCGAACTGGTAAAAAAAGGCACTACAAACTTAACCTGTATTTCTAATAATGCAGGTGTGGACGATTTTGGCCTTGGCCTGCTATTACAAAAGAAACAGATCAAGAAAATGATCTCTTCTTATGTAGGTGAAAATGCCGAATTTGAAAGACAGATGTTAAGCGGTGAGCTTGAGGTTGAGCTTACTCCTCAGGGTACACTGGCTGAAAAATGCCGTGCTGCTCAGGCAGGTATTCCTGCTTTCTATACTCCGGCAGGATATGGTACCGAAGTTGCTGAAGGTAAAGAAGCAAGAGAGTTTAACGGAAAAATGCACATACTTGAGGAGGCTTTTAAAGCCGACTTTGCCATTGTAAAGGCATGGAAAGGTGACGAAGCGGGTAACCTTATATTTAAGGGTACTTCCAGAAACTTTAACTCATGTATGGCAGGTGCTGCAAAAATTACTATTGCCGAAGTGGAAGAACTTGTTCCTGCAGGAACCCTTGACCCTAACCAGATACATATTCCGGGGATATTTGTAAAGCGTATTTTCCAGGGCGAGAAATATGAGAAGAGAATTGAGCAACGTACAACCAGAAAACGTAATTAATTATGGCATTAGGTAAAGAGCAAATCGCTAAAAGAATAGCAAAAGAAGTTAAAGACGGATATTTTGTTAACCTTGGTATTGGTATCCCTACCCTAGTTGCCAATTATGTTAGAGAAGATATATCAGTTGAGTTCCAAAGTGAGAATGGTGTGCTTGGTATGGGGCCTTTCCCTTTTGAAGGTGAAGAGGATGCTGATGTAATCAACGCAGGTAAACAAACCATAACAACATTACCGGGTGCTTCATTTTTTGATTCTGCCATGAGTTTTGGTATGATTCGCGGCCAGCACGTAGACCTTACTATTTTAGGGGCTATGGAAGTGGCCGAAAATGGCGACATCGCTAACTGGAAAATTCCGGGTAAAATGGTAAAAGGTATGGGTGGTGCTATGGATCTTGTAGCTTCTGCCGAGAATATCATCGTAGCCATGATGCATGTAAACAAAGCCGGCGAATCTAAACTTTTAAAACGCTGTTCCCTGCCTTTAACAGGTGTAGGCTGCGTTAAGAAAATTGTTACTGAGCTTGCTGTTCTTGAAATAGTACCGGAAGGCTTTAAGCTTTTAGAGCGTGCTCCGGGAGTAACAGTTGAAGATATTAAAAATGCTACCGAAGGAAACCTTATCGTAGAAGGCGATATTCCTGAAATGGTAATTGATTAAACAAACAAAAAGCGAAGCTAAATGCTTCGCTTTTTATTTCTTCCTGAAACTACAGAAAGTAAAATTCTGTACCGTATCAAAAGGTGTTTTATGGTTTTCATTAAAACACTCTATCTTTTCAAATGAGTTTTCAAACTGAGTTGCAAGTTCCCCTTGTGAATATTGCCTGATAGGAATACCACTGCATTTTAGCGGTCCGTTTTCTGAAAATGTTCCTATAACGGCAATACCATTATCTGCTATTGCAGCCGTAGCATTGCTAATATAATTAGCAACCTCATCTGCTTCCGTTAAAAAATGAAAGGCTGCACGGTCGTACCAAAAATCATACTTTTCTCCTGCTACAAAATTTGATGCGTCGGCTACAATCCATTTTACTTTACCAGCATTATCACCCAGTCGTTTTTTTGCCCTTTCCAGTGCTGCTTCAGATACATCAAGAATCGTAACATCGCTATATCCGTTTTCCAGAAGCCAGTCGGCAAAAAAGCTGTCCCCTCCACCTATATCAATTATTTTAGCCTTTTTTGGCAGGTTGAATTTCTCAACAAACCTGATGGCAGTTACCGGCTGTGGCTGATACCAGCTTACCTCATTTAACTGTTTTGTGGTATATATATTTTCCCAGTGTTTTTTCCTGTCAAATGTCTCTGTCATCTTATTCTCCTTTAGGTATCGCTTCAATTAATTTTTTGGTATACTCCTTTTGCGGATGCTCATAAAGGGCATCTGCCTCATTCATTTCTTCAATCTGTCCTTTATTCATTACCAATACCTGGTCACTCATATATTTTACTACGGCAAGGTCGTGCGAAATGAAAATATAGGTAAAACCAAAGTTCTCCTTTAATTCATTAAGCAGGTTGAGTACCTGTGCCTGTACCGAAATATCTAATGCAGAAACTGATTCATCGCAAACTATAAGCTTAGGCTGCAGGGCAATAGTACGGGCTATTCCCACACGCTGACGCTGCCCTCCCGAAAATTCATGCGGGTATCGGTTAAAATGTTCTTCGCCTAAACCTACACGGTTTAGTATTTCAATAGTTTTTTCCTTTCGTTCCTTATCATTCTTATACAGGCCATGTACCTTCATCGGTTCCATTATAGCTTTTCCCACAGTTATCCTTGGGTTAAGGGATGAATAAGGATCCTGAAAAATAATCTGTATTTCTTTTCGCAGTGTTCTAATCTCTTTTGCAGATAGTTTTGTGAGGTCGGTTCCTCTATATAATATGTTACCTGCTGTTGCCTTATCCAGTTGTAATATGGCATTACCTAAGGTAGACTTACCACAGCCAGACTCGCCTACAAGGCCAAGTGTTTCTCCTTCATAAATCTTAAAGCTTACATCGTTCACTGCTTTAAATTTTACATCCCTGCCAAACAAACCAGCCGAAGAAACATATTCCTTTTCTACATTAATAACTTCGAGCAAAGGAGGCTGACTATATAATACTTCATGTTCTTTTTTACGTTGTTGCGGGGTCACTTCCGTTTTATCAACCGTGTTTTCAAGGTAATCCTGAATAGTAGGCAATCGCTTTAAACGAACATCAAGGGATGGCCTCGAATTGATAAGGGCTTTAGTATAGGTATGCTCAGGATTATGAAAAATCTCTTCAGCATTACCCTGCTCTACTATGTTCCCTTGGTACATTACCAGTACTCTGTTTGCAATTTCGGAAACCAGCGACAAGTCATGGGAAATAAAAATAATACTCATTTTTGTTTCCTGCTGCAGTTCCTTAAGCAATAGTATTATCTCTTTTTGTACCGTTACATCGAGCGCTGTAGTAGGCTCGTCGGCAATAAGTATTTTGGGTTTGCAGGCAATTGCCATAGCAATCATTACCCTTTGCTTTTGCCCTCCTGATATCTCATGCGGATAACGGTTGTATATCTTTTCCGGGTTGGGCAGCTTTACCTTTTCAAATAAGGAAAGTACCGTTGCCTTTATTTCTTTTTGGGATAAGGAAGTATGCTCTTTTAGTATCTCCTCTACCTGATAGCCACATTTAAGCGATGGATTAAGGGAACTCATTGGCTCCTGAAAAATCATGGCAATATCATTACCCCTTATTTCCCTTAGTTTTTTATTCTCGAGTTTTGCTATATCATCCCCGTTAAAGGTTATGGTACCCGATGTTACCTCTAATATCCCTTTTGGCAACAATCCCATGACTGCCAGTGAAGTAACCGACTTACCACTCCCTGACTCACCCACTATTCCCAGTATCTCATTTTCCTGAAGGGTAAAAGTACTGTCGTGTACTATGGATGTCCATTTCCCTTCTTTTCTTGCCGAAATGGTAACATGGTTTATATTTAACAGGGTATTGCTCATGTGGTAAAAATAAGGGTTTATTCCCTTTTATTCTATAACAAAAGTAGCTAAGCTACACGTGTATTATTTCTTCTTCAATCAACAGGTCTTCACGGCGAAAACGAAGCAGCACCTGTGCTACGGCTATAACATCCTTTTCGCAATAGGTAACTATACGGTCTATATCCTTTTCAATATAATATACCTCAGCTACCTGGCTGCCGTCTATATCGCCCTTAGGGGAAGGTATACCCAGTATCTTGGTAAGCAGCTTTAGCGAAGTAAAACTTTTATAGTCGCCAAACTTCCACAATTCCATTGTATCCAGATGTGGGACTTCCCATGGCTTCTTACCAAAAAGATTAAGCTTATTAGGGATAGGGACATTGTTTATTATCATCCTTCGGGCTATGAAGGGAAAATCGAATTCCTTTGCATTATGCCCACACATAATATGCTGTGGCTGGCTAAAATGATTATTGACCAGGTTACTGAAATCCTTTAAGATTTGGGTTTCTTCACCAAAAAAGGACGTAACCCTAAAATGTCTTATATCTCCGCGAAGTGTAAAAAA
Organism: Flavobacterium beibuense; assembly: GCF_004151245.1. Taxonomy (GTDB): domain Bacteria; phylum Bacteroidota; class Bacteroidia; order Flavobacteriales; family Flavobacteriaceae; genus Flavobacterium; species Flavobacterium beibuense_A. The sequence goes on from NZ_JUIW01000004.1 coordinate 179,000, forward strand.
TCCTGCCGAAAGGCATATTATCTTACCAAACTCGGCCCAAATGCCGGCCCGGTCGTAAAACTCCTCAGGAGTATAATCTTCCTTTCGCTGATAAAATGTCTTTTGTTCAAAAAGCTGTTGGGTTTCCTCATCCAAAAGCCCAAAATGCCTTTGCTCAGGAACCGTTTCTATATCTAAAAAAAGTATATTTTCAAGGTTTATCCTTTCAATCATAAACTATTTATTCTCCTGTTGCTCTTCTTCCTCTTGTGTTAATGTTTTAAAATTCCCCACTCCTTCATTCTCTTTTATCAGTCCCATCATTTTGTAGGCTTCATCTACATAAACATAAAAATCGTTACTATGAGGATCCTTATCTGTCTGTAGTCCTTTGGTGTGCCCCAAACGAACTATTATAACATTATCCTGAGGCACAACAATTACAAACTGCCCCAAATGTCCTCGCATGTAATACATTTTCCTGTTAAGATAATGGTTAATCCACCATCCGTAACCATATTCAGGGGATGCATCAAAACGTGGCTTTACCATGGTTTTTACCGCGGTACTATCCAGTATCTGATTTCCGTTCCAGTTACCCTCGTGCAGAAACAATTTACCAAAACGTGCAAAATCCCTGGCATTACTGGCAAAGCAGCAATAGGCTTTTTCTATACCTCCAGGTTCATCCAGTTGCCATAAAGCCGGATTTTCTGCTCCCATAGGTTTCCAGAATTTTTCAGACACATAATCTGAAAGATGTTCTCCGGTAGCTTTTTCCAGTACCATGGCAAGCAGTTCTGTTGCACCGCTTACATATTCAAAATCCCTTCCCGGCTCCCTTACTACTTTAACACCCAAAACCGTTTCCTTTAGGTTATCATCAAAATAGGCTCTTGTTGTTACTGAAAACGGACTGCTGTACTGCTCTCCCCAATCCAAGCCGGTTGCCATAGAGGAGAGGTCACCCACCGTAAGTTCGGCAGCATAACCTTCATTATATTCAGGAAAATAATCGGAAACCTTTTGATCAAGACTCTTAACCTTGCCTTCCATAACAGCTTTAAAAAGTGCTGCCGAAACAATACTTTTTGCCATAGAGAAAGAGTTAGTTTTAGAGTCTTTCCCATAACCGTCATAATAACTTTCGTGCCAAATGCTGTCATTCTTAATAATAAGGTAGGCTACCGTTCCCAGTGTTTTATGGGTATCTTCCAGCCTTTGGGTTGCAGGCACTTTATTATAATCTTTATCGGTTGCCCATGGTTGTGCAGTACCGGCTTCTACCACGCGGTTATCAAAATATTCGTAATCATCTAAAAAGGCTGTGGTTTTACCGTTTAGGTAAACTACCCTAACTGCTTTTAAAAGATAGTCAACATTAAATATGTACAGTAAAGCCACTATAACCGCAATACTGATTATAAGGAATATAAGAAACTTCTTAAGGAATTTCATGGTGGTTTGGTTTAGTTTGTGTAATTACGAATTTACATAATTTTTATTACCTCCAAACCAAACCTGTGATTTCCTTAAGAAGGAAAATACTTTTTAAAAAAGGGATTGTTGCTTTACCGGGTTTTCATGTTCCAAAAGCCATTTTTTACGCCACAGTCCGCCTGCATAGCCAGTTAGTGAACCATCACTGCCTATAACACGGTGACATGGCACCACTATCCATAATGGGTTTTTGCCATTTGCACCGGCAACAGCACGAATTGCTTTTACATCGCCAAGCTTTACCGAAAGATCCTGATAGGAAGTGGTTTTACCAAAAGGAATTTCCAACAGGGCTTTCCATACTTTTTTCTGAAAATCGGTTCCCTTCGGATTTAGCTTAAAATCAAAACCGGTTCGCTCTCCCTCAAAATATTCCTTAAGCTGTTTAGCCGCATCCTCGAGTTCGTGGGGAATATCCTGAGAGGGCATAAGCTTATCATCATCTAATACAGAGATTTTAGATACGCCTTCGGCATCCCCTTCTATAAGGGTAATACCTACCGGAGACTGTATATAAACTTCTGCCATAGCTTAAAATTTTTAGTGGTTTAAAGGTAATGACTTAATCACCGTCTTCTAACTCAAAAATATCATTTACACTAATCTTAAAAAGTTGGGACAGTTTTAATGCCAGAGCCGTAGAAGGCACATATTTACCTTTTTCCATAGCATTAATGGTTTGCCTGCTCACGCCTATTTTATCGGCAAGCTCCTGCTGGGTAAAATTATGTATGGCACGTTGTACTTTTATACTATTCTTCATCTGCTCCTGCTTTATTAAGTTTATAAATGTTATAACGAAACAGGATGATAAAGATAAGAAGCTGGGAGAACATTATGGCGCTCATTACTGTTAGAAAAGGCATTCCGTATATGAACATATAGCTTAACATGATAAGCCCATAGTTTATTGTTGTGGCCCAGGCCAAACTGTTAAGCCTTACAGAGACTACCATTTCGTCTTCATATTTCTCTTTAGAAAAGGCGAATATTACACCAAATACAATTGTAAGTACAACAAGTATTTCATCTGTAACAGAATCTTCTATAAAACCAAAGCTTTTTCTTTCTCCCAAAATTCCGTAATCTGAAACTATGGCAAAGACCTTTGCCTTAATTGGAAATCTTTCAAATCCATCTAAAAAATAGAGCAGTGTCAAAACAACAAAAGAAAGCAGAAAAATAATACCGCTAACTTTTTTTAGGCGGTAAGGAAATAAATAATTCGTTTTCATGATGACTGATTTTAAGTTATGAATCAAATGTAAAACAAATTTTTCAATAAGTAAAACAAACTTTACATTTTGTAAAACAAAAAAGCCATCAGTTATGCTGATGGCTTTCTTATCGAATTGCTATGAAAACTAATTATTGCTTCACTTCAGGAGCAACAACTTTACCTTTTATCGTAAGTACTTTTTTCACGTCGCTATCATTAGTGGTAACAGTTACTGTTTTAGTAAAGTTACCCGGATTAGCTGCATTGTAAGTAGCAGTTACAGTACCCATCTCTCCCGGTTTGATAGGAGTTTTAGTATAGTTTGTAGCTGTACATCCGCAAGAAGCTTTTACGTTTGTAATTAAGATAGTCTGATCTGTAGTATTTTTAAATGTAAACTCATGGGATGCAGGGTGTCCTTTTTCTACATCACCAAAGTTAAACACGTCTTCTGTCCATGTAATTTTAGAAGGCTCCATGTTTTTTGCCTCAGCTACAGTAGTTGTAGCAGTAGCTGCAGGTGCAGATGCTACTTTTCTTGACATAGGAGTTTGAGCGTTTGCAGCGTTAGAAGTAAAAAATAAAGCTCCTACTACCGCAAATAATGAAAGTTTTAATGTTTTCATAATCTAATTATTTAAATTTGGTTAAACTGTCTTTTTATTTGAAACATGACAAATATATCCACTAATATCCACATATTTGTTAATCAGCTTCAAACTCTTGTTAATAACATGTTAACGTGTTGTGCAGTAGTGTTTTTTAAAGTAATATCGGTTCAGGAAATTTATGCGGTTTGAAATTCAGTACACTTAATATAATAGTATTAGTAGGTCTCATTGCCATAGTGGGGGTGCTCACCATGCAATTGCTCATGTTAAATCAGGCTTATGCCTTTGAAAAAAAGGAAATAGGAGAGAAAATACATTTTGCCCTGCAGGATGTGGTAAATAAAATATACCGCGATAATAACAGCGACCTCCCTGCCGCTTCTCCCATTAAAAAGGTGTCGGAAGATTATTATGTAGTGAATGTAGACGATGCTTTTGAAGCCCCGATACTGGAATACTACCTAAACCTGGAGTTTCAAAAAGTAAAAATGGATATGGACTATGAGTATGCCATTTATGACTGCGCTTCAGACGAAATGGTATATGGTGAATATATTTCCTCTAGCGGGAAGGCAGAAAAGAACGAAAAGAAATGCGAAAACTGTTTTACCAAAAAAGAAGGGCTGGTATACTATTTTGCCGTACGTTTTCCTGATTTAAAATACAGCTACATCTCTTCCTTACAACAATACTGGATATATACCGGAGTACTGTTCCTTGTACTGGTTATATATGTATACTCCGTATTCCTTTTATTGAAGCAAAAGAAATACAGCGAGCTGCAAAAGGATTTTATAAACAACATGACACATGAGTTTAAAACTCCATTGTCTTCTATACTTATCGCCTCTAATTATGCAGCAAAACAACCTGAGATAGAACGTAATGTTAAGCTGAACAAATATCTGGAAATCATTATAGAGCAAAGCAACAAGCTTAACCTTCATATTGAAAAGATATTAAATGTCGCTAAGTCGGATGAGATGCATAAAGGAATCCATAAAAAGGAGTTCAACATTGTCGAGTCTCTTGAACTGGTAAAGGAAAACGCATTGCTAAAATACGGCCATGCCAATATTAATCTAACCTCCTTAAAAGACAGTTTCAACCTATATGCCGATGAGTTCCATTTTTACAATATAGCCTTTAATATTGTGGAAAACGCCATGAAATATGGCCCTAACGGAAGTACCAAGGTAAATATAAACCTGGTTGAAACCGACAAGAAACTGGAAATACGTTTTAGTGATAACGGGCCGGGGATACCCAAAGACCATATTGATTATGTTTTTGACCGTTTTTATCGTGTACCGCGTGAAAACAGGGAAGAGGTAGAAGGCTTTGGTATCGGTTTGTTTTATGTAAAAAAAATATGTGATCTTCATAAATGGAAAATCAGCATTACCAATAATCCAGAAAGAGGTATTACCGTAACCATATCTATTCCTAAAAAGCAAATACAATGAGCAGGAAAAAAATATTATACGTAGAAGACGATAACACTCTTGCCTTCCTTACTTCCGATAACCTTGAACAACATTTTGAGGTAGTTCATTTTGCTAACGGTAAAGATGCGTTTGAGGCTTTTAAGAAAAACGGATTTGACCTTTGCGTACTGGATATTATGCTTCCGGGAATGGATGGTTTTGAACTGGCTACTGCTATAAGGGAACTGGATGTGGAAATTCCTATTATTTTTCTTTCGGCAAAAACTCTAAAAGAAGACCGTATTAAAGGTCTTAAACTGGGAGCCGATGATTACCTTATAAAACCTTACAGCATAGAGGAGCTTATTCTTAAAATTGAAGTGTTCCTGCAACGCAGCCAAAAACAGGCAACAGTAAAAAACGTTACCTATACAATAGGCTCTTTTGTGTTTGACCCTACCAATTATTCTCTTACTAAAGGCAGGGAAACTACTATGCTTACCGAAAGAGAATCGGCATTATTAAAGCTTTTTATAGAAAATAAAAATACCATACTTAAACGCGAAATGATGCTTAAGGCCCTTTGGGGAACCGACGATTATTTCATGGGACGAAGTATGGATGTATTTATATCAAGGCTCAGGAAAATATTCCGTGAGGACGAAAGCATCCGTATAGAAAACATACCAAGGATAGGATTTAAACTGGTAGCTCCTTAATAGTTATCGCTTATCCAAATGGCTGTACATATAGTCTTCCAGTGCCTTTAGTTCCTCTTCCGAAAAGTTTCTTGTAATGTAAAAATTGGTCTTCATTACCTCATATTGTGAAGGGTCTACTATAGGTTCTCCTTTTCCTTTAAGGAATTGTACCATGTCGCCGTTTTTATCTTTATAGATTTTGGCAATTTGCTTTATGCTTGGACCTATAACTTTTTGTTCCGGCTTATGGCAGGAAAAGCAGTTACCTTTACCATTAAATATTTCACGCCCTAAAGAAACCGACGGGTCCTGAGATATTCCGGCAGCCTCTGCACCTTCATCGGCAGCTGGGGTTGTATATAAAGATTCTTTCTTCTCTTCCTGTTTACATGAAAACAGGGAGGCAGCAAGTAGTAACAATACGATTTTTTTCATCGGATACAGGGATGCCCTGTCTTTCAGGACAGGGCATTATTAGTTTTTATTTGTTTAAAAGTATAGCTGCTTCTTTAGCAAAATAGGTAGATATAATATCTGCTCCTGCTCGCTTAATGCAGTGCAGCTGCTCTATCATAATCTTGTCATGATCCAGCCAGCCTCTTTCGGCAGCTGCCTTAATCATGGCATACTCTCCCGAAACATGATATACCGATACCGGTACGTTAACCGCATTTTTCACCTCTCTAACAATATCTAGATAAGCAATTCCCGGTTTTACCATTACTATATCGGCACCTTCTTCCACATCATGTAATGCTTCTTTAATGGCCTCAATACGGTTAGCATAATCCATCTGGTAGGTTTTCTTATCACCAAATCCCGGAGCAGAATCCAGCGCATCTCTAAAAGGTCCGTAGAATGACGAAGCATATTTAGCGCTATAGCTCATAATACCTACATTATGATGCCCTGACTCCTCAAGCGCTTTACGTATGGCCAGCACACGCCCGTCCATCATATCACTTGGTGCTACAAAATCGGCACCTGCATCGGCATGGCTCACACTCATTCTTGTTAAGGCATCTACAGTAGCATCGTTTAAAATTTCTCCGTTTTCAACAATACCGTCATGACCGTAAATAGAATATGGGTCAAGTGCCACATCTGGCATAACTACCATTCCCGGAACGGCATCTTTTATAGCCTTAATGGCCTGCTGCATTAACCCGTTAGGATTCCACGCTTCTTTTCCTGTATTGTCTTTAAGCTTATCGTCTACCTTTACATAAATATTGACTGCCTTAACACCCAACCCCCAAAGCTCTTTTACCTCCTTAACGGTAAGATCTACAGAGCGGCGGTAAATACCCGGCATAGACGGGATAGGCACCTCCACATTACTGCCTTCAGCAATAAACATAGGGAACATAAAATCATTAGGTGTAAGAACGGTTTCCCTTACCAATGCTCGCATGGCATCCGTTGTTCTTAATCTTCTGTTTCTGTGTATAGGGAACATGTATTATATATTTAAATTTTTATTATGTCTTTTATCTTTTGTGTTTCTTCCTGTACAACCTTAGGTGCTCCAAACCTGTAACCAAAAAACAGGGTTCCATAGCCTATTACATCATTCATATTAACCCCTAAGCTGGTATTATGGTTAGATACCTGGCCTTTAGAATACAATCCGCCATAAAAAGTATCCGAATTATATCCCATCGAGAGGGTTAATGTCGCCTGGGTTAAAAAAGCCGTATTGTTCTCTCCGTCGTCGTTTATATAGGAAAACCCTGCTCCAAAAGAGCCTCCCGCCGAAATAAGAAAACTTTTTGCGACGACCAGGTTATAATGATATCCCGGCGATAGTGCCACATCTATAAAATAAGCCTTACCTCCCAGTTGCGGTTCTTTTTTACCGTTTAGCTCGGTATAATAATAACTCACAAAAGGCGTAAAACTGCCTGCGCTTTTTAATTGCTTTACATTTTGAAAAGCAACTGCCTTAAACGAAAAATTCTCGTTAAAGACATAACCTGTACTTCCTCCTATTTTTAATGTTTTAAGCCCGGGCAAATAAACATCTTCAAATCCGTCGGCCTTGAGCGAAATACCTTTTTGATAATAAAAATCAAAATGCTGTATCCACTGACCCGGAAAAAAATTAAAGCCAAAAGAAGTCATTTTAGAATCCTTCCTGTCTTTGTTGTTGGCAAAAAACCTTGGTGCCACACCAATGCTAAACGATATAAAATCATATTGTACCGAAACACCCAGTGTGGTTTTTTTATTAGGCTCAACATCAACCACCGTATTATCCTCTGTATATTTAAGCGTAAAATCATTAGAGGTTTGGTGCATGTAAAGCTGTACCGAAAGCTTATCATCAAAGTATTGGATATAAGGATTACTAATGCTGTCCTGTTGTGCAAAACAGCCTCCACATATAAAAAATAATCCTCCTATGTAACTTCTTACATCCAACTTACCGGTTTAGCTAATACTTTTATCAGTCTCTCCTCCTCACTACCCTCTTCAGGATGGTGGTCGTACACCCACTGCACATGTGGCGGAAGACTCATAAGGATACTTTCCATCCTACCATTTGTCTTAAGCCCAAAAAGGGTTCCTTTATCATGTACAAGGTTAAACTCCACATAACGCCCACGGCGTATTTCCTGCCATGTCCTGTTCTCTTCTGTATATTCTATGTCTTTTCTTCTTTCTACAATTGGCACATAAGCCTCAAGGAAACTGTTACCCACTTCGGTTACAAAATCATACCAGTTTTCCATACTAAAGCTTTCTGTAGCTTTACAATGATCAAAAAACAATCCGCCTATACCACGACCTTCGTTACGGTGTGCATTCCAAAAATACTCGTCGCACTGTTGCTTAAATTTAGTATAAAATTCCGGATTATGTTTATCACAAGCTGTTTTACAGGTTTGGTGAAAATGCCTGGCATCTTCCTCAAAAAGATAATAGGGCGTAAGATCCTGACCTCCTCCAAACCAACTGTTTACCAGGTTACCTTCCTTATCATACATTTCAAAATACCTCCAGTTAGCATGTACTGTAGGGACAAACGGATTTTTAGGATGAATTACAAGACTAAGTCCGCAGGCAAAAAAATCTACATCGCCCACATTAAAGTAAGCCTGCATAGCCTTAGGTAACGGTCCGTGTACCGCAGAGATGTTTACCCCTCCTTTTTCAAATACATTACCGTTTTCTATAACACGTGTACGGCCGCCTCCACCTTCAGCACGTTCCCAAAGGTCCTCCCTGAATTTTGCTTTGCCATCTACTGTTTCCAGTTTAGATGTTATGGTATCCTGTAAATCCTGTATGTATTGGTAAAATTTATCTTTCATTGTTGTTATAATCTGATTTTAATAAACCGTAGTAAATAATATCCTCCAGCTGGCCAAATCCGTTTCTAAACTCCTGTCTTAAAATACCTTCCTGTATAAAACCATTTTTTTCGGCTATTCGCTGGCTTCTTTTGTTTACCGGAGAAGTACATATAAAAACCTTATTCATTTCCAGCTCATTAAAACAAAAAGCAACGGCATCTGCCACTGCTTTAGAGGTTATGCCCTTGCCTTCATAGTCCATATCTATAAAATAGGCAAGCTCACATTTATGTACTTTCTCGTTTATGTTTTTTACAACTACATAGCCTATAAGCTCTGTAGTTTCTGTACTGCGCAGATAAAAATAATATCCCTCCCTCTTCTTTTCGGTTTCTAAAGCTTCCGTTAAAAACTGTTCTGTTTTTTCTCTGTCTGAATTAGCAAATGCGGTAACAGGAAACGTTTTGCGTATATGCTCCCTGTTCCTGTCGATGAGCTTAAAAAACTCTTCCGGAAGGATCTTTGCTATACGGTCGGTTCTCCAGTTAGTAAATTCCATTGCTATTGTTTTAATCGGGCTATTTTATTGGTTATATCAAAAGAGAACATTTTGCTCCCCGTTTGTATAAAACTATATAAAGATACCGCTTTTGGTTTCAGGTTTTCAAATTCCTGCTTTTGGCTAAGTCCTGCCATAAAATCAGCAAAGAGTTCAATATTAGCCCAGTCCAGCCCTGTATCTTTAAGATAATTGTTAAGCTCATCGGGAGTTATGCCTTTTAGTTTTTCAAGTGACAAGCCAATTCCCGAAAGTTCCTCATCGGCAGTGGTATCACTCCATCCATCAGGCACAAAAACCAGGGATATCAGCTTTTTGAGCTGATTGTTTATCCTCTCGTTTTCTTCATCCCTTAAACCTAAACTTAACGGCATACTCTCAGTTATATCTCTCAATCTGCAGTTGCATACAATATGTCTGCAACTGCAGATTGTAAACTATTATTTATATTCTTTAACTGCTTCTATAAATGCTTTTGCATGGTCTACCGGGATGTTTGGTAATATACCATGCCCCAGGTTAACTATATAGTTGTCCTTACCAAATTCATCAATCATCTGGTGTACCATTTTCTTGATAGTTGGTATAGGTGATAATAATCTTGACGGATCAAAATTACCCTGAAGGGTTATCTTCCCTCCCGATAGGTAACGTGCATTACGTGCCGAACAGGTCCAGTCTACCCCAAGGGCAGATGCCTTACTTTGTGCCATATCATTAAGGGCAAACCAACATCCTTTACCAAACACGATAACGTGAGTTTCCGGAGCCAGTGCCTCAACAATCTGGTTAATGTATTTCCATGAGAACTCCTGATAGTCTACGGGAGAAAGCATCCCTCCCCAACTGTCAAAAACCTGTACCGCATTAACACCTGCCTTTACCTTTTCCTTAAGGTAGGCAATGGTAGTATCGGTTATTTTCTGTAATAAGGCATGGGCAGCTTCCGGTTGTGAAAAACAAAATCCTTTTGCCGTATCAAAGCTTTTTGAACCTTTGCCTTCTACCGCATAACAGAATATTGTCCATGGCGAACCGGCAAAACCTATAAGCGGCACCTCGTCATTAAGCATTTCCTTAGTAAGCTTAATGGCATCCATTACATAACCTAATGACTCATGAATGTCCGGTATACGAACCTGTTCCACATCCTGTGCAGTACGGATAGGGTTTGGCAAAAACGGCCCAACACTTTCCTTCATTAGCACTTCAATACCCATAGCCTGCGGTACTACAAGAATATCCGAAAATAAAATTGCAGCATCGGGCTTAACAATACGTATTGGCTGTACAGTAATTTCAGCAGCCAGTTCCGGTGTCTGGCATCGGGTAAAAAAGTCATATTTATCCCTTAATGCACGAAACTCAGGTAAGTATCTTCCTGCCTGACGCATCATCCATACGGGTGGCCTTTCTACTGTTTCGTTGCGTAGCGCTTTTAAAAATAGGTCGTTTTTTATGCTCATATCTCAATATTTGCTGCCACAAAGCGGCTTATTTCTCTTTATAATAATTTATACACTGTATAATTACATTCTCTACCGTAGGGCGGTTTGCAATTACAATATTTTCTGTTATGCCTTCCAGTGCTTTTGCAGTGGTTGTCCCTATACAAAAACAAATGGCCTGGCCTATATCATTCTCTCTTAAATAGCTGTGCACTCCAGACGGACTGAAAAACAATACTCCGTTTGTTACTGCATTTATTTTGTGTGGCGTTAAAGCTGTTTTGTATACCTCAATTTCCGTAAAGCCTATGCCCGCTTCCTTCATTGCCTGTGGCAAAGTATCCTGCCTTAAATTCCCCGAAAAGAAAGTAAAGCTCTCATTTGCATAACCCTTTTTAATGGCATTTGCCAGGTCTTCGGCATAATCGGCACAAACCTCAACCCTGTATCCGTTTTGTTTTACTACTTCGGCTGTTTTGGCTCCCACACAAAAAACAGGATTTTGTTTATACCCACTGCTTTTTTCATTAAGCAGAAAACTTTTAAAAGCGTTCTGGCTGGTAAATATCAGGTTTTGCGCTACCTCCATTTTAAAAGGCAGGCTAACGGTTGTTATAAAATCGGCCTCAAGCACACTAAATCCTGCATTAAGCAGGTACTGCTTATGGTTTCCCTGCAGTTTTTTAGTTGATACTATTCGGATAACATTTTCCAAACTTCCTGTTTTTACCTGCGGCTGCAGAATTTACCCACATCCTTATTAAGGCCGAATACCACCAATATATCTCCTTCTTCTATAACCGTGTTCTTATCAACAAATCCTTCGGCCTGATGTACATGATTAGTAGTACCTAAAATAGTCTTGCGCTGTTTCTTTCTAAGTATGGTAATAACCCTAAGGTTAAACTTCTCCTGAAAGTTAAGCTCCTCAAGTGTCTTCCCTGCAAAATCAGGCACTGCTGTTAGCTCTGATATCGAATAGTTCTTATCAATATCAAAGTTATCCACTATACCTTTAAGGTTTATTTTTTTAGCAAGCCTGTCGGCAAAATCCTGCTCCGGGTGAATAATGGTTTCAATACCCATAGCATTAAGTACCGTATCGTGTATAGGTGAAAGCGAACGACCAATGATTTTGGCTTTAGACAGTTTTTTAACCACTGCCGTGGCTATAATGGCTGCACCTTCGTTTTCCCCTATAGCAATTACTGCAATGTCGGCATCTTTAATAGGTAGTGCCTTATAAGCCTGTTCGTTAGTCGCATCCATACATATAGCGTGCGAAATTTTATCCTTAACGGTATTTACCTTGTCCATCTTATTATCAATCCCAATAACCTCATTTCCGGTTTCTGTCAGATTAACTGCCAGCGACATACCGAAATTCCCCAATCCAAAGATGATAATCTTCATACTCATAACTTTAGTTTATTAAGATATTCTCTTCCGGATACTCATAGCTTTGTGTATGAAGGCGCTTCATCATACCTATAAGAAGGTTGAGTAAACCTATCCTTCCGAAGAACATTACAAATATTAAAACATATTTACTGCCTATACTTAAACTCGCGGTGATACCCAGGCTAAGCCCTACGGTACTGAATGCCGAAAATGTTTCGAATGCGATTTGTATAAGCGTAAAGTCTTTTTCAAAAAACAGTATCATTAATATACCCATGCCTATTACTATAAGTGATATGCATATAATGGCAAAGGCGCGCTTAACCGACTGGTTGTTTATTTTTCTTCCCCTAAGCTCTATATGCTCCTTACCTTTAGCTATGGAAATTATATTAAGTGTTGCCAGTGCAAAGGTACTTGTTTTAATACCACCTCCTGTAGATCCGGGTGAGGCACCTATCCACATTAAAAAGATAACAAACAGTATAGCCGGCATGGTTAGGTCGGCAAAATCAAAAGTATTGAAACCGGCAGTTCTTGCCGTAACCGAAGTAAATGCCGCTGATGTAACCTTACCGAAGAAAGTATCTGTTTGAAACAAATGAGCGCTTTCGGCAAAAAAGAAAAACAACGTACCTCCCGTTAATAATATGGCTGTTGTTATTACCACAATTTTAGAGTTAAGGGTAATAACCCTCACCGTGGTATGCATCTTCCTGTTGAATACAATATTTAAGATAAATCGTTTAATGTACCTAAGGAAGTTGAAAACAATGTTGTATCCCAAACCTCCCAGAATAATAAGATGCATTATAATCCATTGGAACATATAAGCTCCCTGTAATGCCGTATCATTAAGTCCGCTGGAAAGCGTAGAGAATCCGGCATTACAAAACGCCGATATAGAGTGAAACACCGAAAAGAAAAACTTATGCTTTATTTCGGCTATATCGCTAATGTAATAGTAAATAAAAGCGGCACCTACAATTTCTATACTTACGGTAAATACCACCACCCTCATGGCCAGTCGCATTACATCATGAAGTCCTTCACTCTCTACAAAGCTACTCACATTCATTCCCTCCCTAAAGGAAGAACCCTGTTTAAAAAAGTAGGCAAAAAATGAGGTAAAAGTAAGCATCCCTATACCGCCTAACTGTATTAATACAAGTATTACCGTTTTACCCATAAAAGTAAAATCATGGGCTGTATCCAGCACCACAAGACCTGTAACACATACCGCACTAATAGAAGTAAATAATGCATCGGTAAAACTGATACCCTGTGTAGTAGCATTAGGCAGCATAAGTAAAAATGCTCCTATAAGCCCCACTACCGCAAAACTCCCCACAAATAAAACAGTAGGGTTATAATATATGGCATATAACTTTCTAATCAGGTTGGTAAGCCTCAAAAAGAAGTAGATGATAAGGCCTGTATCCAGTATATAATTTACATCATGAAGCCTGCCATACTCATCGCCGGTAATAAAGGCAAAAGATGCCATAATAAACGTTATTACCAGTACCAGTATGTTTGCCTTAAACATTTTACGCCTTCCCGGCCTGTAAGCATGCTTAATACGCAGTACATTAAATCCTATAAGGGCTATTATAAGCAGTGTAAGGTAAAGCGTTTTATGGTCCAGCCATGTGTTTATGACATTTTCATATCCAAAATCAAAAATCAGGAAGACAATTAGCAGGATGTCAATAAAGCCGTAAATTTTTGATAAAGTATATGCCAGGTTTCTAGCCATTGCTTATTTTTTAAGTTTTTCGCGTATCTCCGCCATTAATTCCGTTCCTCCATTCGCAAGCACTTCTTCAGCACAGTCATTACCAAAGTTACTAAAGTCTCCCGACAACGGCATTGCCTTTTCAACATGAATTTTCTGCTTTCCGTCTATAGACAGCAATGTCCCTTCAAAGCGTATTTCATTGTCTATAAAAGTAGCAAGTGCACCAATAGGGGCCGTACAGCCTCCTTCCAGTTTCTTTAGGAACTGGCGTTCTATATGAGTAGCAATTTCTGTTTCTTTATGGTTTAATTTGGCAAGTGCCTCCCTGCAATGGCTGTCGTTTTCCATAGCTACCACAAGCATTGCTCCCTGTGCAGGTGCAGGAATCATCCAGTCCAATACCATGTGATTTTCCGGAAGCAGGTTTATACGCTCCAGTCCGGCACTTGCAAATACAGCACCGTTCCAGTCACTTTCACTAAGTTTTCTAAGCCTTGTATTTACATTACCCCTTAAATCGGTTACGGAATGATGCGGATGCCTGTTAAGCCATTGTGCCTGCCTTCTAAGGCTGCCTGTAGCAATGGTTCCGGCGCCGTGTAAAAATTCAAGGTCTCCTTTATGCACCAGTATGTCGTGTACATTGGCACGCTCTAAAACCGCTGCCTGAACTATACCTTTTGGCAGGGCAGTAGGCACATCTTTCATAGAATGCACAGCGATATCCACCTGTCCTTTTATCATTGCAACGTCAAGGGTCTTGGTAAATATTCCTGTTATTCCAAATTCGTAAAGGGGAATGTCCAGCACTACGTCACCGTCTGATTTTACTGCCACAATTTCGGTAGCATATCCTAAATCTTCCAGCTTCTTTTGTACAGTATGAGCCTGCCAAAGGGCAAGCTCACTATCTCTTGTGCCTATTCTGATGGCTTTGTTCATTTTGAAGTGTTTTCAATCTTAAAGACTTTTTCAATCCATTCGATACTTTCATCTACCATGGTATCGCTGTCTTTTAAGTGATTCGCAAAGTGTGTTGTAATTTTCTGAATTATTCTCTTACTGATTATCTCAGCCTGCTCTTCATCAAAATTACTTATTTTTTTGCGTTGAAAGTTAAGTTCGGTTTCTTTTATTGAGTTAAGCTTTTCCTTAAGCGCGTGTATAGTAGGCGCAAATTTCCTGGCATTCATCCAGTTGATAAATTCATCCTTGATCTCCTCGATAATCGCTTCGGCAGCAGGAATGTGTTTTTTCCTGTTTTCCAGTGTACCATCGGTTATTTTAGATAGATCGTCAAGATGAACAACTGTTACATTATCCAGTTCCTTCACGTTATCATGAACGTTTTTAGGAATGGAAAGATCCAGTATTAAAAGTGGTTTATTAAGCTTAAGTATATCTTTATCTATAGTTGGCATAGGTGCCCCTGTAGCTACTACAAGCACATCGGCCTTAGGTATTTCAAGAGGAAGCACATCATAATCCTTAACCACAAGGTTAAATTTACCGGCAATCTTTTCTGCCTTTTCCTTCGTCCTGTTTACAAGAACAATGTGGTCATTCTTAGTGTGCTTAACAAGGTTCTCGCACGTGTTACGGCCTATCTTTCCTGTTCCGAAAAGCAGTATACCCTTATTGCTCACATCCTCTACATTGTTAAGAATGTACTGTACCGAAGCAAAAGAAACCGAAGTAGCCCCTGAGCTAAGTTCTGTTTCGTTCTTTATTTTTTTGCTTGCCTGTATAACACAGTTTACAAGCCTTTCCATAAATGCATTGGCCAGACCTCTTGATTTTGATTCTATAAAACTGGTTTTAATCTGGCTTATAATCTCAAAGTCGCCCAGTATCTGGCTGTCAAGCCCTGTCCCTACCCTAAAAATGTGGTTAATAGCCTCTTTGCCCTTGTATACAAAAGCAACTCTCTGAAACTCCTCTACAGAGCCCTGGCTGTTATCGCAAAGTAATTTGATTAACTGAAATGGGTGTTGTGCAAACCCGTATATCTCGGTCCTGTTACAGGTAGATGTAACAATAAGACTACTTATATCTTCATTTTTTGCCTGTTCAAGAACATTAAGCTTTGCTTCGTTCCCCAAGCTGAATTTACCCCTAGTCTCGGCATCTGCCTTCCTGTAACTCAATCCTATAGCATAAAAGTATAGGTGCCTCGACAAGTTATTATTATCCATAGTACTCACTTTCCTAAAAGTTTCACAAAATTATCATTAAGGCTTATTAAAAAATAACGCTAAAAGTTCTTTTTGTGTCGCTGTGGGATATTTTAACCCAAATTGCTTTTTTAAACCTTAAATACCCTAAATTTGCAATGAAATCAATGTTTTGCAAAAATACAGTTTAGAACAATTCTAAATAAAGAGATTTTATATTTTTAAAAAACCCGTCAAAAAAATATCGCTATGGGTTCTCACGAGGAAATTAAAATTGAGGATGATTTTTTTGTGCTGCGTTTCCAAAATGACAGCGACGAAACATCCCATTTTGAAAGGGAAGTAAATACCGACCTGATACAATTTCACTTTGGGTTAAAGGGCAGGGCCAAGTTTATTTTTAATCAGGGCCGCTATGCACTGGACCTAAGAGAAGAGGTATCGCTTTTTTTATACAATCCGCAAAAGGAATTACCGGTTCATTTGGAGATTGCCCCTCACTCATGGGTAATATCCGTTCTTATCTCCATTAAAAAGTTTCACAGCTTTTTCTCGGAAGAAGCTGATTATATCCCATTCCTTAGCTCGGAAAATATAGATAAGAAATACTACAAAGACGACAGGATAAACCCTTCTATGGCTATTGCACTAAACCAGCTGTTTAACTTTAACCTGCACCAGTCCATAAGGAAACTGTACTTTAAAGGTAAGGTTTATGAATTGCTTAGCCTGTACTTTAACCGTGCCGAAGATGCCAATACAGAACAATGTCCGTTTTTGGTTGATGAAGACAATGTAATTAAGATAAGAAAGGCGAAAGATATTGTTATTGCCAATATGGCCGAACCACCAGGACTACAGGAACTGGCAGATCAGGTAGGCATTAACCTGAAAAAGCTGAAAATGGGCTTTAAGCAGATTTACGGCGACAGTGTATATAGTTTCCTTTTTGATTATAAAATGGAGTATGCCCGCAAGCTACTGGACAGCGGTACTTATAATGTAAATGAAGTAGGGCTTCGAATAGGTTACAGCACCGCAAGCCATTTTATTGCTGCCTTTAAAAAGAAATTTGGCACGACGCCTAAAAAATACCTGATGTCATTAAATACTAATGCTTAATATCAAAGCAACTCTCCAAGAAATTTTTGATAAAATCATCACGAGAGTTCAATAAAGAATTGCAACAATTAATATTCAACAATCGTTAAAAACAAAAAATAATACTATTCTGAGCATGGTTTTTGATGAACTTTGCCTAACAAACACAAAAACAACAACTGTAAGATAAACATGAAAGGTGTATTGTTAATTAACCTTGGTTCTCCGGACAGTCCGGATCCAAAAGATGTAAAGCCCTATCTGGATCAGTTCCTGATGGATAAGTATGTTATAGATGTTCCTTTTTTATTAAGGGCTCTTTTAGTTAGGGGTATTATCCTTAGAAAAAGACCTGAAGACTCGGCAGAAGCCTACCAGAAAATATGGTGGGAAGAAGGGTCTCCGCTTATTGTATTATCTGAAAGGATGCACAAAAAAGTGGAACAAAAAACCGAACTGCCTGTAACATTAGCCATGCGTTATGGCAAACCATCTATAGAAACCGGATTACAGCAACTGGCAGATCAGGGCGTAACCGAAGTACTGCTTTTCCCGCTTTATCCTCAGTATGCAATGGCTTCTACCCTTACTGTTTTAGCAGAGGCAGAAGAAGTACGCAAAAAGAAATTCCCGCAAATGACATTTACCGATGTCCCTGCGTTTTATAATAAGCCAGACTATATAAAAGTACTGGCTAATTCTATTAAGAGTTCACTGGAAGGGTTTAACTACGACCACCTGCTGTTCTCTTACCATGGTATACCTGAACGCCACATAAGGAAAACAGATGTAACAAAATCACACTGTAAAATAAACAGTACCTGCTGTACAACACCTTCGGCGGCACATAAATTCTGTTACCGCCATCAGTGTTACGAAACTACACGATTAGTGGTGGAGCAGCTTGGTATTCCTGAAGATAAATACTCCCTGACTTTCCAGTCAAGACTGGCAGGCGACAAATGGCTTGAACCTTATACCGATGTTGAAATAAACAACATGCCGGCAAAAGGAATTAAGAGCCTTGCGGTAGTTACACCTGCGTTTGTTACAGACTGTCTTGAAACGCTGGAGGAAATAGCTATGCGTGCTAACGAAGACTTTAAGGAGCATGGGGGTGAAAACTTCCTGGCTATTCCTTGCCTTAATGATAATAACGATTGGGTTGATGTGGTGGCGAACTGGATTAATGAGTGGGCCCATGCAGAAACACCTGTAGTATAATGTCTGTAACCTCTACGGATTTAGCCAATAAGGACATTAAGCAGCTGCTTTTCCGGCAGTCGGTACCTGCTTCTATAGGTATATTGTTCATGACAGTTAATGTCCTTATTGACACTATATTCGTAGGTCGATGGATTGGCGCACTGGCAATTGCCGCGCTATCTGTAGTAATGCCTATTACTTTTTTCATTTCTTCTATGGGTATGGCCATAGGTATAGGCGGAAGCTCGGTACTTTCACGAGCCTTAGGAAAAGGGAATAAGGAAAAAGCCCTCAATACCTTTGCTCATCAAATCATGATGACTTTTGGCATTGCTTCCCTTTTTGCAATATTAGGACTGTGTTTCAGCGAAGAAATATTGTTTGCCTTTGGTGCTAACGGAGCAATAATGGCTCCTGCCAAAGAGTTTTTTATACCCATACTTATTGCTGTTCCTTTTCAGGCTTTTTGCATGACGGGAAACAATGTAATAAGAGCCGAAGACAAGGCACGACATGCCATGACCGCTATGATCATATCGGCAGTATCTAATATCATACTGGATATACTTTTAATCAAGATCCTGAATTTAGGAGTGTTTGGTGCTGCACTGGCAACCGCATTTTCCTTTTTCTTCTGCTTTTTATATATCCTTTGGTTCTTTATTTACAAAAGCGAACTGAAGCTGGAACTTAAACATTTTGTTTTTCATAAAGAGCTGGCAAAAGAAATTGTATCCCTAAGCTTTGTAACCTTTGCAAGGCAGGGAGTAATAAGTATCCTGGCCATTATACTTAACCATACACTATATGCAGAAGGTGGAGAACATGCCGTAGCCGTTTATGGCATCATAAGCCGAATGCTTATGTTTGCACTGTTCCCTGTACTGGGAATAACCCAGGGCTTTATGCCTATAGCCGGGTATAATTACGGCGCCGATAATTACGGGCGGGTAAAGGAAACCGTTATCACTGCCATAAAATATGCAGGCTTTTTTGCCGTACTGGTATTTATAGTAGTACTGGTATTTGCCAAGCCTATCGTTTCAGTCTTCACTACCGATGCAGTTGTAATTGCCGATACCCCCGGAGCTTTACGCTGGGTATTTGCAGCATCGCCTATTATTGCCGTTCAGCTTATAGGGGCTGCTTATTTTCAGGCAGCAGGCAAGGCTACAAAAGCATTACTGCTTACACTAACAAAACAGGGGTTTTTCTTAATACCCCTAATACTTATTTTACCGCACTTTTTTGGTATTTTTGGTGTATGGGTTTCATTCCCCATTGCCGATGTATTGTCAACAATAGTTACAGGGTTGTTCCTTAAAAAAGAAATGACCTACCATCTTAAAGAAGCATAATGGAATATAATTATATAAAATCGCTGCACCTCATCTTTGTGATAACCTGGTTTGCCGGGCTTTTTTACATAGTAAGGCTTTTTGTTTACCATATAGAGGCTAACGATAAACCATCTCCCGAAAAAGAGATTCTTATAAAGCAGTACAAACTTATGGCTTACCGGCTGTGGTATATTATTACATGGCCATCGGCAGTACTGGCAAGTATTTTTGCCTTTTGGATGCTGTTTTTTACCGCTACCGGAAATGCATGGCTTACTCAACCATGGATGCATGTAAAGCTGGGATTTGTATTCCTGTTGTACCTGTACCATTTAAAATGCCATTCCATTTTTAAGCAACTGCAGAATGACGAAATAAAGCATACCTCAAACTTTATGAGGATTTGGAACGAAGGTGCCACCATAATTTTATTTGCCGTTGTTTTTTTAGTAATTTTAAAGAATGCCGTAAACTGGATTTATGGTGTAGTAGGTATTATACTGTTTTCTGTACTTATAATGCTTGGCTTTAAATTTTACAAACGAATAAGGAAAAAGAACAACTCCTAACAGGATGAGGCATAAGTTTAAGATAGGTAAGTGGTCATTAAGGGTAAGGATTTTCCTTTCCATGATATTTGTTACCCTTATCGCCTCTTTACTTATCGCCGCAGTTTCCATTTACCAGTTTGGTAAGGAAGCCAAAGAATACCATGAGGACAGGCTGGAACGAAAGGAAAATGCCATAAAAGAACATATCAATTATATCCTTTCCACCACCACTTACCCGCTTTCAACCGAAAACCTTCCGTTAATTTTCAGGGAAAGAATACACGAACTGGCAAACATCCACGGACTGGAAGTAAACATTTACGACCTTAACGGGCATTTGCTTAAATCCTCTAAAGCTGCCTTCTCGATAGATACGATAAATAACAATATTCCTCCTAGCATATTGAGGGTGCTTCGCAGTACGGCAGAAAAACGCTATGTAGACCTAAAGACCGAAGACGGGCAAAAGTTCCGTTCCTCATACAGCTACCTTAAGGATACCAAGTTTAAACCCTTAGGGATACTTAATTTACCTTACATAAAAGACGAAGGGTATTATGAAAAAGAGCAGCGCAACTTTTTTATGCGCTTTGGTCAGGTATACTCTTTCATGCTTCTTATTTCCATTATCGTAGCCTATTTCCTTTCAAGCTATATAACAAAATCACTTAAGTCAATTAGTGAACGGATTGCCGAAATACGCCTTAGCCAGATCAATCAGAAGATTGAAATGCACGATTCCCCTCAGGAAATCAATCAGCTGGTTCGGTCTTATAATGCACTGGTAGACGATCTGGACGACAGTGCCGCAAAACTGGCACAAAGCGAAAGGGAACAGGCATGGCGCGAAATGGCAAAACAGGTAGCACACGAAATTAAGAATCCGCTTACGCCAATGCGCCTTACAGTACAAAGCTTTCAGCGTAAGTTTGATCCTAACGACCCTGATATCAACAAAAAACTGGATGAATTTTCAAAAACACTTATCCAGCAGATTGACACCATGAGCTCGGTAGCTTCGGCATTCTCCAGCTTTGCTTCTATGCCGGCACAGCAAAATGAAAACATCAATATCGTTAAGATTGTTCAGCTTGCTCTGGAAATCTTTAATGAAGGGTTTATTACCTTTAGTGCCGAAGAGCAAAGCATTATTACCCGAATGGACCGTACCCAACTGATTCGTATTATTACCAATCTGGTTAAAAATGCCATTCAGGCTATCCCTTCCACCCACCCTGAACCTTTAGTGGAAGTAAGTGTTTACCGTGAAGGAAACTCTGTGAAAATTAAGGTAAGGGATAACGGAAAGGGAATTAGCGTAGAAAACAAAAATCGTATTTTTGAGCCTAAGTTTACCACTAAAAGCAGTGGTATGGGACTAGGCCTGGGAATTATAAAGAATATCGTGGAAAATTATCACGGAACAATTACTTTTGAAAGCGAATTGGGTCATGGCACAGAATTTCTGGTCTCGTTACCGATTACCGATTCTGATTTACCTCCTAAAGAAACAGACAATAACTAAAATAAAATCTCATGAACTACGAAAATATTTTAGCAGAACAGGATAATGGTCTTGCGGTTATTACCATAAACAGGCCATCTAAACTTAATGCGCTTAACAAAGCAACCATACAGGAACTACACGAAGCTTTTAAAGCTCTTGATGCCGATAAGAATGTAAAGGTTATTATTGTTACCGGTAGCGGTGAAAAAGCTTTTGTTGCGGGTGCAGATATTTCGGAATTTGCCGACTTTAATGTAACTCAGGGTGGTGAACTTGCTGCAAAAGGACAGGAGCTTTTATTTGATTTTGTACAAAACCTGTCTACTCCGGTTATTGCTGCGGTAAACGGTTTTGCACTTGGTGGAGGACTTGAGCTTGCTATGGCGGCACACTTTAGGGTAGCTTCAGATAATGCAAAAATGGGATTACCGGAAGTATCTCTTGGTGTAATACCGGGATATGGCGGTACACAACGCTTACCTCAGCTTGTAGGTAAAGGCCGTGCTATGGAAATGATTATGACTGCCGGTATGATAGGTGCTGAAGACGCTAAAGCATACGGACTTGTAAACCATGTAGTGCCACAGGCAGAGCTACTTGATTTTTGTAAAGGCATCGCATCTAAAATAATGAAGAACTCTCCTGTAGCTATTTCGGCTGCAATCAGGGCTATTAATGCTAATTATGAAGATGGTGTTAACGGTTATGATGCTGAAATAAAAGCTTTTGGCGAGGCTTTTGGTACCGAAGATTTTAAAGAAGGAACTACAGCATTCCTTGAAAAAAGAAAAGCTGAATTTCCCGGAAAATAATATTCAGATAAAACAAAAAGCCACTCAATGAGTGGCTTTTTTTATTCCTTATGAACATCCTTAAATCTGAGCATATCAAAAAGGCGTTGTTCCTTTTCGTCATCAAAGCCGCAGGATGTTTTAAACTCTTTTGGATTTTCATACGTTCCAAACAGCATATCCCACCAAACTATATCGCCATAATTATTAGTATGCTTGTTGTATTCGTGGTGAATACGGTGCATTTCGGGGCGCTGAAAAATATAGCCAACCCACTGCGGAGTCTTAATATTGGTATGATAGAAAAATTCTCCTAAGGCAGTACATACCGTATAAATTCCGGCAGCCTCAAGGCTCAGCCCTAAAAGGGTATAAACCAGTAAGCTTCCTATAATCGAGTTTACAACCATTTCCAGCGGATGCTTGTAAAAAGACGTTATTACCTCTATACGCTGAGGGCTGTGATGTATCTGGTGAAAATGAATCCACAAAAAATCGATACCATGCCTCCACCTGTGCCACCAGTAAAATATGAAAGTAGCTATAAAGTAGGCTATAATTCCACCCAAGACGGGAGAAACATGATTTGAAAGATGAAAAACGGAATAGGAGGAAAGCCATTTTTCCCAACTGATTCCCGCAAGCAATACTACACCCAACTGTACAAAGTTAACACCCAGTACCCTGATAGTCCAGGTAGGTACCTGAGGCAGTTTCCACCCCAGGTTCAGTCTTTCTATTATAAAGCAAACTGCAAACGAAATAAATATAATGGTTAGCATAAGTCCTGATTTACATTAATGAAAATATTTGCCAGGACAACAAAAATCCTGAAACAATAACCAATACTAGCGAAAGCGTTTTTAGAAACCCAATACTTATGGCGTTGGCAAAAACTGCTACAGAAACAGCAAGCATACCACAATTGATAAACGTAAGGGTATACTGTCCCCTAAGGCTCATAGGAAAGTGAGACAGGTAAGCCTGTTTTATGGTTTCAAAATCTTCATACTGGGCACAGGCCCTAAACCATAAGATCATATTGGTCATGGTGGCAAGAAGGCACACCAGTCCAAGACTATAGAGAATTATTTTTACTGTATTTTTCATAGTAAGATAATTAACGGTTAAAAAATCCCCGCGGCAGTAAGGTGTGTAAATTCGCCACGGGGAAAGGCATCCGCTAAGCGTTCAAATTCTCTTTTTCAAATACTTTAAGATCACGTGTATTTTTTTGCACAGCTATGGCTGCAAAAAGACTAAGGGTGAACGACATTCCGTAAAAACCCTTTTCGCTCAGCTCCATATCGGCATTCCATAACCCTATTATAAGTAACAGTACGGACGTAAAAGTCGTAAACCAGCTTATACTGTAATACAGGTCGGTTACGGGTATTCCTTCCAATCTGTCCCTTACACTCTTTTGTACCGATACTACCGAGAATAATCCAAACAGCAGTATGGTAAAATAATATCCTTTTTCATTAAGCAACATAGTATTGGCATTAAAAAGTCCTATACAAAAGGAAGCCATACCTATAATAAGCGCACACCACGATGCTCCTATAAAAGCATTACTCGGTTTAGATGCTGCTATTGAAGTTTTATACAGTTTTTCATTTTTAAAGGTTTCAGTAACCTCTGTTGTTTTTAGCGAATCCATAATTTTTGGTTTTTGATTATGGAGCAAATCTCATATAAAACAAGAGGCTGCAAAAGTCAATATCATTTAAAAACTGATGATATATTATGTATATTTATAGCAAATAAGATCAGATTATGAATGCACTTACCGATATTATATCCATCATGTCTTTAGATGATAAACAAGAATTTATAAAACATATTAACAATAAGAACAAGCGGAAAGACACCCTTAACACCGACTTATTTAAATTATTAATAACTGATGATATAAACATTAAGGATAAATTATATTCCGACGCAAAAAATGCAGATGCCTACCATGCCCTGCGTAAAAGAATGTATGACAGCCTTATCGGTTTTATGGCAAACCGCAGCTTTGAAAACAACACCGGAGATGAGCATGAAATTACCCGCCTGCTTTTGGTAAGCCGTGTATTTTTTGAGCATAAACTATATAGGGAAGCGTTTAAATGTCTGGCAAAAGCCGAGGCACGTGCTTTGGCTGGAGAGTATTTTTCACTGCTAAACGAAATTTACCAGGTACAGATACAGTTTGCCCATTTTGATCCGCAGTTTAATCTTGATAAAGCACTAAAGAATTTTGCTCAAAACAGCAAGAGGCTACGCAACGAAGAACAGCTTAACCTTGCCTATGCCGTAATGAGAAGGGAGCTAATGGAGATTTACCATAAGGGAAAAGTTACCGATGTACAGCAACTGATAACCAATACTATGAAATCCTTTGGTATTTCGTTACGCGAAGTGCTTACATTCAAGTCGCTGTACCAAATGCTGTTTATTGCAAACGAATATGCCTCCATTAACAGTAATTACAGCCTTGTGGAGACTTTTTTGGTAAAAGGTTACCGATTTATAATAGACCGGCAGGAACTTGCCCAAAAGCATTTGTATTATCATATCTACATCCTGTATTTTATGGCTAATATCCATTTTAGGAACAGAAGGTTTAGCGAATGCAGTGAGTATTTAGATCTTATGTTTATTGAAATGTACAAACAGAATAAAAAATACTACAGCCGTTTTATAGGCCGCTATTATTTGTTGCTCATGCTTAATGAAAACTATAGCGGTAATGCGCAGACGGTACTTAAACTTATAGATAAAGCACAGGCAGAAACCAAAAAAGCTGACCCAACCGACAAGAACGATCTGTTATTCTTTTATGTAACCTACTGGCTACAGCAAGAAAATGCACGCGAAGCACGAAGGTTCATGCGCGAATTTATTCATTCGGACAGTTGGTATGAGAAAAGGATGGGTATGGACTGGGCCATTAAACGAAGCCTGGTAGAAATTGTAATGCATGCAGAACTGGAAGATACTGAACAGGCCCTTTACAGATTAAAGGTTTTTAAAAGGCGTTACAAAAAATACCTGACAGAAGTAAAAGAAGAAAGGGTTATTGCCTATACCTCATTAGTAGAAAAATTCATAACCGATAACACTATTATACATTCCAAAACCTTTATACAACAACTTAATCAGATAACGCAACAGGCCCTGGCAGAAAGCGGAGACGTTTTTGTATTAAGCTTTATAGGATGGTTATCGGCAAAGGTGAACAAAAAACCAATTTACCCTACCATTTTGAATTTGATAAACAATCATTTCTCCCCGTTCCATTCTGCATAGAACTGCGACAGGAAATCTTCCATATACCTGTGGCGCTCTTCGGCAAGTTGCTTACCGGTTTCGGTATTCATCCTGTCTTTAAGCAGCAGTAGTTTTTCGTAAAAATGGTTTAAGGTTGGTGCAGTACTAGCCTTGTATTCCTCTTTGGTCATAGAAAGGTTCGGTTTTATTTGAGGATTATACAATGCCCTGTTTTTAAAACCTCCGTAATTAAATGTACGCGCTATGCCTATAGCTCCTAAAGCATCAAGCCTGTCGGCGTCCTGAACAATATCAAGCTCCTTAGAATGGAATTTCTTTTCAAAATTACCTCCCTTAAAAGAAATATTTTCAATAATGTTTACTACCTGTAATATAACCTCTTCAGGAACATTTTCATTTTCCAGAAAACGCCATGCCAGTGCCGGGCCTACCGTTTCATCACCATCATGAAACTTGCTGTCGGCTATATCATGCAGTAGTGCCCCAAGCTCTACAATAAGCAGGTTACATTCCTCCCCTTTTGCAATAAGCAGGGCATTATTATATACACGTTCTATATGAAACCAGTCATGCCCTCCCTCGGCATCCTGCAATTGTTGCTTTACAAAAGCTTTAGTTTTTTCTATAAGATTGCTCATGGTTCAAATTTAGTCTGAAAAGGAGAATAAAAAAGCTGCCCTAAAGCAGCTTATATATTATTTAACCAATGCCGGTTGTACCCATTTAAAAATATGCGATTCTTCCGGTATTATAATCCTTTCAGATATTCTTGTCATCCTGTCCGGAAGCTTCATAAGAAAATCTCTTGCCTTTTCAGCTTCGGCAGTAAGTCCGTTTATTTTGTCAATCTGCCATTTGTCAATCAGTTTTCTAAGAATATCAACATAGTCTAAAGCGGTATAAACCCCTATACGCTGTGCCGAATCTGAAAACTGTTCAAAAGCATTTCCTTTAGCATCACCAGATTCCCTAAGGAAATGTGCAGGCATTGTAATCTTAAGTTTCATCATGTGCTGGAAAGCCAACATCATTTCACTTGGATCTACCTTAAAAATCCTGTCTACAAATTCACTGTATGCCATGTGGTGACGCATTTCGTCTCCCGCAATGAGCTTACACATTTTAGACAGTTTATTATCACCGTATTTCTTAGCTAACTGCGCCACACGATTGTGTGAAATATAAGTAGCCAGCTCCTGGAAGCTTGTGTACACAAAGTTTTTGTACGGATCCCTGTCGGTACCAATATCAAAACCGTCGTTTATAAGGTGCTGCGTTGTCATTTCAATCTCACGCATATTTACCCTTCCGCTAAGATATAAGTATTTATTTAGCAGGTCACCATGGCGGTTTTCTTCACCTGTCCAGTGCCTTACCCATTTGCTCCATCCGTTACCCGGTCCTTCCTCAACCTGTTCTATACCCTCAACATCCATCAGCCATGACTCATAGGTAGGCAAAGCCTCCTCGGTAATGGTATCACCTACCAATACCACCCAAAAATCATACGGAAGATCTTTCGCAATTTCCCTAAGTTCCTTTAATTCTTCATAAAAGTTTTCTTTCCGGGAATCCGGCAGCATGTCAGATGGCTGCCATATTTTCTCTACCGGTATAAGATAGTTCTCCACAAAAGAATCAATGTTCTTTTCCAAAAAGTGCATTACTTCTATGCGGACATTTTTTATTGACATAATATTAGTTTTTTATTCCTTGTACTACTGCGTTCTCTGTTCTCTCCATTACTTCTTCAAAAGGAATATTCTTTATGGCAAATGGTTCCTGTACTGTAAAAGTTAATCGGTTGCCTAATCCTAACGGGTACTGCCCGTATTGCACCATCTTCCACGAATTGTTGATGCTTATAGGTACAATATAAGCAGAAGGGGCGAATTTACAAAGGATTTTAAGACCGTTTTCCGAAAACTTCTTAGGGGCTCCCGTCTTACTTCGGGTACCCTCAGGAAAAATTACTGCCGAACGTGTATTCTTTTCGATGTAAGTGGCAATCTGTTTTATGGCAGGTAAGGCTTGCTTTGGGTCTTTTCTATCTATTAAAACGGAACCTCCATGTCTTAAATTGTAAGACACGCTTGGTATTCCCTTTCCTAATTCTTTCTTACTGATAAATTTAGGATGGAATTTTCTCATAAACCATATAATAGGCGGGATATCATGCATACTCTGGTGGTTTGCCACTATAATAAGCGGTACCCCTGTCGGTATTTTTTCCCTTCCTTCAATTTTATATGTTGTTCCTAAAAGGTGTGTACTTCTAACTAAGCATCCGTTTAATATATCTACGCTTTTTTTATGTGCCTGGTATCCAAACACGTTTAAACAAAACCACTGTATAGGATGAAATATCAGCAGTATAAGCAAAAAAACCAGATAGTAGATTATCGATAAAAGATATGACAGTATCTTGCCCATGTATGTTCTTAAAAATTCGCGTAAAAGTACAGTCTTTTTAATTAATAATAAAAACATTTAGTATGTAAGCATACTATTGTAAAAAAGAAAGCCACGCAAAGGCGTGGCTTGAAACTTTTAAATGAGCTTTTATTAGCAGAACTCGTCGTAAGCATCTTTAAGGTTCTCTGCAATCATTTCTGCAGGGCGACCTTCAATATGATGACGCTCAAGCATATGCACAAGCTCACCATTTTTAAATAATGCCATACTTGGAGATGACGGAGGGAATGGGAACATCAATTCTCTTGCTGCGTCTACAGCTTCCCTGTCTACACCTGCAAAAACTGTTACAAGTTTTGCCGGAGTCTTACCGTTGCTAAGGCTCATTTTTACACCCGGTCTTGCGTTTCTTGCTGCACATCCGCAAACAGAGTTTACCACTACAAGTGTAGTTCCTTCTGTAGCGACTGCATCTTTTACTGCTTCTGGTGTATATAGTTCTTCAAAACCTGCCTCTGAAAGTTCAGCACGCATTGGTTTCACTAATTCTTCTGGATACATAAATTAAAATTCTTTAAAAATGTTATTTAAACAGGCTACAAAGATACGGATTTTTTAAGCAAAATCCGTTTTGTAAAAGTGTTAAGCTTTTCCTTTTGTATAATGCAGTAACTGATGATAAATTATCTGTCGCACCCTGTCTTTCAGATCTTTTTTATCATCAAGGGTAAGTCCTTTGGTCTCTATAAAATGATGCACCTTTGCCCTCATACGACCCGGACTGCCGCTAAAGAAACTGAATGAAAATCGTTTTTTGTTGTCGGCAAAGGTCATTGGCACCACAGGAATCTGGTGTTCTATAGCCAAACGGAACGCTCCGTCCTTAAACTCATCGAGTATAACATTTTCATCTTCAGGAACACCGCCCTCAGGAAAAATACAAATGCTTAGCCCCTGGTTAAGCCTGTGCTGTGCTCGCTTAAACACCTCAAAACGGCTTTTTGAACTTTCCCTGTCTACCAGTATGCAGGTACGTTTGTAGAAGAACCCGAATATAGGAATCTTAACCAGCTCCTTTTTTCCTACAAACACAAACGGATTTTTAGAAATAACCAGCATGAGCATAATGTCAGTCATAGAGGTATGGTTAGCTACCAGCATGTAGCTTTTACCTTTTTCCAGTTTTTGCTCACGTTCTATCTTATAGTAAAAGCCCATCCCGAAAAGGATGATTTTTGCCCATAAGCGCGCCATTATAAAAAACTGAGGATAGGTTTTCTCCGAAAGGATACTAAGTATAAGAAAAGGCGACATAATGATAATAGGAACACCCATAAGGACATAAAACCATATGCGCCATAGTGTCCAAAAAATCGCCTTTACTATTTTCATGCTGTCAAATGTAAGAATTCAATCCCTATTTTTTCGCAAAACCTTTTACCTTTGTGTAAAATTTGAAAAGCATACCATGGCAAAAATATTAACCGGTATTCAAAGTACCGGAACACCGCATTTAGGCAACCTTTTAGGTGCTATTATACCAGCCATAGAAATGGCTAACAAACCAGAAAACGAATCGTTTTTATTTATTGCCGACCTGCACTCTGTTACACAGATAAAGGATGGCAAAACACTTCGTGAAAACACATACAGCGTGGCAGCCACATGGCTTGCCTTTGGCCTTGATATAAATAAAGTAATTTTTTACCGCCAGAGCGATGTGCCTCAAACCGCAGAGCTTACATGGTACCTTAGCTGCTTTTTTCCTTTCCAAAGATTAACACTGGCACATTCCTTTAAGGATAAGGCCGACAGGTTAGCCGATGTAAACGCCGGACTGTTTACCTACCCTATGCTTATGGCTGCAGATATATTATTATATGATGCAGAGTTTGTACCTGTAGGAAAAGACCAGTTACAGCATATAGAGATTACACGCGATGTGGCTTCCCGATTCAACAGCCAGATGGGAGAGACTTTTGTATTACCAGAAGCGATTACAGGCGAGGAGACAAAAATTATTCCTGGTACCGATGGTGAGAAAATGAGTAAGTCCCGTAACAACATCATCAATATATTCCTGGAAGACAAACCGCTTAGAAAGCAGGTAATGTCTATAGAAACCGACAGCACACCACTTGAAGAGCCTAAAAACCCTGATACATGTAATGTTTTTGCCATCTATAAACTATTGGCAACACCGGAACAAACTGAACAAATGAGAGCCAACTATGTTGGTGGTAATTATGGTTACGGCCATGCCAAGCAAGCCTTGTTTGAACTTATTGTTGAGAAGTTTAAACCCGAAAGGGAAAAGTATACTTACTACATGAACAACCTTGCAGAAGTAGACGCCCTTTTAAAAACAGGATCTGACAAAGCAGCTACCATAGCAAACGGTGTACTTAAAAGAGTACGCGAAAAGCTTGGGTTCAACTAAAAAGCAATCACAGCATTCAATATAAAATAAGCCCGATAATTATTATCGGGCTTTTGTATTTTAGAGATTTCTCCCTCTGGTCGAGATGACAGGCAAATTGAATACTTATCAAATCGCTTCAAAGAGTTTTCCCGGCAATGGCCTTATTACTCCTTTAAGTTCCATAGTAAGTAATAGCGATGAAAGCTTAAATACAGGCATACCACATTCCAGCGCTATAATGTCCATAAGTTCCTTACCGTTTTTCTGTAAAAAATCATATACTTTCTGTTCATCATCCTCAAGGGTAACAAACAGCTGCTTTTGTACAGGAGCTACCTTTTTCTCTTCAGTACTCCAGTTTAATATATAAAGCAGGTCGGCAGCATCAGTAAGCAAATGGGCCCTTTGGCTTTTTATAAGATTGTTGCAGCCCATGCTGTATTTATCGGTAACACGACCCGGTACGGCAAATACATCCCTGTTATAATCGTTAGCAATATTTGCTGTTATAAGCGAGCCTCCCTTATCGGCACTTTCTATAATTACAGTAGCTTCGGCAAGGCCTGCCACAATACGGTTACGCTTTACAAAATTTTCCTTATCGGGGTTTGATGTACTCCAAAACTCAGTAAAGAAACCTCCATTCTCCTCCATCTTAGCCACATACTTTTTATGTACCTTCGGGTATATCTGATTAAGGCCGTGTGCTACCACACCTATGGTTTGCAGGTTTTGCTCTATAGCCACCTGATGCGCAAAAATATCTACCCCATAAGCAAAACCGCTTATAATAACCGGATCCAGCGGAGCAATATCCTCAATAAGCTTACGGCAAAAATCGGCTCCATAAGATGTCATTTGACGGGTACCAACAATACTTATCGTTTTTTTGCCTTCAAGGTTTATATTCCCTGAACTGAAAAGCACCACCGGGCCATCAATACAATGCTTTAGCCTTTCAGGATAATCCGCCTCCAGATAATAGGAAGTCTTAATACCGCTATCTTTTATAAACTTCATTTCGGCTTCGGCCAGTTTAAAAACTTCCTTATCCTGTAAACTTTTATATAAGACATCTCCTATACCTTCAATCGCTAGAACCTGCTGCCTTTTTGCTGAAAAAACGGCTTCTGCACTACCCAAATGGTTTATCAGTTTTTTTGCCACAATATCGCCCACACCCTCTACCTTAAGCAGGGCAAGCGTACTAAACAATTCGTTATCAGTCATTAATACTTTAAAATATTCTGAATAAAACCCGCCTCGACAATTGTTAATAAAAATTGTGAATAAAATTTTGCATTAGCGGTTGATTCGTTAAATTTGTTGTTATGATGATAGAGAAACACATATCAGCGCTACTATATCGTTACCAGTGCGTTATCGTTCCGGGCTTTGGTGCTTTTTTAACCGAAACCAGGTCAGCAAGCATAGATACGGACACTAATACGTTCTATCCACCTAAAAAGCTAATTTCTTTTAATGCGAATTTAAAGAATAATGACGGGCTTTTAGCGAATCATATCGCCTTACAGGAAAAAATTTCTTACAATGAAGCTGTAAGTGATATTGAGAAAATTGTAAAGCTATGGCTTGACGAGCTGCAAAACGGTGAGCGCCTTATACTTAAAAATATAGGAGACCTTGCTTTCAACAGCGAGAGCAGCCTTGTGTTCTATCCTAACACCCCGGTTAACTACCTTACCGACTCTTTTGGTCTTGGCAGCTTTACTTCCCCTGTAATTACACGTGAGGTACTTAAGGCAGAAGTTGAGGAACTTGAGGAAGAAGTTCCCGTTATGTTTACTCCCGAAAGAAGAAAGAACTACTCTTTCCTTAAATATGCAGCTGTGTTTATAACGGCTCTGTTTGCAGGAAGTGCAGGCTTTAAAGTATACTACGACAACAAAATAAACAAGGAAACCCGCCTGGCAGAACAACACGTTCAGGAACAGGTTAATCAGGAAATACAAACAGCAACGTTTTTCCTTGACCCTATGCCGGCAGTAAAGCTTACTGTAAAAGAAGAAACGGAAGAACAGCTATACTACCATATTGTTGCTAATGCCTTTCGCAGTGAGGCTAATGCCGAAAAGGCACTACAACAACTTAGGGCAAAAGGCTTTAAAGCAAGAAAGCTGGACAAAAATAAATACGGGTTATATCCTGTTATTTACGGAAGCTATCCAACTTATGAGTCGGCACACGAAAATCTTAACAACATAAGAAAGGAAACCAACAAAGAAGCCTGGTTACTTGTAAAAGACCTATAAAAAACTAAACCCATGTTAATGCATGGGTTTTTTTATGATTCTGCACTATCTTTGCCAAAAATATTATTCAATGCAGGCAAAACACCCTTCTGACTCTATGTGCATTATGACCGATTTGGTCTTACCCGGAGAAACCAATCCGCTTAACAACCTTTTTGGTGGCGAACTGTTAGCACGAATGGACCGTGCGGCAAGTATAGCTGCACGCAGGCATTCCAGGAG
Source organism: Flavobacterium beibuense (assembly GCF_004151245.1). Taxonomy (GTDB): domain Bacteria; phylum Bacteroidota; class Bacteroidia; order Flavobacteriales; family Flavobacteriaceae; genus Flavobacterium; species Flavobacterium beibuense_A. The sequence goes on from NZ_JUIW01000004.1 coordinate 212,169, forward strand.
GATTGTTGTAACGGCATCGGTTAACCACGTTGCCTTTAACAGGTCTATTCCTTTAGGAAGTGTTGTTACCGTTGAGGCTAAGGTTTCCCGTACTTTTAAGACCTCTATGGAGATTTTTATTGATGTATGGACAGAAGACCGTGAATCGGGCACCAGAGCGAAAGCTAACGAAGCTATCTATACCTTTGTGGCTGTAGATGAAACCGGCCGCCCTGTAGAAGTACCTGCTATTGAACCTGAAACAGAAATTGAAAAACAACGTTTTGAAGCTGCTCTTAGAAGAAAACAACTTAGCCTTGTACTGGCAGGAAAACTTAGCCCGCATGATGCTACCGAACTGAAAGCGTTATTTGTATAATATACTTTTTCTCAATGAGAGAATATCGGTCATAAAAAAAGCAGCTTTAAGAGCTGCTTTTTTTTATTTTATCTTTTATCGGTTAAGCCATTGTTGCGGATTAAGATAATCTGTATTTTGTGTCATAATAAACTTAATAACCGTTTCACCGGTTATCGGGTTGGTCCATAGAGTACCCAGTTTTTGTCCCATTTTCACTTTATCACCGATACCAACATTCACTGAAGATAAGTTATAATAAAGCGTTAGGTAGTTACCGTGCTCAACTATTACAAACATCCTTCCCCCGTTAATTTGTGATACCGAGTTTACTACTCCGTCAAATACAGCCTTAGCACTGGAACCTTTCTCGGTGGTAATCTCAATACCGGTACTGTTCATCTCGCTGCTTGTCTTTACATCGGCACTTGTTGCCCTGTATTTACCATAAGGAACAGAAACATATCCTTTATCTACCGGCCATGGCAACTGGCCTTTACTGGCCTTAAAGTTATCGGCTACGATCTTACCTTCTTTGCTTAACTCAGCAAATTTGCTTGAAGATACATTAGTAGTGCTTTTACCCTCTGCTTTGGCTTTTTTCTTATTAGCCTCAGCAATCGCTTTTCTAATTAACTCATCAATCTGGTTTTGAAGATCCCTTTCCTGCTTCTGTTTTTTCTTAATATCGGCAGCATATTTCTTCTTATCCTTCTGGATAATCTTTACCAGTTTTTCATGCTCTTTCTTGTCGCCAACTAAATCTTCCTTTTGTTCTTTGGTTTCGGTAAGAAGCACTTCTTTCTCCTTTTTCTGTCCGTTCAGCTTTTTAATAAGAGCATCCAGTTCTGCCATTTTCTCCTTAATTTCCTCTGCCTGCATCTTCCTGAATTCACCATACTGTTTCATGTACTGAACCCTTTTGTAGGCCTGTAGAAAACTTTCAGAACTTAGGATAAACATGATACGGCTTTGTTCCGATCGGCTTTTGTAAGCCTTTACTATTGTATTGGCATAGTCTTCCTTAAGCACTTCAAGCTCTTTGTTTAGCTTATTTACTTTTTTCTGGTTAAGGTATATATCATCGCTAAGCAGCCTGCTTTGTTTTTGTATGGTACTTATAAGGTTTTCTGTAAGGCGTATTTTAACCTCACTTTCCTTAATTTGCCCTAAAACCGATTTTTCTTTTTTATCCTCCTTGTTAAGCAGGTTTTGAAATTCCTTTATCTCTTTCTGTATTTGCTTTTTTTCCTGTTCCAGCTTTTTCTGTGCGGCACTGGTTTGGCTCCAGGCTATAGTAGTGGTGCAAATAAGAAATAAAGTAAGAAGCGCTCTAATCATTTTCCGTCCGGTTAATCTATTCTATATTTATACGTTTCATGCCGCTCGGCACATTGTAAGTAAACCTCAAATCTTCTTTATCAAAGGTAATATTATTGTATTCAATATCAACGTTTACACTATCCTCTTTTTGGGCTTCAGCCTGTAGCCCTGTTGGCAGCATCGTTTTTCCGTATTCTTTATATCCGGGATAGTTTACCGTTAACTTTTGCGGCTCATATCCTCCCTGTTCTATAACCTGCTGTTTTAGTAAAAAGTTAGCTCCTTCAAACAGAAAATGCTTAAAAATATCATAGTCTTCTTTACCATCCAGGCTGTATAACCCATCCTGTAATCCGGCCTTATATTTTCCCTCTGCCAAATTATCCATAGCACGGCCTAAAAGCATGTTTTGTACCTTGTTGTAATCCAGATCAGTTCCTAACCACTGGCTAAGCATTTCATAATCGCCCTCAAAGTATTCTTTTTGGGTATTTACATAATAGGTTACTTTTTCGGGAGTTACTAATGCCTTTGCGACAGGAAAGCCCAGTACGCTGGCGTTAACCCAAATCATCTCATCTTTTTTAACCCTAATATCCAAACTGAAGCTATATGATTCTCCACCTCCTTTATAATTGGCAGATGCCCTTATCTGAAGGTTGTTAAAATCTAAAGGGTTATCGTTATGACCTTTTACTATTTCCTTTACCGTTTTTTCGGTATTTGCATTCTTTTCGGCAATAAGTCCCTGTTTCGATTTACATGAAACAAGGGCAAGGGTTAGCAGTACAGCAACTGTTATTTTTTTCATGAATTATTCTCCCGGTTTTTGTAGTTTATTGGCTTTAGAAAAATAAGCCTCTTTTTTCTTTTCATCTCCCAGCCCTGCATATGCTTCTCCCAGTTGCCTGTTAAAGCCTGCTTCAAGCTCAATATCCTCTACTACAAAGTCCATTCCGTTTTCAAGCCATTCCTTCGCTTTTTTGTATTGTTGCTTTTTGTTTGCTGCCAAACCTGCAAAATAATACAGTCTTGCATGAGTTGGAAACAACTCTGTATATTCAGTCGCTTTAGCATAAAGCTCGTCAAAACGTTGACTTTCCTGATAGGTATACAGCAATAGCTCTATGGCCTCAATATCATCGGCGTCGGCTGCTAGGCTTTTTTGAAAGTAATACCCTGCCTGATCAAAATTTCTTTTATTAAAAAAGAATTTACCTACCTCTTTAGGTACATTTACTTCCTCATCATCTGCAAAATAATCTACAGCCTTTTCAAGATCGTTATAATACTGTGGATTGTTATAGGCATAAATGATAAACTCATTTAATACCCTGTGCTTTATTTTTCTGTCAATTTTTTTACTGCCTAAAATCCTGAACATCGATTTTGCAGCTTCATCACCCTTATTGTTATTAAGGTTGAATTTGAACAGGCTTACCTGCCCCCAATCGGACTCAGGAATTTCCTTAGCCAGTTTCTCAGCTATCTTTTCGGCTTTTTCCTCTTCATTGCTTTCAGAATACAGGTAAATAAGCTCCAGATAGTTAGACTCCTCCTTAGGATATTTTTTTATCGCTTCTTCCAGTTCCTGTTTTTTAGGCTTGTTTAGTTTGTTGTTACTTAAAATCTGTAACTTAAACATTTCTCTTCTTTCGGTTTGCCCAACAGTCTGCTCCAGTTCATTAATAAGTGCAAGCGCCTTATCAAACTGTTCGGTATACATATAAAGCGACACTAAATCTTCCTCATAGAACTCTTTTCTCCATTCGGTAAGTTTTTGCACTACCGGAATGGCTTTATTAAAATCCTGAGTTTGATAGTAAACATCATATAATCCTACCCAGTACCATCTGTTTTTAGGATCCAGCTCTGTCGCTTTTAAAAAAGCTTTTTCTGCTTCCGGATAATTCATTAGGGCAAGGTAATTTTTACCTATCTCATGATACACCACCGGATTGTTTGGCTCTTCGGCCCTGCATGTTTCCAGGGCTCGAAGTGCCTTATCATAATTTTCTATTCCTTTTTGCTTGAGTGCTTCATAAAAATTATTTTCAAAAACATCGTTAGCCAATGCAATCTGATCCGGCTCCTCCTGGGCACGGCAAACTGCAGGAGCTAAGAGCATTCCTGAAAACAGAAGTCCGCAAAAAAGAATCTTTTTATTCATTATATTTATTCTATAACCGAATAATCACCAATACTTATGCTTGTAAACTTGCCGTTAAAAGCTGCATGGTTACCTATCATGGCATTATCTAGATGAGCATTGGTAATAACTGCATTGGTTTGTACCAAGCTGTTTTTAATAACACTGCTTTCAACTCTCGTATTATTACCTAACGATACATTGGGGCCAACAGTAGCATTTTTAAGCACTACGTTTTCGCCTATAAAGCACGGTGGTACAATAGTACTGTTTTCAAGCACCACATTTTGTGACACCAGGTTCTCACCATCGTTATGCAAAAAGTTAAGCATTCTTGAATTGGTCTCAACCGTAACGTTTTTGTTACCGCAGTCCATCCATTCGTCTACTTTACCCGGCACAAACTTCATGCCCTTTTGCTTCATGTTTTCAAGCCCGTCTGTAAGTTGGTATTCTCCACCTTTTACAACATTATTGTCTAACAGATACTGAAGCTCTTCACGAAGCGTTTCTCCACTTTTAAAATAATAGATACCTATAATGGCAAGATCAGACACAAACTCTTTAGGCTTCTCAACAAAATCAACAATTTCATTTTTGTCATTTAGCTGAACCACACCAAAAGCACTTGGGTCTTCTACCTGTTTTACCCAAATTACACTGTCGGCTGTAGTATCTAACGTAAAATCGGCCCTGAAAAGTGTATCGGCATAAGCCACAACTATTGGTCCCTTCATAGATTCTTTAGCACTCATAATAGCATGGGCAGTACCCAATGGCTGCTCCTGGTAATAAATACTACCTTTTGCACCCAGCTTTTCGGCAATGGCTACAAGGTCTTTTTCTACCTGAGTACCAAAATCTTTATGTATGATAAACGCTATCTCTTCTATTTCCTGATTTATTACGCCTGCAATATCCTCTACCAACCTGTGTACTATAGGTTTACCTGCTATTGGTATTAACGGTTTTGGTACTGTAAGCGTGTGTGGGCGAAGGCGTGACCCCCTTCCTGCCATAGGAACTATTATTCTCATTATTCTTCTTCGTCTTGTATGTTTATATTATTATTTTTTGCTGCCTGCATAAAAATATCAAGCTTGCCTTTTTGCTCTAAATCCTGGTAAAAAAATGCTAACATTTGCTGTGCATCACTAATATAAGGTGATTTAGTCTCACTATATATTTTAAACGCCTTAAACATATTATCTACACCCTGCTCATGATTGCCTCCCATATAGTATGCCCTTCCGGCACCATAGTATCCTTCAGGATCATTAGGGTATAACTTTATGTATTTTTCATAAGTTTCACCTGCCTGTTTAAAATCTTCCATAAAGGTGTACGCTGCTGCCATATTTTGTAGTGGTGTAACACCTGTTGGGTCTATTTCAAGTGATTTCTTATAACACTTTACCGCTTCTTTATAATTACCCATTTGCCTGTACGATAATCCAAGATTATCCCACGCAAAAGCAAATTTAGGGTCTTTTTTTACTGCCTTATTATAGCTGACAATGGCCATGTCATATTTCCCTTTTTCATAATAATCAAGGCCTTCATAATAGAATTCGAGAGCCTTTTTGTTTTTTGACATTGAATGCTTCGATTCAATATTATTACTGGCCATAAGTGTTTTTACTGCGGAACAGTTGGCGAACATATAAGCCTGAATCTCCTCAAAATTTTCTTCGGAGTTTATAGATATATTTATGTTTTTTATCTGTTCGTCTGTTATGGTGTCGGTAACAACAGCCGTAGAGTCTGTTTCTATCTCTTTAGCAGCTTCTTCTATCAAACCTTTAAGCGACGACATTAACTGGTTTGATGTTATTTGTGCCGTAATACAGGAATTAATTTCTTCAACCGTTTCTTCTCTTGTAAGGTTAACACTTATTTTTTCTGCACAATCACAGGCTTTATCAGCCATTTCTTTAATGTTTGTACTGTTATCTGCATCTGCCGTATCCTGTGCATAAACAAAAGAGCCCATTGCCAACAATGCAGTAAGGCTTACATTTTTAAAATAATTGGCGGTTTTCATATGTGGTTGGTTTAGTTGGTTACTTTACACCCGTACTACCAAAACCTCCTGCTCCGCGGGTAGTTTCGGTAAGCACTTCTGCTTCCAGCCATTCGGCACGCTCGTGTTTGGCAATTACAAGCTGCGCTATCCTTTCCCCATTTTCAATTGTTACCGGCTCGTTTGACAGATTAACTAAAATAACCCCAATCTCACCTCTGTAGTCAGCATCAATAGTTCCCGGACTGTTAAGTACCGTTATACCTTTTTTTGCCGCCAGTCCGCTACGCGGCCTTACCTGTGCTTCATATCCTATAGGCAGCTCCATAAAAAGGCCTGTTTTTATTATAGCCCTTCCCAGCGGACTTAATATTACAGACTCCTCAAGATTTGCTCTAAGGTCCATACCTGCAGAGGCTATTGTTTCATAATTTGGTAAAGCGTGATTGGATTTATTAATTATTTTAATTGTCATTACTGGTATTTTATTTATAATTCAAATATATCAAAATCAAATGTAAGTGCATCCCTTTGGTTGGGCTTATTTGCGTCTTAAAACACGCTGTAGGGTTTCCCTTTCGTTTCGGTATATAAATACCGCATATATAATTATAACAGCTATACCCACAAAATAGTTTTCCCTAAACTTATAAAAATACAGTAGGGAAAGTGCTATGGAAAGCCCCAGGTAGCCGCCTATCTTTTTCATATCATAAGGGATAGGATAGTACTTATTCCCTAAAAAATAAGAGATTATCATCATGGTACCGTATGCGGATATCGTAGCAATTGCCGATCCCATATAGCTGTATTCATGAATAAGCACAAAGTTGAGGACTAAAGTAACTATGGCACCCACTATTGAGATATAGGCTCCCATTTTAGTCTTATCGGTAAGTTTATACCACACCGAAAGGTTATGATAAATACCTAAAAAGAAATTTGCTATGATTATAAGTGGCACCACCTTCATCCCGTCCCAATAGGACTTATTATCAATAAGAAGCACTTTAAGAATATCGGAAAAAACTACAACACAAACCAATATTACCGAACCGAATATTACAAAGTATTTGGTTATCATGGCATAGGCCTTTGGTGCCGATTCGTTCTTGGCATAGCTGAAAAAGAACGGCTCTATCCCCAACCTGAATGCTGTGGCATATAGCGTCATGAACAAGGCCAGCTTATAGCAGGCCGAATAGATACCTACCTCTGCTTTGGCAATATTATCCGGCAATAGTTTTTCAAGTAAAATACGGTCAAAAGCTTCGTTTATGGCAAATGCTACACCCGCGACCAAAACCGGCAGGCTGTAACGCATCATTCTTCTCCATAACTCCCTGTCAAAAGACCAGCGAATTTTAAAGTAGTGTGGAGCCAATACCATTAAGGTTAAAAAACTGGCTATAAGATTTGAAACAAAAATGTATCCTATCTGGAAATCTTCCTTATAAATCATTTCCCAGAAACCTTCGGGGTTTGAAACGGCCCATTTCGGCAGCCATGCTATAAAAACCACATTAAGCCCCAGGTTTACAAAAACATTTCCAATTTTTATAGCAGCATAATATATAGGTCTTCCGTCGGCACGAAGTTTAGAGAAAGGTATAATTACAAGAGCATCAAGTACCAATATCCAAATGGTATAGGTAATATACTGCACATCGATATCCGACCATTCTGCCAAATAGTTACGCCCAACCAATGCAGCAAAAAGAAAAAACATGGAAGACCAAAAGATGGAAATTGTAGAGGTGCTTACAACATTTCGCGAGCTATCGGTATTATAAAACCTGAAGAAAGAGGTTTCCATACCATAGGCAAGGATAACATTAAAAAATACCATCCATGAAAAGATTACCGATACTTCTCCATACTCGCTGTTAGGAAGATAATCGGTATAAAGCCTTACCAAAAGGAAACTGAGCATGCGTGGCAAAACGGTTGCCAAACCATATACCGCAGTTTGCTTAAAAAGATTTTTATAAAGACTCAAAGGTTAGTTGATTTAATAAATATAAAAGAACCATCAAATATAGTATCACTATTTGTTCTTTTAGCTACTAAGGTAATAAAAAAAGCCACGCTACAGCGTGGCTCTTTATAGTTGTGTGTCGTTCAGTTTATTAATTGTTCAAAGCTTCTGCACCACCTACAATTTCAAGAATCTCACCTGTAATTGAAGCCTGACGCGCTTTGTTATAAGTTAATTTCAACTGGTTTCTAAGTTCCGTTGCATTATCGGTTGCTTTATGCATTGCTGTCATACGTGCACCATGCTCAGAAGCAAAAGAGTCGCGGATAGCTTTATAAAGCTGCGTTTTTAACGAAAGCGGTATAAGGCTTAGTACGATTTCTTCTTTAGACGGTTCAAAGATATAGTCTGTTGTAGCATTGCTGTCTACTTCTGTAGTTTCAGCAGGAGCTAACGGTAAAAACTGTTCTGTTTTCACAATTTGGGTAGCAGCATTTTTAAAATGGTTATACACCAGTTCAATCCTGTCATACTGCCCCTCTGCAAACTTATCCATAAGTGTTTGTGCAATAACCGCTACGTTTTCAAAAGTAAGGCTATCAAATACAGTACTTTGGTTATCTATAATGTTGCAGCTCTTTTTTAAGGCATCATTACCTTTTTTACCAATAGCTAAAACATCAACCTTTTTACCTGCATAAACAGACTGAAGGTTTTTAACCTGTTTTATCACATTAGCATTAAAGGCACCACACAATCCCCTGTTTGAAGTAATAACAACAACAAGTACATTGTTTACCTCGCGTTGCTCAGCAAATGCACCTCCGTTATCGCCTTCTAGGGTAGCGCTAAGGTTTTGTAATAGTTCTGTAAGCTTTTCAGAATAAGGCCTCATAGCCGTAATAGCATCCTGAGCTTTTTTAAGCTTGGCAGCAGAAACCATTTTCATCGCACTTGTAATTTGCATAGTCGATGAAACCGAAGCAATCCTGTTACGTATTTCCTTTAAGTTTGCCATTTGTTATATGGTATTGAGTATTGAGAAGTGAGTATTGAGATTCAACATCTCACCGCTCAATACTTAAATCTAAAATCTAATTAATATTTTGCAGAAACTTCAGCAGCAGCTTTCTCAAGTACATCTGTAAGTTCATCTGTAAACTTACCGGCCTTAAGCGCATCAAGAGTATCTCTGTGCTTAGCGTTTAGGTACTCGATATAGTCTCTTTCAAACTCTTTTACTTTGCTTACAGGAACTTTTCTAAGTAGGTTTTTAGTACCTGCATAGATAATAGCTACCTGATCTTCTACAGTATAAGGGTCGTTTACAGCCTGCTTAAGGATCTCAACGTTTCTTCTACCTTTTTCAATTACGTTTAATGTAGCAGCATCAAGATCAGAACCAAATTTAGCGAAAGCTTCAAGCTCACGGAACTGTGCCTGGTCTAACTTAAGAGTACCAGATACTTTTTTCATTGATTTGATCTGAGCGTTACCACCTACACGAGATACAGAGATACCTACGTTGATAGCCGGACGTACACCTGAGTTGAATAGATCTGACTCAAGGAATATCTGACCGTCAGTAATCGAGATAACGTTTGTTGGGATATAAGCAGAAACGTCACCAGCCTGAGTTTCGATAATAGGAAGAGCAGTTAATGAACCACCACCTTTAACGATTGGTCTTAACGACTCAGGAAGGTCGTTCATTGTTTTAGCGATATCATCATCAGCAATAACCTTAGCAGCACGCTCTAGTAATCTTGAGTGAAGATAGAAAACGTCTCCAGGGTAAGCCTCACGTCCCGGTGGTCTTCTAAGTAGAAGGGAAACCTCACGGTAAGCAACTGCCTGCTTAGATAAATCATCATAGATAATAAGTGCAGGACGACCGGTATCACGGAAGTACTCACCTATTGCAGCACCCGCGAACGGAGCATATACCTGCATAGGAGCAGGATCTGAAGCGTTAGCAGCAACGATAACTGTATAAGCCATTGCTCCTTTTTCTTCTAATGTTTTTGCAATACCAGCTACTGTAGAAGCTTTTTGACCTACAGCAACATATATACAGAATACAGGCTTACCTGCATCATAGAATTCTTTTTGATTAAGGATGGTATCGATACAAACAGTTGTTTTACCTGTTTGACGGTCACCAATAACAAGCTCACGCTGACCACGTCCTACTGGAATCATGGCATCAACCGCTTTAATACCTGTTTGTAGTGGCTCAGTTACCGGCTGACGGAAGATAACTCCCGGAGCTTTACGCTCAAGAGGCATCTCATAAAGATCACCACCTATAGGGCCTTTACCATCAATTGGGTTACCTAGTGTATCAACTACACGACCTACCATTTCTTCACCTACTTTAAGTGAAGCGATACGTTGTAGTCTTTTTACAGTAGAACCTTCTTTAATCCCAATTGAAGGGCCAAGCAATACTACGCCCACATTGTCTTCCTCAAGGTTCAATACAATACCTTCTAACCCGTTGTCAAACTGAACTAACTCACCATATTGAGCGTTAGATAGACCGTAAATACGGGCAATACCGTCACCTACCTGAAGAACAGTTCCTACTTCTTCTAATGTAGCACCCGATTCAAAACCGGACAATTGTTTCTTTAATATTGCTGAAATTTCAGCAGGTTTAATTTCTGCCATCTTACTTTATAATTTAAACACTATTGTGTGGTAAATACTAATTACTTAATTCTCGTTTTAATGTTAACAACCTGTTAGCAACAGATGCGTTAAACTGCTTATCACCTATTCTTAAGATAAATCCTCCTATTATTGAAGGGTCTACTATATTTTCAATGGTGATTTTCTTATCTGAAAACTCTTTTATTTTTGCCAATACCTTAGCTTCAAGTTCAGCAGTAATAGGGAAAGCTGTTGTTACCTTAGCCGTTTCAAGCCCGTTTGCCTCATCAAACTGTTTGCCGTATTGTACAGCTACCTGTTCAAGGATTTTAAATCTTTTATTTTCGTGTAAAAGACGGAATAATCCTTTAGTGATGCTTTGCGATGCCGAAAAAACTTCGTTTAATGCACTCTCCTTTACCTCTGGCTTAATAGTAGGGCTATTGATAAAGCTGTTAAGCTCATTATTTTCCTTAATTGTAGATGCTATAAGGGCCATATCCTCATTAACCTGCACCGCCACGTTTGAGGCCTGTGCCATTTCAAGGATTGCCTTAGCATATCTTACTGCAGCTCTTGAACCTGTCATAAGATTAGTTTAATTTTACGTCCTCTAACATTTTCTCAACTAATGTAGTTTGAGCAGCATCGTTAGATAGTTCCTGTTTAAGTATTTTCTCTGCAATTTCAAGTGAAAGGCCTGATACCTGAGCTTTAAGCTCTGCCATAGCAGCATTTTTCTCGCTGTTGATAGTAGCTTTAGCCTGCTCGATCATTTTCTCACTCTGTAGCTGAGCCTCATGCTTAGCATCAGCAATCATTTTTTCTTTGATCTCTCTGGCTTCTTTCATCATTGCGTCTCTTTCAGCTCTTGCCTCCTGAAGAATTCTTTCGTTATCAGCCTGTAGATTTTGCATCTCTTTACGAGCAGCCTCAGCAGCGGCTAAAGCACCTGCAATACCTTCTTCTCTTGCAACAATAGAACTCATAATAGGCTTCCATGCAAACTTAACCAGCAATAGAATTAACACTAATAAAATTAGTGCCTGCCAAAAGAATAAACCAAATGAAAAATCGTTTACTAATTTCTCCATCTTTATATGTTATATATAAATTATTTAAGTCAAATTTAAATGTAAAACAGTACCTGTAGCCAACCGCTACAGGTATTGTTAAAGTTTCTCTTTATTATTTTCCTAAGATTAGAGCAGCGAATGCTAAACCTTCTAATAAAGCTGCGATAATAATCATCGCAGTCTGGATTTTTCCAGCAGCCTCAGGCTGACGAGCGATAGCGTCCATTGCAGAACCACCGATTTTACCTAAACCAAGGCCTGCACCTATTACTACTAAACCTGCTCCTACTAAAGTTGGTATTGTACCCATGACTATATAATATAAAAATTAAACTTCTATTTGATTAAATGATAATTGGTTCCTCTTCTGTGTGTGCATCATGATCTTCTTCATGGTGGTGCTCCTGTACTGCCATACCTATAAACAGAGATGAAAGCATTGTAAAGATAAACGCCTGTAAGAATGCTACCAAAATCTCAATTACAGAGATAAATAATGTTAAACCTAAAGAGATAGGCATATCTGCTGCCAGATTTTCACCAATAAACATCATTGCAATAAGACTCATAATCACCACGTGACCAGCCGTAATATTTGCAAATAAACGTATTAATAAGGCAAATGGCTTTGTAAGCGTACCTAATATCTCGATTGGCATTAAAACAATTTTCATAGCTACAGGTACATCCGGCATCCAGAAAATGTGCTTCCAGTAATCTTTGTTTGCACTAAACTGAGTAATGAAATATGTAAATAGCGCTAAACAAACAGTTATCGATATATTACCCGTAACGTTTATTCCAAGCGGAGTCATTCCTAAAAGGTTAAGAATCCAGATAAAGAAAAACACGGTAAGTAAAAAGCCCATGTATTTTCTGTATTTTTTTTCACCAATATTAGGTATAGCAATTTCTTCTCTTATAAATATAATAAGTGGCTCAAGCACTCTTCCAAATCCTGTTGGGATAGGACCTTTTTTGTAAGACTTAGCTAAACTTACAAACATAAAGAACATTAATCCTGCTACAAAAAGCATAGATACAACATTCTTAGTGATAGAAAAATCAAGCGGCTTTTCGTTTGTTGGATGATGATGCTCATCAAAACTTAAAGTACCCTTAGCATCTGTTTTGTATATCTTACCATGATGTAAAGCATAGTAGTTACCATCTACCTCTGCAATTTCTTCACCGTGGTGAAACTTTGAAGATGAGAAAATTTTCAGCCCGTTATCGATTAGGATAACCGGAAGAGCAAAACCATAGTGTTTACCTTCTGCTTTATCTGAGAAGAAAATAAAATCATGAGCATCCTGTAAGTGATGATCAATAAAAGCATCTACTTCGTCTCTTTTAGATGCCGGTTCATGCGATTCTGCAGCATGATGTTCTGTCGCATGGACAGCCTCCTGATTATGAACCTGTAAGGTATCCTCTACAGAATTAGCCATAGCCATGAACGGAACTACAGCAAATAGGGTTGCTAAAGCGTTTTTAAGTGATTTTACGGGAAACACCATCTTATTAAATATCTTAATTTTACGGTCCTTAAATTTTGTGCAAAGGTACATTTTTAATTAATATTCCAATGTTATTGCGCAAAAAATTTTACCGTAATTTCAGATTATAGTGTTTATTATTATTTTTTGTTTAATAAACGTGCTGTATAATAGGCCTCTATTATCAAAAACAAAATGAAAATCACAAAAAAATTAATCTTTTCAGTACTATTGCCTTCCTGCATATTAATTACGGACGAACCAAAAGCATAGGCAATGGCCATTTTTGCGGCTGTAAGCAATAAGAACAAATATCCCAACTGTTCTTTGCTTTTGTAGTATACAAATATTAACAAGCCTAGTATAACAAAAGAGCAACCGTAAAAAAACAGATATGTTACGGGTAAAGGATATATAAAGTCTGCAGTTGAAATTCCTATTCCGGGAATTAGGTACAACAGAATATTAAGTACAAGACTTAAAACGGCAAATACCGTTAGTAGTAAAAATGCAGAGATAAAATCTTTTTTCATTATTTATTTAACTGGTTAACCTGCCTTATTACATTATACAAGGCAACTCCCACGCCAATTAGAGTAAAAAGCATTGTGTTTGGGTTAGAGGTATTGCCGTACTTATCGTCAAGCCAACCTCCAAACCAGGCGAACAAAAAAATAATAATCCCCATTTGAATGGGGATATTAATAAGTGCAATCCATTTATTGCGCTTGTTTTTATCCGGCTTGTTGCTGCTCATTTTTATTAGCTAATGGCTTTACGGCATTTTTCATGGTACAGGTTGCTGTAAATTCGGCTCCCGGTTCTACCGAAAGTTTATTTACTACTACTTCACCTTTAATTTTTGCTTTAGATTTTACATTAAGCAGTTCTGATACTTCTATTTTGCCTTCAAAGTTGCCTTCAATATCGGCATTGGTACAGTTAATGTCTCCTGTTACGCTACCGGCGGGGCCTATTACAATTTTACCCTGTGAAGTGAAGTTTCCTATTAGTTCGCCGTCAAGGCGAAAATCGGCTTTAGAAATAATATCTCCCTTTATCATCGTTCCCTCTACAATTCTGTTTGTTTTGCCTAAGTCTGTGGTGGTTGATTTTTGAGATTTGTCAAACATGCTTATTTAATTGCTAAAAATTCTGTAAAGTTCTTTTTAATCTGTACTACCTTATAATCTTCGGTTGATATTATATAAGGAGTTTCGGTTATTTTATAGTCTTTATAATCCTTAAGAATTGAAACAGCATCTATAGCCGCCTCTTTGCTGTTAAAGCCATGCATAACGATAAAGTTTTCGTTTACCGTATAAATATCGTTAGACAAGGTAATGCTCCTGTTATGGCTTTCGTCTATAAATTTTTTAAGCTTATCGGTAAGTTGCTTCTTATCCGGATTCTCTGCCGTAGGTTCAAATTTGAAAACAACTTTCCAGCTCACTGCTAAATTACCAAAATCAACTTTTTCTAATGTTGGGATATCCTTACTAAGTATTGTCTCTGCTTTCTTGCCTTCTTCTTTATTCGGATAGTTTAAGGCAACATAGTTAAGGGCATTTTTAAATTCTTCTATTCCTTTAAGCCTTCCTGTAATATTTGCCTTAAGCAGTTCAAACTTGGAAACAACATCTTCTCCTGTATAAGTATCAATAGCTTCTTCCACTAAAGGATATACTTCTCTTAGCTTTCCTTCCTCATATTGCTTGAACAGATTTGCATAAACCGCTTCCGGACTCTGATTGTTGTTTTGTTCTGCAGAAGGATTTCTAATGATTTCTGCATAACGGCTATCCGGGTACTCGTTTAATATCTGCTGCTTGTATAACTCTGCCCTTTCCGGATTAATAATCTGGTATATTTTGTACAGGTTATATTTAGACGGAAGTACAAGTCTTTCTTCAGGATTGTTTACCAACAGCTTTTCAAACTTATCGGCTGCCCTTTGGTATTCTTTAAACTTGTCTTTATAAATGTTACCCAGCTGGTAATAAGCAAAATTTCTTTCCTTAGCCAAACTGTCTATTACCTTTTGAGAAGTTGGCAACTGTCCTATATAAAATTCCGGGCTGTATCTTGGGTTAAACCCTTCATCCCCTTTAGAGGATGCTACCGCAGTACTATCTGTTTCGGTTTCAGCACCTGAACTGTTTTTACTTCTATTCTCTGAAGACCATCTCCAGTTATCGGTAAGCTGCCTGTTACCCCATTTCCTCTGGAAATCCATACGCCCGTATGAAACCATCGCTGAGTTATAGAAATAAAACGTTCCTCCCGGTTGACCCGCCTGCTGCTGACCCGCAGATTGTGGACTTGTTGTTGTTTGAGAATTTGCAGGTTGTAAATTAGGTCTCATTCCCGGCCTTTGTGTTAAGGCAGCATCTTTGCCTACTGCTGAAAACTGATCTTTAGAATTATTATTACCTGCCATCATCATTGACTGATTTCCGCCTCCATTATTTACCCTGCTCATGTTCTCGGCAATCTGGGCTTCTTTTTCCAGTCTTTCTCTTTCTCTTTCGTCTGCCTCTTTAAGTTTTGCTATGTAATCTTCGAAATAGATTATTCTCTCAGCATCAGTCATTGCTACTAAAGTAAGGATACTGTCGTTAGTATGAGCGATTCCCTCATATTTAATAACGTCATCAAGATTATCCCGTTTCTTTTTTATCGCTCTAAACTCCCTTGTCCTGTTATCCAGAAATACAAGAGTACTGTCATAATACTTTCCTGCTTTTACATATTCGGCATTTTTAAAGTATATCTCAGCAATATTTCTGTGGTCAGAGGCTGCCAGGTATTTGTCCTGCGGATTTTTTCTAAGTGAATAGTTATAATACTCAACGGCCTTATCGTCTATGTCCTGATTGTCGTAAAAAAGACCAACCTGATAATTGATAATATCAAGATAAGGTCTGTTTTCCCTGTCTTTTAAAAGTTTCGTGTACTTTTCCATAAAGACAAGGGTGTCACCGTTTTTATAATCAAACTGTCCGGCCTGTCTAGCATGAGCCTGAATGGTATACATTCTCGGCGATTTTCTTTTCATATCTATCACCGTCTGAAACTCTGCAAAGGCACTGTCAGGATACTCAAGGCTTTCATACAACTGCCCCAATATAAAATGGTAACGCGCTTTCTCTTCATTTCTTTTAGTAAACTCGGCTGCTTTTTTAAGTACATACACGGCACTGTCTTTAGAGCCGGTTGCTATATAAGCCTGGGCAAGGATTGCATTACCATCGGCAAAAATCTGTTCGTCTATTTTAGATTTTTCACTTAAAAGCTGCTTTAGGTTTTTTATGGCAATTGCCTCGTTTTCCAGCCTAAGATTTGTTTTTTCTCTCCAGACTTTTGCTTCAAAAATCTTGTCGCTTGTAGGATACTTATATAGTATATAGTTTAAAGCCTCAAGTGCAGGTATAAACCTGTTTTGATAATATCTGGATTTTCCCAGTAAAAGGTGCGCCTCATCCATTTGCGGATTTTTTTCGCTACCACCCAAATTCATCGAGTGTTTTTGTATGGCTTTAATCGCCTTGTCTTCTGCTCTCGAAAAGTCAGGGTTTTTCTCGTTTTCTTTTTGCTTTTCTTTAGCCTCTTTACCAACAGCAATAGGCTTATCCTCTTCCTTGGCTTTAGCCGGCATACGCTCTATGGGCAGCAGTTCCCAAAAATTGTCGGAATATGTGGTTTTAAGATCTTCAATGCCTTTATCAAGAGCAACATTACCATTGTACAGTACATTATATTCTGTAGTAACTGCGTGGTAGTTGCGGTTTACAAAAGAGTTCTTTTTGGTTGAACATGCAACCAAAAAGGCAAATGCTCCCGTTAGGGCTATATATTTATAAGTACTGGTTTTCAACGCAAAAGATTTTTTATCCTTAACTTTTAAAATCGCTTTTTAGTATTAAGGAGTGGTAAAAATACGTTTCTTTTTTTATTATATGCAAAAAAACGGGGCGCAAAAAAATCCCCCGAAACTTCGGGGGACACCTATATATATTATACTGCAAAAAATTCTTCGAGCTCTTTTAGTGTCTCCTGAGAGGTTATTATGTCTTTAACCACCTCACCTTTATGAAGAGCAACAATACGATTACTCACCTCAATTGTATGTGCCAAATCGTGGCTGGAAACAAGTACGGTTGTTTTGTTGTCTTCTGCAAGCTCTTTTATTATCTTTTTAAGCCTGAACTGTGTTGTTGGGTCCAGATTAGCAAACGGCTCATCAAGTATTACTACCTCAGGCTTGCCAATAAGCGCTGCTATAATTCCCACTTTTTTCTGGTTACCTTTAGAAAGGTCTCTAAGATATTTTTTCCTGTTAAGAATCTCTCCGTTAAAAAAGTCTTCGTGCTTGGCTAAAAGGGCATCAACATCAGCTTTGTTCCATCCTCTTAATTCTCCTATAAAATAAAAGTATTCTTCCGGAGTAAGATAGCCTATTAGGAATGTTTCATCTATAAATGCCGAAGTAAACGGTTTCCATCCTTCGCTTTCATTAACTTTTATACTGTTTGTAGTAATATATCCTTGTGTTGGCTGAATTAAATCCAGAAGCAGACTAAAGAAAGTTGTTTTTCCTGCACCGTTATTACCTACCAGGCCAAAACTTTCGCCTTTAGGTATATCAAGGTTAGGTATATTCAATACTGTGGTTCCGTTATATACTTTTTTAAGGTTATGTACTTGTATCATGATATATGTTGGTTTTTTGATTGATTAGTTTTTTTGTTTATATGCTTCAAGCGTATCATATTTCTCTGACTTGTAGATACGCTCAATTAAAGCGAATACTTTATTCCTGAAAGCAAAGCCCAGTATACCCGCCAAAACTACTAAAGCGTATCCTGCCTCAGGGCTATAAAAATAATAGCCTATCCCGTAAAGTATTAATGGTAATACAAGCTTAGGCATTGAAATAAGGAAAACCTTAAGGTTAAAAGCTTTCTTATCACCAAAAGCCTGTTTGCTTGAAGCAAGGTCTATAGGTGTTTTTATAAACGCCCCGCCTAAAAGTACCAGATAAGAGTTTACACCTATATTATATACTGCTCCAATAAGTATAAGTATGTATACCTCCCAACCAAAATACAGGTAAAAAGAACTTATAATTGCCGAAACCAATGTACCTATAACTATGAGCCACCATTTTGATGCTATATATTCTTTGTATTGTATATTCTGGCTCATCATAAGAGGATAGTAAGCACTGTCCCAGCTTGGTACAAACTGCCCAAAGGTGAACAGGAAACCACCACTTACAAATATGGCAGCAAACATTTTCCATATTGGCGTGTCATACATTTCTAAAGCACCGGTAAAAAACAACATTCCGTAAAACAGGAAAACAATACTAATAAACACCGTAGTTTTAGATCTTTTATTCCTGCGGATAAGCTTAATGTCATTTTTAAGGAAGGTACCCAATGTACCAAACTGATTAAGCCATGTATACTCCTCTGTTTTTGCTTCCTCATGCTTGCTTGTAAGTCCGGCATCAAGATACAGGTTCTTATAAAAATATTTATAGGTAGCAATCCACAATCCAACTACTATAAATACCGGAATAACAAAAGCATATCCTGTTGTATACAGTGCATGAAAAACAGGCCCCGTATAATCGGTTAAATCAAATATGCCGAAGTACTGAAGGCCTCCAAATGCCAGTATCAATCCTATAAAGATGGCAAACAGGCCGTCTTTATTGTTAAGCAATAAATTAAGGAAATTATTACTGTATATAATAGCCAGCATACTTATGTGCCAAAACACAACATGAAGAGGATCATAACCTTCAACCAGAAGTTTTATTGAAAAAGGCACAAAGAAGAAAGCATGCATTATATTGAAGAAAGAAACCATGGTTTTTCCCAATGCAAAATTCACGATAGTGCTTCGCTTTACTGGAAGCGGTAATAATGGCCTTATGTTTATTACAGGTATTTTTTGGAAAAAAAGCCTTATAACCAAATCAAAAACAATATAGTAAATAAGGTATTTACTTATAAGCTCTAAAGGATCTGAAGCCAAGCCGCTATCTTTAATCATATTAAAGCTAAAAAAGCCAAGTGCAAGAAATACAAGTGTAAAATATATTGCCCCAATAGCCATAAATACTTTTATAGCTACGTTTCCGGCAAAGGACTTAGACCTTAAGAATGCTTTCCATTCCAGGCTCAGTAATTTTCTAAACATCATTATGTTATTTTGGTTTGTTATTTATATGTAGTAAAACTAACCGAAATGTTACACTTTTTAATTATGCTTTAATACAGCATACTCCGGATAGGTATCATTAAGGAGCTTTTCTGCCTTAGAAATAATTACATAAAGTATGATATACTCATAAAGCGCAAACAATACTATTGCTGTTGCCATAATCCATTGTGCTGTTACAGTATATTCATCTTTAAATAAAGACTGAATAAAATTATAGGGTATAAAAACAATAAACGAGATACCTCCGCAACGGAAAATAGTTTCTTCAAGCATCCAGCGGCGGCCTGTTTTCTTTACTTTTTTATTATACTGCCTGTTAAGCACAAAAAAACGTACAATACTAAACAACAGTATTGCTAAAGCCAAAACACCTCCTGTTATCGGGTGTATATACTGCATTGCTTTTACCAGAAAGAGTATTAGTGCCAGGGTAAGCATTATTTTAGGCAGTTTGAAAAACTCCTTAAAATATCCCCATAAAATCTTATTGTATTTTTTTTGAAGCGCCAGTTGTCTTTTTTCAACTATACCTGTAAAACCAAATATGCCAAACTTCTTAAACTCGGCTTTTAATACATCATCAAAAGAAAGTTGTGGCTGTTCTCCCCACTTTTCTTCTATGGCATTTGCCAAGTGGTCTACCAGTTCAACCTGCAGGTCATAGTAGTATACAAAATGTTTTTTTGTAAAGTCATACAGTTTCTCAACCTCTTCATCAGAAATTTTTTTTATCTCATCATCCTTCATATCTCAGTTTGTATTTTTTCATCAATTGCCTTGACGTAATTAGTGTCATAATAACAATAGACACTATAACACATTTATAAAAAATAAAATAAAAATTATTTTCTGGCTGTTTAGGAGTTTTAAAGATATGCATCCCCGAATATATTCCACAATACATTATAAAACTCACCGCCTCCATTAACTTATGAGTACCCGACCAAAGTTTCTCCTTTTTTACCAGTTTATGATAAATATGAAATCCTGTTATTCCCAGTATTAAAACAAGATATATTAAATTAAAAACATAAGTGATTTTTTCAAAATTCATATGATTAAACACTAAAAAATGATAGTCCAAATAAAGTTCCTGTAATAAGCAAACCCTTAACGCTTAGTAAATTATCAAACAGTAGTTTAAAGGCTTTGTTTCTGGCAATTCTTGAAAATTTATTGTTAGACTCCAAAAGCTCTTTTTTATGTAAAACCATATAGCCCTTAAACTCATCATAAAAATCTCCTTCCTTTTCTTCAAGAGCTGTCGCAACATGGTCAGTCATTTCATAACGTATATCCAAATACTCCACACCAGAGGTTTTTAGATAATTATCTATAAATTTTATTTCTGAATCAGTTAGTTTCATAATTAAAATTGTACTTCGGGATTAATTTTTGAATTAACCAGACTTTGCATATTCTTTATAAATTCCTCGAGTTCTGCCAGGCGGTTAACGGTCTCTTTCTGGCCGTTTTCGGTAAGCTTGTAATACTTGCGTAACCTGTTGCCTGCTTTCTCCACTTCCACATCAAGAAAACCTTCTCCTTCAAGCTTATGCAATGCCGGATATAATGCACCTTCGGTTATATTCAGCTCGCCATTAGTGAGTGCCTTTACCTTTTGGGTAATTTCATAGCCGTACATCCTGCCGTTTTCTTCCAGCAGTTTCATAATTATAGTCGTAAGGCTGCCCTTATATAGTTGGGAGTTTTTCATTGTGCAGATTTATAGCGCAAATATAATACATAAATATCTTATGCATAAAATTTTTATGTATGTTTATTTTAAAGCTATTGCTTTATTTCCTTTACAGGATTCCTTATTTTTGCAGGTAAAATACAAAGTATGTCAACATTTCACTCACTTACAATAAAAGACATAAGGAGAGAAACTCCTAACGCGGTTTCAATTGCATTTGAAATTCCTGCTAATCTAAAAGACGAATACAAATTTATTGCAGGCCAGTATATTAACATCAAAACACACTATAACGGCGAAGAAGTAAGAAAAGCATATTCAATTTGCTCTTCTCCAAACGGAAATGAGCTGAGAGTAGCCATTAAAGCGGTTAAAAATGGTGGTTTTTCTGTTTTTGCAAACGAAAAACTATCTGTTGGGGATACAATGGAAGTAGGCGTGCCTGAAGGCAAATTTACTTTTGAACCCAAAAGCGACCGCCAACGTAACTATGCTGCTTTTGCAGCGGGTAGTGGTATTACTCCTATACTTTCCATTATCCATTCGGTATTGGAAAATGAGCCTGAAAGTACGTTTGTACTGGTGTACGGTAACAAAACTCCCGATGAAACCATTTTCCACGACTACTTACACGAGCTAGAGCAAAAACATGTGGGCCGTTTCTTTATCCAGTTTGTTTACAGCCAGGCAAGAGCAGAGGATTCCCTTTTTGGAAGAATAGACCGTGCTGCCGTAAACTTTGTAGTGAAGAACAAGCATAAGGAAAAGGAGTTTGCTAAGTTTTACCTGTGCGGACCGGAAGAGATGATTAAAACGGTAAGCGAAGTGCTTAAAGAAAATAATGTTCCTGAAAAGAGCATTAAGTTTGAGCTTTTCTCTACCCCTATTGCAGAAAAGAAAATTGACGATAATCTTGACGGACAAACTAAAATAACTATCCTTGTTGATGATGAGGAAACCACATTTGTTATGTCTCAAAAGATGACCATTCTTGATGCTGCACTTAAACAGGGTATAGATGCTCCTTACTCTTGTCAGGGCGGTATATGCAGCAGCTGTATGGGAAGAATTACTAATGGTACTGCCGAAATGAAAAAGAATGCTATTCTTACCGATGGCGAAATAGCGGAAGGATTAACACTTACCTGCCAGGCACACCCAACATCTTCTGAAATTTATATTGATTTTGACGACGTTTAATCGTCTCATTATAGAAACAAAAAAGGATGCTAAAAGCATCCTTTTTTTATTTATTAAGTATTTCGTTTATTCTCTTTACCACGCCTTCAGGTGCTATAGTTCTCATAACGTCTTCATATCCTTCAACCTTTTTATTCCCGTAAATTGAAGTAGGAAGTAACGGATATTTTTCCCTGTCGGATACCAACAGATTTTCCTCAGGTTGATTAAACGGTGCAAAACCAGCATAAGGATGTGTGGCCCCCCAAAGTGTAACCGTATTTACTCCTAACATGGCAGCCATGTGGGCATTACCACTATCCATACTTAACATCACATCAAGGTTGCTTATAAGCTGTAATTCCTGTGTTAGCTTTAGTTTTCCTGCCACTACCACAACATTGCTAATAGTATTAGCAAACCGGTTAAGCACTTCGATTTCTTTGGTCCCTCCTCCAAAAAGGAATATCTTATTGGCTTTATTTTGAGCTAACAGGTTAATAACCTCCTGCATTAAATCTTCAGGATATACTTTCCCTTCATGCTGTGCAAAAGGAGCAATACCTATCCATTTTTCCGTTTTAGCACCTGTAACAGCTAATACATCCTGTGTAAGGCTCTGCTTTTCCGGAAATACAGGAACACTCATGTCAATAGTAAAACCCAGTTGACGAAATGTTTCGGCATGCCTTTGTACTATAGGGGTAAGCGGTTTAAATATTTTATTTTCCGCACGGGTAAGCGCTTTTTTCTCTTTGCGTGCCTTATCTGTAGTTGCTGTCTTTTTGCCGGAAAGGGCAAATAGCCTGGTTACTATTTTAGAGCGCAGTACATTATGCAAATCGGCTACGGCATCTATATCCAGTTTTTTAAGTTCTCGGTACAGTTTAAACAGTCCGCCAAAGCCTTTGTGTTTTCCGTTTACATCGGCCTCATAAAAAGAAATATTAGGGATGCCCTCAAAAAAAGGCTTAAAAAAGCCTCTTGAAAGTACGGTTAGCTTTACCTCAGGGTGTTGTAAAGCTAAGGCTCTCAGCACTGGTACAGTCATAGCGACATCACCCATTGCAGAGAGCCTTATTACAAGTATATGCTTTATACCCGCCATGTGCAGGTTTTATTTTTTGTTTTGGTATAAAACAGGATTTAATTCTTCGTCGTTGTACATTTTCATCTGTTTGTACACCTTCATGAATTTGTCACCGTTTTCAATATCAGTTAAAAGATCATCTATAGAAGTAGATAAGTCTTTTTTCTGCTCTAAAAGTACGTTTAGTTTTTCCTGACATTTAGCCCTGTGCTCAGGAGATGCTCCTTCACGGGTAGCCTCTTCCTGCATGTGGTAAATTTTAAGGGCAAGGATAGAAAGCCTGTCTATAGCCCAAGCCGGACTCTCAGAGTTTATTTTTGCATTTTCCTTAGGCGTAACATCCTGATATTTCTGTAAAAAATAGCTGTCTATATATTCCACCATATCAGTTCTTTCCTGGTTAGAAGCATCAATTCTTCTTTTTAGGGCAAGTGCCTCAACAGGATCAATTTCAGGATTACGGATAATATCTTCAAAGTGCCACTGTACTGTATCAATCCAGTTTTTGGCATATAGTAAATGTTCTATTTTATCCTTGCTGAAAGGATTATTTATCGGCTGATCTACATTATCAAACTGATGGTAATCGTTGATACTCTGTTCAAAAACCGGGAATGCTATTTTAGAAAACATAGGGTTAAATTTTATTTTACAAATATAGTTTTAATACTTTTAACCTGCTAATACTAATTGAAAAGCCATGCATATTCATAATTTATCAGAAAATAACAGTGTGCTTAACCATTTTCTGGCACAAATTCGTGATGTAAATATCCAGAAGGATAACATGCGTTTCAGGAAAAACATTGAACGGATAGGGGAGATAATGGCTTTTGAAATAAGCAAAACTTTGGAATATATCCCTATGGAAATTACTACACCTTTAAGTACAAAGAGCACTTCACTTATTAAAAACGGTATAGTAGTTTGCTCAATATTACGGGCCGGGCTTACCCTGCATAACGGATTGCTTAATTTTTTTGATGCTGCAGAGAGTGGCTTTATTTCGGCATATCGCTATCACCCTAACAATGATGATTACTTTATTATACAAACAAAGTATCAGGCTGTACCGGACTTAAATGGAAAAACCCTGATATTGGCCGACCCTATGCTGGCGACCGGCCTATCGCTTGAAGCCGTGTTTAAAAACCTTATGGTAAACCAAACTCCTAAAGAAATTCATATCGCTGTAGTTATTGCTGCTCCCGAAGGGATTGAACATCTAAAAACTACACTTCCCGATAATTGCCATTTATGGATTGCCGATACTGACGAACGCCTTAACGAACACAAATATATTGTTCCCGGACTTGGAGATGCCGGAGACCTGGCTTACGGTAACCGATTATAATTGTGAGAAAAACAGGAACATTGTAATTATCACTATTAATGCCATTATACTTTCCTTTACCCACTTAACTTTTTGACTTTCCATAAAGTTTGCTCCCATAATTGCAAGCGGTGCAAAAGTAAAGGCAAGGAAACTGTTGTTCTTATCGGCAGAAAGTACATAAATACCCACACCTATAAGAAAAGAGAATACTACCTTTTTATAAGACGAATGCAGGTTAAGGGGTTTTGACGACAGCATACCTATCTGCGCCACCGCAAATAAAATTGCAATGGATGAAAATACTGCCAGTGCAATATTTTGATATACATTTTCAAAATAAGTAAAGTCAAAACTAATTCTCATTTCGGCATACAGGTCATAAAACAATTCGTTACCAAAAAGTAAAACGACCATGGCATACATAGAGACCATAGCAAAAAAGGCGATAAAAGGTATGATCCAATTGCGATAATCTCTCGAAACGTGGAAAATAATGGATATAAATACCAGTATAATATAAATAATACACCAAAAATGAAATAGTGCCGCAGCAAATATCCAGAAAGAGGCATCAAATATTTTTTCCTTTGGAGTAATAAGTGATTGTAACGAAATCAGTCGCCTTAAAGCAAGCAATAAAAAGAAGTTTGATATAATGATTTTAGTGTTTACCAATATAGTAGGAAACAACACTAAAAACATCATAAACAGGAACATAGCATACGTATTGTCCTTACTTAGGGTATTTCTTCGCGTAATAAAATTTACAAGGAAAACCGAAAAAGCCAATAGCAGAAAAAGACCTACTTTTTCGAATATCATATAGTAATATTCTGTCCAGTAAGTGTCCTTAAAAAGGTATGCGAAATAGAAAAAAACTAACAGCACACCAATTAAAGCATAATTTATCGGCCTCGATTTATTAAAAACACTTGCCAGCATGTGAATATTTTATACTTTTGTGATTGTAAATATAATACTTGTTTAAAAATGAGAGCATTTTTTGAAGGAATAGATTACCTATTTGTACACATACTATTTGCACCACTTGACTTTTTTAGAGCTCTAGAGCTTAAGAACTGGTGGACAGCTAATATAATTACATGGATTTTTATCATTATATGCTGCGCGGCAACCTGGTACTGGATTAAGCAATTGAAAGTTTTCAAAGCTAATAACGACGATAACCAGGATACCACAGCACACTCTTTCTTATCCTAGATCGAAACCGATATCTTTTCTAAAATACATCTTATCAAAATTTAGCTTGTCTATGTTTTGATAAGATTTTTTTATGGCCTCTTTGTAATCTACACCATATGAGGTTACAGCCAGTACACGGCCACCATTTGTTACCACAGATCCGTTATCATCTTTAGTCCCGGCATGGAAAACAATAGAACCCTCTACTTTATCAAGGCCTGTTATTACTTTACCTTTTTCATAATCCTCAGGATATCCTCCCGAAACCATCATAATAGTTGCTGCACTTCTTTCGTCTATTTCAAAAGCAGTTTGTGCCAGCGTACCATTAGATAATGCTTTAAAGGCCTCAACAAGGTCTGACTTGATTCTTGGTATAACAACCTCTGTTTCCGGGTCGCCCATCCTTACATTATACTCAATAACAAACGGATCGTTACCTACTTTTATAAGACCGATAAATACAAATCCTTTGTATTCTATATTGTCGTTTTTAAGTCCCTGTATTGTGGGTTTAACGATTCTAGTTTCTATTTTCTCTAAAAACCCGGCATCAGCAAAAGGAACCGGAGAAACTGCTCCCATACCGCCCGTATTAAGACCTGTATCGCCTTCTCCAATACGTTTGTAGTCTTTAGCCATAGGTAATAGCTTATAGCTCTCTCCATCGGTTAAAACAAAGCAGCTAAGCTCTATGCCGTCTAAAAATTCTTCAATTACAACTTTAGTACTCGCCTGCCCGAATTTAGCATCAACAAGCATATTTCTAAGCTCCTGTTGTGCTTCGGCAAGATCGTTTAATATAAGCACCCCTTTACCGGCTGCAAGTCCGTCTGCTTTTAATACATAAGGAGCCTTTAGCGTAGTAAGGAATTCACATCCCTGCTCAACGGTCTCTTTTGTAAAGCTCTCATAAGCAGCTGTAGGTATATTATTCTTAACTAAGAATTTTTTAGCAAACTCTTTACTTCCCTCTAGTTCGGCACCATGCTTAGAAGGTCCTATAACCGGAATATTTTTTAAAGCCTCGTCGTTCTTAAAATAATCATATATTCCTTTTACCAACGGGTCTTCGGGACCAACTACTACCATCCCTATGCTTTCCTGCTGCACTAATTTTTTTACAGCTTCAAAATCAGTTGGGCTTATGTTTACATTGTTTGCAATAGCCGATGTTCCTGCGTTACCAGGTGCAACAAATAATTTAGAACACTGCGGGCTTTGCAGCATTTTCCAGGCCAGTGCGTGCTCTCTTCCTCCAGATCCCAGTAATAAAATATTCATATGAATTGATAATTATTGCGGTAAATGCTAATAGGCTTTTTCCTCGCCCTTAAAGATATTTACCACCGTTTGTACTATAATTTTTAAATCCAGTAAAAGTGACCAGTTCTCAATATAAAAAACATCATACTTAATTCTGTTTATCATATCTTCATCGGTACTTATCTCTCCCCTGTATCCCTTAACCTGTGCAAGTCCGGTAATACCCGGCTTTACATACAGTCTTACAAGATATTTTTTAATGCTTTTACTATACAGGTTATTTTGTGCCCATAAATGAGGCCTTGGCCCCACAACACTCATTTCGCCCTTAAGTACATTAAGGAATTGTGGCATTTCGTCAAGACTTGTTTTTCTTATAAAACGACCTATCCTTGTTACCCTTGGGTCATTCTTAATAACCGATTCTTCTGTTGTTTTGTTAAGTCGCATGGACCTGAACTTATAACAAAAAAATTCCTTTTCATCTATACCCGGCCTTCCCTGCTTAAAAAATACAGGCCCCGGCGATTCCAGTTTTATCAGTATAGCCAGTAATGGTGTTAACCACGACAATACAAACACAAATACAAACACGGAGAAAACTATATCAAACAATCTTTTAAAAATCTTTGCCACAGGTTCATGTAACGGTGTCTTTCTTAAGGAAAGTACCGGGAAAAACTCATAGTAATCTATTTTAAGATTCTTTGCAAATATCTCCTTTGTGTCGGGTATAAATTTTAATGTCTTATCATTAATGTCGGCAAACTCAACCAGCCTTTTTAACTGCAGGTTCGTTATTTCAGTAAGCGAACAGTATATCTCGTCAATATTATTATCCAGCGTAAAAGCCTCAATTTCCGAAATCTTTCCTGTTATGTTTTCGTTTTGCTTCTTATCGGAAAAAAAGCCCTTGAACTTGTATCCATATTCCGTTTTATCCTCAAAAAGGGTTTTAAGCCTTAAGGCATCAGGAGTGTATCCCACAATTACAGCATTCCTGTAATTGCTGCCTGTCATTATTCTGTACTTCCTAAGGTAGTAAAACAAAAGGAATTTAAACAGGGTAATAAGTGAAAAAGCCGTTACAAGATATTTTGCTATTGCCTGCCCGCTAAATATTGCCTGCTTAGAGAATGGAAAGAAAGCAATTACCACCAAAAGAAATATAATGCCCTGCCTAACCAGCTTTGCTATTATTTCGGTAGGTTTTGTAAAACGGTAAACCTCATAAAATCCAAAAAAATAGGATATTACTGCCCACGCCCCTATTTGATATAAGCCAAAATAAAATTCGTTAATACCCAGTTCCCAAAAAAAACAAGGAAACAGTAATGTTAGTACCAATACGTCAAAAAATATGCTTATTGGCCTTAGGTATTTAGAATATCTTCCCTTTCCGGACATAATTGTTTTTTAGTAGATATATCCTGAAAAATCTTTGTGTTCTTCTTTTAATAATTCTTCGTGGCTAAGCGACTTAAAGTAGTCGTAGGTTATTTTCATACCTTCTGCACGTCCTACTTTAGGTTCCCATCCTAAAAGTTCTTTTGCCTTTGTAATATCAGGTTGCCTTTGTAACGGGTCGTTTACAGGCAATGGTTTGTATATAATTTTTTGGGTAGTGCCTGTAAGCTTTATAATTTCTTCGGCAAAGTCTTTAATAGTAATCTCATCGGGATTACCAATATTAACAGGATAAGTATAGTCAGAATGCAATAGCCTGAAAATACCTTCTACCTGATCGTCTACATAACAAAACGACCTGGTTTGCATACCGTCACCAAAAACAGTAAGGTCTTCACCCCTTAACGCCTGGCCTATAAAGGCAGGTATTACCCTTCCGTCATTAAGTCTCATTCTTGGGCCATAGGTATTAAATATCCTTACGATTCTTGTTTCCACACCATGAAAAGTGTGGTAAGCCATAGTTATAGATTCCTGAAAACGTTTTGCTTCATCATAAACTCCCCTTGGACCAATAGTATTTACGTTTCCGTAGTAATCTTCATTTTGAGGATGTACCAATGGGTCTCCGTATACTTCTGAAGTAGAAGCTATAAGTATCCTTGCTTTTTTTACCCTTGCCAAACCTAACAGGTTATGTGTACCTAACGAACCCACCTTAAGTGTTTGAATAGGAATCTTTAAATAATCTATAGGGCTTGCAGGAGAAGCAAAATGTAATATATAGTCCAGATTGCCCGGAATGTTTACAAACTTAGTTACATCATGATGATAAAACTCAAAATTAGGAAGCTTGAAAAGATGCTCTATGTTTTTAAGGTCGCCCGTAATCAGGTTATCCATACCTATTACAAAATAGCCTTCCTTAATAAACCTGTCGCAAAGATGAGATCCTAAAAAACCTGCAGCTCCCGTAATAAGTATTTTTTTCATCTTTTCTCTTTTTCTATAACGCTGGAATACAATTCTTTATTAAAAAGGCAATACAGTACTGTAAAGAAAACAACACCCCTTTGCCTCCATAAAAAAGATTCGGTCAAAAATAAGGCTATCATTAGAATTGCGAAAGCAATATGAACAAAATCTTTATTGCTTAAACCGTTTTTAAGGTTAAGCAACATCATGGCAATTAAAATTAAAAAACCAAACAGACCTAAATCGGCAAAAACCTCAACATACTGATTGTGAAAATTAAGTCCGTTATATCCCCTGTGGGTTTCGTTTCCTTTAAAAACATTATGTTCATCACCCTTTTCTTTCACTTTAACCAATGATGCATTAAGACCGTAACCCTGAAAGAAAACAGGATCTTCCTGCATCATTTCGGTAAAAATTCTAATTTGATAAACCCTGAAAGAAGTTCCGTTAAAATAGTCGTTTTGTGAAAAGGTTTCGTTGTTCCATGCCTGAGCTATGGTAACAGCCCTTGTTCCCATATCCTGAACTGCCTGCTCTGTATCCGGTTTAAGCTCTACCTCAACCCTTTCTTTTATTTTACCGAAATACCCTGCTATTACTATAGCTACTGCAAATACTGCTGCAAATATCCATTTAGTCTTTTTAGAAGCCGGAGACCAAAACAGGAAATAGAGGATAATCAGAAAAATATCTGTAAGGAGTATGTTTTTAGAAGACAACAGAAAAATGAAACCGAAAAGAAATACCAGTGACAGGTAATCGAATTTTCGTTTTGCTCTTTTGGCTACAAAATAAAACAGTGCAACCGACATGAAAACCGATACATAAATGGCATTTACATCTTTTGTTACCAGTTCATGATAAAAGAAAACATTAGTATCTCCCGTTTCAAAATATTTTATAAATGCCCTAACAATATAAAAAAGGGCATATGTAAACATTCCCCAACTGTAATATTTAAGTATGTCTTTCTGTTGTTTAGGCCAAAGCCTTATTACAAAAAAAACAACAGGAATAATAAGCAGCGGAATCTCTTTAGAAAGTGCCTTTAATGTACTTTTAAAATCTATAGACCAAAGAAGGGAAGCCACCATAAGCAAAAACAGGGCTACAGGCGTTAATAAGGCTATATTAAAACTAAAATCCTCTTTTTTTGCCGTAAACAAAGCATAAAGGGTAAAAAGTATAACTGCTATACTGCTAAATGCATAGTTTAACGGAATGGTAAGCAATACTGCTACTGCTAAAAAAACCAGCGTTTTAGGGTTTGTTACAGGCCTCTTACTTTTTGGCAAGGCATTTTTCGAAGAATTGAAGATAGTCTCCATTAATTTTTTCCCAGTTAAAGTCTTCTATAATTGCTTTATAATTATTCTCTACGAGCTGCAAATTATCACTTTTTTTTAAGGTATTGAGAATATTTGCGACTTCTTCAGGATTTGAGAAATAATAGGCATTGTTTTTAAGAACTCCTTTATTAAAATCGTTATTATGAGCAACAATAAACGCTTTTGATGCCATTGCCTCCAATAAAGAAGGGTTGGTACCTCCTACCGAATGTCCGTGGAAATAAATATTAGAAAAATATCTTAGGTTGTCCAGGTGTTCAATATTATAAATGCCTCCCATAAAACGAATGTGCGTGTATGCCCCAAATTTATTTTTAAGATAAGCGCCATATTTGGTTTCATGATTTCCTATTACAAGAATAGGGGTTTTATCTCCGCTTTTAACAACACCCTCAAGCACCATGTCAAGATTGTTTTCCGGTTCAAAACGGGCCATTACCATATTGTAATTCCCTTTCTCAACAAAGTAATCTTTTATAAGGTCTTCATTTGGGTTTTCAAACGGGTAAGCACCATAGGCAATATATTCTGATTCTTTACCGTATCGTTTTTTAAGTGATTTTTGTATTCCAAGTGAGTCGGCAATAAGATAATCACTGCTTATTGCTGCCAGCCTTTCGGCAAACTTTAAGAACTGTCTTACCGGAGCCGAATATTTAGAGCGTTTCCATTCTAAACCATCCATATTACTTATAATGAGTGGCTTTTTTGGTAAAAGGAAAAACCATATCGAACTACTGGTATAACCCAACTGAAGTATAATGTCAAATTTCCTCTTTCGGGAATCCATTATACAATTATAGTCATATATAAACTGGCCGAAAGTACCCATCTTATATTCCGGATCGTATTGATGGATAATATGAGCCCCTTTGAAAAATTTTTCCTGATAAGGGTGATTATGCGAATTATATACATACACTTCATGCCCCTTATCAGCCAGATAAGCCGAAAAGTATTCTGCAAACTGTTCAAAACCACCGTAGTAATTGGGAACCCCTCTTGTACCTAATATGGCTATTTTCATTGTGTGTTTTTAGGTGTGCAAATATAGGCCTTTTTAAAAACTTATGTTAAAAGGTAATAATGTCGCAACTACCTCTCGAGTATACTGGATATATTCGCAATATATTTTTCAGGAGAAAATTCTGCCATTGCCCTTTCATATCCCTTTTCTCCAAATTCTTTTCTAAGATCTGCATTATTAATAAGCTTGAGTAAAGCATCAGCAAAATCGCCTTCGTTTGATGGCTCTATAAGATAGCCTGTTTCATTGTTTACCACTATCTCGATCACTCCGCCATGATTAGAGGCTACAACCGGCTTTTTTGCCAGCATTGCTTCTAAGGCTACCAACCCGAAAGACTCTGCCTCTGTAGATGGCATAACAGCAATATCAGTAGCATCCCAAACCTGTTTAAGGCTTTTAGTAAACGGTAAAACAGTTACTTTGTTTTCCAATCCTTCCGTTTGCACTATTTCATATACCTCATCCTCATAAAACTCCTGTCCCGGCACCGGAGAGCCAACCAAAAGTAGTTTTGCTTTGGTTTTTTGCAGGTAATTAGTAAATGTGTTTAAAAGCCATTTGTGTCCTTTAAGCCTGCTTATCCTGCCTACGAGGGTAATGATAATATCTTCCTGGGAAAACCCGAAATCTTCTTTTGTTGCAGCTTCCCGCTGTGATTTTGATACAGCAGGGCCGTTATGCACCACAACCGTTTTTTTACTTAAAGACGGCTGCCTTTTTATAAGATTGTTTTCCGTTGCCTGCGAATTACATATCACAACATCTGCTCTTTTGGCAAGTAGCTTTGGATAAGCTTCAGCAAATATTTTAGGGTGTACAATTATTT
Source organism: Flavobacterium beibuense (assembly GCF_004151245.1). Lineage (GTDB taxonomy): Bacteria > Bacteroidota > Bacteroidia > Flavobacteriales > Flavobacteriaceae > Flavobacterium > Flavobacterium beibuense_A. The sequence goes on from NZ_JUIW01000004.1 coordinate 244,809, forward strand.
CATGCACATGCCAAACATGTTTTATTTTTCTTTTCCGGGCATACATCATTCCTAACAATACCGCAAGAGTATTAGAATAAACAATATCAAATTTATATTGCTCGTTAAGCTTATCAAGAATCGCTATCCCTTTTTTTATGTCCTTTGAAAAACTTAACAGGTTTTTTGGGGTAAACATATTTCTGTAAACCTTAACTACCGGAGCAACAACTACCTTTATCCCTTGTTTTTCAAGCTCAGTTTTAAGCGGGCCTTCCTGTGGCAATACCACTACCGGAAAGAATTTAGATTTATCCAGTCCGGTAACAGTGAGGTACAGCATTCTGTCTGACCCATACATTTCTGCAGCCTGATGTATTACAAGGATATTTTTCATTGCATGCGGTTTGTTACAGCCCTGGCTATATTTTCTCTGTATCGCACTAAAAAACCAAAGATTACGGCCTTAGTATCTACTATAAAATAAAAGCCTAAAAACACCCAGTAAGAAACAAACAGATAAACACCTGTACCTACTATTATAAGATTGATATTAGTTATTACAGAATTATCAAAAGGCTTATTTTTAAAAAGCAGTAATATAGAAACAAGCAATAAAATTACCCCTGCTAATCCTGATTTTAAGAAAACAGTCGTAAAGCCATTATGTAAAAACGGAATAAATCGCATAAAACTGGTTTGCAGCCACATTTTTGTTCGTAAATCAGTCTTTGACCCTAATCCTTTACCAAAAGCAATAGTAGCAGGCCCTTCATCTGTTACCTGCTTATAAGTCATTATTGTTTCATAAGAGCGGTAGTTATCATTAAGATCTTTCCAGTTATATTTATTAACATGAGTTTTAAATGCTTCCTTAGGCGCATTTTTAATCTTATAGAAAAATGCTTCAGCGCCTCTGGTCCTGCTTGGATTAGAATAATATATAGCCGTATACCCACCCCCTAAAATAATTACAGATAAAGCAAGTATTGTAAGTGATCGCCTGTCTGCAACAAAATATCCTTTCATTGCCACATATAGAATAGCAAACTGAATAAAGTTACTTCTAGCCAGATAAAGCGCCGTAGAAAATATTAGTAAAGGCAAAAACAGTTTTACTTTTTTATATGATATTTCAAGACCTAACTGTTTTCTGAAAATTAATATTATAATCGCATAAACCTCAAAATCACTAAAATAACCGGTATGCATACGTAAAGTAGGCATATCTCTTATATGTAAAAAAGTAAAAGCATAGGCAATGTTTAACATATGAAAAACAGCTAATACAATACCTGTTCTTAATATAATAATAAACGGATTATCAAAATATTCTTTACAGAGTTGATATCCTATTAATAAACCTAAAATAGGTTTGAGCATATAGGCTATATCTTTTGCAAAATCAAAAGGTTTGGGAAAATCGAAAAGACAAACTATAAAAGCTATAAGTAATATTGCCGAAAAACATGCCAGTTGTTTCACAATGGTTAAGCTATATTTTTTTCGCAACGTGATTAGAACAACAACACTCCAAGTAAAAAATGTAGCTTCATATATATTAAAGTATGGCACTAAAATACAGGCCATAAATAATAGTTCGTATACTCTTTGTTTTTTTATCCTAAAACCCATCTATGGTTAACCGGCTAATATCTTTTATTAATAATTAAAGTACATACTGATCAAAAATACAATAGTTTTTCTAATCTGACTGAAGCAACTTTTTTTTGATGATTTTTAAAAACAAAATTGCTGTTATAAGTTCTGTAAAAACAAAAACCATTAAAACACCCTGTAACTTTAAAAAGGGCAGTGTAATTACAATTGCTGCAAGAGTAAACATAGCCATAAGCATGGTTACATTTGTGTATTGCTTATTAAAATTCCAACCTAATACCAGTTGCTTTAATGGTATTGATATGGCAAATGCTACCGGTACTAAAGCACCCCATTTTAAAAGGGCAGAAATTTCTGTTAATGACTGTGGTTTAAAATAAGCCACAACATAATCAGAAAAAACAAACAACACAGCCATAAGCAAAGTTATAAACACAAAGTTGCTTATATTAAACTGTTTCCAGAAACGTAATCCCTGCTTTGTTTGTGTTTCTAAAAGGTAACATACTTTTGGAAAAACATAGCTGAAAAATAGTAGTATATACGTCCTGAATACAAATATTATTCTCTCTACTACAGCATAAATACCTGCCGCAGCATCTCCCATAAAGATTTTTATAAGAATAACAGGTGCATACATTTGCTGAGATAATACGGCTTGTGAAGCAAAGAACCTGAAATGATCTTTTAAATGGTTTTTTACATCATTAAACGATGTTTTGTAAGGACTGATATAAAAATATTTTCCTAACCATAAAAAAGCACATGTGTTAGCTATTATCATTCCTAAGCCCCACCATAAATTAGCATAAATGTAATCGGCCGGCTTTTTAATAACGTAAAACACTCCGGCTACATAAATAAGTTTAGAAACAATATTTAGAAATGTAATCTGTTTAAAATATTCTAGTCCCTGGAATACCCATGTAGGGTTTATAAACTGACCGATAAGTATAGGTAAAGCTAAGAGATACAATTCTTTTTCTTCTCTAAAATAAGGAACCAACAGGTATATTGTAATAGTTAAAAAAAGTACTACCAATAACAATACTACTTTTGTTATATAAACAGTACTTACTATTTTTTCAAGATTTTCTTTATTTTCCCTGTTTATGGCAACCTCTTTAACCCCTATTATATCACTACCGTAATCAATAATAACAATTAATAAAAAACAAATAGCAAGTGAAGTACTTATCTTACCAAAACCATCTTCTCCACAAGTATATATAAGATAAGGAGCTACTAACAATGGTGTTACAAGGTTAAAACCCTGACCAATACCATAAACCAAAAGATTGGTTATAGATTTTTCTCTAAGCACTTTAAGTACTCTCATTTTACTCCTTTTTTTCTATCTGAACCGAATATATTATAAGATTTCTGTCTTTTCCGTCTGCAAAAGTATCATTATCAAAAATAAACTGAGCTTTAGTTTTGGTGTCTGCCTTTATTTCAAAAGGCAGTTTTTTTTCATTGGTGTTTTCATCACCACCCAAATAGTAATCCCCTATTTTTTCATCTCCCATTTTTACCTGTAGGTGTGCGTGCTCTCCGTTTATAGGTTCTTTAGGCAGGCTGTTTGCTTTTATAACAAGATTATACTGTCCTTTCTGCAGTTTAACTTTTCCTGATGTAAGGCTACCGTTTTCAAAAATATAAAGGTTCCCCTTATCATCAATATTTTTTGGGATAAACCTGTCGGAAGACAATCGTAGAGGAAATTCCGGGCTTTTTTTTGACTTATAATGCCTTGCCCACGCATCATACATTTGTATATTTTTACTTAGTGTGAAATTTTCATTCAAAAATGCCTCTTGTTCCGTAGTAAGGTTATACATATTGAAATTGCCATCAAGAAACCAGAAAGATTCAATTTCTATTTTTCCGTTTTTCATGGCCTCAATATAATCGCCAAGCTTCATTTCCAAAACCGGTTCACCAGTTGATTTAAAAAAATAACTCATAAGCCACCCCCAGGAAGATACCACTTTATCTCCCTGTTGGTTATTGTTTTGTATTTCTATAGTAAGTTCCCTGTATTGCGATTTATAGACCTTGTTATAATAGTCCTTCACTATAAAGATATCTGTTAAAGAAAGTATTGTTATAATCAGTATTATAATCCCTTTACCTATACTGTTGCGAATAAAGCTCACAGCAAGGGCAAATAATACTATTAATGCAGGTAATAAATGTATATAATATCTTGAAAGAATCATCGGTTCATCAAGATAAGATTTGATAATAGTAATGGGAATGGAGAAAAATATCCAACAGAACAGAAACAGAGAGGAAAAAATAATTTTATCAGATAAAAGGTTTTCTGCTGTAGCTATTTTCTGCTTTTGTGTAAATAGGGTCACAAAATAAAAAATGGCCAATAAAAGAAACGGAAACCAAAGCAACTCTGTATTGCCTGTAAATCCTCTTACAATTTCAGAAAAGCCATTAGGCCCTGGCAGTGTAAGCCAGCCTGAATGGTATTGGGTCATTTTAAGGAAAATTTCATATGTGGGTAATATTACTATAAGAGTTACAATTCCAGATAATACTGAGAATTTAAAAAAAGATCCCTTTTCCTTTTTAGGAATAAGAACTAACATAAAAAGTATAAGTAACGCCTGCCCTACCACAGTAATAAGAGAGACAAAATGGGCATTAACCATAAGTCCTGTAAAGATACCGTACCAAATAGCATTTTTAGAGGATGGTTCCCTTAGAAAAAGAAGAAGCCTGTAAAATGAAAGTACACAAAAAAGTACCAACAAAGCATATGGTCTGGCTTCCTGCGAATAACTGATATGGTATAGGTTAATAGTTAATAATAGTGCCGCAATAAGCCCGGTATTTTTATTATATAATGACTTCCCTAAAAGATATATAGCATATATTGTGGCAATCCCGGTTAGGACAGAAAAAATTCTTGCAGTTAGGGCAGAATATCCAAACAGGATGTGAAAAATTCTTACTATAAAGAAATACAAATGCCCCATACCTTCCCTTGCAAGAATAACCTCATGAAATTCTTTAAGAGACAGAGAAGGGTCCGACTCAATCATTGTATGTATCTCATCTAACCATATACTTTGAAAGTCAGCATGAAAAATGCGTAAGAATGATGCCAGAAGCAATATGCCCAGCAGTATATAATTTTGTTTTATAAAAGTTACTGTTTTTTTCATAGCTATTCAGTAATGTGCCTTATAACATGAGAAGAATCAAGTTCAAAAAAAAGCGGAAGGCGCAACAGTCTGTCAGAATATTTCTTGGTTTGTATCAAATCCCTTCCATCGTGGCTGTCTTTATAAAAAGGGCTTTCATGAAGGCTTATATAATGAAAAACAGATAATATATCCTTTGCCTTAAGTTTATTTATAATATCTGTACGCTGCTTGAGACTATTGCATACAATATAGAACATATGAGCATTATTGGTAGCATAAAATGGTATATTAGGAAGTTGTATGGCGTTTTGTCCTGCCCATTCTCTAAGCCCTCCATAGTAATGTTCCCACAACTGTTTCCTTTTTTCCTGTATGGTTTCAAGATTTTCCAACTGAGCCCATAAAAAAGCCGCTATAATTTCTGAAGGCAGGAAAGAACTACCCACATCAACCCAACCATACTTATCTACCTCTCCCCTAAAAAAAGCCGAACGGTTTGTTCCTTTTTCCCATATTATTTCCGCGCGGTCTGCAAACTGTAAATCATTTATAGCCAACATACCGCCTTCTCCTGAAATAATATTTTTAGTTTCATGAAAAGAAAACGCTGCCATATGTCCAATTGTACCTAAGGCTTTCTTAACGCCGTCTGTGCCTGTATAATAGCTATCTATCGCCTGTGCGGCATCTTCAATAACGAAGAGGCTGTACTTTTTTGCAATATCCATTATTTTATCCATATTACAGGCCATCCCCGCATAATGAACTGGTACTATAGCTTTTGTTCTCGGTGTTATAAGATCTTCAATCTTATCTGCGTCGATATTGGGATTGTCTTCACATGAATCTGTAAAAACAATTTTTGCACCGCGAAGTACAAATGCATTTGCAGTGCTTACAAAAGTATATGATGGCATTATAACCTCATCGCCTTCCTTAATATTTATAAGTATAGCTGCCATTTCCAAAGCATCTGTACAAGATGTGGTTAACAGGCACTTTTTAAATCCATAGCGCTTTTCAAAAAAAGAGTGGCACATTTGGGTATACTTACCATTACCCGATATTTTTCCCGTATTGACAGCGTCATATATATAATCTGTCTCTTTCCCTGTTAAATATGGTTTATTAAATGGTATCATCTTTCCAAAAATGTGAAATATAGCTGGTTTCTGTAATTACGTACCCATTCTTTTCATAAAATTCACAAGCACCATTATTAGCAAGCTGGGTAGGAATAGTTAATTCGTTTATATTAGTTTCTATTAGTTCTTTTTCCACATACTCAAGTAAACCACGGCCTATGCCTTTACCCTGATATCCAGGCAAAATACCTATAAGACCTATTACTGCCTTATGTTCCAGTACTTTATAGGTTACCATTCCTCTTAATTCTCCTCCTTCTGTATCGATAAGGATATTATTGGCAAACTTACCCGTTACAGAATTATCAACCCACGCAGTATAAAGTTTTTTAAAGCTTTCCTCTCCAAATTTTACATCCAGTTTAAAACGGCTGTATTTACCACTTTCAAAAGCTACAGGATATAAATCTTCTTTACTGAAACCTGAACCCGCAAAAGGCAATATTGTATTTCTAACCTTCCGGGCATTCTGTAACTTTTTTGTGAAAACAACCCTTGTCTCATCATGGCTTTTTTCAAAGCCTTCTAATGGCTTTAATATTGGTTTGCTACTCTTTGCATATACAACCTCAAATCCTTCATTAGCATCAGGAGGGGTATCTGTTTGCCACTCCCCTATTCTTTTACCAAAAAAATCTGAATCCCAGGCGAGCTTATTTATCATACTATCTCATCAATTATATAAACCGGCCTGCTTTTTACCTGGTCAAAAACTTTACCCAAATAAATACCACAAACTCCAATAGTAGTTATAATTACACCTGACAAAAACCAAATTGAAACAATGATGGAGGTAAATCCAAGAACCTCTATTCTTCCGGAAAAGGCCTCATAAAGATAATAGGCGCCCACTAAAAAAGAAAGTAGTGATATGGAAAGCCCAAATTTTACAAAAAGCTTGAGCGGTTTGTTTGAAAAAGAAATAATGGTATTAAAAGCCAGACTTAAAAGTTTAGAAAAACTATATGTTGTTTTTCCTTCAAAACGATTGGCATGCTCTACGGGTATTGAAACAGAATTAAAACCGGAAAACTGTACAAAAAGTGGAAAAAACTTAATATAATCCTGAACCTTGAGTACTGAATCAATAACTTTTTTATTGTAGATACCAAAGTTAGCAACCTCATTATCATAATTCATATCCGTAAGGTAACTATATACTTTAGAAAAAAGTTTTGATGACAGCTTTTTAAGAAACGTGTCTTTCCTTATATAGCGTTTTGCCAATACGGTTTCATATCCTTCCATGGCTTTATTATATAACCGAACTATTTCTTTAGGCTGATCCTGCAAATCGCAGTCCATAACCACAATCCATTCTCCCTGTGTGTTAGCCAGGCCTGCCATTATAGCCGGGTGCTGACCGAAATTCCTGCTAAGTCTTATACACTTTACATCAGGGTCATGAGAGAATTTTTTCATTACTTCCCATGAATTATCAGGACTTCTGTCATCTACAAGTATTATTTCATAAGGCACACCTACGACCTTCATGGCCTTTCTTATTTCAGTAACCAGCTCTTCTACTATATTCTCTGCCCTGTAAACGGGACTAACTATAGATATAACGGGGTTGGTGTCCATATGCTAGAATACATATTAGTTATATACGGGAATTGCTTCTTTCCATTCCCTTATGTCGATACCAAATGTAGATTTTATTTTTTTCTTATCCAAAACACTGTATTTAGGCCTTTTAGCCGGAGTTGGATATGCTGTAGTAGGTATTGGTTTTAAATCGATAACTACTTTATTTATTTTAAAAATCTGCTTTGCAAAACCATACCAGCTTGTTTCCCCTTCATTACTGTAATGGTAAATACCGTAGGCTTTTTTACCGCTTATAATAATCTTTAAAACTGCATCTGCAAGATCAACAGCATTGGTTGGCGTACCTCTTTGGTCATCTATTACCCCTAACGAATCCCTTTCTGAAGCCAGCCTGAGCATTGTCTTCATAAAGTTATTGGCAAACTGTGAATACAGCCAGGAAGTTCTTATTATAAAATGTTCGGGAAGTATTCTTTCTATCTCTTCCTCTCCCTGTCTTTTTGTAAGGCCATACACTCCCTGCGGATTGGTAGCATCAATTTCCGTATACGGTGTTGTCTTTTCTCCGTCAAATACAAAATCGGTAGAGATATGTACAAGCGTAACTTTATTTGCAGCACAAACTTCCGCAAGATTTTTGGAGCCTGTAACATTAATGGCAAATGCATTTTCCTTATCGCTTTCTGCCTTATCAACTGCAGTATAGGCCGCTGCATTTATACAAAAATCAGGCTTTATTTTAGCAAAAACTGATTCCAGCGAAGCCTTATCCGTAACATTTGCCTCTTTACTATCGGCATAATAAAACGTAAGGTTATCATACCTGTGTGCAACATGTTTAATACACTGCCCTAACTGTCCCGATGCTCCTGTAACTAATACTACCATATTGCTCTGGCATTTTTAAAAACAGGTAATACTTTATCCTTTTCAGAAATAATAAGGCTTTCCTGTGGCAGTTTCCAGTCTATATTCAGTTCAGGATCATTAAAAAGTATTCCTCCTTCCGATTCCTTATTATAAAAATTATCACATTTATAGAAAAAAGAAGCTGTATCGCTTAAAACAATAAAGCCATGAGCAAATCCTCTTGGCACGAACAACTGATGTTTATTTTCTGCAGTAAGTAACACTGCCACGTGTTCTCCGTAAGTAGAAGATCGCGGCCTTACATCTACAGCAACATCCAGTACTTCGCCTTCAAGCACCCTTACAAGCTTTGCCTGTGCATGCTCTCCTGTCTGGTAATGCAGTCCTCTTAAAACCCCTTTTGAGGAATATGACTGATTGTCCTGTACAAAATGAACTTTTTGTCCGGTTTCCTGTTCAAAACGCTCCTCATTATAACTCTCCATAAAATAGCCCCTCTCGTCGTTAAAAACTTTAGGTTCTATTATAAAACATCCTTCCAGTTTTGTTGGTATTGCCGTCATTTAATCCAATATGCTTAATAAGTGTTTGCCGTACCCGCTCTTTAAAAGGGGTTCGGCAAGTTTTGTTAACTGTTCTTTATCTATAAAGCCCATTTTATAGGCAGCTTCTTCAATTGCCCCTATTTTTAATCCCTGGCGCTCTTCTATTACCTGTACAAACTGTCCTGCCTGCATCAGCGAATTAAATGTCCCGGTATCAAGCCACGCAGTACCCCTATCCAGTATACTTACTTTTAGCTTGCCTCTTTTAAGATATTCTTTATTCACATCGGTAATTTCAAGCTCTCCTCGGGCACTTGGCTGTATGTTTGCCGCTATCTGTACCACATCATTATCATAAAAATAAATTCCGGGTACAGCATAATGCGATTTCGGGTTTTGCGGTTTCTCTTCTATTGATAATACGTTTCCGCTTGTATCAAAATCCACCACTCCATAACGTTCAGGGTCATGTACATGATAAGCATAAATAATACCTCCGTCCGGATCATTATTTGCCTGTAACAGGTCTGAAAGGCCCGTACCGTAGAATATATTATCACCTAGTATAAGGGCTACCTTATCCTTACCTATAAATTCCTTGCCAATGATAAAAGCTTCGGCAAGACCATTAGGATGCTCCTGAACCGCATAATCAAATTTACAGCCCAATTTAGAGCCATCACCCAAAAGCTGCCTGAATAACGGTAAGTCGTGTGGTGTGGAAATAATAAGTATCTCTCTTATACCAGACCATAACAGTGTTGATAAGGGATAGTATATCATCGGCTTATCATAAATTGGCATCAATTGCTTGCTTACCGCTAAAGTAAGCGGATGCAGTCTGGTTCCCGATCCTCCGGCTAATATTATTCCTTTCATATCAGTTTATTTTGTTAGTTTTTGCAAATACCAATCTATGGTCTTTACAATACCTGTCTCAAAATTCTCATCGGCTTTCCAGCCCAGTTCATTCTCTATCTTAGAAGCATCTATGGCATAGCGAAGATCATGTCCCGGCCTGTCTTTCACAAAAGTTATAAGCTCATTGTACCTGCCCTCTTTTCTCGGGTGCATGGTGTCCAGCAAATCGCATATCTTGTTTGCTATATATAAGTTATTCCTTTCGTTCCTTCCGCCTATATTATAGGTTTCGCCAGCCCTTCCGTTTTTATAAACCAGGTCTATACCTTTACAATGATCCAGTACATATAACCAGTCTCTTACATTATCTCCTTTACCGTAAATAGGAATATTTTCTCCCGAAACGGCCTTTTTTATAATAGTAGGAATAAGTTTTTCCTGATGCTGCTTTGGTCCGTAATTATTAGAACAGTTGGTAGTTACCACATTCATTCCATAAGTATGAAAATAACTTCTTACCACCATATCGCTGGATGCTTTTGAAGCACTGTATGGGCTATTAGGCGCATAAGGTGTTTCTTCCGTAAACAATCCTTCAGCCCCTAAAGTACCATATACCTCATCGGTAGAAATATGGTGGAAACGGCAATCTTTATATTCTTCTTTATACTGGTTAGGAGCATCCATCCAGTAATTGCGGGCAGCATCCAAAAGATTGAATGTTCCTACTACATTGGTTTTAATAAATGCTTCCGGTCCCGAAATGGAATTATCCACATGCGATTCAGCAGCAAAATGTATTACACCTCTAAAGTCATATTCCTTAAAAAGTTTATTTACCAGTTCCCTGTCGCAAATATCTCCCTGTACAAATTTATAATTAGGATTGCCCTCGGCTTCCTTAAGGTTAGCCAAATCTCCGGCATAAGTAAGTTTGTCAAGGTTTACTAACAGAATATCCTTATTTTCTTCTAAAAAATATTCTACAAAGTTAGCTCCTATAAATCCGGCTCCTCCCGTTACTAATATCGCTTTATTCATTCTCTGTTATTACAATCTTTCTTTTATTTACCTGTCTTTTATAAAACGATACAAACCATGCTAAAAGCACAAATATCCCTATAAATACTACAGGATAAATCATTTTCATCTTTCCTCTTAAAAGTGTTGGCTCATTAATATTAAGCACGGCACTTCCGTCTTTAATTATCTTAGAATAGTTAACAAGGTCAACACGGTTTCTTGCCTGTTCATCTACCAGTTTCTGTTTTTCTTTTAAAACCTCATCAAGAGCTTTTTCCTCATTGAACACAACAGAATTACCCGACATTTTTTTAGAATAGCTGTTCAAAATCCCATCTATCTGTTTTAATAATGTATCGTTTGCAGCAATCTTTATTTCCATGTTCTTAGTCCATTCTTTTTGCATGGATTCTAAAAACGGATCGCTGTTTAAATATTTCATTATTCCTTCAACAGTCTGTTGGTTAGACCACTCAGAAGAATAATAGTTTATAACATGAAACTTATAGTTTTTGCTGGTAACATCTTCTTCCATTATCTTATTAATATCGCCATTATCGGCCATAAGTTTAAGAACCTGAAATTTAAGATTATCATCTTCCCTAACAAAATCATAAATATCAACAACCGGTTCTACCTCAACTTTTCTAACCTGTTTAGTACTATTAATTCCCAAATTGCTGAAAAAAGCAGAATCACCAACTCTTGAATTAAGAAAATCAGCCTGAGAGTACAGGTAATCCACACTCTTAAAGTTTGGAATAACAAAAATCTGATTTTTAAAATAAGGGCCTTTTTTATAGTCTTTATAATAACCAAGGCCGGCTCCTGCAATAAACAATATTACAAGAACAATAATGTTACGCTTTACAAACTGTACAGCATTAAAAAAAGAATCGCCGGTTTTAGTAAAATATCCTTTTACTTTTCCCGAAACATATTTAAAGTCTAATTCCTTGTCATAAGGACTGTTAGTATTTTCTGCCATAGTTAGGTGACATTAAAAATTTGTTCTAAAATCTTGATTGTTATTAAATAGGTTGGTTTTACACCCGATGTTCCAAGCCCTCCCGAAGCCAGTGTACTACCGGTTTCCAACGGATTGTCTGAAGCATAATAGGCATATCTTACCTTTACCTCAGGATTAATACTCTTTCTTATTTTTGAAGCCGACTGGATTGCTTTCTGATAATAGGCTCCTTCCATTTCAAGACCAATGACGCCCCAGGTAGACTCATTAAAAAATTTAAGCAAGTCCCTGTTTTGTAATGAGGTACCTAAAACGGTTACCATGGGTCCTGAATATACAGGTATGCCCTGTCCTTCCAGCAATTCAGGTTTTAATTCGTTTTCAAACGGATAATTATCTCCTGTCCCTTCGTTTATATGTGCCGAAGGTATCATTATATCTCCCTTGTTTCCTTCCAGGATTCCGGCCTTACCCATTATGGAAACCGATTCTATATCAAGAAAAGTTTTTATCTTATGTTCCTTAAACGGTTTTAAAAGCTCATCTATGGTTTCGTAAGCCTGTTCACCAAAAGCATAATCCATTACAATTATTACCGGTTTATCCGAAGTGGTTTGTTTAGACTTAAACGGCGTTTTGGAAAAATCTATGGCTGCCGTATCAAAAACCTGTACATCTATATTAGTGCCGGAAGCATCGGGTATAAATATCATCCCGTTTTTAAGTGCTTCTTCCTCTACCCTTTCCCTAAGCTCCCCGTTTCCGGCTTTGCTCAGTTCCTCAAAAATAAAGAAATCGCTTTTCCCCTTAAATTCCTTTCCAAGCACATAATTGGCAAAAAAAGAATTCTTTACACTGTGCATATTTGCACTTATAATATGTATAGGCCTTTCTAAAAGCCCGTTTTGCTTTAATATGGTTTTTATATTATTTGCCCATATTTCTCCGTGTATATGGTGGCCAAGCCTTTCCCTTAATATAGGGCTAAACGTTATGGTTCTTTTTGCCCCTCCCATTGCCTCATCAATAGCCAGTTTCCCTAACCAGTATACAATCTGCAGGAACCTGTCCGGCGCTTCGGCAGAACCAAAAGCATCGTAGATATCGAGTACTTCAGAGAACGTCCTTCCCAATACACCAGAAACGTGCGATATCGCTTTTTCTCGCTCTACCGGATTAAGCTTTTTAGTCTTTTGGAGTACTACCTGTTCCAGTTTGTACCAGTCATGGGTAATTTCCCCGTTATCATCTATAAGTACCCTGCTCTTTATTTTATGCGATTCTATAAAAATAAAGGTGAGGTGGGTTAATATGTCATAAATATCCGAACGCCCGCGGGTAATCTCCACATTCATCTGCTCCTCATCTATGCGGTAGCAATTTCTTCTTCGCTTAGGCGGTACTATTGCCTTAAAATGGGATTTGGAATAACCTTCGTCAGAAGTTAAATTGATAAAACGGCATTCCTCTATTCCTATAGGTAAGCGTTCTATTACATAAAGTAATCCGTTAAGCTCTGCTTTTTCCTCGGCTATAGATCCGTATATTTCGGGCCTTAACAGTAAAAGTGCTTCCCTAAGGGTATCGCCCGAAACTCCCATTGGCTTATAAAAGCCCCGGTTTAAAAGGTGACGCATGGTTATATACAAACGTTCTATGGCAGCAGATGATTCCTGTGCTTTAGATCGAGATGTATTTTTAAGTCCCTGCATACTCTTTTGTGTTTATTGGCAAATGTAGGATTTTTATTTTGACTGAAGTTTTTATGTATTTAACGAAATTATGACTGTTTTTTATGCTTTTAAGGCATCGGCTATTTTTCTGTCGTTAGATAACCTAGGTAGTTTGTTTTGCCCTCCAAGTTTACCTATAGATTTCATGTATTGCTGAAAACCATTCTTAGCCACTTTTGTAATAACTACGGTACGCAGTATATTACCCGATATTAAATCGTCATAATACACATTTTGTTTTCTCATCGCCTTGTCTACAGCAAGTCCAAAAGACTCTATATCAGTTGGTTCTTTTTCAAACTCTATAAACCACTCGTGGTACGGCAGTCCGCTTTCCGGATTTATCTGAGGGGCAACCGTAAACTCGTTTACGCTAATATCTGTCCCTTCCATTGCTTCTTTAAGTGCGCTTTCCACCTCTTTTCCAATAACATGTTCCCCAAAGGCCGATATAAAATGCTTAATCCTGCCACTTACCACTATCCTGTACGGACTTAATGAAGTAAACTGTATGGTATCTCCTATATTGTAAGCCCACAATCCGGCATTGGTAGAAATAATCATAGCATAATTAATGCCCAGCTCAACCTCGCCTATGGTGTAACGCTTAGGATGTTCGTTAAAAAACTCATCCGCTTTTATAAACTCATAAAAGATACCGGAATTAAGCAACAATAGCATTCCCTTTTTGGTTTGGGTATCCTGATAAGCAAAGAAACCTTCGGATGCAGGAAACAGTTCAATACTGTCTACTTTGCGCCCGATAAGATTTTCAAATTTGGCGCGGTAAGGTTCATAGTTAACGCCCCCATATATAAACAGGCTAAAGTTTTTAAATATCTCGCCTACCTTTTTGTTTCCTTTTTTCTCAAGCCTTTCAAAATACATTTGTACCCACGACGGTATGCCCGATATTACAGTCATATTCTCGTTGTATGTCTCCTCTACTATCGCGTCTACTTTCTGTTCCCAATCGTCTATACAATTGGTTTCCCAGCTTGGCATACGATTCCGTTGCAGATAAGCCGGTACAAAATGGGCAACAATGCCCGAAAGTCGTCCAAACTTAATACCGTGTTTTTCCTCAAGTTCGGGGCTTCCCTGCAGGAATATCATTTTACCGTCTACAAAAACGGATTTCCCTGTCTCATGGATGTAGTGTAATATGGCATCCCTTGCGGCCTGAATATGATACGGCATCGATGCTTTGGTAAGGGGAATATATTTTGCCCCCGAAGTGGTTCCTGATGTTTTGGCAAAATATAACGGCTTGCCTGGCCATACTATGTCTTCCTCTCCTTTTACAACCTTTTCTATATAAGGTTTTAAATCTTCATAATCCCTTACAGGTACATGCTTTACAAAATCTGAATGCTTTTTTATACCCTCAAAATGATGGTCTTTGCCAAACTGCGTTCCTGCGGCCTTTTCAATCAGCATTTTTAAAACCTGCTGTTGTGTTTCCACAGGGTGCTTTGCCCATTTTTGGGTATCATTGTATACCTTTTTGGCAAATAATTTAGCTGCAAACGATTTTATAGACATAGGCTGTTATTCAAAATCAATAAATTGTGTTGGGTTAATAGGATATCCGTCTTTCCATAATTCAAACTCAAAGTTTGCACCCCCGCCGTTTGTAGGTGGTGTGCCGGCAGTGGCAATAGCCTCACCCGACTTAACAACGTCACCCTGTGTTTTACTTAGTGATGCTACTCTTTTATATATAGAGATAATACCATCGTTATGTCTCACAATAATCACATTTCCTTTTGTTGGAGTCCAGTCGGCAAACAATACCGTACCTGCTGCTATCGATTTTACCGGAGTATCGTTAACCAATGTTATATCTACCGAGAAGTGTTTTTCCTTAGCATTGTAATTTTCGGTTATATGCCCTTTTGCCGGCGGAAAAAGTACCAGGTTTACCTTAGGCTGCGATTTTTCAAACAGGTTGTATTTATCTTCAAGCGCAACTTCTTCCCTTAGCTTAAGCTCTGCCTCTTTAGGGGCTAAATCTGCCACAGCATCGTTATGTTCTGCCGCGATAATGGAATCCCTGTCCAGTTTGGTATGTTCCAGGTCGCCCGTAAGTACCTTTTTAATAGAGTTTAGATAGGCCGTATTGGCATTAAGCACTTTTTGAAGCGAATCTGATTTTATAGCGTTGTCGGTAGCTTCCTTTTTCAGCTTAGCCGACGAATATCCCGGTATGTATTCTCTTAAAGGGGTAAATGCGATTATATAGGTTGTTAGGGCAATCATCACGATACTTATAACCGTTATCCCCACAAAAACATTCATAAGGTTAAGCTTTAAGGAGAATATCTCCTCAAAGGAATCTTCATTTAAAATTACAAGGCGGTTTTTTGTAAAAAGCTTTTTCTTTATTAACTGCCTTTTTCGTCTTTTGCCCGACATACTTTTTGTTTAATTTGACAAATATAATAATACGCCAGCTCTTATTATAGCTAATGTTTTGGTATTATACATCAATTTTTTTGTTAATTAACGAAAACCAATACCAAATAATTGCCGTAAATAGTTATTGTAAATTATTTTATATTTAACTTTGTCGCAAATAATCATTTTATTTATTATAATCATGAACATGTTAGCAATTTTTTTAGGAGCAGTTGGCCCATGGCAGATAGCCATTGTTGTAGTCTTAATTGTACTGCTTTTTGGCGGAAAGAAAATTCCTGAATTAATGAGAGGGCTGGGGTCTGGTATTAAGGAATTTAAAGATGCAGCAAGAGAAGACCAGCCTGCAAACTCGAGAAACGAACAGTCTCAAAAAGAAGAAAATAAATTATAATATCCCTTTTATTATAATAAAAAACCTCTAAGCGATGCTTAGAGGTTTTTTTGTTGATATCATTACATATTAGTAGTTATCCTGTCCTATCTGATCTACTTCATTGGTGTTGTTGTAGATGTACTGGATAGACTTGTCAAAAGCCATTATAGGATAGAAAATAATCGATAGAAATATAAGACCTATAGTAAAGCCTTCGTTTTTTCCAAAGCTTTTTGATAATAAATTTGTTGCCCAAATACCAAATATGAAGTTAACCCCTGGTATTATAAGAAGGAAAAACCACCACCATGGTTTTCTTATAATTTCAAGAAAAACAAGTGTTCCATAAATAGGCACAATGCTGGCCCATCCCGGTTTTCCCGCCTTTTGATAAATTTTCCATTTGCAAACTATCATAAATATTACAATAGCTAAAATAAAGAAAAAGTAAGCCCCTAAAAAGGCAAATAGTGTTGAATCGTCCATAATAATAAGGTTGTTAAAATTTGTTAAATGCTAATTTATAGATTTTTACAATATCATGGTAAGTTGTATTCTTTTTCTTGCATCATCAATCTCAAGAACCTTTACCTCAACATGCTGATGCAGCTTTACCACTTCATTCACATCGCTCACAAAGCCTTCCTTAAGCTGTGAGATATGTACCAGTCCGCTTTCTTTGATGCCTATATCCACAAAGCATCCAAAGTTGGTAATGTTGTTTACAATTCCCGGTAATATCATCCCTGTACGCAGGTCGTTTATTGTCCTTACGTTAGGGTCGAACTCAAATACCTTCGCCGATTTCCTCGGGTCAAGCCCCGGTTTTTCAAGTTCCTTTAAAATATCTTTAAGTGCCAGTACCCCTACATCTTCGGTAGCATAACTGGTAACCGAAATTTTTGCAATAGCTTCTTTATTCGAAACAAGGTCGGCTGTTTTAAGCTTCATGTCCTTCGCCATTTTCTCCACTATGCTGTAGGCCTCAGGGTGTACCGCCGAATTGTCCAGCGGGTTTTTGGCATTCGGTATCCTTACGAAAGCAGCCGCCTGCTGGTAGGCCTTATCACCCAGTCTTGGTACTTTTTTAAGCTGTTTCCTGTCTTCAAACGGACCGTTTTCACTACGGTAGTTTACAATGTTCTCGGCCAGCTTTTCGCCTATACCCGAAACATATCCTAACAGTGATTTACTGGCCGTATTGATATTAACCCCTACTGAGTTCACACAGCGCATTACCACAGTATCCAGTTCCTCTTTCAGTTTGCCTTGGTCTACATCGTGCTGGTACTGACCCACACCAATAGCCTTTGGCTCGATTTTTACCAACTCGGCAAGCGGATCGCTTAACCTGCGGCCTATGGATACGGCTCCCCTTACGGTTACATCATAATTAGGGAATTCGTCCCTGGCTATTTTTGATGCCGAATATACCGATGCTCCTGCCTCGCTTACTACAAATACCTGTATAGGCTTGTCAAAGGCGATTTTCTTGATAAAATGTTCGGTTTCGCGCGATGCGGTTCCGTTACCTATGGATATGGCATCTATTTTATATGCATTTACCATAGAACGTATTTTTTTCATGGCAATGGCAGTCTCATTTTGCGGCGGATGCGGGAAAATGGTCTCATTGTACAGCAGGTCTCCTTTTTCGTCAAGGCAAACCACCTTACAACCTGTACGGTAACCCGGGTCTAATGCTAATATCCTCTTTTCTCCCAGTGGCGGAGCCAGTAATAACTGCCCTAAGTTTCCGGCAAAAACACCAATAGCGGTAGCATCAGCCTTTGATTTAGCCTCCTGCAATACCTCGTTAGAAATGGCAGGTGCCAGCAGCCTCTTGTAACTGTCCTTAATGGCCAGCTTTAGCTGGCCCGCGGTTTCGCGGTTATTTTTTATAACCGCCTGCTCCATAAAATCAAGCGCTTCGTCGCTGTCTATCTCTACCTTAAACTTGATAACGCCTTCGTTTTCGGCCCTAAGCATTGCCAGTACCCTGTGTGAAGGGGCTTTTGCCAGGTTTTCGCTCCAGTCTAAATACTGCTCAAACTTTTTGGCTTTCTCCTCATCGGCATCCTTAACCTTTTTAGTGGTTATCTCTGCCTTGCGGCCGTACATCCTTCTCAGGTTTTTACGCACATAAAGGTTCTCGTTTATCCATTCGGCAATAATGTCGCGGGCACCCTGCAGCGCCTCGTCTTCATTTGCCACTTTATCGTTAAGGTATTTTGATGCTATAAAATCGATATCATCGCTGTTTTGAGCCATGATAATTTTTGCCAGTGGCTCCAGTCCGTTTTCGCGGGCGGTATCGGCTTTGGTCTTTTTGCGCTTTTTAAACGGAAGGTAAAAATCCTCCAGTTCTGTCATATCAAAGCTTGCATCAATTTTCTGCTTTAAATCGGGCGTTAACCCGTTTTGCTCCTCAATACTCTTTAAAATCGCTTCTTTGCGCTTTACAATGGCCTCATAAGCCTGGCTAAGCTTTGCAATCTGCTCTATAACCACCTCATCAAGGTTGCCCGTCCTGTCTTTACGGTAACGAGCAATAAAGGGAATAGTACAGTCTTCGCTTAGCAGCTGTAAGGTGTTTTCAATGCTTTTTACAGGGGCGGTAACCTGCCCCGAAATGAATTGGATGTTTGTCATTATTATAGAATAAGGACTACAAACATAGTGTTCTTATTTTATAAATTTAATGGGTGCCGGCCAGAAGTTTTTAACGGATCCTCTACTTACCCTTACCGCAGCATATACCGGATACAGGAAGTTAAAAGTACCCACACCAATCAATAAACCTACAAACAGAAACGGGTTAAACGGATAGTGCATAATCTTACAAAAAGCGAAAGCAAATATCAATAAGTAAAAACACACTGTCCAGAATATCTGGAAGTTTAATATGTTCTTACCCTGCCCTGCTACCGAAACTATCCTGTCTCTTTTGTTAAGCCATAATATAAGCGGAAGGATAATATTACCCAGCGGTATCACTACCGAACTCATTACCGAAAGGTGCATGTATACCAAATAGGTTCTGTCTTCGGTTTTACCGTAATCTACCAAGTCCTCTATATTAATTTCAAGGGCTTCGCATATCCCTTTAAGGCTGTTGCCACGGGGTTCGGTTTCTTCCTTTTCTATACGCTGTAATGTGCGTAAATTTATCTTAGCAATTTCGGCTACTTCTTCCTGAGTTAACCCTTTTTGCTTTCTTATTTCGGCAATTCTTTTTCCAATGGTTTCCATAATTTTTTGATTTAAAGTTATGGGACAAAATTATTGACCAAGGTAGGCATTTGATAGCGGTTTTACTACGGCATTTTTACGGCATTTGTGTCAAAGTACTGGAAAATAGGGGTTTTTATATTATTATATATATTTATGAATTTTGTAAGTTTATAAAAATTTATTCTTTAGTTATGCCAAATCAAACTGAATATAAAGAATACTTTGCTGATTGTTATGTATTATCTGAAAATAGATCTAAAAAATTTATCCAATTGTTTCTTGATAAATTTATACCTAATCGTAAAGAACTTTCTAATGAATACGAAATACCTCAATATTCTGATAATCCCATAATAACATTTAATAATGCAACCTGCTTAATCGATTATCTTACTGCTTATAAAAATGTAAAACATACTATATATTGGAAAAATAATGACAAATCAAAACTTAAAGGCGCTATGTGTTTTTTTACAGAAGATAATCAGGTAATTTTTGGAATATATTGCAATACTGCCTTTCCTGATAAATCCATAGAAAGTGATTATCTTAATAAATTAAAAGAATTTTGTAATAGTAATATTGGTTATTTTACTTACGAAGAACCAGCTACCGATAATGTCTCTGATTTTTTAAAAAGAGCATATTATTTTCAATCTAATCCTGAACAATAAAATCCTTAGGATCTTCCTTTTTAAACTCGGGTTGTATGTTTACGTGGTTAATACCAAATTTTTCATACAGCACATCCTCAATATGCTGTAAGAGTACATTAAACTGCGATAGTGTAATATCGTGCGTACAGTCTAAATGTGCTTCCAGGTGCAGTTCTTCTTCGTTTAGGTGCCAAACGTGTATGTGATGCAGCTTATTAACACCCTCTATTTTATGTACTTCCCTAACTATGGCTTTAATATCTATAAATTCCGGTGTGAACAGCATCAGCATTTTGGTGGACTTTAATAACAGGTCTGCCCCTACCACTACCAGATAAATGGCAATAATAAGTGTCATAACCCCGTCTACCCAATACAGTTCAAAATACTTCATCATTATCCCGCCTACCAATACGGCTACCGATGCCATCATGTCTGTTAATAAGTGCAGGTAAGCCGATTTCATGTTCAGATTATGGTCGGCATCCTTTTTAAGCAACAGTACCGAAAGTCCGTTTACTACGATACCTAAAACCGACAACCATATAACCAGCCCCGGCTTAATAATAACCGGTTCAAAAAAACGGGTAATTGCCTCATAAATAAGGTAAATGGCTACCAGTACAAGAGTAAGGGAGTTTATAAAAGCAGCAATAAGCTCTGATCGCTTAAGCCCGAAGGTTTGGGAAATGGTGGCTTTTTTTCGGGAGAGTTTATGGGCCACATAACTTATTACCAGCGAAAGTACATCGCTAAAATTATGCAGCGCATCAGACAATAAGGCCAGGCTGCCGGAAATTATCCCTCCCACAACCTGGGCTATTGTTATTAGTGTATTGAGCAGTATGGAAAAAAGCAGGTTTTTTCCCTCAACCTCATGTTTATGTATACGATGATGATGGTGCCCGCTCACTACAGTTTATATTTTTAACAAGGTATTTTGTTTACTCTGTTTTGGTGTCTTCCGCCTTCAAAATCAGTGTTTAAAAACGTATCTACCATTTCTATTGCCTGTTGTATGGAAGTGTAACGGGCAGGTATGCTGATAATGTTAGAATCATTGTGTTGGCGCGCCAGCGCCGCGATTTCTTTTATCCAGCATAGTGCAGCCCTAATTTTCTGGTGTTTGTTAACACTCATGGCAACACCGTTACCGCTACCACATATAATAATACCAAAATCGGCAACACCGTTTTCAACATCATTAGCAACCGGGTGTACAAAGTCTGGATAGTCTACACTGTCAAAAGTATCTGTACCGTGGTTAATAACTTCTATACCTTTGTCTTCCAGGTATTTTACAATGGCTTTTTTATAGTCAGGACCTGCGTGGTCGTTACCAATTGAAATTTTCATACGTTTCTGCTGTAATTAAATATTAAATTTACCCTGCAAAGTTACCAAGAATTAAGCATCCTTAATAGTATAGGGAATTAAATTTATCTTTCCTACCTGATTTTCAGCACCTTGACTTTCTGTAAAAATGTTAAAATTTTGAATTGTTAACAGAATATGTAAATGTACTGAAAACTAACTAGTTAAATTTTAACAGTTATTGTTCATAACTTTGAATAGAAAAAAGTAAAATTTTTGAGAACCTATTGGAAATTTTCGTAATCCAAAACCTAACATTCCTATCCAAATTTATTTCTTACTTTTTCTTTGAAAGTTATGAAAAGGTTAACAAGGGTTATTAACAGCAATTAACAGGGTAAGTTTTCAAACAAAACAATTAAAAAACACTAATTAACCATTGTTAATAACCTGTACCCCTTTTTACAAAAAACCTTTATTTTGAATTGTTTACAATTTCTTAACTTTGTTAATACCTTTGTATAAAATTGTATAACTCACTTAAAAAACAAATCGGAAGAAAGTTATACCCGTTATTAACACGCAATAATCATCATCATAAAGATTTCAAATTTTAAAAAAAGCTTTTTTTGTTTTTAATGAATGTTGAAAACCTTTATAACTTTTGATCAAACGATTTTTAAATTGGATTGATCTTCAAAGTTGCTGAGTATCTCTTTTACGGTTTCCAGATCGTTAGGATGTACTTTGAGTTTGATTCCTCCCAGTGCGTGCGAATAGAAAGGAGCGAGGCCCGTGATGGTTTCGTTTTCGAAATAAAAGCTTATACCGGCCTCTGTTAATAAGTGCTTCAGTATGGTAATTTCATGCGGGTAGCTGTATACAGCTGCTACTATAAAATTTGTCATATGTAAATGAGGTTCAGTATTATCCCTATAAATTTAGTAAGTAAAAGTTATTATTTCATTAATTGTGGTAACTATTCTGTAAGTAATTTGTAATTTTCAGCATTATTAAAATATATATGAGTAAAAAAAGAAACGGAAAACCAACCGTAAAGAAGGAAAAAGACTTTTCCAGAAAGATTTTTAAAATACTCTCTAAAGATCCCAATAAGCTATTTAACTACAAGCAGATAGCAGCTGCTCTTGAACTTAACGATACAAAAAGCAGAAACGAGATTATAAAAGAGTTAAAATACCTTGCCTCTAAAGAGAAGATTGAAGAAGTGGAAAGAGGTAAATACAGGGTTATATCTAAAGCCGATTATATTGAAGGAACCATAGATATGACCAGCAGGAAAACTGCTTATTTTGTATCTACAGAACTTGAAGATGATGTTTTTATACCTACCGGTAACCTTAATAAAGCTTTAGACGGCGATAAGGTGAAGGTTTATATCTATAACCGAAGAAGGGGGAGAAGGCCCGAAGGTGAAGTGGTTGAAATTATTGAAAGGGCAAGAACCGAATTTGTAGGCGTTATTGATATACAAAAGAACTTTGCTTTTGTAAGTACTGCCAATGCAAAAATGTACACTGATATTTTTATCCCTAAAAATAAACTGGGCAATGCTCAGGACGGGGATGTGGTACTGGTAAAGATAGAAGACTGGCCTGAAAAGGCAGACAGCCCTTTTGGAGAGGTTTTAAGGGTACTTGGACGCCCTGGTGAGCATAATACCGAGATACACGCTATTTTGGCCGAGTACGGGCTTCCTTACGACTTCCCTGTGGATGTCGAGGCCTATGCACAAAAGATAGATACATCAATTAAAGAAGAAGAGATTGTAAACAGGAGGGATATGCGTAAGGTACTTACCTTTACCATAGACCCTAAAGATGCAAAAGATTTTGATGATGCCTTATCGTTCCAAAAGCTTGAAAACGGTAATTATGAAGTAGGTATCCATATTGCGGATGTATCGTATTATCTACAAGAAGGTACTATACTGGATGAAGAAGCTTACAGCAGGGCAACCTCTGTTTACCTTGTAGACAGGGTAGTACCTATGCTTCCGGAAGTACTGTCAAACTTTGCCTGTTCGCTAAGGCCTAACGAAGAGAAATATACTTTCTCTGCCGTATTTGAACTTAATGAAAAAGCAGAAGTGGTAAACCAGTGGTTTGGTCGCACTGCTATTTATTCCGATCAGCGTTTTGCTTATGAGGAAGCACAAAGTGTTATTGAAACAAAAGGAAATACCATTCCTGCAGATGTTTCATTAACAGGGGAGGAGTACCAGATAAGCAATGATATACAGGAAGCTATATTAAAACTTGATGACCTGGCTAAGATTATGCGTAGGAAACGTATGCAGCACGGTGCCATTTCTTTTGATAAGGTTGAAGTTAAGTTCAATTTAAATGAAGAGGCAGAACCAATTGGGGTATACTTTAAAGTAGCTAAAGATGCCAACCATCTTATTGAAGAGTTTATGCTTTTGGCTAACCGTAAGGTGGCAGAATTTATAGGGAAGCAAAAACCTCAAAAGACATTTGTATACCGTATTCACGATGAACCCGATCAGGATAAGCTTATTAACCTGCAAACGGTAATCTCTAAGTTTGGTTACAGTATCAATTTCAAATCAAAAGATGCTATATCTAAATCGCTTAATAATTTATTGGCTGAAGTACAGGGAAGAAAAGAACAGAATCTTGTAGATACGTTAGCAATAAGAACTATGAGTAAGGCTAAGTATTCTACCGAAAACATAGGGCATTACGGACTTGCATTTGATTATTATTCGCATTTTACATCTCCCATAAGACGTTATCCTGATGTTATGGCACACAGATTGCTGCAACACTATCTGGATGGAGGCAAATCGGTTGATGAAGAAGCTTATGAGGAAAAATGCAACCATTCGTCTAACATGGAAAACCTGGCTGCCAATGCAGAGCGTGACAGTATTAAATACATGCAGGTTAAGTACATGCTGGATCATAAGGACGAGGAATTCTTAGGTGTGATATCAGGCGTTACCGAATGGGGTATTTATGTGGAGATAGTTTCTAACAAATGTGAAGGTATGTGCCGCATTCGTGAAATTAAAGATGATTATTACACTTTTGATGAAAAGCAATATGCTTTAGTAGGGGAGGTAACCCATAATTTATTACAGCTGGGCGACGAGGTTTATGTAAAAGTAAAGAACGCCGACCTGG
Source organism: Flavobacterium beibuense (assembly GCF_004151245.1). GTDB lineage: Bacteria > Bacteroidota > Bacteroidia > Flavobacteriales > Flavobacteriaceae > Flavobacterium > Flavobacterium beibuense_A. The sequence continues at coordinate 269,444 of NZ_JUIW01000004.1, forward strand.
TTAAAAAGCAACTTGATTTTCAGTTCCTTGGTAAGAAGGAGTAATCAATCAAAATCAATAAATTATGAAAAAATTCATTGTAGCTTTACTACTTGTTTCGGGTAGCATTTTTGCTCAGGAAACAAGAAACCTTGGAGATTTTTCTACCGTAAAGGTGTTTGACCAGATTCATGTTTTAATGGTTCAGTCTGATGAAAATAAGATTCTTATTTCAGGACATGACTCTAAAGATGTGGAAGTTGTAAATAAAAATGGTGAGGTAAAAATCCGTATGAAGTTTTCCAAACTGCTTCAGGGCGATGATATTTCAGTTACTTTATATTACAAAAATGTAGATCAGATTGAAGCCAGTGAAGGTGCTTATGTTTCTTCTCAGGATACTTTTAAAAGCATTGCTTTTGAACTTAATGTAAAAGAAGGGGCAGAGGTAAAGCTTAATCTTGATGTGCAAAAGCTTAAAAGTAAAATTAAATCGGGCGGTATAGTTACAATTACAGGTACTGCTGATAACCATGATGTTAGTATTAATTCCGGAGGTATTTTAAACTCAAAGAATTTTACCACTAAACAAACATCTGTAAAGATTACAGCAGGAGGTGAGGCAGATGTTTATGCTACTGATTTTGTAGATGCAGAAACTACTGCCGGTGGTGATATAGATGTTTATGGTAATCCAAAACAGATTAATCAAAAAAATACCGCAGGTGGCGATATTAATATCATGTAATAACTTCAATATTATAAAATACAGGATCCCGAAAGTGTAAAGCTTTCGGGATTTTTTTATTATAACTGTAACAATCAGTATATCAATACTGTCTTTAGTGGTATCAATCATAATTATTATACCATGAAAACATTATTTGTATGTGCTGCAATAGCAGTATTTCAGTTTGCGGGAGCACAAACTACTAAAAGTATAAAAGGCTTCTCTAATCTTGCTATTAGCGGAAGTATGGAAGTAACTCTTGTAAAATCTTCAGAAAATAAAGTGGTTATTACAGAGGGTGATGAAGATGATATTAAAATAAGTACTGTAGAGGGTAACCTGGCCATTAGTAATGAGTCTGATGGGGTAGAACTTACCATTTATTACAACAGTACTATTGAAGTTATTGCTATTGCAGGTGGGGCTGAAGTAAATGTAAAAGATAATATTAAATCTAAAAACCTGAACGTTAGTGTTGCCGATGGTTCAGAGGTTAACCTTAAGGCAGATGCTGATAATGTGAGTATTGCAGCAGCTTCAGGATCTGAAATTCATCTTAGTGGGAAGGCAAAAAACTTTGAGGTTCATGTAGCATCGGGTGCAGAACTTAATGCAGACAAGTTTAAAACAGAAAACAGTTCTGCAGTTGTAGCATCAGGAGCAGAGGTATCTATTTATGCTACGGAAATGGTTAATGCAACGGTTGCTTCAGGTGCGGAATTAAATGTTTATGGTAATCCTAAAAAAGTAAATGATAATACCGCTCCTGATGGTGAGTTAAATATCATCAGATAAACATTGTTTTAAGCTTTTTGATGGTTTTATTTAAAAATTTAAAGTAGTAACTTGCATCAATTAAATTTAATTGATGTTACAAGATATTTTAAGCGCCGTATCTTTAGGTTTTTTCTTGAGTGTAATGCCCGGAGCAGTTTTTTTTGTTTTGCTTGAAACGAGTGTTGTTAAAGGTTTTAGAGCCGCATTAGCGTTTGATTTAGGAGCTATATTTTCCGATATAATATTTATTCTTATTGCTTATTTCAGTAGTTATAAACTGCTTCAGAATATTAAAGATGAGCCTGCCTTATTTACTTTTGGCGGGCTCATTATGGTTACATACGGTATTATTTCTTTTATAAAGATTAATAAATCGGCTAAAAATGAGATAATAGACGACGCCTCACGTGATATTATCAAAAAGAACTACTTCAGCCTGTTTGCTAAAGGTTTCCTTCTTAATTTCATTAATATTGGTGTATTAGGGTTTTGGCTTGCCATTATCATTACCTGGGGGCCTCAGCTTGATCTGGATCCTACCAGGATATTCATTTTCTTTACTGCGGTTATATGTACTTATCTGATTATTGATATAGGTAAAATAATGCTGGCTAAGCAGTTAAGAAGCAAACTAACCATGAATAATATAAACAAGATTAAAAAAGCAATCAGTGTTATACTTATAATTTTTGGTATAGCATTACTTGTACAGGGCTGGTTTCCGGCAGAAAGAAAGATAATGGATTCTGCTATAGACAGGTTAGAAAACAACAATTAAGAAACATATATAAATAGAACTGCCTAAAAATAATTTATAACTTTTAGGCAGTTCTTTATTCGTCTTTATTTTATTCTTAAATAATTTTATTAATCACAGTAAGAATCCAGATAGTTCATTCTTTCTATATGTAAATCTATCATAGCTTGAGCGGACGGACTTGGATTATTTTCAATATACCACATTAATTGCTCATTATACGTTGCATTAATTTCAGCTTTTAATAAAGTACAAGAGTCGCAGTTAGTATTATCTCCTGTTTCTTCACAGTAAGAATCCAGATAGTTCATTCTTTCTATATGTAAATCTATCATAGCTTGAGCAGACGGACTTGGATTATTTTCAATATACCACATTAATTGCTCATTATACGTTGCATTAATTTCAGCTTTTAATAAAGTACAAGGATCACAATCACTTTCCATATTCTGATTAGATTTGAGTATTGTTTGATCTTGAATAATTTTATTTGTTTCCTCAGTAGTGCAGCCAAATAATAGTAGTAATACTGCAAAAAAGTAAATGTTTTTCATTGTAAATTTTTTAATAAATATTGGTTAGAATTATTAGAAGGAATAAAAATATAAAAACAATAAACACTTTATGTTAAAAAATGTTAATTTATTATAAAATATTTAATAAATAAATAATAACAGTATTTTTTAAATAATAAAAAGCAATATTTTAAATATTAATAATAAAAGTATTGTATAATGTTTTTTTAGTATTAATCTTTCAGTATTTAAATAAGCTACCTATTAGATATAAGCTTGTACTAAAAAAACTTATTTTTAGGAAAGAAGAATGAATAAAAAAAGCTATCATGAAAATGATAGCTTTTTTTTGTGGAGGCATCGAGCGGATTCGAACCGCTGTAGCAGGTTTTGCAGACCTGTGCCTAAGCCCCTCGGCCACGATGCCATTAGGTTTATGGTTGGCAAATTTACATATATTTTGCAGTATCGCAAGAAATTTTGAAGGTAAATTTATTTTTCCGTAAACTTCCTGCAAGATAGAATGTTTTATCTTTTTTTAATCATTTATTAATGAAAACTTTAGGTTCTGTATTCCTCTAACTCAATTGTTACAGCTTCTACATCACCGCCAATAGGAGGATTTATTTTAGAAACACCTACAATTATTCTTGATACGGCCGGAATTTCATCAAAAATCCTCTTTACTATCCTTTTTGCAACGTGTTCTAACAGTTTAGAACGTATAGCCATTTCCTCTATAACTATCTTATTAAGATGCACATAATCAACAGTATCTTCAAGGTCATCTGTTTCCATAGATTTTCTAAGGTCTGCCTTTATTTCAAGATCAACCCTGTAATCAGATCCTATTTTACTTTCCTCAACTAAACAGCCGTGGTAAGAAAAGGTGCGTATATTTTTAAGTTTTATGGTTCCCATAGCAATAAATTATTGTGACGTAAAAATACAATTTATTAGCCTTTTATGCTGTTTTAAATATTCTTTAAAGTCGGGTTTTTTAAATACCTTTGCAATCTTATTATTTTATAGTATATGTCTACAAAAGAAAAATCACTGAATTTTATTGAAGAGATAATCGAAGATGATTTGGCGAAAGGAATGCCAAAAGATGAACTTCGTTTTCGTTTTCCTCCGGAACCTAATGGTTACCTGCATGTTGGGCATGCCAGTTCTATATGCCTTAATTTTGGTTTAGGATTACGTTATAATGCACCTGTTAACCTTCGTTTTGACGATACAAACCCTGCAAAAGAAGAGCAGGAGTATGTAGATGCCATTAAGAAAGATGTAGAATGGTTAGGTTATCAATGGGCAGAAGAGCGTTATGCTTCAGATTATTTCCAGCAGTTATATGACTGGGCTGTTGATTTTATTAAGAGAGGATTGGCTTATGTAGACAGCCAGTCATCAGAAGAAATGGCCAAGCAAAAAGGAACACCGTCACAACCGGGAACAGAGAGTCCTTACAGGAATCGTTCGGTAGAGGAGAACCTGGATCTGTTTGAGAAAATGAAGAATGGTGAATTTCCCGAAGGTACTCATGTTTTAAGGGCTAAAATAAATATGTCATCTTCTAATATGCTTATGCGTGATCCTATTATGTACAGGATACTTCATAAACATCATCACAGAACCGGTGACAACTGGAAAATATACCCAATGTATGACTGGGCTCATGGAGAAAGTGATTATGTAGAAGCTATTTCCCATTCACTTTGTACCCTTGAGTTCCTTATGCACAGGGAGTTATACGACTGGTTCCTTGATCAGATTTATGATAACAAATCAATGCGTCCAAAACAACGTGAATTTGCGCGCAGAAATCTTAGCCATACAGTAGTAAGTAAGCGTAAGTTATTACAACTTGTACAGGAAGGTCATGTTACCGGTTGGGATGACCCAAGAATGTCTACCATATCGGGTATGAGAAGAAGAGGTTATACTCCAATGGCTATCAGGAATTTTGCAGATACTATTGGTATTGCTAAGCGTACAAACCTTGTAGATGTTTCTGTATTAGAGTTTTGCGTAAGGGAAGATCTTAACAAAACAGCTCCAAGGGTAATGGCAGTACTTGATCCGGTAAAACTTGTTATAACTAACTATCCTGAAGGACAGGAAGAATGGCTGGATGCAGAAAACAATCCTGAAGATGAAACTGCAGGATTTAGAAAAGTACCTTTTTCAAGAGAATTATATATTGAAAGAGAAGACTTTATGGAAGAAGCTAACCGTAAATACTTCCGTTTATCTTTAGGTAAAGAGGTACGTCTTAAAAATGCCTATATCATTAAGGGTGAAAGCGTTGTTAAGGATGCCGATGGTAACATAACCGAAATTCACTGTACTTATGATACTGACAGTAAGAGTGGTAGTGGCACAGAAGCCAGTTTAAGAAAAATAAAAGGAACTATTCACTGGGTATCTATCAAACATGCGGTAAAGGCTGAAATAAGGATTTATGACAGATTATTTACTCACGAAAACCCAGATGGTGATAAGGAAATTGACTTTAAGAGCTATTTAAATCCAAATTCACTGGAAGTAATTACAGGTTATTTGGAACCAAGCCTTAAGGAAGCAAATTCCGGAGACAGATTCCAGTTCCAACGTTTAGGATATTTTTGTGTGGATCCAGATTCAACATCTGAAAATTTAGTTTTCAACAAAACGGTTGGATTAAGAGATACATGGGCAAAAATTGAAAGTAAGGAATAGATTACAATATATAAATTTTTTCTATCAAAACTCCGGTTATCAGCCGGAGTTTTATATTATATATAAATACTATTATTAAATTATTTATTATAATCAGTTACTATTAAAACTGACCTTTATAAATGCGTTATAAGAGATAATTTTTTGTAAGAAATGCATTTGTATGATACACCCTTCAAAACCTCTTTATATGTCGTTATTTTAATTTTTTGTTTTATTTAGCCTTCAATTAACTACACATTAACATCCTACAAATGTTAAAGTCTTTACCTTTATAATTATTAACTGAAAAATTCATAAATTATGGCTGGTAAGACAGAAACAGTACTTGCAGTTTTGGCAGGTGCGGCGATAGGGGCTGCTGTAGGAATTTTATTTGCTCCGGACGAAGGATCTAAAACCCGAAAGAAAATTAAAGATGGTTACGATCACAAAAAAGATGAGATAAAAGATAAGCTTCATGAATTATCTGAACAGGTAAAAAGCAAGTTTGGATATTCTAAAGCAGATATCGAATCCGGATTAGATCATCTTGTTTCTACAGTAGAACAAAAAAAAGAAGACATTATAGCTACTCTTGAAAAAAAGCTTGAGGAACTAAAAGGAACAGCAAAAGCTGCTGCAGGCAAATAAACTAATTTGTTTTATTTATGGCATTTGAAGAAATAAAAGAAAATGCAGAGGATCTTAAAAACCAAGCCAAAGAACTTATTGATGCTAACTTAAAGTATTATAAGCTTTGGGGTTTTAAGATTCTTATGAAATCAACCTCCATAATGCTGAAAGTGTTTCTTTTAGCTATTATGTTACTGATTGTTACCCTGTTTTTTTCAATTGCCTTAGCTATCGGTATTGGGTATGCCCTGGATAATATGGCCTATGGTTTTCTTATTGTAGGTGGTATTTATTTAATACTGGCCATTATAGTATATAAGTATCAGGATAAACTTACCGAAGGACCGTTACTGGCTAACTTTTCACGAATATTCTTTAAAGATTACGATTAGCCATGAAATCAAAGATTTACACCAGTTACGAGGAAATCAACAAAGATCTTAGAATACTAAAGGTTGAAAAAGATCTTGCTTATCATAAACTTCTTAAGGAAGTTGAGGAAACTAAGGAAAGTCTTCAGCTTAAAAATATGATAGGTGATACTCCTAAAAAAATATTAAACATATTGGGCCTTTTTGCCGGACCTTTAAAAAGCTTGGCGATGACCTTCCTGTTTAAAAAGATATTTAAATAAAAAAAGCGGCTCTTAAAAAAGCCGCTTTTTTTATTATTATTCGTTGTCATTATTATCTTCATGCTCAGGATTAGGAGCTATATACCTTGAATCGTCATCTTTGGTATTCTTTTTCTTATTCTGCTTTTTCATAGCTTCTCCTATCTGATTTGAAGCCGAAAAAGAAGCCACCATATTATTAAGCATGTCTGTACCTGCTTGTGGTGAGTTAGGTAACAGTATCAGGTTAGAATTTGTATCGCTACCTATAGACTGTAGCGTATCATAATGCTGAGTAACAACAATAAGTGCTGATGCTTCCTGAGAGTTGATACCTACTTTGTTAAGAACATCAACACTTTCTACAAGTCCTCTTGCAATTTCCCTTCTCTGGTCTGCAATACCCTGACCCTGTAATCTTTTACTTTCTGCCTCAGCTTTAGCTTTAGCAACGATACGAATCCTTTGTGCCTCTGCTTCATATTCCGCAGCCGATTTTTCCCTGTCAGCAGCATTAATACGGTTCATGGCATTTTTAACCTGAATGTCCGGATCGATATCTGTTATCAGTGTGTTGATGATATCGTAACCATAAGTGGTCATGGCATCATTAAGCTCTCTTTTTACAGCAATTGCAATATCATCTTTACGTTCAAAAACGTCATCAAGCCTTAGTTTTGGTACCTCTGCACGAACAACGTCAAATACATAAGATGTTATCTGGTCATGAGGATATTCCAGTTTATAGAATGCCTCATATACTTTTTCCTGAATTACCTTAAACTGAACTGAAACCTTCATTTTAACGAATACGTTCTCTTTTGTTTTGGTTTCTATAATTACATCCAGCTGTTGTATTTTCAGGTTTATCCTTCCCGCTATTTTATCTATGATAGGCACCTTCCAGTGAAGACCGGCATGCCTTATACTGCCGAATTTACCAAATCGTTCTATAATGGCAGCTGTTTGCTGCTTAACTGTAAAGAATGATGAAAGAAATAGTATGAATGCAAAAAACAGCACTACATACAAAAAAATGTTTCCCATGATTAGTTGATTTTTTTATTGATTGTTAAGATACGACTATTAGTACAATAAAAAAGCCTCTTGTTACAGAGGCTTTTTAAATTTTATAATGTTTCAACAGCTTTTTTAATTCTGTTTACTGTTTCTTCTTTTCCTATTAGGGCCATAATATCAAATAAATGAGGGCCTTTTAGCGAGCCTACAAGGCTTAAACGGAGTGGTTGCATAACTTTACCCATTCCTACACCTTTTTCGTTAATCCAGGCTTTTATTACATCTTCCAGATTTTGAGAAGAAAAATCTAAGGTATTATTAATAACCTCACTAACTTCGATCATTAAAGCACCGGTATCTTCTTTCCAGTTTTTAACTGCTTTTTCATCATATTGAGATGGGGCAGTAAAGAAAAAGTCACTCAGATCCCAAAGTTCATTTGTAAAAGTAGCACGCTCTTTTACTAAACCTACAACCTGTTCAACATATTCTGCAGGTTTATTAATACCTCTTTCTATTAGAGAATGGTTAAATTCTTTTGCAATAGTCTGGTTATCCTGTCTTGTATAATACTGGTGGTTAAACCATTTGTTTTTTTCAGGGTCAAATTTTGCTCCGGCCTTATGTACTCTTTCTAAATCAAACAGTTTTACTAATTCATCTAATGTGAATAACTCCTGGTCTGTTCCCGGATTCCAGCCTAATAACGAAAGGAAGTTAACAACTGCCTCCGGTAAAAAGCCTTCCTCTCTGTACCCTGATGATTTGGTACCATCAGCATTTTTCCATTCCAGAGGAAATACAGGGAATCCCATTTTATCACCATCCCTTTTTGATAACTTACCATTACCTACAGGTTTTAATATTAACGGCAGGTGGGCAAATTCCGGAGCTTCCCATTTAAAAGCCCTGTAAAGTAATACGTGAAGGGGTAGGGAAGGTAACCATTCTTCACCACGTATAACATGGCTTGTTTCCATCAAATGGTCATCCACTATATTGGCCAGGTGATAAGTAGGCATACCATCGCTTTTAAACAATACCTTATCATCTAAAAGATTGGTTTCAAACTTAATGTCACCTCTTATTATATCTTTTAAGAATAGTGTTTCACCTACAGGAATTTTAAAACGGATAACATACTCTTCTCCGTTAGCTATTCTTTTTTCTGTTTCTTCTTTACTTATGCGTAAAGAGTTATCCAGTTTATCCCTGTTGGTATGATTGTATATAAAGGTTTTTCCTTGAGCTTCTTCTTCTTTTCTTAAAGCATCAAGAGCTTCAGCTGTATCAAATGCATAATATGCCCAACCGGAATCTATCAATTGTTGTGCATATTGATTGTACATTGCTTTACGTTCGCTCTGGCGGTAAGGACCAAATTTTCCTTCTTTCCCCACACCTTCGTCAAAAGGAATTCCTAACCAGTTTAATGCTTCTATAATATATTCTTCTGCTCCCGGAACAAAACGGTTTTGATCGGTATCTTCAATTCTAAGGTAAAATACTCCGTTATGCTTTTTAGCAAACAGATAATTAAAAAGGGCAGTTCTTACCCCGCCTATATGTAAAGGCCCGGTTGGGCTGGGTGCAAAACGCACGCGAACTTGTTTTGACATTGTTGATAAAATTTTGCTGCAAAGATACAATTATGATATTTTGCTTTTGGCCAATTTATGTCAGATATTTTTTAATGTATTGTAAATATTTAATAATCAGTATTTAAAGTATGGTTTTTAAAATTTCGGAAAATAGGATTTAACTGTTATTTATTCGGAAGAAATTGTAATTTTATCAGTTATTAACAATTGACTGTAATTTTGGAAGCAAAAAACATAATTTTCAACAAGCTGGAAGGCTTTATTAAGAAGTACTATACCAACGAATTAATAAGGGGTAGTATCTTTTTTATAGGGCTTGGACTTTTATATTTTATATTCACTTTACTGGTAGAATATTTTTTATGGTTGTCTTCAACCTGGCGAAGTATTTTGTTTTGGCTGTTTGTTGCTGTTGAGATTTTTTTGCTTCTGCGATTTATATTATTTCCTGTTTTTAAATTATTCAAATTACAAAAGGGTATAGATTACAAACAGGCGTCTTCCATTATAGGGAATCACTTTACAGAGGTTAGTGATAAACTTACCAATTTCCTTCAGCTTTCAGCAGAGTCTGCTAAGTCAGAATTGTTATTGGCTTCCATAGATCAAAAAGCTAAAAATTTACAGCCTGTTCCGTTTACCAATGCTATTAATTTTAAGAGGAATATTAAATACCTGCCTTATGCTGCTATACCTGTATTATTAATTTTGGTATTTGCATTAAGCGGAAATTCTTCAATATTTACTCAAAGTTTTGACAGGGTAGTGCATTATGATAAGCATTATGCTCCGCCGGCTCCTTTTGAATTTGTTATTGTAAACGATTCTCTTACAGCTCAGCAGGATACAGATTTCTTATTAAAGGTTAAAACTGTTGGTAATATTGTTCCTGAAAATGCCATGATTACCATTAGAGATGAAAATTATTATTTAGAAAATACAGAGCCTGGTATTTTTGAATATAGATTTGAAAAACCATCAAAACCTATTGATTTTCAGTTATCTGCAAACAATGTAACATCTCAGCCGTACAAACTTAACGTTGTTGCTGTACCTACCATCTCTAATTTTGAAATGGTACTTACTTTTCCCGGATATCTTCATAAAAAGGCTAATGTTATTCGTGGAACAGGAAATGCAGTAGTGCCTGAAGGTACTAAAGTAACCTGGAAAATTAATGCGCTTGCTACCGGTAGTATCGAATGGGTAGGCAAGGAGGGAAGCTCTTTATTTACGAATACTGATGGGTTGTTTTCAACTTCTAAAACGATACTTAACAATACCGAGTATCAGATATTCACATCTAACGATAAGGTGGAACATCATGAAAAGCTTCAATATTCCATTACCACAATAAAAGACCAACATCCTACAATTGAAGTTTCATCTGCACCGGATAGTCTGAATCTTAAAAAAGAGATTATGCTTGGTCAGGTTTCTGATGATTACGGATTAACCAAATTACAAATAGTTTACTATCCTCAGGGTAACGAAAATGAAGCTAAAAAATTTGTGTTGCCGGTTAAAAAAGAAGTTTTCGATCGTTTTTATTACAGTTTCCCACAGGGATTAAATGTAAGAAAAGGTGTAAACTATGAATACTATTTTGAAGTGTTTGATAATGATGCAGTACATAATTTTAAAAGTTCTAAATCATCAGTATTCTCTCATAGAGAACTTACCGACGATGAGAAACAGGAGAAATCTTTACAGGAACAAAACAGTAATATAAACAGTTTAGAGAAGTCTCTTAAAAATCAGGATAAGCAGTTAAGTGAGCTTGATAAGCTTCAAAAAATGAACAAGGAGAAATCTGCACTGGAATATAAAGACCTTAAAAAGGTTGAGGATTTTATTAATCGTCAAAAAATGGTTGAGGAGCGTATGAAAGAATTCTCTAAAAAACTAAACGATAATCTTGAAGAATTCAATCCTGAGAAGAAGGATGAGCGTAAGGAAGAGCTGATGAAGCGTCTGGAACAACAGGAAAAAGAAGCTCAGAAAAATGAAAAACTTTTAGAAGAACTGCAAAAGCTTACAGATAAAATTGAGAAGGAAGAACTGTTTGATAAAATGGAAAAGTTCAAACAGAAATCCAAAAGCCAAACAAAAAGCTTAGAGCAATTGGTTGAACTTACCAAGCGTTTTTATGTAGAGAAGAAAGCTGAACAGATTGCTGATGAACTTGAAAAGCTTGGTGAAAAACAAGAACAGTTGGCAGATAATAAAGAGAATTCTGCCGAGAAACAAGAGGCAATAAATAAGGAATTTGACAAGCTTCAGAAAGAAATGCGTGATCTTGAAAAGCAAAATGAGGAGCTTAAAAAACCAATGGATATTCCTACTGATAAAGCTGAAGAGGAAAACATTGAGCAGGATATGGAAAAAGCAACTGAAGATTTAAAACAAGATAACAAGCAAAAAGCATCACCTAAACAAAAATCTGCCGGACAAAAAATGAAGCAGATGAGCGGTAAAATGATGCAGTCTATGATGATGGGGGGTATGGAGCAAATGGAAGAAGATGTTAAGATGCTTCGTCAGATCCTTGATAACCTTTTGGCCTATTCCTTTTCTCAGGAAAGTGTTATGGAACAGTTCAGGAAATCATCTTCAGGATCGCCATCATTCAGTAAATATCTTATAAAACAACAGGACTTAAAACAACAATTCCGTCATGTTGACGATAGCCTTTTTGCTATGTCTTTACGTAATCCAAAAATTACTGAACAGATAACTCAAGAGGTAGGAAATGTTCACTATTATGTTGATAAGGCTCTAAGCGATTTGGCCGAAAATATTATTCCCCGTGGTGTTTCTAACCAGCAATATGCAGTTACTTCTGCCAATAAATTGGCTGATTATTTAAGCGATGTTCTTAATAACATGCAGATGCAAATGCAGGGGTCAGGCATGGGTCAGTCTAAACCAGGGCAGGGTCAAAGTGGGATGCAGCTTAAAGATATTATCCAGAAACAACAGGGACTTTCTGAAGAGATGCAGAAAGGAATGCAAAAAAACGGCAAGCAGGAAGGCGAGCAACCGGGTGATAGTAAAGACGGGAAAAAACCCGGACAATCTGGTGAGAGTGGACAGGACGGTGAAGGTAATGCCGGAGATCTTTTAGAGATATATAAAGAACAGCAACAACTTCGTGAAGCCTTAGAAAAAGCACTGGAAAAAGAGGGTATGGGAGGTAATGGCCAGCGTGCCTTACAGCAGATGAAAGATATTGAGAAGCAGTTATTGAATAAAGGTTTTAAGAACGAAACCCTTCAAAAAATGCTTAATCTTAAGTACGAACTTTTAAAGCTTGATAAGGCAATGCAACAGCAGGGTGAAGAAAATAAACGCCAGTCGCAAACCAATACAAAAGAGTTTGATAATAATGCCAATACCATTCCTGATGAGCTTAAAGATTATCTTAATAGTATAGAGATATTAAACAGACAAAGTTTACCTTTGCGCCCAAATTTTAACCAAAGGGTACAAACCTATTTTAAGAACAATGATTAGCTTTAATTACGAAACCGATTTTGAACTTGAAAATGAATCTCAATATGAAGATTGGGTTTCAGAGATTATAGTGTCTGAGAATAAAACGGAAGGAGAAATCAATTACATTTTTTGTGATGATGAATATCTTTTACAAAAGAATATTGAGTTTTTAAACCACGATACCTTAACCGACATTATCAGTTTTGACTATACTATGGGTAATCTTATCAGTGGAGATATTTTTATTTCTGTAGAAAGGGTAAAGGATAATGCCAATGATTTTAATGTTGGTTTTGAAGAAGAATTGCGCAGGGTAATGGCTCATGGCATACTACACTATTGCGGATATAAAGATAAAACCGAAGAAGATTCTGCTTTAATGCGTTCAAAGGAAAACGAAAAAATGAAGTTGTTTTAAGGCAACAGGCAGAGATGTTAATTGATATTCAACAGGCGCCCATTACAAAATAATAGTATACTTTTGTACCGCTTAAGAATGTGTCTTAGGGTTAATTAGCTATTGAATGTTTCACGTGAAACATTTTAAACATCAAACTAAGAGCGTTCCACGTGGAACATTTTTAGTTTGAAAAGAAAATATATAAACGTTCCACGTGGAACGTTTGAGTGAGCAGAAAATTTTTAGGCGTTCCACGTGGAACAGTAAAGGAGAATATAAAGAAATGTTTCAGGATGTTTATGATGTAGTTGTGGTAGGTGCAGGGCATGCCGGGAGTGAGGCTGCTGCTGCTGCTGCTAATATGGGTTCAAAAACGCTTTTGGTTACCATGAGTTTGCAAAACATTGCACAAATGTCTTGCAATCCCGCTATGGGTGGTATAGCAAAAGGTCAAATTGTACGTGAAATTGATGCTTTGGGCGGGTATTCGGGAATTGTGTCAGACAAGACAGCAATCCAGTTCAAGATGCTCAATAAATCAAAAGGGCCTGCTATGTGGAGTCCGAGGGTACAGAGTGACCGTATGCGTTTTGCTGAAGAGTGGAGAACGATGTTGGAACAAACTCCAAATCTTGATTTTTACCAGGAAATGATTTCCGGAATTCTTATCGAGAATGGAAAAGTTACAGGAGTGAAAACTTCTCTTGGAATTGAAATCAAAGCTAAGTCGGTTGTGTTGACAAACGGAACCTTTTTGAATGGATTGATTCATATTGGGGAAAAACAGTTTGGTGGAGGTAGAGCAGGAGAGGGAGCTTCGTATGGCATAACAGAGGATTTAATCAAGGCAGGTTTTGATGCCGGAAGAATGAAAACGGGAACCCCGCCTCGTGTAGATGGTCGTTCTCTTGATTATTCTAAAATGATAGAACAACCGGGAGATGAAAGCCCTGATAAGTTTTCATATTCTGATGTAACAAGACCATTAACGCATCAGCGTTCTTGTCATATGACATATACTTCAGAATTGGTTCACGATTTACTTCGTGAAGGTTTTGACCGTTCGCCAATGTTTAACGGAAGGATTAAAAGTTTAGGTCCGCGCTACTGTCCTTCTATAGAAGACAAGATTAACCGTTTTGCAGACAAAGATCGTCACCAACTTTTTGTCGAACCGGAAGGCTGGAATACGGTAGAGGTTTATGTAAACGGATTTTCTACCTCTTTACCAGAAGATGTTCAGTTTAAAGCATTGCGTTCTGTTGCCGGATTTGAGAATGTAAAATTCTTCCGTCCGGGTTACGCTATAGAATATGATTATTTTCCACCCACGCAGTTAAAGCATACGCTTGAAACCAAGTTGGTGGAGAATTTATATTTTGCAGGGCAGATTAACGGTACAACCGGATATGAGGAAGCAGCTTCTCAAGGCTTAATGGCGGGTATTAATGCCCACCTTAAAGTGCATGATAAAGCGCCGTTTATTTTAAAACGTAACGAAGCTTATATAGGTGTACTTATTGATGATCTTATTACTAAAGGAACTGAAGAACCTTATAGAATGTTTACCTCAAGAGCTGAATACAGAACATTACTTCGTCAGGATAATGCCGATTTCAGATTAACACCATTGTCATATGAAATTGGTCTTGCTAAAGAGGACCGTTTACGCAGAATGGAAAAGAAACGAGACGAATCTGATGCGTTTGTAAATTTCTTTAAAGAAACGAGTGTTAAGGTTGCTGAGGCTAATCCAATTTTAGAAGCTAAAGGATCTGCTCCGATTGTTCAGCCTGATAAAATGTTCAAAGTTTTTTCACGTCCGCAATTAGAGCTTGAGGATATTCTTAAATTTGAAAAAGTTCAGGAATATATAAACGAAAATAATTTGGATAAGGAAGTAATTGAACAGGCCGAAATCCAGGTTAAATATTCCGGCTATATAGAAAAGGAAAAAAATAATGCCGACAAACTAAACAGATTGGAGGATTTAAAAATTCCTGATAATTTTGATTATGATAAAATAAAGTCTCTTTCTTTTGAAGCGAGAGAGAAAATGAAAAAAATAAGACCGGTAACAATTTCACAGGCATCTCGTATTAGTGGTGTATCTCCTAGTGATGTTTCGGTATTATTAATACACATGGGAAGATAATATGAAAAATATGTTTCACGTGGAACGTTACAATAAAACCCTTTTTTATAAAGGGTTTTTTCTGTTTTTACTAAGTACTGTGATTTTATCCTGTAGTGCGCCAAGATATGCTGTTGATGTTTCTGATTATGTTTTGCTGGAGGACGGAAAGCATGTAATGGGAACTGAGAAAGGATTAACCGCTTTTCTTTTTCAAAATCAGCCTACAAAAATAACTTTTAACCAGTTTTTAGTTGAAAAGTATGATTTAGGCAAATTCACTGAAATTGAATACTGGACAACAGTAGAAGGAACGAAGTTTAAAATGATGTTGTACACACAGGATGAATTAAATAAATATTTTGATACAACAGATTTTATAGCTTCTAACAGAGTGCCTGAAAATGCAGTTGTAGGATCTCAGGTTAAATTTTTGGCTATCTCTGTCATTAATGAATTTAATGAAGACTGTCTGGCAGATGATTCCCTTTTTAAAAACACAGTGATAAAATATTTAAAGGACCTTAAAGACCAATACAACAATTTATAATGAACTTTTCTCAAAACAAGGTTTATCTTACTGTAAAAGATTATTCTGTATCGGGTGAAGAATTTCAACTTCTAATGGATGAGGATTTAGAATTGCTTAAAACACATCCACATCCGTCTCTTGAAAATTTAGGGAGTTATTATGAAAGTGAAGATTATATTTCTCATACTGACGGAAAACGTTCTCTTTTTGAAAAATTATACCATGCTGTAAAACAAAAGGCGCTTAGAGATAAGATTAATATAGTTAATACTAATCAAACGCAAAAAGGTAAACTTTTAGATATAGGCGCCGGAACCGGAGATTTTTTAGTAACTGCAAAAAATAGTGGTTGGGAGACTTTAGGTATCGAACCAAGCGAAAAAGCTAAAAAAATTTCTCTTTCTAAAGGAATTTCATTCAAAAATGATATAAAAGAGATTGAAAATGCCTCTTTTGATGTGGTTACGATGTGGCATGTATTGGAACATGTTCCTGATATTCAGCAACATATATCCGAATTAAAGCGTATTTTAAAGCCTAATGGACTAATAATCATCGCGGTTCCTAATTATAAAAGTTATGATGCAGGGTATTATGGTAAGTTTTGGGCTGCTTATGATGCGCCAAGACACCTTTGGCATTTTTCTAAAAAGGCAATAGCACATCTTTTTGCAAAAGAAGATTTAGAGGTGAAAAAAATCCTGCCAATGAAATTTGACAGTTTTTATGTAAGCCTGCTTTCTGAAAAATACAAAACCGGAAAAATGAATTTTGTGAAAGGGTTTTTTATTGGTTTGCGTTCTAATATAAAAGCAGCACGTAATTTTGAGTACTCGTCGCATATTTATGTCATAAGACGGGCTAAAAATTAAATAAAAGCCGTTTAAGGCCGTTTTAAGGCGTTTAACATGGAAATACCTTTCCTTTTTTTAAAACGTTTTTACAGCTGATTTATATAAGCCAACTTTAATATAAAGCTTTTATAGCAAAGCCTTTTTTATATAAAGAATATTTATAGCTTAAAAACTGGCAATAATTTTAATAAAAACTTGTTTTTGGAACTTTAGAACGAATTATTACTTTTACCGAAATTTTAAAAATTAAAATACCGCAAATGAAAAAATCATTATTAATACTTGGCCTGGCTGTTACACTTTTTTCGTGCAACAAAAATGAAGGAACTGTAACAGAATTTAAAACTGCTTATGTTGACACGCAAAAGCTGATGGAAGAATCGAAAGAATTAAAAGATCTTGAGTCCAGAAGTAAAGTTAAGCAGGAGGAAATGGGCAGGGAGCTTGATGATAAAGTTCAAAAACTTAAACTTGATTATGCAAGTGCACAAAATGAAGCACAGCGTAAAGGTCCTCAATGGGCTCAGCTTAAAGCTCAGGAGTTTCAGAGAAGAGAGCAGGAGATTGGTATGATGCAGGAAACGATGATCAAACAGTTTCAGGAAGAGTTTGGTTCTCAAAGTGATACTATCCGTAAAGCGATGAGAGAATACATTAAAGATTACGGTAAAAAGAACGGTTATGATTATATTTATGGTACTGGTGATGCAGTATCTATTATTTATGCAAAAGATGCATATGATATCACTGAAGATATAATCAAAGCTCTTAATGAAAAGTATAGCGGCAATAAAACTACTGTTGAACCAACAGAAGAAAAAGCAGCAACTACTGAGAAAGAAGAGCCTGTTAAAAAATAATAAGATTTTATCTTAGTTAAAAGCTCCCTTAATGGGAGCTTTTTTTATTGTCATAATTTTTAGAATATGTATTTTCGGGAACGAATAATTACACGCCAAATGGAAAGCTTATCTACAGCAGCAGAATATACCTTACGCTTTATAAATCAAACAAATAGGTCAATTTTCTTAACCGGTAAAGCCGGCACGGGTAAAACAACCCTGTTAAAGGAAATTATACGCACCACACACAAAAATGTTGTTGTTGTGGCACCTACAGGTATTGCAGCACTTAATGCGGGCGGTGTAACTATCCATTCCATGTTTCAGTTGCCTTTTGCAGGCTTTATACCCGACAATAGCTTACCACAGATAACCGATTCTGTACGCTTTGAAAATAAAGACAGTCTTAGAAGACACTTTAAAATGCGAGGAGACAAGCAGGCCGTAATTAAAAACATGGAACTTCTTGTTATAGACGAGGTTAGTATGTTGCGTGCCGATTTACTTGACGCTATGGATTTTATGCTTCGTAGCGTGCGTCATAAAGACATTCCTTTTGGGGGTGTGCAGGTATTGTTTATTGGAGACTTATTACAGCTTCCTCCAGTAGTGAAAAATGAGGAATGGGAAGTGTTAAGCCAGTACTATAGAGGTAAGTATTTCTTTCATTCTCATGTAGTTAGCCAAAATCCGCCATTGTATATTGAGCTTTCAAAAATATACAGGCAAACTGACGAGGACTTTATTTCCATACTTAATAATCTGAGAAACAATGTAATAACACGTGATGACATTGCTGTTTTAAACAATTATGTTGATCCGGCGTTTGATTTGGAAAAAAATCCGGGTTTTATTACGCTTACTACACACAATGCCAAAGCAGACAGCATTAATGCCAAGGCACTGGATAAGCTTGATGAAAAGGAATATGTTTTTGAACCTGAAATAGTGGGCGACTTTCCGGAGAAAATATATCCGGTGGAGGAAGAACTTAAGCTTAAGAAAGGGGCTCAGGTAATGTTCATTAAAAACGACCTTTCTCCGGATAAGAATTACTTTAACGGAAAGATAGGGGTTATCAAATCATTATCGGACGAGGAGATATTGGTACATTTTCCGGAAGAGGACCTTACCATTGAAGCTGATAAGTACGAGTGGAAGAATGTTCGCTATTACGTTAACGAAAACACGAAGGAAATAGAGGAGGAAATATTAGGTACTTTTGTGCATTATCCGTTAAAACTGGCATGGGCCATAACCGTACACAAAAGCCAGGGATTAACCTTTGACAAAGCCGCGCTTGATGTGTCGGGTGTTTTCCTGCCTGGACAGGCCTATGTTGCTCTTTCGCGTTTACGTTCGTTAAACGGTCTTATTTTGCTTTCTCAGTTGCAAATGAATGGTCTCAGCAACGATCTTGATGTTATGGATTATGCTTCTTCAAAAGTAAAAGAAGAGCAAATGGAGCATTTTCTACAAAAGGATACATTACGATTTATTTTTAACTATCTGAAAAACAGCTTCGATTGGGATGAACTGGTCGACATGTGGCAGCGCCACAGGCTAACCTATCTGCAGGAAGGTAAAAAATCACTTAAATACAAGTACAGGGAATGGGCTCATGAATCGGAAGAAAGGATAAAAAAAATGCACGAGCCGGGGCATAAGTTTATTAGCCAGCTTTCCAAATTGTTTTCTGTGGAACAACCCGATATGAAGTTTGTTGCCGAAAGAGTGGAGGCGGCCTACAATTATTTTTATCCTGTTATGGATAAACTGGTTACGGGTATTCTTCAAAAAATTGAGGAGATAAAAAGACTAAGAAAGGCAAAAGGTTTTTATGAGGAGCTAAGTGAGTTGGAGGAGATGCAAACCTATACGGTACTTAGGCTTATGAAGGCCAAACGCTTAATGGAAGTAGTGCTTAATGAAGAAGAGATTGTGAAGGAGAACCTTATCACTCCGCAAATACATTCTTACAGGCTTAAAAAACTTGAAGCAATACGTAAAAATGTCAAGGATAACCCTATTACCCTGCTTGAAGAGGATACAGAAGATTATGAAACAGAACGCTATCCGGCCAAAAAGAAAAAGGAACCTAAAAAATCTACATTGGAAGAAACCTTTGAACTTTGGGAGCAAAATCTTAGCATTGCCGAAATTGCAAGGATAAGAAAATTAACAGAAACCACTGTGTTAAGCCATTTTGCGGGATTAATACAGGTTGGTAAAATGAATATTGAAAAAGTATTGCCAGGAGATAAGATTAAGGCTCTTGCCGAAGCCTTTAAGGATTTTGACGGAGAATCGCTTACATCTTTAAAAGAAAAATATGGCGACGACTTTACCTGGGGAGAGTTGCGCCTGTATAAGGCAAGCCTTAAAAACGAATAAAAAGAAAGCCCCTTGTTGGGGCTTTTATATTGATAATTAAAATTCTAAATACTATAGCCAGCTTAAAAGCAGTACTGTGGGAATGAAATATATTACTATGGTTCTTGCTCCGTCATAGTCTTTTGCCATACGCTGGCCTAAAAGAAGAAGCAACAATGTAATAGATGATAAAACGGCTGCATAATATGCAAATTGCGTTGCTGTTCCGCCTTTCATTAGCATTTCTATAATACCTATTACGGCAAAAGCCCCAGCAACTACCTCAAGTACAAGTACTAAAAGTAAAGCAGCCGGAACCTGGTTTTTAATAGCGCTTTGAGCAAAATGTCCTTTAAGCCATTCTACATTACCTTTCCAGTCGGTTACTTTATCATAGCCTGACTGAATAAAAGTGATGGCGAGAAATGCAAGAATGATAATAATAGCTGGTGTCATAATTTTATTTTTTATGAATTAATCGCGTTAGTTTAATAGAAAGGTCGGTTAAAATTATTTTTGCATTACCGTTTCGTTCAATATGGTAAATAGCATCCGACAGTTCTTTAAAGATATCGTTTATATTATTTCCGTTTACAAACGGTGCAAAATTTTCAAGTTTGAATTTTTCTACCGATGGTTCCATGAAAACCAGTTCTTTAGCATTGTAATTTAAAAGCAACGCCTGACGGAACATATCAATACAAAAATGCAGGAATTGTTTTTGGGCTTCACGTCCGATTGATGATATCTGTTCGCTCCATTCAATAAGATCCTGTATGGCTGCCGCATTTCCCTTTGCGCGGAAAGCCGCCCTTACCCATTGTACAAACCATTGTTCAAAAGGGTTGCCTCCTGTATCTTTATTTAATAGCTGTAGTGCCTTGTTATAATTTCCCTGAGCCTGATGTGCAATTTTTAATGCTTCGTTAGGATCAAGATTTTGTTGGGAAACCAAAGCATCTGCAATAGCCTGCTCACTTAAGCTGCCGAAATGAAGTATCTGGCAACGCGATAAAATGGTTTGCAGTATGTCGTCATCACTTTCGGCAATAAGTATGAATACAGTTTTTTGCGGAGGTTCTTCCAGTAACTTAAGCAGTTTGTTTGCTGTAGCTACGTTCATCTTATCTGCCATCCAGATAATCATCACTTTATAACCCCCTTCATAAGATTTTAAGGAAAGTGACTTTACAATTTCGTGAGCTTCGTCAACACCTATCTGTCCCTGTTTGTTTTGAATGTCGATTTTCCTGTACCAGTCAAAAAGACTTCCGTAAGGATTTTCTGTAATAAATTCTCTCCAGTATTTTAAAAAGTTGGCACTTACAGGATGGCTTTTTACCTCACCGTTTGTGGCTACCGGAAATACAAAGTGAAGATCGGGGTGTGAGAAATTCTGGAATTTTAAATTGCAGACAGCATTACCGTTATTGTTTTCACCCTCGGTATTACTGCATAAAATATATTGGGCATAGGCTATTGCCATAGGCAAAGTTCCCGAGCCTTCGGCTCCAATGAACAATTGTGCATGCGAAATTCTTGAAGAATCTGCACTTTTAGTCAAATGGCTTTTAATATGTTCCTGGCCTAATATATCTGAAAAAAGCATAGGGCAAATATATAAGAATT
Organism: Flavobacterium beibuense; assembly: GCF_004151245.1. Classification (GTDB taxonomy): domain Bacteria; phylum Bacteroidota; class Bacteroidia; order Flavobacteriales; family Flavobacteriaceae; genus Flavobacterium; species Flavobacterium beibuense_A. The sequence continues at coordinate 291,034 of NZ_JUIW01000004.1, forward strand.
TGCGGGATGTAACGGTACAGAATTATGTTATATATAATATGCGTATTCTATAGTAACGTTAGGTACAACTTTGTTTTTCTCGTTTTCATAACTACATAAAACTACTTTTTCTAAAAGGCTATTAGTAAGAACTTTTCCAAAAGAAAGAGTTTAAAATACTGCCGAGCTATCTAAAAAACAGATAATTATGCAGTTTTCAAAAACAGATTAATTATCAAATGATTAACTTTGTTAATTAACAAGGGTATCTTAATTTTATTTTAAAATAATTGAGGGAAAAAACTATATTTGCGTTTAACCAAATTTAAACAATATTAAAATACACCCATGAAGACCCTTAATGACTTTGATTTTAAAGGCAAGAAAGCAGTAATAAGAGTAGACTTTAACGTCCCTCTTGACGACAATTTTAACGTAACCGATGACACAAGGATTGTAGCTGCCAAGCCAACAATAGATAAAATCTTAAAAGATGGGGGAAGTGCTATTTTAATGTCGCACCTTGGAAGGCCAAAAGGAAAAGAAGAAAAATATTCACTTAAACATATTGTTGCTAAAACCAGTGAAGTTCTTGGGGTTAATGTGAAATTTGTTAACGACTGTATAGGGGCCGAAGCTGAAAAGGCGGCAGCCGATTTACAACCGGGAGAAGTACTTCTTTTGGAAAACTTACGTTTTTATAAAGAAGAGGAAGCAGGTGACGAAAATTTTGCAAAAAAACTTGCCGATTTAGGCGATATTTATGTTAACGATGCCTTTGGTACAGCACACCGTGCACACGCATCTACAACTATTATTGCAAAGTTTTTCCCTGAAAACAAGTGTTTTGGCTCGCTTCTTGCTAAAGAGATAGAAAGTCTTAACAAAGTTTTAAAGGATAGCAAGAAACCTGTTACGGCTGTTTTAGGAGGTTCTAAGGTATCTTCTAAAATTACGGTTATTGAAAACATTTTGGATAAAGTAGATCACATGATTATTGGAGGAGGAATGACATTTACTTTTATTAAAGCTCAGGGAGGTAAGATAGGCGACTCAATTTGTGAGGACGACAAACTTGATCTTGCCCTTGATATTATGGCAAAAGCCAAAGAAAAAAATGTACAGTTACACATACCTGTAGATGTAATTGCTGCTGATGCTTTTAGCAATGATGCAAATACTAAGGTTACCGATGTTAACGCAATTCCTGATGGCTGGCAGGGTCTTGATGCCGGACCAAAATCGCTGGAAAATTTCAAAAAAGTTATACTGGAATCAAAAACCATTTTATGGAACGGACCTCTAGGGGTTTTCGAAATGGAGAATTTTTCAAACGGAACTATTGAGCTTGGTAATTTTATTGCTGAAGCTACAGAAAAAGGGGCTTTCTCTCTTGTAGGAGGAGGTGACTCTGTTGCTGCGGTTAAGCAGTTTGGCCTTGAGCCTAAAATGAGCTATGTATCTACCGGAGGTGGTGCAATGCTTGAAATGCTGGAAGGAAAAACACTTCCGGGGATTGCTGCTATTTTAGAATAGTGGAAGTGTTAAAATTTATACGATTAACGAGAAACTAAAGTTATACCATACATTGTTACTTTGTAATACATTGTAATTTAACTGATTAATAAGTAAATTATGAATAAAAAAAGAACATTGTCTTTGCTGTTGGCAGCATTTTCGATTGGAGCTTTTGCACAGGAAACGGCAGAAGCTGACATACAAATTAAACCGGTTATAAAGATGTCCTTCCTGGACTCTGTAAAGTCGGGCTTTGTACGTCATGAGGAAATGAGATGTATCGACAGTCTATGGATGAAGGAGCTTGCAAACAATGATTTGTTTGAAGACATGCAGGAGGATATAGAAAGGTTAAACCCCGATGACGATGTAACTTTTGACCTGTCTACAGAACTACTTCAGCAGAGGCTGAAAGAAATGGATGCTAAGTCACCATTTAACATTGAGTACAGTAAAGGCCTGGAAAACATTATTAAATCTTATTTAAAAAACAGACCAAAAGGCTTTGAGCGTCTTATGGCTATTTCCCAGTACTATTTCCCGATGTTTGAAGAACATTTGGCGAAATATGACGTGCCTATCGAAATTAAGTACCTAGCCGTTATTGAGTCGGCACTTAACCCAAGAGCAAAATCAAGGGTTGGTGCAACCGGTTTATGGCAGTTTATGTACCCTACAGGTAAGCAGTACAATCTTGAGGTAAACTCTTATGTGGATGAGCGTTGCGATCCGCTTAAGGCTACCGAGGCAGCATGCCAGTACCTGTCGAGCCTGTATAACATTTTTGGTGACTGGGATCTCGTGCTTGCATCATACAATGCCGGTCCGGGTAACGTTACTAAAGCTATTCGTAGATCAAACGGTCATAAAAACTATTGGAACATAAGGAAAAATCTTCCACGTGAAACACAGGGGTATGTTCCTGCATTTCTTGCCACCATGTATATTTATGAGTATGGTAAGGAGCATGGTATTAAACCAAGACAGGCTTCTATGACTTATTTTGAGACAGACACTGTTATGGTAAAGCGCAAAATGTCGTTTAGACAGGTTGCTGATTTACTTGATGTGCCGGTTGAGGAACTACAGTTCTTAAACCCCATCTATAAACTGGACGTTATTCCTTTTGTTGCAGATGAGCCGCATTATTTAAGGTTACCAAAAGACAAGGTAGGATTATTTACCTCTAATGAAACGGCAATCTACGCTTATGTAGATTATGAAGATTTAAAGAGGGAAAGGCCATATTTTGTTGACGACAGTGATAAGGAAGCATTAGCTACTATTGGAAAAACCACAAAAGTTAAAACCAAATATCACACGGTTAAAAGAGGTGATGTTTTAGGTAAGATTGCCGATAAGTATAATGTATCTATTACTGATTTAAGAAAGTGGAACAAAATTAAAGGCAATACCATTTATGCCGGTCAAAAACTTAAAATTAACGAAACTATTATAGTTAATGTTCCTCAGGAAACTGCTGTTGCGGCGAAGCCTAAAAAATTGGCGAAGCCTGAAGTTAAGAAAGAGGCAGAGCAGGAGGTAGCTGATGTTGTTACTGATGAAGAAACTGCTGTTGCAGATAACGATACAGAGGAAGCTGAAGAAGTAAAACCGGTTGTTGTCGCTAAAGAAACCAAAAGATCTAAAAGCGTAAACTACGAAGAAGAGCGTTTATACATCGTTCAAAAAGGAGATTCACTTTTCAGTATTGCAAGAAAGCACCCCGGGGTAACTGTTGAAAACCTTAAGGATTGGAACAAACTTAAGGGAGAAAACATTCAGCCGGGAATGAAGCTTAAGGTGAAGTCTGCTGTTAATTAAAACACTGTCATGTCGGGAGCAAAACAAATATTGTATTTTGTTTTTATCCTGTGTATTATCGGCTGTAACAGTGATAATAGCAGCGATAGCAGCGATTCCAATATAAACGAAATTTCTATAATTATAGATGATGTCCTGTGGAACGGCGATGTGGGCGACAGCCTGCGAAAAAAACTCGCTGCTCCCGTAGAGGGCCTCACTCAGGAAGAACCTCTTTTTACACTTAATCAATACAACGAAAAAGTTTTTGGCGGTAAGCTTACCAAAGGCCGAAATATTATTGTTATTGATAAGGATACCATTAACAGCTTTACAGAAAAGACCAACAGGTACTGCAGGCCACAAAATGTATTTACCATAAGGGGGAAGAATGCACAGGAAATACTTTTTCTTATTGAAATACATGCTGACGAAATAATCAGGGCCATTAAGGAAACCGAAGTTAATGAGAACCAACAGCGAAACATTAAATCGGGTTTGGTTAGTCATGGTGTGTTCGAAAAGTTTGGTGTTTGTATTAATGTTCCTTCCACATATACTTATGCCATAAACAAGAGTGATTTCTTATGGCTTAAAAAAGATACCCCCGGAGGAAATACCAGCCTGCTATTATACAGGGTACCGTGCAATGTTATTGAAAGAGACAAGACTATTTTAAACAACATTATTACAATGCGGGATTCTGTTGGGGCGAGATATATACACGGTCAGGATGATAATACATTTATGGTAACCGAAGAGGCCTATTCCCCGTACTTTTTTACCACAAGCTATAGTAATAAAATGGTTTTTGAAACCCGCGGCAACTGGGAAATGAAAAATGATTTTATGAACGGGCCATTTATCAATTATGCCGTTAGGGATGATAAAAACAACAGTTACCTGGTAATTGAAGGATTTATATACAGCCCGTCTTCCCCTAAAAGAGATTTGATTGTGGAGCTGGAGTCTATAATCAGGTCTGCAGAATTTCTATGAAGCCAATATTTAAAATAAAGCGATTTAACGAACTTTCTTTAACCGAACTATACGAACTCCTGCAATTACGCAGTGAGGTATTTGTAGTGGAGCAAAACTGCGTTTATCAGGATATAGATGGTAAAGACATGAAGGCACTTCATCTTATTGGAGAATACAAAGGGAAGATTGTAGCTTATGCACGATTGTTTCCTTCCGGCTATTATTTTGACAATTCCTCAATAGGAAGGGTTGTGATAGGCGAAAAGTATCGCGACCGTAAATGGGGTCACGATTTGATAAAAGAAGCCTTGGAAGGTATAAAAACGCATTTTAATGCTACGGCAGTTACGATCTCTGCACAGCTTTACCTTAAAAAATTTTATGAAGCCCACGGCTTTAAACAAGAAGGGGAAGGCTATCTTGAAGACGGCATTCCCCATATAAAAATGAATATACTGTAAATCAGATTTTTGTAATAACAAACTCTACCCGTCTGTCAAATTCAGATCCTTTACCAAGCGGCTGGGTGTTTCCATAGCCCTTGTAGGTAAGGCGTCTTGCAGGAATCTTTTTAGATACCAGATATTTATAAACGGCATAAGCCCTGTTTTTAGACAACTCCCTTTTTTTGGTATCCATATCAATGGCTTCTTTCTGGAAAGTTGGTGTGCAGCATATATGTCCCTGGATTTCAAACTCAAGATTTTTGTATTTCTGCAGTATCCTGGCAACCTTGTCAAGTTCTTTTCTTGAGGAAAGGGTTAATTTGCTGCTACCCCTGTCAAAAAGAATGTTTCGCATAATTACCCTGTCACCTACTACCATTTTCTCCTTAAGGGCATCATAAACGCCCGGATCTAATGGAGGAGGAGGAAGCGGCTCAAAGTTAACCACAACGTCTACACGCCTGTTTTTAGCACGTGCTTCCGATACGTTATCAATATCTTCTTCCAGTAAGATTCTTCCGCGGCCTTCTATAGTAACAATAATCTTGTTTTTAATACCCTTTTCAATCAGCTTGTTTTTAATGGTATTAGCGCGATTGTTAGAAAGCTTAAAGTTGTATTCATCCTTCCCGCGGTCGTCGCAGTACCCAAAAATCTGGATACTTTCTACACGGGTAGTGTCTATTGCCTGAATAAAGGCAACCACGTCGGTAGCCTGTTTTTCTTTCAGGTCAAATTTGTCAAACTCAAAGTAAATTGAGTGTACTACTTCCTCTTGGGAAAATAATGGTTTTGGCAGTAAAAATAATAATAAGATGTAGTAAAAAGGTTTCATTTGTAATTATTAGTTAGGATCTTCAACCCTTGTTAAATGCAGGTCCTCAGGAGGGTGTATCACAATTGGGAACTGCTCTACCTTAACAGAGCTGTTGTCTAGTCCAAATGCACGGCCTTCGGTAAGGCTCACCTTCTTAAGCACAAAGTATATATCAAGGATTATTCTTTCATACCAAGGTAAATCGTTGTCGTAAGACAGGAATTTTTCGATAATCACAAATTTAAAGTCACCAATTACATTGTTACGGTTTAGCGATTCATAACGGCTGGTAATATCTACCTCTCCGTTTTTAACCATGTCCCTTACAACGTTCTTAAACATAAGGTTAACCCTTGGTGCCACACGGAAACCAAGATAAAAATCAACCCTTATCACATCATCTTTCATGATTTCCCTTACACGGTAATCCATACGGTAAGGTTCATCTACCACATTAACATGCACAAACCAGTAAATGTCAGCACGTTTTGGTCTTTTTTGTAATATCGAATATATAATTTTCGATTCTATTTCATCACTAAACTGAGCGTTGGTCAGGTATACCAGGTGAGTGGCATACTTAGGTATCGACTGATCGTTGCTCAGGTCGGCAAGCACGCTTTTATAGTTGTCAATTTTAGTAAACTCGGTGTACTCGCTGCGTATTTTTTTCGCTGTAAACCAAACTGCCATAATAAACGAAAGCAATCCGGCAATGATGAGCGAAACATATCCTCCGTGGGTAAACTTACTAATATTAGCTATAAAAAACGAAACTTCTATTGAAAAGTATACCGCTACGGTAAAGATTATCAGGATAGGGTTGTAGCGTTTCATGACCATATAGTAGCCCAAAAGGGTAGTGGTCATTATCATACAAAGTACAATGGCAAGGCCGTAAGCCGCTTCCATATTCCCTGATTCCTTAAAGTGCAGTACTACAAATACACACCCCAGGAATAATAGCCAGTTTACCGATGGAATATATAATTGTCCCCTAAGTTCTGTAGGAAATTTAACCGACACTTTTGGCCAGAAGTTAAGGCGCATTGCCTCACTGATTAGCGTAAACGAACCGCTTATTAAAGCCTGTGAAGCAATTACTGCTGCTGAGGTTGCAATGGCAATACCCATAGGCACAAACCAATCGGGCATTAAAAGGTAGAAAGGGTTACCGGGGTTAGAGTTATGGCTTAATTCAGCCAGAGTTTTGCCTGAATGTGATATTAGGTAGGCTCCTTGCCCAAAGTAGTTTAATACCAGCATGCTTTTTACAAATCCCCAACTGATACGGATGTTGCTTCTTCCACAGTGTCCCATATCGCTGTATAGAGCCTCAGCTCCTGTTGTACAAAGGAAAACAAAGCCCAGTACATGGAAACCTTCGGGATGTATTTTCAATAAGTGGAAAGCGTAGTAAGGGTTAAGTGCTTTTAAAACTTCAATGTTTGAGATAAGCGGAATAATACCTAATATTCCCAGCATACCGAACCAAATAAGCATCATAGGCCCGAAAAACTTACCTACCAGCTTAGTACCAAAGCGCTGTATTGCAAAAAGGATAAAAAGGATTCCTATAACGATAGGCACCGTATCCAGTTCCGGATTATAAATCCTTAAACCTTCAATGGCAGAGGAAACCGAGATGGGAGGGGTAATAATACCATCGGCCAAAAGTGCACTACCACCTATGATAGCAGGAACTATAAGCCCTTTTTTCTTTAATCGTTTTACAAGGGTATAAAGAGAGAAAATACCACCTTCACCCTTATTATCAGCCTGTAAGGTAAGTATTACATACTTTACTGTGGTTTGCAGTGTAAGGGTCCAGAAGATACAGGACAGGGCACCAAGAACAATATCCTGCTCTATGGCTTCGCCTCCCATTATGGCCTTCATTACATATAATGGAGAAGTACCTATATCTCCGTAAATAATTCCTAAAGTAACAATAAGTCCGCCTAAGGTTACTTTGTTCAAATGTTTGTGACTACTGCTCACGATAACAATAAATTAAAACAGCAAAGGTATATGTTTTTATAAATAACGTTAAGTGCACCTGTGATATTTAACCTAAAAAAAATCCTCAGGTACTTAAACCTGAGGATTTAGGTGCATTATTTTGAAAGTATCTTGTTATATTCTGCAGTATTGTTAAGTAGAGCTGCTGCTTTTTTTATCTCTGCATTACTGGTTGTATAGTATTTATACAAACCTTCTTTATACTGATAGCGGGTTATAATCTCATCAAGTAAAAGCTCTTTTATCTCTTCCTTGTTTTGGTTAAGCTCTTTTTCCTCACTTTTCTTAAGTGCCGCCAGTAGTTGATTATACTCTGCCGCTATGGTTTCATCTACTTTTTCTTTTTTTGCAATTTCCAAGGTAGCCTTAAGAGATTTTTCAGTTTCTGTATCAAAATCAAAATTGGTTCTTTTCAGGAACTGCTTAAAGCCATCAAAATCACTATCACTTACTGTTGGTATAGTAGTACCCTGGTTAGGGTGTTTGTAGTAATACTCGGTAACATAGTTAAAAATAGCATCGTTTCGCTGTAAGGCATCGGCTATAGAACTTTGCTTAGATTCCTCAAGAACCACATCCGGTAATATACCCCCGCCATCATAAACGGTACGGCCATTTTTGGTTTTAAATGCGTTATAGTCTTTCTGGTCTATTCTTATGGCTTTACCGTCAGCATCTTTGTGGGTATAATCAAGGGCCTGAATACCTCGGCCTGAAGGAGTATAATAACGGGAAATAGTAACCTTGACCTGAGTGCCATAAGTAAGCTCGATAGGCCTTTGCACTAATCCTTTACCAAAACTTCTGCTGCCTACAATCACGGCACGGTCTAAATCCTGTAAAGCTCCTGAAACAATTTCGGAAGCCGAAGCACTTTTACCGTTTACCAATACAGCCAGAGGAATTTCGGTATCAACCGGAGCCCTTTGTGTTCTGTAGGTATTGTTGTATTTTTCGTTTTTAGATTTTGTGGTAACAATGGTTTCGTTTTGCGGTAGAAAAAGGTTACAGATGTTTACAGCCTCTCCTAACAAACCTCCGGGATTACCCCTTAAATCAAGGATTATTTTTTTAGCACCCTGTTTTTTAAGTTCCAGTAAAGCTTCTTTTGTTTCTGCCGAAGCTTTAGCATTAAACTGGCTAAGAACGATATATCCGGTGTCATCGCCTACCATAGAATAGAAGGGAACCGCCGATACATCTACCTCATTTAAAATGATTTGTGTACTGTAAGGTTTACCCTGACGCAGGTATTTTATATCAATTGCCGTGTTCTTTGTCCCTTTTAAAAGTTCGCCGGCATCTTCCTTAAAATCAATAAGGCTTACATCACCTATCTGGATAATCTCATCGCCTGCCTTAAGACCTGCTTTGTCGGCAGGATAATCCTTGTAAGGCTCTTTAATTATCAATTTACCGTCCTTACGGGTTATAAGGGCACCAATGCCGGTATATTCTCCGGTGTTGTTTATCTTGAATTTGGCAACATCCTGCTCGTTGAAATAAACGGTATACGGATCCAGATCGGTAAGCATGTTTTTTATGGCAGTATCCATAAGCTCACCCGGATTGGTTTCATCTACATAGTTTACGTTTACTGTTTTAAACAGCGTTGTAAAAATCTCAACCTGCTTGGCGATTTCAAAAAAATCGTCCTTAAAGCTGGCCCCAACAAACAGAAAAGCAACTGCAAAAGCCGGGATAACATATTTTCTTTTTAGTCTGGATAGCATGATATTATTGTTTTTTACGTCGGAATCTTCTCCTGATTAAAATAAAAGCAATTACGAAAATAAGGATAAATGGCCATATTTGAATCAAACCGATAAAGAAACTTGACAGCGAGTTAAATCCTGATTTCAGGGCATTACCTATTTTGCTTCCGTAAGAAACAGTAGCTTCCTCTCTTTCGGCAACGGTTTTGTAAAAACTTAGTTGTACGGTACTGTAGGAAACCTGGCTTTGCAGGTATTGCAAGCGTGCCTGTTTCGATTCAATTTCTTCACGAATTGCCGACAGTTCTTTTTCTATTTCCAGCATTTCCGATACTTTGTTCGCCTTTTTAAGCAGTTGAAGATATCTTTCTTCCAGTGCTTTTTTGGTCTTTATACGCGATTCGGTATCAATGTATTCCTCGGTAATGTCGCGGGATGAAATTTCTTTTCTGTCAAAATACGTTACTCCTTTACTTATTTCGTCTATAAAATTGTCAAACGAGTGGGAAGGTACTCTTATGCTAAGGGAACGGCTTACTGTGTTGTATTCATTTCTTTCTTCATCGCTTTGCACTTCCCCATTAAATTTACCTATTGCCTGTTTTAAATTATCGGCAGTAGTTTCAAGATTTTGGGTTTCAAAACGAAGCGTTGCGGTTTTAATTATTTTTGGGTCTGTTTGTTTTGCTTGACCACTGATAGACTTAGGAGCGATTTTATAGTATTCTGCATTTGAAGAGTTAGCAATTATCTGATCGGCAATCTCTTCTGTAGCATATGCTTCATTAACTTCTTCCTTACAGGAAAGTAATAGAACTGCAATACTCAAAAAGGCAAGAAATTTTTTCATAAGTAAAGGTGTTTTTTGTTAAAACGCAAAAAACATTACCAATATTACAAAAGACTAAGAAACAGTTTATTGCTGTTTAAGTTGGATAATAAACTTTTCAAAAAGCTGAATGGTTTTGGTATTTATTTCCTCTAAGGACAAACGGTCTTTGGTTTGGTACATCAGCATAAAAGCATAATTACCGGGTATGTTCTCTAACAGCAGGTGCTTATTATGCCTATAGGTTTCCCTTAACAATCTTTTGAAATAGTTGCGGTCTACCGCTTTTTTGAAATGTTTTTTAGACACCGAAACCCCTACCTTTATTGGACTTTCGTTTGTTACAGGTAATGGCACATACACCAGTCGTAACGGGTATTTTGAAACCGACCTGCCCTCACTAAACATAAGGTCTATCGTGTTTCTGCTCTTTAGCTTTTCCTCTTTTGGGTATGTGTATTTCTTTTGTTCCATGTACTGGGGCAAAGGTACATTTTTTTAAATCAGCTTTATGTTGCTGCAGGTATAAGAAAATTTTCTTAATATTGTAGTGGAATAAAATAGTATGAGTTATGGTTGCGGATCGTTTAAAGAAATATATTGAGACAAGAGAAATTAGCTACTATGCATTTGAAAACAGTATAGATGCAAGCAGGGGCAGCATTTCTAAAGCAGTGAAAGACAATAAGAGCATAGGCTCTAATGTGCTGGAGAAAATTTTTCAGGTATATAGCGATCTTAATCCGGTTTGGCTTTTAACCGGAGAAGGAAACATGCTTATAGATAATAATTCTGATGCTATTGCTAACGAAAGGATAATAAGAACCTTTAGTTTAAAAACCGATACAAATATCGATTCCCAACAAATTCCTTTATACGATCTTGAAGCTGTGGCAGGTATAGTACCTTTGTTTAATGAGGGCAAAACAGCTGTACCTTCAGATCATATCAGTATTCCTCATTTACCAAAATGTGACGGAGCTATTTATGTAACCGGAGACAGTATGTATCCTTTACTTAGAAGCGGAGATATTGTACTTTATAAAGAAGTTAAGGATATCGTTAATAATATCTTTTGGGGAGAGATGTACCTGCTTAGCATAGACAATGATGGAGAGGAGTATATTACAGTGAAATTTATTGAACGCTCTGAAGAACCGGGTATGATTAAACTGGTTAGCGAAAACAAATATCATAAGGACAGGGATATTGAACTTTATAAGGTAAAGGCACTTGCTTTGGTTAAGGCTACTATCCGAAACAACTAGGTTTCTACAAAAAATCCACAATTCTTTCTACACAATTACCCATTATTCCTCACATTTCTGAATGATGAGGTAATTCTGTTTCTCTTATTAAATAATTGATTTTTAGGCTGTTGAGTATTGGTTTTTAGTTTCATTTTCAAAAAGGCATTGTAATTGGCTTATGTTATATGTTAAGTGAAATATTTAAAAAACAATAACACGACTATGAAAAAATTATTTTTAAGCGCATTAATGCTTACAGGAGTAATGGCATTTGCACAGGAACAACCAAAAGCACAAACACAAACTCAGCAACAGCCTGCTAAAACAGAAGAGGTAAAACCTGCTGAAACTGCACAGCCTCAAAAAGCGGAAGAGAAAAAAGCTGAGGCCGTTAAACCTGAAGAAAAAGCAACTAGAAAGGCAGAACCAGCTAAAAAATCAAGATAAGTACTACCCGAATTTAGTGACATCGATTTTTAGCGCCTATATAAAGAAACAGTTTTTTGATTCTATTTATCTGTTTCAAAAAATCTCCGGCAGTAAATGTCGGAGGTTTTTTGTTATCATGAAAAAGCCCCACATTAAGTGGGGCTTTTTATATTATTGCTTTACGAAAAAGTTATTTTCCTTGTTTACGTCGGCCATGAGCTCCATAGGGTCTATCATGACTACTTTTATAGCCGATTTAGGCTTGTTTATTGTGAACTGATAGGTTTGGTGTGCCCAATCCCATTCCGGCAGCACAGTGCGCTTTAATTTGGTGAAAGGATTGTCTTTTATATAGTGCATAAGATTAAGCGGTACATAAAAGCTTTCCTGAGTACCGTCTTCATACACCACAATTATATCAAGTGGCATAGGCATAAGACCTATACGCTCCAGTGTTACTGTTGTATTACTGTTGTTTTCAGCAAGATCTTTAATGCTGTAATCAATAGTATTGGTAGTTTGGCACCAGTCGGTTAAATACCAGTCAAGCTCTGCACCCGATACCTTTTCGGCCGTACGTATAATATCGTTTGGCGTAGGGTGGGTAAACTTGAAATCGTGATAATAACGCTTAATGGTCTTCATAAGGTTTTCCTGGCCTATGACATCTATAAGTTGCGACAGGAAAATAGTCCCCTTGCTGTAAGCCGAAATACCATAAAGCATATTTTGAGAATACCTGTCGGCATGAGTGGTAAGCGGTTGCTCATTTCCTGTAGACACCATATAGAAATAGTTAGAGTAAGCACCTGCCCAAGGGCTTGTTTCCTTTTCTTTCTTGTCGTTAGGAAGTACGGTTTCCATAGCCAAGTCACTTATGAAAGAAGTAAATCCTTCGTCCATCCATTCGTGTTTCGATTCATTGCTTGCCAAAATATGCTGAAACCAAGAGTGTGCAAACTCGTGTGCTGTTACACCAACAAGGCTTCCGTAGCTGCGGTTACCGGTTATAAGGGTACACATGGCATACTCCATACCACCGTCACCACCCTGTACAACAGAATATTGCTTGTAAGGGTATGGGCCGATGTTTTCATTATAAAATGCTAAAAGCTCAGCCGTTTTAGGCTGCATCTTTTTCCAGCTTTCGTTGTATTTAGGATTGTCTTTGTAGAAGAAGTGAAGCTCTACACCGTTAGGGCCTATTAACTTATCATGGATATAGTTATTATCTGCACCCCAGGCAAAGTCGTGAACCATAGGTGCTTTAAAATGCCAGGTAAGCGTTTTTGTCTTTTTAGGATGTTTTACGGTAACTCCTTCATCTTCATAACCTTTTCCTATTTCGCTTTTGTTTTGAAGATACCCTGTACCACCAATAGTGTAGTCTTTATCAATAGTAATCTTTACATCAAAATCGCCCCATACGCCATGAAACTCACGGCCAATGTAGGGATCTGCATGCCATCCTTCAAAATCATATTCTGCCATTTTAGGGTACCATTGCGTCATGGAAAGCGCAACCCCTTCTTCTGAATTTCTTCCTGAACGGCGCACCTGTAAAGGAACCTGTCCGTCAAAGTCTAAAGTGAAAGTAGTTGATTTACCCGGTAATAAAGGCGTAGCTAAAGTTACCTCAAGAACAGTACCTGAAACAATGGTTTTAGCTTCCTGACCATCCTGTTTAAAGTTGTTTATCTTAAGAAAACCTATTTCATCTGGTTTAAGCGTACTTATACGGCTCTCCTTAATGGTTTCTTCACCTTTCTTAAAGCTTTTTACCATTCGACTGTCAGGGTCGGCAATAGTTTGCAGGCGTGCATCCATTTCGCTTCCCGGCTGAAAGGCATTGTTGTATAAATGATAAAAAACACGGCGCAGCGTGTCAGGGGAATTATTAGTATAAACAAGTTCCTGGTTTCCAGTATAACGGAAGGTTTTTACATCCATAGACACATTCATCTTGTAGTCTACGTGCTGTTGCCAGTAACCAGGGTTAGGGTTGTTTTGTGCAAACAATCCTGTTACCGCAAAAAGTGCAAATAATACTGATTTTTTCATGGGCTAAAATAAAAAAACGGAAGGGAAAGCCCCTTCCGTCAGTATGGTTTAATGAAAATTATTTTCCTCTTGAAATCTGATCGGCCATGATCAGGGCATTGTAAGCATTTACAATTTTACCTGATTTTGAAGCCTCGCTGAACATGATTACTTTCTTGTCAGCATCTTCACCTACCTGTACCTGCATCTTTACAGCTAAGCCTGAATCCATAAGGATGTGCTTAACCTGAGAAGCAGAAAGTTTAGGGTAGTAAGCACGGATAAGTGCCGCAACACCTGCTGCATTAGGAGATGCCATAGAAGTACCCTGAAGGAATTCATAGTGATTATCCGGAGTTGTTGCATAAATTCTCATACCCGGGCTAAATACGTCAACGTTATTTTTACCGTAGTTAGAGAAAGGAGCTACTAAACCTTTTTCAGTAAGCTTGTTGTTAAGGGCACCAATACAGATAAAGTTATCTGAAATTTCAGGACCTGTAACCATGTTATCGTTAGGATAACGCTCTACACCACCGTTTTTATCAAGGAAAGTACCCTCATTACCGGCAGCACAAACAATTAGAACGTCTTTTTCTCCTGCATATTTAATAGCATCATATACCCAGTTGCTGTGAGTAGAGAAGTATTTACCAAAGCTACCGTTAATAACTTTAGCACCATTATCTACAGCATAACGTATAGCAAGGGCAACATCTTTATCATACTCATCTCCATCCGGCACAGCTCTTACTGCCATAATTTCCACAACATTGCTGGCAACACCGTCACCGCCAATACCGTTGTTTCTTACCTGAGCGATAATACCAGATACGTGAGTACCGTGTTTAGCACCGTCTTTATCAGGACCAATTACGTTATTATTACCATAACTTTTAGTGCTGAAATCATCCGGGTTATCGCCTAAAATCTCACGAGCGTTATATTTTAGGTTCAGGTGGTATTCAAGCTCGTTGTTATAGTGTTCTACACCAGAGTTAACTTCTTTAGCAAGCTCTTCTCTTGTAAGGTCTGCTAAAATCATTACAAACTGATTTCTTACACCGGCAAGATTAGGGTCTTTTATATCAAGGCCTTTAAGGTCTTCTGCAGTATAATTTTCTTTACCTGTAAGTTCCTGGAAAGATTTGTCTGCTTTTTGAATAAAGTCCATCTGCATTTTACCTGCAAGAGCGTGGTTGTATTCTTCATCATACTTTTCTTTTGCTCTTTTGTAAATAGCAGAACCATCATCACCTTTTTTAAGGATCCTGATGAACTCCATGTTTTCATGGTTAATATCTCCTAAGAAATTCCACCCGTGAATATCGTCTACATATCCGTTATTGTCATCATCAATACCATTACCGGCAATCTCTTTAGGGTTAGTCCAGATTACTGCCTGTAAATCAGGGTGCTCAATGTCAACACCTGAGTCAATTACACCAACAATAATTTTGTCTGCCTTTTTGTCTTTAAGCAGTTCGCTGTAAGCTCTGTCCACACTCATTCCCGGAATAGTGTCCGTTAACAGGTCCAGGTGGCTCCAACGCTCTTCCTGTATTTCAGTAAGATCAGCTTTTTTAGCTGTGATAGTCGTATTTATGGCAAGTGGAGTTGCCGTGATTTTTTTTGATGAACCGCAGCTTGCCAGGAACAATGCCAAGGCAGCCGACAGGTAAATAGACTTAAACTTCATAATTCGTTTTATTTAATTTTTAAAATAGGTCTAATGAATCCTCAATTTGTTACACAAAAATCTGGATTAACACTAAATTAGTATATCACTACATTTGTAAATGTCTTTTAAACGTACGCCTTTTTCGGTATGTTCTACCGTAATTATTTCATTATGCGCATCGTGTTCCAGGAAAAGGTAATAGCCATTATCGGCTGCAGCGTTCATAAATTTTGCCTTTTCGTTTAATGTTAAAAGCGGGCGTGTATCATAACCCATAACATAAGGCAACGGGATATGCCCTGCAGTAGGAAGCAAATCGGCCATAAAAACAATGGTTTTTCCGTTGTAGTTAATGTGCGGTATCATTTGTTTTTCGGTATGTCCGTCAGCAAAAAAGATACCAAACCCCAATTCACTTTTATCGAGAAAATCACCTTCAGGCCTGTTAATGAACTTAAGCTGTCCGCTTTCCTGCATTGGCTGGATATTTTCGCTTAGAAAAGAAGCCTTTTCACGGGCATTTGGTTTGATGGCCCATTCCCAATGATTGTCGTTTGTCCAGAAATTAGCATTTTTAAATGCTACCTCATAGCCGGTACGGTCTTTATTCCACTGCACACTGCCGCCACAATGGTCAAAGTGAAGGTGGGTCATAAATACATCGGTAATATCATCCCTGTGAAACCCATACTTGGCTAATGATTTGTCCATAGAATGATCTCCCCAAAGCGAATAGTAGCCAAAAAACTTCTCATTTTGTTTGTTTCCCATTCCTGTATCTATCAAAATCAGGCGGTTATCATCTTCAATTAAAAGGCACCTTGCCGCAATATCAATCAGATTATTATTATCGGCAGGGTTGGTTTTACTCCAGATGGTTTTAGGCACAACGCCAAACATAGCGCCGCCATCCAGCTTAAAATTGCCGCTTTCTATAGGGTATAATTTCATCAGAATAAGTTTAAAGCTGCCAAATTAATAATTTAACCTCACATAGCGGTATAAGTATTGCTTATAATACAATAAAGAGAAAAAGGTTACTATCTATTGCAATCTGTAAAAATGGTGGTATCTTTGCACTAAATTTAGATTAAATATAAGTATACGATTATGATAAAAGTTTCTGACACAGCAAGAAAGAAAGTCGTAAGCCTGATGGAAGACGACGGATTTGATGCTGCTACCGACTATGTTAGGGTAGGGGTTAAAAGTGGCGGATGCTCGGGGTTGTCATACGATTTGAAATTTGACAAAGCGCTGGGAGAAAATGACAAAGTGTTTGAGGACAACAATATAAAGATAGCCGTTGATAAAAAAAGCTTCCTGTATTTAGCAGGTACAATCCTGGAATATTCAGGAGGATTAAACGGTAAAGGATTTGTATTTAATAACCCAAATGCCAGCAGAACCTGCGGTTGCGGGGAAAGTTTTTCTTTATAAGTTTTAAAGTTAAAAGTTATAAAGTTGTAATGTCTGTATGGCGAAACTAAACTCCTTTGAAGAAATTATTGCATGGCAAAAATCAAGAGAGCTCAATGCCGAAATATACAGAATTATAAATGAGAATGAACTGTTTACAAAAGATTATGGGCTGAGAGATCAGATGAGGAGGGCGAGTATCTCAATTTCATCCAATATAGCTGAAGGCTTTGAACGGGAAACCACAAAGGGATTTATAAGATTTCTTTATATAGCAAAAGCCTCTGCCGGAGAGTTTAGATCTCAATTATATTTAGCTTCAGATTTAGGCTATATTTCTAATGACGATTTTCAGACACTTAATTTAAAGGTAAATGATATATCAAAGTTGTTAAGTGGTTTTATAAAGTACCTGGCCGGAACTTTATAACATTAAGAACTTTAAACATTAAGAACTTAAAATGAGCAAGTACACAGAAGAAGAATTAAAAATCGAACTCGAGAATAAAGAATACGAGTATGGTTTTTATACCGATATTGAGTCAGATACGTTTCCTAACGGGTTAAACGAGGATATCATTCGTGCCCTTTCTAACAAGAAAGAAGAGCCGGAATGGATGACTGAGTGGCGCCTTGAAGCCTTTAGGGCTTGGGAACAAATGGTAGAGCCCGAGTGGGCTAATGTACATTATGAAAAACCTAATTTTCAAGCAATTTCATATTACTCTGCACCATTAAAAAAACCTAAATATGACAGTCTTGATGAGGTAGATCCTGAGCTTTTGGATACATTCAAAAAACTGGGAATCTCTATAGATGAGCAGAAAAAGCTGGCAGGTGTGGCTGTAGATATCGTTATGGACTCTGTTTCTGTAGCGACGACCTTCAAGAAAACACTGGCAGAAAAAGGAATTATCTTCTGTTCAATTTCTGAAGCAATTAAAGAACATCCTGAACTTGTTAAAAAGTATTTAGGGACTGTAGTGCCGCAAAAAGATAATTTTTATGCTGCACTTAACTCGGCTGTTTTCTCAGACGGTTCTTTCTGTTATATCCCTAAGGGAGTACGCTGCCCAATGGAGTTATCAACTTACTTCAGGATCAATCAGGCAGGAACAGGACAGTTTGAACGTACACTTGTAGTGGCTGATGAAGGTAGTTATGTCAGTTACCTTGAAGGCTGTACAGCGCCATCACGTGATGAGAACCAGCTGCATGCCGCAGTTGTAGAACTTATTGCGCTTGATGATGCCGAGATTAAATATTCTACTGTACAAAACTGGTTCCCCGGGAATAAAGAGGGTAAAGGTGGAGTATACAACTTTGTAACTAAGCGCGGACTTTGTGAAAAGAACGCAAAAATATCATGGACACAGGTTGAAACAGGATCTGCTGTTACATGGAAGTACCCAAGCTGTGTGCTTAAGGGAGATAATTCGGTAGGGGAGTTTTACTCTATTGCCGTTACCAATAATTACCAACAGGCAGATACGGGTACAAAAATGATTCACTTAGGGAAAAATACTAAGAGTACCATTATTTCTAAAGGTATCTCGGCAGGTAAGTCGCAAAACAGTTACCGTGGTTTGGTTCAGATTGGGGCGAGGGCAGAAAATGCCAGAAACTTCTCTCAATGTGACTCATTACTAATGGGTAACAGCTGCGGGGCACATACTTTCCCTTATATAGAGTCTAAAAATACAACAGCTAAAATAGAGCATGAGGCGACAACCAGTAAAATTGGTGAAGACCAGGTGTTTTACTGTAATCAAAGGGGTATTCCTACAGAGAAGGCTATTGCTCTTATCGTAAACGGTTTCAGTAAAGAAGTATTAAACAAGCTTCCTATGGAGTTTGCTGTAGAGGCTCAAAAATTATTAGAGATAAGCCTTGAGGGGTCAGTAGGTTAATTACGAATAAAAATACACCATTATATATTTTATGTTATCAATTAAGAATTTACACGCAAGTGTTGAAGATAAGGAGATTTTAAGAGGAATAAACCTTGAAGTAAAAGCGGGAGAGGTACATGCTATAATGGGACCTAACGGTTCCGGTAAGAGTACACTTTCATCTGTAATTGCAGGTAAAGAGGAGTATGAAGTTACCGATGGTGAAATTTTTCTTGAAGGTGAAGATATAGGTGAGCTTGCACCGGAAGAAAGAGCACACAAAGGTGTTTTCCTTTCTTTCCAGTATCCTGTAGAAATACCGGGAGTTTCGGTTACTAACTTCATGAAAACGGCAATTAACGAAAGCCGTAAGGCTAAAGGCCTTGAGGAAATGCCGGCTAATGAAATGCTTAAGCTTATCCGTGAAAAATCGGAACTTTTAGAAATAGACAGGAAGTTTTTATCACGTTCTTTAAACGAAGGTTTTTCGGGTGGTGAGAAGAAACGTAATGAAATATTCCAGATGGCTATGCTTGAGCCAAAACTGGCCATTCTTGACGAAACCGATTCAGGACTTGATATCGATGCGCTTCGTATTGTTGCAAACGGGGTTAACAAACTTCGCAGTAAAGACAACGCTGTAGTTGTTATTACGCACTACCAAAGGCTTCTTGATTATATCGTGCCAGATTATGTACATGTACTTTACAATGGTAAGATCGTAAAATCAGGAGGTAAAGAGCTTGCATACGAGCTTGAAGAAAAAGGTTACGACTGGATTAAATCGGAAAATTAAGAAATGGATTTGAAAGAGAAATTATTATCTTCTTTTATGGCTTTTGAAGAGCGTGTGGATGTAACAGCAGATTTACATAACATACGTACCGAAGCTATAAAGAATTTTGAAAATAAGGGATTCCCCAGCAAAAAGGAAGAGGCCTGGAAATATACATCGTTAAACGCGGTGCTTAAAAATGACTTTAGTGTTTTCCCTAAAAAGGAAAATGCATTGAGCTATGCTGAGGTTAAAAAGTATTTCCTACATGAAATAGACACCTATAAAATTGTTTTTATAGACGGTATATTTAGTTCTTTCCTGTCTTCCACAACACACGACGGGCTGGATGTTTGTCTAATGTCTTCGGCACTTACTAAGCCTAAGTACAAGGAAGTAATAGATACTTATTTTAATAAGATCGCAAAGAAAGACGATAGCCTTACATCACTTAATACGGCTTTTGCTCATGAAGGGGCGTTTATTAATATCCCTAAGAACAAGATTGCTGATAAACCGATAGAGATTATCAGTTTTTCTACAGGAAATGAGGCAGCACTTATGGTTCAGCCACGTAACCTGATCGTTGTAGGTAAAAATGCTCAGGTACACATTATTGAAAGACACCAGAGCTTAAACAGCAACCCTGTTCTTACAAATGCGGTTACTGAAATATTTGCTCATGAAAACGCTAATGTAGATTACTATAAGATTCAAAATGACGTTCAAACGGCAAACCTTATAGATAATACTTATATCTCTCAAAAGAGAGACAGTAATGCAAGTGTACATACGTTCTCTTTTGGAGGAAATATTACACGTAACAATCTTAACTTCTTCCACGAAGGGGAAAATATTGACAGTACCCTAAAAGGAATAACAATCATAGGAGATAAACAGCATGTAGATCATTACACGCTTGTACACCATGCTCAACCAAATTGTGAGAGCCACCAGAACTACAAAGGTATTTTTGACGGAAGCTCCACAGGTGTGTTTAATGGTAAGATCTTTGTTGAGAAAGAAGCACAAAAAACAGATGCTTTCCAACAGAACAATAACGTGCTGTTAAGCGATAAGGCTACTATAAATGCTAAACCGCAGCTTGAGATTTTTGCAGATGATGTTAAGTGTTCTCACGGTTGTACAATTGGTCAGCTGGATGATGATGCCATGTTCTATATGCAGTCAAGAGGTATTCCTCAAAAAGAAGCAAAAGCATTATTAATGTATGCTTTTTCTAACGAAGTTATTGAAAGCATTAAAATACCTGAGCTTAAGAACAGGATCAACAAGATTATAGCAATGAAACTAGGCGTTAGTATGGGGTTTGACCTGTAATTAACAACATAATATACTATTACATACAAAGCAGCGCAATTAGCGCTGCTTTTGTTTTTATTTAGAATTAATAAAAATAATTTGCATATGTCTTTTGAGCTAATTAGATTTGCAATTTAGAATTAATCTAATTTAAATTAGAATGCAACCCAGCCGTATCGCACTACTCTTTTTATTGCTACATATAAAACTATCTGCACAGGAACAGCAAAGGGATTCCGTTAATATCAATTCCGATTTGAATGAAGTTGTTGTTACCGGTCAGTTTGAGCCTCAGTCATTAAAAAAATCAGTGCAGAATGTAAGGGTAATTACACGAAGGGATATTGATCAACTCGCGGCTAATAATCTTGGTGATGTATTAAACCAGTATGTAAACATAACGGTGCGCCCCAGTGGCACCGATGGCCGCTCAACCGTTAGTATGTTTGGACTTGACGGTCTTTACTTCAAAATTCTTATAGATAATGTACCCATAGCTAATGAAGCCGGTTTGGGTAATAATATCGACTTATCTCAAATAAACCTTAATGATGTAGAGCGTATAGAAATAATAGAAGGCTCTATGGGTGTAACACACGGTGCTAATGCCGTTAGCGGGATACTTAACATTATTACCAAAAAATCATCTAAAAACAAGTGGGAAATATCGGCAACACTTCAGGAAGAAACTGTTGGAAAAGAGTATGCCGCTTTTGATGAGGGAAGGCACATACAGGCATTACAGGTATCGCATACCTTAACCGAAAACTGGTTTGTGTCTGTTAATGCCAACCGAAATGATTTTCAGGGTTACTTGGGAGATAAGAAAGGAAAGAATTATACGGTTAACAACGACCTGAGGGGCTATAACTGGCTGCCAAAAGAACAACTGATGACCAACGCACTGTTAAGTTACAGGAGAAACGAGTTCAGGTTCTTTTACCGATTTGAGATGATGGATGAGAACATTGACTACTATAACAGCGAAGTAGAAACACTTTTTAATGCTGAATTAGGTTCTTACAGGGCATCGCAGGACAAACGTTATTTTACCGACAGGTTTTACCATCATTTAAACGCCACAGGAAAGCTTTTTTCCAGATTGGCATATAATGTGTCGGCTTCTCATCAAAAGCAGCAGAGAGACGTCGAGAGCTTCTTGTATCGCATATGGCAGGATCAGGAAGTAAACAACACAATAGAAACCGACCAGTCTATGGAGGTTTTATATTCTACAGGGACTTTCAGTAATTTCTTTGAAAGTGAAACGGTTAAGCTGCAACTGGGCTATGAATTAGTGAACAACAACGGTTTTTCTGTAGTTCAGGAGGCAGACAATGTGTATGTGGGAATAAGGGAAAGACTGGAGAATTATGATGTTTTTGCTTCATCGGAAGTAAATGTAAACAGAAACTTTTCCCTGCGCCCGGGATTCCGTTACTCGTTCCAGTCCCGTTTTGATAACCAGTATGCCGCTTCCTTGGGTTTCAGACAGCTGTTTAAAAACGATTATCAGTTAAGGGGAGCAATAGGCAAATCGTTCCGTACGCCAACTTTTGAAGAGCTTTATACCAAGATGATATTTTCAGGACATTACTTTACAGGTAATGAAAACCTGATACCCGAAACAAGCACCTCTTATGAGGTTAGCCTTAAAAAGAACAGCTATTTTGATTCCGGATTGATGCTTTCTAACAATGTTATTGTAAGCTTTATGGATATAAAAGACAGGATAAGCACTGCTTTTACGGGCTACACTCCGGATAATGTGCCTAAATATGAGTCAATTAATGTAAGTCAGTACAATATGTGGAATGTTTCAACCACAAACCAGTTACAGTATAATAACCTTACATTCTCATTGGGAACAACACTGGCAGGAATATCGCAGAAACTGGATAATGGCGATTTTCAGAGTGATGACAAGTACCTGTATACACTAAACCTTAACAGCAGTATCTCCTACAGGGTACCGAAATGGAAAACTACCTTTTCGGCTTACTACAAGTATAATGGTAAAACACAGGATTATACCGCGTCAGAAAATGAATATGTGCTTACCAGCGTAGCCGCAACAAACTGGCTGGATGCCTCAATAATAAAATCATTTTACAACAATAGGTTTGATGTAACCCTTGGGGCAAGAAACCTGCTTGATGTTACCAATGTGACCCGTACGGGAGTTAACCAAACCGGCAGCCATGCTGCCTCAAACAATGTAATGCTTGCTTATGGCAGGTCTTACTATATAAAACTTATGTACAATCTTAATTTTTAATTCATAATATCATTATCATATGAAAAAAAGCATATTAATCCTTGCCGCAGCAGTTGGTTTTTTAGCTTCCTGCTCAAGTGACGACAGTACTACTACAGAACCTGTTACTGGCGGCCCTGCTGAAGGAAGCATAGTACAACCAAATATTGGAGGTCCTAATGAGCCCAATCAGGTTTATGTAGACCTTAGCACAGGAGAATCTACGGCAGTTGTAAGAACATCATGGGATCTTGGGTTTTATTCGGGAGCCGATTTTAGGGTAATCCTTAACGGATCGGTTAAAATGGCTGCCAAAAAACTGGAAACAACCAATATTGATGAGGTTCAGGAAGCAGATCCTACAGTAACAGTAAGCTATGCTACAGATGCTACTTTAGGTTATGTGGATAACCCAACAGGAATTCTTTCCGGTAACGGTGGGGGAGAGGGTACTGCTATAGCAGAAATTTCCGCAACCGATAGCGAAAACTATGTTTATCTTGTAAATATGGGCTACGGACTTTCGAACACAACCCCTTCAACAGGAAGTGCGAGTGTAGATGGTGACCTTCGTGGCTGGATGAAAATTCGTGTACTGAGAAGCGGTAACGATTATAAACTTCAGTATGCAGAACTGGATGCTACAACTCATGAAGAGGTAACTATAACTAAAAACGGCGACTATAATTTTACTTTTTTCAGTATAGTAAATAATGCTCAAACTTCTGTAGAACCTAAAAAGGGAGACTGGGATTTAAACTTTACAACGTTTACCAACTATTACCCATATAACGATATAACTGTTTTATACCCTTTTGCCGATTATACATTACTTAACGTTAAAGGTGGTACAAGAGCTTATGAGATTATTACAGAGGATGCCGAAGGAGGAGAGGCAGGTTATAATGCATTTACACTTGCTCAGGTAGACCCTGCTCAATTTGAGGCTTCAGTTGCTGATCACAGGTTTGTAACCTGGAGGACAGAAGCAGGGCCAAATACTACCATGACTGTAAAGACAGACCGCTTTTTTGTAATTAAGGATGCCGATGGTAATTTTTACAAAGTATTGTTCAGGGCTCTTAAAAACGATTTAGGAGAAAGAGGCTACCCTGTATTTGAATACAAGCTTTTACAATAAGTAAATCATTTCATGTTCAATAAAAAGCAGTAGTTAAGTTAGTTTTTGTTTTTACTGTGTCCCGGCTGGTTTTTCATAGTTAACCTGCCGGGTTTTTTTATTTGTTATTACTTACGGCCTGTAAAAAACAAACCCCGCATATAGCGGGGTTTACAATTTAGATAATACAAGATTTATAACGAAGCGACAAGTTTTCGCCATTCTTCCAATTCAGGTATTCCCGGTTTTCTTTTTCCAAAGAACTGAACAATGATTTCTCCCATTTCGTTAAATACCTCGATAGCGGTAACCACACCATCTTCGGTAGGTTTTCTTACCACCCATACCTGTGCGATTTTATCCATATCCAGGTGAAGGTTAAAATCAGGATCCATAACATTAAACCAGTTGTTGTGCCACATTGTTTTTCTTACCAGCCCTGTATGGATTTGGATATTACCCCTGTTTCCTACAAAGCACATAATAGGCAGCTTCTGTTCAGCAGCACCTTCAAGTATTTTTACTATAGCATCTTTCTCAATCTTATGGGCAACGGTTTCGTTTGGAGCTAAACGTAATGCCTGTGTTCTTGTAACGCCAAACTTTTTAAGCATACCAAAGAACGCGTGAGTATCTTTTAGTGTCTCCCAAGCTTCCTGAAAACCTTTAACGTCTATTTCGCTGTCCGGTTTCTCGTCGATATTTAAGGCAACAGCTACAGCAGTTTCTTCAGTACTCTGATTGTCTGAAGTATATTTTTTTACCAGTGCATCAAAAGCAGCTTCATTACTGTCTTTAGTTAGGTATATTTTGTGAATGGCAAGTCCGTCTTTTCCGAAAAACTGAAGGCTTTTTCTGTCACCGTGCTCTGATTTTTCCTCTACGGCAAAAGCCTTATCCCAATGTGATAAGAATATTCTAAGGTCGATATCCTCTCCCACAAAAAGGCCTGCAAACGGGCTGCTGAAATCAGGATTAAGGTAAACACCTTTTCTTTCATGTACGCACTCATCATTACGGGTAAGTGCCATTACTTTGCCAAGGCTTTCAATTTCCGATAGTATTGCGGCAAATTCAGGTTTTAGCCTTGTTACGGTTTCTCCGGTTTGTGTTGCTAAAAGTCCGGCTTCGCTAACACCAAGCTTTTCTGCAGCGTTTCTTATTCTAAGATGCGGGTTTTCTGCCTTTAGGGCATCCCATTGTGATTTAAGATTATTAGTTATAATATCCATAATGCTGTTTTTTTATTATGTTCCAAAAATTATAAGAGGGTTTTTATTGACCGGGTTAGGGCAAACCGTACAGGGGAAATTGTACACTTTGCTTATTATTTCTTTTGTAAATACCTTATTAGGTGTGTCATGTGCTACTACCTTACCTTTTTTAAGCAGCATTATCGTGTCGGCAAACTGTGCGGCAAGGTTAAGGTCGTGCAATACCATAACTGCTGTATTTCCCTTTTCGGTAAAATTCTTTATGGTATGTAATATTCGATGCTGATGCAATACGTCCAGATTGTTTAATGGTTCGTCTAAAAAAACCAGTTTGTTAAGTACTTCGTTATCCAGTTGTGTTAATACCCTTGCCAGGTGAACACGCTGTTTCTCCCCGCCCGAAAGCGAATTGTAATCCCTTGTTTCAAGATAGGCAACATCGGTTTCTTCCATAGCTTTTTGTACCGCTTCAAAGTCCTTTTTGTGTGGATTGGACTGAAAATAGGGGTAACGTCCCATCATAACCACATCCTTAACAGAAAGGGGTATATCGTGACTGTTGTTTTGTGAGAACTTGGCTTTATTGTGTGCAAGATCCCTGTAATCCCATTCTTCAAAAGTTTTCTTTTTGAAGAATATGGGCTCCTCATTTTTACCGGCCTCATTTGCTAATAAACTTAGCAAAGTAGATTTTCCGGCTCCGTTAGGGCCAACAATAACAAGCAGTTCGCCATACTTTACCGAAACATCTATGTTTTCCAGTATGGAATGTTTTTTATGGGCAAATGATATTTTATAGGCTTCCAGCATATTACATCGATTTTCGGCTGCGTATTAATATTATGATGAAAATAGGTGCGCCCATAAAGGCTGTAAGTATGCCTATAGGTATTTCACTGGGCTGCGCTATGGTTCGGCTAACGGTATCTGCCGAAAGTAGAAGTACACTTCCCATTACGGCAGAAAGAGGCAGGATGATATTATAGTTGGATTTAAAGATAAGCCTCAAAATGTATGGGACAATTAGACCTACAAAGCCTATGGTTCCTGCAAAGGCAACCGAGGTACCTACCATTAGCGCGGTTAATATTACAATCTGTTTTTTTATTTTTTCAACCGGAATACCCAGGTGCTGTGCATCTCTTTCGCCAAGCATCATGGCATTAAGGGCTTTGCCTTTATTTATAAGCAGTATATAGGCTACAGCCATAATACTGGCCAGGATGGCGTTTTTAGTCCACGTGGCTCCGGCAAGACTGCCCAGATTCCAAAATGTAAGATCCCTTAACTGTTCTTCCTTTGACATATAGATCAGTAATCCCATTATGGCAAAGCCTAAGGCTGTAAATGCAACGCCGCAAAGCAGCATAACCACTACATTTGTTTTACCGTTTGTAGTAGAAATGCGATATACCAAAAGCATAGTAAGCAATGCCCCTATAAACGCCATTATACTTAACAGTGAATAATGAAAGACTTCCGGAATATAAGGCTTAATAGAGCTGCCCAAAACAATAGTAATGGCAGCAAAAAGAGATGCTCCAGATGTTATTCCTATTAAGTCGGGGGTGGCAAGTGGGTTTTTAAACATACCCTGCATACATGTTCCCGATACTGCAAGGGCACTGCCTATAAGCACCCCCATAGTGATGCGGGGCAGCCTTAAGTCCATTATAACAAAACGGTCACTTTGAGAAATAGAACTGTCCTGTGCTATAATACCACTGATTATTTCGGCAAGAGAATGCCTTTCAAATATATAAACTCCCATATATAGGGAAACTACTGCCAGTGAAACCAGCAGCAGCATTCCCAAAGTAATATATAACGAGAGTTTATTTTGCATTTTCCCTAAGCAGTGCGTTTAATTGTACGGCAGCTTCACCAAGGCGCGGACCAAAACCTGCCAGTAACCCGCCATCCATTGCTATTATCTTTTTGTTTTTTCCTGCATTGGTTTTATCTACTCCTGGTATTTTAAATACTCCCTGAGGACCGCCAACGCTTCCTAAACCTGAATCAAACATCAGTATCACATCCGGATTTCCCTGTAAAAGGGCTTCCGGTGTAAGTGGTTTGTAATCTTCAAAGTCTGAAACGGCATTTTTACCGCCAGCCAGTGTAATCACTTTATCTACCGGAGTATTTGTACCGCTAACCATTAGCATATTAGCGCCACGGGCATATATAAAAAGTACTTTTGGGGTATTTTCAATTGGTTTTACCTGTGCAAGGTCGTTGTCTATATCGTTCTGTAGTTTTTCGTAGTTATTGTTGTTTAAAGTATTTGCTACTTCATCAATAAGTTTTTTTGTACCGTCTACACTGATATCCTGAGAAAATACCTTAACTGTAATTCCTGATGCTTTAAGATTTTCGACAAGGGTTGGGTCTAAATCTTTATCGGTAGTCAAAATAAGTGTAGGCTTAAGTTCCATAACCGTTTCTACAGAAATACTCCTTACATGCCCTAAGTCTTTCGCAGTGCTTTTTACGGTTTCGGGGTAAGTGCTGGTAACATCTACGCCCACAATTTCTTTTTCATGACCTAATGCGGCTACAACCTCTGTTATGGCTCCGTTTAAGGATATGATACGGTTTGTTTCTATTGTTAGCTCTTTTTGTTCAGCAGTTGTTTTTTCTGCTTTTGAAGTGTCATTTTTGCATGAAGTTGCTGTAAAAAGACTAATTGCAAAAAAGGCTATAAGGCTTATTTTTTTCATTGGTTAATTAAATTATTTTTAATAAATCTAAATTAACGCAAATGTATTATTTTTATTTAGAATGAAAAAAAATAAGGTAAAAATTTAGTGTTAAGAGTGCCTGGGGTTAAATCTCAAACATTTATGCTGTTTTTAAATAAACAAGCCGTAAATTTGTACCCAATTTGTTGTAAAGCCATTAGTTGGCAAAAAATAGAGGAGAAGAAAATGTTAGATATAAAAGCTGTAAGGGCTGATTTCCCGATACTTAACCAAACCGTAAATGGTAAGCCGCTTGTATATTTTGATAATGCCGCAACTTCACAAAAACCGCAGGTTGTTATTGATGCCATTTCAAGATATTATGAGCAGATAAACTCAAACATCCATAGGGGTGTACACGCACTTAGCCAGCTGGCTACAGATGCTTATGAAATTTCAAGGCAAAAAATTCAAAAGCACATTAATGCCAAGCATAGCTATGAGGTACTGTTTACAACAGGAACTACTCATGGTATTAATCTGATTGCAAACGGGTTTGCAGCTTTTGTAAAGGCAGGCGATGAGGTAATGGTATCGGCTATGGAACACCACAGTAACATAGTGCCGTGGCAAATGCTTTGTGAAAGAGTTGGGGCAAAACTTGTAGTTATCCCAATGAATGAAAAGGGAGAACTGATTATTGAGGAATTTGAAAAACTGCTTACCGAAAAGATCAAAATCGTAGCGGTAAATCATATAAGCAACTCGCTTGGCACGATTAATCCGGTTAAGCATATTATTGATAAGGCACACGCTGTAGGAGCAGCGGTACTTATTGACGGTGCACAGGCGGCACCGCATTTAAAGATAGATGTTCAGGCGCTGGATTGCGATTTTTATGCTTTTTCAGGGCACAAAGCCTGTGGGCCTACCGGAAGCGGAATACTGTATGGTAAAGAAGAATGGCTTAATAGGCTACCTCCTTATCAGGGCGGTGGTGAAATGATTAAGGAAGTTAGCTTTGAAAAAACTACTTATGCCGACCTGCCACACAAGTTTGAAGCGGGTACGCCAAATATTGAAGGCGGTATTGTACTGGGGACGGCTATAGATTATCTAAATACAATTGGTCTTGATAATATAGCTGCTTACGAGCATGAACTATTGGTTTACGGTACACAAAAACTACTTGAAATAGACGGCCTTAAAATCATTGGTACTGCCGAAAACAAAACATCGGTAATATCATTCAATGTGGGTACTATTCACCCGTATGATATAGGCGCTATTGTAGATAAAATGGGTATTGCCGTAAGAACAGGCCATCACTGTACGCAGCCAGTAATGGACTTCTTTAAAATACCTGGAACCGTAAGGGCATCGTTCGCATTCTACAATACAAAAGAAGAAATAGATGCACTTGCCGAGGCTGTTAAGAAAGCGCAAAGAATGTTGGGCTAAATATAAAAAGGGCTACTTTTACAGGTAAAATAAAGTATATGAAAAAGTTTGCAGCCATTGTATTACTGGCTCTTTTTGCGGTAAGTTGTGCTTCGGCACTTAAAAAGGAAAGCGATAAGATTTCTTTTGAATATGAAGCCATTACCAGAGGGAGCTATAAAAAAATTATTGTAAAACAGGATACCGTAATCACCATTAAGGACAGAGGTCTTGAAAACGTGATTACAAAAAGCCTTAAAAACGGTGAATGGAACGGCATACTTAAATCGCTTGAAGGTATAGACCTTGATGCGCTTAGTGAAATTAAGGCGCCAAGTGTAAAACATCAGGTTGATGCTGCCCCAATAGCCAATTTAAAAGTAATAAGAGGAGATAAAACCTACCAGAGCAGCAGCTTTGATCATGGTAATCCTCCACAGGAAATAAAAGATGTTGTAGAGAAGATCATTTCAGCATCCGATTTGCAAAAAAAATAGAAATGGATATTAGAGAGATTCAGGAAGAGATTATAGACGAATTTTCAATGTTTGATGATTGGGAGGAGCGTTACCAGTATGTAATTGATTTGGGTAACTCACTTCCGCTGATTAATGAGGAGTTTAAAACCGAGGAGAACATCATTAAAGGCTGTCAGAGCAAAGTTTGGCTTCACGGCGAGCAAAAGGACGGTAATGTTGTTTTTACGGCAGACAGCGACGCTATTTTAACCAAAGGGATAATAGCAATATTAATACGCGTTTTCTCTAACCAGAAACCTGCTGATATACTGGAGGCTGATACCGCTTTTATTGACGAGATAGGGCTTAAGGAGCACTTATCACCAACAAGGGCTAACGGACTTGTCTCTATGATTAAACAGATTAAAATGTATGCCCTGGCATTTCAGGCAAAAAATTAAATACTATGGAACAGCAAATAGATACTGCACAGCTGGGGGAAGAGATTGTAAAGATCTTAAAAACAATTTATGACCCCGAAATTCCGGTTGATATTTATGAACTGGGATTGATATATGATGTAATGGTGAATACAGATCATGAAGTGAAAATACTTATGACACTTACATCACCTAACTGCCCTGTGGCAGAAAGTTTACCGCAGGAAGTGGAAGAAAAGATCACTAAAATAGAAGGTGTTAAGGCCGCTGAGGTTGAAATTACTTTCGATCCGCCATGGACACGTGATCTTATGAGCGAAGAGGCTAAGCTTGAGCTTGGCATGCTTTAATAAATTGATTTCTACCATAGATGCCGGCTTCTTAATTTAAGGCCGGCATTATAAATTTAGCCTGAAAATTATGAAAGAACAGGAAGAAGAAATAGTAAACAGGGTTGCTAACAGCGTTCTTGAGGTTTTTGACCTTGAAGATTATTATCCTGAAGGGGAGAGGGTTTCTATAGATATAACCCAATGGTTATGGCAGGGCCTTGTACTTAAGGAAAAAGAGTTTAGAGATGCCCTTAAAAACTACGACTGGCAACAATACCAAAACAAATATGTAGCCTTATACTGCAGCGAAGATGCTATTGTACCTGCATGGGCTTATATGCTTATAACATCTTACCTTCAGCCGTATGCTAAAAAGGTAATGCAGGGCGAATTACATAACCTGAATGTGCTGCTTTATAATGATATCCTTAACGGATTAGACTATAGTTCTTATGAAGGAAAACCGGTAATCATTAAGGGTTGTTCCCGCAAACCGGTACCGGAAGAAGCTTATATGCTGGCTATGCAAAAACTGATGCCTGTAGCAAAGAGTATAATGTTTGGAGAGGCCTGTTCTTCAGTACCTTTATATAAAAAGCCGAAGCTTTAACTTTTTATTAACTGTGAGGTTTTACTGCAATTTGGCTATATTTGTGTAAAACACTCCCATTATGATAAAAAAATTACTCTTAGCGGCGGCTATGCTGGGTTTTATGGCTGCCAAAGCACAAGATCAGGTTTCTGATGCAGCAGCTGATAATGACACAATTGGTCCGTGGACTAAAAAAGGAAATGCCTCTTTATTATTTAACCAGTCAACCTTTGATAACTGGCTTGCCGGTGGTGAAAATAATATTTCGGGAAGTGTAGGCCTAAATTATGATATAAACTATAAGAAAGGCCCTTGGTCTTGGGATAATAAGTTTATAGCATCCTATGGCTTGGTAAAAACAAGAAACAGTTCTTTTGCTAAAAAGACTGATGATAAGCTTGAAATAAATTCGATTTTAGGTAAAAAAGCAACAGAAAGATGGTACTATTCTGCTTTCTTGAACTTTAAGACACAGTTTACAAAAGGATACAACTACAGTACTGACGAAAACGGAGCAGAGATAAGGGAAGAGTATACAAATATTTTGTCACCTGGTTATTTACTTGTAGGACCGGGAATGATGTATAAAAGAGACGATAATTTTAAGATTAACCTGTCTCCGGCAACCTCAAAAATTACTTTTGTAGATAAGAACTTTACATTGCCTGATGAAGCTTATTTTGGAGTAAAAGAAGGAGAATCTATGCGTTATGAGCTGGGTTTTAATGCTTCTGCATACTATAAGCTTGATGTAATTGCAAACGTTACATTTGAAAATATACTTAACCTGTATTCCAATTACCTTGAAGATCCTCAAAATGTGGATATTGATTATCAATTAAACATAGTAATGAAGATTAATAGATATCTTACTACTAATGTTTCTTTCCAAACTATTTATGATGATAATGCTTTTAAAGGATTTCAGATACGACAGGTATTTGGTGTAGCAGTTAATTACGGATTTTAATCCCTGAAAAATATAAAAAAGTAAGGCTGTCATTTTATGACGGCCTTTTTTTGTAACTATTCTTATATTTGAGTCTTACCTTTTTTGAAATGGAAAAACTGATATACAAAACAAAGGAAATATTTACGCCTAAGTCCTTTACTTTTGGACATTCTGAATTGCGTTTAGAAGCACTTGAAAGTGACCTTGTAGTAAAATTCCTTGGTGTTTTTTATATGGAACTTCCAAGGTCACTGGCCGGCTTTGAGATATGGCTGTTAAATGAAGAGGAGCGAAAAAAACTATTGGAAAGGAGGAAAAGTTTAAACCCCAGCAACACTAACTTTTTTAAGATAATAAGTCATGATGAGGTATACTATCTTGTATCGTTAGGCGTGGATGTTAAGAATGGATAAAGAGAAGGATATGAAATTTAAGAAAGTTTAATTCTGGATTAAAGATATATCGATTTTAAAACTCCAATGCTGATATAGATTATAAAAAACAAAAATCCGGCCTTTTACAAGGCCGGATTTTCTTTATTCTTTTTCCTCAGAATGATTTTCCTTATAATCTGGGTATAGGAAATTATTATAAGGAAAACGTGTTATGTGTATCTCTCTAACAGCTTCATACACTTTTTCCCTAAATTCTTCAAAATTTTCTTTATTGGTGGCCGAAATAAAAAGCGCATTCTTTTCACCTACATTACTCATCCAGGTAGCCTTCCATTCCTCAAGGGTATTGTGTCTTGTTGTCTTTTCGGTAACAAGATCATCTGCATCAATCTCAAGTGGTTTATAGGTGTCAATCTTATTAAATACCATAACGGTAGGTTTGTCTATACAGCCTATGTCCTGTAATATCTGGTTAACCGACGCAATATGGTCTTCAAAGTCTGGGTGTGAAATATCCACCACATGTAAAAGCAAATCGGCTTCGCGCACCTCGTCCAGCGTACTTTTAAAGGACTCAACCAGTTGAGTAGGTAACTTTCTTATAAATCCTACTGTATCAGAAAGAAGGAAAGGAAGGTTTTTGATAACTACTTTCCTTACAGTCGTATCAAGCGTTGCAAACAGCTTATTTTCAACAAAAACCTCACTTTTGCTTATCACGTTCATAAGGGTTGATTTCCCTACGTTAGTGTATCCTACAAGGGCAACCCTAACCAGTGCACCACGATTGCTGCGCTGAACGGCCATTTGTTTATCAATGGTCCTGATTTTTTCTTTTAGCAAGGCAATCCTGTCCCTAACAATACGGCGGTCAGTTTCAATCTCCGTTTCACCGGGACCACGCATACCAATACCACCACGCTGTCTTTCAAGGTGGGTCCACATACCCGATAACCTTGGCAGTAAGTACTGGCACTGAGCCAACTCTACCTGTGTTCGGGCATAAGAGGTTTCTGCCCTTTGGGCAAAAATATCAAGGATAAGGTTGGTCCTGTCTAATACTTTACACTCAAGTATTCGGGTTATATTTTTTTGCTGTGCAGGCGACAGCTCATCATCAAAAATTACGGTTGAAACCTCATTTTCTTTTATGTAATGATGTATCTCATCAATCTTACCCGTACCTAAAAAGGTTTTTGGGTTAGGTTTGTCCATTTTTTGGGAAAAACGCTTTATTACTTCACCACCTGCAGTAAAAGTAAGAAACTCTAACTCATCCAGATACTCTGTTAGCTTTTCTTCGTCCTGATTCTGTGTTATTATCCCGACAATCACGGTTTTTTCAAACCTTATCACTTCTTTTTCAAGCATAAATGTTATTTATATCTGCAAAAATACAAAATATATACAAGTCCATTTTGTAAAAAAAATGCGAATAATTAATCGAAATCGTTAAAAGCAAACATAAAGTTATTAAAATGTTATATTTTTTTAATTTTGATACTTTAATTCTACCAAAACTAGCTTTTTTTATGAGAAAATTTACTTTCATGATTTTCATGTCATTATTTTCTATTGCCTCTTTTGGACAGTTGGCAACAGAAGGTTTTGAGACATGGCCCCCTACTGATTGGGGAATTTATGACAACGACTCCGGACCACTTAAGTTCTGGGTACAGACAGCTGCCGGAGATACAACTTTCCCGGCCTATGCCGGAGACCATGCGGCTCTTGTTGATAAAGAAAACGTGTCGGACACAGCACCGGTTCCTCAGGACTGGTTGGTAACTCCACAGTTTACTTTACCAAGTAACCCGCAATTACGCTTCTTTTCGCGTTTAGGTTTAAATGGAGATCAGGGTAGCCTTTACCGTATTATGATTTCTACAGATGCAGATCCTTCTGATCTTTCTGCTTATGTGCAGGTGGAAGAGTGGACTGAAACACAAATTAACCCTACACAACAGGTTTATACGGAGAAGATATTATCGCTTCCTGAAAACCTTGTTGGGCAGCAGGTATATGTTGCTTTTGTTTTAGTAGGTGATGATGGTGACAGATGGCTGATAGACGATGTAAGTGTTGTTCAGGAATGTTTAGCCCCGGAAAACATAACGGTAGATAATACGGGCTTAAACACAGCCGACATTACTTGGGATGCCAATGGCGCTACATCTTGGGAAATAGAAATTGTTCCTGTAACAGATGCTCCTACGGGAGCTGGTGATGTTTATAACGGTACCTTACCTTATCAGGCTTCGGGTCTTGATCCGGCTACTGCTTATAAAGTTTATGTTCGTTCAATATGCGGAACAGATAATGAGAGTCCTTGGACTACACCAATTACATTTATTACTGCGGCTTTAGGAGAAACGTGTGCAGCTCCTATAGAAATAGTAACATTACCGTATTCCACTACAGATAATACGGCTAACTACGGTGATGATTATGAAGGTGTGCCGGGTACAAGTTGTGGTAACACCAACAATTATCTTAATGGTGATGATGTGGTTTATTCATATACTGCCCCTGCAGATGGTATAATAAGCGTAGACATTACAGGTAATGGTACTTATGCAGGTATGTTTATTTATGATGACTGTGCTGATATAGGTACAGAATGTTTGGCTGGTGTTGTTTCCGGTGGTTCTACAGATCCGCTATCAATACCTGTTTTTGCTGTTACGGCAGGAACGACTTATTACATTGTAATATCTACATGGGCTACGCCACAGTCTACACCATATACTTTAATAGTACAAACGGTAAACTGTGCGCCGCCTACAAACTTAACTGTTGCAAACGTAGACAGTGCATCAGCAGATCTTTCATGGGATGCTAACGGTGCAACATCATTTGAAATCGTTATACAGCCTGTAGGTACAGGTATACCTGCGGGAGCAGGAACAACTGTAACGACTAATACAGCGTTTGATGCAACTGAAATGACAGACGGAACTCCGTTTGCTCCTTCAACAAATTACGAATACTACGTAAGAAACGATTGTGGCGACGGTACTTTTAGTGCATGGGCAGGCCCGGTTAGTTTCTACACAACACAAATTCCTGCTGCATTAGACTATACTCAGGATTTTGAAGGAACTACAGGCTGGACACTGTTAAATGGTGATGCTGCAAACAAATGGATTATTGGTAATGCCGTAAACAATGGTGGTGCTAATTCATTATACATTACAAATGATAACGGTGTAAGTAATGCTTATACGAACACCAATACATCTGTAGTACAGGCTTACAGGGATATCCAAATGCCTGCAACTGTAGATGCACTAACACTTTCTTTTGACTGGAGAGCAGATGCTGAACCATGTTGTGACTACCTTAGAGTATGGTTAGTACCTGCTACTTTTAACCCAACGCCGGGTACACAAATTACAGCCGGTAACAGTGGCGGTATCCAATTAGGAGGTAACTTTAATCAAAGTGCTGAATTTACTACAGAAGAGTTTTATATCCAGGCTGCTGCATTTTCAGGTCAGGTTGCAAGACTTGTATTTGAGTGGAGAAACGATAACAGTGTAGGACCTAACCCTCCTGCAGCGGTAGATAACATTAACTTATCGTTAGTTACCTGCCCAATTCCGTCTAACTTAACTGCTAGTGATATTGCGCTAAACGGTGCTACGTTTGCATGGGATGGCCCAACATCGGTTTCACCAACATTTGATTACTACATAACAACTTCTTCTACAGCTCCGGATGAGACTACTCCGGTAACTGATAACGTTTCTGATGAAACAGTAACATTAGATGATCTTGATAATGCTACAACTTACTACTTCTGGGTAAGAAGCAACTGTGGTAACGATGATGCAAGTAACTGGGTTGGTCCGGTTATTATCAATACGCTTCAGGTTCCTGCAGATTTAGATTATACTGAGAATTTTGACGGTACTACAGAATGGACGTTAAACAGTATAGGTCAGCCTAACAAATGGGTAATAGGTACTGCTGTGAATAACGGAGGTACAAGCAGCCTTTATATAACTAACGATGAAGGTGTTACTAACGCTTACAGTAACGAAACTACTGTATCTCATGCTTACAGGGATGTACAGATGCCAACTACGGTTGAAGAATTAAACCTTTCTTTCGACTGGAGATCGGTAGGTGAAACAAACGATTACCTTAGGGTATGGATGGTTCCTGCAACATTTTTAC
The DNA here is from genome assembly GCF_004151245.1 of Flavobacterium beibuense. GTDB lineage: Bacteria > Bacteroidota > Bacteroidia > Flavobacteriales > Flavobacteriaceae > Flavobacterium > Flavobacterium beibuense_A. The sequence goes on from NZ_JUIW01000004.1 coordinate 328,019, forward strand.
CTACACCGGGTACACAAATTACCGCTGCTAACAGTGGAGGTGTACAGGTAGGAGGTAACCATACAGGAAGTGCTGAGTTTGTTACAGAAAACTATATTATCAATGCCGAGACATTTGGTGGTCAGGTAATGAGACTTGTATTTGAGTGGAGAAACAATGCCTTTACAGGAACTAACCCTCCTGCAGCGGTAGATAACATCAACCTTTCATTTATTACATGTCCTGCACCAGATAACCTTTCGGCATCAAACGTAACTTTAAATACGGCTGATGTTGCATGGGACGCACCTGTAACGATAACACCGGATTATGATTATTATATAAGTACATCAAATACGGCTCCGGAAGAGAATACAGATCCTACAGATACAGTAGATACTCCTAACGTATCATTTGATGATCTTGAAGATTCTACTACATACTATGTTTGGGTAAGAAGTAATTGTGGTAATGGTGATCACAGCTACTGGGTAGGTCCTCAGCTTATTATGACGCCACAAATTCCTGCCGATATGAATTTCGCAGATGATTTTGACACCCTGCCTTCTAACTGGTCGCTTATTAACGGCGAGCAAATAAACAAATGGTATATAGGTTCTGCTGTATTTAACAGCCCTGATAATGCATTGTATATATCTAACGATAATGGTGTTTCTCACACTTATACGACAGGTAGCTCAAATTCTGTTGTACATGCTTACAGAGACATACAAATGCCTGCAACAATAACTAATGAACTTGTTCTGTCGTTCGACTGGTTAGGTTTAGGAGAAAGTAGCTACGATTACTTAAGAGTATGGTTAGTTCCTGTAGCCTTTAACCCAACACCGGGTACACAAATTACAACTGCTAACGGACAACAGATAGGAGGTAACTTTAATCAGGAAAGTGACTGGACATCAGAGATGTTTATTTTTGATGGAACTGCATACGCAGGTCAGGTTGTGCGTTTAGTATTCGAATGGAGAAATGATGGTAGCGGTGGTACTCAGCCACCTGCAGCTGTAGACAATGTTGACTTACGTTTCTTAACTTGTCCTCAACCTACAGATTTATTATCAACGGGTGTTCAGGGTTCTTCTTACGTAGAGCTTTCGTGGACTCCTGCAGGTACTGAAACACAATGGGAAATTGTAGTTCAGGAAATGGGTTCAGGCGCGCCTGGTGACGCACCGGAAGAATCGGTAATCGTTACAGATGATCCTAACTATACATTAGAAATAGAGTCGGGTGTTTACTATGAATTCTATGTAAGAGCTATATGTAGCGATACAGATTCAAGCTTCTGGAGTGGACCTCAGGTGTTCTCTATATTCAACCCACCTGGGTGTGCTAATGTTGAGGTATTTGATCCTGAACAGGACATTCTTCTTCCGGGATCAGAATATGTAATTTGTCCTGGAGAGGATACTTGTATCCCATTAAGCGCAAACTATATGCTTACAGGTGAAACTGATTCATACGAAATAGAAAGCATTGACTATGCTCCGCCATTCCCGTTCACGGGAGGTACTCCGGTATCAGTTGGTACGGACGACGTTTGGTCTCCACTTGTAGAACTTCCTTTTGATTTCTGTTTCTTCGGAGAAATCTATTCAGAGGTTATTGTGGGTTCAAATGGTGTAATTTCATTTGATACTTCAGATGCAGGAGGATACTGTCCTTGGTCATTTGATGAAACAATTCCGGATCCTGGATTCCCTATCCTAAACGCTATTTATGGTGTTTATCAGGATATCGACCCTAACCAGAATAATGATGTTGCTAACCCGGATATTAACTATCAGGTATTAGGTAACTATCCTTGTCGTGCACTTGTTGTAAACTTCTCTGAGGTTGCTCAGTTTAGCGGTGATTGTAATGATAACCCTGATGTTGGAGCCCAAACTACTCAGATTGTTCTTTATGAAATATCAAATGTAATTGAAGTTTACGTAGGTCACAGGGTACCATGTACAGAGTGGCAGGATGGTGCCGGTGTAATCGGTCTTCAGAATGCCGGTGGTACTGTAGCTTTTGTTCCGGATGGAAGAAATACAGGTCCTTGGACAGCTATTGAAGAAGCTTGGAGATTTACTCCAAATGGTAATACAAACGTTGTGTTTGAATGGCTTCAGGATGGTGTATCATTTAGTGATGATACAGATATTACTGTATGTGTAAGCGAGCCAACTGTTATGACAGCGCGTGCTACTTATACAAACTGTAACGGTGAACTTTTAGTTAAGGAAAGTGATGTAACAATCCGTTTAGCTGAAGAGATTACTGTAGATAACCTGATAGACCTTACAGCTTGTTCTACAGGTGAAATGGTATCGTTTGATCTTAATGAAAGTACTGTTGATTTCCTTGCAGGATTAAATAGCCCTGAAAACTTCACGGTTACATTCTATGCAACTCAGGAAGCAGCAGATTTAGGAGGCGATGATAACCTTGCAAGTCCTTATGAGACCAATGCATCAGAAACTATCTATGTAAGGGTACAGGAAAACGGTAGTGACTGTTATTCAACAGGTATGTTTGATATTATTATTACAAACAACCCTCCACAGTATACCGTTGCGGGAGATCTTGATATATGTGAAGGTCAGACTACAACACTTACTGTAGAGCCAATTAACTTTGAAGTTTCTGAAGCGACTTATGCATGGACTCTTGATGGAGCTGCGCTTCCCGATACAGGATCAAGCATTGTGGCTTCTGAAACTGGTATCTATGAAGTAAGCGTAGTAACAGGTTGTGAAGCTACAGAAGCTGTTCAGGTTACTGTTTACGAAATACCGGTAGCAGATGTAATGGAAAATGTTACTGAGTGTGATGTGTTCGAATTACCTGTTCTTAGCGCTAATAATACCTACTATACAGGTCCGGATGCAACAGGCGATATGCTTGCAGCAGGGACTGAAATAACAACAGATCAGACAATCTATATTTTTGCTCAGGTTCCGGGAACTGACTGTTCAGACGAAAGCAGCTTTACTGTAGATATTATACCAAGTCCTGTTTTAGGAATTACAGGTGGTTGTGAAAACAATCAGTATGTACTTGAAGTAGCAATGGATGAAAACTACAATGAGCAAAATACTGTTATTGAGTGGACAAGTCCTCAGGGAGCAATAATTGGTACTGGTAGTACTGTAATTGCAGAGGAAGAAGGTGAATATATGGTAACGGTAACTCCTGTAGGAGATGTAAGCTGCCCGACAGTACTTACACTGCAGGTTGATAATGTGGCGTGTTTAATCCCACGCGGTATTTCTCCGAATGGTGACGGTATGAACGATGAGTTTGATCTTACCGGATTTAACGTTTCTAAACTGAGCATCTTTAACCGTTATGGT
>NZ_JUIW01000005.1 GCF_004151245.1 Flavobacterium beibuense
AAGAGCACGCTAAGAACAGACGTTCGGAATTTGTGATCGTGAAGAAATAACAATATCGACTTAACAAGTTAACCAGCCAAAAAACAAAAAGCAGCCCATTGGGCTGCTTTTTTATTATGAAGTAATTTTATTCATTGTCGCTTTGATACCATTCTGCAAAGGAAGTTTCTGTTTCCTGTAGCTTTAATGAATGCAGTTGTATATTTTGTGGTAATCGGCTTTTAATCTTATCTGCAAAATCGATTACCATATTCTCACTGGTAGGTTGGTAATCTACTAAAATAACATGATGTCCCCTGTTTTGAAGTTCTTTTGCCAGCTCAACATGCGGAGTGTTTTGATTAAAAACTGTAGCATGATCAAAAATGTCCACTATTTCTTCCTTAACAATCTTCTTCAAATCACCAAAATCAATTACCATTCCGTACTTAACGTTGCCGGTATCGGTTATCGGTGTTCCTATAACAGTAACCGAAAGCTTATAGCTGTGTCCGTGAACGTTTTTGCACTTTCCGTCATAGCCGTAAAGGGCATGTCCAGTTTCAAAATTGAACTGTTTTGTAATCCTGATTTTGCTCATTATAATAGTGTTAAGTGTGCAAATTTACTAAATAAAATGCATCATGTTAATTTATTCTCAACGTATTGGTTTTCCGATTATCTTTGCTCGCCTTTTTAATTATGGCGCTATATGGATGAGTTACAGTTGAATCCGTTGTATGAAAAGGTTATTTCTGACCTTTTAGAGAAGCAATATAGTGTGGTGGAAAACTTTTTTCCGCTGGAAGAAGTATTGGAGCTTCGCCAAAGCCTGCTTACCAAATATGATGATGACCAGTTTAAGAAATCGGCCATAGGAAACTGGACTAACGAACAGGTTATGAAAGCCGTAAGGGGCGATTTTATCTTTTGGCTGGATGAAGCCAATTGCAATGCTGCCGAAACAAGATTCTTTTCCCGCTTAAACGACTTTGTTGATTATCTTAACAGAACCTGTTTTATGGGTATAACAGAGCAGGAGTTTCATTATGCATTATATCCGGAAGGCACTTTTTACAAACGCCATTTAGATACATTTCAAAATGACAGCAGGAGAAGGCTCTCTATAGTATGTTATCTTAATGAAGAAGACTGGCAGCCTGAATATGGCGGTGAGCTTGCCATATATATACCTGAAAACGGTACTGAACGTATAGAGAATATTTACCCTGTGCAGGGGCGTATGGTTATTTTTGAAAGCAGTGTGCTTGAGCATGAAGTAAAGCCTGTAAAACAGGAACGATTAAGTATTACAGGCTGGTTAAAAACAAGGGGAGAGGTTATTTTTTAAACCTCTCTAAAGCTTCTTTAGTAAATTCGGAAAGTACAAGCCTTCCTGATATTTTAGCCCTTTCGGCAAGAAGGTTGTCCCAGTTTTCGGTGCCTTCCCAAAGTACTTTTTTCATGGCATCAAGTGCCTCTGGGTTGTAAGATGCTACCTTTGAGGTAAAGATGTCAAGCTCTTTGTCCAATTCCTTTACGTTTTCAAAAACTTTTGCATAAAGGCCTTTTTCCTGTGCCCAGTAGGCATTTTTCCATTCGTGTGCAGCCAGTGTCATTTCACCAAGGGCAGCCTTTCCCATTTTACGCTCAACGGCAGGAGCAATAACAAACGGACCTATGCCAATAGTAAATTCCGATAGCTTAATGGCGCTTCCTTCGGTAGCCAGCGCATAATCGCAGGCAGAAGCAAGTCCTACCCCTCCGCCCACAGCTTTTCCGTGAATGCGGCCTATTATCAGTTTACTGCAGTTGCGCATCGCGTTGATAACATTGGCAAAGCCTGCAAAGAAAACAGCTCCTTCTTCAAGGTTAGAAACGGCAAGAAGTTCGTCAAACGAAGCTCCGGCACAAAAAGCCCCATCGCCTTCACTTTTCAGTACAATAATATTTACTTCATTATTATTGCTAAGGGAATTAAGTTCATCAGTTAGTCTTTGAAGCAGCTCTCCCGGAAAGGAATTACTGGCAGGGTGGCCAAACTCAACCGTCGCAATTTTGTTTTCTATTTTGGTATATAAAGAACCATTAGGTCTTGTAGTAGTACTCATATTATTTGGTTTTTGGGTAAAATTAAGGCAAATAGTAAAGGATAAAAACAAATTGCTTAAAAGTTTGTATTTTTAGAAATGAAATATATTATATTTGCTGCTCTCAAGCGGGGATGTAGCTCAGCTGGCTAGAGCGCTTGCATGGCATGCAAGAGGTCGTGGGTTCGACTCCCATCTTCTCCACAGGTGTAAACCTTCAGTGAAAACTGGAGGTTTTTTTGTTTATATTAGTAATGGTATGGCACAATGCCCATTCACTTTATAATGCAGTAAACCATGAAGCAAATTTTAGTAGTTGGATTATTCCTGTTAAATGGATTATCCTATTCACAGAATCTCGATAAAACGATAATTCGAGATGACAATGACTATGTTCTGTATAACGATACGAATAGCCCCACAGAAAGTACTCCAAATGAAGTTGTGACGGAATTTGAGAAAGTCCTTAAGTCTATTAAATATTTAAAGACTACTGTATTATTTAAGATTAAAAATAACAATGATATAGATACTTACGCACTAGTTGTTAATGATGGTTTGAACAAAGAGATTTTTATACTTCCCTATAATCATTTAGAAAAAAGGGTTGCCAATAATTATATAAAAATAAACGGTAAATGGGGGTTTAATTCAGAAAATGGATTTGACTTTAAACTTCTTGATTATCCTAATATTAAAACAGAGCTTATAGACAATAATCTTTATATATACCTTAAAGAAAGAGTTCATAATGGAAATTCGTATAATGCAGTTGTCACTAAAGTTTTTGAAATAACTAAAGACTTAGATTTAAATTTAAAGTTTTGTTATGAAGAAGTTTGTTTAACAGGAGATGGAATAAAAATTATTCGGGTTTTGAAAGAAGACAATCTCTTTTGTTATAAAAATGAAGATAATAAACTTAGATATATAGGCTCTTTGGTTATAGATAGGGAAAATGGAAAAATTGAATCAAGACAATGTGACGATAATGATTTATGTGAAATCCTTTTTACATGTAGTGGGGAGAATGAACATTCTTTTATTAAGTCAGGATATAATTTTGAATATTAAGTATTTTCGTTTTAAATACTAAATTTAATATATATATATATAGTAAAAACATAGATGAGCTTTATGACTAAAAGAAATAAAATCATTTTGTTAATAGCCGCCTTTGGGTGTTTTATAGCTATTATGTTATATACATCAACTTCACCACAAAAAACAGTTGATAATATTAAAAGAGGTTTAGTGGGATAGTTGTTAGTAAACAACAAATTGCTGAAAGGAAAAGTCATTTGATAGATATTTATTTTGAGATGATGGTATAAATATATCTGAAGTTATCTATATATAATAAAGCCCGGAGGTAAAAAAGAAGCTTTTATTTATACTTATATTTCTGAAAGTTATAGAAATGATTTCAGATGGTCTGACGAATGGAAGGAGAAGTGGCCTGAAGCTAATAGATAAAATTATCCTTTGTAAAAGAGTTCGATAACTGCCAATCTTTCCTACAGATAAAAACCTTCAGTGAAAACTGAAGATTTTTTGTTTATATAGTATCTTATAAGTTTCTTCTCAAATCCCCTTTCCTCATTTTTAAGTATCTTTGGCCGACTACAAGTAATCACCAAGGTATGTCTTTAAAAAAGGATAGGGAAGAAAAATCAGAATTACATCCGCGTAATAAAAACAGGGGGCTTTATGATCTTAATGCTTTAGTGGTTGCAGTTCCCCAACTGGCCGATTTTATAAAACCCAATAAATTTGGTAATGATTCGATCGACTTCTCCAATCCGGTTGCCGTTAAGCTTTTAAACAGGGCGCTTCTTCATCACTATTACGGAATACAACACTGGAACTTTCCTGATAGAAACCTTTGCCCGCCCATACCGGGGCGTGCCGACTATATCCACTACCTTGCAGACCTGTTAGCCAAAAGCAATAAAGGTACAATGCCTTTAGGTAATAAAATTACATGCCTTGATGTGGGTACCGGTGCCAGTTGTATTTACCCTATTCTTGGCGTTACAGAATATAACTGGAATTTTATAGCGAGTGATATTGTGGCAGATTCTATTGAATCGGCTAAAAGTATTACAGATGCTAATCCTATTCTTAAGGATAAGATAGAATGCAGGCTTCAGCAAAATCCTAAAAATATCTTTACAGGAATTATAGGGGTGCAGGAAAAGATAGATGTTACCTTGTGTAATCCTCCGTTTCATTCGTCGGCCGAAGAAGCCCAAAAAGGCACACAGCGAAAGGTGAAGAATCTTTCTGGTAAAAAATATAAAACTCCTGAGCTTAATTTTGCGGGTATAAGCAACGAACTTATTTATGATGGCGGAGAATACCGTTTTGTGGCTACAATGATTACAGAGAGCCAAAAAACGGCTAAAAACTGCTATTGGTTCACTACGCTGGTTTCAAAACAAAGTAATCTTAAAGGAATTTATAAAGCCTTAGAGCATGTAGGTGCCAATGTGGTTAAAACTATACCTATGGGTACCGGTAATAAATCTACCCGAATTGTAGCCTGGACTTTTCTAAATGAAAAGGAACAGAAAGAATGGCGGGAGAGTAGGTGGAGGTAATCAGTTTATGATTTTTGCATCAGGGTTTTGATGTAGTTTTTTAAGATTTTCATGCCACTTCTGCACTTCTTCCGGTGTCAGTCTTATCCAGTCGGTTATTTCGCCAATAATCTTTAAAGGTTCTTTGCTGCGGTAGGATCTGGTTGGGTTGCCGGGAAACTTTTTGTCGGTTACATTAGGGTCATTTTCATAATATCCTGTTGGCTCTACCAGATATACACGCTCAGCACCATTTCCTTTAGCTAGGGCTGCTGCAAGGCCTGCGCCATTTTTTAAAGCTGTAAAGTAAATATGGTTCATTATGGTTCCCGGGTGATAGTTAGATCTAAAGCCTGCTGTAAGAAGGTCACCAATTTTCAGGTCAGCTCTCGTTCCGTGGTAAAATGGGCCACTGTCTAAAACATCTTCTTTATTCACTTCAATTTCTGTATTCTTCATTTCTAACTATTTGTTTAATTGATCGATTTTTTCGTTCATTATTTTCATCGCATTTTCAAAATATTTTTCCAGTGTTTTTAGTTCACTGTCCGAAAATGTAGTGAATAATTTATCTGTATTATCCTGAAAATCCTGATAGAAAGGAGTTATAAGATTAATTATTTTATCATGATTAGGCACAATTATTATTTTTCGCCTGTCATGTTTATCAGCCTTTCTTTTCACAAGTTTCTTGTTTTCAAAACGATCTATAAGTCCGGTAACAGCACCGGTTGTTAATCCTGTAAGTACCGAAAGCTCACCTGCGGTCATTTCTCCCTTTTGAATTAAGAACCCTAAGTATTTGTGGTCAGTGCCGCTTAATCCTATTTTTCTGCCGATGTTTTCGTGCATTTGAATGGAAGTATAGGCAAACTGTTGGCTCAGTTTCCTTACTTTAAGGGCGTTTTCAGTGATATCCATATATCTTATTTAAAAAGTATCTTAGTTGCAAAGATAATTAAATTTATAAAAATTGATTTAAAAATTTGCGTAGTTAAATAACTACATATATATTCGTAGTCAAATAACTACACGATGAATTTAAGACGCGATGTATTTCAGGCTATAGCCGACCCAACAAGAAGGTCAATACTTGTTTTGGTGGCTACACAGGCAATGACAGCAGGAGCTATTGCTTCTAACTTTGATACCGCAAGGCCTACAGTTTCCAAGCATTTGCAGATACTAACCGAATGTCAGTTGCTTAAGCAGGAACAAAACGGCAGGGAGATTTACTACCATTTAAATCCGGAAAAGATGAAGGAGATTGCCGATTTTATTGAGCCTTTCCGTAAAATGTGGGACGACAGGTTCAACAAGCTCGAAGCCGTAATGAAGAATTATCAATCAAAAAACGAACAATAATGGAACTAAAAACAAAAATTCATGCTGAAGACAGCAGACAGGAACTGGTAGTGATCCGAAATTTTGATTTGCCGGTAGAGCTGCTTTTTAAGGCATATGAAGATCCCGATCTTTTTGGGCAGTGGATGACTACAAACGTAGTGAAACTGGAAGCTAAAAAGTATGGGGGATACAGGTTTGAAACCACAAACCCGGAAGGGCAGGTGGTATTTAGTGCTAATGGTACTTTTCATGAATTTGAACCCAGTAAAAGGATAGTGCGCACTTTTGAAATGGAGAATACACCTTTTGAGGTACAACTCGAATTTCTGGAATTTGAGAAACTTACCGATACTACCAGCAGACTTACTATGCATATAGTGTATAGGTCGGTAGCAATGCGTAATCAAATGTTGCAGCTTCCGTTTGCACAGGGGCTAAATATGGCACACAACCGCCTGGAGGAAATAGTAAGCAATTTAAAACAGTAACTATGGAAAAAAGAAACAGGATTATTTACTGGATTGCCACAGGATGGCTTTCTTTAGGGATGCTTTCTACCGGAATCGTACAGCTTTTAAAGGTTGAAGAGGAAACAGCCAGGATAACGCAACTGGGTTACCCTGTTTATATTTTAACTATATTAGGGATATGGAAAGTTTTAGGGGTTATTGCTGTGCTTATCCCTAAGTATCCCATGCTAAAGGAATGGGCTTATGCCGGATTTTTCTTTGCCATGACCGGGGCGATAATTTCACATCTTGCATCGGGCAGTCCAGCTGGAGAATTGTTCGGGCCTACACTGCTTATAGTGCTAACAATAGTTTCATGGTACTTTAGGCCGACAGCAAGAAAGACTAATAGTATAAAAGCGTAAAAAATGAGCAATAAAAAAGAATTATCTAAAGATCAGGCAGCAGAGCTGCTTAAGGTTTTAAAAGCACGTTTCGAAAAGAATATGGACCGCCATAAAGGGGTGGAGTGGGATAAGGTACAGGCTAAACTGGAAGCCAGTCCGCAAAAGCTATGGTCGCTGGATGCTATGGAAGAGACTGGTGGCGAACCCGATGTGGTGGGTGTTGACAAAAAAACAGGTGAGTATATTTTTTATGACTGCTCTGCCGAAAGTCCAAAACGCAGGAGCCTTTGTTATGACCGGGAAGCACTGGAATCCAGGAAAGAGCATAAACCAGGTGGCAGTGCCGTAGATGTAGCGGCTTCTATGGGTATTGATATATTAAACGAAGAAGAGTACAGGGAACTGCAAACCTTAGGTAAGTTTGATACCAAAACCTCAAGTTGGGTTAAAACTCCAGATAACATAAGAAAACTGGGCGGGGCAGTATTTTGCGACCGCAGGTATGATATAGTTTTCCTTTACCATAATGGTGCGGAATCCTATTATGCGGCAAGAGGGTTTAGGGGTTCTTTAAAAGTTTAATGCTCTTTAACTATGGGGATACTTATTGGACTTTTTCTTTTAGCCTGTGCTATGGTATTTATTGCTGCTGTAATTTTTATTATTACATCTCTTAAAGATACTAAACCCGTTTACTTTTTAATGGGCTTATTGCTTTCTGCTATTATATATGCAGCATTATTTTTAGACTATAAATTCAGTAGTCGTGCTTATGGATTAGGAAGTTACTTTATGTTTCCTTTCTATATGATATTATTACCCTTTATAATAGGATTAGTAACAAAATTCAGTCCGGTTAAATATGTAAAGCTTATTTCTATAGTGTGCTTTATAAGTGTAATGTTCTCAGGTTTTTTTATACTATTCTTTAATAAATATACACTTGATATTGTTGACTGGTTGGAACTGCCTAAATATTATTAAGACATTCGGTTAATTATTCTCAGTAGCATCAGCAAATACCTCTTCCTCTGGTGGGAAAATAGATTTGTCGGCAGAAAAATCAAGAATTTCAGCCGTAAGCACATATTTTGTTATTTCGTCTATACCTTTTTGCAGCATAAGCGGTGTGGAGTATTTTCGACTGGTGGCCAAAATAAATCCGTCTTTAGACAGCCTGAAGAAATGCTTGCCAGAAGGGGTGCTGTTTTTCCTGAAGGTAAACTGGGAAATATCTCCGGCAATGGCTTCAATTATCTTTTCACAATCCGATTTTTGCTTACAGCTTAAGCTGGTAAAAATCGTTTTTCCTTTTCTGGAAGTGAAAACAAATTTATAGTCTCCGTTCGTTCGTTTGCTTATTACAAACATTCCCATAGGCTTACAGTAATTTCTTCGATTAATTATTTTGGCTTGTGTAAAAAGCAAATCTAAAGAATTCAAAAATTGAATAAAACAGGGTTAACGAATTTTTATCAAGAATAAAAAAACCGCCTGTAAAGTAAATTAGCAAACGGTTTTTAGTTGGATGAAAGATAAGGGGGCTATAATTTAGTAATGCCTTTTATTTGTGGTTTCCCTTTTAGGGGTTTGTATATTTTTATTATCGCTTCCCACATTATAGCATTGGGAGGCAGGCATGCCATACATTTAAAATGATAGTTGGTTCCGTCAATAGCCTGGGTAGCAACTGTAAGTGGCCTGTAGTTAATGCCTATAAAGCCTTCTAAGGCCTCTTCAAAAACTTCTTTGTCCTGTGGGGTGAGTTTGCTGTAGGCACTCCACATACCCATTACAGGCTCTTCTGTTTTATTTTGGGCTGTCATAATGGTAGTGTTTTTGGTTGGTTGATTTGTTAAGAAACTAGGTGTGGTTGCAGGAGCTAATTTATAAATGATAAAAAGACTGTTTTAGCGTAAAAACCACGGTTTTTAAAATCAGGTAATTTTACGTGTATAATTACTAAAGCCGTTTGGGTTTTATACCAAACGGCCTTATTACTAATTAAAAGCAAAAAGTTATATTCTTGTGATGCTTGTAATGTGAGGCGCACCGTTAAGTGGCTGATAGATCTCTACAATAGCTTCCCAAACCACTTCTGCAGGCGGCATAGAAGCCAGGCATCTAAAACGGTAATTTTTACCGGCTACTACCTGAGTTGATACTGATTGCGGGTTATAACTAACCCCAACAAAACCTTTCATTGCTTCATCAAACACCTGTCTGTCTGCAGGGGTTAGTGGATGATAAGCAGTCCATCCTCCTACTACTGCAGGAGCTTCTACTGAATTTGACATAATATTATAATTTATTAGTTGGTTTTCCTACTCGTAAGGCTTTTCGGAAAAACGCCCGTTTTTTAGAGTGGTAGCTGTTCCACCTTTGGTTGTAAATCAATTGATTGTTGATGCTAAATTACGCTTGTATAGTAAATTAGAGTAGCGTAAAAACCACGGTTTTTTAAAATCAGGTAGATATACTTAGGAAGATATCTCAAATATGTAAGAATATTTTTTTACTATATTTAAGGAGCCAACTAAAAAGCATGAGAAAAAAAACTAATGTAATTTTTTACGCAGTCTGCCTGTGTTTAGTGCTTTCCTGTAAGCAAAACTCTGCTGTTAAAGAAGGTTCTTCTGTAACAGATAAAGCAACTAAACCGGTCTTTTCCGATACTACCCACATAGATTATTTAAGGTTTTTACTTACCAACGATAAAAAGGTAAACCCGTATTGGGAAGCTAAACTCAAAACGGTAGGTGTTGAAATGTTTCCTCAAAACAATACTGAGATAATTCTTGATAATTACTGGAGCCTTAATGAAAAAACACAGGTTCTTATAATAAAGGTAAATTCAGGAAACAGTAGTGACAGTTATTTAATTACATCAAATAACAATACCGATTTTATGGCCATGCTTCATATTTCCCATAAGTATAAAAGAAATCTAAATAATGATTTTTATTCGTACAGAGAATATGAAATTATGGGCGGTAACAGGGTTGAGTTAACAGTACGTGAATTTTTCACAGAGGAAAAAATTGAAACTATAAAAAAAGAAAAATGGTATGTACGCTATGACGGAATGATTGAGCGTGAAGACTACCACTTGGTTAGAGATAATCTTTATAAAGATACTTTGGAAAGCCTGTATTTTAAATGCTTGGACAAGAGCCAAAAAACTTCCTCTACGGTAAGATATCTTGATGTGGTTTATTCTGAAGACTTTGGTTTGGAGGGTATAAAGAAGATGAGTGAGGTAATTGACGAGCAATCTTTTAGACATGTAATGGAAGATACATTTGCCGATAAGAATCATATCTACAAATTTAACCTGATGATAGATGGCGGTACACTGGAGATTATAGAGTAAAGCGTTTAAATACCGTTAAAGTCCGTAAGATTCTTCCTTACCTCGGTATTTTTTAGTATCATTATTAGCCTAAACAGATGATTATGGAAAACTTAACCGCTGTAAGGCATTATCTGCATCAGCATCCTGAAGTTTCACAACAGGAGTACAATACCCAATCGTACCTTTTTGGGTTGTTGCAAAAACTAAATCCTGATAAAATAGATAAAGTGGCACAAACCGGTATACTTGTAACCTTTTATGGGGAGCAGCCGGGGAAAAGTATTTTGTTTCGTGCCGACATGGATGCCCTGCCAATACAGGAAACGAATACCGATATTACTTATAAGTCCACCATACCCGGAGTATCTCACAAATGTGGACACGACGGTCACAGTACTATAATGTATGGCGTTGCACAGTTTTTTGGAGAAAAAAAGCCTTTAAACGGTAATGTATACCTATTGTTTCAGCCAGCCGAAGAAAATGGATGGGGAGCCCGTAATGTGGCTTTAGATCCTGTTTTTAAATCGCTGGATATTGATATGGTTTTTGCCTTGCACAACCTGCCGGGTTTCAAAAAACATAAGATAGTTTGCAAAACAGGCAGTTTTACATCCAGTGTTGTTAGTCTTGCTGCCTACTTTAAAGGATACACCGCACATGCCGCCGAACCGTGGAACGGTAGGAATCCCGCAGCAGCCATGAGTAAATATACCCTAAAGGCATTAGGTCTTAACGAAGAAAACAAACCGGCCTATATAACGGTTACTCCTGTTTATACCCAACTGGGAGAGATGGCTTACGGCGTTTCGGCAGGGGAGGGGTCGGTTCATTTAACCATGCGTGCCGATAATAATCAAAGGCTCGATGATGCCATTAGTACAGCCAGAGGCTTTGCACAAAAGATAGCGGAGGAAGAAGGACTGGAAGTAAGTTTTAGGATGATTGAACCTTTTGAATCCAATCAAAACGATCATAATGCGGTAGATATTATCAATAGCGCAGCCTATGAACTCGAACTGGAAAGGGAAACACTAGCACAGGGCTTTCGCTTTGGGGAAGACTTTGGGGTATTTACCAATTTGTTTCCGGGGGCTATGTTTGGTATAGGATCGGGAGAGGATTGCAAGCCATTGCACCATCCCGAATATGATTATCCTGATGAGATAACAGAGACCGCAATTAAAATGTTTATTGAAATACACAGAAAAGCACAACAGTTATGATGAAATCCACCCATATTAAACTTAGCAAAAATGCACTACAGAGTAATTGGGATTTTTTGAGGGAATATTTTAGTGATACAAAAATAAGTGCCGTAGTTAAAGGTAATGCCTATGGGCACGGCATAGAGGAATATGTTACCATGGCCGAAGACTGTGGGGTTAACCATTTTTCGGTTTTTAATGCCGAGGAGGCAGCAAGGGTTCAAAACACGGTATCATCGGCCACGACCATTATGATAATGGGTGCTATTGAGGATTCTGATCTGGAATGGGCCATTGCCAACGAGATTGAGTTTTATGTTTTTAATACGGAAAGGCTAACCGCCGCCATAAAAGCCGCAAAACAGATAGGTAAAAAGGCATTGGTACACATAGAAATAGAAACAGGTATGTACCGCACCGGATTTGAACCTGCCATGATTCCGCAATTGGCAGATGTTTTTAAGGCTAATACCGATACACTTGTATTTAAAGGTTTATGCATGCACTTTGCCGGTGCCGAAAGCATAACTAATTATTTCAGGGTTAAGAAGCAGAAGATAAACTTTAAAAGGGCAATAAAACAATTTAAAAATGCAGGCATACAGCCCCAAATGATACATACCTGCTGTAGTGCGGCAGCCGTTCGTTTACCTGATATGCATCATGACATGATACGCATAGGGATTATGCAGTATGGCTTTTGGCCAAGCCCTGAAATATTAATAGAATACCTCAATAAATATAAAACGGTAAAATCTCCTTTACGGCGTATTATAAGCTGGGAGAGTAAGATTATGAGTTTAAAAACGGTGCCTCCGGGAGAGTTTATAGGCTACGGCTCATCTTATTTTGCCCATCAGGAAATAAAAGTAGCTGTTGTGCCCGTAGGATATGCTCACGGTTTTAGCAGAAGTCTTAGCAATACCGGGCATGTGCTTGTAAATGAAATGAGGGCTCCGGTAGTCGGTACGGTAAATATGAATTGCGTAATAGCAGATGTGACCAATATCCCTAATGTAGCAATAAACGACAAGGTTACCCTTATAGGGGAACAGGGTGAACAGGAAATTACTGTGGCATCATTTGGAGAACTGAGCAGTCAGTTAAACTATGAGCTGCTAACCAGGCTGCCTATGGATATACCAAGGTTTGTGGTATGATTTATCGTAGCCAGTTACTGCCAAAAACAATATAGTAGGCCCATTGTTCATTACCTTTTGCCACATCTATGCCCATTCGCAGTTTAAACTTGCGGGCAATAAGGTACCTAAAGCCTGTTCCGTAGCCGTAAGCAAGTGGCTTGTCAAACATCTGGTCATAATCATCAAAGGCACTGCCCAAACCTCCAAAAAACATAACACTCCATCGCTTGTAGGCGTCCCATCGCAACTCGCCTTCTGTGACTAAGGTGTTGTTGGCCTGGTAGCGGCCTGCTGCCGTACCTCTTAAATCAACAGCAGGTTTCAGGAAAAAAGCCGGGCTCCCAAATACATTGGTTCCTTCAATGCGTATACCTCCAATAAGTTTTTTGGTAATGGGTTTATAACCAATGACTGTGTAGTTTATACGCCAGGAATCAAAATCACTGCCAATTATATTGTCTGACCAGAAGAAACTACCTTGTACGCGAATTCCCTTATCCGGAGTAAAAATATTATCGCGATCATCATACTGAACAATTCCTCCAAGCTGGCTGGTAATGCTGTTTACTTCTTTGTTTCGTATAAACTCAGGGAGGTTTCCCCCCGGTAGTGATAATTCTGTTTTAAGAAAGAAATATTTACCACCCACACTCCATTTTGGGTTGTTAAGCAGTTTAAGTGCCTGAAGATAAACCGGTATGGTGTTGAAATGAAAATTAAACTCCTGTTCGCCTATTTCGGGAAGTGTTTCATACAACGAGATATTGAGACTTCCGTATCCGGCCATTGCCCTATAGGTGATTCCCTGTTTGGCAAAGGTACCGCTCCTAAAAGCCATTGTTGCCCAACTGTCGTTTGCGGTATACATACCCAGCGCTCCGGTTATTTCGGGTCGAACGGGTGTTATCTTCCCTGTTTCCGGATTTACATACGGGTCTTTTTTATTTATAAAAACGGGTACAAGCGCACCACCAAAACTTCCAAATGCAGGCTCAGTAATAATGGTAGGCACGGCAATAAAACCATGCGCATAAATCAGATAGTCGCTCATGTCAAAAGCTCCGTCAAGCGAGTCGCGCATGCTTACCTTTACTCTCTCCTTTTTGTCCTGAGCAAGAGTTACTACAGAGGAAAAAAATAATATGTAAAGTAAGGCCCTTCTCATTTTAGAATCCAAATCTGTAATTTGTTGATACTAATATGGATGAGCGTCCGCCCAAAAATCCGGTTTCAAACCTAAACTGCAGGTTATGGTTAAGCTGGTATTGGCCGCCAAAACACATGCTCCAGTGCGATACGGCTTCTTTTTTAAGGGAGTATTTAAGTGTAGTGTCCGATACGTCTATGTTTTCAAGTTTGTCTTTTACCTTGTCGGCTATTTGTTTTACCACCAGTTTTTGTGCCGGGCCAAGGTTTTGATACCAGTCGGTTCCTTCAATGTCTAAGTCTATAGGGTTAACGCCTACATTAAGATCTCCCAGATTTATAGATCCTTCGGTAGTCCGGTTTATAAACAGTCCCTGTGTGCCTATCCACAAGCCAAGATTGCGTTCAGGATGCCTTTTAGACTGAAAAATATATCCAAATCGGGGAGTCACCATTTGTGAATGTATGGCTCCTTTTATCTCGTCAAACCGACTCCAGGTGTGATTATAGTCTATAGTCCCGAAAACATGTTTGTACCCGCCGCCAAAGGTAAGCCCGGCACCCATTATGCTTCCGTTAAAGTCTACTTCACTTTTAAAATGAACAGGATAAACCACCTCTACAGATGTATTTGCCCACGTTTTGCCGAAAATTCCGTACAAGTTAACAAACGGCAGGGCCCAAACATCAATTCGGGTATTAATGCTTTGCACTTTTGCCTTTACCTCACCAAACTTCACAAAGTCCAGAGGTACAGGGTCTAAGTCGTTAATACCAACCTGTAAGTCACTAATGTTTATTTTTTGTGATGCATTTACATAGTTTATCATTATCCCGGCAGGATAAGGCAGGTCGATGCCTCTCTTTGTAATGCGCTGCCCCCATGCAGGCAATACATAAGGCCATTGAGAGTTTGCAATACTGTCCCTGTAGGCTTCCCGTAAATCCTGTGCCTTTGCAGGAGCTAATGACAAAACAAGAATTAAGAATGAGAAAGAGTATAACTTTTTCATAGGCTATTTTGGTTTTTTACTTCCGCCAATGGGCACACCTACCCCAAAATGAAAATACTGGTTATGTCCTGTAAACGGTACATTACTTTTATATATGTTGGTTAGTCCTGAGCAAAAACGGAAGTTAAAGTGAATACCCTCACCCTTTTCCAATACATATTGAAGATCGGCGGCCAGTCCGGCATCAAATCGGGTAAAATAGTCTTTGGTTTTATATTCTACCGTGCTGGTAGATCCGTCTTCGCGTTCGTCGATGTATAAATCTTTGGCTTTTATTCTAACCCCAAACTGTGGCCCTGCGGCAATGCTTAAGGAAGGAGTGAACTTATATCGTAATAGCGGAACAATTTCAAAATAGGTAAGCTTGCGCTCAATTCTTGAGTCGGCAGGATAATCGGCATTTTCAATAACCTGATAGTTTAAGGGGATATCCTTCATTCCCTTAGGGCATTTAAACGACATGAAGTTTGTTATCATCCACTTGTTGCTTTCCCCAAGCTTAATATCGGTATAAGCACCTATGGCAAGCCCAAGGGAATTCTTACTGTCATCTGTATTGGTAATGTAAGACGACTGCCCTGCAAAATATAAACCTACCGAAACCTTATCGCTTTGTATCTTATCTCCAAAAAACAATGCCAACACAGCCTGAGCTGATGTTTGTTGAGGAAGCACAATAAGAAAAGAGAGTAATAAAAGGTGCTGAAATAACTTTTGTGTTTGCATATTGTAGGGTTGGAGTCTTTTTAAAATGCTTAAAAAGAGATTGTTGGCTGTATTAAAGTTACAACTTTTTCTTTTTGGTTAATAAAATATTTATAGAAGAGGTTAGTTAACAGTTTCTTTTCAATGTTTACATTGATTTAGTATTATAGTCATTTTGACATAATAAAGTGCTAACTCCTACTTTACATGTGGTTCCTAGTTTTGCGCCCAACAAACACAAAAATTAAATCAATGAAACAATTATTACTCTTTATATCGGTTTTTGTGCTGAGCGTTTCTGCTTATGCTCAAAAGGCCGGTGTTATTTCCGGTAAGATTACCGATCAGGATGAGAATTTCTCGCTTCCCGGTGCAACAGTAAAACTAAGTATAGGGAATCGCTATACTATTTCTGACCAGATAGGAGATTTTGAATTTTTAGAAGTGCCGGCAGGTACTTATACTGTAGAGGTCCTTTATCTGGGCTACCAGTCACAATCTCAGGAAGTGACTGTTGAGGAAGGTAAAAATACTACTGTGAACTTTGTTTTAACAAGCGGATCTGAAACACTTAGCGAAGTTGTTGTGGTAGGAGATGCACTTAGAGGACAGGCAAGGGCACTTAATCAGCAAAAAAACAACAGTAATATTACTAATGTAATCTCGAGTGACCAGGTAGGTCGTTTTCCCGATTCTAACATTGGTGATGCACTTAAGCGTGTGCCGGGTATTACTATGCAGAATGACCAGGGTGAAGCACGTAATATTATTGTGCGTGGTTTAGCCCCGTCGCTTAACTCGGTAACCCTTAACGGTGACAGAATCCCATCCGCAGAAGGTGATAATCGTAATGTACAGATGGACCTTATTCCGTCAGATATGATTTCTACCATTCAGGTAAATAAAACACTTACTCCGGATATGGATGCCGATGCAATAGGTGGATCGGTTAATCTTGTTACTCGTGCTACTCCAAACGGCGAGAGGATTTCTGCAACACTTGCAGGAGGTTACAGCCCTATTCGCGAAAAAGGTATATATACGGGTGCGTTTGTATATGGTAACCGTTATTTAAATAACAAACTTGGTGTGGTTGTAAGCGGATCTTACAATGATAACGATTTTGGATCGGACAACATCGAGGCAGTATGGACTGAGGACGATTTTGGGAATGTATACGTACAGGAACAACAGATAAGAAAATATGATGTACAGCGTATACGTCGCAGTGGGTCATTTGCGGTAGACTATAAGTTTAACGAGTACAATACCATTTTTGCAAGCGGTATTTACAACTGGAGAGACGACCGTGAAAACCGTTTCAGGATTACTTATGATGATATTGAGCCGGAATATAACGGTGAGGAAATTGTAAGCTACATGGGTACGGTAAAAAGAGAAACCAAAGGAGGTATAGATAACAATCGTAATAAAAACAGAAGGCTGGAAGACCAAATGGTACAAAACTACTCTTTAAGAGGTGAACACCTTTTAAGTCCTAAACTGGATTTAGACTGGCAGGCAAACTATGCTGTTGCAAAAGAGTTCCGTCCTAACGAGCGTTACATCGAGTTTGAGCAGGAAGATCTTCCTTTTAATGTAAACCTTTCTGACATGAGAAAGCCTTTTGTAACTACTACAGGAGAAGACCTTTCTTCATTTGAATTCAGTGAGCTTACAGAAAACCGTGACTATACTAAAGAAAGCGAGTTTGGTGCTAAAGTAAATATCCGTTTCCCATTCTCGGTTATAGAAGGACAAAAAGGACGTTTAAGAACAGGTTTACGTTTAAGGTTAAAAGATAAGCTTAGGGATAATAACTTCTTTGCTTATGAGCCTCTTGAGGATATTACCCTTGCAGATGTTGCTACAAGCTACTGGGGAGGTGATGGATTTAATCCGGGAAGCCAGTATGTACCCGGTACATTTGCTTCGGCTGCTTACCTTGGCGGATTAGACCTAAACAATCCAAACCTTTATGAAAGCGAATCAGATCCGTCTGAATTCCTTGCGGTAAACTATAAAGCAAAAGAAAACATTTTTGCAGGTTATGTAAGATGGGATCAGGATTTATCAGATAAACTTTCTGTGATTCTTGGTGCCCGTATAGAGAATACTCACATAGATTATACCGGTAACAGGGTACTTGATGAAGAGGAGCTTGAAGGAAAAATTGAAACTACAAACTCTTACACTAATGTTTTACCGGGTATTACTTTTAAATATGACGCTACAAGCGATTTAGTAATCAGGGCTGCATTTACAACATCATTGGCAAGGCCTAATTATTATGACCTGGCTCCTTATATCAACAACGTAGCTTCTGATTCTGAAATCATGGCAGGTAACCCTGACCTTAAAGCTACTTATGCTTACAATTTCGACTTAATGGCAGAAAACTACTTTAAGTCGGTAGGTTTAATTTCAGGAGGGGTGTTCTATAAAAACCTTCAGGATTTTATCTATACTTACAGCAACAACCAGTATTCTAATACTGACTTTGCTAACGATTTCCCTGGTCAGGATAATCCTGTTCCGGTTGGGGAGGAGTGGACATTCGTTCAGTCAAGAAATGGTGATAATGTAGATGTATACGGTTTTGAGGTTGCTTTCCAGAGACAGCTTGATTTCTTACCGGGCTTCCTTAAGTACTTTGGTGTATATGTTAACTATACTTACACTGATTCTAAAGCAAAAGGTATTGCTGATGAAGACGGTAACGAAAGAAAAGACGTTAGCCTTCCGGGTACTGCACCGCACATGTTTAACGGATCGCTTTCTTGGGAAAACAGTAAGTTCTCTGCAAGGGTTTCAACAAACTTCGCTTCAGATTATCTTGACGAACTTGGATCAGATGAGTTTAACGACAGTTACTACGACAAACAATTCTTCCTTGACATAAACGCATCATACAAGATTGCTAAAAACCTACGCATATTTGCCGAGGCTAAAAACTTAACAAACCAGCCTTTACGTTACTATCAGGGTGTTCAGGACAGGGTTAAGCAGTTAGAGTACTACCAGGGCAGATATAACCTTGGTATTAAGTTTGACTTCTAAGAGTTAAAAATAATAATTTAGGTGCCGGAAGAATAGGGTGCTTCCGGCACTATAAATTTAAAGTAGTATGAAAAAACTGGTTCTATTTACAGCATTGCTGGCCTTTCTTAATGCAGGGGCTCAGGGTTACCTTAAAGAAACCGAATCCGGTTATGAGGGAAAATTTATACCTAAGCTGCAGCAGGAAGAAGATGCACTTCACTTTTTGGTATTAGGCGATTTTGGGCGTCATGGTCAGTACCATCAAAAGCCTGTGGCAGAACAAATGGGTGCTGCTGCCATAACGCTGGATATAGATTTTACAATCTCTGTAGGCGATAACTTTTATCCTAACGGGATAGAAAGTACACAGGACCCTCAGCTTAAAAATTCTTTTGAAGACATCTATACCAATACAAAGCTGTATGAAAACTGGTATGTTGCTTTAGGTAATCATGATTACAACGGTAACATACAGGCTCAGATAGATTATACAAAAGTGAGCCGCCGCTGGCAAATGCCCGATAAGTATTATCAGGAAACGTTTACCCTTAAAGACGGCAGTAAACTGCTTATGGTAGTTATGGATACTAATCCGTTTATAGACAGCTACTATAACAAGGATAATGATATGTATGAAAATATTATTGCCCAGGATACTACTGTACAAAGGAAATGGCTGGCAGAAACACTTGAAAAAACCGATGCCAAATGGAAAATAGTAGTAGGGCATCATCCGTTATATAGCGGGGGGAAGAGAAAGAACAGCGCCGATACAAAATTATTTGAAAAAAAGTTTGCCGCTTTTTTTGATAAGTATAAGGTAGATGCTTACCTGTGCGGGCATGAGCACGATTTGCAGGTAGTAAGACCAAAAGGCCGCTATACTACCCAGTTCCTTTCGGGGGCGGGGAGTGAGGTACGGCCAAGTGGTGAGCGAGAGGGAACCCTGTATGCCAACAACGAAGCCGGGTTTATGTGCTTTTCTGTAACCGGAAAAAAAATGCTTGTACAGGTAGTTAACGACCACGGCGAAATTATTTACACAACAGAACTGACAAAAAAATGAGAAAAAACATAATACTTGCAGCTGCTTTAGGATTAACGCTTGTTTCCTGTGGAGATAAGCTGGCCCCGGTAAGGGAAGATGCCATAAAGCCTGCTGTAGTGACTGAAGCTACTCCACACGACACTGACGACCCATCTATATGGATAAACCCAGAAGATGCAACCAAAAGCCTTATTGTAGGAACTGATAAGGATACCGATGGCGGATTGTACATATATGACCTTAATGGTAAAATCGTAAAAAAATCGATTACCCTTAAAAGGCCTAACAATGTTGATATTGCTTACGGACTGATGATAGGCGGTAAAAAAACCGATGTTGCTGTTACCACCGAGAGGGAAAGCAACAAGATTAGGGTTTTCAGCCTTCCGGATCTTGAGCCAATTGATAATGGCGGTATAGATGTATTTACGGGCGAGGCAGAGCGCGACCCAATGGGCGTTGCACTATACACTCAAACCAAAGACAGTCTTACTTCTATATATGCTATAGTAGGCAGAAAAAGTGGGCCATCGGGCAGTTATTTATGGCAGTATGAACTTGCCGGAAATGATAACGGTACGGTAACTGCTAAAGTGGTAAGGAAGTTTGGTGATTACAGTATGAACAAAGAAATTGAGGCCATTGCTGTAGATGACGAACTTGGTATGGTTTATTACTGTGACGAAGGAAAAGGTATAAGAAAATACAACGCCGACCCACAGGGAGGTAATGATGAGCTTGCCTTTTTTGGTCAAGCTGATTTTAAGGAAGATCATGAAGGGATAGCTATTTATAAGGCTACCGACTCTACAGGATATATACTGGTGTCTAACCAACAGGCCAATACTTTTATGGTTTATCCTCGTGAAGGAATGAACGGTAATCCTAATGAATATAAATTACTGGCAGAGATACCAACCTCAACTATTGAGTGTGATGGCGCCGATGCAACCAGCCTGAATTTGGGAGGCAAATTCCCTAAAGGTATGCTTGTGGCAATGAGTAATGGTATGACATTCCATTACTACGATTGGAACACTATCCAGAAGCTGATAGATGAAAACAGGAAATAACTGAAGATTAAATGTGAGACTATCTTCTTTTTAAAAAAGGCCCATTGTGAGAGGGCCTTTTTTTATTTATACCTGTGAGTTTTTCTTAAAAACAAATTCTAAATCATAAGGGCAAAATTCTAAATCAATCGGGCTATATGCCCTTTTTCTTCTTTTTTACAGCAGGAGGTTTGATAATTTTAAGCATCATAAGCAGATTTTTATTACAAATCCCAACACATGAAAAAAAGAAGAATACTCATCATTTCTGGTATACTGATGCTGGTTTTGGTAGCAGCCTACTATTTCTATTTCGGCTTTTTATATAAAGATGCCCGTAATATAGAGTCAGAGCAGCCAGCTTATACCATTACCGCCGAAACCCTGGTAAAGGATTATGAAACCGATAGGGTTAAGGCCAACTCTAAATACCTTAATAAAACCATAGTGGTGCTTGGTAATGTAAATGAATCAGACAGTACTACACTGGCATTGACTGGTGGTGTGTCGTGCAGCTTTGATAAAGCATTAGCGGCCAAAACAGGAGAGAAGATTAAAGTAAAGGGAAGGTGTATAGGCTTTGATGAACTTTTTGGCGAAGTAAAACTGGATCAGTGTACAATTAATCAATAATACGGATGAGGAATTTTTTTGTAACAGTGCTTTGCCTTATGGGAGGTTTTTCGGCATTTGCACAGGACGACCTTTTGGCAGAAATAGATACAACAGCCACTAAGGGGTATGATACCCCGGCTTTTAAAGGATTACAGATAGTAACATTACAGTCTACCAAAACACCAGCTGCCAAAGAAGCCTATTTTGTAGTTTCACACAGGTTTGGAACGGTAAAGGACGGTATCTCAGAGTTTTTTGGACTGGATATGGCAACCACTAAAATTGGAGGGGTTTATGGTTTTACTGACTGGCTTTCGGTTAGTGCGTCACGCCACACCCTTTTAAAAGTATATGAGGCAGCCGTAAAGTACAGGCTGGCAAATCAGGGAGACGATTTCCCTTTAACGGTTATAGGCTACAATACGGTAGATGTAAATACCTTTTTGGAAAAGGATGACTACCCTAACATAGAGTTTAATGACAGGCTTACCTACATTACCCAGTTTTTGGTTTCACGAAAAGTGTCCGAAAAGCTTTCACTGGAAGTAGTGCCTATGTATATTCATAAAAACCTGTACAATCCGGATATAGAAAATGATAATCAGGTATCGCTGGGTGCGGGAGGCAGGTATAAAATAGGGAAAAGACTTTCCCTAAACATGGAATACATATACAATTTTGATAAGCCGGGATATTACCAAAATCCGCTTTCTGTGGGGTTGGATATAGAAACAGGTGGACACGTGTTCCAGTTATTGTTTACCAACTCGCAGGCTATGACCGAAGGCGGTTATATAACCACTGCGGCGGGCGACTGGGGTAACGGCGATTTCTTTTTTGGGTTTAACTTATACAGGGTATTTTAAAATGAAAAAACTAATATATATAAGCATAGCGTTAATGGAAGCGGCTTTATGCTCCTGCGAATCTAATACCTATGAGGATATAAGCGATCAGTTTATAATAAACGGTACGGTAACCTATACCGGATATGTAAAGGGTATAGTAGATGATAAATGTGTTTTCTGCCATGCACCGGGAGGAGATGCTTCATCAAGACCCTTACAAACGTATGACCAGGTTAAGGATGCAGTACTCAATCACGATTTGCTTACACGTATTCAGTTGCAGTCGGGAGAGGAGGATTTAATGCCAAAAACAGGCAGGATGTCGCAAAACCGGATTAACGTTATCCTGCAATGGAATGAGGATGGATTATTAGAATAACTAAATATAAAAGTTATGATTAAAAAAAGCTTCTTGGTGTTTTTTATGGCGGCTTTTGTGCCATTTGTCTGCAAGGCGCAAAAGTTTGCCACTAAAAAAGGAAATATAAAATTTGAGGCCTCTGTACCTTCTTTTGAAGAAGTGGCGGCCGAAAACAAAACGGTATCGGCTATATTCAATGCTGATAACGGAGAAATGGCAGTGCTGGCTTTAATGAAAGGTTTTCGTTTTAAGGTTGCCCTGATGGAAGAACACTTTAACGAGAGTTATGCTGAAACCGCTAAATATCCTAAAGCTGTATTTAAAGGGAGTCTGGAAAATTTCCACCTGGCGGATGTGACCGAAAAACCAAAACAGTTTAAGATTACCGGAGAACTTACCCTTCACGGCAAGGCCAAAAAAATAACCGATACGGCTATGGTATCAAAATCAGGAAATACTATTATTATTACTGGAGACTTTATGGTTAAACCTGCCGATTTTGATATTGAGGTACCCAGTGTGGTAAGCAAAAAAGTAGCCGATGAGGTGCAGGTAGCCTATAGCTTTTCGCTTGATAAATAAGCCGTTGGTTTTTGACGCTAACTAAATTTAAGAACTGTTTAATGGTTAAATCCCATATCTTTATGCCCTAAAACGATCTTCATGAAAGTATTAGGGCTTTTTTTTTGTCTTCTTTTTATTACCCCGAAAAATGAACTGGCTACCATAAGGCAGCAATACATTAATGCAGCAGTATCGCAGTCAAAAGCTACTGATTTTTATGCTTCATTAAAGGAAATTGAAAACAGCCACACTAATACCACCCTTTTAGCTTATAAAGCTGCTTCACAGGTGCTGATGGCCAAATATGAAAACGGAATTGTTCCGAAAATGCGTTATTTTAACAGAGGGACTGATTTACTTGAGGAAGTTATTGCAAAAGACGCCCAAAACTATGAGGCGAGGCTAATCCGTTTAAATATTCAGGACAATGTGCCCTGGATAACAGGCTATACTTCAGAAATTGACGAGGATAAGGAGTTTCTTATTGCCAATTATGCAAAACAGCCGGAAGATCTTAAAATCTTTACGAGGAAGTATGTAATTCAGTCGGATGCTTTTACCGATAAGGAAAAACTTGCCTTTAATTAAAAGTATGCCCTTAACTGTACATTACCGGTATGTATGGCTTTACTGGTTTCACTTTTTCGTCCCTGATAGTTTACATTCACATCCAGGAACTGGGTAAGGTTTTTTTGCAACAGCAATCGCCAGGTAAGGTTTTTGCCTGCCTGTAATCCTTCAAGCATCTGATAGGCCGCCGGAGAAAGTTCATTGCCTGTAAATGCGTTATTATAAAATGAAAATTCCCCGTTTACAGTAAACTGCCTTTCGGAAGCATAGGTAAATGAGGTTCCCAAACGCTGCTGGTCTAACAGTTCCCTGTCGCCTATACGGTTTTCTTTATTTCTGTATTCATAGAACAAATCCCAACTCGCATTTTTAGAAAAGATATACGACACTTTAGGAGCAAGCAGGTAGCCGCGTATTTCATAATTCCTGCTGCCGTAATTTTCACTGTAGGTATCGGCGTTTATGGTTTGTCCGTTAAAGCCAAACAGCCACGTCTTTTTTACAAGATGTGCATATTGTAATTGGTGCGAACTGTTCCTGCTTTCCTGAGATCCTGCATTAAGCAATGTCCTCGCCCTGTTTTTAAGATAGGTATAAGTAACAGAATGATCCTGTTTTCCCCTGTTGTAAAAAAGGCTGTTGCGTATGCTGGAATTTAAGCCCAGCAGCCTTTCTTCACTTGTATCAAAAGGGTTAAGGTCAAACTTGCCCGGGTTGCGTTCTATTTTCCTGTCAATTAAAAATGAGGACTGGTTGTAAAAATAGGATAGCAGTTTTTTAATCCCCTTTTCGTTTTGCCATTGGTTAGGGTTAAGGGTAAGCGACTGCGAAAATTTATTTTGGTGCGTACGTATAAAAATCTGGTTAGGGAGGTATACCCGTACATACTTGGCCTGATCTGGGAAAGGGGCAATCTCAAACTCCTGAAGCTCCTGTATGCCGTTGCCGTTATAGTCGTTCCAGGTATAAACGCCCTGTCCCGGTTCGACCTCAAGGTAGGTAAAGTCCTGTTGCGGTATGGTACCCGATGAGGTTTCATAAGCGGTGGTAACCTGCATAAGCTGGTCAAAATACCTGTCGTTATATAAAACCCTTGAGTTTAGCGATTGTTCGTTCTTAATGGCAGGGTCGGTAAACTTAAGATTTCTGTAGTTTACAAAAACGGTCAGGTCGCTTTTATCGGTTTTAAGCAGCCTTGACTTTAAGTAATACGAACGGGAAGTATTTACTTTTTCCAACAGGTTATTTACAATACTGTCATTAGACCTTTGCAGGTAACCCAGTTCCATATACACCTTGGTGCTGTCCCCTCGTCCTACAAAAGCCCCATATTCGGCAAATCGCTGACTCAGTATCGAAAGCTGTCCTGTTTCCTTTAGGCGCTCGCGATTGTCTTCATGGCGCACAGTACCACCCACCCAGTTTTTCCCGAAATGGTATTTGGCAAGTGCTTCATTTCTTATAAATTCTGATGAAGAGTAATTACCGTTACTGTTTAGCCAGCTTCCCCTGTCCTGTACCAATAGCTTATTAAAAACAAATCGGCTGTCCACCACCTGACGCGTACCCGAAAAACTTCCCGAATAGTCCAACTGCTCCAACTGATAATTGAAATTCCCCTTTTCCGGTAGCCCGAAAACAGTACCTGCCACCAGATAGCTTTGGTTGCCTTCGGTAGTGGTTATCCCGTTAAGGTTCCAGTCACGGTTAAACTCAATATTGAAAAGACGCTCTATGGTCCTGAAATCCTTTTGGACGAACTGATAGTAGGCAAAAGCATCCAGTTCCCATTTTCCGGTATACAGCCGCTGTTTTGCGTCCAGTTTTCCTGCAAGACCATTATTGTTGTCGTCATCTACAGGTGAGAAGAGGTTAAGGTCGTTATTGCTTATACCAGCCTCAAAATTTATATTGGTCTTTTCGCTTGGGTTGTATTTACCCAATATGGTGGCAATCTGTATTTTTTGAGGCGCTACCAGTCGTATTACCGGTTCGTAGTTACCCTGCGGGATTCCGTTTACCGGAGGGACATATTCAAAAATACGGCCTATGGCGGCAGCATTTGCGAGTATATAATTCCCTGAATTCTCGCCTACATAGCTAAAGCGTACATTGTAAAGCTCATCATCGGGATTGTTGGAATATTCAAAAACCTCAATACCGTTTACAGTTGTTTTGCGGTATAATATCTTGTTTTCAGAATAACTGTCAACATAAGCCGACGGAGCCATCATCTGGCTGGGGTCGTCACCTGCCTGTTGCAGTATGGCTACCTGTTCTTCGGTAAGGTTTTGTTGCAGGGGCTGGTTCTTAATGTCATTTTCAGAGTACACAAACCCGCCTATGCTCCATTTTTCTTCTTCATGGGTAACGCCACCATAGGTAAGCAGCCTGCTGTAGCTTTGTACGGTGTATTGGTACTCCACATTTATACGCATTTCCGATGTAATGGGGAATAGGGAGGTAAATATAATTTCCCCTGCATTATAATCGATAATATAATCGTTGTTTTCGCCACGCTCTAAAAGGATGCCGTTTACAAAAACCCTCTCAGAACCCGAAATTACCAATATATACAATTCGTCATTCGGGCCACGCAGTTTGTACGGACCCTGATTACCTTCCTGCCCCGTAAAAGTACTTTTTGCATATTGCCCTCTTACCAGTGCGGCAGCTGCAAATACTGTGGTTTTAGAATCCTCGTCGCCAAAAGAGAAGTTAGTGGAAATACCCTGTACCTTCTTGTTAAAGTTAAGGAAGTGTGATTGCCTGTTTTCTAAAAACAAGTCGCCCGCACGTATGCTCCAGTTGTTGCTAAAAAGTTCTATAAATATCTGGTCGAATTCATCCAGCTTTTGCGAATATCCGCCTTCCTGTAACGGGATATTACTATCCTGAATGGAGGCCCTCAGGCTAACCTTGTCAGACAGTTTTCCTGTAATCTGAAGGTCCAGGTTGGAGTTTACAACCGCGTTTTGGTTATTACCCACTGTTATCCCCCGGGTAATACTACCCGAAGTGTTCAGTCCGTCAAAAGGGATAAAACTGTTTAAAGGGTTTCGGTTTACACGATAGAGGTTTTCGATCCCCGTGGCATTATTGTCCACCACTCTGGAATCGTCATAAATGCTGTATTTTTTGGTAAGGTATTCAGGGTAGTTAAGGTAACGCATGCTTAGGGTGTCTCCCGGTTGTATGCCCTCTTTAAAAACGAGCGTACTATTGCGAAAGTCTACATGGTAATAACTGGTATCTATATCGTTGCCCAGTTTGTCCTGTAGTCTGAAAAATGCCTTATTGATACTTACACTGTCTATACGAATGGTGTCGTTAGTAACGGTAATTTTTCGGTTTTTAAAAAGCGCAGGTGTTTCCTGCGCGTAGCCCGCGGAAACCAAACACAAAAGTACCAGTAAAAACCTATATCTCAGCATCACAAGAGTATAACTCCAAAAAGGCAAAAGTAGTGTATTTAGCGGGAAGAATTAAAAGTTGGTGTTTGTGCTAAATTTTGTAGGTTTGAGAACTATAACCACAACCACATTTTATGAAAAAAGCAGAACTTATTTTAGCAATATTAATTCTGACGGGAATTGTATTGTCTGTTTTACATCTTCCGGGGGGAGCTATGCTATTAGTTTTAACGATGCCTGTTTTAAGCATGATGTATTTATGTTTAGGCTTTGCTTTGCTTAATGGTATACCCCTTAAAAATGAGAGCTATAAAGGATTAAGCACAATGCGTATAGTAGGCAGTGTATTATCGGGGATTGTTTTTTCGATAGCATTAATAGGTATACTGTTCGTGTGGATGATGTGGCCGGGGGCATCTGTAATGCTTCTTAGTAGTATTGCCGGATTACTTATTATGCTGATAGTCGTTCTCATAAAATATTTTACAAAAAAGAACTTGTTTTACAGGAACATGCTAATAAGAATTGCTGTTATCGGTATTCCGGTGCTTTTATTGTTTGCAGACCCTTCTCTTGCGGGAAAGATTAAATACGGTAACAATCCTGAGCTTATACAGGCAATTCAAGAAGCGGAAGCGAACCCCGAAAATGAAGAACTTTGGAGAAAAGTTGACAGTATTAAAGGCCTAAGGTATAGAGGGTATCAGCAAAATAATGATAGATAACGGCCTGATATTTAAGATGATTAATGCATGCTGTAAACATCTAATTCATTAATTTTAAGGGTAATATTAAAATGATGAGTGATGCTGCCGCGAAAAAACCTTGTAAACGAACTGCTTTCCAAAAGAAAGCGAAGTATAACCGAGACCGATTTGATAGAATCGGTAAAAGCACTACTTGTTCTTGATGAAACCCAAAGGGAAGCCATAAAACAAAGGCTTAATGATGGGGGAGAGCAGGATAGTAATGACTTTATTTTTGATTATCTGGAATCCGAAAGGATTTTTCATATCGACCAGATTAAGGCAGTTTGTGTGGATTACAGGTTACGGTTTTTAAACAGCCATCGTTTTAAAGGACAGGTTCCTGAGGAAGCTGTTTCAAAAATACGTTCACTTGAAAAGCAGCATAACACTAACCTTAGCGGATTTAAGATTGCCGCTCCGTCCAAACTCTTCAAATTGGATAATTATGATGATCCTTTACTGTTTGCTCCTATAGGTAATGGGTATTATTATCTTATACATAAATGGGGTAAAGATATAAGCGGTTGGCGAAAGTTGCTGGTTCGTCCATTTAGGGATTTCGGTAGTTTCTTATTGTTTCTTATCCTGGTGAGTGCGATGCTAACCTTCATGATATCAGACGGGGCATTAGGTGCAGCCGACGTGTCGGTAATGCGGTTAATCTGTTTTCTTTTTATTTTTAAAGGTATTTGCGGTATTTCACTTTACTATTGCTTTTGGAAAGGCAAGAACTTTAACACTGCCATTTGGAACAGTGATTACTACAATCACTAAATACTAAAGTTTCCTAAAACTTTGATAATGTTAAAGATGTAAGTTTTATCTTTAAAGAAAAACTTTACAGAATGACATTTGGTAAACAAATACTCTATACCGCAACTGCGGCCATTTTAGGTGTTTATTTTTTAACGGCAGGCCTGGTTAAGGCCAAGCCTTTTCTTGCACCGCTACTAACCGCTGTCATTTTAGCTTTATTGGTACTGCCCATAGCCCGAAAACTGGAGTCGTGGAAAATACCCCGCATGGCATCATCACTAATAAATACACTATTACTTTTTTTGGTAAGCGTGGGTTTTGTAGCACTTATATCTATACAGATACAAAGCTTTGTTGCCGACTGGGATAAAGCCAAACAAAAAATAATGCCCGAGATAGAAAAGCTTGAAGCCTATGTTTATGAAAAAACCCCACTAGGTCCCGAGGATATAGAAAAACAACAAAGTGAGGCAACGGGTAATATGGGAAAACAGGCGCTGAGCTTTATAAATGGCGTGTATTCGTTTAGCGGTGATTATCTGCTAACGTTTATCTATATTTTCTTTTTGCTTAACTACAGACGAAAATTCAGGCAGTTTTTTGTAAAGCTCTTTAAGAAGGAAAATAAAAAGGATGTTGATGAGGTGCTCACACAGGCGACTAAGATTACGCAAGGCTACCTGTATGGCAAGTTTATACTCATGATATTTTTAGCTGTTATTTATGCGCTGGGTATGGCGGCCTTTGGTGTTAGTAATTTTATTATCATAAGCGTGTTGGCAGCATTGCTTTCCATTATTCCGTACATAGGTAATATTATAGGTTTTTTAATAGCTATAGGTTTAGGCTATATTGCTGATGGCGATACAACCGCATTAATTGGTATAGTGATTACTTTTTCAGTAGCACAGTTTATCGAGTCTTATCTGTTTGAACCTTATGTGGTGGGTGATAATGTAAACCTCGACCCGTTTATAACGATTTTGGCTGTTGTGGCAGGTAATATGATTTGGGGCGTAATAGGTATGATACTTTCCATACCAGTATTGGGCATAATAAACGTGATCTTTATGCATGTAAAACCACTCAAACCTTACAGTTTTTTATTGGGTAACAGCGATGTAAAGCAAAAGAGTAAAAATATAGGCAAGGATAAATAAACTATAAGCAAACTTTTGCATCTTTGTATAAAACCTTAAATGCTATGCGAATTACCTGTTTTTTACTGCTCCTGTTTATGGCTGTGCCCTGCGTGGCTCAAAATACCGACATAAACGAAGCCGTTACCAAAACAGATAGCCTGACGCCCGATCCTTTTTACAGGGAAGATCAGTTTTATGCATCCATATCCTATAATCTGGTACAAAACAAGGTTGACCAGTATTCGCAAAATGCATTTTCATCTGGATTTACCTTTGGCTTTTTGCGTGACATGCCTATAAACGAGGCTAGAACTTATGCTGTCGCCATTGGTTTAGGGTATTCTTACAATAATATTAAGCAGAATCTTTTTGTTTACGAAACCCAGGAGAGGGGTGAAACCACAAGGGCTTATGAAGTAGTGGATGAAGGTTCGTTTGATAAAAGCAAACAGGTGTTGCATTATCTTGAGATTCCGTTAGAATTAAGATGGCGTAACTCTACATCATACAGTCATAAATTCTGGAGGGTATATACCGGTTTTAAGGTAAGCTATCTTATAGGTGACCACTCTTATTTCGGGGCTTCGGGAGGAGAAGTTCGTGTAAGGAATAATCCTGATCTTAACAAGCTACTGTGTGGGGCTTATGTTTCCGCCGGATGGAATACCTGGAATTTTTATACTTACTATGGCTTTACGCCAATCTATAAAGATGCTTACACTGTTAAAGGCGAAAAAATAAATTTGAGCTCGCTTAATATCGGGCTTATCTTCTACATCCTTTAAATTATAACGAAGGCAGTAACCACATATACCATAAGCCTATTTGGGGCAGTATGCCTATTAATGATCCCAGTATAAGCTCATCCATAGTGTGTGCTTTCATTACAAGTCTTGAAGAGGCTGTAAACCCGCAGCATAATATAAAAAATGCTATTATGGCGCTCATAGGAAGGCTGTAATATGCCGATATGGAAATTACAAATAGGGTAAGCGATGTTACTCCCATCATGTGCAGGCTGGCCTTATAACCTAACAAAATACAAAGCAGTGCTATAAGGGTGCTTATAAGGTAGCCCGTAAAGTAATAATGCAACTCCTGTATGGTAACATTGCCAAATCCCTGTTTTATTAGTATGAAAAGCAGTATGGCCTGTATGGCAAGGGGTATTTTACGCTCTTTTTTATCAAGGTGTATTTTAGAGCGTATCAGTCCCAGTGAGTTAAGCAGGTAGTATACGCAAACCGGTAACAGTACGGTAAGTATAAGCACCTGTACCGATATAAGCACGATTTCATAACCGTAAAAATAATGGTGGGAAATAAGAAGATAGAACAGCGTAGCATATACCGATATAAACAGCGGATGGAAAATATAGGAGAAAGCCGGCAGTATATTCTTCATGTTATATTTTCTTTCTCATCCTTGCTACAGGAATGTCAAGTTGTTCCCTGTATTTAGCAATAGTCCTTCGGGCTATAGG
This sequence comes from Flavobacterium beibuense, assembly GCF_004151245.1. Taxonomy (GTDB): domain Bacteria; phylum Bacteroidota; class Bacteroidia; order Flavobacteriales; family Flavobacteriaceae; genus Flavobacterium; species Flavobacterium beibuense_A. The sequence continues at coordinate 31,067 of NZ_JUIW01000005.1, forward strand.
ATAGCCTTTTTCTTTTAATATTTCCGCAAGTTTGTCGTCCGGTAACGGTTTTCTTTTGTCTTCTTCGTCTATAACGTTTTGAAGTATCTTTTTAATCTCTATAGTCGAAACGTCCTCGCCCTGATCATTTTTCATAGCTTCTGAGAAGAATTCCTTAATCAGTTTAGTGCCATAAGGAGTTTCTACATATTTACTGTTTGCCACACGCGATACGGTACTAATATCAAGCCCGACCATGTCGGCAATGTCCTTAAGAATCATCGGTTTCAGTTTGGCTTCGTCGCCATCAAGAAAATATTCTTCCTGATAATGCATAATGGCATTCATGGTGACAAATAAGGTCTCCTGACGTTGCTTAATGGCGTCTATAAACCATTTAGCCGAATCCAGTTTTTGCTTTATAAACTGTACGGCATCTTTTTGCTGGTTCGATTTTTCCCTTGAGTCCTTATAGCTTTGCAGCATTTCCTGATAATCTTTTGAAACGTGCAGCTCGGGAGCATTTCTTCCATTTAGTGAAAGTTCCAGCTCGCCGTCTACAATACGAATACTGAAATCAGGTACTACATGCTCTACCATTTTAGAGTTGCTGTCATAAGCCCCGCCCGGTTTAGGGTTAAGCTTTTCTATCTCATCTATACCTTTTCGAAGCTGATCCTGACTGATGTCATACTTTTGAAGCAGCTTATCATAATGCTTTTTGGTAAAGGCATCAAACTGGTTTTCCAGTATGTCTATTGCAAGATCTATAGATTCTGAAGGGGTTTTATGTTTTAATTGTAGCAACAGGCATTCCTGTAGGTCGCGTGCACCCACACCTGCCGGTTCCAGTTGATGTATAATATGAAGTATGTTCTCTACGGTTTTTTCGTCGGTGTAAATACCCTGCGTAAAGGCCATGTCGTCCACAATGTCGCTAATGCTCCTGCGGATGTATCCGGTGTCGTCTATACTGCCTACCAGAAATTCGGCAATTTCCCTTTCGTTGTCGCTAAGTATAAAAGTGTTTAGCTGATCGCTAAGGTTTTGGTGAAAACTAACAGGGGCGGCAAAAGGCATAGTGCGCTCTTCGTCGTCGTCACTGTAATTGTTTGCCTGTAATTTATAGTTTGGTATTTCGTCGTCGCTAAGGTATTCGTCAATGTTTATGTCGTCGGCATCAATATGGTCGTTGTCATAATCATCGTACTCATCATACTCATCGCTGGTGAATTCATCGGTCTCATACTCATCTTCCTTGCCCGTTTCTAGCGCAGGGTTTTCAACCATCTCTTCCTTAAGGCGTTGCTCAAATGCCTGCGTTGGCAATTGTATCAGCTTCATCAGCTGAATTTGCTGCGGAGATAATTTTTGCGATAATTTTAATTGTAAATTCTGTTTGAGCATAGTAAAAACATAGTGTCTTAATAATTATAAAAGTACAAAAAAGCCCTTTTAAAACGCTATGTTTTTAGAAAAAATTATAATTATAAAAAAAAGAGGTATAATTTTTGATAGGTTGCTTTTTATATTTAACATGCTTAATAAAAAAAGCCCAGCTATTCCGGCAGGGCTTTTTCTGTATTTTGAAATCTTACTATGTAAGGAGTCCGTGTTGTGTCTTTTAATGCTGTGTTATATATTATAGTTTTTTCCGGTTGACTGCCTTTAGTTTTTAGAGATAAGATATAAACGCCAGGGCTTCTGTATATATCGGTTGCAGTTACATTTTCTAATATATTTCCTGACTCATCATAAAATTTATTATCTGTTGTGTCAAGCTTATAGAGTGTTGCTTTTTCAGATACTCTCAAAGTGTTTTTTGAATTGTTTCCGTTAGGGAGTTCAGTGTAGTTCTCAACTTCTAAGAAATGTCCATCTTTGTTTGAGATCTGTTGGTATTCTAAATTAGAAGGAGCTGTTATTCCCGGATTAGACTTTTTTTTGAAAAAACTTAAATCACGTTTCAGAGTCACTTCAACTGTGTCGGTTATGTCTCCACCGTAAAACTGCACCGTTACCCGGTTGGTTTCAGATCAGAAAAGTTTGCCGTATTTGATAATGTCTGCTATAGAATCTGTTATTCTTTCATTAATAGAAGTTTCAGAAAACAATAGATGTAGGCCTTCTCTTATCTGAATACTCTCTTGGTCAGTTATTGATTCTCCCTGATAGAGGTCTTCATGAATTACCTGTGCGGTTATGTGGTCGTTTTTCTTTTCGTTGCAACTTACGATTGTTGTTAATGAAATAAGAGATAGTAATAGGTAAGGTTTCATAGAGTTGGTTTTTATAATGCTAAAATAATAAAAGCCCTGCAATATCCTGCAGGGCTTTTTTATATTATAATATCTCAATTCTCGATACTAATTTCTGAAAATTAAAACTCAGCGTTTTGTGGAGTCCTTGGGAAAGGAATCACATCGCGGATGTTACTCATACCGGTTACAAACAGTACAAGGCGCTCAAATCCAAGTCCGAAACCACTGTGTACCGCAGTACCAAAACGGCGTGTATCCATATACCACCATAGTTCTTCCTCGTCGATACCTAAATCGGCTATCTTTTGCTGAAGCACATCAAGACGCTCTTCTCTTTGAGAACCACCTACAATTTCACCAATACCCGGGAACAAGATGTCCATAGCACGTACGGTTTTGTTGTCATCGTTAAGGCGCATATAAAAAGCCTTAATTTTAGCAGGATAATCAAATAATATTACAGGCGACTTAAAGTGTTTCTCTACAAGGTAACGCTCGTGCTCACTTTGCAGGTCGGCACCCCATTCTTCAATAATATAGTTAAACTTCTTGTTCTTGTTAGGCTTAGAGTTTTTAAGGATGTCTATAGCTTCAGTATAACTTACGCGCTTAAAGTTGTTTTCAAGCACAAACTGAAGTTTTTCTAAAAGTCCCATTTCGCTACGCTCGTTTTGCGGCTTTTGTTTTTCTTCAGCAGCAAGGCGCTCGTCAAGGAATTTAAGATCGTCTTCACAGCGCTCCATAGCATATTTAATAACGTACTGAATAAAGTCTTCAGCAAGGTCCATGTTAGCGTCAAGGTCGTTAAATGCAACCTCAGGCTCTACCATCCAGAACTCTGCTAGGTGACGAGACGTGTTTGAGTTTTCGGCACGGAAAGTCGGTCCGAAAGTATATACCTGGCCTAAAGACATAGCGTAGGTTTCTGCTTCAAGCTGACCCGATACGGTAAGGTTAGTTTCTTTACCAAAGAAATCTTCTTTGTAATCCACTTTTCCTTCCTCTGTACGCGGGGTGTTGTCAAAAGGTAATGCTGTTACCTTAAACATTTCACCTGCACCTTCGGCATCACTACCGGTAATGATAGGCGTGTTTACATATACAAAGCCTTTTTCCTGAAAGTATTGGTGTATGGCAAAAGACAGTACCGAACGTACTCTCATAATAGCGCCAAAAAGGTTAGTACGTGTTCTTAAGTGAGCATTTTCCCTTAAGAATTCAAGTGAGTGCTTTTTAGGCTGCATAGGGAATTTCTCAGGATCACTGTCTCCTAAAATTTCAATATGCGATACTTTTATTTCATATGTCTGACCTTTACCCTGGCTTTCTACAAGGCTGCCTTTTAAAGCAACAGCTGCTCCTGTGGTAATACGTTTAAGGGTTTCTTCCGGTGTGTTTTCAAAATCAACAACACACTGGATATTATGTATAACCGAACCATCGTTCAGTGCTATAAACTGATTATTCCTAAAAGTTCTTACCCATCCTTTTACTGATACCTCATCAATCGTGTTTGTGCTGTTCAACAGGTCTTTAACTTTTGTATGCTTCATTTTTGTTTTAAATTAAAATAGTATAAACTAATAAAAACGGTGTATTTTGCCTATTACAAAATACAAATGCCTGCAAATGTAGTAAAAACAACAGGAACTATAAAAGCTTTTTAGGGTGTGTAAGAATCTTATATGGTTAAATTTTAGTAATATTGTGCAAATACACCTAACCTTAAATTAACATTGCTGTGAAAAAGTATTTTTACGTTCTTCTTTTATCATTGTTTTTTATACCTCTTGTATATGGGCAAACACTCGTAATTAATGAGGTAGTTACATCCAACTCACAAATAATTACCGATGAAGATGGTGATTATGAAGATTGGATAGAACTGTACAATACAGGCACAGAAAGTATCGATCTTCAGGGGTATGGACTGTCAGATAATAATGATCTTTTTCAATGGGTATTTCCCTCCAAAATAATAGCGCCCGGAGAATATCTTTTACTATGGTGTTCCGGTAAAGACAAAACTGATCCTTTAACTCCTTTGCATTCTAATTTTAAAATTAGTGCTGATGGTGAGATTGTAACACTTACTGATCCTGAAGGAGTTGTTGTTGATAGCTATAATGGGGTTATTATACCTCAAAATTTTTCTTATGGGCGACAGCCTGATGGGGGTGCGAATTTTATGATTTTTCCTGAACCTACCCCAGGAGAGGGTAATACTACCACGGGGTATTCGGAAATTTTGGAAGCACCATCATTTTCTGTTGCTTCAGGTTTTTATAATGAAGGATTTAACCTTGTTCTTACAGCTAACGAACCCGACACCTCAATTCTATATACACTCGACGGATCTGAACCTGATGAGAATAATCTTAGCGGGACAACCTATCAGTATAAAAACCAATATTCACAAAACCCGGGGAATCCCGTTGGTCCATTTTTATCGCAAAGCTTTATAACACATTCTTACAGCGGGCCTATTGCAATATCAAATCGCAGTAACCAACCGAATAAAATAGCTTCTATATCAAGTACTTATGATTTTAATCCTGCCTATATTCCCGATTTTTTGGTAAACAAAAGTACTACAGTAAGGGCAAAGGTTGTTAAAAGCGGAGCTATGCCAAGTAAGGTGGTAACGGCAAATTATTTTGTTTCATCACAAGGAGAAAACTGGTTTTCACTTCCTGTAGCATGTATTAACCTTAGCGAAAACCTGTTTTTTGGTTATGAGGAAGGTATTTATGTGGCAGGAAAGGATTTTGATGACTGGAGGGCGATAAATCCGAATGCCGGACTTGGGTGGTGTGATGCTAATTTTAAACGCGACGGCAGTGCTGCAGAGGTAAAAGGAAATTTTAGCTATTATGAAAACGGAATACAAAAAATAAATCAGGATGTTGGTATACGAATTCATGGCGGTACAACTTCGGCTTACTCAAGTAAATCATTAAGGCTTTATGCGAGGGGAGAATTTGGTGAAGACAGGCTGGATTATCCGTTTTTTGGAGAAGGCAATGATGATAGCTTCAAGAGGATAATTTTGAGGAACTCGGGCAACGATTTTGCTACTACTTATTTTTTAGATGCCTTTATACATAGTTCGGTAAAGCATTTACATTTTGATACTCAGGATTATCAGCCCACAGTTACTTTTATTAATGGTGAGTACTGGGGAATGCTTAATTTAAGGGAACGCTATGATAAGTATTATTTTGAAAGGGTTTATGGTATTCCTGATGATGAGATAGATTACCTGGAACTTGCAGGGCAGGTTGAAGTAAAAGAAGGTGATGCAGATCATTATAATGCATTGATTGATTATCTGGAAGAAAATACACTTCAAGAAGATGAAAATTACAATTATGTTATAACACAAATTGACCCTGTTAATTTTACTGATTACTATATTGCCGAGATTTATATAGATAACCAGGACTGGCTTGATAACAATGTTGAGCTTTTTAGGCGAAGAACAGGAATTTATAACCCGCAGGCTCCTTATGGTAACGATGGAAGGTGGAGGTGGATTTTAAAAGATACAGATGTTGCTTTTGGACTTGCAGGCAGTTTTTCTCATAATACCCTGGCTATGGCAACAGAGCCTAACGGTACTTCACATCCTAATCCGTCCTGGGCTACACTTAGTTTTAGAAGGATGCTTGAAAACCAAAAATTCAGGAATTACTTTATAAACCGGTTTGCTGATTTGCTTAATACGACTTTCCTGCCTGAGCGTATGCAGGGAATATATAATAACATGAAACAGGGAATCGCACCTGAGATGGAAGCTCATTCCAACAGATGGTCTGCTATACCTTCGGTTCAGGCTTGGGAAAACTATACAGCAGCTATTATAAATTTTGCTACTCAACGCCCTGCTCATCAAAGACAACATATACAGCAAGAGTTTGATATTTCAGGGACTTTGTCTGCAACACTTAATGTGTCAGACACCGATATGGGATATATTAAAATCAATACTATAAATATTAACGCGGCTACACCCGGAGTAGAAGAATCTCCTTATCCGTGGAGCGGGGTTTATTTTTATAATATTCCGGTAACTGTAAAGGCTGTGGCACTACCGGGTTATGCATTTAGCCATTGGACAGGTGATATTACTGGTTTTGATGAAGAAGTTGTATATACTCCTACAGAGAATTTTTCTGCTGTAGCACATTTTATTCCTGCCGGACAAGAGCCGGAAGAGGAGCTTGTTTATTTTTGGATGTTTGATGGAAATATTGCTAACGATACTCCTTTAACAGGTATAAATGCTACTTATACAATTTCTCAGGAAGGGGCTTTTGTGTCGTATGTTTCCTGTCTTGAAGGATATCCGTTTGCTGAAGGGCATCCTGCATGGCGAACCGCCTCTATGGAAAGAAGAAATAAACCAACAGAAATAAATTATCAGCCTCAGGCAAATGATGATATATCGTTTGAGGAGTCGGATATGAAAGCTGTCCAAATAAAGCAACCTTTTCAGCTTGACGGAAAGGAAAATACTTTACTTTTTACTATTCCTACAACAGGATATAAAAAAATAAAGTTTGCCTTTGCTGCTATGGATGAAGGGGCAGCAGATAATTTACTCATTGATTATTCTCTTACAAATGATGTAGAATGGATTACTACGGGTATGGAGGTTTTTTCTTTTGTGCTAACAGAGACTTATCAGCTTTTTGAAATTGATTTCTCATCGGTTCAGGGAGTTACAAATAATGAGCATTTTAAGGTAAGGGTACGATTTGAAGGTAGTGATATGACTGTTGATAACGGTAAAAGAGTAACTTTTAACAATGTAAGTTTATCGGGAACATCTATTACTGCAGCAATAGCGGAGAATAAATCCCAATCGTTTACTGTTTATCCTAACCCCGTTTCAAATTTACTTTACATAACGCCTGTAGATAATCTCAATGCTGTTTTTAGCCTTTATACTATAGATGGGAGGCTTGTAAGTAAGGGAGATTTAAAAAGTGGAAGTATTGATGTTAGTTTCCTTCAAAAGGGTATATATATACTTGATCTTGTAGAAGGGGAAAACAGGAGTGTTATCAGGATAATTAAAGAATAGCTGTTCGATTTATAGTACCTTTGCCAGCATTAAATATTAGTGCCATGAACTGGATTCTACTTATTATCGCCGGACTGTTTGAAGTTGGTTTTGCCTCATGCCTTGGTAAAGCTAAAGAAGCTACCGGTACCGCATCCACTTACTGGATGGGCGGATTTTTTGTTTGCCTTAGTATAAGCATGTTTTTACTGTATAAGGCCACACAAACATTACCTATAGGTACTGCTTATGCCGTATGGACAGGTGTTGGGGCTGTAGGTACCGTGCTTATGGGTATTTTGGTGTTTAAAGAGCCTGCCGATTTTTGGAGGATGTTTTTTATTACAACCCTTATAGCGTCAATCGTGGGATTAAAGTTTGTATCCCATTAAAACAGTTTAAGCACAAACGACAGCTTAATGGATATGTTTCTGTCAAAATCAGGAAGGTGATAAGGACCATATCTATAAAAGAAGGTTAGCCCCAATCCCTGGAATATCTCGTTAAGTTCAAGTCCGCTTTCATAATATCCTTTTTCAAGGGTTTTATAAGGCTGGCCCACCTGTCTTTCCTGATGCTCCATATTACCCCAAACGGTTCGGGTTACCAGTACCGGAGTAAGCTTTATTTTCCAGAAAAGGTTTTGCCTTCTTAAGGCATGCTTGAACTGGAACATACCATACTGACTGGAGAAGAACTCATTAAAGTACATGGTTTCAAAACTGTTTTTACCGGCAAATGTTATACGGGCAATAACGCCGTCTTTGTCAAGGTTGTTAGGTGAGGTACTGTATAAATGGGTAATAGGGATTTCGCCAAGTGCCAAACCGGTTTGTACTACTATAGATGTTTTTTGTCCGTTAATGTATTTCTTTTCATACTCTGCCCTAAAGTCAAATTTGCTGAAATTAAAATCTCCGTCAAGCGCACCCTTTATTGCCTGAGTGTACTGGAAGGTAAACTTAGGGAAGCGTTTTTCTACCTCTGTACGTCCTTCCGGTGTCTGCATGAAATCACTAAACGGATTCCACTGAACCGTTCCTTCAAAAGTTGAGAGGTTGTAGCTGGAGTATAGCTGATCGTTAACGTTAAAAACATAGTCAAAACGAGGATCCACGGCAGTGTGGTTAAAAGACCACCTACTTTCGGTTTTAGGTATGATTTTCGTTTCTAAATAAGCCTGCCAACGCCAGTATTTGTAAAAGGTAGATACGTTAATAGGGCGTGGGTCATATATTTTAAATACACGTTTATCAGTAGCAAAATTCGTACTACCAATCTCCTGAACATCTTCAGTATAAGAACCGCCTATCCAGGAATCGGAAAATTTACCGATTCTTACGGCAGCTCCCAAATTGTATTTAAACTCGCCGTCTTTAGTACCATATACCCCATAGCCGCCAATTCTAAATGTTTCAGAGAATTTTTTATTGGTTATGCCACCTAATCCCAACCTAAAACCTTCGTAATTGTTGTATTTTACTATTTGTCTCAGATCAAGGTCAAAAAAGCCTATGGGCAGATAACCTGTAATTACCCTTTTACCTAATTTAACAAGCTTTTCTATTTTTTCCTCGGCTACCAGACTATCAAGTGCTGGGTAGGTGTTCAGGCCTCGCTCATCAAGTGTAGTTGTACGATATTGTTTCCAGTACTCTTCGGGTCTGGAAATGGCCTCTTCCTTAATTTCGATGGCTATCGCAGGGTTTTTAATAACCAGCGGAATATTGAATTCTTTCTCAGAATTGACCGATTCCGAATATACATACACAAAATCGGAAGCTTCCTTTTCTCTTGGTATGCTGGCCTCGTCTATGGCATCAAACTTAATGGTCTCCCCAAGTATGTTTATGTCCTGTTTGTTGTTTCCCTTAACTATCTTAAGTGTTTTTTTATCAGGGAACCATAGGTTAAGGTCTTTTTCAAATTTAAAATAATGGGTAGAGTTAATATCTAATACGTTCTTTACACGAAATACTGCTTTTGCTACGCCAAATGTAGCTCTGTCTATGTATAATATACCGTCAAGCCTTTTTTTCTTTTTAGCCCTTTTAGGAGTAAAGTAAATCATATAGGTTTCCCTATTGTCTATCGCTACGGTATCCAGTACGCGGTATTTGTATTCAGAAAATGCATTATCGTCAAGCGGACCTATGTATTTAGTCTCTAAAAGGTCTACGTCATTATATACCGAATAGGACTGTAACTGTAGCCCTATAAACTCATAAATAGGTTCTTTAAATCCTGCCATGCGGGTGGCAAGTATGTTTTCTTTTAAGCCTTCGTTTTTGGTGTAGTTGTATTCCGAGACCTTTTCGGTTTGATATAAGTGCTGTTTTTCAATCAGCTTTTTGAATTTAAAACCTGTTGAATCTATCTTTTCCAGTACACGTCCTGCTTTTTCAGATACAAAAACCGAATCGATTTTGCCTGATAGGGAGTCGGGGTTTGCGGTTATAATAAGTCTGTTGTAGGTTTTGTACCTAAAGCTGTTAAGCTTTTGCTGCGGGTCGTTAACTGACTTGCGGTTTATGGCATGACGGATAATTTGAGCACCGGCATCCGTTTGGGTTATAATTACTTCGTTGAGTTCCTGTGGTTTTGCTTTAAGCTTTACCGTATAAAAGTTTTTGCCTGCCTGCAGTTTTATGGTTTTGTCTTCATAGCCGGTATAACTTATAGTTAGTTCCTGCTGGAGGGTTTGTGTCTCTAGGGTAAATTTTCCGTCAAGGTCGCCCACTATTATGATGCCGTCCTTAGCAATAATGCTGGCAAAAGGAAGGGGAGAGTTAGTGCTGCCGTCCTTAACAACTCCTGTAACGGTGTACTGGGCGTGGACAGCTATACTGCAAATAAGAAGGAGCAGGGTATATACAACTCTCATGTGGTGTTTTAGTGCTTAACGTGCAAAGCTTAAATTTGTTACAAAGATAAGTGATAAATAAAAAGCCCGCTTATATAGCGGACTCTTAATTTATTGTAGGTATGCTTTATACTTTCATTATTTCTGCTTCTTTGTGTACAAGCAGGTCGTCAATTTTCTTTATAAAGCTATTGGTAAGCTCCTGGACATCGTCTTCTGCTTTTTTGCAAACATCTTCCGACATACCGTCTTTTTCAAGTTTCTTAATTTCGTTGTTAGCGTCCTTGCGGGCATTTCTAACGCCAATTTTAGCGTCTTCTGCCTCCGATTTTGCTTGCTTAACAAGATCTCTCCTTCTTTCCTCTGTTAACGGCGGAACGCTGATGATAATATTATCTCCGTTGTTCATTGGGTTAAAACCAAGGTTAGCAATCATAATTGCTTTTTCAATTGGCTGAAGCATACTTTTTTCCCAAGGGGTAACAGTTATGGTTCTTGCATCGGGAGTGTTAACATTGGCAACCTGTGAAAGCGGAGTTTGTGAGCCGTAGTAGTCCACTTTTACACCACCCAGCATGGCAGGGCTTGCTTTACCGGCGCGTATATTTAGAAATTCTTTTTCAAGGTGAGCTAAAGAACCGGCCATCGATTCCTGAGTGCTGTCTAAAATAAAATCTATTTCTTCCATAATGCTTTTTCGTTTCAGTTTTAAAAATTAAACGCTTACTGTAGTGCCTACAAGTTCTCCTTCACAAACTTTTACCAGGTTGCCTTCTTTGTTCATGTCAAAAACAATAATAGGCAGTTCATTTTCCTGGCTAAGGGTAAAGGCTGTAGTGTCCATTACATTAAGGCCTTTTTTAAGTACGTCCTCAAAAGTAAGGGTGTCATATTTAGTAGCGCTTGCGTCTTTCTCCGGATCGGCAGTATAAATACCGTCAACACGTGTACCTTTTAGTATTACATCGGCATGAACCTCCACACCTCTAAGTACCGCAGCCGTATCGGTAGTAAAGTAAGGGTTACCTGTACCTGCACCAAAAATTACAATCCTTCCTTTTTCAAGGTGGCGTACTGCACGTCTTTTAATATAAGGTTCAGCAATAGCTTCAATCTTAAGGGCAGTTTGCAGCCTTGTTTGCATACCTGCATCTTCAAGGGCTCCCTGTAATGCCATACCGTTAATTACGGTAGCAAGCATTCCCATGTAGTCTCCCTGAACCCTGTCCATACCGTTGCTGGCACCTGATACACCTCTAAAAATGTTACCGCCGCCTATAACAATGGCAATTTCTACACCTTTTTCATGTATTTGTTTAATTTCACTGGCATATTCGGCAAGCCTTTTTGGGTCAATGCCATACTGCCTGTCGCCCATAAGAGCTTCGCCGCTTAGCTTTAACAGGATTCTTTTGTATTTCATAGGGTTTAAATTGAATGGTGCAAATATAGTAATTATTGTTTTGCCGAAAACACATTTTTAAGCCTGTATGCCTGCTAAATGTACCATGTAATTAAACTATAAGTTCTTCGTAAGATTTTTTTGCGGCTTCGTACCCGATATTAAAAATCTCTTCCATCTTTTGCCTGTTGCTTTCAAAAGTGCTGTACATAGCCAGTTCGTCGGGGCTTATTACCCAGTCGCAAAGGGTAAATTTCTGCATATTGCTGTTTGCCGAAAGTAAATCATAAGCTCTTGTGGTTACCGATTTTATGGATTTTAAATCCTCCGGACCTATCTTTTGTATTGGACTTACATAAATGCCTATAAGTGTTTCGCACCTGCCCTGTAAGATATCGGTAGGGAAGTGGTTAATAATGCCGCCGTCGCTGTAAATCTTTCCGTCAATTTCATACGGCGATATAATACCCGGAAAGGCAGATGATGCAATAACGGCATCGGCAATTTTTGTTTCCGGGCCAAATATTTTCAGTTTACCCGAAACCAAATCGGTAGCGGTTATGTGCATACGGCATTTTATTTCACCGATAAGCGTATCGCCAAAAACGGAATGGAAATAGGTTTTAAAGGAATCGGAATCTATAAATCCTGCCTTGCGGAAAGTGAAATGTTTCCAATGGAAAAAATAGATGGATTTGAAAAATTCCAGTATCTCTTCGGGCGATTTCCCAAAGGCATAAAGGGATGATACGATGGCACCGGAACTGGTGCCTGCAATGTGTGAGGGCTTAATACCTATCTCGTCAAAATATTTTAATACGCCTGCATGGGCAATTCCTTTTGAGCCCCCGCCCGAAAGAATGATGCCAATGGTACTGTCGTCAAATTTCATGGTGTGTTAGTTTGCCTGACTAAATTACAGTTTTTTATTAGATGGCTTTCTTTTTGCTTTATAAAAGTTAATTTACTTTTGCACAAATTTATACTATGAGTACACTAATAGAAAAAAGTCTGGATAACAGTTATTCTTATTCAGAGTACAGAAATCATATATCAATGCTCCTGCAGGACGGGCTTTCTACAGGACTTACACAGTCGGAAGACTTAACGCATTACAGTACGCTTAACGAAGCGCGCATGAACCGCCTTGAAAAAACCATCAAGGTTCCGCAGGAAATTAAAGACAAATTGGCAGGTCTTGAAAAAGAGCATATCCTTTTGGTTATCAGTGAAGGATGGTGTGGTGATGCTGCCCAGATAGTTCCTGTTATTAAAAAAATGGCCGACGAAACCGATAAGCTTGAGCTTAGTATTGTACTTCGTGATGAAAACGACGATTTAATGAACGAGTACCTTACCAATGGGGCAAGGTCTATACCTAAGCTGGTATTGGTAGAAAAAGATACCCAAATAGCCCGAGGCAGTTGGGGGCCAAGACCGCATGATGCCGCTAAGCTTATAGCCGATTATAAGGCTAAACACGGTGTAATTGATATGGAAGCTAAAACCGAACTGCAAAAATGGTATTTGCATGATAAAGGTGAAAGTACCATGGAAGAGATAACTTTACTGCTGCAAAACGCAGAGAATATGTAATAAAAAAGTCCGCTCATTGAGCGGACTTTTTTATTTGTTTTATTCTACAGTGCCAATAACCTCAATCTTATGTGATGTTGATATGCCACCCGGATTACATCCCGATAAACCTTCGGGAATTTCGGCATCTATGCTTTTGTAATAGTCTACCCATGCAGGAAAAAAGTTATCTGTTCCCGGTTCTTTATAGGTCATGGGTTGCAGCTCAAAAAAAGGTTTATCGTTATTGGCATGCTTAAAAGCGTCATATATAAGTTCGCTGCAATAGTAAGCGCCATTGTCATACACATAAGCATCATCATACGGAACGCCAAGCTGTTGTAAGGAGAAATCTATAGCCTGAGGTATGAGTTTACAGAACTTCTTTTTTAGCCTGCCCACATACATGGGCTTACTGGTATTTTTAGAGAATTTTTCAAGTGTGGTAAGCCGCACGGCACTGCCTGCAGCCTCAATAATATAAATTGTGTCGTTGCGTTGGTATACAATACCCATATGGCTAAAGTCGTTTCCATTATAGCCTTCGGTTACTGCTTCAATTGCATCACATAAAGGGCCGCAGTCCATATCCTGAAAAATAAGGTCGCCGTCCTTAAGCTCTGTTTTTTGTGCAAAGAGGTTTGTCGATAACAGAAGAAAGAAAATAATTTTTTTCATTCAGCAAAGATACTCAAAGCTTTATTCCTAATTAAAACTTTTAATTTCATCTTCAAAAGCATCGGGGGTAAGGGCACCCTCTACTGAAAATTCTCCAATCTTTGTTCGTCTTAATGCAGTTAGGTGCGATCCGCTTTGCATCGCCTGTCCAAAATCGTTTGCTATAGAACGGATGTAGGTTCCTTTACTGCAAACAATCCTGAAATCAACCTCGGGTAGCGCTATGCGGGTTATTTCAAACTCATGAACGGTTACTTTACGCGAAGCAATTTCAACTTCCTCGCCTTTGCGGGCATGTTCATAAAGTCGTTTGCCGTCTTTTTTTATTGCAGAGAAAACAGGGGGTTTCTGGTCTATTTCACCCATAAACTGCTTTGTAGTTTCCTGTATAAGTTGTTCTGTTATATGGTCAGTAGGAAAGGTAGCGTCAACTTCCGTTTCAAGGTCGTAAGAAGGTGTTGTTGCACCAAGGTAAAAAGTTCCGGTGTATTCCTTTTCCATTCCCTGTAGTTCCGGAATGCGTTTAGTAAATTTCCCGGTACATACAATAAGGAGTCCGGTGGCTAAGGGGTCAAGGGTTCCGGCATGGCCTACCTTGATCTTTTTAAGCCCCATATGCTTTTTAAGTGCCCACTTGATTTTGTTTACTGCCTGAAAAGAGCTCCATTGCAGTGGTTTGTCTATCAATAATACTTTTCCTTCCTGAAAACTTTCCGGCGTCATTAAATAATTGTAAGCGGGTGAATAAAGTAATGTATCAGTATAACTGCCAGTCCGGCAATAATCCTGTAGTATCCAAACATCTTAAAGCCATGTCTGCTCAGGTAGTTGATAAAGGTGTTTATTGCCAGCATGGCTACCACAAAAGCAACCACGTTACCTACAATAAGCATATTTATCTGATCCTGAGAAAGCTCAAATCCGGCTTTATAATAGTCGTATGATTTTTTTGCTGTTGCACCAAACATGGTTGGTACGGCAAGGAAGAACGAAAACTCTGCCGCTGCCTTACGCGATAGTTTTTGCGACATACCGCCCACGATACTGGCACCGCTTCGCGATACCCCCGGTATCATAGCGATACACTGAAAAAATCCTATTTTTAATGCAGTACCGTAGCTTATATCGGTGTTTTCTGAATCACCAAACCATTCGTCTACCTTTAAAAGTATAACCCCGCCAATAACCAGAGATATGGCTACCGTTAACGGACTTTCAAGTAATGAGTCTATAAAATCGCTTAAAAGAAGTCCTAACACAACGGCAGGTATAAAAGCCACCAGCAGTTTAAGGTAAAAGTCTACACTCTGGAAAAAACGCTTAAAATACAGTGCGATAACCGCAAGTATGGCACCCAGCTGTATAACTATGGTAAAAAGTTTGGTAAAGTCGTCGCCTGCAATCCCAAAAAAGGAAGAAGCGATAATCATATGCCCGGTAGATGAAACGGGTAAATATTCTGTTAAGCCCTCAATAATGGCAATAATAACAGCCTGCAGTAAATCCATTCAGTAATTATTTCTTGAAGTTTTTTATTTCAGAATCTTCAGGGAATCTTTCTCCTTTTTTTGCTTTTGCTTCCGGGTCTTTAAGTATGGCATAAATAGTAATACCAAAGCCAATAAGCACCACAGTAGGGGCTAGTCTTATCCTTCTGAAATTAAAAATGGCATCACTCCATTTGGTTGGGTCATCACTACCACCTCCGGCCATTAAAATAAAGCCAATGGTTATAACTGCAATTCCTATAAGTAGTATTTTATAATTTTCCTTTTCAAAAAGGAATTTGGTTTTTATCTCGTTACCCATAATTGTTTGTTTCAGGTTTAATCGTTTAATATAAATCGTCTGTCCTTAGGTTAAGGAAACGCTGCGTAGCAAAGAACGTACTTATGGCTGCTATTATTATACCAAACCCCAGTACTCCTGCCATAACTATGGCTGTAGGTACCCAGTCTTTCCAGATGTTAAGGAACGGAAGTTTTTTATCTACATAGTTTACCAGCCATAACAATGCGGCAATGGCAAACAGTGCGCCTATTAGTCCAAGTTTGATACCTCTCCAAATAAACGGCCTTCTGATAAATGATTTTGTAGCACCTACCATCTGCATGGTCTTAATGGTAAAGCGGTGTGAATAGATAGAAAGTCTAAGTGAGCTGTTTATAAGCAGCATGGCCACAAAGGTTAGTCCGCCTGTTACTATCAGTATCCAAAAGCTTATTTTCTTGATGTTCTCGTTTGCCATTTCCACCACTACGGCATCATAGCTAACATCGGCCACCATAGGGTTAGACCTGAACTCAATGTCTATGTTCTTAATGCTGTCTGACTGAACATAAGCACTTTTTAAGTGAATGTCGTAAGAATCAAAAAGCGGATTGTCTATAAGGGTTTCAAAGTCACCTAAAATGTCTTTATTCTTTTCGGCAGCATCCTCTTTTGTTACAAATTTGTAGTCTTTAATATAGGGTGCATCTTTAAGCTGTTTGCCAAAAGCGGTAACCACACTGTCCTTTGCTTCTCTTTTAAAGTAAACCGTAAGGGGTATGTTTTCTTTAACATAGCCCGATATCTTTTCTGTATTTATTACAAAGAGGCCAAGTGCCCCAAGCAGGGTAAGTACTATGAAAATGATTAAAATAACCGAGAAATAAGAGGAAATGAGTCTTCTTTTTTGAAACTGATCAAAAGATGATGCCATACACACATTAATTTTAGGTGTAAAAATAAATAAAGTATTTGTTTATACATAGTTTATAACGGGCAAAGTTTTGACTTTCGTACAATAAGCGTAAATTTGCGTTCCTTTAAGACTTTCAAACATTTGACTTTAGACTTATACAATGAAATACAATCCTAACGAAATAGAAGCCAGGTGGCAAAAATACTGGGCTGAAAACGGAACCTTTAGGGCAGAAGACGTTTCTGATAAACCTAAATATTATGTGCTGGACATGTTTCCTTACCCATCTGGGGCGGGACTTCACGTGGGTCACCCGCTGGGATACATAGCATCTGATATTTATGCACGCTACAAGCGCCATCAGGGATTTAATGTGCTGCACCCCCAGGGGTACGACAGCTTTGGCCTTCCGGCAGAACAGTATGCCATACAAACCGGGCAGCACCCTGCAATTACTACCGAAACCAATATTGCACGTTACAGGGAGCAGCTGGATAAGATAGGCTTTTCGTTTGACTGGGACAGGGAAGTACGTACTTCTAACCCGGAGTATTACAAATGGACACAGTGGATATTTATCCAACTGTTTAATTCATGGTATAATAAAGATGCTGAAAGGGCAGAAGATATTAAAACCCTTGTTGCCGAGTTTGAAGCAAACGGTAATACTAAAGTAAATGCTGTTTGTGATGATAACATTCCGCAGTTTACTGCTGCACAATGGAAAGGTTACACGGGAGAAGAGCAACAGAAAATGTTGTTGAAATACCGCCTTACCTACCTTGCGGAGACTGAGGTTAACTGGTGTCCGGCTTTAGGTACGGTACTGGCTAACGACGAAATTGTAAACGGTGTTTCCGAAAGGGGAGGGCATCCGGTTATCCGTAAAAAGATGACACAATGGAGTATGAGGATTTCTGCTTATGCCGAAAGACTTTTACAGGGTCTTGAAACTATAGACTGGACAGAATCGTTAAAGGAAAGCCAGCGTAACTGGATAGGCAAATCGGTAGGTGCATCAGTTACATTTAAAGTAAAAGACAATCATAATAAATTCCTTCACCTGTTAACGGGTGATGATACAGGTGAATACAGTATTGAGGTGTTTACCACGCGTCCTGATACTATTTTTGGGGTGAGCTTTATGACACTTGCGCCGGAGCATGAACTTGTGGCTAAAATTACCACTCCGGAACAAAAAGAAGCTGTTGAGGCTTACATAGAAGCTACTGCTAAACGTAGTGAGCGCGAGCGTATGGCCGATGTAAAAACCATTTCAGGAGTGTTTACAGGAGCTTATGCCGAGCATCCGTTTACAAAAGAGCCGGTGCCAATCTGGATAGGTGATTATGTACTGGCAGGTTATGGTACAGGAGCTGTTATGGCAGTGCCAAGTGGTGACCAGCGCGATTATGATTTTGCGAAGCATTTCAATATCCCGATTAAAAATATTTTTGACGGAGTTGATATTTCTGAAGAGGCATATGCTTCTAAAGATAACGTTAAGCTAAAGGATTCTGACTTCCTTAACGGACTTGACTATAAAAAAGCGACTAAAAAAGCCATTGAGGCTCTTGAAGATATAGAACAGGGAAGAGGTAAAACCAATTACCGCCTTCGCGATGCGGTTTTCTCGCGCCAGCGTTACTGGGGTGAGCCGTTCCCGGTTTATTATGTAAACGGGTTACCACAAATGATAGAGGGTAAGCATTTACCAATACGCCTTCCGGATGTGGAGAAATACCTTCCTACAGAAGACGGTCAGCCTCCTCTTGGAAACTCTAAAGAATGGGCGTGGAGTGTTGCCGAACATAAAGTGGTTAGCAACGACCTTATAGATAATGTATCGGTATTCCCATTAGAGCTTAATACCATGCCGGGTTGGGCGGGTAGCTCATGGTACTGGTTACGTTATATGGATCCGCATAATGACGACGAGTTTGTGTCTAAAGAGGCACAACAATACTGGGAGAATGTAGACTTATACATAGGCGGTAGCGAGCACGCTACAGGCCACTTACTATACAGCCGTTTTTGGAACAAATTTCTGAAAGATCGAGGTTTTATAGTTCAGGAAGAGCCGTTTAAAAAGTTGATAAATCAGGGTATGATTTTGGGTACTTCGGCTTTTGCCTTCCTAAAAAGAGAAGGCGGGAAGCAAACTTTTGTCAGTAAAGAAGAATATAATAAAAATGTTGATGCTGAAGGTCTTGATGGGGTTACTTATCAGGCTCTTCATGTGGATGTGTCTCTGGTAAACGCTTCAGATGAACTGGATGTTGAAGGGTTTAAAAATCATGCATTAAGTCAGGATTTTAAAGGTGCTGAATTTATATTGAATGACAACGGTAAATATATAGTTGGTCGTGAAGTAGAAAAAATGTCCAAGTCAAAATACAATGTTGTAAACCCTGACGACATCTGCGATCAGTATGGTGCGGATACCTTAAGGCTTTATGAAATGTTCCTTGGTCCGCTGGAGCAGGCCAAGCCTTGGAATACTGCCGGTATTACAGGGGTGTCGGGTTTCCTTAAAAAATTATGGAAACTGTATTTTGATGATAACGGACTAATTGTTACCTCTAACCCTGCAAGCAAAGAGGCTTACAAAGTGCTGCATAGAACCATTAAAAAAGTACAGGAAGATATAGAGAATTTCTCGTTCAATACATCGGTAAGTTCGTTTATGATTGCCGTTAATGAGCTTACGGCTATCAAATGCCACGAGCGTACCATACTGGAGCCGCTTGCAGTGCTTATTTCGCCTTATGCGCCGCACATTGCCGAAGAACTTTGGCACAGGTTGGGGCATCAGGGTAGTATTTCTAAAGTGAAATTCCCTGTGTTTAATCCTGAGCATTTGGTAGAAAGCAGTAAGGAATATCCGGTATCGTTTAACGGTAAGATGCGCTTTAAAATAGAACTGCCTATGGATATGGCAGTGCCTGATATTGAAAAAGCTATCCTTGCAGATGAGCGAACCATACAACAGCTTAACGGACAGCAGCCTAAAAAGGTAATTGTTGTACCGGGTAAGATTATTAATATTGTTGGGTAAGCTTCTAAGTTACAAAGTATATATAAAACCGCAGTTTACGCTGCGGTTTTTTTATTTTTATCTTGAGAGGGTTGGAGCTTGTCATTTCGATACGTAATGTAATGGAGTGAGGTACTGTGACTGAACATAAAAAAGTGCCACTCTTTCAGTTTACCTGCTCAAGAAGTTATAAATAAGTGTCAAAATAACAGTTAAAGCTAATCTTTCAACAGATTGGCTTTGATTTTGATATAGGTATTATAATAAAAACATGAAAAGATGGCATTAGGATATTATATTTTAATTGGTATTATAGCTTTAGCAAGTTACGCAGTAAGTGCTAAGCTAAAGAGTAAGTTTGCATACTACTCTAAAGTGCATTTACGTAACGGCATGAGCGGAGCCGAAATTGCTCAAAAAATGTTAGCCGATAACGGTATTTATGATGTTAAAGTTATGTCTACATCAGGTAGTCTAACCGACCATTATAACCCAACGAATAAAACCGTAAACCTAAGTGAAGCTGTATATAACCAACGTAATGCTGCTGCTGCTGCCGTGGCTGCACACGAGGTAGGCCATGCTGTGCAGCATGCACAGGCATACAGTATGCTACAGTTTAGGTCTAAAATGGTTCCGGTTGTTAGTGTATCATCAAACCTTGCGCCAATACTTATTATAATTGGGATTGTTATGGGTGCTGCTGCAAATATGGGTATTGGATTTTATGTAGCTGTTTTAGGGTTGGTGCTTATGGCAATAGCGACATTGTTCAGCTTTATAACGCTTCCGGTGGAGTATGATGCCAGTAACCGTGCTTTAGCGTGGCTTAAAAGCAAAAACATGCTTTCACAGCAGGAATATGCCGGAGCCGAAGATTCGCTTAAATGGGCTGCACGTACTTATGTGGTGGCTGCATTAGGATCGCTGGCAATGTTATTGTATTGGGCACTTCAGTTATTTGGAGGTTCCAGGGATTAATCCCTGTCTATATATATCTTGATAAACCGCCGGGCCTATAACCCGGCGGTTTTTTTATTTTGTAGTATACTCTTTGATTCTGAAGAAGCTTAGTGATGTGAAGAGTTTTTGTAAGTATTTGTCTGCTAATAGAATAGTGGATGCTGAACACTAACTTAAAGCTGTATCTGCCTTTCAATCTGCTGCTCAAGGGATATAAAGGTTTCGGTGCGCGACACTCCGTTTATGGGCTGAATTTTTTTATTAAGCAGCTGCATAAGATGTTCATTATCGCGGCAAATCATTTTTATAAGAATGGACCAGTTACCCGTGGTGTAATGGCATTCCAGTACTTCGGGTATTTTTCTCAGTTCCTTAACTGCCTCAAAGTTACTTGATGCCTTTTCAAGATAAATACCTACAAAAGCCATGGTGCTGTATCCTAAAACCTTTGTATTCACTATAAATTTAGATCCCGATATAACGCCTGCCTGCTCCAGCTTACGAAGGCGCTGGTGTATGGCAGCTCCCGATATGCCTATTTTTGCAGCAATCTGTAAAATGGGTTTACGGGCATCTTCCATGAGGTAGCGTAAAATCTCTTTATCAATCCCGTCTATTTCTATCTGTAGCGAATTTATCTTCATAGCCTTTCAGTTTAAAATCAAATATAGCAAATTGCTTATAAAATAAAACCCCTCCGAGGGGCTTGGAGGGGTTTAAGAATAAAGTTGAGTTAGTAAAGGAGTTTTAGCTCACTACGTTATTGGCATTATAGCCGGTATAGTGAACTTGCTTTTCGTGAAAAACAACCCCGAATTCTTCCAGTTCTTTTAATATAGGCAGGTATACTTCTTTGTTTAGAGGAAGCTGTACACCCGGCGTGGTAATATTTCCGTTAAGTATTTGCAGGGTAGCCATAGCTACAGGCAAACCTACTGTTTTTGCCATAGCGGTATAGGTTTGGTCTTCGCCTATGCATACCATGGTAGCATCTATCTGTTTGCGCTCACCGTTAAGTTCGTAGCCAAATTTATGGTACATTACAATCATGTCCTTGTCCTCCGGGCTAAGCGTCCATTTGTCGCTTAAAATCTTTTCCAGTATCTGGGCTGGTGTGGCGTTTATAAGTCCAACAATCTTGTTGGGATTAAAAATATCAAGCTCTACCAGTTTGTCCCATTGTATATCATCCTGATCCAGCTTAAGGCTATGTCTCAGTTTAAGTTCAACCGAATCGGTAGGGTGGTAGGGAAGAAATGCATTCACAAAATCGCGGTAGCTCATGGTTTCTGAGTTTTCCATGATGTAAGAGTCATCTGTCATTCCAAGCTGAACAAACATATTCCACGCTTTAGAGAAGCCTACCCTGCGCAGGGTTCCCCTGTATAATGTTTTTACATCATCAAGTCCGTAAACGCTTCGGTATTTTAACGAATCGCGATTGGCATAACCTTCAAAGCGTCCGTAACCTTCCACATCCATGAACTCTGTCCTGCGGAACAGTTTGTTGTAAGGGATGTATTTATAAGTGCCTTCCTGAATAAATTTTGCCGTGCCCCCCTGTCCTGCTAAAACTACATTACGGGGGTTCCAGGTAAATTTATAGTTCCAAAGGTTGTTGTCGCTTTCCGGGGCTACAAGTCCTCCGCAAAACGATTCAAACAGTATAACCTTGCCGCCTTTGTCCCGAATTTCATCCAACACCTTCATGGCACTCATGTGGTCTATGCCCGGGTCAAGCCCAATCTCGTTCATAAAAACAAGATTGTTTGCCTTAACCTGTTCATCCAACTCCTGCATGGCAGGGCTAATGTATGACGCGGTAACAAGGTGCTTTTTATGGGTTATACAATCTTTTGCCACTTCATAGTGAAGATGTGCCGGTAACATAGATATTACTATGTCGGCTTTGCTTATCTGCGTATGTCGTTGTTCAGCATTAAAGATATCAAAAGCTATCGCCGTGGCACGCGGATGTGTGCCTGCTTTCCTTTGCGCAAGCTCTAAAGACAGGTCAGCAATGGTAAGGTGCAGGTTCTCTGCTTCCGATTTGTTTAAAAGGTACTTAATTAATGATGATGCAGAGCGTCCTGCGCCAATTATTAATATATGCCTCATTGAGTTTAGGAGTTTAATTATAACACGAAAGTAGTAATTTGTTATATTTATAAAAATTTTTTAGCGAAATAAATGCGTTAAACTTTTTAATTTTACCCATTATAAACAACACACATGGACAAAAAAACTATAGCTATTGCTGCAATACTGGGAGCTACAGGTATAATACTTGGGGCATTTGGCGCACACGGATTAAAAAAACTTATAGAACCCGATTCTATAGCCGTATTTGAAACGGGGGTAAAATATCAAATGTATCATGCCTTATTTCTTCTTTTTATCGGCCTTATAACACGCATTTCAGACAAGGCAAAAAAGGCCATTTTGATACTTACCGTTTTAGGGGTGTTTTTCTTCTCCGGATCGATCTATTTTTTGGCCTGTAATTCGCTTTTTGCATTCGATTTCAAAACGATAGGATTTATCACTCCTGTTGGAGGATTGTTATTAATTAGCGCGTGGGTAGTATTATTTTTACAGATAATGAAGCAAAAGGAATAATTTTATCCTAAATTTTTATTTTGTAAAATTTAATTTTATACTTTTGTCCCCTGAAACAATGCAACTTAATAACAAAACTTATGAGTAATTTTGGCCTTTTTACGAAAACGATTTCGTTAGAGAAAATGGGAATTAAAAATGCTAATGTAAAATATCAGTTAACTCCGGATGAGTTACATGATATTACGATAGAAAAAGGCCAGGGTGTCGAAAGTTCTACAGGTGCGCTGGCAGTTAACACCGGTGAGTTTACCGGAAGATCGCCGCAGGACCGTTTTATTGTAAGGGACAGTATAACTGAAGATAGAGTTTGGTGGGGTAATGTAAACCTGCCTTTTGACAGCGATAAGTTTGAAAAACTTTACAACAAAGTAACGGAATACCTTAGCGGAAAAGAGGTTTTTGTAAGAGACAGCTATGTGTGTGCCGATCCTAATTACAGAATGAATGTAAGGGTGGTTACAGAGCTTCCTATGTCAAATCTTTTCTGCTACAACATGTTCCTTCGTCCTGAAGAATCAGAGCTGGAGAACTTTGCACCAGAGTGGCATGTGGTATGTGCGCCGGGCTTTATGGCAGATCC
Organism: Flavobacterium beibuense; assembly: GCF_004151245.1. GTDB lineage: Bacteria > Bacteroidota > Bacteroidia > Flavobacteriales > Flavobacteriaceae > Flavobacterium > Flavobacterium beibuense_A. The sequence continues at coordinate 54,781 of NZ_JUIW01000005.1, forward strand.
TGCTGTAGACGGTACACGTCAGCATAACTTTGCTATCCTTGACTTTACAAGAAAAATTGCCCTTATAGGCGGTACAGGTTATACCGGAGAAATGAAAAAAGGTATTTTCTCTGCACTTAACTTTATACTTCCTGTATTTAAAGATACTTTACCAATGCACTGTAGTGCTAACGTAGGAGCCGATGGAGATACTGCTATTTTCTTTGGTCTTTCAGGTACGGGTAAAACCACTCTTTCTGCCGATCCTGCACGTAAGCTTATTGGTGACGATGAGCACGGCTGGACTAAAGAGAACACTATCTTTAATTTTGAAGGCGGTTGTTATGCTAAGGTTATTAACCTTACAGAAGAAAACGAGCCGGATATCTTCAGGTCTATCAAGAGAGGTGCAATCCTAGAGAACGTTATCTTTAAAGAAGGTACTAACGAGGTTGATTTTGAAGATATATCTATCACACCTAATACCCGTGTAAGTTACCCAATCTATCATATAGATAATATACAGCCGGATTCAATAGGCCATAATCCTAAAAACATATTCTTCCTTACTGCCGATGCGTTTGGAGTACTGCCTCCGGTTTCTAAATTAACTCCGGGTCAGGCAGCTTACCACTTCATTTCGGGTTATACTGCTAAGGTAGCCGGTACAGAAGCAGGTGTTAACGAGCCTCAGCCTAACTTCTCAGCTTGTTTTGGAGCGCCTTTCATGCCGCTTCACCCAACAAAGTATGCAGAAATGCTAAGTGCTAAAATGAAAGAAGCAGGCGTTAACGTATGGCTTATAAATACAGGCTGGACAGGCGGTGCTTATGGTACAGGTCACAGAATGAAATTAAAATATACAAGAGCCATGATTACAGCTGCCCTTAACGGCGAGCTTGATAACGTGGAGTATAAAACACATAAGGTATTTGGCTTAGCTATACCGCAAACGTGCCCTAACGTTCCGGATGAGGTTTTAAACCCAAGAACAACATGGGATGATAAGGATGCTTATGATGCTAAAGCGCATGAGCTTGCTGAATCATTCAGGAAAAACTTTGCCAAATTTGAAGAGTTTGCCAATGACGAAATCATGGCAGGTGCACCAGTGGCATAAATCAGGAAATTTTAGAATAATGAAAAAGAGCCGTTTTACGGCTCTTTTTTTGTTTGAGAGGATATTTTATTGTGTTACGTATCGAAGGTAACTCTAGTTTATCAATAAAAAAGCCGCTTATATAAGCGGCTTCTGATATTGTATGTGTTTGGTTTTATTATTTGGCTTTGTTGGCTTCTATAATGTACTTTTCAAGAGCCATTGTCATAGACGGTGTTCCCGGTGCAGGAGCCATAATGTCTACTCTTAAGCCTCTGTCTAAGGCTTCTTTTTGTGTTGTGCTTCCAAATACCGCAATACGTGTATTGTTTTGTTGGAAATCAGGGAAATTCTTAAATAAAGATTTTATACCTGTTGGGCTAAAGAATGCAAGCACATCATAATAAACATCTTTAAGGTCAGAAAGGTCGCTCATTACTGTTTTGTAAAAAGTACCCGGAGTCCAGTTTACCTTTAGGCTGTCCAGTGTTTGAGGAACATCCTCGTTAAGCTGGTCTGATGAAGGTAAAAGGAATTTCTCATCCTTATACTTTTTAATTAGCGGAGACAGATCTACAAAATCTTTCTGGCCAACATAAATTTTTCTTTTTCTGTACACCACATACTTCTGCAGGTAAAAAGCAACAGCTTCACTCTGGCAAAAATATTTCATAGTCTCAGGCACTTTATAGCGCATTTCTTCGGCTACTCTAAAAAAATGGTCAACAGAATTTTTGCTGGTAAGGATTATGGCAGTGTAATTGTTAAGGTCAATTTTTTGCGCCCTAACATCTTTTGCGCTTACACCCTCTACGTGAATAAATGGCCTAAAGTCTACTTTTACTTTTAGTTTGTGTTGAATTTCGAAGTATGGTGAATTTTCTACTTTAGGTTCCGGCTGCGAAACCAAAATTGTTTTCACTTTCATATTTGACATAGTTGTTATATCTAACTTTTTGTAAACCAATAATACATGAAATAATAGGGTGCTATTTCAAGAGTGCAAAGATACAAAATAAAATAGAATAATTTGCCCACTATCAAATTTTGATATGCCTTCAGTGTAATGAGGTATGAATAAACACTTCCTGAAATAATAAGGCCTAAAATTGAGTATACTACAATGGGGTGGGGAGCACTGTTGTAAAACAGTACGGCGTTAACGGGTAGCAAAAGCATCCCAATATAAGTGCGGTAATTAACCTTTTGAAGGTTAAACTGCTCGTTAAATTCTTCTATGTTAAAGGAGGTGGCTATTATCTTTTCGGTAAGGTATTTAGAAAGGATAAAAAAGCCTAAAAAAGTAAATATCTGTACAAAGGTTACCCAGCTTGTTTTTTCGCTTTTGCCAAAGTAACTAAGCAGGAACTGTATAAAAAAAGTAAAGGATACCAACTGTACAAAAAAGAACGAAATGGTAAAGCTGTTGGTTATGTTTCCGCTGTCTTTATATATTTTGATATATTTATCAGAAATGGCAAGTCTGGAAAACTCTGTAAACCTAAGGCTGAAAACAGATCTGTTTACAGCGATAAGAACAAAGCAAAAGGTAAACAGGACGGTAGCCCAATCCCTGCTTTCAATCATTCTTTCCTGTAAAACAAATTCGTTCATATCGCACAAAATTAGTGATTTTTATATTCGTTATTTTGCAGTTTTATAATTTAATTATAGTACACGCGTTAGAAATACATTATTTTTGCATTTCAAAATTCACGCGTACATGAGCGAAGGCATTGTTGTAATACCTACTTACAACGAAATTGAAAACATAGAAACAATTATCAGGGCGGTTTTTTCTCATGAAACTCCGTTTGATATATTGGTTGTAGACGATAACTCTCCCGATGGTACCGCCCAAAAAGTTAAGGAGCTTATGCAGGAGTTCCCGCAAAGGCTTTTTTTAGAGGTTAGGGCTGGCAAAGCCGGGCTGGGTACTGCCTATGTGCACGGATTTAAATGGGCCATTGCCAGAAAATATGAATATATTTTTGAAATGGATGCCGATTTTTCGCATAACCCTGCCGATTTGGTAAGGCTACAGGAAGCCTGTAAAAAAGGAGCAGACATGGCTATTGGTTCCCGTTACAGTAAAGGGGTTAATGTAGTAAACTGGCCGTTAAGCCGTGTATTGCTTTCATATTATGCCTCTGTATATGTAAAAATGATAACCGGCATGAAAATTCATGATGCCACTGCCGGATTTATATGCTATAAACGAAAAGTGCTGGAAAGCATAAACCTTGACAACATTAAGTTTGTGGGGTATGCCTTTCAGATTGAAATGAAGTACAGAACCTGGTCTAACGGGTTTAATATTACGGAAGTTCCCATAATATTTACCGACAGGACAAAAGGGGAGTCTAAAATGAGCAACGCCATTATTAAAGAGGCGATATTGGGTGTTGTTTCGCTAAGAATAAAGAAAATGCTTAACAGATTATAACCGGAGAAGATGAACAGGATTTTAATTAAGAACGCTAAGATTGTAAATGAAGGGTCAATATTTGAAGGCGATCTTTTAATTGAAGATAAGTATATCAAGGAAATTGCCGACAGTATAAGTGCAAAGTCTTCTGATATTAAAATTATAGATGCCGAAGGGAATTACCTTATCCCGGGGGCTATAGATGACCAGGTGCACTTTCGTGAACCGGGTTTAACCCACAAAGGAAATATAGAAACCGAATCGCGTGCAGCTGTAGCCGGTGGTATTACCTCTTTTATAGAGCAGCCTAATACAGTGCCTAATGCGGTTACTCAGGAGCTTCTGGAGGAGAAATACCAAAGGGCAGCCGAAACATCGTATGCCAACTATTCCTTCATGATGGGGGGTACTAACGACAACCTTGAGGAAGTACTTAAAACAAATCCTAAAAATGTGGCGGGTATTAAGCTGTTTTTAGGTTCTTCTACGGGTAATATGCTTGTGGATAACGAAGAGGTGCTGGAAAAGATTTTCTCAAGTACGCCTATGCTTATAGCGGTACATTGCGAGGACGAGGCTACTATTCGCGAAAACCTTGAAAAATACAAAGAGGAGTTTGGTGATGATATCCCAATGAAGTACCATCCGCTTATAAGAAGCGCTGAGGCTTGTTATAAATCATCCTCAAAAGCTATAGAGCTGGCAAAGAAAACAGGAGCAAGGCTTCATATATTCCACGTTTCTACAGCTATAGAAACTGAACTGTTTACCAATAAGATTCCGCTTGAGGAGAAAAAGATAACTGCTGAGGTTTGTGTACACCACCTTTGGTTTAGTGATGCCGACTACGAAAAGAAAGGTTCGCTGATAAAATGGAATCCTGCTGTGAAAACGTCAGCAGACAGGGATGCGCTTTGGGAAGCCTTACTGGACGACAGGATTGATGTTATTGCTACCGATCACGCTCCTCACACCCTTGAAGAAAAGAAAAACCCGTACACAAGCGCACCTTCTGGTGGGCCGTTGGTGCAGCATGCAGTAGTGGCTATGTTTGAGGCTTATCATCAGGGTAAGATATCTATAGAGAAGATAGTAGAGAAAATGGCACATAATCCGGCTAAACTCTTCAAAATTGAAAAACGCGGATTTATCCGTGAGGGTTACTATGCCGATCTTGCTATTGTTAACCCGGGTATGCCGTGGAGCGTTAAGAAAGAAAACATACTTTACAAATGCGGCTGGTCTCCGTTTGAAGGGACTAACTTTAAATCGAGAATTACCCATACGTTTGTTAACGGACAGCTTGTATACAATAATTCTAAAGTAAAAGACATTCGTTGCGGTGAGCGTTTACTTTTTGACAGAGAATAGATATGAAAAAGTTTACAGTTATATTATTTGCATTTGTAGTGCTGGCGGCCTGTGATAAAGGGCCTGAAAAGCCACAAAACTTTATAGAAGAAGATAAAATGGAAGATATACTTTATGACGCTGCCCTTTTACAGTCTATGAGTTCTTTTGCGCCGGGAATATTGCATGATAATGATATAACTGTAAGCGATTATCTTTATAATAAATATGATATAGACAGCCTTACATTGGTCCAGAATCATACATATTATGCTTCTGATTTTGAAAGGTATGAAAAACTAATGAATAGGGTAACCGACAGGCTTAGGGAAGAAAAAGCAGTAGTGGATACCTTAATGCAGGCCAAACCTGAAAAAGATGAGGTAAAAGCATCTGCTCTTGTTGTTGATACTGCTAAAGTAAAAGAAAAGCTTTAGGACAACGATCTGAAATCTTTTGCAATCTGCTTTAAATGCGATTTTATATCCCTGAAATTGTAGTTAAGCGTTTCCTTAATTTTTAAATTGTCAAAATTTTGGTGCCTGTGTGCCGATTTCGCCATGGTACGCGTAAAATGCCTTGGCCTGAATAACAGTTTGGAGAAAAACCAGTCTAAACGATAGGCTACATTTGTCATAAACGGTGTGGCATATATAAACGGACGTTTTTTATACATACCATCGGCTATGGTGTTAAAAATAGACTCAAACGATATGTTTTCGGCTACAAGGGTATAGCGCTCTCCCGAAATGTCAGATTCCATTAATTGTATCATGATACTGGCAACATCTTCTGCCGCTACAGCTCCACATGTACCTTTTGAGTAAAAATACAGGCCTTTGTCAACATTTTTAAATATCTCTCCGCTTCCCTGGTTCCAGAAGCCGTATCCGAAAATAAGTCCGGGGTTAACAATCACCACTTCAAGCCCTTCCTGCCAGCCACGCCAAACTTCGGTTTCTGCTCCGTGTTTGCTTATGGCGTAATCAGAATGAAACTTTTCAGGATTCCATTCGGTTTCCTCGGTTATTATTATTTCATTGAATTTAAGATCGCCCAATGCGGCTACCGAGCTTACATGGCAAAACTTCCTTATGCCTAATGCCAGCGAAAGGTTAACCATATTAGCGGTACCTTCAATATTTACTTTGCGTAGTTTTTCTTCGTCAGCAGGGTCAAAAGAAATGTATGCGGCACAGTGGTATACTTTGTCTATTCCTGCCAGTGCCGGTTCCAGCGAGGGAACATCAAGTATATCGCCTTCTGTCCATTCTATTTTTTCAAACAACTCCTGTTTGTTGTAATGGGAAAAAAGGTGCTTCGTTTTTTTGATGGTTTCGGCCCTTCGGTATAATGCCCTTACGGGCTCGGCGCCCTGTGTAAGCTGTAATAGCAGATGTGCGCCTACTAATCCTGTTCCTCCTGTAACTAAAATCATATAACAAATATAGCTATTGATAGACGTAAAATATATTGAGGTAACTATAAATATTCACTTTTTTTAAACATAGGGGGTATGTTTTTATCTCCGTACATTGTATTTTTGCACTTCACTAAATTTTTGATATGAAGAACTTTGTAGAAGAGCTAAGATGGAGAGGTATGATACATGATATCATGCCCGGAACCGAAGAACAACTGAATAAAGAGGTTACAACGGCGTATATTGGCTTTGATCCAACTTCAGATTCACTGCACATAGGTAGTTTAGTGCCTATTATTATACTGGTGCATCTACACAAATGCGGGCACAAGCCTATTGCGCTTGTGGGTGGTGCCACAGGTATGATAGGTGACCCTTCGGGCAAGAGTGACGAAAGAAACCTGCTTGATGAGGAATCGCTAAACAAAAATGTGGAAGGAATTAAAAGAGTGCTTTCCCGTTTTCTTGACTTTAATGCCAAGGAAGCAAATGCTCCGGTACTGGTTAACAACTACGACTGGATGAAGGAATTCTCTTTTATCGGGTTTGTGCGCGATGTAGGCAAACGTATTACCGTAAACTACATGATGGCAAAAGACTCGGTTAAAAAGAGGCTTACGGGTGAGGCAGGATCAGGCATGTCGTTTACTGAATTTACTTATCAGCTTATTCAGGGTTACGATTTCTATCATCTTCACAAACATTATAACTGTATGCTTCAGCTGGGTGGTAGCGACCAGTGGGGTAATATAACTACCGGTACCGAGCTTGTAAGAAGAATGAATGATGAAGGCGCTAAGGCTTATGCCATGACGACTCCGCTTATAACTAAGGCCGACGGTTCTAAATTTGGTAAATCGGAAGGTGGGAACATCTGGCTTGATGCCGATAAGACTTCTGTGTACAAGTTTTACCAGTTCTGGCTTAATACCAGTGATGATGATGCTGAGAAGTATATTAAGATATTCACTTTCCTTCCGCAGGAAGAAATTGAGCAGATTATAGCGGAACATAAGCAGGCTCCGCATTTAAGGGTGCTTCAAAAAAGACTTGCTCAGGAGGTAACTACATTTGTTCACTCTAAAGAAGATTTTGAAGATGCGGTAAAGAAAGCCGAATTTGTTTTCTCTAATTATGACCGTGAGGCTATTGAGAACGAAAGTGAAGAATTCTTTACAGATATTTTTGGTGAGTTCTTTACGGCTCCGGTAAAAAAATCGGTACTTACACAAGGTGAGGATATCGTTGTGGTACTAAGCGATATTACAGGTATATTCCCTTCAAGGAAAGAAGCAAGAAAATCATTAGCAGCTAACGCTGTTGCTATCAATAAAGTGAAAGTTGATGAAAGCTATGCTTTGAGTACTAACGATTTGCTTTTTGGTAAATACATCCTGGTTTCTTTTGGTAAGAAAAAGAATTTTGTTGTTCCTGTAGAGGATTAATAAATATAAGTTGCTTAGTTGCAAAGTAACTTTATAAAAAAATCCGCTCATTGAGCGGATTTTTTTTATTTCATAGGAGTACCCCTTAGTTTTTTAAAATTATCGTAGGCTTTGTCTACTTTTTCTTTAGGAGTGGTTTCAAATTCTTTGTCAGTTACTTTATACTCTGCCTGAAGCTCTTTTAGCCTTGCATGTAGCTCTTTCTGGATGCTGGCATATTCCGGACTGTTATAAATATTATGCTGTTCCTCAGGGTCTGTTTTAAGGTCGTACATTTCCCATACATCAATGTCGTCATAAAAATGGATTAGCTTATAACGGCTTGTTCTTACACCATAATGCCTTTTTACCATGTGGAAAGCCGGGTAGTCGTAATAATGATAGTAAAGGGCATCTCTGAAGTTGTCATCCTTTATGGTGTTTTCCAGCAATGGCCTCAATGATTTGCCCTGAAAATCGGACGGTATCTGTACGCCGGCATAATCAAGGAAGGTAGAGGCGAAGTCAAGGTTTTGGGTCATGCCCGAAACAATTTTTCCTTTCTGTATTTTTTCAGGATACTGTATAAGTAATGGCTGTTTCATGGATATCTCGTACATAAAACGCTTGTCAAACCAGCCATTTTCACCCATGTAAAACCCTTGGTCAGAAGTATAAACCACAATAGTGTTTTCGGTTAGTCCGTTTGCGTCAAGGTAATCCAGTATTTTACCTACGCCTTCGTCTACAGAAGCGATTGTTGCAAGATAATCCTGTACATAGCGTTGGTATTTGTATTCTGCCAGTTCCTTACCATGAAGGTTAGCTTTGTGAAAAGCATCGTTTTTTGCCTGATAGGCCGAATCCCATACTTTGCGCTGTAACGGGGTCATTCTGTCAAAGTCATTCGTCCACGGGTTGTGTGCAAGTTCAGGGCTTCCTTCTTTTTTAGTCATTTTAAGGTCATGTCCCTCATACATATCATCATAAATGGTCATAAGCTGCTGTTGTGCGGCAGGCTGTCCTTCATGTTTTACATAATAAGTGTCGGGTATAGGGAATTGTATAGTGTCGTACATGTTTAAATGACGAAGGGCCGGCATCCAGTTGCGGTGTGGTGCTTTGTGGTGTACCATTAAAAAGAAAGGCTTATCTCCTTTTGCATTTTTATCCATCCAGGCAATACTTTTATCGGTAATCAGGTCGGTAGCATAACCGTCGGTAACAACTTTGCCTTTTGTAGTTATAAACTCGGGATTGTAATAATTGCCCTGATCGTTCAGGATGTCCCAATGGTCAAAACCTGTAGGGTCTGATGAAAGGTGCCATTTCCCTATAACGGCCGTTTTATAGCCTGCTTCCTGTAGGTATTTTGGTAATGTGTTTTGTGTGTTGTCAAATTTATCGCCGTTCATCCTAAAACCATTCATATGGCTGAATTTTCCGGTAAGTATGGTAGCGCGGCTAGGTCCGCAAAGGGAATTGGTGCAAAAATTATTGGTAAAAAGTGCCCCGTTTTTTGCCAATCGGTCTATGTTAGGGGTTTTTGCCAGCTGACTTAAGGGGTGACCGTATGCGCTAATGGCCTGTAGGGCATGGTCGTCGGTCATTATAAAAATGATGTTGGGTTTTTGCGGAGCCTCCACAACTTGTTCGGTTTCCTTTTTTTTGCCGCAGGAAACCATTGCCAGCATTGCCAGTATAACGGCTAAGATATGTTTGGTCATGAGTAACAGATTTGCGAAAGGTAAATATACGACTATAAGTGTATAACGTATTGTTAAAGTACCATGAGGTTACACCCGCGGATATCGGAATTATCAAAACGGCCCAATACTTCAAAGGACTGGTTTGTGTATTTTTTCCCTAAATCCTGAGTAGCTATAAAGGAGCAGGAATTGATGTTGGCAAGATCTATTACATTTATGCCGCCTGTTTTACCGGTTTCTACATAGCTTAAAGCATCTTCGGTGTCACGAATAAGAATATCCATCCATGGCGGGCATTCAAAAATACCATCGCCAAGTGAATACGCCTGCGAAAGCAGTTCGGTCATACCGTATTCCGAATGGATTTTACTTACGCCAAAACCTTTACACAGTATTTCATGAAGTTCCTCACGTATCATTTCACGACGTTTGCCTTTCATCCCCCCAGTCTCCATTATAATAGTATTCTTAAGGTTAAAATCCTGTTTTTCTGCCAGGTCGAGAAGGGCATAAGTAACACCAATAAGTAAAACATTCTGTCCTGCATTATCCAGTGCTGTAAGCTTTTGTATAAGCTCGTCGTAGTTGTGCAGGTAAAAGCCGCTATCAGGATTATTAGAACGCTCAATTAGGTCTTTCACCATGTAAATTAATGAAGAGCCTTCGCGCTCCAGATAGGAGGGTAGAAGAGCCAAAATGGCATAGTCTTCTATATTGCCGTAAAACTGTGAAAAAGCCAGTCTGAAACTGTCTTCATAATAGCTTAAATCGGTAACAAGATGTCTACTGGTTGTCATTCCAGTTGTTCCGCTACTGGTAAAAGTGATTTGTGCAGGGTTAATGCTGCTTACTATGTCATGACTTTTAAAAAACTGTATCGGCAGGAACGGAATGTGGTGTATGGATTTTACATTTTGCCTGTCTTTACCCAAAAGTTCACAAAAATTTCGGTATACGGCATTATTGTCATACTGGTGCCTGTATACTTTTAGTGTAATTTTTTCAAACTCCTTTTTAGAAGCAATGGTAAATATGTCGTTTTGGGTAAGCAATGCACAAAAAGTTTTGGCAAAAATACAAATAAAAAAGCACCGCTGTTGCAGTGCTTTAATTATGTTATACTATTGAATATCTTATTTAACAATCAGTTTTCTGGTTGCTGTAGCTTCACCTTCCTTAACCTTAACAATATATACACCTGCAGTCAGGTTAGATATATTTAATTCTTTACCGGTTATGGTAGCCTGAAGTATTTTTTTACCCAGTACATCGTAAATCTCTACCTCTTTGCTTTGACCAGACTTAGAGGTGATATAAACCCTGTCTGAACTTACCGGGTTAGGGTATATGTTCAGGTCTTCTATGTTCTGCTGTTGCATTACAGCTGTATTCCCTTTGCTATCCTGTGCAGCAGCGCTGAAGGACATAAGGAAAAAGAACAGTAAAGTGATATAAAAGTAGTTTTTCTTCATTGACGACGATTGATAGTGTAAAGATATAAAAATATTTTCAAATATCATACCAAAAAAAAAGCCCCTCAATTTTATGAGGGGCTTTTTGATATGTTGATTATAACTTTTCTTAGTTAAATCTTGTCCATCCCTGAGCCCAAGTAGGAACAGCAGCACCGTTACCAGCACCAGTTACGTTAGCACCTACAGTGTAGAAACCTGTGTTAGTACCTAGGTAGTTAGTGATTGCAGTAACGTTGTCAAACATTACGTTTGTAAATTTGATTTCATTGTTGTCAACGTGAGCGTTAGCTACAGGATCTGCAGCAGCATCTTTAATGTTGATACCAGTAGCGAAACCTGAAACGTAGAAGTTATCTACTGTCCAAAGTCCTCCACCTTCTTTGATGAAGATACCACCTTCTGAACCAGGACCCACTACAGTGATATTTTTAAGTGTAGCTGTAGTTGTAGGAAGAGCTGCACCGTTATCACCATTGTTAGAACCTTCTATACCAGCTTTAGCACCGCCTGTGATGTACCAGTACTCACCAGTACCTTTCCAACCGTCAGCAAAGTCGATTGAATCGTCACCACTGTTAGTAGCTACTAAATATTTACCGTTTACAGCGCCACCGAAGAACTCTATACCGTCATCACCACCTTCGAAAGACTGAACGTACTCAACTGTAGTACCAGAACCAACTCCGAAAAGAGAAAGACCATTAAATTCTTTATCACCGTTAAAAGCGGCACCAGTGTACTCAATTCTTAGGTAACGGATAACACCAGAGTTATCGTTATCTACTGTACCACCATAAGTAAGGTCAGAAACCTCAGCAGTAGCAGTTTGTCCTGTAGAACCACCTTTGTTAGTGTTTGCTTTACCACAAATTACAAGACCACCCCAATCACCTTGTGCAGGGTTAGATGAAGCAGAAGTCATAACTACCGGGCTAGTAGCTGTACCGTTGATGAATATTTGTCCACCTTGAGCTACTGCGATATAAGCGCTAGTTCCACCTGAAGCCTTAACAGTTGTACCTGCAGGAATAGTTAATTTAGCACCATCTCTTACAATGAATGAACCTGTTAGGTTGTAAGTTTTAGTAGCGTCTAAAGTAGCTTCTTCACCTGATTTAAGTTCACCCTGAAAGTTTGTAGGGTCAATTACAGTTTGGTTGTTGTTGTTTGAGTTGTCATCATCGCTGCTGCAAGATGTTAAAGCTAATGCTGCAACTGCTAACGTAGAGAAAAGCAATTTTTTCATCTGTTGTGTTTTTAAAGTTTAAGTTAATTTACTGAGGCAAAAGTATTTTAGCCGTATTAAAAAGCGTTTAAGTCAATATTAAGTGTTTATTAAACCTAAACGCTTTTGTGTTACTTCAATGTTAATTACAGTTTATAGGTTAGGCCTACCTTGAAAACCATACCTTTTTTGTATTGTGCAACAATTACATCCTGATCTTCCTGTATTCTTTCTACTGTAGGGTCAAGTATGTTTCTTACACTTAGTCCTATACTGAACTTCTTGCTCAGGTCAGATTTAACGATGAAATCAAGAGTGCCAACAGCTTTATCAACAATGTTACCTTTTGTATTAGTACCGATAGCATATACCCTGTCAGAGAAATAGTTGTAAGTAAGTGTTGCTGTAAGTTTTTTGTCTTCGCTAAATTCGTTAAGGTAGCTTATGTCAGCATTTAAAAGTAGATCTGAAGCTCCTGTAAGTTTGCCTTCGGTGTTTGTAAAGCCTACGTTCAGGTTAGTTTCGTCTGATACTTTCTGGGAACTAAAATCCTGATTGTTGTACATGTATGATGCATTAAAACCTGCTGATACTATGTTGTTTAATATTGCGTCTTCACCAGAGAATTTAAACAGGTCTTTTCTTATTTCAAATTCACCACCTATAGCAATTGCTTTTTCTCCTGTGTTAACATAAGAGATGTCGTTTGTTGCAGATGCTACAGTTACTTCGTTTATTGGGTTTTGAATGTATTTACCAAAAGCTGTGAATGAGATTATTTCAGTAGCAGTTGGGAAGTATTCCCATTTAATATCAGCATTATAATCTGTTGAAGCATATAGGTCAGGGTTACCGAATGTTACCTGAGTAACTTCTTCATACTGGAACGGAGCTCTTTCTTTAAACTGAGGCAGTGTATAGGTTTTACTGGCTGCAAATTTTAAGTTTTGTTTTTCAGTAAGCTCATATTTAATAGCTGTACTTGGCATAAACTCTGTAGATTCAAAACTACTGTCACCACCGTTTGGTTGTAATGAAGTTTTCCATTCAATATCCTGAGTAATCATTTCAAGCCTTAAAGCAGCAATTGCTGTTAACCTTGGGTTGAATTTGTATTCTACTGCTCCATAACCTGCATTGATAATTTGTGTACCGTTGTAGGTTTGAGGGTCAAGGGCATTTGGTACGCCTGCGCCACCTCTAAAGGTAATGATGTCAAATCTGCCCGCATCCATATTTGCCTGGTTAAAGTAACCGTCAATATTGTTAAGGTCTATTTGTACAGGATCAACAAGGTTTGTCTGTCTGTCAATTCTAAAGTTGAACTGAGTAGCATCAAAGTCAGTGTTTTTAAAACGTCCGCTGTAACCTACTGTAAATTTACCTTTGTAGTTGTCATCCGCATCTTTATTGAATTTATAATTTGCAGAGATGTTTGCTGCTATTTCGTCTTCAGTAAGATTTTGATAATAGCGGTGGTTGTCTGATGTTGCTAAGTCAGATACTTTAAGCCCCTGTGAGAAATCATCATTGTCTATAGGGACAAAAGTGTTTTGCATCCTGTCTGGTATTACGTTCTTCACTACATTGTAAGAAGTACCCCATTCAAGGTCTGTTCTTTCGTTAAATGTATGGTTACCTAATAACTGGTTTACATAAAGCGAAGTTCTGTCAAAGGTAGAACGTCTTACAAAACCGCCTCCGTTTGGAGCGTTGTCAAAAATATCTATAGTACCGTTAAATTCGTCATGACTTTGAGATGTTGAGTTAACAAAAAGTGAGTTGAATTTAAGGTTGTTGTCTGCATTGATTTTATAGTTGGCATTACCCATTAAAGTAGTGTTTGTTAAATGGGTATATGACTCATAATCAAAATCTTTTCTTGCAATTCCCTGGTTACTTACGTTACCCCTTGCAATACCTTCTCTGTAGCTGTACTCACTGTCAAATGATCCTGTAGCAAAAAAGCTTAATCTTCCTTCTTCGCCTACATCATAACTGTCGCCGCCTTTTAGAGAGATGCTCATATTTACCGGAGTTACAGTTTGCTTATTCCAACTTGTAGTGAAGTTGTAAGCATCTAATGGATTTGCAGGGGCTTCCTGATTTGAGAATCCTGAAAAAGCCGGGCCATCCTGTTGGTAGAAGTTGTCTACGTTTACAGCATTTTGACTAACACCTGTTCCTACGCCTACTTCAAAAAATCCGTTTCCTTTGTAGTTTTTAGAAGCGATATCTATGTTTGCTCCCGAAAAGTCTCCGTAGTTTTTAAAGTAATACGTTTTGTCTATACCAATATATTCAACAATGTCAGTAGAGAATATTTCAAGGCTTATGTTTTTCTTAGAAGGGTTGTTAGACGGTAACGGTAATCCGTTCATGGTAGTCATATTGTATCTGTCGCCAAGACCCCTTACATATACACTACCTGATCCTTCTTGTTTAGATATACCTGTAGTTTTAGTAACGGCAGTAGCTACGTCGCTAACTCCTTTACGCTCTAATTCCTGCGCACCAATGTTTTGTTTTATCTCAACCGCTTTTTTCTGTTCAGCTAAAAGGGTTGATTCTTTTTCGCGGCTAACCGTCTTTTCTATTACAAGGTCAGTAAGTACTACACTGGTAGAACCTAAAGCCTGGTTTATCGTTTTTGTTTCGCCTGCCTTAATAGTAAAAGGTATTTCTACGTTTTCATAACCAAGAAATGCTACTACTAAAGTGTGGCTTCCTTCAGGAACCGTTAGAGAGTACTTTCCGTTCTCGTCTGTGTTAGTTCCAATTGTTGTTCCTTTTATCACCACACTGGCAAAAGGAAGGGTTTCATCATTTAAGTCTTTGTCGGTAATTGTACCGGTTACTGTTCCTTTGTTTTGGGCAAAGCTTAAAGCAAAGGTAAACAGTGTGATAATTAAAAATTTAAGTTTCATTTCGTGTCGTTTAATTTCGCTGCAAAGAAACTTCAGGTATCCGAACCGATTGTTAGATAAACGTTACCTTTGGATTTAGGTTTTATTATTAAATTGTTAACAGATTAAATAATTGTTAACACGTTTGTTCATTTTGTATTATCTTTACCTTTACAGCCGCAAAACATAATATGCCAAAGCATTATGAAGAAAAAAGACATTAAGATCTTATTGGTTGATGATGAGCAGGATATCCTGGAAATTGTGGGGTATAACCTATCTCAGGAAGGTTACCAGATTATCACTGCATCAAATGGCAGGGATGCCATTGCGAAAGCAAAAAAAGAGCTTCCTCACCTTATCATTATGGATGTAATGATGCCCGAAATGGATGGTATGGAAGCGGTTGAGAACATCAGGAAATTACCTGAGCTTAACAATGTAATTATCACTTTCCTTACTGCAAGAAGCGAAGACTATTCTCAGGTTGCAGGGTTTGATGCCGGAGCCGATGATTATATTGCAAAGCCTATTAAGCCAAAATTACTGGTAAGCAAAGTAAAAGCTCTACTAAGAAGGCTTAAGGAAGATGAAAGCAAAGGCGATGTTCTTAAAGTAGGTAATATTGAAATAAACCGCGAAGAATATAAAATTATTCTTGAAGATAACGGAGAGATCGTACTGCCAAGAAAAGAGTTTGAGCTTTTCTATCTGTTAGCTTCTAAGCCCGGTAAAGTATTTAAGAGAGAAGAAATTCTTGACAAAGTATGGGGTAATGAGGTTGTAGTAGGCGGAAGGACTATTGATGTACACATTAGAAAGCTTCGTGAAAAAATAGGTGACGAACTATTTAAAACGATAAAAGGAGTAGGCTATAAGCTGGAAATTTAGTGGCAATAAATTTTAAGAAAACATATAAGTTTGCTGTTAAGTCAGCGCTTTACATATCCCTATTTTCTGCTGCCTTAATGGCAGCGATGAAATTCTTTTACACCGAAATAAGCTGGGCGTTTATTTCGGCCTTATCCTCGGCAATTCTCATATTTTCATTTTTTGTGCTGCAATATCGCGTAGAGCGTTTTATTTACCGCAGGGTAAAAAAAATATACGACGATGTTTCGCTATTGGAATCGAGTTCTTTAAGAAACAAGTCGATTACTACTGATATGGCTACACTTACACGTGAAGTTGAGAAATTTGCCCGCGATAAGAAAATTGAGATTGAAACCTTAAAGGTTCGTGAAGAATACCGCCGTGAGTTTATTGGTAATGTATCACACGAACTAAAAACCCCTCTTTTTACCGTACAGGGTTATCTGCTTACACTGCTTGATGGTGCCATGAGTGATAAAACCCTGCGCAAAAAATACCTGCAACGTGCCGAAAAAGGTGTGGAAAGGCTTATTTATATTGTGCAGGATCTTGACATGATTACCAAGCTTGAGGTAGGAGACCTTAACCTTAATTACACCAAATTCAACATTGTTGAGGTTGTACAAAATGTATTTGACCTGCTTGAAATGAAAGCTGATAAAAAAGGTATTATCCTGATGTTTGATATGAAGTATTTCAAGCCAATAATGGTGTATGCCGACAGGGAAAAAATACAGCAGGTGGTAACCAATTTAGTGGTGAACTCCATTAAGTATGGCCGTGAAAACGGTACTACCGAAGTAAGTATTGAAGACCTTGTAAACAATAAGATTATTGTAAGGATAAAAGATAACGGAGAGGGTATAGAGAAAAAGAATGTACCAAGATTGTTTGAACGCTTTTACCGTGTAGATAAAAGTGGTGCGCGTACCGAGGGTGGCTCCGGTTTAGGGCTTTCCATAGTAAAACACATCATAGAAGGCCATGATGAAAAAATATATGTGGAAAGTAAATATGGTGAGGGTTCAGAATTTTCATTTACCCTCGAAAAGACCAAATAAGTCTTTCCAGGTTACTTCTTCCGTATCCATATTTTTAAGTCCCTTATATTCGCTTACCTCTTCAAGGTCGCTAATCTTAAAATCGTCCTGAAGGGCATAAGGTACCAATCCCGATTTTTTAAGTTTTTGTGCCAGGTACTCTTGTTCGTACTGCCCCGGCGTAGGTATAAAAAATGCTTTCTTGCCCAATTTGGCCAGGTCCATAACTGTGGTATAGCCTGATCGGCAAAGTACCAGTTCACTCTCATTAAAAGCTTGTTCCAATTCTTCGCGGCCCATGTAGTTGTATGTGGTAATGTTGTCTTCTTCTGTAACGGTTTGATTGCCGTCTATAACCCCGCGAATAAAAATTACCTCACCCTCATAATCCAAAAGTTCCTTTTGAAGTTTCTCTTCCAGTAATGTCCTTTGTGGTTCCGGACCCGAAAGTATTATCATAAGATCGTATTTTTTAGGAAGGCATTTTTTGTTCAGCCTGCTAAGAGGTCCTATGTATTTTATGTTTAACGTACAGTTTTCAGGATGTCCCAGTTTTCCGGTAAGGTTTGGCGATGTGGCAACATCCGGTACCCAGCATTGTTTATGTTTTTTAATAAACAGCTGATGTATGTAGGTGGTAAACCAAGTGGTGTTTCCGGTAAGTACGTTAAGCTGATGCGTCATGAAAGCCGAAGGTACTTTAGGGCTATACACTCCCATACGGTTATCAGAAATGATACCGCTAATGCCATATTCCTTGATCCATTTCTTTACGGTTCTGTTCTCGCTTCTTACAGCTTTTATCATGTTGGGTATCTGGAAGAACATCTTCAGCTTAAAAAAGCTTCCGTTTTTGGCATATTCTATTTTATATGAAGGGAGTTCCAGTATCTTTTTATCAGGAAACTCTTTTTTAAGTAACTCAAGAGCAACGCCGTCGGAAGCTATAATTGGTTCAAATCCGTGGTTCTCTAATGCTTCAATAACGGGAATACAGCGTGTAGCATGGCCCAGCCCCCAGTTTAAAGGGGTTACCAGTATTTTTTTGTTTTGCAAAACTTTAAGTTTTTAATAACTATTTAATAAGTGCAAGCTAAAACTATTCTCTGTTTCGTATATTTCCCTAATTTTACCAAAATTTTAAATTTAACCGTGGGAAGTAAAAATAAACTGAAGCGTTTTAAGGAAAATGAGACTTTTAACAACGTGCTGCAGCCTACCCGTGAGGAAGCAGTTTCGGGTAATTTTCCTTTAAAAGGTAAATGGGGGAGTGACTTTTTTAAAAATGACAACCCGATAGTTCTTGAGTTGGGTTGTGGTAAAGGCGAATATTCTGTAGGCCTTGCCCAAAGATATCCTGAAAAGAATTTTATAGGTATAGATATTAAAGGTGCCCGTTTTTGGCGTGGTGCCAAAACTGCTGTAGAAGGCGGTATTAATAATGTTGGTTTCCTGCGTACACAAATTGAGCTTATTGAGCACTTTTTTGCTCAAGGCGAAGTTTCTGAAATATGGATAACCTTCCCCGATCCGCAAATAAAATACAAGCGTACCAAACACAGGCTTACCAATTCGGAATTCCTGCAGCGTTACAAGAAAGTCCTTAAACCGGACGGACTGATGAACCTTAAAACTGACAGCGAGTTTATGCATGGTTATACGTTAGGGTTACTACACGGCGAAGGGCACGAAGTAATTTATGCCAACCATAATGTGTATGAAAACCATGGTGCACCCGAGGTGGTAACTGCCATACAAACGTTCTACGAACAACAATATCTTGAAAAAGGAAAACCAATAACGTATATTCAGTTTAAAATTAAGTAGATAAAGAATGGATATAATACTCCCTTTGCTTTTGGGTATAGCTGTTGCAACACCGGGTATAGTGCTTCCGGGGTTAATTAATATGACGGCTGCCAAAATTAGCGTAAGGGACGGCAGGGCATGTGCGATAGTGTTTTCTATAGGTGCTACCGTTATAGTTTTTATCCAGTCTTATATAGCGGTTTCCTTTGCTAAGTTTATTAGCAAAAGAGACGATATCATTAACCTGCTTGAGGAAGTTGGGCTTGGTATTTTTGTGCTGCTTACCATCTACTTTATTTTTATTGCAAAAAAGCCTCAGTCAAAAGACGACGAAGAGCCTGCAAAAATGAGGTCCCGTACAGGATGCTTTTTTTTAGGAGTACTGCTTTCGGTACTTAACTTTTTCCCTATTCCTTATTATGTGGTTATGAGTGTTACACTCTCCACCTATAAGTTCTTTTCGTTTGATAATCTTTTTGTTTTTTTATTTGTAATAGGAGCCATAACAGGAACATTTGCCGTGTTCTATCTGTATATTATTTTCTTTAAAAAGCTGGAGCAGAAAACTGACTTTTTTATGAAGAACATCAACTATTTTATAGGTGGTGTTACCGGCCTTGTATCTGTAATTACCCTGATTAAGTTGTTGAGAAACATGTAATCATGACACAGGACAAAAACCAAAACTTTTTTGAACGGGTGTATGATGTAGCCCGTCTTATACCTCATGGCAGGGTAACATCCTATGGGGCTATTGCCAGCTTTCTTGGGGCAGCCCGTTCGGCAAGAATGGTGGGTTGGGCTATGAATGCCTGTCACGGCCGCGACGATGTGCCTGCACACAGAGTGGTTAACAGGGTTGGGCTGCTTTCTGGCAAGCATCATTTTCCTGGTACTAACCTTATGCAACAGCTGCTGGAAAGCGAAGGTGTTGAGATAAATGACAATAAAGTGACCGATTTCGACAAACTTTTTTGGGATCCTGCAAAAGAATTAGACTTTTAACTTCTGTTAATGTACTTTTTACTGCTTTAAAAACTTTATTGTATAAAGTTTTCATACTATCTTTGCAATTTGAAATCAGTCTTAATAAGAGGCTGAAACTGAATAGTATAATATATTATGAAACTTGATAGAAAAGAGATATTAAAAGCCCTTGAAACCATTACAATAGCCGGAGAAGGCCAAAACATGGTAGAAAGCGGGGCTGTAAGAAACGTACTTACTTTTGGTGATGAGGCAGTTGTAGAAGTAGTGCTTACTACTCCTGCAATGCATATTAGAAAGCGTGCCGAAGCTGATATTATAAAAACAATTCAGGAAAAGGTAAATGCCGATGCTAAGGTAAAAGTAAACGTAAAAGTAGAATCGCCTGAAAAACCTGAGATAAAAGGTAAAGGTATCCCCGGTATATCAAACATTATAGCTGTATCTTCCGGTAAGGGAGGTGTAGGTAAATCTACAATTACGGCAAACCTAGCTGTTACCCTTGCTAAAATGGGCTTTAAGGTTGGTGTTCTTGATGCCGATATTTATGGTCCGTCTATGCCGATAATGTTTGACGTAGAGAGGGAAAGGCCAATATCGGTAGAGGTAGACGGAAAGTCTAAAATGAAACCGATACAAAGCTATGGTGTGGAATTACTTTCAATAGGGTTCTTCACTACGCCGGAGCAGGCTATCATCTGGAGAGGCCCAATGGCTTCTAAAGCACTTAACCAGATGCTTTTTGATGCCGACTGGGGTGAACTTGACTTTATGCTTATCGATCTTCCTCCTGGAACGGGAGATATCCACTTATCTATAATGCAGTCATTACCTATTACCGGTGCGGTTGTGGTTAGTACACCACAGGCAGTTGCCCTTGCCGATGCCAAAAAAGGTGTGGCAATGTTCCAGCAGGAAAGCATAAATGTTCCTGTACTGGGTATTATAGAAAACATGGCTTACTTTACTCCGGAAGAACTTCCTGATAACAAATACTACATTTTTGGAAAAGAAGGTGCAAGGAATCTTGCAGCAGATTTAGATGTGCCTTTCCTTGGCGAAGTGCCAATCGTGCAGAGCATTCGCGAAGCAGGAGACTATGGCCGACCTGCAGCATTGCAAACGGCTACTCCGCTTGAAGCGTCGTTTGAAGAGCTGGCACGTTCGGTAGTACAGGAAACCGTGAACAGAAACGACAACCTTCCGCCTACAGAGGCAATAAAAATCACTACCATGGCTGGCTGTTCAGCAGTTAAAAAGAAATAACGATGACAACAGAAGAAATTAAATTTAATGTGGAAAAGGCGCTGGATGAAATCCGCCCGTTCCTTGAGTCTGACGGAGGAAACATTACCCTTATCGATATTGAGGACGACAAACACGTAAAGGTTCGCCTTGAAGGTGCATGTGTGGGTTGCAGCGTAAACCAAATGACATTAAAAGCCGGTGTGGAAACAACCATTAAAAAATTTGTTCCGCAAATAGAAACCGTAGTAAATATTGCTTAAGGTTCGGCTGATAAATATCATGAAATAAAAGAACAGTTTTAGAGACTTTTGCTTTAAAACTGTTTTATTATGAAAAAAAAGAAAATGATTAGTACAGATATATTAATAATCGGCGCTGGTCCAACAGGGCTTTTTGCCGTATTTGAAGCAGGATTACTAAAGCTTAAATGCCACATTATAGATGCGCTCCCACAACCGGGCGGGCAGCTTGCCGAGCTTTATCCTAAAAAACCCATTTTTGATATTCCCGGTTTTCCTTCTGTTTTAGCGGGAGACCTTGTAACAAACCTGATGGAACAGATAAAGCAGTTCCAGCCGGGCTTTACCCTTAACGAAAAGGCAGAGACTATAGAAAGGCAGGAAGATGGTACTTTTATAGTTACCACAAACAAAGGGACACAGCACCATGCTAAGGCTGTTGCCATTGCAGGTGGCCTGGGTAGCTTTGAGCCGAGAAAACCTATTATAGAAGACCTTGAGTTTTATGAAGATAAAGGGGTTGAGTATTTTGTAAAAGATCCTGAGCTTTTCCGTGATAAACGTATTGTTATTGCAGGTGGTGGCGACAGTGCATTGGACTGGAGTATTTTCCTTGCCGATGTTGCTAAAGAGGTTACCCTTGTACACAGGAGAAACGAGTTTAGGGGTGCTTTAGATTCTGTAGAGAAAGTGCAGGAACTTAAAAAGCAGGGTAAAATAAATCTTATTACTCCGGCAGAGGTAACAGGTATTCGTGGTGCAGAGCATGTGGAAGAACTGGATATTGAACAGGATGGCGGACACAGAACCATAAAAACCGATTATTTCATTCCGCTTTTTGGTTTGTCACCTAAACTGGGAGCTATTGCTAACTGGGGTCTTGAAATAGAAAAGAATGCCATTAAGGTTAACAACGCGTTAGATTATCAAACGAATATAGAAGGTATATATGCCATAGGTGATGTTAATACCTATCCGGGTAAACTTAAGCTTATACTTTGTGGTTTTCATGAGGCAACCCTTATGTGCCAAAGCGTATATAACAAGTTGAACCCCGGTAAAAAATATGTTCTTAAATATACAACCGTAAGCGGTGTTGACGGGTTTGACGGGACACGTAAGGAAGCCGAGAAACAGGTTGTAAAAGCGATTGAATAGTATGGCAGATGTAACCATAAAGATAAAAGACAGGGATGGGGTTATGCACGAAGTGCAGGCACCTACCGATATGTCTATGAATTTAATGGAACTGGTAAGGGCTTATGAGCTGGCTCCAGAAGGTACTATAGGAGTATGCGGAGGGATGGCCATGTGTGCTTCCTGCCAGTGTTATGTGCTTAACGATGTGGAGTTGCCGGAAATGGGTCCTGATGAGGATGCCATGCTTGCCGAAGCTTTTTATGTTAAGCCAAACAGCAGGCTGGGTTGCCAGATACCTATAACAAACGAACTGGAGGGACTTGAAATTGAACTTGCTCCCGAGTCATAAATAAAAAAAGCGCTTCATTTGAAGCGCTTTTTTTATTTTAATGTTTTTGTTTTTTGGTAAATAAAAATATCTTTGGGCAAAACAATGCCCAGCCTTACTAAATGACAAACACTGCATATTCGCCCGGGCTTCATAAACTGCTTACGCTCAGGGTGAAAAATATTGATAAACTTACAAACCTTAATGGGTTTAAAAACTTTTCTGATGGTATTTTATTAAAATACGGATTGGAAGAGGTAGGCTTTTCATCTCATGTTTTTGAAAACGGAAGCTATACTGCGGCCTACTGTTTAAAAGAATCTCATTTATGTATACATACATGGCCTGAGTTTAATCAGCTAACCATGGATGTGTATTTGTGTAATTATCTTAAAGATAATAGTGATAAGGTAAGGGCCATTGCCAATGAATATATAGTTTATTTTGAAGCAGAGGTAATTAAAGATTTTGAAATTAACCGTTAAGCCTATGACTGTTACCTGTCCTGAATGTAAAGCTGTTACAGAAGCCGAAATAGAGCTTGATGTGATTAATTTTGTATGCCCTAAATGCGCTTCCCTTTTTAATTATAGTTCAGATGGGCCCAAAACTGTGATGAGGACTTTTGATTATACCTTTAATAATGTTACTTTAAAGGTAGGTCAGCGAGGAAAACTTAACGGGATAAAATATATACTGACCGGAGTTTTGGTTAAAAAAGTTCCTGCCGGTTACATGTGGCGTGAATATATTTTAACATCCCCAGACGATGAACAGTTGTACCTTTCTGAATATGACGGCCACTGGATAGCACTTCACGAAGCAAAAGAAAAAGCTGAGAAAGGCCTCTCTCCCGGGACTATTGCTTATGATGGTATGCAGATGGAAATTTTTAGTAAGGGCAATACAAGTATTGTTTCTGCTGAAGGTTTTTTTGATTTTAACCTCCCGGAAAAAAATATACAGTTAATTGAATATATCAGTCCGCCATATATTTATTCTGTAGAAAAAATCGGAAAAAACCAAACAGGATATTTTGGAGAATATATTGCCGCATCAAAAATTAAAAGAGCTTTTGAGGTCAAGAGTATGCCTGCAAGAACAGGTATTGGAATGGCACAGCCATTTAGGTTTGGAGTCAGGAAAATGGCAATAATCTTTTCTTGTTTTGCTGTCCTTATCCTTATTAGTCATCTGCTGATATACAATGGCAGGGCAGAAAAAGAGGTGTTTAGGAAAAAGATGGAATTCAGTGAATTTAATAATAAAGATTTTGTAAGCGATTCTTTTGAGTTAAAAGGAGGTGCAGCACCTCTTACAATTTCGGTTCAGTCTGATGTAGATAATTCCTGGGCTTCTCTGCAGGTTTCTTTGGTTAATGAGGTTACTAATGAGGAGTTTTATGCTACTAAGGATATAGAGTATTATCATGGCTACAGTGACGGGGAAATTTGGAAAGAAGGCAGTACTAACGAAAAGTTTAACCTTTGTGGTGTAGGTGCAGGCAAATACCATTTGACAGTTACCCCTGCCAAGCCGCTGGAAGATTTCTCTAATAAGCAATTAAGTGTAACTGCAACCTGGAATGTGCCTACCCTTTGGAATGTATTTATGTTTATAGGGATTATGCTGATAATAGTTATTATAGCTTATGTAGCCCAGGCGTTCTTTGAACAGAGAAGATGGTCTGAAAGTGATTATTCGCCATATAATACTTAACAGATATGAGGAAAGACAGAATAGTACCATTTATAAAAAACAATATTGCAGCATTGTTAATAGGCGCGGCGGTCTTTGTTTTATTCCTTAAATATACTTTTGAGGGGAATAAGCTTTGTGATTGCCAAAAAACCGAAAAATATAATTCCGCCACTAACAGCACGCATAGTCGTGCCGCGGGAGTGAATCATTTTTATCATAAATAAAAACAAATACTATGGATATTTTTTTAAAACCCGTTTTGAGTTCGTTACTGTTCTCCTTTTTAGGACTTGCTATTTTGTTAATCTCTTACTTTATTGTAGAGAAGCTAACACCTGAAAACACATGGAAAGAAATAGTACAAAATAAAAACATTGCGCTTGCCATAGTTTTTGCAGCCTTTATAATAGGTATTGCCATTATTATAAGCGGAGCTATACATGGGTAACAAAAAAATCGGTTTTGAAGTATTGCTTTTTCTGGCGGTTTTTACCATAGCCACCTGTGGGCTTGTGTACGAACTAGTGGCCGGTACCCTGGCGAGTTATCTTTTGGGCGATTCGGTAAAGCAGTTTTCCTTTATAATAGGGGTTTACCTTTTTTCTATGGGGGTAGGTTCTTATTTCTCAAAATTCATAAACCGTAACCTTTTAAACACTTTTGTAGATATAGAGATACTGGTAGGGCTTATAGGAGGGCTTAGCTCGGTAATACTTTTTGTACTGTTTGAGAGTGTTTACTATTTTCAGTTTATACTTTATTTACTGGTTTTTATAACCGGATGTTTAGTGGGGCTGGAAATTCCGCTTCTTATGAACATACTTAAAGACAGGGTTACTTTTAAAGACCTTGTGTCTAACGTATTCACTTTTGATTATATAGGAGCCCTGTTGGCATCCATTCTTTTTCCCCTGGTGCTGGTGCCAAAATTAGGTATAATGAAAACCTCCCTTTTCTTTGGGATGATTAATGTTAGTATTGCCATAGTGCTTTGCTTTATGCTTAAAAAAGACCTTAAAAATCCTGGGTTACTTAAGGCAAAAGCTATATTTTCCTTTTTGCTGTTATTAATTGTTTTTGTTTTCTCGGAGAGTATATTGTCGTATTCTGAAGGAAAACTGTATGGGGAAAATATAATTTATACACATACCACTTCTTACCAGCGCATAGTACTTACCCATAATAAAAATGACTACAGGCTTTACCTTAATAATAACCTGCAGTTTAGCTCTAAGGATGAATACCGCTACCACGAAGCTTTGGTGCACCCTGTAATGTCTATGGCAAATAAGGTTGACAATGTTTTGGTTTTGGGTGGGGGTGACGGACTTGCAGTACGTGAAATATTAAAATATGATGAGGTTAATCATGTAACATTAGTAGACCTTGATGAGGGTATGACGGAGTTGTTCAAGACCAATACCGTTTTATCTGATTTTAATAAGCATTCGTTAACTAATTCTAAGGTAACGGTAATTAACAGTGATGCCTATATATGGCTTAAGGAATGCAAACAAAAGTTTGATGTGGTAATTATCGATTTTCCCGATCCTTCAAATTATAGTCTGGGGAAACTGTATTCGCTTAATTTTTACAAGACCCTCAATAAGGTATTGACAGACGATGCAATTACCGTAATACAAACCACTTCTCCTTTTTTTGCGCCAAAGTCATTTTGGTGTATCAATAAAACCGCAGCTCAGGTTTTTCCGGTTACCGATGCCTACCATGTTTATGTACCTTCTTTTGGGGAGTGGGGATATACCATAGCTGCCAGGAGCCTTTCAACACCGTTAGGCAGTGCAAAACGCAGGGTGCAGGGTTTAAGGTTTTATGATTATGATTACAGCAGGTTAAACGACTTTCCCAAAGACATGCGGGTTAATGATATAGAGATAAACAGACTGGATAACCAGATATTAGTACGTTATTTTGATGAAGAATGGGGAAGACTATAGCAGTTCGCGCAGGACATTTTTAAAAAGTCTGGGGGCTCTAGCTGTCGGGGCTGCCTTTATACAGTCTTGTGCTAAGAAAATTAAGTCAATCGCTTTAAGGCTTACAGGTACCTCTCATATTTTGGGACACAGGTTGTGGGCTAAAGATTTTCCTAATGCTACAAAGCAGCTGAGTGTTCCTGTACTTATTGTAGGAGGGGGCATAACAGGATTAAGTGCTGCAAGGCAACTTTGCCGAAGAGGCTTTAATGATTTTTTGCTTGTTGAACTTGAAGATCATACCGGAGGTAATTCCTCAAACGGAGAAAATGCCTACTCAAAATATCCACTAGGGGCACACTACCTGCCTCTTCCAAATTTTCACGATAAAGAGCTTATTAGCTTTTTAGAGGAAGAAAATATAATAACCGGATATGATAATGCCGGATACCCTGTTTTTGATGAAGAGCAGCTTACTTTTTCGCCTCAGGAACGGCTTTTTTACAAAAATACATGGCAGGAGGGACTTATACCCCGTTATGGCACATCGGAAAAGACGATAGCCGAATTTGACCGTTTCTTTAAGCTGATGGAAGGCTTTAAGTCTCAAAAAGGGAACGACGGGAAGTATAGCTTTGATTTGCCAATAGAGAACGGTTCTCTCGACACTAAGAATGAAGAACTGGATGCGGTAACCATGCAGCAATGGCTAACGGATAATGGTTTTACAACTGAAGAGGTTTTTGAGTATGTTGACTATTGCTGTCGTGACGATTTTGGTTTGGGTATAAAGTATGTGTCTGCCTGGGCGGGCATTCATTATTTTGCTGCCAGAAAACATAACGGCGGAGAAGCTAACAAAGAAGGCGTGCTTACCTGGCCGGAAGGTAATGCCAGGCTGGCGTCTCACCTTAAAAAATATGCATTAAACAAAACTCTGGTCAATCATATTGTTTTTGAGGTTATTCCTGTTGATGATAAGGTTGTGGTTAAGGCTTTTGATGCCCAAGCCAAACAAACTATTGATATTATAGCAAACAAGGTGATAATGGCAACACCCCAGTTTGTTAACGGTTATATTTTTAAGGAAAGAAAGCCACTTGTTAAAGCATTTAATTATGCCCCGTGGCTATTGGCAACCCTTACATTAAGTGATTTGCCAGATGATTTTGGCCAACCGCTTTCATGGGATAATGTTATTTATAAAGGGGAGGGTGTAGGTTATATATACGATCAGCATCAGTCATTAAAGCAGGTACATCAAAAAAAGGTAATTACTTATTATCATGTTTTTTCCTGTAAGGATATCGTAGCTAAGCGAAAAGAAATTTACGGTAAGCGAAAAGAATATTGGAAAGAATTTGTACTTAACGATATAAAAAAGGCTCATCCCGGGATTGAAGATTTTACTGAAGATATAACAATACATATTTTGGGACATGGCATGATAAGCCCTGTTCCCGGATTTATATTTGGTGAAGCCAGAAAGCAGGCTTCATCTGTTATAGAGAATAAAATATTTTTTGCCCATAGCGACCTTTCCGGAATTTCGGTTTTTGAAGAGGCTTTTCATCAGGGTATTAATGCAGCAAATAAATTAATAAATGAAACAGCCCTGGATTGATAAGGCAAAAACCGACAGCATATTTATACTGATGCCGCCATTTGTGGTTTTGGCAATTGTATTTTTTTGTCAGGGGTGGCTTGTGCGTCTTGAAAAAGAATATTCATTTTATACATGGTTATTTTTTGTGGTATTTATAGATGTTGCCCATGTATATGCCACTTTATTTAAAACATACTTAGTGCCGCAAACTTTTAGGAAAAAAAAGAGACTGTTAATAGGCTTGCCTGTAGTATGTTTCTTTATTGGCCTTATGCTTTTTATGCTGGGGAGCAGGGTGTTTTGGATAACGCTTGCCTACATTGCCGTTTTTCACTTTATAAGGCAGCAATATGGCTTTATGAGGTTGTATTCCAGACTCGAAACTAAAACCCGTTTTACTGTATTTTTTGATAACCTAACCATATATGCGGCAACCGGATACCCAATGCTTTACTGGTTTATGAGCGCGCCAAGAAAGTATACATGGTTTATGGAAAATGAGTTTTTTACTTACAGGAATGATGAACTGCTTGCTGTTTTTGGTTATGTGTATGTGTTGATATTGGTTATCTATACGGTGAGGGTTATATATGCTTTTGCTAAAAGAGGTTATTTTAATATTCCTAAAAATGCCATAATAATTGGTACCGCCGCTTCCTGGTATTTTGGGATTGTATATTACAATAACGACCTTGTCTTTACCATGCTGAATATAGTTTCACATGGAGTGCCTTACATGGCATTAATTTATCTTAAAGAAATAAGGCAGCCAAGGCAAAATGCGTCGTCATTTATGCAGTATATTAATAGCTATAAAGGAATTATAATATATATTGGCCTTTTGTTGCTATTGGCTTTTTTTGAAGAATACCTTTGGGAAATTACGGTTTGGCAGGAACAGTTCTCTTTTTCAGGAACAGCCGTCTTTCAAAACTGGCATTTTTTACTTGTACCATTGCTGGTAGTGCCGCAGTTTACCCACTACATACTTGACGGATTTATCTGGAAAACTCCTAAGAAAGCAGCATAGTTAAAAGCTGAAATGGTTTTCATACTTATTTTTTTCTATCGGGCCTTGATTTTTAAAATATCTTTTTAACTTTTATAATATGAACATCAATAAAAAAGCCCCTTCAACTGAAGAGGCTTTGAATATAAAAGATATAAAACTTAGTTTTTGATAAACTTAAGCGTTGCGCTTTGACCGTCTTTATCAATTTTTATGAAATAGATACCATTGCTGTATGCAGAAGTATTGATGCTAAGATTAGCAGTTGAGCTAACTTTAGACTGTGCTACTACCTGACCTAAATTATTGTAGATAGTATAGCTTTCCGGTAGCTCGTTGTTTTTCATACTGATGTTGATAATACCATTAGTAGGGTTAGGATAAAGTTTAATTCCATTTTCATAAACAAAATCATTAGTGCCTAAAGTGGTATCTACATAGAATGAAGTTTCTTCTGTAACTCCAAAGGAACCGCCTGAAGCAACAACTGTTCCGTCTATTGTAGTAACCTCATAATATCCTTCCCCATATTCACAGCACATACCGTCTCCTGCCTGGTCAATTATTACAAAAGTATAACACTGGCTAATTTCAAGCTCAACGGTTTCGGTATATAATGTGTCGTCATCATATGGGCCGCCATAAGTAATCAGTTCTTCATTAGCATCTAAAACAGCCCATAGCGTTTCGTCTCCCCATCCGTCAGTTAAAATAGTAACTGTTAGGGCCTGAGTGTTGTATGATGCTACAGGTGTATAAGTGAAATCTTGTGTTATAGTATCGTTTAACGGAGCTTCATCTTCTGTGTTGTTTACAGAAATAATAGATAGTTCAAGTGTGTGCTCTCCTTGTGCAGGCTCTGCTACAGGAAGTTCTATAGTAGTGGTTTCTCCATTTTCAAGTTCACCTGTCCAGCTGTAAACGGCAGCTTCCTCATCAAGTGTATAGCTTATTTCGGCAGCTGTAATTGTATTAGTACCTGTATTTTTAAGGTTGATAGTTAAAGCAAACTCTTCTCCACAAGATTGCTGAAGTTGGTTTATGTTTAGTGATCCGTCATTATCATAAACAACTCCCGGTACACAACCGTCAGATGTTATTAATGATACTCTTCTTGGTGAGTTCGCTAATACAGCCTGCATTCTTTCTTTTTGGTTTTGAGTGAATACATTCTGACAGCTGTCGTTTGTATAGTCCATGTAATTTTCAATCATGTCCAGCCCGGGAGAGCTAGGGCATGAATCCAGCCCTTCAGGGCATCCGCTATTAGCATTCTCAGCTACAGGAGTATCAGCACAATAGTCATCAAAGCTACAGTCACCGTCACCCCAAATGTGTCTTAGTCCAAAGTAGTGCCCTACTTCATGTGAAGCAGAACGTCCTTTGTCTTTGCCGCCTTCCTCATTATAGTATCCGTTAGGGTAAATGTCTGAAGAACCGCAATACATTGCGCCAAGTGCAACACCGTCTGTTTCGGCAAGTACAGGTAGCCCTTCTTCTTCAAGTCCCTCAAGTCCTGATTGTGTTGGGAACTGTGCATATCCTGCAAGCTCACCTATAGGTGTTCCATTGAAACTGATATATAGATTGCTAACAACCCAAATGTTTAGGTATTTGTTAGGGTCCCATTGGGTTTGTGGTTTTATTATGGTTTCAACTGCATTCATTTCCCAGCCGTAAGGATCGTCGTTTTCATAATAATGTCTTGTAATACCGCTTGTTGCAATTCCGTACTCATCTCTTTGTGCTAAACAAAATTCTATTTCCATATCAGCACCTACAGGGTTTGTGTTAAAGCCCGGGGTGTCTGCCATTCTTCTAAAATCCTGGTTTAGTACAGTAAGCTGAGAAAGTATCTGCTCATCGGCAATGTTTTCGTTTTGACCAATAGCATCTCCATCATGTATAACGTGAAATACTACCGGGATGGTTACCACTTCGTTAGTGGTTTGAGTGTTTTTTAAAAAACCTTTGGCTTTTTGTTCCTCAATTTTTTGTGCTATCCATTCTTCAAACTGTACAGTATTAGACCTGTTTGGGAATTTTCTCTGTAAGCTTTCTTCATATTGTGTGGTGGCACAGTTAATGAACCCGTTTTCTTGGGGCCCAAATTGTTTTGTTTTCTTGGTTTGAGCAAAAGCTCCTGCAGATAGCAGACCTGACAATGTTAGTAAACCGATTTTAATAGTAGTAGTGTTTAATTTCATTCTAAGGAATTTAAATTCAGCGCCGAAAATACATTAATATTTTATATGCAAGCCGGCTAATTTCCTTTTTAACAAAAAATCCCGATATAATATATCGGGATTTTAAAGTTTTATATTTTATTTCTTATATAGAAGCCATATCGTGGTGAAGAATGTTTTCTTCTATAGCATTCCATAATCCTATTCTTTTTTCAAGAGCCTGTTTAGAGGTTTCTTCCACTTCACGCCATTTTTGCTCATCGTCTCCGCAAAGCTCATTTATCATTTGCATTGCCATTGGGCCGTGCTCGTCGGCATCCAGTTCAATGTGTCTTTCAAAGTAGTATATAAGCTTGTCAAGATTTGTTTCCGGGAAGTTTTTCTGAAAGTTTTTCAGTATCTCGGTAAACATGCTAGGGATAAGATCTTCACGGCCAAATGTAAATGCTGCAGCTATCTGGTGAGGCTGGCCCTGGTCTATGGTCATGAAAGTAAAGTTTAAAAAATCCTTTATCTTATCGTGCAGGTGACTTTGCTTTATGGAAACAAAAATGTTTTGTGTTGCCACTACATCTTCTAAAAATGCTTTTACATCGGTAGTATTGGCACCACAATCTTTCATGGCATCCACATACATTTCATAGTGGCTTAGCCTTTTTCCTTCAGCAGAAATATCAGTTTCTTCAGCAAGTACAATTTCGTTAATAAGGTAACGGATGTCAGGGTTACCTACAGGAAGCCACGGGGTAGTGGTGCATGTAAGTTTAGACTGTAATGCCTTTAACAGTGACATAAAATCCCAAACGGCATATACGTGCCCTTCTAAAAAGCACTTAAGGTCGTCTATGGTTTTTACTTTACCGTATAAAGAGTGCGTTAACAGAAGGTCTTTTTGGGGTTGGATACTTTTGTTAATGGTATCTGTATTCATAGCCTTAGTTTTTTACAAAATTAAAAAAGCTTCTTTGTATAAAGAAGCTTTTTTTGATTGATTTTTTAAATAAACGTATAATTTCTAATTATATTTTATTTGAAAGCCGCATGACCAGTAATATCAAGACCGGTTATTAAAAGGTGAATATCATGTGTTCCCTCATAAGTAATTACACTTTCAAGGTTCATCATATGTCGCATGATAGAATATTCTCCTGTAATACCCATACCGCCTAAAATCTGACGTGTTTCGCGGGCAATGTTAAGGGCCATATCCACATTGTTTCTTTTTGCCATAGAGATTTGTGCCGTTGTGGCTTTGCCTTCATTCCTTAAAACACCAAGCCTCCATGTTAGCAATTGTGCTTTGGTAATTTCGGTAATCATTTCGGCAAGTTTCTTTTGCTGAAGTTGTGTTGCGGCAATAGGTTTATCAAACTGAACACGCTCTTTTGCATAACGCAGTGCAGTGTCATAACAATCCATTGCGGCACCTATGGCACCCCAGGCAATTCCGTAACGGGCAGAGTCAAGGCATCCAAGCGGAGCACCAAGACCTGATTTATTTGGTAATAGGTTTTCTTTAGGGACTTTTACATTGTCAAAAATAAGTTCACCGGTAGCCGATGCTCTTAATGACCATTTGTTGTGAGTTTCCGGAGTGGAGAATCCTTCCATACCACGCTCTACGATAAGACCGTGAATTCTTCCTGTTTCGTCTTTAGCCCAAACCACTGCAATATCAGCAAAGGGAGCATTAGAAATCCACATTTTAG
The DNA here is from genome assembly GCF_004151245.1 of Flavobacterium beibuense. Lineage (GTDB taxonomy): Bacteria > Bacteroidota > Bacteroidia > Flavobacteriales > Flavobacteriaceae > Flavobacterium > Flavobacterium beibuense_A. The sequence goes on from NZ_JUIW01000005.1 coordinate 87,611, forward strand.
CACCGTTTAAAAGATAATGGTCGCCCATATCCTTAAAGTTGGTTATCATGCCACCCGGGTTAGAGCCATAGTCTGGTTCTGTTAAACCAAAACAACCCATAAACTCACCCGAAGCAAGTTTTGGAAGGTATTTTTTGCGTTGCTCTTCGTTACCGTATTTCCATATCGGGTACATAACCAGTGATGACTGTACAGAAGCTGTAGAACGAACACCGCTGTCGCCGCGCTCAATTTCCTGCATGATAAGTCCGTAAGAAATCTGGTCAAGACCGGCACCGCCGTACTCTTCCGGAATGTAAGGGCCAAATGCGCCTATATCGGCAAGTCCCTGTATTATTTGTTTTGGGAATTCTGCCTTTTGGGCATAATCTTCAATTATTGGAGATACTTCGCGTTTTACCCATTCGCGGGCAGCATCGCGAACCATTTTATGTTCGTCTGTCAGTAACTCGTCAAGTAAATAGTAATCAGGAGCCTGAAATAAATCTGGTTTCATTTATAACGTTTTAGTTGAAGGCAAAAGTAAACAAGAATTGTAACAAATCAAGAATAAAATGTTGTATTTTTTAGTTGACATATGGAAATACCTCATTAAACTGTTATATATTGGTAAATCTTAAAACCAGCTAAAATATGAAACCATTATTAATTGCTTCAGCAACATTGTTAAGTGTTGCGCTTTATGCTCAGGATACGGCAATGGCAAACGTTGACAGTGCAAATGGCACTGTTGTAAATTACAGGCTTAATGAGCTTGTTGTGAGTGACGATACTCCCGAAGTTTTATTGGGTGAGCTTAACGGTAAGAAATCCAGAAAAGGGCAAACTATTAGTGCTGATAGTAAAGTTGCCTATTATTTTGAGAATACTACAGGTGAAGAAGGCGTTTATCTTAAATCCATGCTTTTTAAAGTGGCTAAAGTAAAGCATAAAACTGAGGCGCGAATTAAAATATACAAAAAGCACGATTATGTGCAGGATACTTATCATCCTAAGACAGGTGCTAAATTTTCCTATGCTACTTTTATACCGGGAGATCCTATTGCTACACAGGAAATAGTTGTTTTTCTTGAGCCCGGACAAAAAGGTGTTGTTGAGGTCGATTTAACGGAGTACAGTATAATGATGCCTGAGGAAGGACTGTTTTTAAGTCTCGAAGGCGTGGGATATTATGATGCTGCAGGAAAACCAGCAAAAATTACAGATCCCAAAGAAATGACCTGGATTGATTTTCATCCTACTACAACAGATAATTATTGCGGATGGATTAATCCCGTTGGAACCAATAGTTACTTTTGGAACAATATAAACAAACATCTTAAGGTAGATTATGAAGTTGTGTTTGAGCATAAACCATCTAAAAAAACTATTATGTCTCCTAACTTTGGGCTTAAGGTAATTATGCCGAAACTAAAGTTTTAAATAAAAATCTTTAGTAAGGGCAGTATATTCCGGAGTGTAGTGATGACGGGCTGTTTCTATAACGAGTTCATCAACAGCAGTTTCGGTTTGCAGTCGTATAAAGGCTAAAAGGCTTCTCTTGATTTCTGTTTCAGGGGTGCCTTTTACCCTTGTTATTTTGGCAGGGTAAAGCCCGAATTCAGCAGCAATAGCTTTAAATTTTTCTTCTTCCTTAAAAGCAATAATAACAGAAAAAATTCCGTTTTCAGACAGTAGGATGGCAGCAGCTTTAATAAGCTCTTCAAATGGCAGCGATTCGGTAAATCGTGCTTTGTCGCGCTGTTCGTTTCCTGAGCTGTAATTTTCGGTATAAAAAGGAGGGTTGGATACAATAATATCATATTCCTCATCTTCCATTTCCTCTACAAACTCATCAAGCCCGGCATGATAACAAAACAGGCGGTCGCCCCATGGGCTTTCCTCAAAATTTTCTACAGCCTGTTCGTAGGCATCATCATCAATCTCAATAGCGTCAATCTGTTCTGCATGGCTGCGCTGTGCAAGCATCAGGGCTATAAGTCCGGTTCCGGCTCCTATGTCAAGTATGCTGAAAGGGTTGTTTACAACCGGTGTCCAGGCGCCAAGCAAAACACCATCGGTGCCCACTTTCATGGCACATTTATCCTGTTGTATGGTAAATTGCTTGAATTGGAACATTTCTGTAGAAGGGAGATGTTAGATTTGAGTAATGAGATAAGATGTTTTAACCAAAAACAATTAGCTGTTTAGGTATAGGTCTATCAGTCCTTCCGGAGTGTTAAGGATAATTTTTTTGTTTTCGCGGTCTACCTTCACGATAAAATCGTCTATCATAGGGATAAGGATCTCTATATCGCCTTTAAGTATTTCAAAAAGCGGCTGAGCCGATGTGTCGTTAATGCCTACTATTTTACCAACATTGCCTAAACGCTGGTCTTCGGCATCAAAACCTATTATTTCGTGAAAATAAAACTTATCACCTTCCAGTTCGGGTAGCATAGACAGTGGCAGGTATACTTCACAGCCTAAAATCTTTTCGGCTTCTTCCTCGCTGCTCACATCTTCAAAGCGTGTTCTTAAAAAGTCGCCTTTATGTAGTGAAGATGTTTCAATAAAAAATGGAACCAGGTGTTTGTTTATTTCAACAAACACTGATTCCATGTTTTCATACAAACCCGGCTCATCGGTATCTAAATAGATAAGGACTTCGCCTTTGTAACTGAATTTTTTGGCGATTTTGCCTAAATAGAAACAATCTTCTTTACGCATAAATCGCAGTCAAATTAAGCTTGGGTTTCTTCTGTGTTTTCTTCTGAAGTTGTATCAGCTTCAGCTACAGTCTCTTCGCTTTCAGCAGCAGCAGTTTCTTCAGCAGCGGCATCAGCTTCAGCTTGTTTAGCAGCAGCTATACGATCTTCGTTAACTTTTTTCTCTGCAGCAAGAGCTTTTGCTTTAGCATCAGCCTGAGCAGTAGAAAGTCCATTTTTCTTAGCGTCGATCTTAGTTTCTTTTTCTTCTAACCAAGCAGCTAGTTTAGCGTCAGCCTGTTCTTGTGTAAGTGCACCTTTACGTACACCTCCGTCAAGGTGGTGTTTAAGTAAAGCACCTTTGTAAGAAAGGATTGCTCTTGCAGTGTCAGTTGGCTGAGCACCATCATGTAACCACTTAACAGCGCTATCAAGGTTTAGGTCGATAGTTGCAGGGTTAGTGTTTGGATTGTAAGTTCCTAGTTTTTCAAGGAATTTACCATCTCTTTTAGCGCGTGAATCCGCAGCTACTACCCAGTAAAAAGGTTTACCTTTTTTACCGTGTCTTTGTAATCTGATTTTTACAGGCATAATCTTTAGATTAAATGTGAGGTTCCCGACCTCTGTTAATTAAGGGTGCAAAGATATAAAAGTTTAGGAGATAATTGTTTTAAAACTTATTTTTTATGATTTTTTGTTGGATGAAAGCTCAAATTGTATACTTTTAACGCGATTTATTATATTTTAATTAGGATATATGTCATAAAAAACTATTTTTGTCGTTGTAAAAATTGATACACCATTTCTTTAAGATATATTAATATAATGAAAAAGATTTTATCACTATTAGTGCTATTGGTAACTTTTGCCTCATGTGAAGAAGACGTTAAGTTCAATAATCCTGCGGTTCAGGGTCTTAAAGACGATGAGCTGTGGAGGGCTGCACAGTATACCGCAACAAGAGAGACGGATAATTCCCTAACGATAGTTGCTACAAACGGTTTTGAAATCCTTACATTAAGAACTGCTTCGGTAGATCCGGGTGTTTATGACCTGGGTGTAAATGAGCAGAATAAGGCAACTTTCAGCGTTTCTGTAGATGGTATAGAGCAAAATTACCAGACAGGTACTGATTTAGGTGATGGGAAAATTGAGATAACTGTAGAAGATACTGATATTACTCAGGGCTTTATTACAGGTACGTTCCGTTTCAATGCAGTTGAAGACGACGGGACTGTTCTTAACTTCCGAAACGGTGTGTTTTACAGGGTTCCGATACAGCCAGTAGGTCAATAATAATATTAAGCCACCGTTAAGGTGGTTTTTTTGTTTACAATAATTTTATATTAAAATTTTATTAAATATTGCATCTTTTGTTTTTTGAAGCCAAATAAGATTACATTTGTATAAGCCTTATAAGGAACAAATAATTAATTTATATGAATATATTCGTTGGTAGCCTTCCTTTCACAGCAAAGGAAGCTGATTTAAGAGAGTCCTTTGAGGCTTATGGTTCAGTTGAGTCTGTAAAAATAATTACAGATAGAGAGACTGGAAGAAGTAAAGGTTTTGGCTTTGTAGAAATGCCGGACGAGGAAGAAGGTGCGGCTGCAATTGAAGGACTTAATGGTTCTGATTTTGGAGGTCGTAGCATTGTTGTGAATAAATCGGAGCCGAAGCCGCAAGGTGAACGCAGAAGTTTTAATAACAACCGTAGCGGTGGTTATGGTAACAACCGTGGCGGTGGTGACAGAGGAGGTTATAACCGTGGCGGTGGAGATCGTGGAGGTTATAATCGCGGTGGTTACTAAGATACGCTTTACTTTTTAATACAAATCCCGGCTAATGCCGGGATTTTTTATTTTATCGTTTTTACTTTAAAAACGGGACACGAGAGACTTAATAACCGTTTGTTGAAAACATATATGCTGCACCCTTAAACAAGGTTTGTAGTTGAAGGGTAAAAACCTTAATTTTGAAAAGTTGGCCGTAAGGCATTCCTTTTCTTTTAACCTCCAAATAATTAACCGGTTATGTACCTGATTTTTGACACCGAAACCACCGGATTACCCAAGCGATGGGATGCGCCGCTTACCGATACCGATAACTGGCCCCGCTGTATACAGATAGCGTGGCAGCTGCATGATGAGATGGGACAGCTTATAGAGCATCAGGATTATCTTATAAAACCTGAAGGCTTTAATATACCTTATGATGCCGAACGTATACACGGTATTTCTACCGAGCTTGCTTTAGAGCAGGGTGTAGACCTGCAGGGTGTATTGGAGAAGTTTAATGAGGCTATGGGTAAGGCCAAGTTTATAGTGGGACAAAATGTAGGGTTTGATGTTAATATTATGGGGTGTGAATTCCATAGGTTTACTATGGACAGCCCAATGGCAGGCATGCCTATACTGGATACCTGTACCGAGGTTACTGCAGAACTGCTTCAGATTCCCGGAGGTCGTGGAGGTAAATTTAAACTGCCGACACTAACCGAACTTCACGAATATCTTTTTGGAGAACCGTTTGCAGAAGCGCATAACGCTACGGCCGACGTTGAGGCTACTACACGCTGTTTTCTTGAGCTGGTAAAAAGAGAAGTCTTTACCAAAGAGGAACTGGATGTAGCGCCAACTTATTTTCATGATTTTAAAGAAAAGAACCCGCAGACCATACAGCTGATAGGGTTAAAGCATATAAACCTTAAAGCGGCTTCGGCCGAAGTAAGGAAACGTCTTGAAAAGCTGAAAGGGGAAGAGGTTATAAAACCTGTATCGCCTGAGCTGAAACAGGACATGAATGAGGTGGAGTTTGTGCACCTGCACAACCATACTCAATTTTCGGTACTGCAGTCTACCATTGCGGTGCCCGATTTGGTTAAGGCTGCAGCTAAATACAAAATGCCTGCTGTTGCCATGACCGATCATGCCAACATGATGGGAGCGTTTCACTTTGTAAGTAATGTTCTTAATCATAACAAAGCAGCCGAAGCAAAAAACAAGGAACTTGTTGAAAAAGGGGAAGAACCTACCGAGGTGATTATGAAACCTATTGTAGGTTGTGAGTTTTTTGTTTGCGAAGATCATAAAGATAAAACCAGAAAAGATAACGGTTACCAGATAGTAATGCTTGCCAAGAACAAGAAGGGCTATCACAATCTGGCAAAAATGTCGTCTATAGCCTATACTGACGGGTTCTATTATGTGCCAAGGATTGATAAGAGAGTTATCGAGAAGTATAAGGAAGATATCATGGTGCTTTCGGGTAACCTTTACGGGGAAATACCAAGTAAGGTACTTAACGTGGGTGAAAACCAGGCAGAGGAAGCTTTGTTATGGTGGAAATCACAGTTTGGTGATGACTTCTATATAGAGCTGATGCGTCACGGTCAGGAAGACGAGAATCGTGTAAACGATACCCTTGTAAAACTGGCCCGAAAACATGAAGTAAAGCTAATAGCTACAAACAATACTTATTATGTAGATAAGGAAGATGCCCACGCCCACGATATTTTATTGTGTGTTAAGGACGGGGAAAAACTGGCTACGCCAAAAGGACGCGGACGTGGTTTCCGTTATGGGCTTCCTAATAACGAATATTACTTTAAGCCGGGCGATGAGATGAAAAAGCTCTTTGCCGACACTCCTGATGCCATAGTGAATATTCAGGAAATAGTGGATAAGGTAGAAACCTACTCGCTGTACCGTGATGTACTGTTGCCTAAGTTTGATATACCGGAAGAGTTTCTGGTTGCAGAGGATGAGCAGGATGGCGGTAAGCGTGGGGAAAACAAATTTTTGCGCCACCTTACTTATGTGGGGGCAGAAAAACGCTATGCCGAAATTACAGATGACATAAGGGAGAGGCTTGACTTTGAGCTTAAGACTATTGAAAATACCGGTTATCCGGGGTACTTTCTTATTGTACAGGATTTTATTGCCGAGGCACGAAACCTTGGGGTATCGGTAGGACCGGGCCGTGGTTCGGCAGCAGGATCGGCGGTTGCCTATTGTTTGGGTATTACCAATATCGACCCTATTGCCTACGATCTGCTATTTGAGCGTTTCCTTAATCCTGACCGTGTATCGATGCCCGATATTGATATCGACTTTGATGATGAGGGCAGAGGGCGCGTAATGGATTATGTAATCAATAAGTACGGGGCCAATCAGGTAGCGCAGATTATTACCTATGGTACCATGGCGGCAAAATCGTCTATACGTGATACTGCAAGGGTACTCGATCTTCCGCTTTTTGAAGCCGATAAGATTGCTAAGCTTATCCCTAATATGAAGCTGGCTAAGATATTTAATCTTGATGCCAATGCGCTTAAGGGTGCACTTCGTTCGGATGAGTTTGAAAAAGTACAGGAGCTTTTGGGTCTTGCCGATGGGGAAGACTTAGGAGCGGAAACCATTCAGCAGGCAAAAGTACTGGAAGGGTCGTTGCGTAATACGGGGATCCATGCCTGTGGTGTAATTATTACGCCCGATGATATTACCAATTTCGTTCCGGTATCGGTAGCTAAGGATTCCGATCTGTATGTTACCCAGTTTGATAACTCGGTGGTAGAGAGTGCAGGACTACTGAAGATGGACTTCCTGGGGTTAAAGACCCTAACCCTGATAAAAGATACGGTTAAGCTTGTTAAGTACAAGCACAATATAGACCTAGACCCGGATAATTTCCCTATTGACGATGTTAAGACGTATGAGCTTTTCCAGCGCGGTGAAACCGTAGGGGTGTTTCAGTACGAGTCGCCTGGTATGCAAAAGTACATGAAGGAACTTAAGCCTACCGTGTTTGCCGACCTTATTGCGATGAACGCATTGTACCGTCCGGGACCGCTGGAGTACATCCCTAGTTTCATTAGAAGGAAAAACGGAGAAGAGGAAATAAAGTATGACCTTGATGCCTGTGAAGAATACCTTAAGGAGACTTATGGTATTACCGTTTATCAGGAGCAGGTAATGCTACTGTCGCAAAAGCTGGCAGGCTTTACTAAAGGCGAGGCCGACGTACTGCGTAAGGCGATGGGTAAAAAGCAAAAGGACGTACTTGATAAAATGAAACCTAAGTTTGTGGAGCAGGCCGCTGCAAAGGGTCATGATGCTACAGTACTTGAAAAAATATGGAAAGACTGGGAGGCATTTGCTAGTTATGCCTTCAACAAATCGCACTCTACCTGTTATGCATGGGTAGCTTACCAAACAGCTTACCTAAAGGCGCATTATCCGGCAGAGTACATGGCGGCGGTACTTTCCAATAACATGAATGATATTAAGCAGGTTTCTTTCTTTATGGAAGAGTGTAAGCGAATGGGCTTAGAGGTATTGGGGCCTGATGTTAACGAGTCGTATTATAAGTTTACGGTAAACGACCACGGTGCAGTACGTTTTGGTATGGGCGCTATTAAAGGTGTGGGTGCCGGTGCGGTTGATACCATTGTAGAAAACCGTAAAGACGGAAGATACAGGTCGATATTCGATCTTGCCAAGCGTATTGATTTGCGTGCGGCCAATAAAAAGGCTTTTGAGAACCTTGCTCTTGCAGGAGGTTTCGACTGCTTTAACGATACACACAGGGCTCAGTATTTTCATGATGACGGGGAGAATCTTACCTTCCTTGAAAAGGCTATGCGCTACGGGTCTAAGTATCAGGAAAATGAAAACTCATCTCAGGTAAGCCTCTTTGGTGAGGCCAGTGAAGTGCAGATACCGGAACCGGTTGTACCGCCATGTGAGGAATGGAGTACTATGGAAAAACTGGCGAAGGAAAAAGAGGTTGTGGGTATTTATATCTCCGGTCACCCGCTGGATGACTACAAGTTTGAGATGAAGTATTTTTGTAATGCAAGGCTCGAGGCGCTTAAATCGCTGGAGCAGCATGTAAATAAGAACCTTAGCTTTGGTGGTATAATTTCAAACGTGCAGCACCGTGTTGCCAAAAACGGTAAGGGCTGGGCTTCGTTTATGCTCGAGGGTTATGACGAAAACCATGAGTTTCGTATTTATGGGGAGGAATATCTAAAGTTCAGGCATTTCCTTATCCCTAATAACTTTACCTACCTTAAGGTAATGGTTAGGGAAGGCTGGGTAAATGCCGAAGGCAAGCGGGGAGAACCAAGGATACAGTTTATAGCCATACAGTACCTGCAGGATGTACTTACCACTTTTGCGAAAAAGCTTATTATACAGTTTAATGTATTGGATTTACAGGAGCAGTTAATTGTTCATCTTAGTGAACTGTTTAAACATAACAGGGGCGATCATTCGGTGCAGTTTGAGGTGCTGGAACTGGAGAAGGTGAAACGAAAAGTAGAAGTGGCGGCTACCGCTGTGGAACAGTTGGACGATGATGCTGAAGCTGAATTTGAGGGAGAGATGCCGGAAAGCGTAATGGCAGATGTGGAAGATATACAGGTAGTGACTAAGCTGAGCATGCCAAGCAGGAAGTTAAAGATAAAAATATCAAACGAACTTTTGCATGAGCTTGAAAGACTGCAGGTTAACTTTAAACTGAATTAGTTTTTATAGTTTGCGTCTATGCGTTGATAACTAAAACTAATAAATGTTTAACTAATCTTTTAAATATTTATACCTATTTTTGTCTTTTAAAACTTAACTATTATACATATGGCACAGGCAATAACAGATGCTACTTTTGAAGATGTAGTATTAAAATCAGATAAACCGGTATTAGTAGATTTTTGGGCAGCATGGTGTGGTCCATGTAGAATGGTAGGCCCAATCATTGACGAAATCAGCAAAGATTACGAAGGTAAAGCTGTTGTTGGTAAAGTTGATGTTGATGCTAACCAGGAGTTTGCTGCAAAATACGGAGTTAGAAACATTCCTACAGTTTTAGTTTTCCAAAACGGAGAAGTGGTAGGAAGACAGGTAGGTGTTGCTCCTAAGCAAACTTATACTGATGCTATCGACGCATTACTATAATCATCTGATTACTTAGATATACATTAACTCCCGCAACAGCGGGAGTTTTTGTTTTTATACTGCAGCCTCTTTTTGTGCAGGATGATTCTTTTTATTGTGTTCGTAGTGCTCGTTATCCCACTTGGCCAGTTGTATTATAATGGGTACAAGCGTGCGGCCTCTTTCTGTAAGGCTGTATTCTACCCTTGGTGGCAGTTCTTTAAATTCTTTCCGGTGTAAAATACCGTCTTCTTCAAGTTCCTTTAAGGTGGTGGTAAGTACTTTTTTAGAAATACTTCCTATAGCGGCATGCAGTTGCCCAAAACGTGCCGTGCGTTCCCTTAGCATGTAAATTACTATTGGTTTCCATTTTGTGCCCAGTATTGCCATAGAGCGGTGCATGGGGCAGTCACTGTATTTAAAAAGGTTTCGTGTCATAATGGTTACTTACAGGTTACCACTTTAAACTAAAGTAGGTTACAAAAGTAAACTATTATCAGTTACTTTGTGTAACTATTTGATAATAATAAGAAACCTTAAAATTTTTAAAAGACTAAAAATGAATTTTGATTCCCTATTTACACCGTTTCAATATAAAGGCCTGCACCTGAAGAACAGGTTTGTTATGGCACCTATGACCCGCGCTTTTGCCACAGATGGTATTCCTAATCAGCTGATAGTAGATTATTATGCCCGACGTGCAGCAGGTGAGGTAGGTCTTATACTTACTGAAGGAACCGTAATAAACAGGCCGGCTTCTAAAAACATGAAAGACATCCCTAATTTTTATGGGGATGAAGCACTTGCCAACTGGAAAAAGGTAGCAGAGGAAGTACATGCTGCCGGAGGAAAAATAGCACCTCAAATATGGCATGTTGGAAACACACAGGCGGGAGAATGGCTGCCATCGTCGCCGCTTGAAAGTCCGGATACTATGACACTGGCCGATATTCATGCAACTATTGATGCTTTTGCTGCTGCGGCAAAAGACGCACAAACACTTGGCTTTGATGCAGTGGAAATACATGGTGCACATGGCTATCTTATAGATCAGTTCTTTTGGCAGCAAACTAATAACCGCACCGATGAGTATGGTGGTAAGACACTTAAAGAGCGCAGCCGTTTTGCGGTTGAGGTGGTAAAGGCCATCCGTAAAGCTGTTGGGCCTGATATGGTAATTATTATGAGACTGTCGCAATGGAAGCAACAGGATTTTACCGTAAAGTTGGCTTATACATCTCAGGAGCTTGAAGAGTGGGTAGTGCCGTTAGCTGAGGCAGGGGTTGATATTTTTCACGGTTCACAACGCCGCTATTGGGAGAATGAATTTGATGGCAGTGACCTTAATTTTGCAGGCTGGTTAAAAAAAGTAACAGGTAAGCCTACCATTACAGTAGGTTCTGTAGGGCTTAACGGAGATTTTCTTGAGTTTTTCGGGGAAGGTAAAGGCGCAAACACAGTAGATTTAAACGAATTGTTACGCAGGTTTGATCGTGGTGATTTTGATTTGGTCGCCGTTGGTCGATCACTTCTTCAGGATCCGGAATGGGTAAAGAAAGTAAAATCGGGAAGTTTTGAAGAGCTTAGATCTTTTGAGGCTGCAAGTGCCCAAAAGCTTTATTAATAAAGGATTTAAACTGATTATTTAGACCCGGGGCAAATGCTCCGGGTTTTTATTTTCTGTACATTTAGAAAAAAAATTACAACCTCAGGCAACTTGAAATACAAATTTTCCGTCTTAGAGATATAAACCAATTTTAAACCTTTTGAAGATTATCAGATTACATACTTCTGATGAAGTGATTATAAAAAAGATCCTGCAGGGAGACAGCCGTGCCGAAAGGCAGCTGTATGACCGTTATGCTGCAAAAATGCTTGGCGTATGCAGGATATATATAAAAGACCTTCATTATGCCGAAGATGTAATGATACAGGGTTTTACCCGTGCACTTGATAATTTAGGAAGGTTTAGGTTTGAAGGCAGCTTTGAGGGCTGGCTGAGAAGGATAATGGTGAGGGAAGCTATTGATTTTTTAAGAGAGCGTACCCAGCTTTATTTTGAAAATATTGAAACGGCCGAAGTGCCTCCGGTAGCTACAGGAGATATTGATATAGATGCCGATTTGCTTCAACTGCTTATAGACAGGCTGCCGGAAGGTTACCGAACTGTGTTGGTCATGTTTGCCATTGAAGGGCACAGCCATAAGGAAATAGCAGAAATGCTGGCTATTAGTGAAAACACGTCGAAGTCACAATTGTTCAAGGCACGCAAGCAATTGCAGGAACAGTTAGGCGTATTAAAGAGAATGGAAAATGAAAGATAATAAAAACCTGGAACAGCAACTTGCCGAAAAGCTCGGCAGCCGAAGCATTGCCCCGAGTGCTCAGGCATGGGACCGTATTGCGCAGAACAGGCAACAGGGAAAAGATAAAAAGAAGAAGAAAAGAGTAACGTTTTATTATGCCGCCTCCGTTGTGCTGGTATTGCTTTCTGCGGGATACTTCTTTGTGTCGGGTAATAATAACGATGTTATCACAGAACCTGGGGTAGTTGTTGATTCTGACAAGACAGAAAAAATAATTAAGGAAGAAGAGCCTGTAATTATATCGGAAACTGTTTTACAGCCACAGCAAAACCATGAAGTTGTAGCTTATCATGAAGAAAAGTTGCCACAAGCTGATTTTGTGCAGTCTAGAGACGAAGTAAAGGTAATTGCATCATCTTATAGAAATATTCAGGTGAATGAGAGTCTTCCTGAAGTGAGTGTTGCAGCTCTGCAGGATATAAAAATACTCACTAAAGAGGAACTGTATGAGCAGGAAGTAGATTATCTTCTTAAAGATGCCGTAAAAGAAATGGCGACAGACAAACTGCTTAAAGCCCCTACCGATGATACTGCCCTGCTTAAGGAGGTAGAATCGGAAATGAATGACTATTATCGCGAAAAAGCCATGAAGATTTTTTCGCTTCAAAACAGAACCATACGCATAGCCGTAAAAGACAAACAATAACTTAATCTTTTAATTATGAAACGCACCTTATTGTGTATCGCCTTTTTGGCAACAGGAATTTTTTTGCCTAAAGTTAACGCTCAAACAGAGCAGGATTCGGTAAAAAAACAGGATAAAGAAAAAAAAGAAAATTGGTGGAATGAAACCGATCAGGAGTACTATGAAAGGTTGAAAAAACGAAAGCTGGAAGCTTTTGAAGGGGAAAAGGAGAATATTGTGGAAGCCGAAAAGTTTGACCTTAAAAAACAGATTGAAAAGATAGACGAAAGGCTTGAAAAAGGTGATATAACCCAAGACAAAGCTACTGCCCTTAAACAGGAAGCTGCTAAAAAAACGGCAGAGAATATAGATAATAAAATTGCAATAATAAATAATCAGATTGAACTTACCGAAAGGGATGTAGTTTATAATTACTCACCAAACTTAGGAGGTTATATTGCAATAGGCTGGGGTAATGTGGTTGATGATAACGGAAGTTTTTTGCTTGGAATGGAGTATAAAGCTCCCAGTAAAAAGCCAAAATATGATAAACGTACTTATACAGATGTGGTATTTGCCTTTGGATTAGGAGGTACTACAGGAGGAGGAACCGACCTGGGGGGTACTTATAAGGTTGGTAAAAGCGCATTTGCCGAAATAGGGTTCACTTTCCGTACACGTTTGCTTAAAGAGTCAAATTTCTGGAGGCTGGCTTATGGTATTTCTTATCAGCAGAATCAGTTGGGGCCAAGAGATAATAAATACTTTGTAAATAATGACGGTTATACTGCGTTGGAGGTTTTTCCTTATCAGATTAAGCGAAATGTACTTATGATAGGTAATATAGTTGTTCCTGTGTTTTTGGAGTTTGGTTCGTCTAAAAAAAGAGAGTATGCCGATTATTTCAGGTATGATACCTCACAAAGCTTTAAAGTAGGTATAGGTGGTTATGCAGGTATTAATACAGGTGCCATGCAATGGATGAAATATGTTGAAAACGGAAAAGATGTAAGAGTAAAAACCCGCCAGGATTTCAATACAGAGAAATTTGTGTACGGACTTAAAGGTTATGTGGGTTTCGGCAGTCTGAGCCTTTTTGCAAGCTACGAACTGAACAATGTATTTACGAACTCGGCATATAAGGATCATGCAGTGTTCTTCGGGTTGAGAGTTGATCTTTAATAACAATCATTTTTTCGCTACATTTGGGATATGAAGCTAGAATCACAATTAGAAAAAATATCCTCTTTTGGGCATCTGGAACTTTTGGCTAACCAGATAGTGGAAGGTTTTATATCGGGCATGCATAAGAGTCCGTTTCACGGGTTCTCTTCCGAGTTTGCCGAACATAAGGTCTATAACCCCGGGGAGAGTACACGTCATATCGACTGGAAACTGTTTGCAAAGACCGACAGGCTTTATACTAAGCGTTATGAGGAAGAAACAAACCTGAGGTGTCACATTATACTGGATAACTCATCGTCGATGCATTACCCGCGACTAAAAGACGGGCAGCCCTTTTATGAAAATAAAATAGGTTTCTCGGTTCTGGCTTCAGCCGTATTAATGGATTTGCTGAAAAGGCAGCGTGATGCAGTAGGGTTAAGTGTGTATTCTGATAATTATGAGTTTTATGCTCCCGAAAAGGGAAGCGGACGCCATCACAGGATGCTTATCAATAAGCTGGAAGAGGTTTTAGAGAAGCCAAGAGAGTCTAAAAGTACCGATACGATTACTTATTTGCACCAGATAGCACAAAAGATGCACAGGAGGTCTATGATTATCCTTTTTACCGATATGTTTCAGGGAGAGGATAATGAGGATTTGTTTAATGCCCTGCAGCATTTGAAACATAATAAGCATAAAGTGGTGCTTTTTCATGTAATTGATAAGAAAACGGAGTTCAGCTTTGATTTTGACAATACACCACGCAAGTTTGTTGACTTGGAAACAGGAGAGCAGGTTAACCTTTTTGCCGAAAACATAAAAGACGAATACGAAAAACTGGTTAAGGATTACTTTAAAAAAATAGAGGATACCTGCATGCAGTACCGTATAAAGTATGTGCCGGTTTCGGTAGACGAAAAATTTGAAAAAATTTTACTGACATACTTAGTTGAAAAACAAAAGTTTGGGTAAAAACGGAAATTTTTTTTGAAAAATTTCTTTGTAAATGCTTGCAAATGTCAAAAAGCGCCGTATATTTGCACCCGTAATAATGAAACAAACAACGCACTCAAAAGGTGTTAGTTTTATTAGAAACGCTGGTTTGGTAGTTCAGTTGGTTAGAATACATGCCTGTCACGCATGGGGTCGCGGGTTCGAGTCCCGTCCAGACCGCCAGTAAAGGAGAAGTAGCCTCGCAATTGCGGGGCTTTTTTCGCCTCAAAGCATTTAAGATTAGTTGTGTTGTTTGCCCTAACGGGCTGGTTTAGTAGTTAAACCGAATGAAAGGCTTTCCATTAAATTGGAGGGCTTTTTTGATTTATAGACTTCTTGTAACACAACTTTATTACTTCATAATCTGGAAAAAGGTGTCCTTTTTTGTGTCCCAAAAAAAATCTCGTGTGTCCCATTTTTGAAATTGCTTAAATTATGAGTAATAACAAAATAGCTCTATCATTTTTGCTACAGAAAGCAAAAGTTAATAGAAAAGGTAAATGCCCAATTAAATGTAGAATTATATATAAGAAAGAGAAAAAAGAATTTGCTATTGGCTATTCAATAGAAGAACCATATTGGGATAGCAAAATGCAGGAAGGTATATCTCCAAGTGAAGATTTTGAATTTATAAATACTCAACTGAGCCTGATTAAGACAAAAATTAATCAGGCTTTTTTATTTCTACAGGTTAATAATCCTGACTTTGATGTAAATGACCTTTATAACCAATACTTAGGTAAATCTCTCAGAAAAGATATGGGGTTAATTGAAGTCTATGATGAGTACTTAAATAGAATTCATAAACTGATTGATAAGGAGATTAAACTCGTTACCTATAACAAATACAAAGAGTCTAAAGTTCATCTTGTAGATTTTATCTACTGGAACATGAAAACTAAGGATGTCAAATTAAATGCTCTTAAATCCAATTTTGTGACTGACTATGAGTATTTCCTTAAGACAGAGAAGAACTTTCAAACAGGGACAATTTATAAGGCTATACAGAGGTTTAGGAAAGTAGTTAGGTACGCAGTAGGGAATGACTATTTAGCTAAAGACCCTTTCATGCTGTATAAATCCCTTAGACCTAAAAAGGAATTGGTTTATCTGACTAATAAGGAACTCAGAGATTTAGAAGATTATGATTTTGCTCAATCAAGATTAGAACAGGTTAGGGATATGTTTGTGTTCTGTTGTTATACTGGACTTGCATTTAAAGAGATGTCAAACCTCAGACAGCAAAATATCATTTCAGGGTTTGATGGGAATAAATGGATAAGCATGAAAAGGGAAAAAACCAATAAGGAAATATCAATACCTCTTTTACCTAATGCCCTCAAATTACTTGATAAGTTATCTCAGACAAAAGAAAGTGATATGGATTGGTTGTTACCAAGTATTTCAAATCAGAAGTTTAATTCTTACCTTAAAGAGATAGCTGCTGTAGTTGGAATTACTAAAAATCTAACTCATCACCTGGCAAGAAAGACCTTTGCTACAACTGTGTTACTCTATAATGATGTACCTATGGAGATTGTATCTGAATTATTAGGCCACTCTAAAATGAGTATCACTCAGGAACACTATGGTAAGGTTGTACAAAAGAAAGTAAGTGAACATATGCAAAACCTTACAAAAAGATTAAGTTCTAAAGAATAAATATCTTTTGATTGTGCCAAGTTAAAGATTCTATTGATGGATACCATTTAGGTTCTTTAGGAAGTGAAATTTTAAATCCATCAAATTGTGAAATAGAATAAACAGAGTCAGATTCTTTTACTTCAGGGGAAATACGCACAATATAATCTTTATTGATTGTAAGTAAACCTCTGTCAAAAGCTCTATGAAGATTTGGGGATAGAGAAATTCCATTTGGTATAGTATCATCAAGAGATGTCCTGAAAGGTATGATGTGGCATGCATCAATCATTTGTATGCTTTTAGATGTTTCAATTTTCATACCTGATACACAACAGGTATTATTGTAAATTTTTGGAATCATTCTTTTAAACAAGCCACCTCTCACAAATATCTCTTCCTCAAATTCTTCTTTATCAAGTTTATCTCTTAATTCCTTTATATGACTTTGATATTGTTCTTTAGGATCATTGAGAATCTGAATTTCAATTTGTTGTTCAGTACTGTTATGCTCAGAAAGAAAATAATATTCTTTAGTAGCAGGAAAGTAAGTATCAAGAAGTACTTGAATAAATATTGTAGAATTTAAACTATCTGAAATTAGAGTAAATAGTTCTTTGTCAATTTCAGCGAAAGCTATATTGTCTTTAAGAGTTTTAAAACTTTTAATACTCTTGGAACTTGTCAATAAATTATCCAAGCCATTATATGTAACAAGATTCCAAAAAGGCTCACTTTTCAGGTGAAAGAAGGGGAGAGCAAAGTTTTCAGTATGTGGTGTATCAACTAATTTTTTCCAAATTTCTTTAAAAGTTAAAACTAATTCAGGAGTAATGAATATTCTATTTGATGTAATTAACCTTTTCTGAATAAGGTTAATTACAGATAACAAGAGTATTGGTTTATGAGGAGCATATCCTAATCCTTTATTAAATCCTCTATTTAATTTTAAGAAATAATGGATATATTTTTCTATTGAGCTATGCATGTAGCCAAAATAAGCAATTATAGTGTAAGTACAACTATGTATATTTACAACATAGTTTTAACCTTACGACAATGAATCTACCAAATAGTCTTTTTGAAGACTTTCCTATCGAATTTAAAGAAATCAATCCTGAAGATTTTCCATTATTTGAAGTTGAAAACAACAGAGAAAAAATTATAATAGAACCTGATAATAGAGGTTATATTAATGATACATTTCAGGAAAAAATAGACCTCAGGCATAAGAATACTGTAGTAGTAAATGCAGCAGTAGGACAAGGGAAGAGTACAGCAATAATAAATACAATTGGTAAATATTATCGTAATCATCCTAATACAATTATAATAGTAGCCTCACCTTTTGTAAGTTTAGTTGAGCAGTACTGTAATGATATACATGTAAAGGCAGAAATACCTGAAGAGCAAATCTATAATTATGGGTTAATTGGGAGGAATTCTACAATTGATTATAAGCAAAGGAGGATTCATGTTATTACCGCAAATACTTTATTAGGTAATCCTGGAGAAGATGCTTTTAGAAACTCAGATAAAAAGAGACAGTATCTCAATGGATTAATAAGTCATTGTGAAGAGAATCATTTAGAAGTTGTATTTGTTTATGATGAGATTCATGATGCTATCCAGAACTTTAAAGAAGAATATATCTTTAGTCTTTGGAAGTGGAAGAATGTAATCCTAAAGAATTATATACTAAGTGCTACGTATAACGAGGCTTCAAAGGTGGTTATAGAATATCTCGCAGAACTTACTGATAAGAAGATACAGATTATAGAGTCTAAAAGAGTAGTGTTTCCAGAGAAACAGAGTAAACTATATCTTCATTATAGTCCAGCTTTTAGTTTTCAAAGTTCAAATCCTGAATTAGAAAGATTAGTTAAAGACCTAATTGATAAAGATAAGCAGATAGATATATTGTCATTTTCCAAAAAATTAGCAAAGGAGATTATAAATGATGAGGAAGGAATAGGTAAACTTTTAAAAGATAAGTTTGGGGAGCTTAATGACTGCACTTCAGAACTAAATTATAATCAAAGGTTGGAAAATGCAGCACCTACTAATAGGTTTGATAACACAATGTGTAATGTGGGAACAAATTTTAAAACAGGAGTTAGTATTGAAAAAGATAATCATGCATTTATTATCATATTGCCAAGCAGAAGTACAAGAATGGAGTTTGCTAACCAAAATGGTATATTTTCAGGAGGAATAAACTCCATTATTCAAGCTTTAGCAAGACAAAGGACTCCTGGAGAAATCCATATACTGTTGCCTAACCCTGATAAGTTTGTTTATGATTCATTACTTAGGGCAGGAATGTCTGAAACACAGATAGGAGCTTTTAAACAACAATATGATGTAATTATGCATCATGATGCAAGAAGTAAAAATAAAGTAGAATATTTCAAGCTTGATTCTCAGGACGAATTAATATCTACATTTTATCAAACTGAATTATATGGGAATGTAGTTGATGAGGTTACATATATGGAAAATAAAGATAGGGACTCTTTGGCTCCTTTACGTTACCCTCCTTATAAGTTGTTTAAATTGAGTATAGGAGAAGATTACTTAGCAAGTTATTATGGCTTCTTTGGTAAAGATGTCTCAGCTTATCTTACTTACTGTGCAATCACAAATCAATTTGTGAACTGTAAACTTGCTGAAGTATCTTATAAACCTACATTATACTTCAAGGAGGGAAAAATTCAAAAAAGGTTATGGTTCTATTTTAAAACTTATTTTGAAGATTATAGGCAAATTAAACGATTTACTACTTTTAACCATTTTTATAATGAAGTGAGGGCGAGGTTTTTTAGCACCTTCAAGTTAATTTTAAAATCTGAAAATAGTAGTGATGTAATTAAGCCTTATCATAAGCTTTTTGAAAGCCAGTTGCTTTTGTTCTGTGCTAAGGAATATTTTGGAAGAGGTTATCATTACTGGAATAGAAATTTTGATATAACATCTGATATTGAATTCAGCAGAAGTACTTATTTTTTAAGTTGTATTGCTATTGCTGAAACCCTAAAAGATGAAGAACCAGATTATTCTGAAGAACTAAATAATAAAATTCAGGCTTATAAAAATTTAGGGAAGCTCAGAGATAAGTTAATTGATAAGGTAGCAACCCAATCTCGTGGTAATACGCAATATAATTATCTACCTGTAAAGCCTATTGAGGGACTATTAACTCAAGAAGAAAAAGATTTACTTATTGATACGGCATCTATATTAATAGAATTTGATGATTTGATTAAAAATGATGTGTTTAACTTTAGGAGAAATCTACTTGAAGCAGATGAAAGTGCTAAACCAATAGATAAACAAATTGAATCAATATATAGGAGACTTGTTGAAGATTTCTTTGAATTAACTCCATTAGAGAATTATCCTATAGTTACAATTAATGGTGAAAGAGTAAAAGTTAAGCCAATTGCTCAAAATAAAGAATTGCCTAATCCTGAGAAAGTAGTTGATACTTTACGTATTGACCCATTAATAGTATTTGCAAATGAATATTATGGTAGTTTTGAAACTTATCAGAGTATGATAAATTCTGCTCTTGCTGAATCCAATTAAACTAAAAGTGCCACTTTTTGGGGGAGCTAATATAGTGCATACGAAAAGTGGTACTTTTTTATAACTTTCTCAGAGTATAAAAGATTATATATAGCATTTTATCATCTCTGAGAAAATACCTTTCTGTATAAACTACAAATACATTTATACTTCTCTGAGAATAAATAGTTTTTCGGAAGACTCATAGGGGGTTCTTAATAATCTCCCCCATCCTAAAAATCTTTGGATTTAACAACGCAGGAACTTCAGGACGAGGACAACTCAGTTGTAGATTTGGTATGCACAAAGCTACAAAATTTTCATGACTTTTTCCACTGTTTTAGAGGGTTAAGCCTCATTTTAAAGCTAATAGCCAAAAGTTGATTTTGGCTTATTTTATTTTCATTCATTTCAATATGAATGATTCTTCATTTCAATATTAACCATTTTAAATACTAAACTTTATGCAATTAAGACCATCAGAAAGAAGGCAGGTAAAGTTACGCTTAGGAATAAGTGGAGCAAGTGGGTTTGGTAAAACCAAATCAGCCTTATTATTAGCCTATGGCATGACAAATGACTGGAATAAAATTGCAGTCATTGACACAGAAAATTCCTCTGCCTCACTCTATTCAGATTTAGGCAGTTTTAATGTGCTTGATTTATCTCCACCTTATACTCCTGAGAGATATATAGAGGCTATTTCAGTATGTGAGAAAGCTAAAATATCAGTAGTTATCATAGACAGTATAACCCATGAGTGGAATGGTTCAGGAGGTTGTCTTGAAATACATGAGAAGTTAGGAGGAAGGTTTCAAGACTGGTCTCAGGTAAGTCCAAGACATCAGGCATTCATAGATAAGATACTTCAGTCTGAGTGTCATATAATAACTACAGCACGTAGAAAGATTGAATATGATATAGACAGAGATTCCTCAGGTAAGCTTAAGGTACAGAAGTTAGGTACTAAGGAAATCACTAAAGAGGGTTTTGAGTATGAGCTTACTATAAACTTTGAACTTATAAATGAAAACCATTTGGTAAGGGCAAGTAAGGACAGGACTGGCTTATTTATGAATAAACCTGAATTTATTATCAATTCTGCTACAGGTAGGAAGATACTGGATTGGTGTAATTCAGGTACTAATCTTCAGGATGCCAGGAATAAGATTAAAGGGTGTGAGAACCTTAATGATTTAAAAGTACTCTATAACCACTATGCACAATGGAGGGAACTATTAGAGTATGATTTTAAACAGCAGAAAGATACTATTACAACTAATGAACATTTATTAACTACACAAAATTTCAGCAACAATGGAAGTATACACTATCAATCCTAATACAAACACTAATGGGATGCAATTAAAACCTGTTATAAGGCATTCTAATAACAATACCTTTATGAAGCCTCTGAGAAATAACGAAGCTTCAATACAGCCCGTCATAGCAAGTCCAGTTTCTCAGAAAGCTATAGATATTCCTAAAAGACCATTTATAGAATCTAATACTACAGAAGTAGAATTGGAACACCTGAGTAATGACTGTATTATTCCTGTGTTTTCAAGGGATAATGAAAAGACTATAGCACATCAGGAATTTATAGAGGCAGTACAGGAAGCAGCCTATAAGGCATTTCCTAATGCTAAGTTTCAGTCTCCTGAGATTAGGGTAAGCCATCAGATTAAAGGTAGAACCCCTGAGGCTATACATAAGCCTGTAAAGGAGTTGTTAGATAACGAAAAGACTATCTATTATGAGAGGATGGCTTTTATAATGAAATCTACTACCATAATAGAGAAGATAGGAGGGAATGAGTTACAGCTTACTATAGGGGGTGTGAGAGCATACAATCAGGAGAATTTATATAGTAGGAAATCAGCAGAGAAATTTAAGTTCTTTATTGGTTTCCAAAATCAGGTTTGTTTAAATCTGTGTGTTTCTACAGATGGATTTCAGGAGAGTCTGAAGGTTATGCATGTGAGGGATTTAGAAAGTAAGGCACTTGAAATAATGCAGAATTATCATGCTGAATCACATCTAAGGGCTATGCAGGAATTTACCAATTATTCACTTTCTGAGCATCAATTTGCTCAATTGATAGGTAAAGCAAGATTATACCAACACCTTCCTAAGAAGTTTAAATCTGAAATTCCACAATTAGACTTTAATGATGGACAATTTAGTACTATAGCTAAAGAGTACTATCAGGATGAGAGTTTCTGTAGGGATGATGTAGGTAATATAGATTTATGGAAAGTATATAACCTATTTACACAGGCTAATAAATCCAGTTATATAGATACTTTTCTGGAAAGGAATGTAAATGCCTTTGATTTTAATCACGGTATTGTAAAAGCACTAAGTGGTAGTAATTCTGACTATACTTGGTTTTTGAGTTGAGAAGTGCGGTAAAAACCGCACTTTTATTCTACAAACCATTTATTGCTTTTTGCAACTTTTCCTACGTGCTTTATGTGTTTATTCGCATTTAGTCTACAAGTTTTTTCGCATATGATTGAAATAATCCGTGGATATACTTTAGGGTTTTTCATAACTTTTTCAGCAATTTCAAGAGGGATAAGTATTTCTTTAGACTCATAATGGTAGTGCCTTGAACGTAGATGTCGATTTGAAAATCTATCACTTAATGCGTAAACCTTTTCAATCTCATCTAACAAATCTAAATTAGGTTTTTTTAAGAAAACCGATATAATATTATCGAGTTTTATTATTTTGTAGTTACTTAATTTAGGAGAGTCTAAGTTTACATATTCACTGATAAATTTTTTACTTCTGTCATCATTGAATCTTAAACAAATCATAAATTTAAATTCATTGCTTAAACTGTTGTTTTTTAGTAAACTTAAAAGTATTTGGGAATTTGTTTTTCCACTGTTATTTACTTTTTGTACCGCGCTTACTAAATCCATATAATCATCATCGGATAAATTTTTAAGTAGATTAGAAGAATCATTTGATAATAAGAAAATTGTTCGATCAGTAGCCCAACTAAAAAATATTAAGAGAGATAACTTAATGTTTTCATCTTTAAATACTTCTTGCCAAAATTTGATATTTCCTGATTTCAATCGAGCATACCTTATTCTCTTAACCAATGATTTAGAATTATCTTGAAGATTTGCAAAATCGCTTAAGGAATCATTCCTTGATTTTATACCTGCGGAGATTACTGCTAAAACATTAAAGTTCCATCTTTCTCCAAAACTATCTCTTAAACTTTCAATGATTAGATCCCAAGGCTCAGTGGAACTACAGAACTCTTTTGTACTACTATTTAAAGCGGAGTCAATTTGCTTAATAAAGTTATTTACTTTTCTGTCAAGGCTATCTACGATATTAGTTTCAGGTGGATCAACTTTATGGTGAAGATATAAAATAACATACTCTTTAAATGATCCATTAAAATCGGAATTAAATAAATTTCCTAAAAGATAAGGATTTAAAATTTCCCCAAGTTGAGACAAAACTGTGTAACCTGATTTTCTATTTGTTACAAATATTTTACCATCTAAAATTCCCTCTAAAACTTGCTCCTTTAAATTAAAGTCATTTAAAACATTTTCAAGCCCATTACCATTGATAAGAGTTTGTAATCTCTTATACTTTGTGTTAATATCTTTACTTTCTTCTAATATGTTTATAACGTGTTCCTTATCGATAATATGCGTCAGCTGTAATTGGTAACCATATTCAAACCAATTTGTTAAATCATCATTTTTAAAGGATGAAATTTTTTCAGCCCAAAGCCTGTATTTATCTAAAGGATTATTATTAATAATCTCTATTAATTCAATAGCGTAATCCTTCTTCGGCATCATGGCTAATTGCTTAAAACATTCCGTAACTAATTCAATTCTTCCACTATTATCAGGTAATATTATTGCATCATTTGATGAAGGAGCGTCAATTACTAAGCCTCCCATGCCATTTAAAATTATCTCAACAACCTTTTTTAATAATGATGGATATTGAGTAAATACATGATCAAACAAAATTTGACTTGTTAAAACACGCGGGTAATTGGTGTATTGGAGGTATTTATCATCTTGAAGTTCATTTAATTTTTCTATAAGCATTGGCAATTCGCCTTTGTCAAAACATCCTGCAAAAAATCTTACAACATTTTGCCAATAAAAACTTCTGGCAATTGCGTCAAATCTTTCAGGTTTGGTTCCTGGTTTTTCTCTTCCCGGGGGAGAGTAGGGAGATGTTTCGTAAAGATATTTCGCACAAAAATATTCTCTCAATGGTTGAATTTCAAATTCAAAAGTGCCTTGTACTCTTGATATTAGTGCACAAACTCGCTCTTTTACAACATTAAATAATTTATCAGCAATATCAGTTTTATGACCTTCTTCTTCTAAATATAGTTTTAGCCTTTTTATTAAATTGTCAAAACTTATACTACCACTATTTTTCAGATATTCTGCTTCGGAATGTAATATCCAAGCTAAATACTGATGAATATCGATAATTAAGTCTCTATAATCTCTGATAATAGTATTTTTTTCTGACTCTCTATTAAAAAATAACTCGATATAGCTGTCATATAAAGCTGTTCTTTTATTAGGTAAAGATTCTCCTCTTGTTCTGAGTAGGCTTATAAAAATAGCCAATTGCATTGGACTTTTCGTTAACTCCTTCAGGTGCGGTAATTCTAATTTATCTTTAAGTAATTTTTTTATATCCTTAGCTTCTCTGGGGGTCAAATTACTTGCTTTAATCCATTTTTCTAAATATTCTTCAATGATTTGAGTAGTAATATCTGTAAGCTCAAAATGTGGATAAAGATCAACCTCAAAGCCAATTGTATCACTAAATGCTGCTGGTCTGCTCGTTATTAATACTTGAATAGATTTGGCATTTTCTGAAATTCTATTTATACCTTTATTGATAAATTCAACTACATCTTTTCTTACACTTAAGTTAGCAATTTCATCAAAACCATCAAAAACTAATAAGATCGAGCTTTGTTTGATTATTGCACTTAGATCAGATGTGTTAAATTCTGTAATTTTGCTATGATAGATTATATGTGAAACCAAAAATGATTCTAAGGAATTTTTCCAATTAGATTCAAAAAATGAATTGTTTAGATCTGCTTCATACGGGTTTTTTCTCTCTATCCATGAAGCTATGTCTCTTAAATCTATTTTAAAAGGTAACCTAATTGATGATTGGAGGATGTCCTCAGGAATAAATTTTAGATCTTCAGATTTATTTAAAAGTCTGGCACGATGTACTTGACTTATATATTGCGATATTGTTGATTTTCCTTGCCCAGGCCCACCTTCTAAAAGTATTCTCTCAATTTCATTTTGAATTCTTGAATGTAGTAAAAATTTAGCTGCTCCAATAGTTTCGGGATTATCATAATAAAGATATTCATCTATTGAAACAGCTCTTCTAAATAAATTACCTTCAAAATATTGAAGGGTTTTTCGTAAAGATTTATTTTTGACATTTAATTTTTTTACTTTAATGGGGACATCAGTAAATAAGTTAAATAATTTATTGTGTAAATCTATTTGTTTGAATTTTACCTCATTATCAATGGAATACTGATCTGCTAAATATGCTCTCAAAATTTGCTCTCTACGTTCCCTATTTTCATGAATTTGACTAAAAAGTGCTGAATTCATAAAGTCTTGAGCATTTAAAATTTCAGGAAAAGACCATTTGAATAGAGGGTCTTTTTCTATTAACCTTGATAAATCATCTCGCCACCAACAGAGGGATGGTATTGAAATGTTTTCTTCAAGTAGTTTGTTCACTTTGTCAATGCTTCCTCCATCTAAATGAGATGTTCCTTTTACATTCGTGAGGATATAATATTTTACGGCTCCACGTGGAATCAAATTTTTAATTTTTGGTATTTCACCTTTCAAGATTTCAAAAAGCCATTTATGAGGGTCAGCTATGTTATTTGGATTTCTTACAAATTTTACTTGATAAACATTAAAGCTTTTTTTTGATGAATTCATATAATATGAAAGAGCATCTCTGCCTCCATCTGGTTGGCCAACAGGTAATGATTGAACATCTATAAATTCTTTGGTAATTATTGTATTACATAATTCCTGAAATCTTTCATCACCTAAATTTTCAAAGAAATAGTCCATTTTTTGATCTTTATGAATTGTAGTAAAAATAGTTATAATTTTTTTTAAAAAATTAAAAAATTACGTACATCCGAATCTCCCCATAAAACAAGCCCCCTCTTTTTTAAAATGTAAACTCCCCCGTACCCTTTTAATACAGAAACTTTTTTCAGGGCAGATATATAAATCTTCGGAAATTTATTTAAAGGTTTTTCTGCAATGAATTTGTAATCTCACTTTACAATTCAATCTCATGTTTCTCAGAAAGTAGTAATGTTATGCTTTGAGCGTAAAAAAACAGTTCGTCGATTTTTTTTGTATTTTATCGAAAATGGAAATTATATAATTATAGTAGAAATTATTTTTGCAGTGATATCAAACTTAAATACTTTAAAAGCTTTTAGAGATTTGAATTTATTTAAATAATTAAAAAATTAATTTAATATTTTAATAATGAAAAATTTAAAAGTAACAGTTCTTGCTATTTTAAGCGCTGCTTTTTTTATCGTATCTTGCTCAGAAGAGCAAAATCCCGCAGAAGTAGAAACAAGTTCCATAGCATTAAAGACCATAAATAACGATGGTGACATGGCTTTACAAAAGGCTTTTGCTTTAACCAAAATCCAGGACATAAATAAAATTGATTTGAATTTCTTAAAGGAAGAAATTAATGATTTTACATATGATAATATTTATGGGTATGAAAAAGCAGAAACCAATGAGAAAATCTTAGTTGTTGAAAATACTACTACAGATGAATTATATGTTCTTAAAGGAATTTATGAAAATAATAAGTTTACTACTTCAAAGAAAATCTTTGGAAGAATTAATTTAGACGAAAAAGGAACTGGAACTATATCAGCAGATAATGTTTACGCAGGTGTTAGTTTCGATTTAGTTCTTGATGGAGGCTATACTCAAGATATTATCCAAGTAGGGACGGATGATAATGATGATGATGATGGTTTTACACTATGTCAAAGAGAAGAAGGTGAAGGTACAATAGATTGTTACAAAAGAGAAGCTGATGAATTTTGTGATGATTGGATTAGCTGTGCAGCGATAGCTACTAATACCACAATACATTTATTAATTTTAGCTGTTTGTAGTTGTTAATTTAAACATTTATAATTATGATATTTTTAAATAGAGTTAACCCAATAATACTTCTTATAGTTGGAATGATTCTGGTACTTATTGGAGCATTCATAAAGATAACTACCAAATTTCCAATTTACTATTTGTTTATTGGAATAGGAATTCTTTTAGAAGTTTATTCAATAATTAGAATTGTTTTAAAACTAAATATTTTTTTTAAAAAGTAATTGATTTTTATAAAGGGCAAAAATTATTTTGCCCTTTATTACATTTGGGAAAACAGCATTTGTCCTGTTGTCTCATCATTATTTATATAAAGGGAATACAAATTTTTAAAAATTTGTATGTACTTAAGCCTCCCGTAAATCAAGCCTCTCTTTTAAAAGAAAGAAACTCTCCCTCGTAGCCCTGTTGTACTATAGATTTGCAGGGATGAATTTATGATCTCTTTTCAGCTTTTATTTCTTGCTTCTCGGAAAGAAGTAATTTATATACTTCTTACAGATGTCTGAGAAATAACGTAAACATCTAAACAAGCTAAAGTAGGAATCTCTTATTAATCCCTCATCACCACGTAGTACACCACACTAAGCACCCTTACTTATTGGTGCAGGCTATACAGCCTGCCATTATGGATTAATGTTATTCCATAGTGTAATGTAAAACTCAAAAACCTTTAAGTATTATGGTACGAATTGTAAACTTTAAAAAAAGACAATCTGAAGATGGTAAAGAATTCTTTGTTCTTGAAATCACAGCAGGAATTGAAATGGTAATGAGCCAGTCTACAGGTCAGTTCTATGCTACAGCTAAGAAAGCTTATATAGCTTCAACCTTTGATGAAGAAACATGTAAGGCATTGGTAGGCTCAGAAATGCCAGGAAGTATTATTAAGGCAGAATGTGAGCCTTATGAATATACTATTCGTGATACTGGAGAAGTAATTTCTCTAAGCTATAGGTATGTATATCTACCTGAGCAAATGAAGAACTTAGTTAATGATGTGAGTTTATCTTCAGGAAATGTTCAGCATGAAGAATTACCTATGCAACAAGTCTAAAGTCTAACTTATAGTCCGTCCACTTTTGAATTATGTATATTATATGTACCTCAATTCTGGACGGATTTTTAATTTCTAAATCATGCAATTAGCAGAAATAAAAGTGTCTTACACTAATCAAAATACTCAGAAGAAAAAGGTATTACACAGTAAAGATATTTATGAGGCAATAATACCTAATTGGAACTCAGAGACAATAGAATATATTGAGGAATCCAAAATTATATTACTCAATAGGGCAAGTGTAATCCTCGGAGTATATGAATTATCTAAAGGAGGTATCTCAGGTACAGTAGTAGATTTACGTATTATCCTTGCAGTAGCTTTAAAATGCAATGCCAGTAATATTGTATTAATACATAATCATCCTTCAGGTAATTTACAACCCAGTGAACAGGATAAGATTATAACTAAGAAACTCAGAGAAGCAAGTAAGCTATTGGATTTACTATTACTGGATCACGTGATTATATCCAAAGAAGGATATTACAGTTTTGCTGATAATGGGATTTTATAATTTATGTGTATGTGTAAAGGAGTGAATAAAAAGCTATAACTGCCTATAATGTACTTTCAAATAAAATTCCGAGATATAATATTATAGCCAAAATGTGCTTACGATAGAGTTTTAAATAATAATTCTATACTCTTATTATCTGTCTGAGTTTATTATCAGCTATTTAAGTAGTGTAACTACTAAATAGCCAAATTTATAGTTCAAAAGAAAAGAATTCCTGTAGTGATATTTCTAAGGCAGTACAAATTTTATAAAGTGTAAAAGTGTTTGTACTTGTATTGCCAGATTCAATTCTATTCATATTAGACTTTTCAAAATTGCATAAGTGAGCCAGCTCTACTTGGGTCATATTTTTTGACTCCCTGAGTTGTCTAATCCTAATGCCTAATTTATTTTGAAAGCTTTGTTTGTCCAACTTTTAAATATCTCATTCAAAAGTTGTCATATTTGATAAATTAAGGGTTATCAATATTGATAACCTTGCTATATTTGTCTTTATAATAATTAACCAATCACCTAAAAATGAAGATAATCTATAAAACTCAGGTAGTAATACTATCTATGTTTCTTTTACTCTCTTGTAAAGAGCAGACAAATCATAATGATGAAAGTAATGATATAGTTCTTTCAGATGATACTTTAATATCTAAAGACACTCTTTTTGGAAGCTTTTACTCTGGAATGGATAAAGACAGTCCATCAATAAACTATAATGATGGATATACTTTTTATAATAAAAGTGATTCAATACATTTTGATTTTTCTTTTGAATTTGATAGAAAAAATAAACTTGACACCCTTGTCCTAAATCACTACAATGAAGATAGCAATGACAAAGACTTTGAGTATATTTTACGTTTATATGAGGACAAATATGGAAAGTTTACAAAGAAGCAAATAACCAAAAAAGAGATTGCTTTTCAATACTATAAGATAAAGAGAATATTTTGGGGAAATAAAAATAAATACGATTATGCTGTAGATAACAGAAAGATTCATGAATGTGATGAAAATCCATTTATATGTGGGTCATTTAAATGTTACATCTCTTGTAAAGATGAATATGGATTCCATATACAGACTACAAATTTGAAAACAGGAGATTTAGAATTCCTTAATGTTGAAATGGAAAAGAAAGATGCTGAGTTTTCAAATTACAATCTAACCTCATATTATAAAGTGGTGGATTCAAAGTATATCGAATTAAACCAAGTAAATTATATGGAGAAGGGTAGAGATAAAAAAAGGTTTGATTATACAAAACTGATTAACTTTTCCAATAACGTAATTACAATCAAATATTCGAGTGTCATTAATAAGGTACGTACAGATTCATTATTTATAGATGAGCAAAAAATGAAGAATAAATCAGATATCTAAAACTTTCGGAGGATAGAAATTAATAATTTAATGAATTATATTACAGATAGAAATTAACTATTATTCAGTTTTAAATGTCTATTTTTACAGGCTTACTAAGGTAAGGTGTGGTTAAAAGATGGGGTTGAGCAATTTGCCCTGTCTTTTATTTTTTAATAATGTTTAACCCATAAAAGTGGAGTAACTGAGAAGGGCATTTAAGTGTTTTTTATACTTGTATGTGTCCTGAAATTTTTTTGGAAAGCTAAGGTTTTGAATTATAATGATATAAGTTTGGATAGTAAGGACCCGTCCAGACCGCCAGTAAAGGAGAAGTAGCCTCGCAATTGCGGGGCTTTTTTCGCCTCAAAGCATTTAAGATTAGTTGTGTTGTTTGCCCTTAACCGGGCTGGCTTAGTAGTTAAACCGAATGAAAGGCTTTCCATTAAATTGGAGGGCTTTTTTGATTTTAATACCTTTATGTTTTAAAATTTCTTCACAATGGCACTATGGCAGATTTCCTTTTTTATTATTCCTAAAGACGAATTTGAGAGTCATATCCAACTATATAAAAATGAGGATGGATTATTTGATAATACAGATTACTGGAAAGAAAATGTAGATCCTTTAATTTTTAAATCTTTGGATGTTTTTCTGCCTAAAGTTAAGTCATGGTCTGATAATATTATACAATATGGAACTCTTGATTCTAATGTGTTTGAGATTCGAATAGAAGACAATTTGATAGAATCAGTGTCTTTTAGGATAAATTTTACTTCTGATTATGAAGGTGTTTTGAGGGAGATAATAAGACTTTGTATTATAAACAGTCTGGTAATACTTACTGCTGATTTAAAATTGATGCCTTTGAATTTCGAGATTATTAATACATATGTGCAGCAATCTCCGCAAGTATTTAAATATAATAGTTTTTTAAACTAGTAAGCCTATTTGATTTATACCTTTGGTTTCCAAACTTCTTACTTCAATGGAAATAAAAACTCATCATATAAATAATCTAACCGTAGCCGAGATAGTTTCTCCTGGTGTTGTTATAACTACTGCTGAAGACGGTATAGACTTAGTTGGTAATCTATATTATCAGGGATTTGATAAGGCAATACTTTATAAAGAGCATATTACCCCTGCCTTTTTTGATTTGAAAAACCGACTAGCCGGTGAAATACTGCAAAAGTTTTCTAATTACAGGATGAAGCTTGTTATTGTGGGTGACTTTACCAAATATGAAAGTAAAAGCCTAAAGGATTTTATTTTTGAAAGTAATAAAGGGACAACAGTCAATTTTGTTGCCTCTGTAACGGAAGTCCTCAATAAGTCTGAGAAATAATAAAAAAGCCCCTCAATTGTGGGGCTTTTTAATTTTGAATCTATTAATTTCCTAATAGGGAAATGTCTATAATTTTTATCATTGCAGTAAAGTCGGTCATAACTGTTCCTTTGGCTGCTGTGCTTTTTATGTTTTTTATATAGGCATCGCTGTTATAGTTCCAGAGGTACATGGCTTCTTCAGTATTGTTCTTGTCGCCCGAAGACATGGGTAGCCTTAATATTTCTGTAAATATTTTATTTCGCATTTCAGTTAAAGCAACAGTATCTGTTATCTTAAAGAACTCCGTTATCATTTTCGCCAATTGTTCTTTTTTTTCAGATTTTTTTATAGAGCTTATTATTAGATAAACAAGGTACGACAATAAAAGGCAGTTATTACAAAGTGACAGCTTTATTTTTGTTTCTATATGCTTGTTTACCAAGCTTTTTAAGCATCGAGTAGTGTGATTTTAAAGCGTCAAAAAAGGTGGGGTTTTCTATGTAAGGCAAATTAAATTCATGAGCTGTTTCCTTTACAATAGCTCCTATTTTTTTATAGTGAACATGGCAAACCCTTGGGAATAAATGATGCTCTATCTGTTGGTTCAATCCGCCTAAAAAGAATGCGGCAATACTGTTACCTGATGCAAAGTTAGCGGTTGTCCTTAGCTGATGCTCTGCCCAGTTATCTTCAATATTTCCTTCTTTATTAGGTTTTGGG
The DNA here is from genome assembly GCF_004151245.1 of Flavobacterium beibuense. Lineage (GTDB taxonomy): Bacteria > Bacteroidota > Bacteroidia > Flavobacteriales > Flavobacteriaceae > Flavobacterium > Flavobacterium beibuense_A. The sequence goes on from NZ_JUIW01000005.1 coordinate 119,801, forward strand.
AAATCGGTTCCTTCCACCACATGGGCTAACTGAAAAACAAGCCCCATTGTTAGGCCTTTTGTAATGTGAAGTGCCATAAATCCAATAAGAAACTGCCACCAGGTCAGGTTGAGTAGTAACAAGGGGAGTATGATGAACAGGAAATAGTATAATCCCTTAAAAAAGAAAAGATTAAAATATTCTATTTTGGGATGTTTAATTCGGATTTCACCAATTTTTGACTGGAAGAATTTTTTATAGTCTTTTCTAAACACCCAAGACAGGGATGCCAGGCTGTATAACGGAAAGGCATATATATGCTGAAAACGCTGTATTTTATTTACGGGTTCTTCCTGCGAGATGCGTATCAGTCCAGGTGCAACTATAAGATCTTCGTCATGGCCCGGTATGTTTGTAAAAGTGTGATGTACTACATTATGCATAATGCTCCACATATATGGGTTTGCACCTACCAGATTAAACAAAAAACTAAAACCCTTATTTACATTTTTGTTTGATGAGAGCGAGTCGTGTATGGCGTCGTGGCAAATATTAAACCCTATAAATGCACTGAACATACCAAGAAGCACAGTTAATGAAAGTAATACCCAGTTATTGAATAAACCTGTTATTATAAAAGTGTAAAGAAGCAAAAATATTCCCAGGAAAAAAGTGATCTTAAGCCACATGTTTCCGTTAGCGTTTGGGGAGATATCCGATTCTTTAAAGTAATTGTCTACTCTTAATCTGACTGTGGGGAAAAAAGCAGATTTTGCTGCGGTTTTAAATTTTAATCTTGACATAATATGAATAGCTGCAACTTTTATTCACTATTCAAATCGTAAAAATTATATAAGTGCGAAGGAAGACTATATTATCAGAATACTGTAATTTTTTCGGAAGTCCTTTTTTGTTGAAGTTCTATGTGTCTAATATAACGAAAATAAAGGGTATTTATTGCAGGATAGTCCGATTTAACATGTGATTTAACTTTATAAGGAAAACGTTTTACTTTCCTTCCTGAAAATTTCCTTATTTTTGGCTGATATGCCAAAACTATTACCACAATAATGAGAAAAGCAGCTGTTGTATTATCACTTTTACTATTCGGTTCCTGCCAATATTTTGATAAGCGGGTTCCCGATGAGGAAGAATTGCTGCAACAACGCCGTGCTCAGATAGACATGCAGACTGTTAGTTCGTACCCTTCCATAGGGGAATGTGACAGTGTTATTGATAGTGAGCAGCGTAAAGAATGCTTTTTTTCGTCTATGGCCAGGCTGGTTCAGGAGCGGTTAGACAGGGATACACTTTCATTATTATATCCTGAGATAGACACCATAGAAATAAAGGTTACCATTTATCCTGATGCTTCCCTTACTTTCGAACCACAGTTTCCTAATGATAGTGTTGCCTACAACAAATCTAAAATTGACAGCCTTTTAAGAAGCAGGCTTGCCGATTTCCCTACAGTTGAACCGGCGCAAAAAGAAGGTATACCGGTTAAAAGCCAGTTTATACTTCCGGTTATTATTAATGTGGAATAGCCTTATCGCTTAAAGCGGAAAACAAAATAACTTCCTACACATACCGGAATAACAATATTAAGCAGCCATTGCAGGGTTGCGGCAAATACCACTACCCATTCGTTTACTCCCATTAGCCCGAAAAACAATACGGCAACGCTACCACGCACGGCAAAATCAAATAACTGGAAGGTGGGTAACGACGACCCTAAAAAATATACGGCCGTAATGGCAGCAATCATATCAGGGTAGGGCAGGTGTACACCAAACAGTAAAAACAAAAAGTAGTGCTGGTGGATAAGGCAAAAATACCTCCCGAAAGCCAATAGTGTGTTTTTTCGGTGTATAGGTTTAGGCAGGGCGTTTACCTTGTCGATTATCTTTTGTAAAGAATATCCTTTAACGGTAAAGTTACGGGCTGTAAAAAGAAGTACAATAACTATAGAGACTATTGCTAATAAAATTAGCAGATAACTTCCGCGTATTACAGGATAATAAGCATTGAATGTTGCAAGTCCTATTAGTCCTGCCATAACGGCAATTATAAGCTGAATCCCATTACAAACAAGGTTAAGAAAGATTATATTTTTAGTTTGGACTTTCTCAAAATAAAGTGCCTTGGCGGCATATTCGCCTATACCGTTTGGGGTAAATAAGGAGGCTGTCATAGCCGAAAGCACCTGAGCAGTTGATTGCGCTAACGGTATTGCCTTAAAAGAGGAAACCAGGTTTTTCCATTTTATTATTTCCAGAAAGCGGTTTAAAAAGGTAAGTGCTATAATTATAGAAGCATAAAGATATGCCCTGTTATTATTAAATATCTCCCTGAAACGTAGCCAGTCGGGGCTTTCATCTCCCGCAAGCCTGCTGTATATAAAATAAAAAGCACCCCCAACTATTAAAAGTTTAACGAGTACTGTAAGGAATTGTTTAGCTTTGCGAGAGAGAGTTAACATGGCTGCAAATTAAACAAATTAAATTGGCAAACGAGCGCATTATATTAGGGATAGATCCGGGAACTACAATTATGGGGTTTGGGCTTATTAAGGTTATTAATAAGAAAATGGAGTTTTTACAGCTTAACGAACTTCAGTTAAGTAAGTATGACGACCACTATGTAAAGCTGCGTGTTATTTTTGAAAGGACAATAGAACTTATAGATACTCACCTCCCAGACGAAATAGCTATTGAGGCACCGTTTTTTGGTAAAAACGTGCAGTCTATGCTAAAACTGGGCAGGGCACAGGGAGTGGCTATGGCTGCCGGACTATCAAGGCAAATACCCATAACCGAATATGAGCCTAAGAAAATAAAAATGGCTATTACCGGTAATGGTAATGCCAGTAAAGAACAGGTGGCAAAAATGCTACAGCAGCTTTTAGGCTTAAAGGAAATTCCTAAGAATCTTGACAGTACCGACGGACTTGCCGCGGCTGTGTGTCATTTCTTTAACTCGGGTAAAACTGCGGTAGGCAAGAGCTACACAGGGTGGGATGCTTTTGTAAAGCAAAACCAAAACAGGGTTAAATAATTTGTAACTTTAGTTCATGGCAGGTATTTACATTCACATTCCGTTTTGCAGGCAGGCATGCCATTACTGTGATTTCCATTTTTCCACTTCCATGAAAAAAAAGGATGAAATGGTAAATGCCCTTGCTAAGGAAATTAGCCAAAGAAAAAATGAGTTTTCTAATGAAACGGTAGAGACCATTTATTTTGGTGGTGGTACGCCTTCAGTGCTAAGCAATGAGGAGATTAACTTTCTTATTGATGCTGTTTATAAAAACTATAGTGTATCTGCCAATCCTGAAATAACCTTGGAGGCGAATCCTGATGATTTATCCATAGACAGAATTAATAAACTATCTAAAAGTCCTATTAACCGATTAAGCATAGGGATACAATCATTTTTTGAGGATGACCTTAAGATGATGAACCGCGCGCATAATGCACAGCAGTCTGTTGAATGTCTAACCGAAGCGGTAAAACATTTTGATAATATTTCCATAGATCTTATTTACGGAGTGCCGGGAATGACAAACGAGCGTTGGCTGCATAATATAGAAAAGGCATTGTCGTTTGGGGTGCCGCATATTTCAAGCTATGCCCTTACGGTTGAGCCCAAAACAGCCCTGCACAGCTTTGTGCAAAAAGGTATTATTGCACAGCCCAGTGACGAAGCGGCACAGGAACATTTTATGTTACTTGTGGACAAGCTCGAGGAAAATGGTTTTGTACATTACGAACTTTCTAATTTTGGTAAGGAAGGCTATTTTTCCAGAAACAATACAGCGTATTGGCTTGGTAAAAAATATTTGGGTATAGGTCCGTCTGCGCATAGTTATGACGGTATTTCCCGTAGCTGGAATATTGCCAATAATGCACTTTACCTAAAAGCAATTGAAGAGAGTGAATTACCTTCTGAAAAAGAAAAACTAACGATTTCCGACAGGTATAATGAATATGTAATGACCGGGCTTCGTACCATTTGGGGTGTTTCTGCCGAAAGGGTAGAAAAGGAATTCGGCATACTTTATAAAAACTATATATTGCAGGAAGCTGCTAATTTTATTAGCAAAGGATTACTATCATTTGAAGGCGGTATTTTGAAAACCACAAAAAAAGGAAAGTTCCTTGCCGATGGACTGGCGAGTGACCTGTTTTTTATAAATTTGGAAGAAGCTTAAAAACATACAACTATAAATGAAAGCTACTATAAAGCATAACAATACTACATTTGAAATTGACTTTTCAAAACCCATAGATATTTCTATTCCGTTAACCAATACCGATAGTAACCCCATAGCATGGTATATAGATAAACCTGTAATAGAACCTGTAAAAATGGGTGACTGGGTAGGTAAGGTAAGCGAAGGGGCTTCTACAAATTTTAATAATATATTCTTTAACCCACACGGGCATGGTACTCATACCGAATGCCTAGGGCATATCACTAAAGATTTCTATAGCATAAACCAGGCACTGAAACAGTTTTTCTTTTTGGCAGAAGTCGTTTCAATTCAGCCTGAAGTACAGGTGGAAGACCTTGTTATCACTAAACTACAGATTGAAGATGCTTTAGAAGGCAAATCGCCAGAAGCTATTGTTCTACGCTCTCTGCCGAATGATGTGGTAAAGAAGTCAAAGAACTATAGTAATACAAATCCGCCCTATTTAGAGGAAGCGGCAGCAACTTACATTCGCGAATGCGGTATTAAGCATTTGCTTATTGACCTGCCAAGTGTGGACAAGGAAAAGGATGAAGGGAAGCTGTTAGCCCACAAAGCGTTTTGGAATGTAAAGGATGTAAACAATCTTAATGCCGATGCAAGGCATGATGCTACCATTACCGAAATGATTTATGTAAATGATGAGGTTACAGATGGTAGTTATTTGCTGAATTTACAGATAGCCTCTTTTGAAAATGATGCCAGCCCAAGTAAACCTGTATTATACAAACTATGATGAAAACACTTATAAAACTCGAAGAAGCCGCTTTGTTCCTGTTGGGAATCTATTTCTTTAGCCTGCTGGATTATGCATGGTGGTGGTTTTTGGTTTTAATATTGGTACCCGATTTTTCTATGCTTGGTTACCTGTTTGGTAATAAAGCAGGGGCATGGGCCTATAATTTTTTTCATCACAGGGGAATGGCGATACTTATTTACCTTGCCGGGCTGTATTTCGATAATCAGTTGGTGCAGTTAACAGGGGTAATATGGTTTGCACATTCCAGTATGGACAGGCTGTTTGGCTACGGACTTAAATATGAAAAAGGATTTAAGTTTACCCACTTAGGCGAGGTGGGGAAAAACTAAGAATCTCATTAACCCAGTAACTATAAAAATATGAATATCCAGTCTTACTACGATTATTGCTTAGCTAAGAAAGGCGTAACCGAACATTTTCCGTTTGATGAGGATACACTGGTGTTTAAGGTAGGGGGTAAGATGTTTGCGCTTTCGTCATTAGCGGGTTGGGAAGCCAACACTCCTTCTATAAACCTTAAGTGCGATCCCGGCAGAAGCCAGGAATTGCGTGCCGAATATGAAGGTCTAAAACCCGGATACCATATGAGTAAAGTGCATTGGAATACGGTTAAGGTAAACATTGATGTACCTCAAAAATTACTTTTGGAACTGATAGACCATTCCTATGATCTGGTTTTTAAAAGTCTTACAAAAAAACTTCAGGCGGAAATAGCTGCTCAAAAGTAATAAGTAAGCAATTAAAGAGTTATACTTGCTTAACCTTATTACCTTATGAAAAGCACGACCAATATAGAACAGCTTATTCCGCACCGATATCCTTTTTTGTTTGTTGATGAAATAACCTCGGCAACTCAGGAAGAAATTATTGGTATTACAACATTTAATCATAATAATGTGCTTTTAAAAGGCAGTAACCCTGAAACAGGAATTGTACCCGGAACTATAATTTTAGAATCTATGGCGCAGTGCGGTGGGGCTGGAGTGCGATTGCTGGGAATAACAAACGGGATATTTGCTTTAGCCCATATAGAGTCGGTTCAGTTTTTTGATGAGGTAAAATATGGTGAGAAAGTGCGTTATGAGATAAGTAACCTGCGGATGAGTGAAAAGATAATAAAACAATCGGGCAAAGCCTATTTTGAAGACATCTTGCTTATGGAAGCCTCATGGATGTCTATCAGGATTGATAGAGGACATAGTAAATAAAAAAGAGCCAATTGGCTCTTTTTTTATTTACATAACACTCTTTTGTTTTTCGCTAAAGCTGTCGGCCTGCATTTCCAGCAATTCAATAGCCTTTTTCTTTTTATAATTGTACAGTTCCCTGTCCTGCCTTATTTCGGCATACACGTCATCATAAATACCTGCATCGGTAGTACGCATCAGTTCACGCTGATAGGTGTTTTGTGCTAAATTCGTTTTTAAGGCCGTCTCACTGTCTTCCAGTTTAAAATCATATTCACCCTTAGGAGAAAGTAACTTAGCGATTATAGGGGCTGTTTCTATGGCTAAAAACAGCAACATAATAAACAGCGACGGAAGCAACGGTAACTTGTTAAGCGCATTTATACGCGCCATCAGTCCGTCAAAATTATCTATTATAGGCTGCGACTCCGTTATTTTTTTATCCTGACTGGCTAAAAGTGTGGCAGCTTCCTTCTCTTTTGCGATAATTTTTTCCTGATTGGTTTTTCTTAAGGTATCCAGCTGCGCTAAGGCGGCATCGTGCTTTTCGCGTTTTTCCTTATAAACAGGACCTTTGCCCAGTTTCATGGTGCCGCTTGTGCCTTCTGCCTCGGTAATGTAAGTGCTGTATAGGTCGTTTACCTCTTTCTCTTTTTTGGTGATTTCCGATTTAAGGCTGTCTATGGCTGCTTTGTTCTTGTCGAGATCCGACTGGTAATAATTGGCCACCTGCTTTTTATTGGCCATTGCCAGTTCGTTCTTTTCCTTAAGCAATACGGTATCTATTTCCTTTTGGAATATTTTTATTTCCAGCGGTTTTGATATTACTACTGCAATAATCAATGCCAGGATAATTCGCGGAGTGGCCTGTAAAAGTTCCTGCCCGAATTTATCCCTTTTTCTTATGGTGGAAACGATAAACCTATCGAGGTTGAAAATGAGCAGTCCCCAGATAAGTCCGAAAAATATGGAAGTGTAAATGTTATCGAAAACGGTATAAAGGGCATAGCTTGCAGCTATAAATGCCATTACAGCTGTAAAGAAAACCGTTGCCCCTATACCGGCATATTTATTTTGTTCGCCGTTAGAACAGGAGTAGATAAGGTTTTTATCTGCCCCCGAGCAGATGATAAAAAAACGCTTTAGCATGATGATTTGATTTTTTGATTGATGATGATACAAAGGTAACGTGTTTTTTGCTATAAATGTTGTAACCTGTTGGTTTGTTTTGTTTTAAGAAATAAAAAATCCGCCACGAAGGGCGGATTTTGGTAATATAGTAAGATGGTGTGGTTATTTGTTTTTTCTTTCATAGGTAAAAACTGTATTGGTTGTTACAGGTTTCCCGTCCTTTTGTTGGGGAATCCATTTTGGAGAGGCTTCAAAAACCCTTTTTATTTCAGGATTAATTTTTTTGTCTTTATTGCCATATAATTCTACATCAGTAACAGAGCCATCAGTATTAATCGTGTAGCCTATAAATACCTTGTCATCTTGTAAAAGGCTGTCTAAGTCAAGATTTTTAGCTATATAAGCATCAAATGCTTCACGCCCTCCCGGAAATTCAGCAGCCCTGCTATGTGTATTTTTAGCATTCTCCTCTTCAAAGTTATAGGTCGCTGCACTTACAATGGTTTCCTGCCTGATGTCCATAACCTCTTTATCACTTTTGCCAATTTCATTACCTGTCTTTTCAATTATATATTTACCTGGTTTTACAGGTTTTTCACTGATTGTAATTTTACATATTTTTTCAGGATAATGGTCATTTAAATGTTTAATGTGCTTACTGTAATAAGGGTAAGTATAAAAATACAGCATGAATGTCATTTCAAGCTTGCCGTTAACAACTGTTCCTCCATGAGCTTTAAATCCGCTGGAGGCAAATTCTTCCCTTTTATACTTAAGAAATTGCTCTCTGCTTATCTTAATGTTGTCAATGTAAAAATGACTGTCTTCCTGATCTAAAGAAAATTTATAATCCTTCTCACTTACTCCGTCGGGTTCTTCTTTTTTAGATGGTACTGTAGCCAGGTATTGTCTTTTTTGCTCTAACGTAAGTTTTTCATAAGGAGTATTTATAAATACTTTTCTAAGGCTGTCCTGAATTATTATTCTTACTCCTTTAAAATATTCATCTCTCCTGCTGTCTGGGTTAATAGAATCGGTTGCTGTAAGTTTTCCGTTTTGTTGCGTGCCGGCATAAGCCACGTTTTCTATGCTTAAAAAATATACTATACCGGCAACAATTAACGCCGTAGCCAGTTTAAGTGCCAATGTTTTAATTTTAGGTGTGGTTTTAGTCATCATAACAAATCGCTTTTTAGTTATAGAAAAATTAAGGTTGCTGGCCAGCGATATAGTTGCAGTTGTTAGGGAAGCCTTGTTTAGTAATAATTGTTGGTAATAGGTTACATTGTTGGTTTCAATTACCTTTTCGTCTGCAAGGAACTCATGGTTAAGCTGTATGGCTTTTTTATAAAAATAAAGCAGCGGATTAAACCAGAATACGGTTTTAAGCAATTCGATAAAAAGTATATCTAAGGTGTGGCGCTGCTTTACATGTGTAAGTTCATGATTGTAGAGTTCCGGTTCTATAGCCTGGCTTTTGTATTCTTCCTTATTGAGAAAGATATTGTTTAAAAAGGTGTGAGGCAGTATGCCCTCCTCCAGTAAAACAATGGTAGCTCCGTTGTAGGGAACTTTTTCATTTTGTCTTTTTCTCTTATAAAACTGTGCAATATTTAAAGCAAATCGTACCGTCAGGATTAATGTTACTAAAGCGTATATACCCCATATAGCATAAGCGAGATAATTAACTTTTGGTTCGAAATCGGTATTTATTGCTTTGCTCACAGGTATTTGAGGGGACATTATTATGTTGGCTACCTCAGCTGCTTCAGTAATTTTTACTGCCGATTTTGAATTAATTATCGGATCTGCTTCTACATATATCGGAATATTTATAAATGGTATTGACAGAGAGAAAACAAGACTAAACAATAAGTAGAACCTGTTAAAGCGGTGCATTTTCTCCCTTTCAAGAAATAATTTGTATATCAGTAACAACACTGCCATACTTATTGCCGATTTTATAAGAAAAGCTTCCATTGTAACTATATTTTATTGTCCGGCTTTTTTTCGTAAGAAGTCAGGGCTTCAATTTCTCCATCCTCATTTATAAAAGTTGCTTTTATTGCTACATATTGCGTAAAGGTTGAGTCATTGTATTTTTCGGAATCAATTTCCCTCAGGGCTTTTTTCTCATCCTCTGTTAATTGTAGTATCTCTATCCTTTTTAATTTATTAGGGTCTATCTTTGAGATAGCTGTTAATTTTGGTTTTACTAAGGGTGTTTTCTTGTCAAAGAAAATAGTGTCTTTGCTTTTGTTGTTTTTATCAATACTTGTCATTGTAGTTTTAAGGACTTCTTCACGGGGAACATTATTATATTTGGCCGGTTCTGCTTTTTGTAAGGACTCTAATTCCTCGTTAGTTACGGTTTCAACTTTAATACTGTTTACTTTTTGAGTGCTTTTATCCTGAGCTATAGTTTTAAAACATAAAAGTAATAGTATTGATGTTAGTATTGGAGCAACGGAAATCTGTAAAACGGCAGATTTCCATTTAGGAGTGGTTTTATTCATCATATTGAATCGTTTTTTAGTTATTGAAAAATTAAGGTTGCTTGACAGTGATATAGGTGTAGCTTTTAAGGAAGCCTTGTTTAGTAATAATTGTTGGTAATATGCAACATTTTTAGCCTCAATTACCTTTTCGTCTGCAAGGAACTCATGGTTAAGTTGTATGACTTTTTTATAAAAATAAAGCAGCGGGTTAAACCAGAATACGGTTTTACGCAATTCAATAAAAAGTATATCTAAGGTGTGGCGCTGCTTTACATGCGTAAGTTCATGATTGTAGAGTTCCGGTTCTATACTTTGGCTTTTGTATTCTTCCTTGTTAAGAAAGATGTTGTTTAAAAAGGTGTGAGGCAGTATGTCCTCTTCCAGTAAAATAATGGTAGCCCCATTATAGGGAACTTTTTCATTTTGTCTTTTTCTCTTATAAAACTGTGCAATATTTAAAGCAAATCGTACTGTCAGGATTAATGTTACCAAAGCGTATATACCCCATATAGCATAAGGCAGATAATTTGTTTGTGGTTTGAAATTAGCATTTGGAGCCTTACTGTAATGTGTTTGAGGGGACATTATTATGTCGGCTATCTCAGTTGCTTCACGAATTTTTACTACCGATTTTGAATTAATTATTGGAACTGCTTCTACGTATATCGGGATATTTATAAATGGTATTGCCAGAGAAAAAAATAGGCTAAACAATAAGTAAAACCTGTTAAAGCGGTGCATTTTCTCCCTTTCAAGAAATAATTTATATACCAGTAATAGCACTGCCATACTTATTGCCGATTTTATAAGGAATTCGCTCATGGTTTAGCCACTTTTTTATGATTTTACATTAATGGTAACCGGTACGGTATAATTAGTCCTTACTAATTCACCATTCATTTCACCCGGATTCCATTTTTTCGGTATAGATTTTAATACTCTTAATGCTTCTTCTCCTAAACCGTAACCGGGGTCTCTCAATATTTTAATATTACTCATAGACCCGTCTTTTTCAACAATAAACGAAACAAATACCTTTAAAGTTTTGTCTTCTTTTATGTCAGGAATGATAAAGTTTTCAGTTATATAATTATAAAAAGCCTGCATGCCTCCGGGGTATTCCGGTTGTTTTGTTAGTCCGGCAACATTGCGTATAGCATCTGAGTCTGAGGCAGACTTCGATGGGATTTCTTTTTCTTCAGTTACTTTTACAACTTCCGTCTTATTAACCGGTGGTGGAATTTTTTCTGCGTCCTTTGTCTCGCTAACTGCTTCTTTGCTGTCTGCTTCATTAGTAACAGGTTCACTTTTGCTTACTTCTACGGCGTTACTCTCAACTTCGGTATTTGCTGCAGCATTCGATTCAGTTTCGTTGTTCTTGTTTGTTTCGTTGTCTGCACAGGAAATTAAAAACAGTCCTGCCATAAGTGGGACTATCAGTAATTGTTTACCTAGTGCCTGTAATTTAGGTGTGGTTTTAGTCATCATAACAAATCGTTTTTTAGTTATAGAAAAGTTTATGTTGCTGGCCAGTGCAACAGAATCTCCGGATGCTAGTTTAAGTAACAGGCTTTGGTAGCCTGTTGTATTATGATTTGTAGTTATTACCGCTTCATCGGCTAAAAACTCATGGTTAAGTTGTATTGCCTTTTTATAGAAGTAAACTACAGGGTTAAACCAAAAAATGGTTTTTAATATCTCTGCAAGCAGGATGTCCATAGTGTGCTTTTGGTTTACGTGTGCTAACTCGTGCGTGTAAAGATCTTTTTCAATAGCATTTTTATTATGGTCATCTCCGCTTACAAAGATGTAATTAAGGAAGGTGTGTGGTAAGGTTTTATAAGGCAACAGTACAAGTGTTGCATTCTTATAGCTTATTTTTTTGTTGTTTTTAATCTGTTTAGCGAATGAGAGAAGGTTTCTTGTAAATCGTATAAGCAGGATTGCTGTAATTAAGCTGTAAACAGCTATAATCCATTGCAAAAGTCCGAAGGTTTGAGTCTTTTCACCCAAGTTAACTTCCTGCAACAGTATAGTAGGCATTTGGCTAACTGTTGTTGCCAGGCTGTTTGTTGTTTGTGGACTATAACTTAAAAATGGAATTATTAAGGAAAACAGCAGGCTAAATAACAGGTAGAACCTGTTAAAGTGATGCATTTTTTCTTTTTCCAAAAGCAGCATGTATACCAGTAGGAGTACTGCCATGCTTATTGCCGATTTTATAAGAAATTCAATCATTACTTAAGTTTTTTTAGGATTGCCAATAGTTATTACAATAGGAAACATGAAATGACTTCTTACCGGTTTGTTGTTGATTTTACCGGGATGCCAGTTTGCAGGACTTTTTTTTAAAACGTTTATAACATCTTCTGCTATACCATATTCATCTTCCTTATGTATTAATATGTCGCTCAATGATCCGTCTTTTTCTATAGTGACAGATATTATCATTTTAATTATTATGTCTTTATTAATATCAGGGATTTTCATGTTTGTTTCTATGAGGTTATAAAACTTCTCGTTTCCACCTTCATATATAGGCTGTTCTTCTAGTTCCTGTGCATAATAAACTTTTTCCTGAGTTAGCTCCATTGATTTTACATCTCCAAAATCTGTAAATATTTTTTTATCGGTCACTATACTAGTAGGGAATAGGTTAGCTGAAAGGATAACAGCTAAAGTCGATTTCCTTTTTAAAAGAATAAACCATAATCTTTTTTTAAGCGACATAATCTTCTTAGTTTCTATTTTTTCTTTTGTATCTCCTTGTCTATAATGGCTCTTAGTTCTTCCAGCTCCTTTGTACTCATGTTGGTTTCCTTGGTGAAAAAAGATGCAAACTGAGAGGCAGAATTATTAAAGAAGTTTTTTATTATACCGTTTACCTGTTTAGAAAAGTAATCCGATTTTTCTACCATTGGGTAGTATTCCCTTGACTTGCCAAATTCCTTATAGCCTACAAAGCCTTTTTCGGTCATTCTCTTTAAAAGTGTGGCAAGGGTAGTGGGAGCAGGCTTGGGTTCAGGAAACAAATCCATGAGGTCTTTCATGAAAGCTTTTTCCAGTTTCCATAAAAGTTCCATTACCTGTTCTTCTGTTTTTGTAAGTTGCATGTTCTACAATTTTAGAATTGTTTCTACAAATGTAGAATAAAAATTAATATATGCAACTTTTTTAAATAAAAAATCCACCCAAATAAGGGTGGATTAGTGAGTTAGTTAGTATTAAGGCACGGTGTGGCTTATACTTTATAGATAACCATTTTGCATGAAAGGTTGGGAGCAAAGCAAAAAAAAACGCCATAAAGGCGTTTTTTCACACATGATAAAAAAAATACTAATAGGTAAGGTGGTTTGTTTATGTTTGAGCTTAGCCTTTTTTAATGTTTATGCTAAATGGTAGATTATAACTTGTTCTGACAGGTCTTCCGTCTATTTGTCCAGGAGTCCATTTTTGTGTTAGCGAACTAAATGCTTTTATAACCTGTTCGCTAAATCCGTAACCGGGATCATCTATCGCCTTAATGTTAGAAAGTGTACCGTCTTTTTCTATTACAAATGAAATATTAACTTTATAATCGCCTTCAGGAATTGCCTGTTTAACTACAAATTTTCTGCTTATCTGGACATAAAATGCCTGTGTGCCACCCGGGAATTCAGGTTGTTTAGTAAGCTTGTCCGGACTGAAAACCCTGTTAAAGTTTACATGGTCTGTTTGCAGGCTGTCATGTTCCTTTTTAATGGTAAATTCTATTGTTTCAGATTCTTTACTTTTTAGTTCTTCACCTTTTAATGCTGTTGTCGGCAAAGTTGTTTTTTGGGTCGCAGGAGCCTCTTTTTTAGCAGGCGCCGGTTCTTTCTTTACGGCAGCAACTGCAACCGGATCTTTTTTAGGCTCAGGTTTCTTAGAGTCTTCCTTTATAACCGGTTTCTCTTCCGGTATGTCGGCAATTGTCTGTTTTTCTTCAGGAGCCGGTTCTGTAACTACTGGCTCATTTATTATTTGCTGAGGTTGTTCAGTTTTAATAACTGCGGGTTCAATGTTTTGTTTTTCTAAATAATTAAAAATAACTATACTGCCGGCAATGGCTAAAACTCCTGTTGCAATAAGTGCTTTATACATAACCCCTTTTCTAACCATAGCAGGGTTAGGGGTAATGTTAAGTTGTCCTTCTATTCTAGACCACAACTGATCCCCAGGCGGTTCGTTAAACGAATCGCTCCGATCCTTAAAATGTTTAAACAGTTCGTTATCTTTCATAGTTTACTGCTTTTGGGGTTAGTGAGCTAAAAAAAGTTTTTTTTAATTTCTCTTTTGCATAGCTAAGCTGCGATTTTGATGTTCCTTCGCTTATTCCAAGCTGTTCAGCAATTTCAGCATGCTTATAGCCTTCTATAGCATACAGGTTAAATACTATTCTTGCTCCTTCAGGCAGGTAGTTCAGCATTTTTTCAACATCATCACGCCAAAGGTCACTGTCATTATTTAATACCGGTATGGATACATCATCCGTACTCACTTCATTTTTAAAATTCGTCTTTTTTCGTAACTCCATAAGGCAGCAGTTAACAGCTATCCTTAAAATCCAGCCTTCAAAACTTCCCTGGTTATTGTACTGGTTTATCTTTTGAAAAACAGTAAGAAAAGTGTTCATAACCATTTCTTCGGCACGCTCATGATCTTTCATGTAACGTTTACAAATACCCATTACTTTAGAGCCATAGGTCTTGTAGACATGATTCTGTGTGAGCCTGTCCTGTTTTTTGCAGCCTTGTATCAATTGCTGTTCGGTCATGTATCAGTTGTTACTGTTCTGTTCCGTTTTCTGTTGCTATTTCTATGTTACTGTATATCGGTTTTACGACTTCCTGTCCGTCGCAGTCTATAAATTCATAAAAATCATCTTTTTCAACCTTAATCCGGTTTTCCGGTTTGTTGTTGCTTTTTTCCTGTGCACTAACCGTCGAAGATAAAATAACTAAGGCTGTAATAAAAATATTTCTCATAAAATTAAGGTGTGGCGTTGAGATCTTATTAAGAAAGATGCGGTTGTGAAAAAAAGGGTTGGAATGAAGTAAAAAAAAATCTGCCCGAAAGGCAGATTTTTTTATCATGGGAAATGAGATTATTTGCTCATTTCTGTAAAATGCTTGTAAAATAAGGGGATTGTCTCAATACCTTTAAGGTAATTGAATAATCCGAAATGTTCGTTAGGGGAGTGGATAGCATCGCTGTCTAAACCAAAGCCCATCATTATTGTTTTGCTCTTAAGTTCTTTTTCAAAAAGAGCTACAATAGGAATACTTCCTCCTGAACGAACCGGAATTGGCTTAACGTTAAAGCTTTCCTCATAAGCAGCTGCAGCGGCCTGATAGCCTATGCTGTCTATAGGGGTAACATAAGCCTGACCACCATGATGAGGTGTAACTTTAACCTTTACACCCTTAGGAGCAAGGCTCTCAAAATGTTTGGTGAACAGTTCAGTTATTTCTTTCCAATCCTGGTCCGGTACTAAACGCATAGATATTTTTGCATAAGCTTTGCTTGCAATAACCGTTTTAGCACCTTCACCTGTATAACCACCCCAAATACCGTTTACATCAAGTGTTGGGCGTATAGAGTTTCTTTCGTTTGTAGTATAGGTCGCTTCGCCATATACATCATCAATATCAAGGGCTCTTTTGTATGCTTCAAGAGAGAATGGTGCTTTTGCCATTTCATCTCTCTCTTCGCGTGAAAGCTCTTCTACTTTGTCATAAAAACCGGGAATGGTTATATGATTGTTTTCGTCATGAAGCTGAGCAATCATTTTTGCTAATATGTTGATAGGGTTAGCCACGGCACCACCATATAATCCTGAATGCAGGTCACGGTTAGGTCCTGTAACTTCTACCTCTACATAGCTAAGGCCTCTTAATCCTGTAGTGATTGACGGCTGTGTGTTAGATATCATTCCGGTATCCGAAATTAATATCACGTCATTTTTAAGCTTTTCCTGGTTGCGCTCCACAAACCAGCTAAGGCTTGGCGAACCAACTTCTTCCTCACCCTCAATCATGAATTTTACGTTACATGGCAGGTTATTGTTTTGAGTCATATACTCAAGTGCCTTAACGTGCATGTACATCTGTCCTTTATCATCACATGCCCCGCGTGCAAAAATTGCACCTTCAGGGTGAAGTTCTGTAGTTTTTATAACAGGCTCAAAAGGAGGTGATGTCCAAAGATTAACCGGATCCGGCGGCTGAACATCATAATGTCCGTATACTAATACTGTTGGAAGGTTTGGGTCTATAATCTTTTCACCGTAAACAATCGGATAACCCGGAGTTTCGCAAAGCTCAACTTTATCGCAGCCTGCTTTTTCTAAACTTTCTTTTACGGCTTCGGCAGTGTTTACAACATCCTGAGAGTAGGCGCTGTCGGCACTAACCGACGGTATTTTTAATAATTCTATCAGTTCGTTAATAAATCGGTCTTTATGCTGTCCGACGTAGCTTTTTATGTTATCCATCTTAAAATTAATGATATAGAATTGATGCCCAAAAATACAAAAAAATAAATTGAAAAAATTTTTCATTTTTTCTTTGATTGTTTCAAACTAGTCGTATATTTGCACCCTCTTAATGAAACAAACTATTGGTTTTATTATCGGCCTGCGGGTGTGGTGAAATTGGTAGACACGCCAGACTTAGGATCTGGTGCCTCACGGTGTGTAGGTTCGAGTCCTATCACCCGCACAAAAAGCCTCTGATTTTCAGGGGCTTTTTTTATTTCTGTCCTTTTCCGCTTTTCCATACCGTTATTTTCAGAAAAAATTATTTCAAGAAGTCATTTAAATTTACTTTGAAGTTTAAAAACTATGCGTATATTTGCAGCCGTAATAATGAAACACACTATTAGTTTTATTATCAGCCTGCGGGTGTGGTGAAATTGGTAGACACGCCAGACTTAGGATCTGGTGCCTCACGGTGTGTAGGTTCGAGTCCTATCACCCGCACAAGAAGCCTCTGAGTAATCAGGGGCTTTTTTTATGCCCTTTTTCTTCGAGTTTGTTTTTTGAAATGGTTTAATAATCAGTGTGTTATTGCTTGATCAAGCAAAAAAGTCCGTAAATTAGTTAGTGCATACAAAAGCAGATTTAATCACTAACTTAATTCGTCAGGCTATGTCAGTATTCAAAAAACCAACCAGGGCAGTAATTTTGGGAGGACTGTTTTTAGTAATCCCGGTAATACTTATTATAATACTTGTAGGCCATGCGGTAGAGATTATCGGGCCATTGGGTAAAAAAGTCAGTAGCGTTTTAGGTATACATTCCCTCTTTGGGGCAGCTACACTTACGGTAGTATGTGTTTTTATAATTCTTCTTTTCTGTTATCTGGCAGGAATGCTTATACAAATTGGCTTTGTACAGCAATGGGGAAAGAAAATGGAACAGCAGCTTTTTTTGATAGTACCCAGCCTGCAGGTTCTTAAATACCGACTTATAGATGAAAACCAGGCAGCTGTTAAGGATACCTGGAAGGCAATTTTGCTACGCGACGGTGATTTTTATCTCCTGGCATTTATTACAGATGAAGGCGATGATAAATATATGAGTGTATTTATACCCGATGCTCCAAATATGGGAGGTGGTGAAATACGCTTTCTTGAAAAAGCATTATGTGAATATGAATCTATCTCCATGAAAATAGCCGTGAATGCACTAAACAGCTTTGGTGCTTCGGGAAGGCCTTGGGAGCATATCGTCAAAAAATAAAACAGCCGCAGGAAATATTTCCTACGGCTGTTACCACTCTAAATTACTTAAACTCTATATTCTTATTTATATATTATTGAGCAAAGAATAATGAGGCAATATCAGTTGCCTGTTGTCCTGTAAGTATTTCGTCAAACGACTCAGGTCCTGCTGCTGCCGGAATTGACGGTCCGTTTGTTGCCATTACCGATGCAGTATTGAAACCTGCCTGTATTGCATTTTCCTCTCCGTCATAAACGGCCTGTGCTGCTTCCGGTAATCCGCCGCGGTCACTGCCTACAATCCATCCTTTTTGTCCTCTTAGTCTTCTTATCTGTGATGCGTGTCGCGCTTCTACAGAGTGTATCTGTAAACCTGCTGTAAGCAAATCTCCGTTAGACATTAAATTACCTGCCTGTCCTTTGTAGGCCCGAACTCCTGTATCTTCAAAAGCCTGAGAAAGTGCTAAGAAGGTAGGGTAGTCACCAAAAGTGTCAAAAGCTCCGCCCACGGTAAAATCGAAGTCGGGTTTCATAGGTGCCATGTCGCCAAGTGCAGATGCAAGGAATGCAACGTGTGCCGACTCATGCTGAGATATTTGTGCTATTATGGCCTGGTCTGCTGCCGGAATCAGTCCGTTTGTATCCAGTGCCATCTGGTAAAATTCGTCTTCAAGGTATTCCAGTATTAATGCCAGCTGTAAAGCTGTTGTTGGCGTATCCTGTGTGGTCATAAAAGCGGTTGCTGCTGCATTGGCTTTTGTAGGTGCCAGTACAAGCGATGCTATACCAAAAGGAAGTGCGGCTGTTGCCATGTTTTTTCCTAATGTTTTAAACTGGCTGAAACTATCTCTTCGTGAACCTTTACTGTTTAAAAGATTATCATCAGTAAACGACTCTATAAATTTTATAATATTCATAATCCTGAGTTTTAATGTTAATAATTAAGGTAAGAATTGTGCTGTAAACGGAGTTTGTACAACACCCAGGCTGCCTACTGCTGCAAGTATTTGAGAAGGCATTTGTGCCAGGTCAAGACCATTAGCGTCTATTACGTCGTCGCCTGCAAAATCTGCTGATCCCGGATTTAAAAGGCTTCGTATTGCCGAAGCGTGCCTTGCTTCTACCGAAACAATTTTACCTGCTATAACAAGATAATCAGGAGTTGTGATATATCTACCGGCACCGTTGTATGCTGCCACACCGGTATCTTCAAGTGTTTTGGCTGTATTAAGTACCTGTAGTCTGTTACCAAAGTTTAGGTCACCATAATCAAAGTTAAGATCCGGTAACAAGCGGTCAGGGTCATTTAAGGCTCCTGTTAGTGCTGCCCTGAAAAACTCACGGTGTATAACTTCGTGATTGTATAAATCGGTTAAAACGGTTTGCTCTTCACTACTGAAAACACTACCAAAATTATTTCCGTTCACTACTCTTGTATAAAAATCGGCTTCAAGTTGCTCTAAAGCATAAGCATAAGTAAGAATTCCTGCGTCTCCACCGCCAAGGTCAAACACGCCGTTTCTTACTCCGGGAAGCTGGTTGTCTACTGGTGGTGCCATTCCGCCGTCATCGTCGTTGTTGCATCCGGCCAGTACAAGACCTGTTCCTGCAATGGCAAGCCCACTGATTTTAAGGAAGCTTCGCCTGTTGGTCAGGTTAGATTTTACTTCCTCAACTTTTACTTTTTTCATAATTAAAGATTTTGAGGTTAATAATAATTGCTTTTACTGGTCTAGGATTTTATGCTGATGTATGATTTGTCTTTTTACTTACGCCAAATAGTTTGGGTTGGTTTTTAGTAGTTTATAATTTTTGTATTTTTTTAACAGTTTTAATAATTAAAAACCATGTTTTTGATTCATTCTGTCACAGTTGTAAGGTCTTACTTGTTTTTAATTCAATGGGTTAGGGGAGGGGGAGCGGCGTTTATGAGAGGAGTCTTCATAATGAAGAATTTGTAGTAAAAATGATGTTTTTTGTGATTTTTGAGTTGGTTTTACTCTTTTTATTGCAAAAACAACGCTTATCAATTCATTTTTTTTCGTTTCTTTACAGTAAGAATTTATCCGCAAAATATGAAACCAAAAGCTACATTAAAACAGATTGCAAAAGAACTTAACGTCTCAGTATCTACAGTGTCTAAGGCTTTGAGTAACAGCCCTGAAATTAGTGAGCCTACAAAAATCAGGGTGCAGGAATTTGCTAAGCTTAAAAACTATAAGCCTAACAATATGGCTGTAAACCTTAAGAATAAAAGGTCTAAAACCATTGGGGTTATTATTCCTAATATCCTTAATCCGTTTTTTGCTAAGGTTTTTAGCGGTATAGAAAAGGCAGCAAACGAAAAGGGATATAATGTTATTACATGTATCTCTAACGAGTCATTAGAAAAAGAAATCCATGCTATGGATATGCTTAGTAACGGTACTATAGACGGTTTTATACTTTCCATTTCCGAAGAAACCCAAAAAGAAGGGGAGTTCAAGCACTTTAAGGAAGCTATGGCCGATGACCTGCCTATTGTTATGTTCGACAGGATTTCGGATGAAGTTGCCTGCGATAAGGTTATTGTGGACGACTTTGATTCTGCAGTCTATGCCATGAACCATCTTATAAAATCTAAATGTAAAAATATAGCCCTTGTTTCTACCATAGATAACCTTAGTGTTGGTAAATTAAGGACAGAAGGATATGTAAAAGCACTTAATGATAATGGGTATAAGGTAAATGAAGCAATTATGCTGCATACTGATAATACGGAAGATTTTGACGCGAAGCTTCAGCCTTTATTTGATAATAATAAAATAGACGGAGTTTTTGCATTGGATGAACATGCTTCTGTTATGGCAATGAAAACAGCTATTAAAAAAGGATTTAAAATTCCTGAGGAGCTTTCTATCATCGGTTTTGCTGATGGGGTATGGTCAAGAAGGCTTACGCCGAGTTTATCTACAGTTAGCCAGCACGGTCCTGAAATAGGCGAGGCTGCTGCCGAAATGCTTATTAACCGACTTGAAGCTAAAGAAGGTGAAGAGCCGGATTATGAAACCCGCATTATTAAAACAGAATTAAGACAAAGGGAATCTACCCGAAAATTAAAATAAGATTTTCTATTTCGATTGAAATGAAGAATCGAAAATAAAAAAGCCTCCTGAATAGGGAGGCTTTTTTATTTTTATTAGGTTTTGATTTACTCTCTGGTAAAGTTAAATTCCATACCTCCCTGTTTTAAAACAAAACTGTTTTTATCCTTAAACACGATGTTGATGCTGGCAGGGTTAAATACAAATTCATTGTCGGCTACCGGTGTTAAAGGGAACTCACTTTGTCCTGTAGCCTGCGCCATAAGTCCTTCCTCTGTATAGGTAAAGGTCATTTTTAAAGGAATGTCTTTAGAGGCAAATACACCCAAATATCCTTTTAATATATCTGCTGAAACTGTAACTGTTTTTAGGTTAGGAAGCGGATAAGGTATCTTATAGTAGCAGCTAAGCACGCCTACCATTATTTCATCAATGTCGTAATTGTTGCCGTTTTGTATAATGGATATCGCCATCTGCTCTTTGGGATAGTACCCTAATACCGATGAAAACGATTCTATACCGCCATTATGTCCGTAAAAATGACGCTCTCCAAACGGAAATATAAACATACCCTTGCCATACCCCATGTCCATTTTTTTCATCTGCTCAAGCGATTCTGGTTTAATTATTTTGCCGTCAAAAAGAGCCTTTATGAATTTGGTAAGGTCGTTAGGGGTAGAAAGCAATGCTCCGGCAGCATAAGCTATAGAGCTGTCCCATTCGTCCGACTGTATCCATTTTCCATCCTTAAAATGGTAAGAGTAAGCCTCATTTCTTTTAGGGTTGGTTTTAGAAAAGTAATAAGTGTTCTTTAGTTTTAAAGGGTTTACTATCCTGTCGTTTACATTGGCTTTGTAGGTTTTCTTGGTAATGTCTTCTATTATAAAACCAAGAAGTATATAGTTGGAGTTGCTGTACTCGGCTTTTTCGCCCGGTTTAAAAGCGGGCTCATAGCTCATTATCCTGTTAAGTAATTCTGTTTTGGTTTGAGGAGAAGAGGTATACTCCATAAACTCGGGTGCATCGGTATAATTGTATATGCCACTTTTATGATTAAGCAGTTGGCCTATGCTTATACTGTCTGCATTTTTTACATCAGGATAAAACTGAGAAAGTTTTGTGTCCAGGGTAAGCTTTTTGTCTTCAATCAGCTGGAAAACGATAGCTGCCGTAAACATTTTTGTTATAGAGCCAATTTTGTATTTAGTGTGGGTGGTAGCCTTAATGCCATTTTCCACATCGGCATAGCCGTAAGCACTTTCAAAAACCACATCATTCTTTTCCCTTATGGATATAGATCCCATAAACCTATCGTTAGAATAAAAATGGTTAAGCAGTGCGTCTATCTTTTCAAATTTAGGTTCTGTCTGGGCAAAGCATTGCGCGCCTGCCACAACAAAAAATAAGAATAAAGCGGTCTTTTTCATAGTTGTTGGTTTTCCTATTTGACGTATAAAACGTAAAAACGTTACATTTTTAATGTGCTTCAAGCCAGTTGTTTCCTTCGCCTATTTCCACTTCAAGCGGCACATTGAGGATAAAGGCATTTTCCATTTCATGTTTAATCATCGGTTTTATTTTCTCCAGCTCGCTGGTGTGAACATCAAACACAAGCTCATCGTGTACCTGTAGCAGCATCTTACTCTTCCAGTTCTCTTCCGTAAGCCTTTTATGAATGTTTATCATTGCAATCTTAATGATATCGGCTGCGCTACCCTGTATAGGCGCGTTAACGGCATTTCGTTCTGCTGCACCACGCACTACCGCATTTTGGGAGTTGATATCCTTTAGGTAACGGCGGCGTCCTGATATGGTTTGTACATAACCGTTTTCGCGGGCAAACTCAATCTGCTCGTTAATATAATTTCTAAGGGTAGGGTAGGTTAGGTAATAGGCATCAATAAGCTCTTTCGATTCCGAACGGCTTAGCGATGTCTGGTTACTTAAACCAAATGCCGAAACCCCATAGATAATACCAAAGTTTACGGTCTTGGCATGGCTACGCTGTTCGCGGGTTACCTCACCCAATGCTACATTAAATACTTTTGCAGCGGTAGAAGCGTGAATATCCTCTTTGTTCTGGAAAGATTTTACCATTTCAGGGTCACCGCTAAGTGCTGCGATAATGCGAAGCTCAATTTGCGAGTAATCGGCAGAAACCAGTTTGTAGTTTTCATCGCGTGCAATAAATGCCTTACGGATCTGTCTACCTCTTTCGGTACGGATAGGGATATTTTGCAGGTTAGGGTTGTTGGAACTCAAACGTCCTGTAGCAGCTACCGTTTGCATATAATCGGTATGTACACGGCCTGTTTTAGCCTGTACCTGTAATGGTAATGCATCTACATAGGTATTTTGCAGTTTTACAAGCTGCCTCCAGTCTAATATGTCCTGAACAATAGGGTGTTCCTGCGACAGGTAAGAAAGTACTTCCTCGCCTGTTGCATACTGACCCGTTTTGGTTTTCTTTTGTTTAGCTCCGCCTATCTTAAGTTTGTCAAACAGTATTTCTCCCAATTGTTTTGGCGATGCCAGGTTAAACGACTCTCCGGCAGTTTCATAAATACGCTGCTCCAGTGTTTTGGCATCATTGGTAAGCTCAACCGAAAGCTGTTTCAGGTAATCGGTATCCAGGTTAATACCTTCATGCTCCATAGCGGCAAGTACCGGCATTAACGGTATTTCTATCTCGTCAAAAAGTTTGCGTGTGGCAGTAGCTTCCAGCTGCGGTGCGAATACCTCCTTAAGCTGAAGGGTAATATCGGCATCTTCGGCAGCATATTCCTTAATAAGCTCCAGTTCAACATCACGCATCGATTTTTGGTTCTTTCCTTTTTTGCCAATAAGTTCCTCAATGGATTTAGGCGAATATTTAAGGTAGGTTTCAGCCAGCACATCCATTCCGTGCCTCATGTCCGGATTGATAAGGTAATGAGCAATCATGGTGTCAAATATCTTTCCTTTAACGGTAATGCCGTAATTGGAAAGTATCTGAATGTCGTACTTTAAGTTCTGGCCTACTTTCTCTATATTCTCATCTTCAAAAAACGGAATGAATTTATTTACCAGTTCCTGTGCCTCATCTCTGTTGGCAGGAAAAGGAACATAGAATGCTTTTCCGGTTTCCCAGGCAAACGACATTCCAACCAGTTCGGCAGTAAGTGTATCAACACCTGTAGTTTCGGTGTCAAAACAAATGCTTGGCTGCTTTAGCATATCACGAATTAGCAGGCTAACCGGCAGGCTGCCTTCTATTACCTGATAAAAATGATTGGTGTTTTCAAGGGTATTGTAAAAACTGTTTGTTGTGGCTGTGTCACCGGCACTGTCTTCCTCACCGCCTCCAAAGAGAGAGAATTGCGAGTCGTTACCTTTGGCTACTTTTTTAGTAGGTGCTGTTGCGTTTGAGGCAACTTCACTATACTCCTCACCATCGGCAAACAGTTTATGGAATTGCTCGGCCATTCTTCTAAATTCAAGATCGTTGAAAATGGTTTCTACCTTTTCGGTATCCGGTTTAGAAAGTTCGTAGTCTTTCTCATCAAATGTCACATCACAATCGGTAATAATGGTTGCCAGCTTTTTAGAAAGGATACCCTGCTCGGCATTCTCCTCAATCTTCTCTTTCATTTTTCCTTTCAGCTCGTGCGTATTCGCAAGCAGGTTTTCCATAGAGCCATAATCCTTAAGCAGTTTTTTGGCTGTTTTTTCACCTACTCCCGGTAGTCCAGGTATGTTATCTACCGCGTCACCCATCATTCCTAAAAAGTCGATAACCTGCTCCGGCCTTTCAATTTCAAAACGCTCCAATACTTCCGGCACGCCCCATATCTCAATACCGTTACCCATACGGGCAGGGCGGTACATAAAAATATTTTCGCTAACCAACTGTGCAAAGTCTTTGTCAGGGGTTACCATAAAAACCTGGTAGCCCTGTTTCTCTGCCTGTTTTGCAATCGTTCCTATAAGGTCGTCGGCCTCACATCCTGCCAGTTCCACAATAGGAATGTGCATCGCCTTAAGTATTTCATGAATATAAGGTATGGCAAGTTTTATGGCTTCGGGCGTTTCGTCCCTGTTGGCTTTATAGGCCGTAAACATTTCGGTACGCACAGCACTTCCTTCCTTATCAAATGCTACCGCAAGATGGTCGGGTTTTTCACGTTTAATAACATCAAGTAGAGAGTTCATGAAACCCATAATGGCCGAGGTGTCCATTCCTTTGGAATTTATCCTCGGATTTTTGATAAAAGCATAGTAACCACGGAATATTAATGCATAAGCATCGAGTAGGAAAAGTCGTTTTTGTTGTGACATGTGAAAATCAATTTGCCGTAAAAATAAACAAACTGGTGCAGAATAAGAATAATAAAGAGGGGTTTTGTGTTACATAAAAGGCAAAGTATCGTTAATCTTTTTGTGGAGTGCTTTTTGCGCCTGCCCACAGTAAACTTTGTTAAATTTGAAGATTGGTATGCATTTTTAAAATACCTTTATTCGCTACTTTGTAAAAATATTTAAATGTTACGTTGGATACTATTTGCTGTTTTTGTGCTTATTGTAGAGCTGTATGCTTTTCAGGCCGTAAAAACGCTGACTAAAATAAGATGGGTGCTAATTGCCTATCAAATACTATCGCTACTTATTGTAGTTTATATGTTTTACTCTTTTGCCACACAGTTTGACCGCAGTGTGGGGCAAACAAAACATACACTTTTTACAATAGGCCTTTTCCTTATTACTTACATTCCTAAAATGCTGCTAATGGTATTTATGTTTGGGGAAGACATTATAAGGGTTATAGGTGGTTTTCTTAAGGAGTTTGCCGGTACTACAGATGAATCTTTCCTTACTACCAGGAGAAAGTTTGTAAGCCAGATTGCACTTGGTGTGGCTGCTATTCCTTTTTTGTCTTTACTGTATGGTATGACAAAAGGGAAATACAACTACAAATTGCATAAAAAGACAGTTTACTTTCCGGATCTGCCCGATAGTTTTGACGGACTTACCATAACTCAGATATCTGATGTACATAGTGGCAGCCTTGATAATCATCATGAAATTGAGCATGCCATAAACATGATTAATGAACAGAAGTCAGACATTGTACTTTTTACGGGAGATATAGTAAATACCCATGCATGGGAAATGAATCCGTGGATTGAGGCTTTTAGAAAAATTGAAGCACCTGCATTTGGTAAATACTCGGTATTGGGTAATCACGACTATGGTGAGTATGTAACCTGGCCTTCGCAAAAGGATAAGAACGAAAACTTTGAGGCTATTAAAGATCTTCACAGGCAAATTGATTTTAAACTGTTGCTTAACGAAAACGTGAAGCTTAAAAAAGGGAATGATGAAATCGCCCTGATAGGAGTTGAGAACTGGGGTATCGGTTTTAAGCAGGCGGGTGACTTGGCCAAAGCTTCAGAGGGCGTAAGGGATAGTGATTTTAAAATACTGATGAGTCACGACCCTTCGCACTGGGAACATGAGGTAAAAACGCATAAAAGTAATTACCATCTTACCCTTAGCGGGCATACACACGGATCTCAGTTTGGTATAGAAATACCTGGTTACTTTAAATGGAGCCCTATACAATATCGCTACAAACAATGGGCAGGGTTATACGAAAACCTAGGCCGCTATGTGTACGTCAACAGGGGATTTGGTTTCCATGCTTATCCCGGCCGTGTAGGGATATGGCCTGAAATTACCGTTATAGAACTAAAAAAAGGCTCAAACGTAGCGTGATTGGGTAAAAATGCTATATTTGTATAAGTATAACTGGAAATAAAGGTTTTTAAAGTCGGTTTAAAATTTTTTTTATGTCAAAATTTGGAGAACTTATAAACTCCCAGGTACCTGTACTTATTGATTTTTATACAGAATGGAACGAGCCGTCTGTATCTATGCATCCTGTAATAAGGGATGTGGCTGCGGCACTGGGCGACAGGGCTAAGGTTATAAAAATTGATGTGGATAAAAACCAGGAACTGGCTGATGCCTTACGAATCAAAGGGCTCCCAACGCTAATGATTTATAAAGAAGGGCAAATGGTGTGGAGACAATCGGGCGAGCTTGACGCTAATACAATAATAGGCCTTGTGCAGGAGCACTCCTAATCCAGGGCTGCAAAGTTAAATCCCTTCCCTTTTAGGTAATTTATTGCTTTAGGCAGGGCATATTCTAAATTAGGAAATGCCTTTACACTGTCGTGAAATATTATCACGCTGCCTTGTCTTGTGTTTTTGGTAACGTTTGCCAGACATTTTTGCGGGGTAATTGTTTTGTCAAAATCTGCACTTAAAACATCCCACATAATAATCTTATATCCTCTTTTACGCACTTCTGCTGCCTGAGCGCTTTTAATCTTGCCGTAAGGTGGTCTGAATAGTTTTTGTGTATAAATTGTTCCTGTGTGCCTCTCAATTGATTTTTCGCAGGCATCTGTATTTTCTAAGTAAGCATCGTTTTGTGTATTCCAGCCGTTAATATGATTAAACGTGTGGTTGGCAATGCTATGGCCCTGTTCAACTACCTTTTTAAATATATCAGGGTGCTTTTCTATGTTATTACCAATACAAAAGAAAGTGGCTTTAATATCGTGTTGTTTCAGTATGCCTAAAACCCATTCGGTAATCTCAGGGGTAGGGCCGTCATCAAAAGTGAGGTATATGGTGTTGCTGTTGTTTGGCACATCCCAAACATAACCTTTAAAGAACCTTTTTATTATGCTTCCTGTTTTTACCCAATATGTTTTCATAGCCGTATAAAAAAAAGCAGCTTCACAATGTAAAGCTGCTTAAAGTTAAGAATATATATTTACTTATTCCTCGTTGTCACGCTCAAACCTTTCAAACATTTTGTTGTACTTGTTAAATACAGGTTTTTCCTTGCTATAAAGCTCTAGGTCGCCTTCATCTTTCATTATCAGTAACAGGCTACGATAGCGCTCAATATCTGTAATAATATCTACTACAATATGGTTTTGCTCACTTGCGGCTAACCCTTTATAGAATGTCAGGTTCTCCTGATATTTAGTGATAAGCTTTTTAAGCAGATCCTGCGCTTTTTCCTTTTCACCCAATTTGTAGTAAGCTGTTGCATAAGGCTCTAAAAGCGTGTAGTAGTTAAAGTACTCTACCGGCATTTTAGTCATGGCAAGATCGGCAATGTTCTTCGCTTTTTCATTTTTGCCTTCAGCCATAAGTTTTTCCATAAGGCGTGCCAGGTTAGTACGGTAAGTAATACTGTTTTTACGCGTTTCCGGATCATGGTAAATCTCAGGGCTTTCGCTGTTACCCCAATCCCAGCTCATAACAATATCATACATCTTATCGCTATCAATATTACCCATATCCAGTAAGCTTCCTTCTTTAGGTATAGGAGTCTTTACCGGAATAAGTTTAAATACCATACCATCCAGTTGCAGGTAATCTTTCATCCAAAGGTAATCGTCATCGCCAAAGCTTCCTCCTGTAAAATAAATAGGACGCTCCCAGTTATTGTTATTTACAAGGTCCAGCATCAATAGGCGGTTTTTGTATAAAGCGTCTCCTTTGATGTCGATATCGATATAAGGAACGATAGAATCATACAGTTCAGGAGCTACAATTTTATTCTTGATAACCGACTCACGGTCTACATTAAGTCTTATCTTGTTAGTAGGGAAGTAGTTTATCATGTGCCCGTTTCTAAGCTCCACTTTTGTTCTAGGGTCATCTGAGGCTATAAACTCCATAAAGTCATTTATGTCCAAACGCTTATCGGTTCTTCTGTCTAAGAACATATAATCCCTTGTTCCCTGTACATACTGATCGTGTGTAAAGGAAATAGGCAACGGTTCCGATTCGTAGGCTTTAGCCTTCATTTGATCAATGTACCAGTCGGTCATGAAAAGGCTGGTGTTTACAATCCTTATGTCGGTTCTTATGCCTTCCACTTCCTGTGCATACCATAACGGGAAGGTATCATTATCCCCTATGGTAAACAGTATAGCATTCTGGTCACACGACTCAAGATACGCTTTTGCCATGGCAAGCGCAGTATAACGGTCTGAACGATCGTGATCATCCCAGTTTTCTGATGCCAGTAATACAGGTCCTGCAAGCATGGTAATGGCAAGAACAATCGGTCCTGCAATTTTTGGGGCCAGGAATTTTTTAATACTGTCGTATATGGCATATACTCCAAAGCCTATCCAAATGGCAAAAACATAGAATGAACCTACAAGGGCATAATCCCTTTCTCTTGGTTCAAAAGGTCTTTCGTTAAGATATATTTTAAGAGCTAAGCCCGTAAACAGGAATAAAACTAATAATACATAAAAACTCTTAAGGTCTTTTGATGCATGATAAGCTAAGCCTATAAGTCCTAATATAAGCGGAAGCAGGTAGTAGAAATTTCGGGCTTTATTGTTAAGCTGATCGCTTGGCAGGTTATCCTGAGAGCCTAATCGTGCTTCATCAATTACTTTAATGCCACTCATCCAGTTGCCATCATAGTTGTCATATCGTCCCTGAATATCGTTTTGCCTTCCTGAGAAGTTCCACATAAAATACCTGAAATACATGTATCCAAACTGGTATTCAAACATGAATTTCATGTTGTCGGCAAACGATGGCTTATCTATAATAAGGTACTGGCTGTAGTTTTTTAGAAATCGGTCGTAATCTTCAAGATCCATTTTTCCTTGCTGGTAGCCTGTCTTGAATTGGGTTATTACGTTTTGAAGTTCATCACGAACCTGTGCCATAGCTTTTCCTACTTCCTCGTCACTCATCTGGTCTAAAGGAAGTCCATATTGTACAAGGTCCTGAGAAAAGTCGTAGTTAGGATCTATCCTGAAATCAAGCGGCCTTGTAAAGTTCATGTAGTTAACTGCATGTTCAGTGCTCCACATCCTTGGCATAAAGCCTTTGTGGTTGTCATCGGTATTTTGTTTGGCATTTTCATAGTCATTTACAATTACATATTCGCCTTTTTTGTAATCTCTCTGGTAGTTTGGCTTTTCGTCCTCATAAGGGTTTTCCTTGTCAAGTCCGGCATAAGTATCAGAGAACATTGGGCCATAGAATAACTTTTGCTCACCATATTGCTCACGGTTGTAGTAAGCAAGTACCTCGGCAGCATCCGAAGGCCTGTTCTCGTTAATAACAACATTAGCATTAGCACGTATAGGTAACATCATCCAGGTAGAGAAGCCTATAAATATAAAAAGTACACAAAGTACTAATGTGTTTGCTAAAGCATAATTGTTTTTACGTGTATAGTTAAGTCCGAAATAGAAAAGGGCTACAATTAGCAATGCCATGAAAATGGTACCCGAGTTAAACGGAAGTCCCATTTTGTTTACCATAAAGATTTCTGTCTTACCAAATAGGGCAAGGGTATATGGTAATAATAGCTTGAATATGAATAAAAGTATGGCAACAATAACTATGTTTGCTATAATGAAGCTCTTAACCGTAATCTTTTCATAGTTTTTAAAGTAGTATATAAATCCAATGGCAGGGATGGTAAGGAGTGCCATAAAGTGAACACCAAAAGATAAACCAACTACTAATGAAATAATAAGTAGCCATTTGTTTCCTCTAGGTGTGTTCATGTCCTGTTCCCAGCGTAGTCCCAGCCATAACAGTAACGATATGAACAGAGAAGCCATTGCATAAACCTCGGCTTCGGTAGCGTTAAACCAAAAACTATCAGTAAAAGTAAAGGCAAGTGAACCTACGGCGGCACTACCTAATACCATAAGAGCATTATTGTTGTTAAATTCAGAAAATCTCTCAAGCAGTGTTCTTAGTAACATAGTTAGTGACCAGAACATAAACAATATTGTAAACGCACTTGATACCACCGATACCATGTTTACCATTAGGGCAATCTTATCTGGTGCTGTTGCAAACATTGCAAAAAAGGCACCTACCATTTGGAACAAAGGTGCTCCGGGAGGGTGGCCTACTTCAAGTTTTGCTGCTGTTGGTATGTATTCGCCGCAATCCCAAAAACTAAGGGTAGGCTCTACGGTTAATGAATAAACAACAAGGGCAATGGTAAAAACCGTCCAGCCCAAAATGGTATTCCATTTTTTAAAGTTAAATGTCATCATGCGGTTATGAGGATTCCGAAATTTATATATGCAAAGAAACTATTTTTTATTTAAAGGTAATGTAAGCAATTTCATTTTAATGATTATTATAAAGTAAAAAGGCGACAATTATTGCAATTGCCGCCTTTAAAACTTTTGTGCTATCCGTTATCCTGTATAAACCGCGCCATCATCTTATAATAGCGGTCAAAGGCGGGTAGTTGTTTTTCGTAAAATTCGGTGTCTCCGTTTTCTTTTGCCATTTGGAGTAGGTTGTAATACCCTTCTATATCTCCCGGAACATCAACCGAGTTGTAAAAGGTTATCTGTTCCTGCTGTTTTTTTATAAGTATTGAGAGCAGCTCCCTGGCCTTTTCTTTTTCGCCAACCTTATAATAGCCTTCGGCAAAAGGCTCCGACATGTAATAATATCCATAATCTTTTACGGGGAGTTTTGTAACCGCGAGGTCTATTATTACTTTCGCCTTGCCTGTTTTACCCTGTTCCAATAAAGTGTCGGTTAGTCGGGCAAGGTTTTTTCTGTAGGTAATACTGTTTCTTCTGGTTTCAGGGTCATGATATATTTTTTTATTGCTGCTGCCCCAGTCCCAACGCATAACCGTGTCAAACATTTTTTCTGCATCAATGTGGCCTATATCTATAGGTTTGTCTTTTTGAACCTGAGTTTTAACGGGGATAAGCTTGTAGGTCATTCCGTCAAGTTGCAGGTAGTCCTTTAACCATAAATAATCTTCATCCTTAAGGCTTCCTCCTGAAAAATAAACAGGTCGTTCCCAGTTGTTGTTTCTTATGATGTCCAGCATTACAATGTGATGCTTAAATATAGCTTCTTTAGGCAGGTCGATATCTATGTAAGGAACAATGGAATCATAAAGATCCGGCGATACTACCTTGTTTTTAATAACGGCTTCCCTGTCTACAGGAATGCGTATTTTGTTTGTCGGGTAGTAGTTAGACATATGCCCGTTGGTTAGCTCTACCTGAGCGCGTTCGTCATCAGAGGTTATAAATTCCATGAAGTCGCTTACGTCTATACGTTCTTCGGTTCTTGGTACGTATAAAACAAAATCACGGGTGCCGTCTACATACTGCTTGTGTTCAAGAGAGATTGGCAATGGGTCAGCCTTATATGTCTTTTGTTTCATCTGGTCTATATACCAGTCGGCAGGCAGGTAGGTGGTACAGGCTACTTTTATATCGGTACGGAATTCTTCTATTTCCTGAGCATACCATAACGGGAAGGTGTCATTATCTGCCGATGTAAACAATATGGCATTAGGATCGCAGGAGTCCAGATAGGCTTTTGCCATAACCAGTGCGGTATCTCTGCCTGAACGGTCGTGGTCATCCCAGTTTTCGGTAGCCATAAGCACCGGTGTGCTTAAAAGAGCAATACCTAATACTAACGGAACTGTGATTTTTTGACTCATTTGCTTTTGCAGGATATTGTAAATAGAGTATACACCCATGGCAATCCATATGGCAAAAACATAAAAAGCACCAACCATTACATAGTCCCTTTCCCTTACTTCATAGGGTTTTTCATTTAGGAACACCTTAAGAGCAAAACTCATGAATACAAAAAGGACCAAAAGCACGTAAAAGCTTTTAGGGTCTTTACGGGCATGAAATACAAAACCGAGTATCCCTAATATAAAAGGTATAAAGTAATATACATTGCGCCCCTTGTTGTTAAGCATGTCGCTTGTAAGTTGGCTTTGCGGGCCTAGTCTGGCTTCGTCTATTTTAGTAAATCCGCTTAGCCAGTTCCCGTTAATGAAATCGCCTTCACCCTGCATGTCGTTTTGCTTGCCTGCAAAATTCCACATCAGGTAGCGCCAAAACATATACCCAAACTGGTACTCAACCATAAACTGCATGTTCTGGCTAAAAGATGGTTTTTCTACTATTAAGTAATCTTTATAGGCTTTAAGGAATTCGTCATATCCCTTGTTGTCTATGTCACCTCTGTTATATGCGGTCTTAAACTGGGTTATAACATCACTAAGCTGATTTTTTATCTGTGCTATAGCTTCCAGGGCTTCAGCTTCTGTAACAGTGTTTGGATTAATGCCGTATTTAGGTAAGTCCTGAGTAAAGTCGTAGTTAGGGTTAATCCTGAATTTAGGTGGGGCAGTATAAGCCATGTAGTTGGTAGCATGCTTATCGCTTGTCATACGTGGTAATATAGTATTGTGTTCACTATTGGTGTTATGTACGGCATTTTTATAATTGTTTACCACAACATATTTGCCGGTTTTATAGTCGCGTTCATAATTTGGCTTTCCGTCCTTAAAAGGAGTTTTAGGGTCAAGACCCGCATAAGCCTCTGTATATAACGGACCATAAAATACTTTTTGCTCGCCATAATTCTCACGGTTATAGTACGCTAAAAGTTCGGCTGCATCGGTAGGAGGTACTTCGTTTATAACTACGCCTGCATTTGATCGTACCGATAGCATTATCCAGCTGGAAAACCCTATAAACATAAACAAGGTGCCTAATATGGCTGTATTATATAGTGCAAAGCCTTTTTGCCTTGTATAACGTAATCCCAAATAAAATAAGGCAACTACTAGTATTGCCATTAGTATGGTGCCTGAGTTAAACGGTAAGCCGAATGTGTTTACCACAAAGATTTCTGTTTTGCCAAATAAGGCCATGGTATATGGCATAAGGAATTTGAAAACGAAAAACAGTATACCTACTATGGCTATATTAGCGATGATAAAATTCTTTATGGTAACTTTTTTATAATTTTTAAAATAATATATAAGCCCTATTGACGGAATGGTTAACAGGGCCAGAAAGTGAACACCGAAGGATATTCCTACAAGAAAACAGATAATTAATAACCATCTGTTTCCTCTGGAGGTGTGCATTTCTTCGCCCCAGCGCAGTCCTGCCCATATTAATAATGATATAAACAGTGATGCCATTGCATACACCTCGGCTTCGGTAGCGTTAAACCAAAAGGTGTCAGAGAAGGTTAGTGCCATGCTGCCTGTAAAGGCGCTGCCTAAAATCATTATAGTATTACTTTTATTGATAGTAGTGAACGACGAAACGATATTTTTAAGCAACAGGGTAGTAGACCAAAACATAAAAAGTATAGCGAATGCTGCCGAAACTGCCGAAACCATGTTTACCATTAGTGCTATATTTTCCTTTGAGGAAGCAAACATGGCAAAAAAGGCTCCTGTAATCTGGAAGAAAGGTGCTCCCGGCGGATGGCCTACCTGTAATTTGGCTGAAGTGGAGATATATTCACCGCAATCCCAAAAACTCATTGTGGGTTCTACTGTTAAAGTGTAAACCGTAAGTGCAATTGCAAAAGAAATCCAGCCTAAAATTAAATTCCGTTTTTTAAAGTAAAAATCGTCCATAAGGTGTTTAATGTTGGTTATCAGTTTGTTTGTAAAAGGGTATTTCTACAGGTACTAACGCAGAAAATTTTTTTTTCATATTTTTTGAAATAAAAATTTGCAAAAATGAATTTATGTGCTACATTTGCACCCGCAATCAAGCACCAAACATTGGTCTATGGTGTAATGGTAACACTACTGATTTTGGTTCAGTCATTCTAGGTTCGAGTCCTAGTAGACCAACAAAAAGCCTCTCAGATTCTGAGAGGCTTTTTTTATTGTTATATTTAAGTTGTGTTTTTCTTTGTATAAAATTAAAAAGCCACCCTACAGGGTGGCTTTTTGGTATATAATCTTTGGTGTTATATTTTAAAGGTAACAACCGGTCTTACTGCGTGATTAACCAAATCTTCGCTGATACTTCCGTTAAAGAAGTGGGCAAGTCCCTGTCTTCCGTGTGTGCACATACCTATAAGGTCTGCATTTACTTTGTTTGAGAAGTGAAGAATTCCTTTCTCAACATTAATATCATTATATATATGTGTAGTATATCCGTTCTTAATATTTGCCTCAGCAGCAAAGTCATGAATCAGTTTTTCTGCTGCGTGCGTAGATTTAAAATCGTTTGGAGTATTTACAAATACCAAGTGCAGGTTAGCGTCAAAAGCATTTGCAAATGCTACTACATCTTTAAATGGTTTTTTGATTTCGCTTGAGAAGTCAGATGCAAATACAAAGTTTTGCGGGTTGAAATCACCTTCTTCTTTTTTAATAACAAGTACAGGGATGTCTGATGTACGAACTACTTTCTCGGTGTTAGATCCAATAAACATTTCTCTGAAACCACTAGCTCCGTGAGAACCCATTACAACAAGGTCGATGTTGTGTTTTTTGCTGTGAGATATAATACCGTCAAAAGCTTTTTCAAACTGTATAGCTTCAACTATGTTTATTCCCTGCAGGTATGGCTCGTTTAGCACTTCCTGAAAACGCTCGCGTGTTTTTTCCATAAAGAACATAACTTCAGGAATGTCGCTGCTGCTGCCTACTGCGTTACTTTCTCCAATACCGTCGTTGCTAATGTGAGACGGCATTTCAAGCATGTGTAAAAGGTATATCTCGCCATTGTTTTTGCGTGCAATTTGTGCGGCAACCTTTAGGGCATACTCGGCGTGATCAGAGAAGTCGGTAGGAACTAAAATTCTTTTCATATGTGTAAATTATTAACTAAAATTTGGTTGGAAAATTAATACAATAAAGGTACTGAATAAATTTACATTATCCAATGATTTTCAATATATAAAAAAATTAGTATATTTGCACAGTTATTTATTAAAAAACTAAATAATGAGGGGACAGGAGTCCCCTCTTTTTATACGAATATGACATTTAAAGAGAAAGTTGCTGAACTGGTGAACATAGCGCTGGAAGAGCGCCCTTCACTGTTTCTTATAGATCTTTCCATAAGCGATTCTAACAAAATAAGTGTTATACTGGATGGTGATAATGGTGTAAACCTGCAGGACTGTATTGATGTTAGCAGGGCGGTAGAGCATAACCTTGACAGGGAAGAACAGGATTTTTCACTTGAGGTGGCTTCGGCCGGTGCAACCAGTCCATTAAAAAATATCAGACAGTATAGAAAAAATCTTGGAAGGACGCTTAAGGTGAAAACCGCACATGAAGAAATCGAGGCAAAATTAACCGATGCCAACGACGAGCATATTGTGCTGGAATGGAAGGCAAGAGAACCTAAGAAAGTAGGTAAAGGGAAAGAAACCGTTGAGAAAAAAGCGGAAATTCCTTATGGAGACATAAAAGAAGCAGTTGTTGTAATAAAATTTTAAAAAAATAAGAGAGTTGGCATGGAAAATATTGCATTAATCGATTCGTTTTCAGAGTTTAAAGATGATAAGCTGATAGATCGTGTTACCCTAATGGCGATCCTGGAAGATGTATTTAGGAATGCACTAAAGAAAAAATATGGTTCTGACGATAACTTTGATATCATCATTAACCCTGATAAAGGGGATATGGAAATATGGAGGAACCGTGTGGTGGTGGCCGATGGTGAGGTAGAGGACCCTAACCAGGAAATTTCCCTTTCTGAAGCAAGAAAAATCGAGCCTGACTTTGAAGTTGGTGAAGATGTTTCTGAAGAGGTTAAGCTAATTCAGTTAGGCCGCAGGGCTATACTTGCATTGCGTCAAAACCTTATTTCTAAGATACACGAACACGATAATACTAACCTTTATAAGCAGTTTAAAGACCTTATAGGGGATATTTATACGGCAGAAGTGCACCATGTTCGACCAAAAGCTGTAATTTTGGTGGATGATGAGGGTAACGAAATCGTTCTGCCTAAAGAAAAACAAATCCCGTCTGACTTCTTCAGAAAAGGAGATAACGTTCGCGGTATAATCGAAAATGTTGAGCTTAAAGGTAATAAGCCGCAAATCA
Source organism: Flavobacterium beibuense (assembly GCF_004151245.1). Lineage (GTDB taxonomy): Bacteria > Bacteroidota > Bacteroidia > Flavobacteriales > Flavobacteriaceae > Flavobacterium > Flavobacterium beibuense_A. The sequence goes on from NZ_JUIW01000005.1 coordinate 156,376, forward strand.
TTATGTCAAGAACATCTGAGAAATTCCTTGAGAAATTATTTGAGCAGGAAATTCCGGAAGTGTTTGACGGACTTATTACTGTTAAGAAAGTAGTAAGAATACCGGGTGAGAAAGCGAAAGTGGCTGTAGATTCTTATGATGACAGAATTGACCCTGTAGGTGCCTGTGTGGGTATGAAAGGTTCAAGAATTCACGGAATCGTTCGCGAGCTTGGTAACGAAAATATAGATGTAATTAACTATACTACTAATACACAGCTTTATATAACAAGAGCACTTAGCCCTGCTAAGGTGTCTTCAATCAAAATTGATGAGGATAAAAAATCTGCAGAGGTGTTCTTGAAACTAGAAGAGGTGTCTAAGGCTATTGGCCGAGGTGGTCATAACATTAAGCTTGCCGGGTTGCTTACAGGATATGAGCTTGATGTTATACGTGAAGGTAATCTTGAAGATGAGGATGTTGAATTAACAGAATTCTCAGATGAAATTGAAGGATGGATTATTGAAGAGTTCGCTAAAATAGGACTTGATACTGCAAGAAGCGTGCTTAACCAGGATGTGAAAGACCTTGTAAGAAGGACAGACCTGGAAGAAGAAACAGTTCTTGAAGTGATAAGAATATTGAAAGAAGAGTTTGAAGATTAATACTATTGTATAACAACAAATACAACCAGGAAAGATAATATTAAAAAGATTATATGTCTGAAGATAGAGTAATAAGAATAAATAAAGTTTTAAGGGAATTAAACATTTCGCTGGACAGGGCTGTTGAGTTTCTTAAGGACATGGGGCATGCTATTGATGCAAGTCCTAATGCCAAGATATCCAACGAGGAATATTCGGCGCTTAAAAGACAGTTCTCTGCCGACCAGAGCAAGAAAGAGGCTTCTCTTGAGGTGAGTGAAGAGAAAAAGAAGGAGAAGGAGGCTTTGAGGCTGGAGAGGGAGCGTGAACTGGAAGAAAAGCGCAAACAGGAAGAAGAGAAACAAAGACAGGAGGTAGTGCGTGCAAAAGCATCATTATCAGGCCCGGTTGCAGTAGGAAAAATAGACCTTAATCCTAAAAAAGCTCAGGAAGAACCTTCAGACACTCCTCAGGCTCCAAAACAGGAAGAAGCACCTGCTAAAGCTACCGAAACTCCGGTAGCTAAGGAAGAGAAACCTGCCGAAACTCCTAAAGCGGAAGTTAAGGAAGAAAAAGCCGAAGAGAAAAAAGCTCCGGAGGCTCCTAAGCAACCGGAAGCGGAGAAAAAACAGGAAGCGCCTAAAGCGGAGAAAAAGCAGGAACCTCAGGCTCCTAAAGCTGAAACTGCAAAGACAGATTCTCCTGCTGCTCAGGAAGACGATAAGATTAAAACCCAATACCAAAAACTTTCGGGTGCCACTTTTACAGGGCAAACTATTGACCTTTCTCAGTTCAATAAGCCTAAAAAGAAAAAAGAAGAGCCTAAGAAAGATAACAGACCGGGCGGACAAAACCAGGGTCAGGGTAACAACAACAACAACAAAAACAAGAGAAAAAGGATTACTACTAAGCCTCAGGGGCAAGGTCAGGGTCAGGGTGGACAAAACCAGGGCGGACAGAACCAAGGGCAAGGCGGTAACCGACCAGGAGGCCAGGGCGGACCGAAATTTGGAAACAAAGATTTCAACAAAAACAAACGCCAGGCTATTGTTAATAAGGTAGAGCCTACCGAAGAAGAGGTTAAAAACCAAATCAGGGAGACTCTTGAAAAACTTCAGGGTAAAGGAAGCAAATCTAAGGCTGCAAAATATAGAAGAGACAAGCGTGAAACGCACCGTCAGCGTACTGATGATGAACAAAGACAGCTAGAAGAAGGAAGCAAAGTGCTTAAGGTGACCGAGTTTGTTACCGTAGGTGAGATTGCTACCATGATGGATGTGCCTATTACTAAGGTAATATCTGTATGTATGTCTTTAGGTATCATGGTTACCATGAACCAGCGTCTTGATGCAGAAACACTTTCTATTGTTGCTGATGAATTTGGTTATGAAGTAGAATTTATTACAACCGATATTGAAGAAGCAAAAGAGGTTGTTGAAGATAAAGACGAGGATCTTGAATTCAGAGCTCCTATTGTAACGGTAATGGGTCACGTAGACCACGGTAAAACATCGTTACTTGACTACATTCGTAAAGAAAATGTAATTGCAGGTGAGTCGGGAGGTATAACACAGCACATTGGTGCTTATGGAGTAACTCTTGAAAGCGGTCAGAAAATCGCATTCCTTGATACACCGGGTCACGAGGCGTTTACCGCGATGCGTGCACGTGGTGCTCAGGTTACCGATATCGCAATTATTGTTATTGCTGCTGATGACGACATCATGCCGCAAACTAAAGAGGCAATTAACCACGCACAGGCTGCGGGTGTGCCAATTATATTTGCGATAAATAAAGTAGATAAGCCAACTGCAAATCCGGAGAAAATTAAGGAGAGACTTGCAGGTATGAACCTACTTGTAGAAGATTGGGGTGGTAAAATACAATCACACGATATCTCTGCAAAAACAGGTATAGGTGTAAAAGAGCTATTAGAAAAAGTATTATTAGAAGCTGAGATATTAGATCTTAAAGCTAACCCTAATAAACCGGCTGTAGGTACTGTTGTAGAAGCCTTCCTTGATAAAGGTAGGGGTTATGTGTCAACAGTTCTTGTACAGGGTGGTACATTAAAAGTAGGAGATTATGTTCTTGCCGGTAAGCATCACGGTAAAGTGAAAGCTATGCAGGATGAGCGTGGTAATAATATTAAAGAGGCAGGGCCATCTACGCCAATATCTATATTGGGTCTTGATGGTGCGCCAACAGCAGGTGATAAGTTTAACGTGTTTGAAGACGAGAAAGAAGCTAAGCAAATTGCTGCTAAGCGTACTCAGTTACTTCGTGAGCAGGCTGTTCGTACACAAAGGCATATTACTCTTGCCGAGATTGGAAGAAGGATTGCACTTGGTCAGTTTAAAGAGCTTAACATTATCCTTAAAGGTGACGTGGATGGTTCGGTTGAGGCGCTTTCAGATTCATTCTCAAAACTTTCAACGGAAGAAATCCAGATCAATATCATACACAAAGGTGTAGGAGCGATTACAGAATCTGACGTATTGCTTGCTTCGGCTTCAGATGCGATTATTATCGGATTCAACGTACGTCCTATGGGAGGTGCTAAGCAGCTTGCTGAAAAAGAGGAAATCGATATCAGAAACTACTCGATTATCTATGATGCTATTGATGATGTTAAGGATGCTATGGAAGGTATGCTTTCTCCTGAACTTAAGGAAGAGGTTACCGGTACTGCCGAGATTCGTGAAACATTCAAGATATCTAAAGTGGGTACTATTGCCGGATGTATGGTTACAGATGGTAAGATATTCCGTAGCTCTAAAATACGTCTTATCAGGGATGGTGTTGTAATCTACACAGGTGAGCTTTCTACACTTAAACGTTTCAAAGATGACGTTAAAGAGGTGTCTAAAGGTTATGACTGTGGTATGCAGATTAAAAACTACAACGACATTCAGGTTTATGATGTTATTGAGGCATTCCAGGAAGTGGAAGTTAAAAAGACGCTTAAATAAGCATTAAGAATAATTAACAAAAAGCCCCGCATCGCGGGGCTTTTTTATTGGGTATATTTTAACTTATTTCGTTGGCTTAATCAATAAGGCGTAAGGGTATTTTTCTTTAATCGTTATAAGGTTTCTTTCACCTTCTATTCGGGTTTTAAAACTGCCTACCCATACCTTGTATGTTGGGCTCTCAAATATAATTGTGCCGTCTATATTTTCAAACTCTCTTTTAAATTCGGAAAGCGTTTTTCTGGCTTTATCGTTCTCTCCGTAAAAGATCTGAATCTTGTATCGATCATTAAGGTCGGTATTGGAGTTAAGTTTTCTTTTTTCGCTTAATAATTGTTCAAATTTCGGGTCCTGAGAAATGGTATTTTCCTGCTGTTGTGCCACAGTTTCAAGCGAATAAAAAGTAAGAAAAACTGCAAGCAATTTTATGTGTTTTATTTTTAAAATTCTCATAATGAATAGGGTTTGAGTGCAAAATTACGATTAATTAGAATATGGTGTTGAAATATATTTATTTAGAATTGTTATAAATTATGCTTTAAGATTTATTTAAGGTTTGAGAATAAGTCATAAGTCGTATTTTTGTGGGAGTTTTTAAAAAAGTATACTGTTACGTTCAAATATACCTGAAAAAACTATACCAATTTAAGTCGATAATCATTTTTTAATATGAAAAAAGTGGGTAACCATACTTCGTTTTCGAGAATTTTAATTTTCTGTTTAGCTTTATCGCTTTCATTCTCACTCGCTTCTTATGCTCAGGACACTGCTGCTGCTGGTACTGAAGCTGAGACAGCTGCTTCGGCCGGTGCCGGAGACCCTGTAAAAGGTAAAGAACTATTTAATTCCCTTTGTGCTTCATGTCACAAACTTGACGGTAAATCAACAGGTCCTGCGTTAAGAGGAGTTGCTGATAAACACGATCGTGAGTGGCTTTACAAATGGGTTCATAATAGTAGTGAGTTAATTAAGTCAGGTGATCCTGTTGCTGTTAAGCTTTTTGCTGATAACAACAATGTTACAATGACTGCTTTTCCTCAGCTTTCAAATCAGGATATAGACAATATCATGGCATATACGTCTGCTCCTGCTCCTGCTCCGGATGTTAATACTCCGGGTGGTAAGGTTGTTGTTCAGGAAAGTGGTGCGTCTAACAATTTGATTCTTGGTGCGCTTGTGCTGGTTCTTATTGTTCTTGTTGTAATGCTTGTGCTTGTAAACAGGACTTTAAGAAGAGTTGCTGCTGCAAACGGTGTTGAAGTTGCAAAGCAGGATTCAACAATATCATTATGGCAGGCTTATGCAAGAAATCAGTTCCTGGTTCTTGTTACTACTATACTATTAATTTTAACAGGTGGTTACTTCCTTTACGGTTACCTTATGCAGGTAGGTGTAGATCAGGGGTACGAGCCGATCCAACCAATACACTTCTCTCACAAAATACACGCAGGTGAAAACGGTATCGACTGTAAATACTGTCACTCTTCTGCAAGAGTAAGTAAAACTTCGGGTATACCTTCTCTTAATGTTTGTATGAACTGTCATAAAAACATCTCTGAGTTTACAGGTAGTAAAGATTCTACTTATGTTGAGTATTCTAAAGAATTCTACAATGGAGAAATCCAAAAGCTATATGATGCTGTAGGATGGGATAAATCTACACAACAATATACAGGTAAAACCAAACCGGTTAAATGGGTTAGAATTCACAACCTTCCAGACTTTGTTTACTTCAACCACTCTCAGCACGTTTCTGTAGCTGGTGTTGAATGTCAGAAATGTCACGGCCCAGTTGAGACATTTGAGGTTATGAAACAACATGCTCCATTAACAATGGGATGGTGTATTAACTGTCACAGAGAGACAAATGTAAAAGTAGAGGGTAACGACTACTACAAAAAAATCCACGACGAACTTGCTAAGAAATATGGTGTGCAGAAACTTACAGCTGCCAACATGGGAGGTACAGAGTGTGGTAAATGTCACTATTAATCAATTTTTAAGAAGCTAATATCTATATACAACATGGCATCAAACAAAAAATACTGGCAAAGTGTTGAAGAACTGAACGAAAACAGTTCTATTGTTGAGACGCTAAGAAACAATGAGTTTGTTGAGGAGATTCCTACTGATGAATTTCTTGGTAACGAAGAGGCAATGTCTTCTTCTTCAACAAGCCGTCGTGACTTTTTGAAATATGTCGGGTTTAGTACTGCTGCAGCTTCACTTGCAGCATGTGAAGGACCGGTTATTAAGTCGATTCCTTATGTGGTTCAACCGGAGGAAATCATCCCGGGAGTTGCAGATTACTATGCAACTACAATAGCGGATGGTTTTGATTTTGCAAACATATTGATCAAAACCCGTGAAGGTAGACCAATTAAGGTTGAGAATAACAGAATGTCTGGTTCTGGTATAAGTGCAAATGCAAGGGTTTACGGATCTGTGCTTTCACTTTATGACAGCATGCGTTTAAAACAACCGATGATTGCAAGCAAACCTGCATCATGGGAAGAAGTTGATACTCGTGTTAAAGCCGGATTAGCTGAGGCTGCAAACGGAGGCCAGGTAGTATTATTAACTAATACTATGGCGAGCCCGTCTACAGATAAGCTTATTGCTGAGTTTGGTGCTAAGTATCCTAACTTTAAACATGTTGTTTATGATGCGGTATCGTCTTCAGAAGCACTTGATGCTTATGAGGCTGTATATGGAGAAAGAGCTTTAGCAAACTATGATTTTTCACAAGCTGATGTAATTGTTGCTGTTGGTGCTGATTTCCTTGGAGACTGGCAAGGTGGTGGTTATGATGCTGGTTATGCAAACAAACGTATCCCTAAACAGGGTAAAATGTCTAAGCATATCCAGATAGAGGCTAACTTAACTTTATCAGGTTCTAATGCTGATAAGCGTATTCCTCTAACTGTTACTCAACAGAAATATGCATTAGTTCATTTATACAATGCAGTTACAGGTTCGTCTGTAAATGCTCCTGCAATTAACGAGAAGTATGCTGCCGAAGTTAAGAAAGCTGCTCAACAGTTAAAAGCTGCAGGTTCTAAAGGTGTTGTTATTACGGGTATTGACGATGTAAACGCACAACTTGTTGTTTTAGCTATCAATGCTGCACTACAGAGTGAGGCATTCAAACCAGCTGAAGCACGTTATACAAGAAAAGGTAACGCTAAAGAAGTTGCTCAACTTGTTAACGATATGAAAGCAGGAAACGTTAGTACGCTTATCATGAGTGGTGTTAACCCTGTTTACACTTTACCAAACGGATCTGATTTTGCTGAAGCTCTTAAAAAGGTAAAACTTTCTGTTGCATTCTCTATGAAAGAGGATGAAACAGCTTCAAAAGCAACTATCGCTGCTGCTGCACCTCACTACCTTGAGTCATGGGGTGATGTAGTTATCACAAAAGGTACTTACAGCATTATGCAGCCTACTATACGTCCGTTATTCAAAACGAGACAGCTTCAGGATGCTTTATTGGCATGGAGCGGTAATTCACAATCTTACTACGATTATCTAAAAGCTTCTTCTTCTGCTTGGTTTAGCGGGAAGTCTTGGAACCAGTTAGTTCATGATGGTATCTCTGTTTCAGAAACAGCTCCGTCGTCTGCTACTGCTGCAGCTGCTGATTTTGGTGGTGCTGCTTCTGAGCTTGCTAAAGCTAAAACTGCAGGTGATTTTGAGCTTGTTCTTTATACTAAAACAGGTATGGGTGATGGTCAGCAGGCAAACAACCCATGGTTACAGGAGTTCCCGGATCCAATTACAAGAGTATCTTGGGATAACTATGTAACAGTTGCTAAAGCTGATGCTGCTAAACTTGGCCTTGAGAACTACAATGTAGCTAACGGTGGTCTTAACGGTAGCTATGCAACTATCGAAGTAAACGGAGTAAAACTTGAAAATGTACCTGTAATTATACAGCCAGGTCAGGCAATAGGTACAATTGGTGTTGCTTTAGGTTATGGCCGTGAGGCTGCAATGAAGAAAGAAATGCAGGTAGGTGTTAATGCTTACAAACTGTATGCTAACTTCAACTCTTTACAGGGTGCTAAAATATCTAAAGGGAACGGAGACCACGAGTTTGCTTGTCTTCAGTTACAAAAAACATTAATGGGTAGAGGAGATATCATTAAGGAAACTACCCTTGAAATATTCAATACTAAAAACGCTTCTGAGTGGAATGAACAACCTCAGGTTTCATTAGATCACAAAGAGGTTGCTGCTACATCAGTAGACCTTTGGGAATCTTTTGACCGTACAGTAGGTCACCACTTTAACCTTTCTATCGACCTAAATGCCTGTACAGGTTGTGGTGCATGTGTTATTGCATGTCACGCAGAGAACAACGTACCGGTTGTAGGAAAATCAGAGGTTAGAAGAAGCCGTGATATGCACTGGTTACGTATCGATAGATATTACTCATCTGAAGATACATTTGCAGGAGACGTTAAGCTTAAAGAAAATACTTCAGGCTTAATGGACTCAATCGAGACTTTCGGTGCAATGGAAGATCCTGCAGAAAACCCTCAGGTAGCATTCCAGCCGGTATTCTGTCAGCACTGTAACCACGCTCCATGTGAAACTGTATGTCCGGTTGCGGCTACATCACACGGTCGTCAGGGTCAAAACCACATGGCTTACAACCGTTGTGTGGGTACTCGTTACTGTGCTAACAACTGTCCTTATAAAGTACGTCGTTTCAACTGGTTCTTATATAACAAGAACAGTGAATTCGATTACCATATGAATGACGATTTAGGACGTATGGTTCTTAACCCTGATGTTAACGTTCGTTCTAGAGGTGTTATGGAGAAATGTTCTCTTTGTATACAAATGACTCAGGCTACTATTCTTAACGCTAAGAGAGAAGGTCGTCCTGTTGCTAAGGATGAATTCTATACAGCTTGTTCTGAAGCTTGTGGAAGCGGAGCACTTGTATTTGGAGATATCAATAACTCAGAGGATACAGTTACTAAACTGAAAGAAGACGACAGAATGTACCACTTACTAGAGCATGTAGGTACTCAGCCAAACGTATTCTTCCAGGTTAAAGTAAGAAATACCTAATATCAAATAGTATTAATAAGAAACAATATAAAGGATTATGTCGTCTCATTACGAAGCACCCATTAGAAAACCTTTAGTTATAGGTGATAAAAATTTTCACGATGTAACAGTTGATGTTGCAGCACCAGTGGAAGGCAGGGCCAACAAGCAGTGGTGGATAGCTTTCTCTATTGCACTAGCCGCTTTCCTTTGGGGTGTAGCTTGTGTGGCTTACACAGTTGGAACTGGTATCGGTACATGGGGTTCAAATAAAACAGTAGGCTGGGCCTGGGATATTACCAACTTCGTTTGGTGGGTAGGTATCGGTCACGCCGGAACACTTATTTCTGCAGTATTATTATTATTCCGCCAAAAGTGGAGAATGGCAATTAACCGTTCTGCTGAGGCGATGACCATCTTCTCGGTAATTCAGGCGGCTATGTTCCCTGTATTCCACATGGGTCGTCCTTGGTTAGCATATTGGGTAATGCCTGTTCCAAACCAGTTTGGTTCACTTTGGGTTAACTTTAACTCACCGCTACTTTGGGACGTATTTGCAATTTCTACTTATCTTTCTGTATCACTTGTTTTCTGGTGGACAGGTTTATTACCTGACTTTGCAATGCTTCGCGACAGGGCAGTAACTCCGTTTACAAAAAGAGTTTACTCTATCGTGAGTTTCGGATGGAGTGGTAGAGCAAAAGACTGGCAGCGTTTTGAAGAGGTTTCTCTTGTACTTGCCGGTTTAGCAACTCCTCTTGTACTTTCAGTACACACTATCGTATCATTTGACTTTGCTACTTCGGTTATACCGGGATGGCACACTACAATTCTTCCTCCATACTTCGTTGCCGGTGCGATCTTCTCAGGATTTGCGATGGTAAACACACTACTTATCATTATGAGGAAGGTATCTAACCTTGAAGCTTACATTACGATACAGCACATTGAGCTAATGAACATTATTATCATGATTACAGGTTCAATCGTAGGTGTCGCTTATATAACTGAGTTATTTATTGCATGGTATTCAGGTGTTGAATATGAGCAGTATGCTTTCCTTAACAGGGCTACAGGTCCTTACTGGTGGTCATACTTCCTGATGATGACTTGTAACGTGGTTTCTCCGCAGGTTATGTGGTTCAAGAAAATCAGAACAAGTATCATGGCATCGTTTATCATCTCTATCGTAGTAAACATAGGTATGTGGTTTGAGCGTTTCGTAATTATCGTTACATCACTTCACAGAGATTACCTACCATCATCTTGGACTATGTTCCAGCCTACATTTGTAGATGCAGGTTTCTTCATAGGTACAATTGGTTTCTTCTTTGTATTATTCTTACTTTATTCAAGAAGCTTCCCTGTAATTGCACAGGCAGAGGTTAAATCTATCATGAAGACTTCAAGTGATAAATATAAGAGACTAAGAGAAGAAGGACACAACAATCATTCACATTAATCATTACGATCATGAGTAATAAAGTTATACATGTACTATACAATGATGATGATATCCTGATGGATGCTGTAAAACAAACACGCGCTGCTCATCATCATATTGAAGAAATTTATACACCATTCCCTGTACACGGGCTAGATAAGGCTATGGGCCTTGCACCTACAAGAATAGCTATCTGCTCTTTCTTATATGGTTTGGTTGGTTTATCTATTGCAACTGCAATGCTGCGTTACATAATGATTGTTGACTGGCCTCAGGATATTGGTGGTAAGCCAAGTTTCAGTTTCATTCAAAACATGCCGGCTTTCGTTCCTGTAATGTTTGAGATGACTGTATTTTTTGCAGCTCACTTAATGGTTATCACTTTTTATATGAGAAGTAAATTATGGCCATTTAAAGAGGCAGAAAATCCGGATGTAAGAACTACAGATGACCATTTCTTAATGGAAGTTTCTGTTCACGGTGATGTTGATCAGATAGTTTCATTCTTTGAGAACACAGGAGCTGTGGAAGTAAAAGTAATTGAAAAGCACTAAGAGAGAGATATGAAAGCAATATATAAAATAGCATTTTTGGTATGTGTATCGGCAGTAGCTACTTCCTGCTTTGATAAATCACGACCAAACTATCAGTATTTTCCAAATATGTATGAGGCGGTTCCTTATGAAACCTACTCAGAGTCTTCTGCTTTCCGTAACGGAAAAGAAGGACAGTTACCTGCAGAAGGTTCTATCCCAAGAGGATTTTCTCCATATGAGTATGAAAATACCGAGGAAGGTTATGAACTTGCAAAAGCAAACCTGAAATCTCCTCTAGACAGTACAGAAGTTGATATGGGTAAAGGTGCTGAACTTTACACTATTTACTGTGCTATTTGTCACGGCGACAAAGGTGATGGTAAAGGTAATCTTGCCAAAAGGGAAAAATTCCTTGGTATACCTAATTATAAAGAAAGAGACATTACAGAAGGAAGTGTTTTCCACGTAGAGACTTATGGTAAAAACAACATGGGTTCTCATGCTAATCAGCTTACTCAAAAAGAGCGTTGGCAGGTTGCACATTATGTAATGAAACTTAGGAGTGAATTATAATTGTAGAACACTGAAAGCATAAAATATGTACACATTTTCAAGTAGACTAAAAACTTTTTCTTTTATCCTAATGATCGTAGGTGTTCTTGGGATTGGTTATAGTTTTTTCACTGCACCAAAAGATATTAATGATGTTGAGGCTATATTAGCCGATCAACACGGTCATCATGGTGACGCTCATGCGGAAGCTGCTGATCACCACGAGGCAAAAGATGCTCATGTTCAAACAGCTGATCACTCTGAAGCTGCTCACGCAGAAGCTTCACATGATGCTCACGGCCACGCTGCCGATGCTCATGCAGCAGATGCTCACAATGATGAGCACCATGCACACTTAGAGCATGTTCTTCACCAGTTACAAAACAAGCCTTGGGCAGCAGTTTATGTAGCAGCTTTATTCTTTATGCTTATAGCATTAGGAGCTTTAGCTTTCTACGCAATTCAAAATGCTGCATCTGCAGGATGGTCTCCTGTAGTGTTTAGGGTAATGGAGGGTATTTCTGCCTACCTTATACCGGGCGCAATTATAGTATTTGTTTTACTTGTATTAGGAGTTATGGGAACTCACCACTTATTCATTTGGATGGATGATGAAGTTGTTGCTCACGATCACCTTATTCAGGGTAAATCAGGATACCTTAACGGTACATTCTTCCTTATAAGAGCAGTTATCTTCATGGGTGGTTGGATACTTTACCGCCAGTATGCAAGAAAGAACTCTCTTGCTCAGGATGAGGCTAACGACAATTCTTACTACAAGAAAAACTTCAAAGCTTCTGCGGCTTTCTTAGTGTTCTTCATTGTGAGTGAGTCTATCATGTCTTGGGACTGGATTATGTCTGTTGATCCTCACTGGTTCAGTACATTATTCGGATGGTATGTATTTGCAAGTTTTGTTGTAAGTGCAGTAACTGTTATCGCTATGGTAACATTATACCTTAAATCAAGAGGTTACCTGGAGTATGTTAATACCAGCCACATACACGATTTAGCTAAATTCATGTTTGGTTTTAGTGTATTCTGGACTTACTTATGGTTCTCTCAGTTCATGCTAATATGGTATGCTGATATACCTGAAGAGATTACTTACTTTATTACTAGAATTAACGATTATAACCTTCCTTTCTTTGGAATGGTAGTTATGAACTTTGTATTCCCGGTATTAATCCTTATCAATACAGATTTCAAACGCCTTTCATGGATTGTGGTTATGGCTGGTATAATTATCCTTTGCGGACACTATATTGACTTCTTCAATATGATTATGCCTGCAACTGTTGGTGACCAGTGGTTTATAGGAGCTGGTGAAATAGGTGCAATACTGTTCTTTATGGGATTGTTTATCTTTGTTGTGTTCAGTTCAATTGCAAAAGCACCTCTATTAGCTAAACGTAACCCGCTAATTGAAGAAAGTAAGCATTTTCATTATTAATATTTAAAGAATAAACAAATGACAAGTTTATTGATAATTATAGTTTTAGTTTTATTAGGCATTGCAATATGGCAATTAACTAAAATATTCGATTTAACTCAGGTTGGAGCTGCTTCAGGTAGCGATAACTCTGAAGTTGCTAACGACAGAGATAATAATGTTAATGGTTACCTGATGTTTGCCTTTTTAGGTTTCATCTATGTATTTACTATAATAGGTTTAGCAAAATGGGGTCACTTAGCTTTAGGTACTCCTGCTTCTGAGCACGGTCCTCAGTATGATAACCTGATGACTATATCAATGGTACTGATTTTTGTTGTACAAACTATAACTCAGTTCCTTTTACATTACTTCGCATTTAAATACAGAGGTAAAGAGGGTAAAGTTGCTTTTTACTATGCTGATAATGATAAACTGGAGTTTATATGGACGATTATTCCGGTAATCGTACTTGCAGGTCTTATCCTTTACGGATTATATGCATGGACAAACATCATGTTTGTTGATGAAGATAAAGAAGATACACTAATTGTTGAAGTTTACGCTAAACAGTTTAACTGGGAAGTAAGATATGCCGGAGAAGACGGTGTACTTGGTAAAGCTAACGTAAGATATATTGAAGGTGTTAATACTTTAGGTGTTGATATGGGTGATCCAAACGCTCAGGATGATATCCAGGCTTCAGAACTTCACCTTCCTAAAGGTAAGCAGGTGATATTCAAGTTCCGTTCTCAGGACGTTCTTCACTCTGCTTATATGCCTCACTTCAGGGCTCAGATGAACGTTGTTCCGGGTATGGTAACTCAGTTCTCTTTTGTTCCTACCATTACAACTGAAGAAATGCGTCTTGATCCTATGATTATGGATAAAGTTGCTAATATCAACAGAATCAGATCGGAGAAAAGTGCAGCTTTAACTGCAGACGGAAAAGAGGCTTTAGCTCCTTATACATTTGATTATTTACTGCTTTGTAATAAAATTTGTGGTGCATCTCACTACAACATGCAGATGAAAATTGTTGTTGAAGACGAAGCCGACTTTAATAAATGGTTAGGTGGACAAAAAACACTAGGTGCAGCTGTAAAAGAATCTCAGGCTAGCGAAGCTCCGGCGGAAACGCCAGCTCCTGCAACAGAAGAGCAGCCTGAAACCGTAGTAGCGGATACTGCAGCAGTAGCAGCAGCACATTAATAAAAAAACAATTCTTTTTTAATATATTCAAATTAAAGAAATATGTCAGCAGTAGGACACGAAATACACGGTCACGAAGAACATCACGATGCACATGATCATCACCACAAAGATACCTTCATCACGAAGTATATCTTTAGTATTGATCATAAGATGATCGCCAAGCAGTACCTTCTTACCGGTGTGATCATGGGTATTATAGGTATTGTGATGTCAATATTATTCCGTATGCAGATTGCATGGCCGGAGGAGTCGTTCACAATTTTTAAAGTACTTCTTGGAGATAAATTTGCTCCTGATGGAGTTATGCGTAACGATATTTACCTGGCACTTGTTACAATTCACGGTACCATAATGGTATTCTTTGTACTAACAGCAGGTTTAAGTGGTACTTTCAGTAACCTTCTTATTCCATTACAGATTGGTGCAAGAGATATGGCTTCAGGTTTCATGAACATGATATCTTACTGGTTATTCTTCCTTTCTTCTGTGATCATGGTTATCTCTCTGTTTGTAGAGGCAGGACCGGCTTCAGCAGGTTGGACAATATACCCTCCGTTAAGTGCTTTACCCCAGGCTATTGGTGGTTCTGGTGCAGGTATGACACTTTGGTTAGTGTCTATGGCAATATTCATTGCTTCTTCACTAATGGGATCTCTTAACTATGTAGTAACTGTAATTAACCTTAGAACAAAAGGTATGTCTATGACAAGACTACCTCTTACAATTTGGGCTTTCTTTATTACAGCTGTAATCGGTATCGTATCTTTCCCTGTATTATTATCTGCTGCATTACTTTTAATATTTGACAGAAGCTTTGGTACTTCATTCTTCCTTTCAGATATTTTTATTGCAGGTGATGTGCTACACTATCAGGGAGGTTCTCCGGTATTATTTGAACACTTATTCTGGTTCTTAGGTCACCCTGAGGTATACATCGTATTACTACCGGCATTAGGTATTACTTCTGAAATTATTGCAACAAACTCACGTAAGCCAATCTTTGGTTACCGTGCGATGATTGCTTCAATACTTGCAATTGCATTCCTTTCAACTATCGTTTGGGGTCACCATATGTTCGTATCAGGTATGAACCCGTTCTTAGGTTCGGTATTTACCTTTACAACATTACTTATCGCGATTCCTTCGGCAGTTAAGGCATTCAACTATATTACAACACTATGGAGAGGTAACCTGCAGATGAATCCTGCAATGCTTTTCTCAATAGGTCTTGTATCTACTTTCATCACTGGTGGTCTTACAGGTATTATCCTTGGTGACAGTACACTTGATATTAACGTTCACGATACTTACTTCGTAGTGGCTCACTTCCACTTAGTAATGGGTATCTCTGCTTTATACGGTATGTTTGCCGGTATTTACCACTGGTTCCCTAAAATGTTTGGTAGGATGCTAAACAAGAACCTTGGTTATATTCACTTCTGGGTAACTGCAGTATGTGCTTACGGAGTATTCTTCCCAATGCACTTTATTGGTATGGCGGGTCTTCCAAGACGTTACTATACTAACTCTGCATTCCCTCTGTTTGATGACCTTGCAGACGTTAACGTGCTAATTACAATGTTCGCTATTATTGGTGCTGCATTCCAGTTAGTATTCTTATGGAACTTCTTCTACAGTATTTTTAGAGGTAAAAAAGCTCCACAAAACCCTTGGAAATCTAACACTCTTGAGTGGACTACACCAGTTGAGCACATTCACGGTAACTGGCCGGGTGAAATACCTGAAGTTTACAGATGGCCATATGACTACAGCAAACCGGGTCATGACGAAGATTTCGTTCCGCAAACTGTACCTATGAAACCAAACGAAGAACAATTACACCATTAATATGGTTCTTATTGATAGAAAAGCCTCTCCTAACCGAGAGGCTTTTTGTTTTTAATGCGTATTTTTATATAAAATAAAAATATGATTATGGAAAGAGAGAATTACAGTTTTACAGACAACAGAAGCATGAATCAGTTTGAAATGAAAATGGAGGATGGTGAAATTGCCTTCCTGGAATATTATATTGACGGAAAGAAAATCTTTCTTAATCATACAGAGGTTCCTGTTCCTTTAAGGGGTAAAGGTCTTGCTGCCATATTGGTTGAAAAAAGTCTTGACTATTGCAGAAAGAATAACCTTATAGTTGTGCCTGCCTGCTCTTATGTTGCCCATTTTATAGATAATAATCCTGAATGGCATGATGTGTTATCTGAAGGATACCAAATGTAACTTCAGATTTTAAATTTATATTTGCCTTATGAACGAGAATTTAGATCCTACAAATAAAAACTATAATGCCGATGAGCTCGACCTTGAAAAAAAATTAAGGCCGCTTTCTTTTGATGATTTTACCGGACAGGACCAAGTACTGGAAAATCTCAAGGTGTTTGTGGAAGCTGCCAATTATCGAGATGAGGCGCTTGACCATACTTTATTTCATGGCCCTCCTGGACTGGGTAAAACTACTTTGGCAAACATACTGGCAAACGAATTAGGAGTTGGGATTAAAATTACATCGGGTCCTGTGCTTGATAAACCCGGTGATCTTGCAGGTTTATTAACCAATCTTGATGAAAGGGATATACTTTTTATTGATGAGATTCACAGGCTTAGCCCTATAGTGGAAGAATACTTGTATTCAGCTATGGAGGACTTTAAGATTGATATAATGATAGAGTCGGGACCAAATGCCCGCTCTGTTCAAATAAACCTTAATCCTTTTACGCTTGTGGGTGCAACAACGCGTTCTGGTCTGCTAACCGCGCCTATGCGTGCCCGTTTTGGTATTTCAAGCAGATTACAGTACTATACTACTGAACTACTTACTACAATAGTACAGCGTAGTTCAGCAATATTAAAAATGCCTATCACTATGGAGGCAGCCATCGAGATTGCCGGTCGTAGTCGAGGGACTCCGCGTATAGCTAACGCATTACTTCGCAGGGTGCGCGATTTTGCCCAGATTAAGGGTAATGGTAAGATAGATATAGAGATTTCCAGATATTCGCTTAAAGCGCTTAATGTGGATGCCCATGGGCTTGATGAAATGGATAACAGGATACTTACTACTATTATAGATAAGTTTAAAGGAGGGCCGGTAGGTTTATCTACCCTTGCAACAGCTGTATCAGAAAGTGGTGAGACTATTGAGGAAGTATATGAACCATTCCTTATTCAGGAAGGATTTATTATAAGAACTCCGAGAGGAAGGGAAGTAACTGAGAAAGCCTATAAACATTTGGGCAGGGTGAGAGCTACTCAGGGAGGGTTATTTTAATTAAATGATATGACTATAGATGAAAGCTTCGGTAATGCCGAAGCTTTTTTTATGCGCTAAATTTAACTTTATTTTTACGCAACCATATGGTTTCGTTTTATATATTTGCAACTATAAAGTTGCGTATTATGTCACAAATTGTAAGAAGAGATGTTTTTCAGGCTATAGCCGACCCGACACGCAGATCAATTTTGAATCTGTTGCTTAAAGAAGAAATGACGCCCAATGCTTTGGCTGCCGAATTTTCTACCACAAGACAGGCTGTGTCTAAACACTTAGGGGTGCTCGCTGAATGCGGATTGCTTACACATAAGCAATCGGGTAGGGAAATCTATTATTTGCTTAATACTAAAAAAATGAGAGAGGTGGATGAGTGGCTGGAACCTTTTAGAAAGGTTTGGGAAGGTCGCTTTTCTCAACTTGATGATTTACTAAAGGATATGTAAACAAACAATTAATTAAATAAATCATGAAAGAAACGAAAATTGTTAAAGATGACTCAGGTAAAAAATTACTGATTAGCCGCTCGTTTGATGCTCCGGCAGACAAAGTTTGGAAGGCATGGACAGAAGCTGAACTTTTGGATAAATGGTGGGCGCCTAAACCGTATCATACCGAAACTAAAGTTATGAATTTTAAAGTAGGGGGCATGAGGCTGTATGCTATGGTTAGTCCGGAAGGTAATAAAGACTGGTGTAAAACTCAGTATACAGCAATTGATGCAGGTGTAAGTTTTAAATCGGAAGACGGGTTTTGTGACGAGGAGGGTAACATGAATCCTGATTTTCCATTGATGTACTGGTCTAACAGGTTTAATGGAACGGGAAATACCACAACAGTTAATATAGAACTGTCTTTTGACAGTGCAGAAGACCTTGAGAAAATAGTAGGTATGGGTTTCAAGGAGGGCTTTGCTATGGCAATAAGCAATCTGGACGAATTACTTGCCTAATCCTAGAGTGCCTCCTTTACGGAGGCATTTTTATTACAGTCGTTTTTGGTAACTTTGCTGTCTAAACAAAAGTTTTGGACAATAGAAAACGATATTCCGACTTTATAAAAGCCGAAGCCAAACGCCTCGGCTTTTTGTCTTGCGGTATATCTAAAGCTGGTTTTCTTGAGGAAGAGGCGCCGCGTTTAGAGAAATGGCTTAAGGAAGGCAGGCATGGGCAGATGCAGTATATGGAAAACTATTTTGATAAGCGTCTCGACCCAACATTACTGGTTGATGATGCCAAAAGTGTAGTTTCGTTACTGCTGAATTATTATCCGGAGGAAAAACAAACGGAGGGCAGCTACAAAATTTCCAAATATGCTTACGGGCAGGATTATCATTTTGTGATTAAAGAGAGGCTGAAAGAGCTGCTTCATTCCATTCAGCAGGAAATAGGTGAAGTGGGTGGAAGGGCTTTTGTAGATTCAGCGCCGGTGCTCGATAAGGCTTGGGCTGCAAAAAGCGGCTTGGGTTGGATTGGCAAAAACAGTAACCTGCTTAGCAAACAGGTAGGCTCCTTCTTCTTTATTGCCGAACTGATTATTGATCTTGATTTAGAATATGATGGTGTTACTACCAATCATTGCGGGAGCTGTACTGCCTGTATAGATGCATGCCCTACTCAGGCAATTATAGAGCCTTATGTGGTAGACGGTAGTAAATGTATTTCTTATTTTACCATAGAACTTAAGGATAATATTCCGTCCGAAATGAGAGGCAAGTTTGACGACTGGGCTTTTGGGTGCGATGTTTGCCAGGATGTTTGTCCGTGGAACCGTTTTTCAAAACCGCACAGGGAACCATTGTTTAACCCGCATCCTGATTTACTTTCCCTTACTAAAAAAGACTGGGACGAAATTACCGAAGATACCTTTAGAGCCGTGTTCAAAAACTCAGCTGTTAAGCGTACAAAATTTGAAGGGCTTAAAAGAAATATAAATTTCCTTAAGCCCTGATTAACTACTCAAAATATTAAATTGTATCTAGTTGGTTATAATCGTGAAGTTTTGAGTTTTAGAATCTTCATCTTTAGGTCTGTCAAAAAAGCACATTTCAAAAAGTATGTAATGTTTAATGTTGAATAATTTCCCCCAACTTTCAATGTCCTTACCACTACCCTCTACAGCACAGTAATATTTTCCGTTGTCTTTTTCATAAGGTAATATATATGCAAAAGCATAAAAAGGTTTGTTTGGCTCGATAGCCACAAGTCTTCCGTAAGTACGCATGCTGTAATCATCTGTAGGAAGGCTCTCATAAGTGTTTTCTAAACTGAATCTTCCAAAATCAAACTGGGTACGCAGTTTTTTTTCAGATTCTTTTCCTGTCATTACAGTTATCTTTAGTGTGTCTTCTGCCTTTTTAAAAAGCATGTGAGAGGTAGTGTTTATTAAAGTATCTGTTTTTTTAATCTCACCATCCCATATTTCTTTAGACACGAGATAATAATCTTTTCCTTTTAAATCCTTTCCTGTAAACTCTACGTTTTCATAACCTATTTTTTGCCAGGACATTAAATCTAAAACTGCTTTATCAGTTTTAATTTCCGGAGATGTCATTTTTATACCGGGCTCATCCTGTGCATTGCATTGTAGGGAACAAAGGGTAAAAATTAGAATACTTAGCAATAGCTTTTTTGTTTTCATAATGTAGTTGGTTTTATATTACAAATGTATAGGGCTGTGTAATGGAATGAGGTGAAAGGGGGTTAATTAGCGTTAATTAGCGTTAATAAAAATGGGTGAACCTGTTTTTAAATTCTATTTTTGAGTATTCTATGAAAAAAAATATACGCTTCATTTTTATATTAATGTCAGTTTGTGTGGCAGGAATCACGCTGCTTCAACTGTATTATAGTTATAGCAATTTTACCGTTGCACAATCTGCTTTTAGAGAAGAAACCGAGAAAGCTTTCGGTGAAGCTATTGACAGTGCTCTCGTGGTAAGAAACGAGGATATAGTAAAGGAATTTAGGGGATGGTTAATGGATACCTCTTATGTGGATATTAGTTGCAAATGGGATGAGAGCAAAAATATGCCCATGTTTACAGTTAAGGAATTACAATCTATAGGGCCCAATGGACAAAATGAGATTAGCATGAGTATTGAAGATTTTGAGGGAAAGGTTGATGCTATGACACCTGAAGTTAAAGAAAAGTTTGTTGTTGCAATGGAAGGAGTATTAAGGGACGGGTTAAAAAAAGGGATAGTGTGGTTTTTTACTCAGGGGATTGGAGAAAGACTTTTAAAGCTTAAAGATGAAAAAGAAATAGATATTAAGGTCTTGGAAAGTGAGTACACCATTGCATTAAAAAGAAAAGGTATTGATTTGCCATTTGTACTGGATGCAGAGGGGGGTAACGAGTCTGGTTTTTGTACTGATATGCATAATATAGGGATAAAAAACCCGGAAGAAAGGCAAATAAAAGCTTGTTTTGATAATGCAGAACTTTATCTGCTAAAGCAATTAAAATGGATTATTATAAGTTCATTGTTGCTTATAGTTATTACCCTGTTTTGTTTTTGGTATACGGCCAGAATATTACTTAGTCAACAAAAGCTAAGTGAACTTAAAGATGACTTTATAAGCAATATGACTCATGAAATACATTCTCCGCTTACATCTGTAATTATAACAGCCGAAGCTTTAAGAGATTTTGAAATGACTAAAGAGGAACGGGATAATTATATTGATATCATTTTACATCAGTCAATTAAGCTTGCTGGGCTTACTGATGATATATTGAATGGTACAAAAATAGAGAGGAAAGGAATTGTGGTTGAAGATGTTGTTTCGTTAAATAGTATTGTACAGGAAGTAGTTGTTGATTACCGGGATAAGATTAAGGTAGAGTACACTGATAATGATATTGTTTTTAAAGGAAACAAAAAACATCTTACAGCAGCACTGTTTAATTTAATTGAAAACGCTGTAAAATACAATGCAGAAAATAATCCTATGGTTGAAATTGATAGTGGTATTGAAGGTAAAGAGGTTATTGTTAAAGTGGCAGATAACGGTCCCGGTATACCTGATGAACATAAAAAGAAGATTTTTGATGAATTTTATCGTATGCCAACTGGTAATGTGCATAATGTTAAAGGTTATGGCCTGGGACTTAGTTATGTAAAAAAAGTAGTGAGGGCACATAATGGAAGTATAAGTGTACAGGATAATTTTCCTCAGGGAAGTGTGTTTGTAATAAGGATTCCGTATGAAGTATAAAATTCTGTTAGCTGAAGATGAACCTTTTTTAGGTAAGGTTATAAAAGAAAGCCTGGAAAAGAATGGTTATGAAGTAGTGCTTGCTTCTAACGGAAAAGAGGCTTGGGGTCTTTTTAATGAACAGGAATTTTCAATATGTATACTGGATGTAATGATGCCGTATAAAGACGGTTTTACACTGGCATCCCAAATAAGGGAATTCAGTAAAAATATCCCATTGATGTTTCTTACCGCAAAATCAGATATTAAGGATGTAGCACAAGGATATGCGAGTGGCGGTAATGATTATTTAAGAAAACCCTTTAGTCTGGAAGAGCTTTTTTTAAGGGTCGCCGAACTGCTTAAAAGAAGTAAAGAGGAAAAATCATCGACGGATGAATTGAGAATAGGAGAATATGTTTTTTATCCAAAGCGACAGGAGCTTATAGACAGTAGTGCTCAAACAGTAAAACTTTCTTATAAAGAATCGAGACTTTTGGAATTACTATTACAAAACAAAAATCAGGTATTAGAAAGAAAACTTGCGCTTATGAGGCTTTGGGGTGATGATAATTTTTTTAATACCCGAAATATGGATGTTTATATAACTAAGTTAAGGAAAAAACTTCAGGAAGATACTTCGGTAGAGATTGTAAACGTGCGTGGTTTCGGCTATAAACTCATCTGTTAGCAGGGAGATTAATTAAATGAAAAGAATAGCGTTAAAAGTTTCACAATTTCGGTCATAGGTTTACCTTTGTAAGTTCTGTAATAAAAGTAAATAGAATGAACAAGTATAGTAAACGAAGAGAAGCGCTTTTATACCACGCAAAACCCCATCCGGGAAAAATACAGGTTGTACCTACAAAAAAATATGCAACACAAAGAGATTTGTCGTTAGCTTATTCGCCTGGGGTGGCAGAGCCTTGTCTTGAAATTGCTAAAGATGTAAATAACGTTTATAAATATACCGCAAAAGGTAACCTGGTTGCTGTAATATCTAACGGTACTGCCGTTTTAGGCTTGGGTGATATAGGCCCTGAAGCTTCAAAACCGGTAATGGAGGGTAAAGGCCTTTTGTTTAAGATTTTTGCCGATATAGATGTTTTTGATATTGAGGTTGGTACCAAAGATGTAGAAAAATTTATAGAAACGGTAAAAAATATAGCCCCAACTTTTGGAGGTATAAATCTTGAGGATATTAAGGCTCCGGAGTCTTTTGAAATTGAAAGAAGACTTGTAGAAGAACTTAATATTCCTGTAATGCACGACGACCAGCACGGTACGGCCATAATATCTTCGGCTGCATTACTAAACGCGCTTGAACTTGCTGAAAAGAATATAGAAGAAGTTAAGGTAGTGGTTTCGGGTGCGGGGTCTGCAGCACTGGCATGTGCTAACCTTTACCTGCTTTTAGGTGTAAAGGCCGAGAATATCACAATGTTTGATAAAGACGGTATGCTGGTTAAAAGCCGTACCGATTTATTAGATATGCAGCTTAAATATGCTAAGGATGCTGAGCCGGTTTCTTTGGCTGAAGCAGTTAAAGGGAGCGATGTTTTCTTAGGACTTTCGGTAGGTAATGTGCTTACCCCGGAAATGCTGCTTACTATGAATAATGATCCTATCGTGTTTGCTATGGCAAACCCGATACCTGAAATAGATTATGACCTTGCCATTGCTACCCGTGAGGATATCATTATGGCAACAGGTAGGTCAGATCATCCTAATCAGGTAAATAACGTACTTGGATTCCCTTATATTTTTAGGGGCGCAATGGATGTTAGGGCTACAAAAATTAACGAAGCTATGAAAATGGCTGCTGTTAGGGCGTTGGCTGAGCTTGCTAAAGCTCCGGTGCCTGAGCAGGTTAATATTGCTTATGGAGAAACCAAACTTAACTTTGGTCGTGATTATATCATTCCTAAACCATTTGACCCGAGGCTTATTGCGGTAGTGCCACCTGCTGTTGCAAAAGCAGCAATGGAATCGGGAGTGGCAGAAAATCCGATTGCCGACTGGGACAAGTATGTTGAGGAGCTTTTAGACAGGTTGGGTAACGACAACAAAATGGTTAGGTTACTTACCAATAGGGCTAAAACAGATCCGAAACGAATTGTATTTGCTGAGGCAGACCACCTTGATGTGCTTAAGGCAGCACAGATAGTTATGGAAGAAAAAATAGGTATTCCTATCCTTTTAGGTAACAGTGAGATTATCAATGAGCTTAAGGAAGAGATTGGTTTTGATGCTCAGGTAACGATAATAGACCCTAAAACCGATGAAGAGGAAGAAAGAAGGGATAGATATGCCAATGTGTTTTGGGAAACAAGACGCAGGAGAGGTGTTAGTTTACTGGATGCCGAAAAATGGATGAGGGAGCGTAACTACTTTGCAGCCATGATGGTTAACGAAGGTGATGCTGATGCGATGGTTACAGGATATTCAAGAAGTTACCCTGCAACGGTGAAACCTATTATGCAGCTTATAGGTAAGGCACCAAGCGTAAGCAAGATTGCTACAACAAATATGATGCTTACTAAAAGAGGTCCAATATTCCTTTCGGATACCGCTATAAATCCTAATCCAACAGCAGAAGAGCTTGCTAAAATTGCAATTATGACAGCAAGAACGGTAAGGATGTTTGGTATGGAGCCGGTACTGGCTATGGTGTCGTTCTCAAACTTTGGGTCGTCTCCGGATCCGGAAGCTGTAAAAGTAAGGCAGGCAGTAGATATCCTTCACGAGGATTACCCTGATTTGATAGTTGACGGAGAAATTCAGGCAGATTTTGCTCTAAATCCTGAAATGCTTAAAGATAAGTTTCCGTTTTCTAAAATTGCGGGAAAAAAAGTAAATACATTAATTTTCCCTAACTTGGATGCAGCTAATATTACATACAAGTTGTTAAAAGAACTTAATAAGGTGGTTTCTATCGGGCCGATTATGCTTGGAATGAATAAACCTGTTCACGTTTTCCAGTTAGGTGCCAGTGTAGAGGAGATGGTTAATATGGCTGCAGTTGCGGTTGTTGATGCCCAGGAAAAGGAAAAACGTTTAAAAATGGCAAAAAATTAATATATAGCTAATCGTTAGAGAATTTTATTATTTTTGGAAACGGATAAAAAATTGTTATGATAGCACATCTTCAGGGAAGACTTGTAGAAAAGACACCAACCGAGGTAGTTATAGATTGCAACGGAGTTGGGTATCAGGTTAATATTTCCCTGCACACCTTTTCTCTTTTGCCCGATTCGGAAAATATTAAACTTTATACTTTTTTACAGATAAAGGAGGATGCACATACTCTTTTCGGTTTTATGGAAAAAGCCGAAAGGGAGTTGTTTAAGTTTCTTATTTCTGTTTCAGGGGTAGGGGCAGGTACGGCACGCACTATGCTTTCATCATTGGAACCTAAACAAATAATACAGGCCATTGCTTCGGGCGATGTTGTCACCATACAGTCTATAAAGGGTATTGGTGCAAAAACAGCCCAAAGGGTAATACTTGATCTTAAGGATAAAGTGTTAAAAGTGTATGATTTGGAGGAAGTTTCAGTTTCGGGTTACAATACAAATAAAGATGAAGCGTTATCTGCGTTAGAGGTCTTAGGATTTAATAAAAAGGCCGCAGAAAAAGTTGTAGAGAAAATTGTTAGGGAGAATCCGGGTGTGACTGTTGAAACAATTATCAAACAAGCATTAAAAAACTTATAGTCCTTGAAAACAGAATACTCTAAAGATTTTTATATAAAGTTAAAACTGGCTGTTTCGGTATTATTTTTATTTTTCAGCTTTACCGCACAGGCTCAGGAAGATGAAGAAGATAACGAAAAGCAGGATACGCTTACCGGTTATAATACCGGGAGGGTAGAGCTTGATAATCCTAAGAGTATAGTAGAGGCCTATACCTATGATCCTGTTACCGACAGGTACATATACACAGAAGATTTTGAAGGTTTTAATATTACTTACCCTATAATACTTACACCGGAAGAATACAATGAGCTTGTACTTCGCGAATCCATGCGTGAGTATTATCAGCAAAAATCAAAAGCACTTGATGGTAAAGGTACCGAAGAGGAGCAGAAAGACCTTTTGCCAAGGTATTATGTAAACTCAAAGTTTTTTGAAACTGTTTTTGGTGGCAATACAATAGATATTAAACCGCAGGGTTCGGTAGAGCTTGATTTGGGTGTAAGATATACCAAACAGGACAACCCTTCTCTGTCTCCGCGTAACCGTAAAACCTTTACTTTTGATTTTGATCAGCGTATAAGCATGAGCCTTCAGGGTAAAGTAGGTACAAGGCTTGGTGTTACTGCTAACTATGATACCGAATCTACTTTTGCTTTCCAAAACCTTATTAAATTAGAGTATACTCCGGATGAGGATGATATTATCCAGAAAATAGAAGTAGGTAATGTTAGCTTCCCGCTATCTAACTCATTAGTTAGGGGTGCGCAAAGCCTTTTTGGTGTTAAGGCTATGTTCCAGTTTGGAAAAACCAGTATAACGGGTATCTATTCTGAACAAAAATCTCAAACAAAAACCATAACCGCTCAAGGAGGTGACCTGGTACAGGACTTTAGTTTCTTTGCTCTGGAATATGAGCAGGACAAGCACTTCTTCCTTTCACAATGGTTTAGAAATAATTACGATAGATCGTTAGAACAATATCCTTTAATTACAAGCCGTGTTCAGATTACCCGTGTGGAAGTTTGGGTTACAAACAGGCAAAACAGGATAAATGCTCAGGAAAATAACTCAAGAAACTTAATTGCAATACAGGATTTAGGTGAGTCGCAACTAACAAGTACTTATGATGGGTCTGATATTACAGATCAGGCTGTAGGTTTTGCCGATGTGGTTAATCCCGGGCAATTTTTCCTGCAACCGGTGAACTCTTATCCGGATAACGGAAACAATGGTTTAGATCCTGCATTGGTTGGTAATGGTAGCTTGTACTTGGATCCTAATATTCGCGAGATTGTTACTTTAAGCAACAATAGTTTTACAAACGGACTTAATGCGAATGAGGGACGTGACTATGCCAAACTGGAAAATGCAAGGAAACTTACCTCTAACGAATTTACTTTTCATCCGCAATTAGGTTATATATCCCTTAACCAGAAACTTAATAACGACGAAGTGCTTGCTGTTGCTTTCCAGTTTACGGTAGGTAGCGATGTATATCAGGTAGGTGAATTTGCAACAGACAGTGCAGATGCCACTACGGTTACAGAATCAGGTAACCCGGACGAGCAACCTGCTGTAAGTACCAAGAGCCTTATATTAAAACTACTTAAGAGTAGCTTGGTAAATGTAAACGAACCAACATGGGATTTGATGATGAAAAACATTTATCAGATTCCGGGGGGATATCAGTTAACTCAGGAAGATTTCAGGTTTAATATCCTTTATACCGACCCTTCTCCGTTAAACTACATTACCCCTGCAACTGATGCAGGAGGCAACGTTATTGATCCGTTTCCTGTTGATGAAGAAGTAGCAGAAACACCTCTTTTAAGGGTGTTTAATTTAGACAGGCTTAGTTATGCTAACGACCCGCAACCGGGTGGTGACGGTTTCTTTGACTTTTATCCGGGTATTACCATAGATCCGCAAAACGGGCGACTTATATTTACAACGGTAGAGCCTTTTGGTAGGCATCTTTTTGAAAAATTAAGACTTGAAAATACCGAAAATTATAATGAGACAGGAGGAACCTCTTCTTTTAATGCTAACCAACAGAAGTATGTATTCCGAAGGATGTACAACAGTACTCAGGCAGATGCATCGCAGGAGGCTGAAAAGAATAAGTTCCAATTAAGAGGTAAATTCAAATCGAGCGGAGGTGGTGGTATTCCTTTGGGGGCATTTAATGTTCCACAGGGATCTGTAGTGGTAACTGCAGGTGGTAGGGTGCTTGTTGAAGGTGTAGATTATACTGTAAACTATCAGTTAGGTAGGGTAGATATCTTAGATCCTTCGTTGCTTAACTCAAACCAACAGATTGAAGTGTCGTTAGAGAACAATGCTGTGTTTGGTCAGCAAACACGTCGTTTTGCAGGTTTCTATCTTGAGCACAAGTTTACTGATAAGTTCCTTGTGGGTGCTTCGATGTTAAATATGTCAGAAAGGCCATTTACTACAAAATCAAATTACGGACAGGAGTCTGTTAACAATACTATTTTCGGTTTAAATACTACTTATTCTACAGAGGTGCCTTTCTTTACCCGTTTGGTAAATAAGCTTCCTAACGTAGATACCGATGTGCCGTCTAATTTATCGGTAAGGGCAGAAGTCGCTTACCTACAGCCGGGGGCATCTAAAGCAGACCAGTTTAATAATGAGCCAACTACTTATGTAGATGATTTTGAAGGGTCGCAAACTACTATAGATATGCGTTCGCCGCAGGCATGGTCGCTTTCAAGTGCGCCACTTACAGTTTTTCCGGGTAATGCACCGCCGGTAGACGATCTTTCTTATGGTTATCAAAGAGGTAAGCTGGCATGGTATACCATAGATCCTACTTTCTTTACTAATCAACGTCCGTCAGGTATAAACGATGACGACTTGTCTTCTAACAGAACAAGACGTGTTTATTATAATGAGCTTTATCCGGTAACCGATATAGCTCCGGGACAAACTACAGTAGTAAATACTTTAGACTTAAGTTACTTCCCTCAGGAAAGGGGGCCATACAACTACAACCCTGCAGCTGCTGCTACAGACAGTTTTACCGAACTGCAGGCAGAAGATAACTGGGCAGGTATTATGAGGGCGATAACTTCTACCAACTTTGAGCAGAATAACGTAGAGTATATTCAGTTTTGGGTAATGGACCCTTATTCAGGACATGATGGAGATTTTGCTGATCCGGACAATATAGGTTTTCTTGAAATTAACTTAGGGGAAATATCTGAAGATATATTAAAAGATAACAGGAAGCAGTACGAAAACGGACTTCCGGGCGTAGACGGTAATCAGCCTACTTTTACATCTAACTGGAGTAAGGTACCTGTGTCGCAATCGCTTATTTATGCGTTTGATACCGATACGGCAAACAGGGCTTTACAGGATGTGGGTCTTGACGGTTTAACAGACGCTGAAGAAGCTGCTAAATATGCTGCACAGGGATATGGAGGATATGTCGATCCTGCAGCTGATAATTACCAGTTTTTCCTTGATGCGGATGGAGATGTTATTAACAGGTATAAAAACTACAATGGGGTTCAAGGAAACTCTCCGGTAGATGTAACAAATAATACCAGAGGTTCTACAACAATGCCTGATACCGAGGATATCAACAGGGATAACACAATGAATACCATTGATGCCTATTACAGGTACAGAATTCCTATCGAGCCTAACGTTCAGCCTGGGCAGGGATATGTGGTAGATGCAAGGACGTTTACAGTTGATGTGCCGGGTAATAATGGTACAAATGCAGAAACTACTGCAACAGGTAGGTGGTTACAATATAAGATACCTGTTCAGGTTCCTGATGATACAGATCCAGAGTATGCTGTAGGTGGTATATCAAGTACTCGTTCCATCCGATTTATGAGGATGTTTGTTACAGGGTTTAAAAGAGAGATAACACTTCGTTTTGGTGCTCTTGACCTTGTTAGGGGAGAGTGGAGAAGATATACTGGGCAATTTGATAAGAATACCGATCCCGATGGTAACCCTGCCGATCCCGGTACAGGTTTTGACGTTGTTTCGTTAAGTGTTCAGGAAAATGGTCAGCGCAGTCCTGTTCCTTATGTTTCGCCTCCTGGTGTTGTAAGGGAACAGCTTTATACTAGTAGTGCTGTTATCAATCAAAATGAGCAGGCACTGTCTTTAAGAGTATATTCCAATCAGGGAGCAGGAACGGACGACGGTTTAGAGCCGGGAGATTCACGTGCGGTATTCAAGAACGTGAATGTGGATATGCGTCAGTTCAAAAAAATAAGAATGTTCCTTCATGCGGAGCAACTTACCCTTGATGGTACTAATCCGGAGTCGGGAGCTGTACAAAATGGCGAAATGAAGGCTTTCATAAGGTTTGGTAATGACTTTACCGATAACTACTACCAGATTGAGACCATTTTGGATATGACACCTTTAACATCGGTTTTACCGGAAGATGTATGGCTTGAGCAAAATGAGATAAACCTGCCTTTAGAGATATTAACACAGATAAAGATTTTAGCGTATCAGGGAGCATTGCCAATTGACGACGAAGGAGCAAGCTATGCGAATGTTAATGATTTAGATGCGTCGTTAGGGGACAGGATGACAGTAAGGATTAAAGGTAACCCTAACTTTGGTTTGGTGAGGACTTTAATGGTGGGGGTTAAAAATGGCTATGAAGTTGGAGAGCCGGGAGCTAGGAAATTAAGGGGAGAAGTTTGGTTTAATGAACTTCGACTTTCTGATATGGACAGCAAAGGTGGTATGGCCGGATTGGCAAATATGGATACTAACTTTGCCGATTTTGCAACACTTTCTGCTACGGGTAGGGTAAGTACTGTAGGCTTTGGTTCTATTGAACAGGGGCCGAACGAGCGTAGCAGGGAAGATGCCAAACAGTATAACATTGTAACCAATGTTAATGTTGGTAAGCTTTTACCTAAAAAATGGGGTATTAACCTGCCGTTTAACTATGGGGTGGGAGAGGAAATTATTACTCCGGAGTACGATCCGTACCAGCAGGATGTTAAGCTGGATCAGATGATTGATCTGGCAGAGACACAGGAAGAAAAAGACAATATACGTGACAGGGCTATTGATTATACAAAAACTAAGAGTATTAATTTTATAGGTGTTAAAAAGGAGAGATCTCCGGAACAGAAACCGCATATTTATGATCCTGAAAATATAACATTGTCCTATTCTTACAACCAGATAGATCATCATGATTATGAGATTGAGAGCATGCTTGATCAAAGGGTGAGGACATCGGCAGATTATAATTACTCTTTTAGTGCGAAACCGGTTGAGCCTTTTGCTAAGAACAAGATGATGAGCAAAAGCCAGTATTGGAAAATATTAAGGGACTTCAATTTTAATTATGTTCCGTCAAACATATCTTTCAGTACTAATATACTAAGGCAGTTTAACAGGCAGGAGTTCAGAAATGTTGATGTAGAAGGTATTCCTATCAATCCGCTGTACAGGAGGAATTATTTCTTTGACTATCAGTATGGTTTTAACTATATTCTTTCTAAAGGGCTTAAATTCAATTATAGAGCAGCAACAAGTAATATTGTAAGAAACTATCTTGATGAAGACGGTGCGCCTATTGAGGAACTTACTGTTTGGGATGGGTTTTGGGATCCGGGCACTGCTAACACTCATATGCAGCAGTTAACCATGAACTATGATCTTCCTATTAATAAGATACCGTTTCTTTCATTTGTTAAATCAACTTATACTTATACGTCGACGTTTAACTGGCAGCGTTCTAACGATGCATTGCGTTATTATACTCCTCCTGACGAGAATATAACATATGATCTAGGAAACACTATTCAAAACTCAGCAGAGCATAAGTTGAATACAGCTCTTAGTATGGATATGTTTTATAAATACATTGGTTTAACTAATAAAAAACCAGCTAAGAATGCTAAACCCCAGGCTCCTAAACCCGGACAAAAAATTACCAGTAACGAGAAAGCAGGTAGCGATGGTAATATGTTTGTAAACGGACTTATTGGTGTTGTGACAAGTGTAAAGACTATTGGTATTGACTATAGGCAAAATGAAGGTACATTGTTGCCGGGTTATACAGAGGGTATTGGTTTCTTTGGGACAAGTAAGCCGGGTATTGATTATATATTTGGAGGGCAGGGTAATATTGCTGCTCAAATGGGTGCTGACGGTTACCTTACCACTTACAGGGATTATAACCAAAACTTTACCCGAACAAGAACAGAGGTGCTTAGAATGACGGCGGCCATTAATCTTTTCCCTGATTTGAATATAGATCTTAATGCTGACAGGTCTTATTCAAGAAACAGTTCTGAACAATATTTTGTAGATCTAGACAGTGGAAGTCCTGTTTATACACCTGAATCGCCATATGATATGGGTATGATGCAGATGACAACTATCCTTATTAAAACGGCATTTAGCAGAAGTGATGTAAACGGATCGGAAGCATTTGACCAAATGCGTGAAAACAGAATAATTGTAGCTAACAGGCTTGCAGAACAACATTATGGATCAGGAGGTATTCCAAGATATAATGTACCGGGAGAGGATATTAACGCGGGAAGTGATTACAGTATAGCTAATGCGGGTTATCCTGTAGGCTACGGTAAAAATACACAGGCGGTATTGTTGCCGGCTTTCCTTGCGGCTTATTCAGGTCAAGATGCCGGAGATGTTAAAACCAGCCCGTTTAGGGATGTTCCGTTGCCAAACTGGATAGTGAAGTACACCGGGTTAATGCGTTATAAATACTTTAAAGAAAGATTTAAACGTTTCTCGTTGCAGCATGGTTACACAGCTAAATATAATATTAGTTCTTACCGTACAAATCTTGAATATTCAAGTAATAATCCTGACGGAGCAGATGCTAATGGTGATTTTATTAATCAGATTATTATATCTAATGTTAACTTAACAGAGCAGTTTAATCCACTTATCCGTATAGATATGGAAATGAAAAACTCTATTAAGATACTTGCTGAGATTAAAAAAGACCGTACGCTTAACATGAGTTTTGATAACAGCTTGCTTACAGAAGTTAGGGGTAATGAATATACCTTAGGTTTAGGTTACCGCATTAAGGATGTAACCATAACTTCGAGCCTTGCCGATAATCCTACTAATGTTATTAAAAGTGATATAAACCTTAAGGGCGACTTTACTTTAAGGAAGAATGAAACCATAGTGCGTTATCTTGATTATGACAACAATCAGCTGGGTGGCGGACAGAATATATGGTCGTTTAAATTTACTGCCGATTATTCTTTCAGCAAAAACCTTACGGCGATATTCTATTATGACCATTCATTCTCTAAGGCGGTAATATCTACAGCTTATCCGTTAACAAACATACGCTCAGGATTTACGCTTAGGTATAATTTTGGAAATAATTAAAAAAAACATTTTATAATTATTTTTATAAGGCATACATTTGCTAAAAATATAAACGAACATGAATATTCCGGCAAATTTAAAGTACACAAAAGACCACGAGTGGGTTAAAATAGAAGGTGACGTAGCTACTGTAGGCATTACAGATTTTGCTCAAAAAGAACTTGGTGATATTGTTTATGTAGAAGTTGAGACCCTAGATCAGACTCTTGATAAAGATGAAGTTTTTGGTACAGTTGAAGCTGTTAAAACAGTATCTGACCTGTTTTTACCTTTATCAGGTGAAATTATTGAGTTTAACGAAGCTCTTGAAACGGCTCCTGAAACAGTAAATACTGATGCTTATGGCGACGGTTGGATGATTAAAGTGAAAATCGCTAACATGGACGAGGTAAGTGAATTGCTGGATAGCGAACAATATAAAGAGTTAATTGGCGCGTAATAAAACTCTTTGGGGTGCGGTATTATGGATGCTGCTTATTGCTGTATTCTGTCTTGTTACCGCTAATACCTTTAACGGTTTTCAAAGATTTCCGATACCTTATAAAGATAAAATAGTTCATTTTACTTTTTATTTTGTGTTGGTGCTTTTATGGAATACTTCTTTAAAGCATCATGATAATAAAAGTAAATTAAGGCTTTATGTTTTTCTTGGTGCTGTTTTTTACGGAGTGCTTATAGAAATATTTCAGAAGCTTTTTACTCTGACCAGAAGTTTTGACTTTACAGATATTCTAGCCAATACACTGGGTGCTTTTTTAGGAACTCTTATTGTATGGCTGCTAAATAGAAATAAAGAATAATTATAATCCCGCTATAAGCGGGATTATTTGTTTTAATCAGCTATATTCTATATGCTTAAATAAAAAAAGCCTTCCCGTTATGGAAGGCCTTCTTTTTTCATAGCAAATTTTCCCAATTTTCCTTTTCATACAGGCTGTGAGAAACTGTTCAGCCGTATATCTATATAGATGCATATTTATATGAAAAGGTTGCGTTGGGTATGAAAAAAAATATTTTTTCTTTAAATAAGCGTTTTAAAAAGCTAATGCTTTGAAGAAAAGCAATTTTTCAAGTATCTTTGCGCCAGTTTTTGAAAACAATGAAAATTACTTTGGACGCTTCAGAAAAAACAGTTTCAGTTAAGACCTTATTTGCAGACTTTACAGCAATTACTAAGGCGAGACTTGCAATAAGTGTAGTTTTTTCTTCTATGGCAGGATATTTATTGGGTGTTTCTGATGAGTATCCGTTTAGTTGGGTTACTTTTATGTTGCTTGGTATAGGTGGTTACTGTATGGTAGGCGCTTCTAATGTTTTTAACCAGATTATAGAAAAAGATCTGGACTCCCTTATGGACAGGACTAAAAACAGGCCTGTTCCTTCCGGAAAAATTTCAGTAAAAAATGCGTTTTATATAGGTTGTGCCTTAACGATTGCCGGTATAGCTATTTTGTATAGTATTAACCCTAAAACAGCAATGTTTGGTGCTATATCAATCTTCCTTTATACCAGTATCTATACACCGTTAAAAACAAAAACTCCGCTTGCGGTTTTTGTTGGTGCTTTTCCTGGTGCCATACCGTTTATGTTAGGATGGGTTGCTGCAACAAATAACTTTGGTATTGAGGCAGGTACACTGTTTATGATTCAGTTTTTTTGGCAATTCCCACACTTTTGGGCTATTGGCTGGTTTTTGTATGACGATTATAAAAAGGCAGGCTTCTTTATGTTGCCTACCCGTAAAAAAGATAAAAAAACGGCTTTATATACCATACTGTATACAATTTGGCTGATACTTGCCTCGCTACTTCCGGTAACGGGATTAACAGGTGAACTTAAATTAAGTTATGTGTCTGCTGTTGTTGTGTTGTTGGTGGGTGTATGGATGTTGGTTTATGCTGTTAAGCTTTATAATAAAATGGATGGGCCTGCTGCCCGAAAACTAATGTTGGTAAGTGTATCATATATTTCGCTTTTACAGGTTATATATGTGCTAGATAAATTTATCCGATAATGATTATGGTAGAGAAAATGTCACTTCAGGAGCATGAGCTAAGAAATGCTAGGTCTAAAAAAATGCTTCTTTGGTTTGCAATGATAAGCATGTTTATGACTTTTGCCGGTTTAACCAGTGCTTATGTGGTTAGTGCTTCAAGGCCGGACTGGCTAAATACATTTAAGCTTCCTAATGCATTTATAATAAGCACGGTTGTTATAGTGATAAGCAGCTTTACTTTTCATTTTGCAAAAACCTTTGTAAAAAAAGGTGATAATAAAACAGCCGGGATATTATTGTTGGCTACACTGGCGCTTGGTATTGCCTTTGTTTTTTGCCAGTTTAACGGTTTTCAGGAAATAATAGAAAGTGGGTATTTTTTTACCGGAAGTGAGAGTACGGTGACTACCTCTTTTGTTTATATAGTTACTGTAGTGCATTTAGTTCACCTTTTTGCAGGGCTTATAGTGCTTTTAGTGGTAATTTATAATCATTTTAAACAAAAATACAATCCCTCTCAAACCCTTGGTATAGAGTTAGGTGCGATGTTTTGGCACTTTTTGGATATTTTGTGGGTTTACTTGTTTTTGTTTTTATATTTCTATTAATGAAAAAAAATGTAAATTTGGAAACTTTTTATAATTAACTAACTTTTATGGCAGCGACAGTTACTTCAACAGCTACTACAGGTAAAACATGGGACGGCGGTAATGAGCCTATGGGTGCAAGTTATGGCAAGATGATGATGTGGTTTTTCATCGTATCAGATGCTTTAACTTTCTCAGGATTCCTTGCAGCTTACGGTTTTTCAAGATTTAAATTTATTGAAACATGGCCTATAGCCGATGAAGTGTTTAATCACTTCCCTTTTATGCACGGTGTTGATGCGCCGATGTACTATGTGGCATTCATGACATTTATCCTAATTTTCTCTTCAGTAACTATGGTACTGGCAGTTGATGCAGGTCATCAAATGAAAAAGACTAAAGTTGCTATTTACATGCTTCTTACCATTGTAGGTGGTTTTATATTCCTTGGCTCTCAGGCTTGGGAGTGGAAAAACTTCATTAAAGGAGAGTATGGTGCTATAGAGACTAAAGGTGGTGCAATACTACAGTTTGTAACTAAAGCAGAAGATGGTAGCTATGAAAGAGTTAAGCTTGCTGATTTTGCTGCTCATTTAGAAACAGACAGAGTTAATAATACCAGAAGCAACGGTATTTGGTTTGAAGAGTCGGCTGATCTTCCATCGGTTAGTTTAGATGAAGTTGTTAAAGGTTTTGAAGCTCATCCTGAAATTTTAGTGAGAACTGAAATTATTAAGGATAAACATAAAACTGTACTTTCAAGAGAAGAGTCTTTAGTAAGAATGAAAGACGCTCAAATAGTGGTTGAAGGTGCTAACCTTGAAAGAAATGAATACGGTCATAAACTTTTTGCTGATTTCTTCTTCTTTATTACAGGTTTTCACGGTTTCCACGTATTCTCTGGGGTAATGATTAATGTTCTTATCTTCCTTAATGTTATATTAGGTACTTACGAGAAGAGAAGAAGTTATGAGATGGTTGAGAAAGTAGGTCTTTACTGGCACTTTGTAGACTTAGTTTGGGTGTTTGTATTTACATTCTTCTATCTTGTTTAATAGTAAAAAAGTATAATTATCATGGCACATACTCACGAATCTAATACAAAAAGAATTTGGTTTGTTTTTGGCTTACTGTCTGTAATCACTGTTGTAGAGGTTGCATTAGGTATTGCAAAACCGGATTTCTTATATAAGACAGACCTTTTCAATATGCACTTATTGAACTGGATATTTATAATACTAACTGTAGCAAAAGCTTATTATATCATGTGGGCCTTCATGCACCTTGAAGGAGAGAAGGCGAACCTAAGATGGTCTATTGTAGCCCCACTGGTATTTTTAATTATCTATTTAGTGTTCATCTTACTTATAGAAGGTAATTATGTATTTGATGTGTTCAAGGAATCTCAATATAAATGGATCTTCTAATACACATATTAACTATAAAAAAGGCGGTTTTTCAACCGCCTTTTTTTAATTTTGTACCCGGAAACTTCCCGATATGAAAAAAAAGATTGTCCTTATAAGTCTGCTTATACTTCCTATTACTGCCTACATTTATTTTTCAATGGTTAAGCATAATTCACTTTTTCTGTCAACGCTGGTAGAAGATGTTGATGAGCTTCCAGACGGGACATCATTAAGTGGTGAGCCTGTTTTACTTGAAAACAAAATTTCTATTGTTGGCTTTCCGGGTAGTGATATCCTTAAAAGAAAAGAAAGCCTTTTTAACCTCAACCAGAAGATTGCAAACAAGTATGAAACATTTGATGATTTTCAAATGGTGATGCTTGTGCCTAAAGGTAGCGATGAACAGGTTGAAAAAGCAATAAGTGACCTGAAGGTTATGAGTGACCTTTCTAAATGGAAATTCTTATTTGCAGATCCGGAGCAGATAGCAGCTTTTCATAGTTCATTGCAGACAGCACAGCCTCTTGATGCCGATTCAGGTTCATTTTATGTTTACATCATAGATAAGAAAAGAAACCTGAGAGGGCGTAACGGAGAAGGTAAAAGAGGAAAAGGTAAGGATGTGATAGACGGATACAATACTTTTTCTGCCTCTGAACTTCATAACGAGATGAATGAAGATGTTATGATACTGCTTAGGGAATACAGACTTGCGTTGAAAAAGAACGAAGGTAAAGGAGTGAAGAGAAAAATATAATTACAATGAAAAATAAATATTCATATATAGGCATATCGTTTATAGTTCTGGTTTTTGGTATATGGGCTGTAAAAGAAATTGGTAACCGTTTTAAAAGGTCAGACTTGTTTGAGGTTGGTCCGGTGCCGTCTTTTGAGCTTACAGATCAGGACAACAAAAAGATTACCGATAAGGATTATAGTGGTAAGGTATATGTTATAGAGTTCTTTTTCTCTACCTGTCCTACCATCTGTCCTGTTATGAACCAGAATATGCTTAAGCTTCAGGATGAGTTTTATGGTAACCCTGAGTTTGGTATTGCTTCTATAACTATCAATCCGGAATATGATACTACTGAGGTTTTAAAGAAACACGCCGAAGCATTAGGAGCTAAACATTACAATTGGCATTTTTTAACCGGAGACAGAGATTATATTTATAACCTTGCCAATACCGGTTTTAATGTTTACGCAGGGAAAAATAATGACGCGCCGGGTGGGTTTGAACATTCAGGACTTTTTGCACTTGTAGATAAGGAAGGTAATATCCGTTGCAGGAAAGACCAATATGGTAATCCTATAATGTATTATGACGGGACTGCAGAAAGTGGTGTAAAAGAGATTAAAGAAGATATTAAAAAACTATTAGAAGAGTAATATGGAAACAGTAACATCTGAAAGCATTGAAAAGAAATACAGGATTTGGATTATTGTCCTGTCTGTTGCCATTCCGGTGGCTGTAGCAATCCTTTTTGGAGTTAAGCTTAAAGATCTAGGTTTTGATGTTAAGCCTCTTTATTTTTTACCTCCCATATATGCCGGCATTAATGGTCTTACGGCAGTAGTCTTGGTTACTGCGGTTATGGCTGTAAGAAGGGGTAAGCTAAAGTTACATGAAAACCTTATGAAGTTTGCTATTATACTTTCATGCTTGTTTCTGGTTATGTACATAGCTTATCACATGACGGCCGATTCTACCATTTTTGGTGATTTTAACCATAATGGTGTGCTGGAACTTTCAGAACAAAACAAGGTAGGTTTTTCAAGATACATTTACCTGTTCATATTACTATTTCATATTGCGCTTTCTATAATAATAATACCATTGGTATTGATAACTTATGTAAGGGCGCTTTCTAAGAGTTTTTACAGGCATAAAAAGCTGGCGCGTATTACTTATCCGTTATGGCTTTATGTGGCTGTTACAGGAGTTATAGTGTATCTTATGATATCGCCTTATTATAACTATTAAGAATATGATTGATGAGTAACAGAGTTATAAATTTCTGCTTTGCTTTTTTTGCTTTGCTTTTATCGGTACAGGCAAATGCGCAATGTGCTATGTGCAGGGCATCGCTCGAGAGCAGCGATGGAGGAATTAAACCGGAAGCAGTAAACGACGGAATAGTATACTTAATGATTTTTCCGTACCTGTTAGTGGGTCTTGTGGGTTATGCGGTTTACCGGTTAAGGAAGAAGAGAACAACAAATACTACAGAATAAAAAAAATAGACGGCTACTTAAGGCCGTCTATTTTTATATCCATTTTACCTGAAGTTTTTATAAAGGCTATTATAGCATTATCGGTTAGTTCAATCTTGTCAAACTCAAAATCATTTAAGTTACCGTTTACAAATATTCCTGCCATAGGAGAGTAGTTGTTAAGGTAAGGACTAAGGCTCTTTTTGCCCTCTTCAAGGTTTTCTGTTATACTATAACGGCAGTTTTCCTGTATTTTTCTTAGCACTGTACCTTCAGCAAGCCAGTTGGCGGTTTTCATCAGTACGCTTTTTGTGTCGAGTACATAATCCAGTTTGTCAAAATAAATTTCTTTTGTAGTAGCATTATAGCTTGGATACCCTGACAGGTAAACCGTGCCGTTAATGCTGCCGGACATATTAAGGGCAATTATCATTTTGCCTTCTTTATGCCATAGGTCAACTTTATTTACAAGGACTTTTCTGCTGCCGGAACCAAATTCCTGACCCTGAAAGTTCTTAGTCATTATTTTCGACGCATTTTCATAGGTTGATATACCTGCAACAACAACGTTAATCTTATCCGGCATCTTGCTTACGGCCTTTAAAACTACATTGTCCTTTTTAAAAGTACTTACAGGTTTTTGTCCTATTATGGTTTGCATGGTACATTTAAGTCCCATGTCCATAGTAATCTGTTTTTTTGATAATACGGCATCGGTTACATACAGCTCTACAGGAGTAAGCATAAACCAGGCTTCGTACTGTTCGTTGGATAGGAATGGGGTGCTTATTTTTTGAAGTGCCTCCAGTACCTGTGGTTTAAAATCGGTAGTATTGGCAATGGCATCGTCCAGCATCTGTTCTATTTTCGATTTAAACAGTTTTACCGCCGGGTTTATAAGATAGGTAATGGCTACTTTTTGCCCTGCAATGGTAGTGGTGGGGCTTTCCTGCCATTTAAGGCTTTCCAGTGTGGTAACGGTTGAAAGTTTCCAGTTCTTAAGGCCTACCTTGCTGTCAAGGGTTACAATGGCGTTAAGGTCAAAATCCCTTATATCTTTAAGTGTTACACCCAGTGCTGTTGTGCCATATTTTACCTTTGCACTTATTTTTATGGGTACGACCGATTGGAGTCTGCCTTTTTGCTCGGTAAACTTAATAGGGGCGGTTTTCCATATTTTAAGGGCTATGTCGTCGTCATTTATGTTGTTGTCTTCATAAATAAGTCCGGTAAAGAATTTGTTGAGCTGGTTTTCAATATCGCTAACCGATATAGTTACCGGCATGTTTACAAATGAGGTTGTTGTTTGGTAAACAGCAGGAGTGTTTGTAGAGGGTTCCGGTTTCAAGGCTTCAATACGTTTAGCGGTAGAGCATCCCGACAATATAATTACCAATGCACTTAAGGCAAACAACTTTTTCATGGTTTGTTGAAAATTTTAGCGCTAAATTAATGCTAAAATTGTAACTTTTTGCGTTCTTAATCGACTAAAACTATAGTAAATAAGGTTATTTTCTTTGAAGAAAATAAATACCTTTGTAAAACCCGTATTATTTACGCCGATGAAAACCAACTTTAGAACAGCCTTATTATTAATCCTATTCTTTTCAACCTTTACTTCTAAAGCTCAGGAGAAAAAGTGGACTTTAGAAGAGTGTGTAAATTATGCACTTCAGCATAACATATCCATCAGGGAGGCCGAGTTGGATGCCCAACTTGCCGAAGTAAATAAGAGTGATGCTTACGGGAATTTTTTACCTAACGTAAATGCCAATGCAAGCCATTTTTGGAATATAGGTCTAACCCAAAGTATTACGGGAATATTGGAACAACAAACCACTCAATTTACCAATGCGGGATTAAGCGCCGGGGTAGATTTGTTTAAAGGGCTTCAAAATCAAAGGCAGTACCGCAGGCAAAAAATGGCTCTTGTGGCCAGTCAGTACCAGTTGGTTAAAATGCAGGAAGATGTATCACTTAACGTTGCCAATGCTTTTTTAGAGGTGCTTTTTAACAAAGAGAATCTTAAAGTACAACAGGAACAACTACAGGTAGATCTTGATCAGGCAGAGCGTACTAAAGACCTGGTTGATGGAGGTATGGTGCCAAGAGGTGATCTTTTGGATATTCAGGCAACTGTTGCTGCCGACAGGCAAAAGGTTATTCAGTCGGAAAACCAGTTGTTGATCTCCAAGTTAAGTCTTGCACAGTTACTACAACTTGAGGAGTTCTGGAAATTTGATATTGCCGATGAGGAGTATGATCTGGGTGAACCGGAAGTGATGCTTAATACTCCCATGGAAGTTTATAATAAAGCAAAAGATCTTCGTACAGAAATAAAAATCGCGAAAGCTAATCTTGAAATAGCTGAACAGGATGTGAAAATTGCAAGGGCCGCTTATCAGCCTACACTTACCGGTTTTTATAATTTGAACACCAGGGTAACCTATGCCGATTATTCTTCTTTTGAAAACGGTCAGGTAGTAAGTATTACGCCTCCGCCATTCTGGAATCAGTTTTGGGATAATAAAGGGCACTCATTCGGTTTTCAGTTAAACATCCCTATATTTAACGGGTTTGCTACCAGAAACAATGTAAGGAAATCTAAAATAGCATTAGAAAGATCTAAAATAGCTTATGAAAGACAGGAGCTGGATCTTCAACGTAATGTATATACTGCCTATACTGATGTTCAGGGGGCACAAAAAGCCTATGAAGCAGCAGTTTCTGCAGCAGAGGCAAGATCACAGGCCTTAGAATATGCCAAGGAGCGTTATGAGGTAGGGCTTATAAATGTTTTTGACCTAAACCAGGCGCAAACACTTTCGGTTAATGCACAAAGCGAAGTGCTTAGGGCTAAATATGATTATATCTTTAAAATTAAAATATTAGATTTCTATTTCGGGATACCAATTACTCAAAACTAAAACTATGTCTAAAAAGTCGGTATATTATTTATTAGGAGGATTTGTTTTTATCATCGGACTGCTTGTTGTGCTTAAAAAAACAGGTACAATAGGTAATAATGATGAAGGTAAAGAGGTTGAAACCGAAAAAGTAAGCCAGATAACGCTTACCGAAACGGTTTCGGCTACAGGAAAAGTACAACCGGAAGTAGAAGTTAAAATATCATCGGAAGTATCAGGAGAAATTATTGAGCTTCCTATAAAAGAGGGTCAGCCGATTAAAAAAGGTGATCTTCTGGTAAGGATTAATCCTGACTTATATGAGTCTGGAGTTAGCAGAAGCGCTGCGGCACTTTCTACCGCTAAGGCTGGTTTGAGCCAGGCTGAAGCACAACTTAAGGAGGCTAAAGCGAATTACGACAGAAATCAATCGCTATTTAATAAAGGCGTAATCTCTAAATCAGAGTGGGATAAAATTGTTTCAGCTTATGAAGTAGCTGTTGCCAGTAAGCAGTCGGCCTATTTTAATGTACAGAGTGCAGGTGCTACTGTAAGTGAGGCGCGTGATAACCTTAACAGGACAACCATTTATTCTCCGGTTGACGGTACAATTTCCAAACTGGATGCCGAACTTGGTGAGCGAGTTGTGGGAACTCAACAGATGGCAGGTACCGAGATTTTAAGGGTTGCCAACCTAAACAACATGGAGGTAGAGGTTGATGTTAATGAGAACGATATTGTAAAAGTTGAAATAGGTGACGAGGCCAAAATAGAAGTTGACGCTTACCTTAAAAGAGAATTTAAAGGTGTAGTGACAAGTATATCAAATTCGGCAAGCAGCGAGCTTACTGCCGATCAGGTTACTAATTTTAAGGTTAAGGTAAGAATACTTAAAGAGTCGTATGAAGATATGACCAAAGGCAAGCCTTCTAATTATTCACCATTTAGGCCGGGTATGACAGCGACAGTTGAAATTATTACTGACCGTAAAGAAAATATAATGGCAGTGCCTATTAGTGCGGTTGTGATTAAAACCGATACAACTTCTGCTAAAAAAGATGTTATTCAAGAATTGGAGCGTAAAGAGAAGGAGCAAAAAACAGGCAAACTGGATGAGCGTTTTGAATGTGTGTTTGTGAACGAAGGAGGTAAAGCCGTTTTAAGGCCTATTACAACAGGTATACAGGATGATACCAATATAGAGGTGGTAAAAGGGCTTGAAAAAGGGGAGGAAGTTATTACAGGGCCATATACATTGGTTTCTAAAGAACTTAATGCGGGGGATAAAGTAAAATCAAAACCTAAAAAATAATATCAGGATAAGTCAATGGCTTTGATACTTAATATTGAAACAGCTACC
Source organism: Flavobacterium beibuense (assembly GCF_004151245.1). Taxonomy (GTDB): domain Bacteria; phylum Bacteroidota; class Bacteroidia; order Flavobacteriales; family Flavobacteriaceae; genus Flavobacterium; species Flavobacterium beibuense_A. The sequence goes on from NZ_JUIW01000005.1 coordinate 199,273, forward strand.
AGAAACTGTTCGGTAGCACTTTCACTTAATGGTGAAATAACAGCTGTAAGAGAAATAGCAGCTGATAGTTATCTACATGCAGAAAAGCTGCATATCTTTATTGGAGAGTGTATTGAAGAAGCAGGGTGCAGCCTGAACGATTTGCATGCCATAGCTGTTAGTAAGGGTCCTGGTTCTTATACGGGGCTCCGTATAGGAGTTTCGGCTGCTAAAGGACTTTGCTACGCTTTAAATATTCCGCTAATTGCCATAGATACCATGGAAGTACTTGCAAGAAACTGCAATGCAGTAGAAGGGGAGTGTATATTGCCATTAATTGATGCCCGCAGGATGGAAGCCTATACTGCTGTTTTTAGCAGTGATTATTCTAAATTAAGGGAAACCAAAGCAGAAATAATAACTCCTGAATCTTTTATTGAACTGGAAGGTAAATTACATTTAATAGGCGACGGAGCCGCTAAGTGTAAGGAAATTTTAAACGATGATAAGTTTGTTTATCATGATAATATATTATTTCCTTCGGCAAAACAGATGTGTAGTGTAGCCAATGATAAGTACAAAAAAAGCGACATTGTTGATGTCGCTTATTTCGAGCCTTTCTATTTGAAAGACTTTATTGTTAACAAATAATTATTTTATAACAGAGTGTTTAGGTAAGCTCCTAATGTTTTTAGGTCTTCATCCTCATCTGTGTCTATTTTGTTTTCTTTGATAAAGTTTTTAATTTCTTTTTCCTTTCCGGGAATAATAGCTGTTACATCTTTCTTTTTAGTAGACATATAAACAATATCCCCATTGTTTAACTGAATATAATATTCAAGGTCTTTTTTTCTGTACATAGGGGCTTTATAGCTTCCGTAACCTGAAGTTGGGTGTTCTTCCGGCTGTAAATAAATATTCTCTTTTTTGTAGATATTTACTTTATCATTTTCACTTATCGGAATAAGGTAACGTTGAGAACTTACATTTTCCTTGTCTGTAAACTGAAGGTATTTATAAGCGCCTTTATCACCTGAAAGTGTAATTGTTTGATTGTCTTTAGGCTGAAGAACTAAAATTTCATTATTGACCTGAACTTCAATTTCATCACTATAAGCATTATATCTTATCATGCTTACTTCATTTGCATCATCAACTTTACCGGGTAAAAACTTCTCATTGTAATATTGAGAACCCTGTGCCGGCTGACTGTCAGCTTTTTTACTGTATATAGCACCTATCTGGCCATTGTTGTAGTTGTAAGTGGTCTGCTGCGCCGATAATGCAGCAGTGGCAAATAATACGGGGATTACAAGTAATTTAGTTAATTTCATTTCTAATAGTTTTTTTATTGCGTTCAAAAATATGCAATATTGTTTTCTAAGAATAGATAAAATGGCAAACAACGTGCCGTTTTATCAATACTGCGCTTTTTTAACGTTATATGTTGTAATATATTATCTAAGAAGGCAGATTTTTTTTGTCCAGATTTCTGATAACAATATCTCGTTGAGGGAAAGGTATTTCAATACCTTCGGCATCAAATTGTATTTTAACATTTTCCTGAACATCAGAAAGCATTTGCCAGTAGTCTTCGTTTTTAGCCCAGGCAAGTATCTGGAAGTTTACCGAGTTATCTGCTAATCCTTTTATCCTTATTATTGGGGCAGGCTCGTCTAATATTTTAGGTTCATTGGCTACCACTTTTGCCAATACATCTTTTACGTGCTTCATGTTACTGCCATAACCTGCGCCAATTATAATCTCGCCACGGCGCGTAACCTCTTTAGAGAAGTTTCTTATGTTACCGTTAGAAAGCGATCCGTTAGGAATGTATATTACCTGATTGCTAGGGGTAGTAATTTTAGTTGCAAAAATCTGTATTTCATTAACAGTACCTCCTTCGCCCTGTGCTTCGATATAATCGCCAACCCTGAAAGGTTTGAATATTATAATAAGCAATCCGCCCGCGAAGTTAGAAAGCGATCCCTGTAATGATAAACCTACCGCTAAACCGGCAGCACCCAATATGGCTACAAATGATGATGTTTCAACTCCCAGCTGGGCAATTACTATAATAAACAGCATTACTCTTAGCACCCATGTAAGTATATCCAAAAGGAAACGGACAGCGGTTGGGTCCATTTCTCTTCTTTTCATGATTCTAAGTATGATTGTTCTCACCAGCTTAATGGCAAGTAATCCACCTATTAACAGTACAAAGGCATATACAAGCTTTGGAGTATATTCTATTAATAAGTTTAAAAACCATTCTAAGTATCCTTCAAAGTCCTTCATTGTATTATAATTTTAGATTATTTAATGTTTCGTTTACTGATGTTAGTGGTAAGTCGCAGGTTTTGTTCTTACAAATATAAAACAGAGACTTTTCTTTATCAAAGCGATTTTTAAGGAAAGGAATCTCGCTTGAGGCAAAAGAGCCTGCCGTTATTACATGTGGCAGGTATTCGCTGTTTATATTTTTTATATCCTGTACGGCATCAGGTCCGCAAATGGCAAGTTCTTTATTATCTGTAGACAAGTCCATCCACAGGTTAAGCCAGTTTGAAAATGCAGAAGGATAATCCATATTAGGGATTATATGGTATAACATCTGTAGGGCAACTTTTTCATAATAGCCATTGTCAAACAATAAGCTCAGTTTATAAAGCAAATTAGCCATAACCGAGTTTGAAGCTGGTATTACATTGTCTTCGGTTTCATAATGCGGGGCAACCAGTTTTTCTTCCTTAAATGAGGTATAGGCAAAAAACTGCTTTTGCTCGTCGTAGAAATTTTCCAGTGTATAATCGGTTAGCTGTTTGGCATAAAGTAGCCATTTTTCATCCAGCGTAGCTTCATAATAAGTAATAAAGGCCTGTGCAGTATGGGCATAGTCTTCAAGAAATCCTTTTATTTTGGCTTTGCCCTCCTTATAGGTGCGCCACAAATGCCCGTCGGCATGCCAAAGGTGTTCGGTAATAAACAATGCATTTTTGCGCGCGGCATCAAGATATTCTTCATCCCCCAGAGCTTTGTAAGCATCGGCATAGCCTTTAAGCATAATCGCATTCCATGAGGTAAGAGTTTTGTCGTCCAGCCCTGGTTTTACTCTTTTTTCCCTTTGAGTATATAATAGCTGTTCCCAATATTTCTTCTTTTCCCTGAATTCTTCCATTGATAGGTTAAGCTCCTGAGCCAGTTTCTCTGCCGACTCGCTTTGTATAAGTACAAACTTTCCGTTTTCCCAAAAGCCAAATTCATTTATATTAAATACTTTGGCAAAAGCATCAAAGTCTTCTTTTAAAATGTCTTTTAATTCATTTTTTTCCCAAACGTAAAAAGCGCCTTCCTCCTTATGGCCTAATACATCGGGGCTATCAGCATCAAGGGCGCTGTAAAAAGCACCATTGGCGGCGGTAAGTTCCTTTTTAATAAAGAGATGGGTTTTTTCTATTACCTCTTTGTATAGCGGGTTTTTGGTTCGTTTGTAAGCCTCAGCATACAAAGTCATCAGTTGCCCGTTATCATACAGCATTTTTTCAAAATGCGGCACATGCCATTTCATGTCTACTGAATATCTTGAAAATCCTCCGTCTACTGTATCAAACAAACCACCGTAAGCCATTCGTGTAAGGGTAAGGTCGGTAAACTCCAATAGGTCTTGTGATTTTGCCTGGTAACCATAACGTTGCAGAAACAAATAATTGTTAGGCATCATAAATTTTGGAGCACGTGCATAACCGCCAAAATCCCAGTCGAAACTTTTAGACCATTTTTCAACCAACGGGCGAATGTTGTTAGGCTCGGGTAGGGAACCACTTTCATTCACGTTTACCAGGCCTATTACATTAAGTCCTTCCAGTAATTTTCCGGCATATTCGGTTACCCTGTCAGGGTTGTTAGTGTAGAGTTGGTGTAATTGTTCTAAAGAAGCTATCCAGTTTTCTTTTCTAAAATAGGTGCCTCCCCAAACAGGCCTCCCGTCTGGTAAAAGCACTACATTCATGGGCCAGCCTCCCTGGCCGGTCATAATCTGTACGGCTTTCATGTAAACGGCATCTACATCGGGCCTTTCTTCACGGTCTACTTTTATGGAAATAAAATTATCGTTCATCACCTTTGCCACTTCCTTATCCTCAAAGCTTTCATGTTCCATAACATGACACCAATGACAGGCAGAATAACCAACGCTTAATATTATAAGTTTGTTTTCATCTTTTGCTTTTGCCAGTGCATGTTCGTTCCATGCTTTCCAGTGAATGGGATTGTTTGCGTGCTGCAGTAAATACGGACTGGTTTCAAAGTGAAGTTCGTTCATAAGGCGATTATAAAAGCTATAAAATTAAGAATTTTCGGGTTGAGCGCCATGTGTTTTAAGAAAACAAAAACAATTGTTGATTTTTTGATTTACTGTGTTTTTGATATACTATTTTGATAGTGTTAAAAACCTGCCTTACAGTATCAAAATGATTAAGTTTACATATTGTAAAATCTTAAAACAATAGAAATGAAAAAAGTTTTAGCCGGCTTAATGCTGCTTAGTGCAGTTGTAGCCTGTAAAAAAGAAAATAAGGAGGCAGCTCCTGAGGAACCGACGGCAACAGAGCAGACAGCAGAAGTAAAGGATACTATTGCTTATGCCGATTTTGGTATGGATACTTCCGATTTACCAAAAGGACTTAACGTGGGAGATATGGCTCCGCAGATAAACATGACAACTGCCGACAAGAAAAATATAACATTACAGGATTTATATAAAGATCAACCTGTAGTGGTACTGTTTTACAGGGCATACTGGTGTCCGGTATGTATAAGGCATTTAGGTGAGTTTGCCCATAAAGCAAAAGAAATTGAGGATAAAGGAGCAAAGCTTGTAATTATTACTCCCGAGACCTATGAGAATGTAGCTAAAACGAAGGAAGAAACCAAAACAGATTTTATGACTATCTCTGATTTTGACGGTAGTATAATGAGGGCTTTTGACGTTGACTTTAAGGTAACCGAAACCTACCAGGAAATGATTAGGGAAAAACTTGACGCCTCGGTAGCGCAAACTAATGCAACAGGTGAACCTGTATTACCGGTACCGGCCACATTTATTATTGATAAAGGAGGTAAGATAGTGTACAAGCACTTTAATCCTAATTACAGGGAAAGAGCAACGGTAGAAGAAATAGTAGCTAACCTGCCATAAAATCAACGAAACAAGACTAATGAAAAAACCCTCTCCGGCGGCTGCCTTTGAGGGTTTTTTGAATTAAACACAACGAAACGATTTTATAACTTGTTAAGTACTCTTTCTGGATAATCAGTAATAATACCGTTTACTTTAAGCTCAAGCATACGGTCTATATCCTCCGGGTTGTTAACTGTCCATGGGATAAGGCGCATGTTTTTTGCTTTTATAGAATCGGTAAAAGCTTTGTTTACCAGATTATAATGCGGGCTGTAAATTTCAGGGACAAAATCCAGCTGCGACAGGTTTTTGTCTATGCCCGGCTCTCCGGTAAGAAAAGCAATGGTTATTTTAGGATACTTTTTTCTTAATATGTTTAACGGAGCAGGATCAAACGACTGAATGTTTATTCTTTCCGCTAGGCCTTTCTCGTTAACAACCTGCATAACCATATCTACAAAATCAGAAGGTTGGGGTTGGCTGTTGCCATATTCCTTTACATCTGATTTGATTTCGATATTGTAGCGCACAGGTTTTAGATTGTTAGCCTTAATATAGCTTTCCACAGTATCTATCATTTCAGAAAGCAAAGGCTTATAAGTATTCATCTTTTTCTGCTCGGGAAAGTTTTTGTTGCCTTTAGAACCGGTATCAAATTTTTTGATACTGTCATATGTCATCAGGTGCAGGTTATAACTGCGCTCATTTTCCTTAGTGATAGAATCGCCCTCAGGAGTTGTAACATATACCGATGACATAAATGGTTCGTGAGAAACCACAACTTTACCGTCTTTAGATATTACCACATCAAGTTCCAGTACATCGGCACCTTTTTTTACTGCGCTTAAAAAAGCAGGAATAGTGTTTTCCGGGAAATTTCCACGGTCGCCCCTATGTCCCTGAACTTCAATTTTTGCAGTTTCGGTTTCAGTAACTTCTTCTGTCTTCCTGTCGCTTTTACAGGCAATCATACCTGCTGCAAGGGTAATAGCTAAATATGCTTTAAGATGTTTCATAATTATTTTGGCATTTCAATTCTGTAGCTTTTAACGGCTGTATGTATCTGGCCAAACATATCGGTGGCCTTAATTTCTATTTTATGTTCTCCTGCTTCAAGATTAGCAGGAATGTTACCTCTCCAAACGTGCGTACTAGCAACCGGATCAGATGAACGTCGTCCCGGCATAAGCTCTTCGGCAAGGTCCCATTCATAAACAAGCTCTACATAACTTGGGTCGGCTGTTTCTGTGTACTCCATATGTTTCCACTCACCACCGTCCACACGGTATTCTAACTTGTCATTTTTACTTCCCATAAAGAAGTTTACAAAAACACCCGCTTTGGTTCTTTTACCTTTTGCCACTACTTTAGGGGCAAAAACCTCCATTTGGTGCTCTTTAGGTTTTCCGGCAGCTTTATAGTCAATAGTGTACTGGTTTCCGTTAAAGTGAATAAAAGCATATCCTTTTGGTGTACCATCCCTCATAACGGAGATTGGAATGCCTTTTTCGTCCAGTTTGCCTGAATACCAGTCGCCCGATGTTGTACCTACATTGTAATGGTGGTGTGGTTTTTCCTGTAACCATCCGCCTTCACCTTTGCTGAAAAAGTCCTGACGCTGTAAATGCGTGTGGGCAGAAAGCGATAGGGTATAAGGGAAATCCTTTAATACTTTGAAAAGTCTGTTACGGTCTTCATCACGGAAAGAATCATCATGAGCATCCGGCTCGCTTATCGGGATATGGAAAGCTAATACAATAAGATGATCTTTAGGCACAAGTTTCAGGTCATTCTCTATAAACTGAAACTGGTCTTCCCTGAAACCTCCCCAGTAACCTTTAGAATCCCTTGGGTCTGGATACATAACGTCATCCAGTACTATAAAGTGTACTTTGCCATAGTTAAAAGCATAGTTGGCAGGTCCAAAATGAGCTTCATAAGTTTCATCGGCCATTTCATCCTTTTCAACATCAAAGTTAAGGTCATGGTTGCCTAACAGGTTGTACCAGGGTAATCCTGTTTTTTTTGTTGCCTGTATGTAAGGGTTAAAAAGGCTAAGGTCATTACCTACAAGGTCGCCCATACTTAAACCAAACGAAACATTTTTAGAGTTTATCACTTCGGCTACAACACCTCTTGCATAATAATCAACCTCTTCAAGGTTATATGGCTGAGGGTCACCAAAAATAAGCGCCGTAAAAGTCTCATTATCCTGTGCTTTAGTAAGGCCAAAGTCTACCGATTTAGGTAACTTTCCTGTTGGCTGTACTCCGGCAAATTCTGTTTTTGGAGAACCTTCCGGTTTATAGATGTAAAAGAACTGAGGCAGATTATCTGCATTTACAGGAACATTATATCCTGCAGGTTTTATAACCGAAACAATATCGTCATTACCTAAAGCCAGTTCATATTCTCCGTTTTTATTTGTAAGCACCACATCGCGACCGTTAGTTATGGCTACGTTTGAAATGCCTGCTTCTTTTTTGTCTTTCTTTCCGTTGCCGTTAGCATCTCCATATACTACGCCTTTTACGGTTTGAGCAGATAGGTATGCTGCAAAAAGCAGCATACCTGTAGTAAAAATGTGTTTTTTCATTTTTTAGCTGAATCTATTAATTATCCCACCAAACTTTGGTGTTGATATCGTCGTCACCAATCATTTGTACTGCATCCTGATAGTTAGACAGGTTGTACAGTTGCTGATCGGTTGGGTATGTAAATCTTGACGGCATTACTGCATTGTTAAGCATAGCCGATGTTGTAGGAAGTTGAGGTAAACCTGTTCTTCTGTATTCAAACCACTGCTGATAGTCTACAAAGTAAAGTGAGTAGTATTTTTGAAGCATTATCTGCTCTAAAGTACCATCATACTGTACCGCAACGTTATCAAAATAAGTTGCCGGCATTGTTCCTTTAAGTTGTTCTATTGCTGCTTTTACACCTTTCTCATAGTGTAGCTGTGCATCACTGGTATAACCTCTTTGTGCCATTTCAGCCTTTATAAATTCTACTTCAGAGTAAGGAAGGATAAAAATCTGCATTGGGTTAGTAACCGGAGTTATCTGTAAATTAGAGGCATTGTACTCAAACTGAGAGTCTGCTCCTGCATATCCGCTAGGTATACCTATATAGCCAATGTTGTTGTTGTCAAGATCGGTACCTGTGGTAGCGATAAGTGGTCTTCTTGGATCTTCAAAAGTATTAAGGTTGTCGATAAAGAATGAAGCCATCTTAACGTTAAGCCTGAAGTCCTGTGGTCTTCCCCAAGGAGATACGTTTGCACCAACTCCTGTTACCTGTAGTATAGCCGACTCGGCATTAGTTTCAAAAACAGGGTATTGCTCAGGGTTGTTAATCATTGCTGTAAGCTGTTGGAAAGCATTAGTCTCCGTACGGTTAGAGATTCTTAAAAGTAATCTCATGCGTAGTGAGTTAGTAAACTTTTTCCATTTAAGGATGTCGTTGTTGAAAAGGATATCCGGGGCATAAGCCATATCTTCCTCAAGGTTGTACATTTCGTTAGCAGCCTCAAGATCGGCAAGGATGGTTTCATAAATCATCTCCTGCTTATCATATTTAGGATAAAGGATGCCTTCTTCAGCCCTTACTGCCTCAGTCATTGGTACAGGTCCAAATACGTCGGTAAGATTAGAGTATACCCATGCATTTAGAGTAAGTGCAATAGCCATGTAGTTCTCGTCTTCAGCTTTTTCTGCTGCTATACGCATCTCCCTTATGTTAGCCAGCCATTTGTATGAGTTACTCCACGAAGAGTTACCTATGTTAGGACTAACATCATAACGGTGCAGTCCTCCCGAAACACTCGGGAAAGGAACTGTTACCTGCATTAGATTAAATGTAACATCTGAACTGCGAAGCGCATAATGGCTCGACATTCCGTATATAATTGGGTTTAAAAGAGTACCCGGGCTTATCTCTGCAATAAGGTTAGGGTTCTCGTTTACGTCTTCAAAATCGCTTGTACAGGCAGTACTCATTAAAAGTAAAGAAAGGCCTGCTGCTAAAATTTGTATCTTTTTCATTTTCATATCAAATTAAAAATTCACTTTTAAGTTAAAGCCATATGTAGCCGGAGATGGCATTTGTCCCATTTCTATACCCGGTAATAATGAGCTTCCGTTTAATGCTGCTGTTTCAGGATCGTAGATTGGGAAATCTGAAATAGTTGCTAAGTCTCTACCGAATACTGATAACTGTACTGAACTAAGTCCGGTGTTTTTGATAAGTGATTTAGGGAAGTTGTAAGCAAGGCTCACTTCTCTTAATTTTAACCATGAAGCATCAAATGAGTTAGACTCAATGTTAGCTCTTCTGTAGTAACGCGCATACCAGTCTGGTGTTAGTGCCTGAGTTGTATTAGGAGAGTAGCTTCCGTCTGCATTTTGTACAACACCTTCACCTACTATAAAGCCATCTTCCCTTCCGTAGTAAGTTGAGGTTAATTTACCCTGCTCCATAGATTTGTGGTGTGTTTGTGAGTAGATAATACCACCATACTGACCGTCTACAGTAACGCTGGCTGTAAAGTTACCTACAGTAAATACGTTAGTTAAACCTGCTTTCCACTCAGGGCTGGCATCACCTATGTACTGAATCTCTTCCGGGTAAGCCGGTAAACCTGCGCTGTCATAAACAATCTGTCCGTCAGGAGATCTTACAAATCCGTAACCGTAGATTGCTGTGGTAGTACCACCAACTCTTGCAATTATAGAAGCTGTTCCACCTTCGCCAATTACCTGCTGATCCTGGATACCTTCTGCTAACGAAAGTACCTTGTTCCAGTTTTGAGACCAGTTAAGTGTAGACTGCCATTTAAATTTAGGATTGTCAACTATCTTGCCTCCTAAAATAATTTCTATACCACGGTTTCTAACCTTACCTGCATTAAGTACTGCACTGTTAAATCCGGTGCTGTAATCAAGAGGTACGTTAATAATCTGGTTTTTAGTGTTACTTTCATAAACAGTAGCGTCAAGGGTTAGGCGCTTGTTAAGCATAAATAGCTCAAAACCTGTTTCGAAACTTGTAGTAATTTCCGGCTTGAAATGATCGTTATGCAATCTTGTAGGTGCTATTGCCGAGCTTGGGAAATCACTATTGCCATAATATTTTTGTGTTTTATAAGGATCTGTATCGTTACCTACCTGAGCATAAGAGAATCTGTATTTTAAGTAGTCAATTGCTTTTGGCATGTTAAACATTTCCGATAATACAAAGCTCGTGTTAACCGATGGGTAGAAGAATGAGTTGTATTGTACAGGTAGTGTAGAAGACCAGTCGTTACGCGCCGTAGCATCAACAAAGATCATGTCTTTGTATCCTAATGTTACTAAACCATATAAACTGTTTACTTTTCTGTTGCTGTCACCGGCTCTTACAAGCGGAGCATTAACACCATTAGTAAGCTTATAAACATCCGGTACTACAAGACCTTCTACTTCAGCTTCCATGTTTCTATATTTTTGGTTTCTCATGTTACCACCGGCAGAAGCTGAGAATGAAATTACGTCGCTTGCAAAGTTGTCTTTGTAAGTAAGTAAGAAATCGGTATTAACTTCCTGGTTGAATATATCCTGACGTTTGTAGAAACCTTTTGCATAGCGGTTAATGCTGTAAGGCCTTTTTTGCTCTCTCATCTGGTTAGACTGGTTGATGGCCGTACGTAATAATAGGTCTAATTTAGATGTAAGTGTAAGGTTTGCATAAATGTTACCTACAATCTGGTCATTATCCAGTGTGTTTGTAGCTTCATAAGCAATTAGGTAAGGGTTGTCTATATAAGAACTGAACGGGTGTATCTGCTGTAGGTTTTCCTGTCCGTCCTGCCATATTGGTCGGTACCAGTCAAGATCTACGTTAGGATTTTGGAAAATCATGAAGTAAGCGATAGATCCGTTATTGTAGCCTGTTGAAGGTAGATTGTCACTTGCCCTGTTGCTATAGTTAACAGATGTTCCAAGTTTAATTCTTTCAGAAACCTGGTAGTTAGCATTAATAGCAGCTGTAATTCTTTCAAAACCTGTATTAGGCATTATCCACTCATTTTTCTGGTGGCCTAATGAAAGTCTCATTGAACCTTTATCATCACCTCCCTGTACGGTAAGGTTGTTGTTAAGGGTAACACCTGTTCTCCAAAAGTCTTTACGGTTATCTTCATAAGGCTGCCATAATTTTCTTTCAGGCGACTGTCCTTCTACTGTAGGGTCGTACTGGAAAAAATATTGTCCGTTAAAAGCGGGTCCCCAGGCACTACTTGTACCACCTGTACTGTTACCGTCTTCAGAGGCTCCGTAAGAGTAGTAAGGGTTTCCATCTGCATCAAATGATTTACCGGTGCCCTGTCCGTATTTATATTGCCAGTCCGGCCATCTTTGTATAACATCAAATGTAGCACCTGTGCTGTATGTTACACCAAGGCCTTTGTTTTTCTTTCCTGATTTAGTTGTGATGATAAGCGCACCGTTTGCTGCTCTTGTACCATATAGTGCAGCTGCACCCGCACCTTTTAGTACAGTAACGCTTTCAATATCATCAAGGTTAAGTTCTGATATACCGTTACCGTAATCGATAGGTGAATCTTCACCCATGTAAGCAGATGACGATCCTGATGTTGTCATCGACTGGTTTACAGGCACACCATCAACCACGATAAGTGCGTTGTTGTTTTGTACGTTTAACGACCTGTTACCTCTTAGGATAATATTTTGAGAGTTAAGAGGCCCTGAACCTGATGAAATTATGTTTAAACCTGCAACTTTACCTTTAAGGGCAGAAGACCAGTTGTTAGGAGTTGTTGTTTCAAGCTGATCAGATTTGATTGTCTGTTGTACGAAACCAAGGCGTTTTTCTTCCCTTTTAATACCAAGGGCAGTTACCACCACCTCATTAAGTTCGTTAGATTTTGGGTTAAGAGTAATAACAAGTTCCTTGTTTGCATCGGCTGTTATTTCAACAGTTTCATAACCGATAAAAGAAACCTCAAGTGTAGCGCCGCTTCCTGCTGTAATAGTAAAATTACCATCCATATCGGTTGTAACACTGTTTGTAGTGCCTTTTTCAAGTACCGAAGCTCCCGGCAAAGGTATGCCGTCCTCATCGGTTACCTTACCACGTACCATTTGTTGGTCTTTTTTAGTAACAGTGATAGTGTTGTTTATCTTCTTGAAAAGAAAACCTGTTTTAAGTGTAATTTTGTTAAGTACCTGCTCAACGCTTTCGTTTACAGCTTTTATGCTAAGGCGTTGGTTAGTACCTGATATTTTCTCATCAAAAACAAAAGTGAAATTTGTTTCTTGTTCAATTGCAGTAAATACTTCAGTAACCGAAGCATTTGTAAGATTTAAAGTGATTTGCTTTTCGTTAAGTCCCTGTCCTTTTTCAGGGGCTGCAAAGCTGGTTGCGGCCATTAAAACGGCACAAAACAAATAAAAGAATTTATTTGATATTCGATTCAAAAAAAATTGTAGTTTAGTATCCATTACTATAGGCTATAAATTTGATTTTGTTTGTAGTCTTTGTTTTAAGTAAGTGCCCGTATCTGTTGCAGCAGACGCGGGTTTTTTTATTGGTTAATTGTGTATATTTCTTTTTATAATGATTTGGTTTTTAGTTAAGTAATCTATTTTTACCTGTTTAAGGAAGGCAATGCTTTCAAGTATATTTTCCAGTTTCTCGTCTTTAAACTTGCCTGATATGGTAAGTTTTTCAAGGTCTTTATCTTCAAACTGAATTGTTACGTTGTACCAATTTTCCAGTATTTGTGCTGTTTCTCCAAGAGTGGTTTCTTTAAGCATTATGGTGTTTTGTGTCCATGCTATACCATCGTTGCTGTTTTCCTGAGAGAGTTTAAAATCTTTTTTCTCAGTGTATTCTGCCTGTTGGTTTTTAATCAGGTATACTTTTTTTCCTGTTGGGTCGGTAACCTGTACTTTTCCGGTAAGTACGCTCACTTTGGTGTTAAGTGTATCGTAGGCATTAATGTTGAATGAAGTGCCCAATACTTTTACATCTACCGTGCCTGCTTTTACAATAAAGGGCTGCTGAGTGTTGCGGTGCACTTTAAAGTAAGCTTCTCCTTCAAGCATTACTTCCCTTGTTTTTCCAAATTCTTCAGGGTAGGTAATACTGCTGTTTGAGTTTAGTACTACTATACTTCCGTCATGCAGTAGTACTTCCTTTTTTTCACCCTTAGCTGCAAGCTCTGTAATAGTTGGAGTTTCTTTTGTAAGTAAGTTGTATGATAAAGCAAGGGCGGCAATTATAAGTAGGGAAGCTGCTACTCTCATAGCCTGTTTCCATACCGGTAGTTTTTTTACCTTAGCTGTATTTGTTTGTGTGATTATGGTGTTGAAAATATAATCCCTTTTCTGGTCTAATAAATAATCGGGAATATCTTCTCCGGTTTCCTGTAAATTTTTAAAGTAAGCCTCAACTGTATTTCTTTCTTCTGCCGTACAGGTATCTGCGGCATATTTTTCTACTAACTGTATTAAATCTTCTTTCTTCAAAACTCTTGCTTTTACCCTTAAGTCACATTTTTTGGCAAGTACAAGTAGTAGGAAAATTAGGTTTAATGTTTTCTTAAAAAACGGGATGCTGAGGTAACATTAAAGAAACAATGAAATAACAATTATGGCGAGTTGATAATTGTCAAGATTGGTGCGAAGGTGTTTAATCGCATTGCTTATGTGCTTTTCTACCGTGTGGATTGAAAGATCAAGTTTTTTTGCGATTTCGCTATTGGTGTAGTTTTCAAAACGGCTTAGTAAAAATACCTCGCGACATTTTGGGGATAGTTTGTCTATCTCATTAAGTATACCCTGTTCAAATTCGCGATATTCAATATCATTAGCTGTTTTTGAAGGTTCGGCTATAGTAAGAAGAGCGTCCTCATGCTCCTGAGTGAATTTAAGGCTGCGTATGTGGTTTGCTATCCTGTATTTTACGGCTCTCATTAAATAGCCTTCAAGATTAAGGATAACCGTCTCTCCGGAATTGTTCCAAAGGCTTATAAAAATTTCCTGAACAATGTCCTGGCAAATTTCTTCTTCCCTGTAAATTTTATGGGCATAGTTATAAAGCTTTTTCCAGTAGCGGTCGAAAATTACGCCAAAAGCATCCTGACTTCCTTCTTTCAGGAGGTTTTGTAATTCACTGTCTGATAACGAAGTAAGCTTTTTTCTCATGATAAAAACAGCATAGGCAAATGAATAACAATACTTTAAAAACTCCCAGTAACTTATTTTAAGTTTATGTTATGGTAAGTTTAAATTGGTATTGTATGCTGTTTTTAAAAACTGAAGTCTAAAACATGAAAGTAAGTAGTGAATGCTGGCTGGCGGTATGCAAATCCCTCCACACGCGGTTAAGTTCCGATTGTGTTTTGGCTGCTTCCAGCCCGCAGTATGGGTAAAGTGTATCGGTTATCTTTCGGGCGTTATGTGCAAGTGTTCGGCTATAATGAGTAACGGCTTGCAACAGCTCGTCAGAAACACTATCGTTTTTAATATAGCTCTCCCAAGACTCGTTTACAGCGGTATAAAACTGTTCGCGATTGGTTAAAAGCAGCTCTTTCTCGCTGTGAAACTCCTTTTCAAAAAAAGCTTTTTGGTCTTCAGTAAACCTTTCAATGCCCGATCTGTTGTAAAACAAATCTTCAACCAGTTCGGTAAAATGCAGTGCCATACCCAAAAAGTTTATAGCCAGTGTGGCTTCTGCCAATTGCAGAAACGGATAGTTAAGATAAGGAGCTTCTGCTTTAAGGCTTCTGTTTATAGTAAAGCTTCTTGATGCCGGGACTTCAATATTGGTAACGGTAAAGCTATGACTCCCCGATGCTACCATACCCATAGAGGGCCAGTTTGGTATAATGGTTACATCTTTTTTGTCGAGTAAAAAGGAAAGTATAAGTTCTTCTTTATTTTCATCTAAAACCGCTGAGCCGTCACTGTTTTTTACAGGGCAGTTCATGGTAAAGTGAGTGGCGTGAAGAGCCCCGCTGGCATATTTCCAGTTTCCGTTTATAAGATAACCGTTTGGGGTTTGTGTGGCTGTGCCTGTAGCTGCCCCGCTGCCTGCCAGGCAGGCTTTAGGATTGCTGAAAATCTCTTTAGCCAGTTCTATATCTAAAAAAGCGGCAAACCATGCTGCTCCGCTGCATAAGGTAACAGTCCAGCCTGTACTTCCGTCGGCTTTGGCAATCTGTTCTTCCAGTAAAAGTATTTCAGGTAATGGTTTTTCAAGTCCTCCATAGGCTTTAGGGACGTAAATATTAAACCAGTTTTGGGAATAGATGAGGTTAAGTATTTCCGAATGCAGTCTTCCGTCTTTTTCCGACTGTGCCGCATGTTGTTTAATTGTTTTTATCCAGGAATCCTTAAACTCAAAATTAGACATGTTTACTTTTTTTAGCTGATGCAAGGCAAAAGTAAAAAACGCAGCTTTAATATGTGTGGTTAAAAAGAAAAATCAAGCTGAAGCCTAAAGCGCCAGCCACCCTCATAAGGTAAGGATCTGTCCTGATAGCTAAAGTAGCTTCCTTCGCATGTTAGTTTGCATTTATGTCCGTGAAAAAACCAGTTGCAGGCAATAGAGGTTTCCGTTTGCAGGTTTTCAGGTAAATCTGTGTCAGGTTTAAACTCAGCATATCGCGCAGCTATTTCCATTTTTTTAGGAAACCAGTCAAAAAGATAATGGAAAAAATAGCCTCCCTGTACATAATAGCCCCTAAGCTGTGTTGTAGCATTACCATTAAGTTTGTCTATTATGTCTTTATGATGCCATTCGGTTTGTGCACTAAACCCTTTATATAAAAAAGCGCTTTCCAAATTGGTTTGATTAACCCTGTATTGCCCGGGTTCCCCATCTTCAAAACTGGTAAGATAGCCGCCTCCTGCCTGAGAGAATCGGGTATAAGGACTTTGATTTGTTGCTACGGCAAAAGCTACATAAGCAGCAGGTTTTTCATGAAACTCCAAATCGCTGCCTTCAAAACCAACTTCCCTGCCTAAAAAGTTCCATTGTGCCCTGCCAAAATACATAATGTTATTGTCGTCGTTAGTGGTACTTCCCCTGCCTGTACCGGTTAAAGTGGCAGCCCAGTAATTAAAGTCGAGTATCCCTTTGCCTTTAAGGTGGCCGTATACTTCCAATCCCTGTTGCCTGTCTAAAGTAAATTCCCTGTTTATAAGCGACCGGTCTACCATTTGCTGTTCGCCACTGCTTATAAAACGCTCACGGGTAAACTCCACTTTCCATTGCCCTGCTTTGAAGCTGAGAAATTCCCATTTTTCAAGCATTATCCTAAAATCCAAAAGATTACTTTGTGATAATTCGTATTCAAAATAGTATTTAAGCCAGGGTTCATAGGCATGACCGCCTATTTTTAATCGGGCCCTGTTTATTTTGAAAGCAGTTTTATTTTCGGTTAGGTAATCGTCATAAGTTACCGGGTCCTGATCGCCCGGAGTGGAAAGTCTTAGCTGTAGCCTTCCCTGAATTTGCAGTAAAAATTTATTATCGCTGGTATTAAACTCAAAACCCTTGTGGCCATATCGCACTTTTACAAATGTAGTATCCTCACTGCTTTGTGAAAATGCCGAAACAACAACAAAGAAAAGTAATAGGGATAATGTTTTTTTCATGTGCAAGGTTGGTTTTCAGCTGATTGTATTAAAATTACGAAAAAAACATTTACAGGTAGAATAAAAAAGCCCCGCATTAGCAGGGCTTTTTAAAGTATGTTTTTAATTATCTGTTATCTGGGTATTCGTTTACCCAATTAAAACCTTTACTGATTAGTGGGAAATCTTTTTCATCACTACGACGTGTATTCAATTTAATAGTGTCGTTTTTAAAAATACCTTCAAAAGTATAATGTATGCTGTCGGTTTTATAATATTTTAACCTGCCTACTTCCGTAGAGTCGCTATAACTAAAAAAGGAAATTTCTTTTTTAAGGGTGTCGGTTTCTGCACGATAACGTAAAAGATGCCCCCAGTTAGATGAATTCATTTTAAAGATATTTACACCATCGCCTTTTTCAAAGACTATATTTTTCCATCTATTGGTGTCTGTAAGAGTAGGTGGCAGGGTGTCATTATTCATTATAAAATCCTCTGCTTCATAAATGCCATACATGGCAGGTTTAGGACATGCATCACCATACTCCATCTTTTGAGATCTGAGTCCATTATATATCATAAAACCTGAAGCTGCGATTATAGCTACTCCTTTTACGATTTGAGTAATAAGGTTGGCTTTTTTTGACTTAAAAGGCTGGCGGTTAAGTTGTGTACCTACCGGTTTGTTAAATATAAATACATTTAGGAGTCTTTTATAATCAAGGCCAATAAGAAAAGCGGCAAGCAGCATAAGCTGGAATGAGAAAAGCTTAACAGGGACGTCATAAGACATGTTTATTAAAAACACATTAAGCATAACGCCAAAACATACTATAGCTCCCAGAGTTCTGGTTTTTCGGTACATTAAAAGCAATCCGCCTATAACCTCGCATAAGCCTGAAAATATTGTATAAGTATCGGAGAATCCCATAAAGGTCCAGGCCAGGCCCATCGGTGTTTTATTTCCTAACGGCAGCATTAGTGAGGTTAGCGAAGGATATGTGAACTGGGTTTTGATAACTTTAGAGAAGCCGTATACCAACATAAACATGCCTAAGTAATAGCGGACATAAGTTTCCTGCCAGTATAGTATAAGCTTGTATTCTTTGTTTTTTCTGTCAATAAGGCTCCATAAACAAGCTGCTGCAAGAGCTGTTGTGAGAGAAAAAATCAATTTATAATAGTCATATAGTGTGTCTCCGCTTCCACTTGGGTGGTAAGTGATTTCAGAGTCAAAAAGAAGATTCAGCAGTTTACTTACAATAGTAAACAAAATATTCCCTATCGCAGGAAATATTGAAAGTGCACAAAAAACAAAAAAATACCGGAAAAGGAATTTAGTAATACCATTCCATGGCGTTGCGGTTAAGGTGTTGGTTTGATTCATTACAGTTGATTTGATTTTGAAACAAATAACGCTGGGATAATAAAAATGTTGTAGGCTTTTTCCTGTATATTAATAGGAGAGGCAGGTAGTAAAAAAGTGTATCTGTCTTAAAGTATGATGTTTTAGAGGTATAATCTGTTAAAAACAGGAGTAATTAAACGGTTTTGCCTATATATTCCTGTAATATGGTGTATTTGATATTATTATGCCTACCTTTACCACAATTGGTTTTCTGCCAAGCTTTCTCTGATCTGCAATTTGTTCCCATCTTTCTCTTCAGTCGAGGTGTTTCAGTTACCTCTTTTTTTTTAATTTAAACAAATTATACTATGAACATTTATGTAGGGAATCTGAGTCAGCAGACTTCGGAAGCCAAATTACGTGACCTATTCGCAACTTATGGCGAGGTCGAAACTGTAAAAATTATTACAGACAATATTACTAATATCTCTAAAGGCTTCGGTTTTGTGGAAATGAACAATAAGCAGGATGGTATAAAGGCCATTCAGGAGCTTAATGAAAGTGCTGTGGATTCTAATTCTATCGTTGTGAACGAAGCCCGCCCTAAGTCAGCTCAGCCGGGAGCTTTTAAATTCAATAATAAAAAATATTAAGGAATTATATTTTAAAGACTAAGAGTGGCTTATTAGGCCATTCTTAGTTTTTTATACTAGTGAACGAATGCTTCAAAAGAAGCATTTTAATTTTAATCAAACATTATATATTTATGCCAGACTCATTTACAAAAAAAGAAAACATAAAAAAGAAAGCAAAAAAGAAAAAGGAAAAGGAATTAAAGAGGGAGGACAGGAAAACGAATAACAATAAAGGAAAGAGCCTCGAAGATATGTTTGTCTATGTAGATGAAAAGGGACAGTTAACATCTACACCTCCTGAAGTAAGGATTGAGGGTAAAGATGAAAAACGAAGTGAAACTTTTAAAAAGAGATGGAAATAAAAGCTATCTATTCTTGAAAAAGAAAAAGCCGGTTTACATTTTGTAAACCGGCTTTTTTTGTTTGTGGTACCTCCAGGAATCGAACCAGGGACACATGGATTTTCAGTCCATTGCTCTACCAACTGAGCTAAGGTACCGTTGTCATTGCGGGTGCAAATATAGAACCATTTTTATATTATCCAAAACAAAAATCAAAAAAAATCAATTTGTATCTTTGCCCTACTAACAAAAGGAAAATGCTTTTAGCTGTAGATATAGGTAATACAAAAATTAAAGCTGCTGTGTTTGAGGTAAATGCCTTGAAAGAGAAATTTGTTTTTGAAAAAAACGAGGCCGAAAAAAAAATTAAAAAAATTTTTGAGCAGCATCAAAAAATCGTGTCGGTTATCCTTTCTTCGGTAGGAAATCGCGAAAAAGAAATTGTAGCAGAGCTTAAAAAATATGCTCCGGTAACGGTAATTGACCATGAATTTTCTTTTCCGTTCATAAATAAATATGCGACTCCGGCTACTTTAGGCGTAGACAGGATGGTTTTGGCTGCAGGCGCGGTGCTTCAGTTTCCTGAACAAAACAGGCTCGTACTCGATGCAGGTACATGCATAACCTACGACTTTGTAGACAGAAATAACCATTATTTGGGTGGAGCTATCTCTCCGGGTTTACAGATGAGGTATGATGCCATGCATAATTTTACCGCAAAACTTCCGTTGTTATATCCGGAAACACCGTCAACATATATAGGCGACTCTACTAATTCTTCGTTACATTCGGGTGCTGTAAACGGCTTTGTGTATGAAATTGAAGGGTTTATAAAGGAATATAGTAGGGACTATGAAGATTTAACGGTTATATTAACAGGAGGAGACGCTGAATTTTTGGCTAAAAGATTAAAAAACACCATATTTGCCAATTCAAATTTTCTGCTGGAAAGTTTGAACAATTTATATATATATAAAATCAAAAATGATTAAAAACATAATCGCAGGCTTTTGCCTTCTTTTTTCGGGGGTAGTTTTTTCACAGGAAAGTAATGCATCACCTTATTCTTACTACGGTTTGGGAGACCAAAAATTTAAAGGTACTGTAGAGAATATAAGCATGGGAGGGGTAGGGATACTAAGAGACAGTATTCACGTTAACCTTCAAAATCCTTCTACCTATAGTTCTCTTGATTATACTACGTTTACTATCGGGGCAAATACTTCGGCTACATCTTTGGAGACAGCAGATGCTACCGAAAAAGTTAACAGGACTACGCTTAATTATTTGGGTATAGGGCTTCCTGTTAGTAATAAAGCCGGTATTGCTTTAGGTATTATGCCTTACACATCTGTAGGGTATAAAGTGGATAATATAGTAACCGGAGCTGACGATATAGAAAGATTCTCCCGATTTAATGGTAAAGGAGGGCTTAACCGGGTGTTTTTTGGTGCATCTTATGAAATTACGCCTAAGTTTAGCGTAGGTGCCGATATTAATTACAACTTCGGTAATATAGATACAGAGTCTATTGTCGCTGTGTCAGATGTTCAGTATGCTACCCGAGAGCAAAACAATTCTCATTACGGTGGTGCCTCATTTAATTTGGCAGCAAATTATAAAACAAGGTTTAAAAACGGACTTACTTGGTACAGCAGCGTTATTTATACGCCGGCCTCTACATTAAATACAACAACTACAAGAAATCTGGCTACTATCTCGTTAGGTTCTAGCGGTAATCAGGTTGTGATTGATGATATTGAGCAGAATGAATTAAAATCCGATACAGATTTACCTTCTGCTTTTACTCTTGGTACAGGTTTTGGTTTTGAAAGAAAATGGTTTGTAGCTGCTCAGTTTACAGGGCAGGAAAGCAATGATATGTCTAATCGTTTTAATACTGTTGATAATCTTGCCTTTCAAAATTCATACAAAATGTCTTTAGGAGGTTATTTTATACCAAAATACAATTCATACACCAGCTACCTTAACAGGATTACCTACAGGGCAGGTTTAAGATATGAAAACACTGGCCTTGTTATCAATAACGAAGAGATAAACGATATGGCTCTTAGTTTTGGTTTTGGTTTTCCTATGGGAGCAAATGGTAACTTAGTTGCTCCGGCCAATCTTAATCTGGGTTTTGAGGTGGGTAAGCGTGGTACAACTAATGCCGGACTTATACAGGAAAATTATTTTAATGTGTATTTAAGCCTCTCGTTTAACGACAGATGGTTTGTTAAACGTAAGTATTTCTAATAAAATAAATTGCTCATCATGATGATAAAAAAAAGTCTTATAGTTTTTTTATTTATCGCTTCGGTATTTACAACTAAAGCGCAGGAAGCTTCTAAATGTGAAGAGGCAATTGCTGCTTTTGAAGCTGTTGTAAAATCCGGAAATTATGATGAGGCGTTAGATGGTCTTAAAGATCTTGTAAAAGAATGTCCTAAAGCAGATGAAAAGCTTTATGCGCTAGCAGAAGTTGCTTATGTATATAAAGTAGAGTCGGCACAGGATAAGAAGGCAAAGCAGGAATATATAGACGGCCTTTTTGCATTGTATGATAATTACAATAAAAACTTCCCTACTGCAAAAAACAGAAATGCCATAAAAAAAGCTCAGCTGCAGTACGATCAGAAGTTGGAGAGCGAGGATAAAATATTTGAAGCATTTGATAAGGCTTTTACTCAGCAAAGTCATGATTTTACAGGTTACAGGGAGTTGGAAACCTATTACTCACTTTATTTAAAGCGCTTTGAGAGCGGAAAGGCAAATATTTCTACAGCAGACTTTATGAGTAAGTTTGGTGATATTTCTGCTCAGATAATTTATGCTAAAAACAAGATTGCAAATAAGAAATCAGCTCTTTTAGTAAAAAAGGAAACAGAGCCACTTACTGAAGAAGAAAAAGAGTTTTTGGCTTCTGCTAAAAATGATCTGGACGCTTTAACGGCAGTAGGTGAAAATGTAGACAGGTTGTCATCTAAACATTTCAGTTGTGAAGGGCTTGAAGAGTTCTATAGTGCAAAGTTTGAAAAAAATAAAGAGAATGCCGACTGGCTCGAAGCGTTGGTTAATGTAATGTTCTTGAACAGGTGCTATAATTCTGTCGTGTTGGAAAAAGGGGCGCGCACTCTTTATGAGTTAAGGCCTTCGGTACAATCTGCTTTTAATATGGCAAACATAGCTTTAAGGAAAAACAATACCCAGGAAGCGGTAATGTATTTTGATAAAGCTGCTCAAATGGAGAAAAATCCTGAGGAAAGAGCAGATATAAATTATAAGGTTGCAGGAGTGTTTAGGAATACCGATAAAGCTAAGGCAAAAGAATATGCGTTTAAAGTGATGAAGGATAATCCTAAAGATGCACGCCCGTATATATTTTTAGCCGAAATGTACTCTTCTGTTACCAGGGAGTGCGATGTTACCGAATTTGAAAGAAAAGCATTGCTTTGGCTTGCGATAGATACTGCAAAAAAAGCGGAAGGTGTAGATCCTAAGTACAAACGTACTGTAGACTCTATGGTGCAGGGGTATGAAAAAAGACTTCCTACTGCCGATGAAATGAAAGAGGCCGGTAAGAGAAAGGGTGATGAGATAAAGTATGGATGTTGGATAAATGAAACGGTTACGCTTCCAAAAATAAAATAATGAAACTTCAAAAATATAAACTCCTTTTTGGTTTATCGGTTTTAGGATTGCTAGCTTCGTGTGAAAGTAATCTTAGGGATGTTCAGAGAATGAACGAGGTAGCCTTTAGCCCAATAGGGCAATCGGAGGATATAAATCTTAAATATACCGATTCCGGAAAAGTTAAGGCAATACTGGTAAGTCCTTTAATGCTTGATTATTCTAATCTTGAGTACGGATTTAACGAATTCCCTAAGGGAGTTCATGTTACCCTATTGGACGAGAATAATACCAAAAGCTACGTGGAGTCGGATTATGCTGTCAGTTACAACAAGACAAAAATTATAGATTTACAGGGTAATGTAAAGCTTACTTCTTCAGATGGTAAATACCTGGAAACAGAGCAGTTGTACTACGATCAAATGAACGAATGGTTTTATACCGAAAAAAAGTTTAAATTTACAGATATCGACGGCAGCTATTATGAAGGCCCCGGTATCGACTTCAGTAAGGATTTTAAGGTTGTTAATGCACAGCAAAACACCGGAGAAGGAGAAATTGATAATTTAGAATAACACATAATGGGATTTTTAAAGGTTACTACATATTTATATTTACTTTTTGCAGTATTTTTTATTTACAGAGGTATAGTATCGTTCTCTGAAGAAGGAGGAGGAGCTCCTTATGTGAATTTTGCTTTTGCTGCTCTCGCTGTATTTATGTTCTTCTTCAGGAAGAAAAATCTTAAAAAGTTTGACAATAAAAAACAGGAATAGATAAACGCTTATGGAAGCGACGGTCATTATACTATGCTTACTGCTTTCCGCCTTTTTTTCAGGAATGGAGATAGCGTATGTGTCGTCCAATAAAATATACCTTAGCGTAGAAAGGAAACAGACTTCGTTTCTTTCCAGGATACTTACCAAACTTACCGAGAAACCGGCCAGGTTTATTACCTCGATGCTTGTAGGGAACAGTATAGTGCTTGTTGTTTATGGGTATTATATGGGTATTGTTGTTATGAGGTGGCTTGATCCTGCTCAGCTTTCGGTTTTTAATACTGTATTGCTGCAAATTATAATTTCGGCTTTTATAATACTTCTTACGGCCGAGTTTATACCCAAGGTTTTTTTTCAGGTATATGCTAACAGGCTTATCAAACTTTTTGCTTTGCCTGCTTACTTCTTTTACTGCCTGTTTTCAATGGCATCTAAGTTTGTGATACGGATATCCGATTTTATACTCATAAAAATATTCAGGACCAGCGGAGATAAGCAACAGGGTTATTTCAGCCGTGGCGAACTGGGTCATTATATAACCGAACAGATGAACGGGGTGGAAGAGCAGGAAGAGGTGGATTCTGAAATACAGATATTCCAGAATGCGCTTGAGTTTTCCGATTTAAAAGCACGTGATATCATGACCCCCCGAACCGAGATTGTAGGGGTTGAGATTAATGATACAGTGACCGAGCTGAAAGATCTTTTTGTGGATACCGGCTATTCTAAAATGATAGTTTATAAAGAATCGTTTGATAATATAATTGGTTACATTCATTCGTTTGAGTTGTTTAAAAAACCAAAGAATGTAGGTGAGATGATGATATCTGCCGAGTATGTGCCGGGAACCATTTACATTAAAGAACTATTGGGTATACTTACCAAAAAGAGAAAAAGCCTGGCAGTAATTATTGATGAATATGGAGGTACATCGGGGATTGTTACCGTAGAGGATATTATTGAAGAGCTTTTTGGTGAAATTGAAGATGAGCATGACGACGAGGAAGAGCTTGTAGAAAAAGAGCTTGAAAACGGAGTGTACCTGTTTTCGGCAAGGCTTGATGTAGAGTATGTTAATGAGGAATATGAGCTTGAGATACCTGAAAGCGATTCGTATTCGACCCTAGGTGGATTTGTGGTGCATAATACCAAGGAAATACCTAAAACAGGGCACAGGATAAATTTTGAAAATTTTGAAATCCTCATCGAGATGGCTTCAAATAAAAAGATTGAACTCATAAAATTTATTCCTGTGCAACAGAAATAAAAAATTTAACATTTTAATCGGAAAATATAACTTGTCTACTTTTATTATTAAATAGATAATTGTATTTTCGCCCACTGAAATAAAATTTAACAACATAAAAAATGGCGGTTTTATCAAAAATTAGGCAGCGTTCGCTTATTCTGATACTTGTTATTGGTTTTTGTCTTTTTGCTTTTGTAGTGCAGGACGTTATAAGGAATGGTCGTTTTGCATCAAACACAAATGTGGGTAGTGTAAACGGTACAGATATCCCTGTAAAGGAGTTTGTGCAAAAGGTTAGTGATTTAGAAAGAAATCAACCTGGTATATCATCTACACAGGCTTCAAACGCAATATGGAATCAGGAAGTAGAGAATATTCTTTATGGCGAAAGGTTTGAAGATGCAGGCTTAAGAGTAGGAAGAGATCATGTAATCAACATGTACAGCCAAAACCCTCAGGTGGCTCAAAATCCTCAGTTTCTTAATGCTTTAGGTCAGTTTGATAAAGCTAAGTTCAACGAGTTTCTTGCTAACATGAAAGTTAATGATGAGGCAGGGTGGGCTTCAATGGAAAGAAACAGGCCTCTTGTTGAAGCTGCAGCTAAAAAACAAATATATACTGCAATGGTAAAAGCAGGATTTGTGGCTACAAATCTTGATGCAAAAGCAAGATACCAGGCAGAAAGTGATAAAATTACTTTTGATTATGTATATGTTCCTTTTTCAACTATCAATGATGATGAGGTTACAATTGCAGATGATGCAATTATGAGCTACATGAAAAAGAACGAGAAAAAATACAAATCAGAGCCTACACGTTCAATAGAGTACGTTAAGATAGAAGACAAGGCATCCGGAGAAGATGAACTTGCTCTTAGAAACGAAATTAACGGTATGCTTGCTGCAAGAGTAGAAGGTAATGATACTATTGCCGGTTTCAGAGAAATGAAATTTGAAGATGTTCCTGAGTTTGTAAACAAAAACTCTGACATCAGATTTGATACAACGTATGTTGCTAAAAAAGATATTCCTGTAGAACATGCTGAGGAAATCTTTAACCTTGCTAAAGGTGATGTTTATGGCCCTTACCAGGAAGATGGCTACCTTAAGCTTACTAAAATGATGAACAAAAAATCAGGAGGTAGCGCAAAAGCAAGTCATATCCTTATTACTTACAAAGGAGCAATGAGAGCTAACCCTACTATAGAGTTAACTAAAGAAGAGGCTAAAGCTAAAGCTGATAACCTTTTAAAACAGGTTAATGCAAACCCTTCTTCATTTGCTGCTTTAGCTGCTGAGAACAGCGAAGACCCGGGATCTAAAAACAATGGTGGTACTTATGATAACATTGTTCCTGGCCAGATGGTGCCTCAGTTTAATGATTTCGTGTTCAATAGCCCTGTTGGAAAAACCGGTGTGGTTGAGACAGATTTCGGTTACCATGTAATTAAAGTTGATGCAAAATATGACGCTGTACAGTTAGCTACTGTTGCTCTTTCAGTTCAGCCAAGTGAAGCTACAAGTGATGCAGTATTTGAAAAAGCAGCTCAGTTTGAACTTGATGCTCAGGAAAAACCGTTTGAAGAAGTGGCAAAAGCTGCTAACCTTAATCCGGTACAGGTTCAGAAATTACTTCCTAACGATGAAGCTGTTCAGGGATTAGGTTCTCAAAGAGCTATCGTAATGTGGGCTTTCTCAAAAGATACTGAAGAAGGTTCTGTTAAGAAATTTGATACTTCTGACGGACACGTAATTGCAAGGGTAACTAATGTTAACAAAACAGGATTGTTGCCTCTTGAAGAAGCTAGATTAGTAGTAGGTCCTATTCTTAGAAATGAGAAGAAAGCTGAAATGATAAAAGACAAAATGAAGGGTGATACTCTTGAGGCTGTTGCTCAGGCATCGGGTTCTAAAGTAGCAACTGCAGAGAATGTAACCTTAAGCGGAGCTTCAATACCTACAGTAGGTTCGGAGCCAAAAATTGCAGGTACTGCTTTTGCTCTTGACAAAGATAAAACTTCAGGTCTTGTTGTTGGTAAGTCAGGTGTATTCATGCTAAAAGTTAAGAATGTTGAAAAAGCTCCTGAGCTTCCTAACTACAACTCTTACTTATCAAGAGTAGAAAAAGAAGATAAAAACAGAGTAAACCAAAGAATTACTCCGGCATTAAAAGAAAATGCTGATATCGAAGATGAAAGATCAAACAACTAATAAAGTTGTATAGATATTAAAAATCCCGCCTTAGGCGGGATTTTTGTTTTATAATATCATATCCTTATAAGGGACAATAACGGGATAACCTTTTTCTTTAAAATAATTTATGGTGTTTGTTTCATCGGTTAATGATACTACAAGTATAAAATCACCACCCCAAGCTCCTAAGCTTTTTACAGTGCCGTTAAAGTCGTGGAAAAGCTCTTCTTTTACTGTTGGAATTTCAAGGATGTTGCTCATTATTAGCGAGTGTTCATCCATAAGGTTAATAAACTCATTAAGATCCTGAGCTTTTAAAGCTTCTTGAGTAATGAAATTTATCTTAGTGATGATGGACGAAATATCATTCTTTTTGCTTTTGTAGGCTGCTATTGCGCTTCGGCTGTTTTGTTTTTGGTTAAGGTATACAAAGAACACCCTGTTTGTAAAAGATGGATTAAACTCAATCTTCTTGACTATAGGTTTGTTGTTATCGAGTCGGTATAAAATGGGTGTGTTATTTTGGGCACATGCAATATCATAACCACTTCCTCCAAAACTCTCATTCAGCAATGTGTACGCATCAATATTAAACCACTGGGCGATATTATTTATAAGGGTTGAAGAAGTGCCAAGACCCCATTGTCTCGGAAAAGTAAGCTCTGTGATAACTTCATACCCTGTTGAATTGTTTAGAACATCGGGGTTATGGCTATGGGCAGCATTAAGGATTTTTACCAAGGTTTGGGTAACAGGGTTTTTACTTTCAGTACAGCCATTATATATTTCCGAAAACGAAAGGGTATCTTCAAACCAAATGCTTTTATCATTATCAAAGCTTTTCCAGATAATGGTTTTGTCATTTCCGGAGTTTATATATAAATACTGTCCTTGCTTAGTGGGTAATGCAAAAGCATTTGCTCCGTCAAGAACGGTGTATTCGCCGGTTATTAAAAGTTTCCCGTTACTATAAAAAGTCTTTTTCAAGGTCTTTGGCTGTTACTTTTCGTAAATCTTTTATAAAGTCTACCACAGCAGCGTGTGTTACTGTGTTTTTTTCAAAATACTTTACGGTTTGCTGTTTTTCGCTATCGGTAGCTTCCAGTTGGTTTAATATGTTCATCAGGTGCATTTTCATGTGTCCCTGTTGTATTCCTGTTGTCGTTAGTGAGCGTAATGCTGCGAAGTTTTGAGCCAGACCTGTAACAGCAATAATCTGCATAAGTTCTTTTGCAGTTGGGTTACCCAGCATTTCAAGAGAAAGCTTTACAAGAGGATGTAAGCTTGTAAGGCCGCCTACCGTACCCAGTGCTAACGGAATATCCATCCAGAATGTAAATATGCCATTGTCGATTTTCGCATGAGAAAGGCTGCTGTACGTTCCGCCTTTTGAAGCATAGGCATGAACACCTGCTTCAACAGCCCTGAAATCGTTTCCTGTGGCTACTACTACAGAGTCAATACCATTCATTATACCTTTATTATGGGTAACTGCCCTAAAAGGTTCTATTTCGGCAATCTTAACTGCTGTAACAAACTTTTCTGCAAACTCTGCAGGGTCTACGCCATTACCTTCATTTAAATCGGCTACGGGGCAGGAAACCTCTGCTCTAACCACGCAGTTGGGTACATAGTTAGAAAGTATGCTCATAATTACCTGAACCTGCTTTTCTTCTTCGGTAAAAGCATTGTTGTTTTGCGCTTCGTTTTTCAGTGTTTTGGAAAACTGTTCCAGGCAGGAGTTGATAAAGTTGGCTCCCATACTGTCCTTTGTTTCAAAAGTAGCATGCAGCTGATAATAATTATCAAGCGAATCGGTTTTGTCTTTTAAAACAATGTCCAGAATACCGCCACCGCGCTTTTGCATGTTTTTGGTTATGCTTTCGGTTTCCTCAAAAAACTTTGGCTTTACAGTATTGAAGAAAGAGGCAAGTTTTTCCTTGTCCCCCTTATATAGGAAATGAACCTGTCCTATCTTTTCGGTTCCCAGTATCATGGTCTTAAAACCACCGCGTTGTGCCCAAAATTTAGCAGCTTTTGAGGCTGCTGCCACTACCGAACTTTCTTCTACAGCCATAGGGATAGTGTATTCCCTTCCGTTAATTGTAAAATTAGGGGCTACACCAAGTGGAAGATAAAAATTGGTAATGGTATTTTCTATGAATTCATCATGCAGCTTTTGTAACGATTTGTCTGAATTCCAGTATTTTTTTAGTAACGATATTGCATCTGCCGGATTGGTAAAATACTCGTTTGCAATCCAGTTAATTTTTTCTTCTTTAGATAGTTTAGAGAAACCAGCTATTGCCTTGCTCATTTTCAGTGTCTTAATGTGATAATAGTTTGCAAAGATACATTTTAAGCTGTGCAAATGCTAAAAACTATTAATGCGATATTTCCGCTAATTGCGGTGTAATTTTTCATTTAACAAAAAAAAGGACGGCTATCTCATAAAAATTTATTAAAATTGGAGGTTTTTTACCATGTATAGAATGAAAAATATCAAAAAGTCACTTTACTTATTTTTACTGTTAAGTTTGCCTGTTCTTGGGCAGCAAAAAATAACCCTCGAAGAGATTTGGAGCGGAAGCTACAGGACAAAGGGAATGTACTCGCTGGAAGCGATGCAGAATACAAACCAATACACGGTTTTAAACAGCAACTGGAATGCCGGAACTTCGCAAATAGACCTGTACGATTTTGCAACTCTTGAAAAGGTTAGCACGATTATAGATTCTAAAAGCTTTAGCGAACTGAAAGGTATAGATAGTTATACCTTTAGTCCAGATGAGAAGAAAGTGCTTATTGCCACAAATTCAAACCAGATTTTCAGGCACTCTTTTACAGCCGATTTTTATATTTATGATATTGCTTCAAAATCGCTTGTTAAGCTAAGTGATAACCAGGTGCAGGAACCAACTTTTTCTGCCGATAACTCTAAAGTAGCTTACGGTTATAACAATAATCTTTATGTTTTTGACCTTGCTACAAAAACTACCAAACAAATAACTACAGACGGACAAAAGAATGCTATTATAAATGGTATTACCGACTGGGTATATGAAGAGGAGTTTGCTTTTGTAAGAGCTTATGACTGGAATGCGGCAGGAGACAAGATTGCTTACATCCGTTTTGATGAAAGTGATGTACCCGAATTCTCAATGGACATTTATCAGGGGTCGCTTTATCCGCAACAATATGAGTTTAAATACCCTAAGGCAGGAGAGAATAACTCAAAAGTGTCGCTTCATCTTTATGATGTAAAAAGCAATACTACAAAAACAATAAGCCTTGGTACTATTGATGCTTACTATATACCAAGAATCAAATGGACAAACGATGCACAAACATTAAGCGTTCAGCTAATGAACAGACATCAGAATGATTTGAATCTGGTATTTGTTAATGCAGATTCAGGCAAAGTTACTCCGGTGCTTCATGAAACGGATAAGGCCTATATAGATATTACAGATAATCTTACTTTCCTTAATGATAACAGTTTTATATGGACCAGCGAAAAAGACGGTTATAACCATATTTACCATTATGATAAATTGGGTAAGCTTATCCGTCAGGTAACACAGGGTAACTGGGAAGTAACGGCTTACTATGGTTTTGATAAGAAAACAGGAAATATCTTTTACCAGTCGGTAGAGAATGGTTCAATTAACCGTGATGTATACCGAATTGCACTTACGGGTAAAAACAAAACAAGGCTTACACAAAAAACTGGGACAAACGATGCTACATTCAGTCCTAACTACGAATACTTTATAAATAGTTTTTCAAGCGCTCAGGAGCCAACTTCTTATGCTTTACTAAGTGCTAAAAATGGTGATCAGGTAAAAGAAATAGCTAATAATAATGCTCTTAAGGAAAGGTTAGCGGGTTATAATCTTCCTAAAAAAGAATTTACTACTATTAAAACGGATAAAGGTCATGAGCTTAATGCCTGGATAATTAAACCGGCAGATTTTGATCCTAACAAAAAATATCCGCTCTTTATGTACCAGTACAGTGGTCCTGGTTCTCAGGAAGTAGCTAACAGATGGAACAGTTATAATGATTACTGGTTTCTTATGCTGGCACAACAGGGTTACATCGTGGCTTGTGTAGACGGACGTGGAACAGGCTTTAAAGGTGCCGACTTTAAAAAGGTAACTTATAAGGAGCTTGGTAAATATGAAGTTGAAGACCAGATTGATGCTGCTAAAGTATTAGGAAGGTATAATTATGTAGATGCATCAAGAATAGGTATATTTGGCTGGAGTTTTGGAGGCTTTATGTCTTCTAACTGTATCCTTAAAGGAAATGATGTGTTTAAAATGGCTATTGCCGTGGCTCCGGTTACAAACTGGCGTTTTTATGATACGGTATATACCGAGAGATATATGCAGACGCCTCAGGAGAATGCTTCGGGGTATGATGATAATTCTCCTATAAACCATGTAAGTAATCTAAAAGGTTCTTACCTGCTTATACACGGTTCGGCAGATGATAATGTGCATGTACAAAATACAATGTTAATGGTAGAGGCTTTAATACAGGCTAACAAACAGTTTGACTGGGCTATCTACCCTGATAAGAATCACGGTATTTATGGCGGGGCTACAAGGCTCCAGCTGTTTACCAAGATGACTAATTTTATTAAAGAGAAACTATAACACTAAAACTCTAAATTTTAACTTTACAATGGCAGAAAATCAAGTTAATTCAGGACATCCAAAGGGACTCTACGTATTGTTTGTTACTGAAATGTGGGAGCGCTTTAGCTACTACGGTATGCGAGCTCTTTTTATCCTTTTCATGACAAAGGCTTTATTATTTGACAAAGCGTTTGGATCTCAGATTTACGGTAGTTATACCGGATTAGTTTACCTTACTCCGCTTATCGGGGGATATGTAGCAGACAGATACTGGGGTAACAGAAAATCTATCATTGTTGGTGGTATCATAATGGCAATAGGCCAGTTTTTTATGTTCCTGTCAGGAAGTTTTTATGAGGAAGTAGGCTTTGCGAGTATAATGATGTACACGGGTCTTGGTTTCCTTATTTTTGGTAACGGATTCTTTAAGCCGAATATTTCTACAATGGTGGGTCAGCTTTACCCTGTAGGTGATAAAAGGGTTGACTCGGCATTTACAATATTCTATATGGGTATTAATCTTGGAGCCTTTATTGCTCCGCTACTTTGTGGTTTCTTTGGGGATACAGGAAATCCTGCAGACTTTAAATGGGGCTTCCTTCTTGCATGTGGAGGTATGATATTAAGTGTTGTATTGTTCGTATTACTAAAAAATAAATATATCGTTACTCCGGAAGGTGAGCAGATTGGTGCTGCACCTAACAGTTCGAGAGAAATTAAAGAGGCAGATGCTGTTTCTGCTCCCGTATCTGTAAAAACGCTTGTTGTTTGGGGTATTATATGGGTGGTGTTATTAGTGGCATTATATTTTGCATTAGATAAAGATGTTATCGGTGCGTTTATATTCTCGCTAACACTTGCTGCGCCGGGATACATTATATCTGATCCGGGACTTACAAAAGTGGAAAGACAAAGAATTTGGGTGATCTATATCGTTGCTTTCTTTGTTATTTTCTTTTGGTCTGCATTTGAGCAGGCAGGTGCTTCATTAACTTACTTTGCAGAAGAGCAAACCAACAGGGATGTAATGGGTACAACAGTACCAGCTTCATTTTTCCAGTCGGTTAATGCCATTGCAATTGTGATATTTGCTCCTGTATTTGTTTGGCTATGGGGTGTTCTTGGTAAAAGAAACATGGAGCCTGCATCTCCTTACAAACAGGCAATAGGTTTATTCTTACTTGCACTGGGTTATTTAGTAATTGCTTTTGGTGTTAAAGGTCTTGAACCAGGAATTAAAGTTAGTATGATGTGGTTATTGAGTTTATATACTATTCACACTCTTGGTGAGCTTTGCTTGTCGCCAATCGGGCTTTCAATGGTTAATAAACTTGCTCCGGTTAAATTTGCGTCGTTATTAATGGGTGTATGGTTCTTAAGTACTGCGGCAGCAAATAAGTTTGCAGGTACATTGAGTCAGTTATATCCGGAGGCAGTAGTTTCTTTAACTACTGTTGAAAATATAGAAAAGGAAAAAACGCTTCATCTTTTCCCTGAAGGCTTTGAGAAAGAAAGTGCAACTGAGGTGAAGGGACAAAAAGTTATTCCTTTTGAAAGAATTGATTTAGCTTCTATATCGGATAAAGATGTTAAGGAAAATGTAGTTAAGGAGCTTTACGGAAATCAGGTAGAAAATGCCAAAGATTTTATGGGCTTTTCTATTGTAAATCTTTATGATTTCTTTATGTTGTTTGTAGTTATGGCGGGTGTCGCATCGATAATATTATTTGTACTGAGCAGGAAACTTATACAAATGATGCACGGCGTTAGATAATATTAAACTATTTTTGTTTTGAGAACCATATGCGTAAGCTTATGGTTTTCATTTTTTAGGAATATGATAAATTGAAAATTAATGGCTGTACAAAACGAAAATTCCGACTTCTTTAAGTCAAATGTATTAGGACATCCGGCAGGATTATTTGTGTTATTCTTTACCGAAATGTGGGAGCGTTTCTCCTATTACGGTATGAGGGCTTTATTGGTGTTGTTTTTAACCGCTTCCCTCACAGGGGAGAAAGCCGGTTGGGGATGGCCAAGGGAACACGCTATGGCACTTTTTGGATCGTATACTGCCCTAGTGTACCTTTCTACAATGCTTGGAGGGTACTTTGCAGATAAGCTTATAGGATATCGTTGGGCTGTAATCGTAGGTGCATTTCTAATGACTTTAGGGCATGCCAGTATGGCTATAGAAACACCTTTTTTCATTTACCTGGGCTTAACGCTATTAGTTTTTGGGACCGGTTTCTTTAAGCCAAATATGACCTCTATTATTTCAGAAATGTATAAGGATACTCCTGAAAAGAAAGATGGTGCTTATACTATTTTCTACATGGGTGTAAATGCAGGTGCTTTCTTTGGGATTTTATTATGTGGCTATCTTGGTGAAAAAGTAGGATGGAGTATAGGTTTTGGACTGGCAGGTATTTTTATGCTTTTCGGGTTATTGCAGTTTTACTTTTCTCAAAATATATTTGGTAATATTGGTCTTAAGCCAAAAATGGCTGATGATGTTGCATTGGCTAATTCTGATGCTACAGAGATCAATACCAATATTATGGCAGAAAGTGAAGTAAATAAGAAGAATGATGATAAGAGGGTGCCTTTTACAGGGTGGCAATTAGGTATTATTGCTATTTGTAGTATACTGGGGCTTGTATGGGTAATCAACGATCCGGTCTCTAAGATATCAGGAGGTAAGGTTAACTTTTTCCATATTGCAGGGTTCGATTTTTCTAATATTGCAATTATTGTTGCGTTGCTTTTGTTCTTCTTTTTATTAGGATACAGGCTTACACAATACTCTGAAGTAACGCGCCAAAAGTTAACTGCTGTAACATTCTTTGCTGTGTTTATATTTACCTTCTTTGTGGTGTTTGAGCAGGCCCCGGGATCATTAACTATTTTTGCGAGGGATTATACCGACAGGATATTAACGGGTAGCGCCAGTTTGACCTTTCTTATAGTTAATACGCTTATTGCAGTTGTTCCTCTTGCTATTATTACATGGGTCTTATATCTGTTATTTAAAAAGACATTTGAAAAATATGCCTTGGCAAACATCTTCTTAAGTGTAAGTTTTGTTATCATTTGGGGTATTACAATCTGGATGCTTATGAAGGATTTCTATAGTGCGGGATATCTGAATTTGTCTGACTCTACTTTAGAAATGTTGCGTATTGATAAGGTGACTAAAAAGCTTACCGAGATAAATGCAACCTGGTTTAATGTTTTGAACTCACTGTTTATTATTGCTCTTGCGCCATTGTTCTCAAAATGGTGGGAAAGTAAATACAACCCCTCTGCAAATGTTAAATTTGGTATAGGGCTTATCCTATTAGGACTTGGTATGGGTTTCCTTGCTCTTGGGGGTATGGATATTGAACCGGGAGCAAAAACAGCATCAGTAAGTATGTTTTGGCTTGTATTTGTATATTTATTCCATACTATGGGTGAGCTTTGTATTTCTCCGGTAGGATTGTCTTACGTTAGTAAGCTGGTTCCCGGGAGAATGATTGCCTTTATGTTTGGTGTGTGGTACCTTGCTATAGCCATTGGTAACAAGGTTGCAGGTATAATAGGAGAAAACTCTTCTGCTATAGCTAAAGAAAAAGGAATAGGTATGTTTTTCTTAGCGATTATGGTGGTTTCTATAATCATGGGATTAATTGCTATGTCTACTAGTAAATTTATTAGTAAACTAATGCATGGGATTCGATAGTTTCGGCATTGTTTTTGGATTATCCGGTTAAAAAATTAATATAATGAAAAAACTACTTTTAGTACTTCTTGTCGCTTTAGGTTCTGTTGCGGCAAAAGCTCAGGAAATAAAATGGATGACTTTTGATGAAGCTCAGGCTGCACAAAAAAAGTCACCTAAACCTATTTTTATGGATGTGTATACCGATTGGTGTGGACCATGTAAAATACTTGATAAGCAAACTTTTCATGATCCTAAGGTGGTTGAGTATATCAGTAAAAACTATTATGCTGTTAAGTTTAATGCCGAAGGTCAGCCTGATGTAACTTACAAAGGGAAGAAATACTCTAATCCTGGCTATGTGGAAGGCCGTAAAGGAAAAAATGCTACCCATGAGTTTACACGTATTCTTAACTTACAGGGTTATCCAACCATGATGGTATTTGATAAAAAAGGTGAGATAATTAATACTATTGTAGGACTACATACTCCGGAACAACTTTTAACCGCTTTACAGGAGCAGTAAAATAATTTTATATGAAAAAATTACTTTTAGCACTTTTCATACTATTAGGTTCTTTTGCTGTTGAGGCTCAGGAGCTGGAGTGGCATACCGATATCAATAAGGCTATTAAGCTTTCTCAGGATACAAAAAAGCCT
Organism: Flavobacterium beibuense; assembly: GCF_004151245.1. Taxonomy (GTDB): domain Bacteria; phylum Bacteroidota; class Bacteroidia; order Flavobacteriales; family Flavobacteriaceae; genus Flavobacterium; species Flavobacterium beibuense_A. The sequence goes on from NZ_JUIW01000005.1 coordinate 235,259, forward strand.
TTGCTTTTATTCTTCACCGGGAGTGACTGGTGCGGATGGTGCATGAAACTTCAGAAAGATGTTTTTAAAACCAGTGATTTTGGTAAATGGGCTAAGGATAATGCAGTTTTGGTTGAACTTGATTTTCCACGTCAGTCATCACAGTCTTTAGAGCTTAAACAGCAAAACTATTCGCTGCAAAATTCATTTGGTGTACGGGCTTATCCAACGGTTTGGTTGGTTGATGCAAGTACTAAAGGTGATGATGGAAAACCTTTACTAAAAAAGATGGGTAAGTTAGGCTATGAGAAAACTTCAAAAATATGGCTTGATAAGGCTAATGAGATAGTAAGTTTCTATAGCAAGAATCAGAAGCAATAATAATTATTCAAGTATATAATATCCCTTTTCGGCTACGGCATGAAAAGGGATTTTTCTTTTCATGCAAGTCGCTTTCCATAGCGAAATTAAATACGGGTAATTAGTTGCGTCAGCAATTACCTGTTTAGGGTTTAACTGGGTTACTATTTTATCCAGATTTACTTTTGGCGATTGAGTAAGGATTATAATATCGGGCTTTATGTTTTCAGGATATAAGTTGCGTTTGTCAATTACGAGTATTTTCTGCTCTTTAAGCAACAAAAAGTTTTTGAGGGTTATAATGGTGTCTTTTGGGTTAAAATTGGCCATTTTGTAGTCTGTAATGGCTTGCAGGGATGATGCAAGCGTGTCGTTACTCAATATAGTAACCTGTTTTTCTTTTTTAATGGTAATAAGAGGCTCTTTATAGCTGTTGAATACAATAAGTTCTTCTTTGTTGTTAATAGTAGTTCTATATGCTAAATAACCTATCTGGAAAATTAATAGACTTGCCAAAACAGCTATTGTTCTTTTATATGATTGTTTAAATAGCCAGAAGCCAATGCAAATCAATGCCCCTCCTAAAAGAATGGACAGGCCGATTGTAAAAGTGATATTCCTAAAATTAAAGCTGCTGAACGAGGCAATCCATGATGTGTAAGCATTCATCGCTTTAATAAGCCATTCCAAAAATTGTCCTGTTATAAAAGATGCCTGAGTAAAAGTAAAGTTTAAGACTAATGTAAGCAGGGCTACTATTAATATGAGTCCTGTTAATGGTACAACTATGGTATTAGCTGGGATGAATAACCCCGGAAATTGCTTAAAGTAATAAAGGCAAAACGGGAGCAGGCTTATTTGTGCTATCGCAGAAATGAGCGTTATTTCCAGAAAGTAATTCATTACCCTGTATCTGGAAGGTTTGAAGTTCTTATAGAGAGGTCTAAATATAACTATTGCAATTACCGCAGTATAGCTCAACTGGAATCCTACGTCAAACAGTTGGTCAGGACTAACCACTAAAATAAGAAGCATTGAAACAGCAATTGAATTAATAGGGTTGGTGTCTCTGTTTATGTATTGTCCGATGCTTATAAAACTGAACATAATCACTGCCCTAACTACCGATGGTGACAGTCCTGAAATTATTGCAAAAATCCAGAGTGATGTTAATAGTAATACAAGCTTGAATAATCTTCCTTTTTTGTAAAGATAGTCAAGAGGCTTAATTAGAAAACTAATTATATAAAACAGGATAGCAATGTGTAAACCTGATATGGCGAGAATGTGCATTACACCTGCTGATGCATAAGCTTCGGTTAAAACAGGATCAAGATCCTGTCTTTGTCCCAAGAGTAAAGCGTTTAAAAAGTTTATGGTTGTCTTGTTATAATGTGATGTATCAAAACTTTTTATTAAGGTGTTTCTAAGGTTATGAATGTAGTAATTAATGTTCTTGACCTTCCCTGCTTTTATATAGTTTTTGTTTAGCCTTATTTCGTGATAAACATTTTGCTTTGCCATGTATTCTGCATAATCAAACTGATAGGGATTAAGCGGTTTTTTAATGGCTTTGGGTTTTTCGGTAATTATAATTTTATCACCAATTTCAAGTGGCTTTGCTATAGGAGTGCTCACTAAAATCTTTCCGCTTGTATGTTTTTGATTTACGTAGCTGACTTCCAAAAAATACCTTTCTGAGAAATCATTCGGTTTGAGTCTTTCCGCTATCGTACCTTCAATAATAACATCGTTATTAAGGTAATGCGAATAATGATTTTTATGGTTGATAGCCTTATGCGCAGTTATGCTGAATAATCCCAGTGCAAATGCCAGTAATCCGGTAGTGATTGCAAAGTATGGTTTTTGAATTAACTGCTTTTTGCTTTTACGATAGGTTAATGCAAATACTACTGCTGAAAGGCTTAGAAAGAGTGCGGTAACAAGAGGGGAAAGGTTAAGATAATAGCCGGTAAAAATTCCGGTTGCCATAAAGAGGGTAATGTATGCTATTATCATAAATCTTTAGGTAAGGTGTTACCAAAGATAAGAAAGTAAGCTAAATATTACAGTTTGAATTTATTTAATAACCCTGTTTGCCTGCACAAAGGTTCTTTTATAATAATCCTCACTCATAGAGGATATTACAACACCTAGGCTAAGGGTAGAGTGGATGAACTGAATATCCCCGTTATCAGTAGATACTACCAGTCCTACGTGGTTAATAACGTTTCTTCTTGGATTGTTCTTAAAGAAAAGCAGGTCGCCGGTTTTAACTTCAGATAGTTTTATGGTGTTTCCTACTTTAGCCTGCTCATGAGAACTTCTCGGAAGGCTAATGTCAAAAATCTTGAATGTTGTAAATACAAGTCCGGAACAGTCCATTCCGTCTCTGGTTGTTCCTCCTGTTTTGTATTTTACTCCGTTATACTCCAAAGCATTAAAAACAATCTGGTTTTGAAGATAGTTGCCCGGATTTAGGGTAGTGGTATAATCATACTCGGTGTTATCCAGTACAATTTCATTTTCAGAAGCCTTATTGCTCTTTTTGGCAACAGGTTCCGATTTTTTATTCTTCTTATTTTTCTTTTTGGAAGAACTGCCACCTCCTGTGTTGTTAAGAGAAGTCTCCTTATCGGTATCGCTATACGAATAAACCCCTTTTTGTTTTGCCTCTTCTTTAGATGTTATTATCTGAGATGATGCTTTACAGGAAATCATCATCATGGCTAACAGGTATATAGGCAAAAGGTTTTTCAAAAGTGTAATCTTATAGTTTAACGGATGGCTTATTCACAAATATAGAAATAAATTTATAAGTTGTTTATGCCTTGGTTAAATGTTGTATTATTAATTGTGCAGTTTTTTGGCTAGCCCCGCTACCGCCTAGTTTTTTCTCTAAAAGATTATAGTCTTCAAGTACTTTTTTCCTGTGTTCAGGGTTAAGTATCTTCTCCAGTTCCTTTTTAATGTTCTTCTTGTTACATTCGTCCTGAATAAGTTCTTTTACCACTTCGCGATCCATTATAAGGTTAACCAGTGATATGTATTTAAGCGTGATAATACGTTTTGCAATCTGATAAGAAATCCAGTTTCCTTTATAGCAAACTACCTCCGGTACTTTAAATAAGGCTGTTTCCAGTGTGGCAGTGCCTGATGTAACTAATGCGGCATGGGCAATGCTTAGCAGATCGTAAGTCTTGTTGCTTATAAAATGAACATTACTGTTTTTTAAAAACTGCTGATAGAATTCATAATCCTGTGATGGTGCTCCTGCTATTACAAACTGATAGTCGGGAAAATAGTTCACTACCGACAGCATTTCGCTTAGCATTTTAGATATTTCCTGTTTACGGCTACCGGGCAGCAACGCGATTACGGGCTTGTCGTCAAGATTATTTTCTTTTCTGAATTGTTCGGCATCAGTTGCTTTTCTGTTTTGTATGGCATCTATAAGCGGGTGGCCTACAAACTCAACGGCAAACTGATGTTTGTTTTCATAAAAATCCTTTTCAAACGGAAGGATGATATACATATGGTCTACATCCCTTTTTATGGCTTTTATCCTGTTTTCTTTCCATGCCCATATTTGTGGTGAAATGTAGTAATGTGTTTTATAGCCTTTTTCTTTAGCCCATTTGGCAATACGCATGTTAAAGCCTGGGTAATCGATGAAGATAATTACATCAGGCTTAAAGGATTCTATATCCTGTTTGCAAAACTTAATGTTGCCTAAAATAGTACGCAGGTTTTGCACTACTTCTGCAAAACCCATAAATGCAAGATCACGATAATGCTTTATTAGTGTGCCTCCGGTTTGCTGCATAAGGTCTCCTCCCCAAAAATGTATTTCTGCGTCCGGATCCTGTTTGTAAAGTTCCTTCATAAGATTGGAGCCGTGTAGGTCGCCCGAAGCTTCTCCTGCAATTATGTAATATTTCATGCTTAAAGTTTAAGAGCCAAAAATAGTTATTTTAAAGCAGCGTTTTATACAATTAGCGTAATAAGGGCAAGAATTGCAGTAGCTGCAATTATACCCCAGGCCATCATATCCTTTTTTAATCGTATAAGTATAAAAAACACGATGAGATTTAATACTGTACCTATGGTAATTACTTTTCCTAACAAACCTTCGGCACGCATTGTACTTAAGCCGTTTTCAAAACCATTATCGGTAAATAACTCTAAAAAAAGATAAACACCCAGTAAGGCTGCTGCCAGGCCTATAACTATGCCTAAGAATAATTGGATATAATCAGTTAGTTTCATTTATAATTTCCACGAATTAAGTTGTTGTATAGCGTGATGGGCAGTAAGGTCAAACTGTACAGGTACAATAGATATGTATCCGTTTTTAAGTGCCCATTCGTCTGTATCTTCGCCATTGTCAAGGTTTACAAATTTTCCTGTCAGCCAGTAATAATCGCGTCCCTGTGGGTTTTGTCTTTTATCAAACTCTTCCATCCACATGGCTTTGGCCTGTCGGCAAACTTTCATGCCTTTTATTTCTTTTTCCTTAAGCTTAGGGAAGTTTACGTTAAGTATAACTCCTTCGGGCAATCCGTTATCTAAAACCTGTTGAGTTATTTTTTTTATAAAAGGTTTTGCGGGCTCAAAATCGGCATTCCAGTTGTAATCCAATAAAGAAAAACCTATAGCCGGGATACCTTCAATACCAGCTTCAACTGCGGCACTCATCGTGCCGGAGTAAATTACATTGATTGATGAGTTGGAGCCGTGATTAACTCCGGAAACACATAAATCGGGCTTGCGGTTAAGAATTTCGTTAACGGCAAACTTAACGCAGTCTACCGGAGTGCCTGAGCAACTGTATTCGGTTTCTACATCCGGGTCAATGTCTATCTTATTTATAAACAGGGTGTTATTTATGGTTATGGCATGTCCGGTGGCCGATTGCGGACTGTCGGGTGCCACCACCACAACTTCCCCAATCTCTTTCATTACCGAAATAAGTGCACGTATGCCGGGGGCAGAAATACCGTCGTCATTAGTAACCAGTATAAGCGGTTTTTTCTTCATCTGTGTAGTGAAATCAAAATAAGAGTTGTACTTTTACGTTAGCTAAAATAAGCATTTTTGCTTTCGTGCCCCTCATTTTTATTGGCGGAATTTAATGTCAGGTGAATTTTTGGCACGCTTTTTTATACAGAATTTATAATGAAAGCCATTTTGAGATTTATGAAAAGAAATTATAAGATACTTATAGTTGTTGCTGTATTAACAGTAGCACTATTTAGTTTTGTGCCAAGACAGAAACAGTCAGATCCCGAAAAAGATAAATTATTACTTGAACTTATAACATTTGTTATTGAGAAAGGCCATTATGACCCTGCTGCAATAGATGATAATTTCTCTAAAGGAGTTTATAAAGATTATATAGAAGGGCTTGATCCTTCAAAACGTTTCTTCATGCAGTCGGATATCGATGAGTTCTCTAAATATGAACTTAAGATTGATGATATGATTAGGGAAAGGGATCTTACATTTTTTGATCTTACCTATACAAGACTACTTAAAAGGATAAAAGAGTCGGAAGGACTTTATAAGGATATACTAAGTAAACCTTTTGATTATACAATAAACGAAACTTTTGATGCCGACTATGAGCATAAGCCTTACGTGAAAAGTAAGGACGAGCTTAAAACACGTTGGGAAAAACAACTTAAGCTTTCGGTATTATCTTCTGTAACTGATAAACAAAAAGTTCAGGATAAGGCAGCAAAGGCTTTTGAAGAGAAAAAAGACAAAGAAGGTGATAAGCCTGAAACAAAACCGTTTGATGAACTTGAGAAAGAAGCTCGTGAAGCGAGTTTAAAATCATTGGACCAATACTTTGAGTTTATTGAAGATCTTACACGCGATGAATGGTTTAGTATTTACCTTAACGCTATTGCCGAAAGATTTGACCCACATACATTCTACTTTGCTCCGGATGATAAGGAGAAGTTTGATGACAGTATGAGAGGTTCTATTGAAGGTATAGGGGCAAGGTTAATGAAGAAAAATGATTATGTAGAGATATCTGAACTTATACCTGGTGGTCCTGCCTGGAGAGGTAAACAGCTTGAGCAGGGTGACCTAATCATGAAAGTGGCTCAGGGAGAGGAAATGCCAGTAGATATTGCAGGTATGCGCCTTGAAGATGTGGTTAAGAAAATTAAAGGGCCAAAAGGTACTGAGGTTAGACTAACGGTTAAGAAAGTTGACGGTAGTATTGAAGTAATTCCTATAACCAGGGAAGTGGTTGAGTTGGAAGAGACGTATGCCAAATCAAGCGTTGTTGAAAAAGACGGATTAAAATATGGTATTATCAACCTGCCTAAGTTCTATATTGACTTTGAGAACAAAGACAACCGTGATGCTGCTAAAGATGTAGCAGCAGAAGTTGAAAAACTTAAACAAAACGGTGTAAAAGGTATTATTATTGACCTTAGGGACAACGGCGGAGGTTCGCTTAAAACCGTTGTGGATATGACAGGGCTGTTTGTTCCTAAAGGGCCTGTTGTTCAGGTTAAGACTACCGGAAAAAATAAAGAAGTTCTTGAAGATAAGGATACTAAAGTGCAGTGGGACGGACCGCTTGTGGTATTGGTAAATAACTTTTCGGCTTCGGCTTCAGAGATTTTTGCAGCTGCAATTCAGGATTACAACCGCGGACTTATTTTAGGGAGCAGACATACCTATGGTAAAGGTACTGTTCAAAATGTAATAGACCTTAATCAGTTTGTTAGGGGTAACTCTATGGGTGATTTAGGGGCACTAAAAACCACTACACAAAAGTTCTACCGTATTAATGGTGGTTCTACACAAAGAGAAGGTGTTTATAGTGATATTATTATGCCGGACAGATATGCTTACCTTGAAATGGGAGAGCGTGATTCAGAAAACGCAATGCCATGGGATAAAATAGATGCTGCTTCGTTTACACGTTTCAATAATAATTTCGATCTTGTTATTGCAAACAGTAAAGACAGGATTTCTAAAAATGACCAGTTTAAGCTAATCGATGAAAATGCTAAATGGATTGATGCTAAAAAAGATGATACTAAATTCGATCTTAACATAGACAAGTTTAAAGCTGAAATTGCGAAAACGGAAGAGATAACCAAAAAGTTCAAAGCGATATCTGATTATAAAAACAGTTTACAGTTTGAGCCACTACCGCAGGAAAAAGCTGCTTTTGAAAAAGATCCTGCCGCTGCAGAGAAAAAACAAAGATGGTATGAAAGTCTTTCTAAAGATGTATATGTAGAGGAAGCACTAAACGTACTTGAAGATATGCAGCCTAAAGCTGCCAAAACAGTATCTTTAAACAAAAAAGAAAAGCCTATTAAAACCAGATAAGTTTTAATGAATAAAAATAATCAATCCCTTACAGGCTTAGCGCTCCAAAAGTTCAGGAAGAACTTTTGGGGCGTTTTAAGTTTGTCGTTTATTGTAATCCTTATGTTTGTCGCCTTGTTTGCCTATGTGTTGGCTCCCGATAAAACAAAAAATGCAAACTGGGGTGATCTTTCTATTCACTCTAAATCACCGGGTTTTACCGTGCAGATGCTTACACTACCTGTTTCCGGTAAGACAGAGGAAACACATTTAAGCGATTACTTTACAGGCAAAGATTTTATACAGCCTAAAGTACCCATTTTAGGTTACGAAATAATAGGGGATAGTCTTATTTATAAAGAATATACCACTGATGCCGATCTGGCTGTTACCAAAACAGTCCCTCTAACGATATTTGGAACTAAGGATGCCGAAAAAATAAAGGCTGATTATATAAAACAGCAAAAATTTATATTGGGTACCGACAGCCAGGGGAGGGATTTGCTTAGCAGGCTTCTGGTAGGTTCAAGAGTTTCCATTTCCATAGGTTTTGTGGCAGTTCTTATATCACTTATTGTTGGGATATTTTTTGGTGCTATAGCAGGTTATTTTGGAGGAAAGGTAGATGCCTTTGTAATGTGGCTGGTAAATATTATATGGTCTATACCTACACTGCTTTTGGTTATTGCCATTACCCTTGCGTTGGGTAAAGGTTTCTGGCAGGTATTTGTTGCTGTGGGGCTAACTATGTGGGTAGAGGTTGCCCGTGTGGTTAGGGGGCAGGTAATGAGTATAAAACAAATGCAGTTTGTAACGGCAGCTAGGGCTTTAGGTTATAACAACGGAAGAATAATTTTTAACCATATATTACCCAATAGCATGGCGCCGGTAATCGTTATATCGGCTGCAAATTTTGCTTCGGCCATTCTTGTAGAAAGCGGACTCAGCTTTTTAGGGCTTGGAGCACAGCCTCCCATTCCAAGTTGGGGAGGGATGATTAAAGACCACTACAACTATATTATTTTGGGTAAACCATATCTGGCACTGGCTCCGGGAATTGCAATGCTACTATTGGTGCTTGCCTTTATGATGGTAGGTAATGCCCTGAGGGATGCCCTGGATGTTAAAGCAGAGTAATCTTTTTAATACTTATGATAAGATTTTTAGCCCTTTTTCTTTTACTGATTAACTTGTCTTCATGTGGAGTTTTAAGACTTAACGAAAGTGATGCGATTGGAGAATATAAAGTTTCAGGAGATTATACTGAAGGGATACTTAATCTTAACAAGGATAAAAGTTTTGATTACAAATATTTTATGGATGTAGGGGGCTGGTGTTGTGAAAGTAAAGGAGAATGGCGTTTATATAAAGGAAAACTTATCCTGAAAAGTTATCAGGAGTATAAAGAGGATTATATACTAGTTAGAGAATCTACTAATGATGATCCTCATATAGAGTTGTTTGATGAAGTTGGAGCTTTAGGTCATTCTTTTGGAGTTTATTTGGAAGGTAAATATTTTTCAGCAGATGACAATGGGAGAGTAGATTATGAAAATATTATTGTTGACTCAATAAAAGTAAATCATTACGGTCTGTCCGAATCAGCTTCATTTTATAGGGTTGTAAATAAAAATTCAAATACTTTTTATATAAAAATAAAGGGTAAAACCTTAGCGACTAGTTATTTTGATGATTCTTTTAGAATAACTAAAAACTTTGTAAAAATTAAAAAGCTGAAATATAGAAAGATTAATGATTGATTACCACTCATTAACCTTATTGGCATCCAGTTTTATAAATATAAACAACAGCGTTGTAAAGGCAAATAAGCTCGATCCTCCGTAAGAGAAAAACGGAAGTGGTACCCCAATAGTAGGGAAAAGCTTAATAAGCATCGCTATATTTACAAAAAAGTGCATAAAGAGTACTGCTGCCACACAATAGCCATACGTTCGGCTAAAGCGCGATTTTTGCCTTTCTGCGAGGTATAATACACGAAGTAGTAGTGCTGCAAACAAAACGATTACCACCATTGCGCCTGTAAAGCCCCATTCTTCACCTACTGTGGTAAAAATATAATCGGTATGCTGTTCCGGCACAAAACCGCCTTTTGTTTGTGTTCCTTCAAGGTAGCCTTTACCAAGCCATGAACCTGAACCAATGGCAATCATAGACTGGTTAAGGTTGTAACCTTCCGCCTTTTGGTTTACGTTCTTATCAAAAAGTACATTAATACGGTCTTTTTGGTGATCTTCAAGTACACTTTCAAACACATAGTCTACCGAATAGGAGAAACCTATCATTGCTACAAGCGAAATTCCGTAAAGTATAATATTTCGTCTCGCCCTTCGGGTAAGTACATAGTGTATAATAACTCCTGCCACTATATAAATAAACAGGAACTGGAACTTAATAAGTAATGCAGCCAGGAAAAGTACTATAGCTAAAAATCCTGTCCATAAATACCAGGCAGGCAAGCCTTCACGGTGCAGTACCAGTACAAACGAAGCAAATATCATTGCACTACCGGCATCCGGCTGCAACATAATAAGCATTATAGGTAGAGCAAGAATACCAAACGCGATAAGCTGATGGTTAGTGTTTTTAAGGTTTATCTGTACATCACTCAGGTATTTTGAAAGGATAAGTGCAGTGGCAATCTTTGCAAACTCAGAGGGCTGTATACTAAACCCGCCAAAAGCATACCAGTTAGTTTGTCCCTTAATAGTTTTACCAGCCACAAATAACCCCGCGAGGAGTATGAGTGAGAGGATATAGAAAATGAGTGAATACTTCTCGTATATCTTGGCATCCAGTGAAAGTATAACGCTTATTAAAGGAATGCTCATCATAATGAAAAGCATTTGCTTACCATAAATCTGACCAAGGTCAAAAATAGAAGTTTCTTCGAGCGGTAACGAAGCGGAATAAATAGTCATCCAACCCAGTACTACTAATGCTGCATATAGTAATACCAAAGGCCAGTCAATATTATTTATAACGCTCTGATTTTTCATTATTTGTTAATGGTAAACGGTTTTCCGCTTAACGGTTTTTCATATTCTGCTTTAAGTCCCTGGGTAAGCATTTTTGTTTCAAGGTCTTTCCTTGTTATTTCGCCTTTTAGATATTTCTCAATCATAAGGCTGGCAATAGGCCCTGCCCAACGGGCGCCCCAGTAACCATTTTCCACAAATACCGCGATGGCTATTTTTGGATCATTTCTTGGTGCGAATGCTACAAATATAGAGTGATCGGTAAGCTGTGTTCTTTTTCCGTTTATTTTGGTAAAGTTTTCGGCCGTACCGGTCTTACCGCAAATCTCAATGCCTTCAACGCGCAGGCTTCTTGCTGTACCCAGGTTATATACATCATAAAGTCCGTCTATAACAGGTTTAAAGTGTTCCTGATCTATAGTTGTGTAATGTTTTGTGGTAAACTTTTGGTCTATTTTGTCTCCCTGTATTTTTTTAATGATGTGAGGAGTGTAGTAATAACCTTCGTTAGCTACTGCAGCCATCATATTTGCCAATTGTATAGGAGTCATTTTAACCTCACCCTGTCCAATAGCGTTAGATATAATTGTAGAACTTCTCCATCCGCCGTTAGGGTACCAATGGTCATAATAATTACCGTCAGGAATAAGTCCTTTTCTTCCTGGAGGTAAATCGTAACCCAAAAAGTTTCCTAGTCCGAAACTCTTAAGGTGATTACTCCACACGTCTACACCCTCTTTTGGTGACGCAAACTTATCTATGGTTTGCTTATAGGTGCTGCCGAAATAAGTGTTGCATGAATTATAAATACCATTGTGTAGTTTTACAGGTCCTGAATCGTGACATTTCATAAACGCCCCGCGACCGTAAAAGAAACCATGATGACAAACGAATGTAGTGTTTTCGTCAATCGCGCCGGTTTGTAAACCTACAAGTCCGGTTAATATTTTAAACGGAGATCCCGGAGGGTATTCTGCAAGTAATCCCCTGTCAAAAAGAGGAAGACTTATAGTGTCGTTATATAGCTTTGTGTAATTTTCTGAACGCTTTCTTCCTACCAAAATTGACGGATCGTATGAGGGAGCAGTTACCAGTGCCAGTATTTCTCCTGTTTTAGGCTCGATAGCAACAATACCGCCACGTTTCTCAAACATAAGCGACTCACCGTATTTTTGCAGTTCGGCATCAAGGGTTAGGGTAATGTCTTTTCCCTTTACTGCAATAGTATCATAAATGCCATCTTTGAAAGGTCCTATCTCACGGCCAAAACGATCTCTTTGTATCCGTTTTACACCTTTTACACCTCTAAGTATATCCTCGTAGACTTCTTCAACCCCTTGTTTCCCGATAAGGTCACCGCTTTTGTAATAAGGGTTGTTTTGTATGGTGCTATAGTTTACCTGCTGTATGTAGCCAAAAACATTAGCAGCTACATCTACCTGATAATCCCTAAGCGAACGCTTAACGATATCAAAACCTTTAAATCGGCGTATTTTTTCCTGAAAGGCAGCAAACTCTTTTTTGTTAAGCTGTGGCAGGAATATAGAAGGTAACCTTGGGCTGTATACTTTTGCTTTTTCTACTTTTCGTATAAAATCTTCTTTGGTAATACCCAGCAGGCTGCAAATTTCAAGGGTATCGGTGTTCTTCATCTCATTAGGTGTGACCATAATGTCGTATGAAGGTTGGTTTGCAACAAGCAGTTCTCCGTTACGGTCGTATATATAACCGCGTTCGGGATATTCATATTTTACCTTAATAGCATTGTTTTCCGACTTCTGGATGTAGGAGTCATCAAGAATCTGTAAATAAAAAAGTCTGGCTGCTATCAGCAGTGCTGCAGCTATAATTAATGCTGGCAGTAAAATCTTTCTCATTGTTTGCCCGGCTTGATTAAGTAAATTATTGTAGTGCTAATTATCAAAGTGAATACAGTTGTTAGTAACGTTCTCCATAATATATCCAGAATTAAGCTAAAACTGAATATCTCCAAAAGATATAAAATTATATGGTGAGTTACAACTGAAATCAGGATAAATGAAAATCTCTCGGGCGTGAGGCGTTCATTTATTTTTATGGTTTGGTATTCATAACTGATACCAAAAGAAAATTTAAAGAATGTAGGGCGAAGATAGGCCAGGGTAACACAGGCTGCTGCATGAACACCTCCTGAGTTTAGGAACATGTCTACTATAAGTCCTAAAAAGAAAGAGGATAACAGTAGTCCTGCTTTACTACCGTTAACAGGATATAGTAATATAAATAGTATGTAAGGATAAGGATTGATAAATCCAAAAAGGTTTATACGGTTGAAGATAAAAACCTGTACAGCCAGTAAAAGGATAAACCTTGCGATATTTGTTATAACAGTACTATTCATTTGCTGTTGTTTGTGCTTCCAGTGTTGTTATTTCCTGTATATCCTTATTCTCTATAATATACACATGGTCAAGACTGGTCATGTCGTTAAACAGTCTTATTTGTAGTGTATAGTAGTTTGTTTTTTTGTCTATAAATACTTTTTCGATTTTACCTATCGGAATGTTTTCAGGGAAAATAACCGAACGGCCTCCTGTAACAATGGTATCTCCCTTGTTTACTTCTGCCAGTCTTGGTACTTCAGTAAGTAATGCAAACCCTGCATTCTTGCCGTCCCATTTAAGAGTTCCAAAGTGGTTGTTCTTCTTTATTTTTGCATCCAGCTTAATACGGGTATTTAGCACACTGATAACGGTAGAATAATTTTTAGATGTATTCTCGATGATACCTATAACCCCAAGTGAACTTACCACACCCATATCGCGTTTAACCCCATCGTTTGTTCCGCTGTTTATGGTTAGGTAGTTGTCTCTCTTGCCAAATGAATTTGAAATTACCCTTGATTGTGTAACTACAAAATTACCGGTAACAGCTGTTGGAGTTGTGGTTGTGGCGATGCTGTCCTTACCGTTGTATAGTATCTTTTTAAGCTCGGCATTTTCGGCGGCAAGTTTTTCATTCTCTGTTTTAAGGCTGAAATACTGCTCTACATCGTTAATTTTTTGATATACGTATCCCGACACAGCATTGGCTGATGTTACAGATCTGCTCCTGTGGTAAGAGTGAGATTGTATAACCAGCGACAACGATATGCCTAAAAGCAGCAAAAACAGTAATAAAATACTGTTTTTAAATATAAAATTAAATATTTGCTGCATGAACTATAGCTCTTTATTTGATAAGTATGCTTCTGAATTTCTGGATATTTTTAAGTGCCATTCCTGTTCCTCGCACTACTGCCCTTAGCGGATCTTCTGCAATGTATACCGGAAGGTCTGTTTTTTGAGAAATACGCTTGTCAAGCCCTCTAAGCATAGATCCACCACCTGCAAGGTATATACCTGTATTGTAAATATCGGCTGCAAGTTCCGGTGGAGTTTGAGAAAGAGTTTCCATAACCGCATCTTCAATACGTTGGATAGATTTATCAAGAGCTTTCGCAATCTCACGGTAAGAAACATCAACCTGTTTTGGTTTACCTGTAAGAAGGTCACGACCCTGTACAGACATTTCCTCTGGTGGAGAATCTAAATCCTCTAGTGCGGCACCTATCTGAATCTTGATTTTCTCGGCAGTGGTTTCACCCACAAAAAGGTTGTGCTGTGTTCTCATGTAGTAAACAATATCGTTTGTGAAAACGTCACCCGCAATCTTAACCGATTTGTCACATACAATACCTCCAAGTGCTATTACGGCAATCTCAGTAGTACCACCACCTATATCTACAATCATGTTTCCTTTAGGCTGCATAATATCCACGCCGATACCTATAGCCGCAGCCATAGGCTCGTGTATAAGATATACTTCTTTACCGTTTACCCTTTCGGCAGATTCTTTTACTGCACGCATCTCCACTTCGGTAATACCCGACGGAATACAGATAACCATGCGAAGGGCCGGTGTAAATAATTTCTTTTTTAATGCCGGGATACTCTTGATAAACATTTTTATCATTTCTTCCGACGCGGCAAAGTCAGCTATAACCCCATCCTTAAGCGGACGTATGGTTTTTATGTTTTCATGGGTTTTACCCTGCATCATATTAGCCTCTTTACCTACAGCTATTATTTTGCCGGTAACACGGTCTCGGGCTACAATAGACGGGCTGTCTATAACTACTTTGTCGTTGTGTATTATGAGGGTATTTGCGGTACCAAGGTCAATTGCGATATCCTCGGTCATGAAATCAAAAAATCCCATATTTATTCCTTCGGGTTTAGTTTATTTAAATTAGATGCTCAAAAACAAATGTAACAAATTAATGTTTAAAATGACGTGTTCCTGTAAATACCATTGCAACATTATTTTCGTTGCAGTAATTTATACTCAATTCATCTTTTATAGAACCACCCGGTTGTATTACAGCTGTAATACCGGCATTTTTAGCAAGCTCAACGCAGTCCGGGAAAGGGAAAAACGCATCGCTGGCCATAACAGCCCCGTTAAGGTCAAAGTTAAATGAATTTGCTTTTTCCACAGCCTGTCTTAAAGCATCTACACGAGAAGTTTGTCCTGTACCGCTTGCAAACAGTTGTTTATTTTTAGCAAAAACAATGGTATTGGATTTTGTATGCTTACAGATTTTTGAAGCAAACAGCAGGTCTTCCACTTCCTGCTCAGTAGGTGAAGTTACTGTAACGGTAGTTAAATGCTCTTTATTGTCTGTAATATTGTCTTTATCCTGAACTAATAATCCGTTTAGGCATGTTCTAACCTGTTTAGCAGGTAGTTCCACATCATTTTGAACTAAAATAATTCTGTTTTTCTTTTCCTGTAGTACTGCAACAGCGTCATCATCATAACCCGGAGCAATTACCACCTCACAGAAAAGTTGGTTGATTTCTTCTGCTGCAGCCTTGTCGATTTTAGCATTAGAAATAAGAACACCTCCAAAAGCAGATGTAGGGTCACCCGCAAGAGCATCAAGGTAAGCCTCTTTTACAGTGCTTCTTGTAGCAAGTCCGCAAGCGTTGTTATGTTTTAATATTGCAAATGTAGGATTGTCATTTTTAAACTCCTGCATCAGGTTAACAGCAGCATCTACATCCAGAAGGTTGTTGTATGAAAGCTCTTTACCATGGAGTTTAGTGAACATTTTGTCAAATTCGCCAAAGAAGAAGCCTTTCTGGTGAGGGTTTTCTCCGTAACGAAGTACCTGTCCGTCAGCTATACTTGCTTTATAGTAAGTATCATCTGTATTGAAATAGTTGAATATTGCAGTATCGTAGTTTGAAGAAACATGGAATGCTTTAGTAGCAAGTAGCCTTCTTTCCTCAATAGTGGTGCCTCCATTATTGCTGGTAAGCATATCTAAAAACAGACTGTACTCGTTTACTGATGCAACGATAACCGTGTCTTTAAAGTTTTTAGCAGCAGCACGGATAAGTGAAATACCACCGATGTCGATTTTTTCGATAATATCAGCTTCAGGAGCTCCCGATGCAACTGTTTTTTCAAAAGGGTACAGGTCTACAATAACCAGGTCAATTTGAGGAATGTCAAATTCTTTCATCTGCTGTACGTCAGATTCATTATCCTGACGGTTAAGTATACCTCCGAAAACTTTAGGGTGTAAAGTTTTAACGCGACCTCCAAGTATTGAAGGGTAGGAAGTTACGTCTTCAACAGCTACAACAGGTATGCCTAAATCTTTGATAAAAGACTCTGTACCTCCGGTAGAATAGATGGTTACTGAATTTTCGTGTAGTTTCCTAACAATAGGTTCTAAGCCGTCTTTATCAAATACTGAAATAAGGGCCGATGAAATGTTTTTTACTGTACTCATTTTGATGCGTGTTCTAAAGGTGCAAAAGTAGTTATTGTATAGCTAACATTCAAAGAGATATAAGATATAATTTTATGTTTTTTTATTTTTATTGCTTTTTGATTTTAGGAATTTGCGAAAAAATTATTGAATTTTACACAACTCAATAAATTTGTTATGTTGTTATACCTGCGATTGCTTAGAGAAAGCCTTGCATTTGCTTTAAATGCACTAAGAAACAATAAGCTCAGGACGTTTTTATCGTTGCTTGGGGTAACCGTAGGAATATTTTCCATTATTGCGGTTCTCGCTGCTGTAGACTCTATGGACAGGCAGATAAAAGAACAGCTTAGTGCGGTAGATAAAAATACCATGTATCTTAAAAGTTTTTCTTTTGGCCCGTCTGACATACCGAGATGGAAGCGCCAGCAGTTTCCCGACGTGAGCTATGCTGAATATCAGTACCTAAAGGATGCCGTTACAATGGCCGATCAGGTAGCATTCCAGATTTTTACCAACAGCGAAATTGTAAAGTACAACGATAAATCAGTTAGTGATATTAATGTGGTTCCGGTTTCTTATGAGTTTACCGATATACAAAAGCTGGATATACCTTCAGGGCGCTTTTATAACGAAACGGAATCGGTTTCCGGTACTCCTGTTGTGGTGATAGGGTATGAGGTGGCAAAGGCTTTATTTGGTGATGCGAATCCGCTGGAGAAAAAAGTACGCATGTACGGGCAAAAATTTACCGTAATTGGTGTGCTTGCAAAACAGGGGTCGGGAGCGTTTGGAGAAAATAATGATACGGCTGTTTTTATTCCGGTTAATTTTTTAAGGCGCAAGTTTGGTGACCATAATGATTTTATGACACCTATTATTATAATAAAGCCTAAGGCAGGTTATACGGGAGAAGAGGTAAAAGCGGAAGTGACTTATAAACTTAGAAATTACAGGGGTATAAAAGCGGGTGATATAGATAATTTTATTATTGATATCCTTTCCGGTTTTACTGATATGATTGATGAGATTGTAGGTAATCTTAATATTGGAGGATGGATTATAGGATTCTTTTCTCTGCTTGTGGGTGGTTTTGGAATAGCCAATATTATGTTTGTATCAGTTAAGGAAAGAACAAATCTTATAGGTATACAAAAAGCACTTGGTGCCAAAAGCAAGTTTATATTGCTTCAGTTCCTGTTTGAGGCAGTTATATTGTCTTTTATAGGAGGGCTTGTAGGAATGTTTCTGGTTTGGCTTATAGCTATAGGGATAACCAAAATGCTTGATTTTGAATTTGTGCTAAGTGCGTTTAATATGGCTTTAGGTAGTGGTTTGTCAATCGCTATCGGGCTTATATCCGGAATATTGCCTGCTATCTCAGCGGCTAAATTAGATCCTGTTGAGGCGATAAGAAGCGGAATGTAATATGATATAAATAAAAAAGCCTCACTTAAAGTGAGGCTTTTTTATTATCGTATAGGATTGTTTTGAATCAAATCAAGATAAAGGTTGATCTTATCTTTAAGCTCTTTACGAGGAGTGATAAAATCAAGGAAACCATGCTCCAATACAAACTCTGCAGTCTGGAAACCTTCCGGTAGGTCTTTACCTGTAGTGTCTTTTACTACACGCGGACCTGCAAATCCGATAAGTGCTCCAGGTTCAGAAATGTTTACATCTCCTAACATTGCATACGATGCAGTTGTACCGCCTGTTGTAGGGTCTGTACATAGTGAGATATAAGGTATTTTAGCGTCAGCAAGCTGGGCAAGCTTAGCAGATGTTTTAGCTAACTGCATAAGTGAGTAAGCTGCTTCCATCATCCTTGCACCACCTGATTTTGAAATCATAAGGAAAGGAATGTTGTTTTTGATAGAATGGTCTATTGCACGTGCAATTTTCTCACCTACCACAGCACCCATAGATCCGCCGATGAAAGCGAAGTCCATACATGCAATAACAAGGTCTTTACCTTTAGATTTACCTACTGCAGTTCTTACAGCATCCTTAAGTTTTGTTTTTTCTATAGCGTCTTTTAAACGATCGCTGTATTTTTTAGTGTCAACAAACTTAAGCGGGTCTTTAGCTGTCATGTTTTCATCCAGCTCTTCAAACTCGTTGTTGTCAAACAGTATTTCAAAATACTCTTTACTGCCTATTCTTACGTGATATCCGTCTTCAGGACTTACATAAAAGTTTCTTGCAAGTTCTTCTGCATCTACAATTTTACCGGTAGGCGATTTGTACCATAATCCTTTAGGTACATCTTTCTTATTCTCGGTTGGTGTTTGTATTCCTTTTTCCGTTCTTTTAAACCAAGCCATTTTACAAATATTAGTTAGTTATACAGCCCTTTAAAATTATAGGGTATTAACGTTGTTTAGGTCTTCAAATGCTTTTTCAAGTCTCTTGTTAAAGGTAAGTTCTCCTTCGCGAATCCATTTTCTTGGATCGTAGTATTTCTTGTTTGGAGAATCTGCTCCTTCTGGGTTGCCAATCTGAGTTCTTAGGTACTCTACATTGTTGGTAACATAATCACGGATACCCTCAGTAAATGCAAATTGTAAGTCGGTATCGATGTTCATTTTGATTACACCATAAGAAATGGCTTCTCTTATCTCTTCAAGAGTAGATCCTGAACCTCCGTGGAATACAAAGTCTACAGGGTTTGGACCAGTGTTGAATTTGTTTTGTACATATTCCTGAGAGTTTCTAAGGATTTTTGGAGTAAGCTTAACGTTACCCGGTTTGTAAACACCGTGTACGTTACCAAAAGCAGCCGCAACAGTAAATTTATCTGATACCTTGCTTAGTTCTTCATAAGCATAAGATACTTCTTCGGGCTGAGTGTATAGTTTAGAGCTGTCTACGTCAGAGTTGTCAACACCGTCTTCTTCACCTCCTGTAATACCAAGCTCGATTTCAAGGGTCATGCCCATTTTGCTCATTCTTTCAAGGTATTTTTTAGAGATCTCAATGTTTTCCTCAAGAGGCTCTTCTGATAAGTCAATCATGTGTGAGCTGAATAGCGACTTGCCTGTAGCTTTAAAATGCTCTTCGCTTGCGTCAAGTAGACCGTCTATCCAAGGTAAAAGGTTTTTAGCACAGTGGTCTGTATGTAAAATTACAGTAGCACCATAAGCTTCTGCAAGTGTATGTATGTGTTTTGCTCCTGCAACTGCTCCTAAAATGGCAGATTTCTGACCCTCGTTAGATAATCCTTTACCAGCGTTGAATGAAGCACCACCGTTAGAGAATTGGATGATTACCGGAGCTTTTAATTTTGCAGCTGTTTCAAGAACACCATTAATAGTACTAGAGCCTGTTACATTTACTGCAGGTAATGCAAATCCTTTTTCTTTGGCATACTTAAAGATCTCCTGAACCTGGTCTCCGGTTGCAACCCCGGGTTTGATATTATGAGCCATTTTATTTATAGTTTTTAAAAATTAATTTACAAAAATAGTATTTTTAAATTTAGAACGGATAATTAATTCCGACATTTAAAACTGTCTTAGAGAAATTATATCCTTTAAACCATCTGTCGTTTTCCGGTCTGCCCGGGTCATAGGTTTTATATCCAAAGTCAAGACGCACTACAAAGAAGTTAAAATCATACCTGAATCCGAAACCGGTACCAAAGGCAAGGTCTCGGAAAGATTGGAGTCCGTTAAAGGTGTAGTCGGTATCAGTTTCGCTGTCAAAAACGTTCCAAATGTTACCTACATCGCCAAAAATAGCTCCGTTAAGCTGTCCGAAAAGATTAAAGCGTAGCTCGGCACTGTAAGCCAGTTTAAAGTTAGCTTCGTTAAAATCGTTAGGGCTTCCGCTTCGTCCCGGCCCTAAACTGTACGATTGCCATGCCCTGTTGTCGTTAGAGCCACCACCAAAGTAACTTCTTGTAAACGGAATGGAATTAGCATTTCCGTATGGTATGGCAATACCGGCAAATGCCCTCATGGCAAGGACTTTGCCTCTTCTTAAATCAAAGTGCTTGATAAAGTCGAATTCTGTTTTTATGTATTGAGAATATTCTACATTTAAAAATGTATGCCTTCCGTTGTCATTAGTATTGCTATTACCTTCAAGTCTGGATAGCAGAGAAAGGAAATTACCGGCCGACTCTATTTTTGTTTTAAAAATAAAGAAGGTGTTATCCAGTATGTTTTCTTTGGTACTGGTGGTATAGGTAAAGTTTGAAGCGAAAATCAGGTTGTTTTCGGTAAGCCTCTGTTTTCTTTCATCAATACTGTTTATGTTTCTGTAATCTTCAGGACCGACTGTTATTGTACCGTTGTCTACATCATTAATAAAACCATCTGTGCCCTCTTCAATTATTAGTTTGGTTTCTCCTGTTTCAGGATCAATAGCAAAGTAATTAGGGTCTACCTGATTCTGATACTGTAGGGCATAATCATTCAGCCTTTCGTAAGATGATGCATATACATTAAAGTAGTTTTGCGGGTTTACATTTCTTACATACTGAATGTTTAAAAGATCCAGCCTTGCAGTAACATTTCGTTTAGGTGTCCAGTTGTAACTCAGTATACCTGTAAAGCTTTCTTTATCAAGGCCTATATTTTGCTGTCTGCTTGTACCGAAACTCATGTTTGTGGAAGGAATCATTTCTTTACGAATAATTCTGTCGGTATTAAGCGGGAAAAATATACGCGGGAAGGTAAGCTTTAAATCAGCTCCATATTCCAGAATGTTGAAGAAGCTCCTGTCCTGTATTGAAAGGTCTCTTGATGAACCAACATTTCCGCGGGTACTTATACTTAATATCTCGGCACCCCTAAATACATTACGCATTAGTAAGGTAAGGTTACCCTGTATACCAAAGTCCTGTATGTTTGAATGTATAAAATCGGCACCTACAATAAGGTCGAACTTGGTTTTCGGTTTCAGGTATATATTTGTAATAAGTGATGTTCCGGTAGAATCTGCCGGATCCGGTTCGTATATTATTTTAGGATAATAAAATATATTAAGGTTAGAAAGATACCTGTAGGTTAAGGTTCTTCTAAAATCGGCATAGGTGCTTCCGGGAGTAATAAAAACAGGGTCGGTAAGTGCTTTTGGCCTGTAATTAAGTTTTCCGGTGCTGTAAATATTAAAGCCTTTGTAAGAAGCACTGTCTATGGTGCGTTCTTCTCCGTTTTGATTTTCGGTATAAATATTAACCTGACTTATTTTGTAAATGCTAAACGGCTTGGTGTAAGTTGAATCCTGAGTCCTTACGGTTTCATTATCAATTAAAATTTTAGCGTTTGCCTTATAATTAGTGCCAACGGTATCTATGGCGTAGGATATGTAGTTGGGCTGAAAATTATACACCCCGTGATTTAGGAAATATGTGGTTAAGCGGTCACGTTCTTCCGTAAAATCTGCTTCAGCATATTGTTTGCCTTTTTTTATAATTGACTTGTCTTTCGTTTTATTGTATAAACTGTCAAGTACAGGCGATTGTATTTGTGTTGAGATAGAATCTACTATATAGGGTTTGCCGGTTTCTACATTATAGGTTACACGGGCTCTTTTGTTTCCAATACTGTCTATGGTATACTTTACCTTTGTGCGGAAGTACCCTCTTTTAAAATAATAAGCATTTAGCCTTCTGGCCGATCTTTGAGTACGAAGGCTATCTACAATTACAGGAGGTTCACCTACATCCTTAAGGAAATTGTCTATACCGGAAACAATAAATGAGTGCCCCAAACGCTGCACCTGTTTTTCTGAAAGTAAGGCTGTATATCTTTTATGGCGATTGGGCTTTCTTTCCAGCCATGCCTGATAGGACGAGTCCGGATTTGGATTTGCCCAGTTATATAAGTGCAAACGGATGTTTAGTCCTAAAACATCTGAATTGGGTATCTGGTACAGTTGATTAGTGACGTCTTCGTTTTTACTTTCCGATTTGTCATTTACATTAATGTCTACTTCTTTAAGCAGTTGCTTGCTGTCGGGAACCCTTTTTGTAAGGGAACACGAGAACAAAACAGAAGCAGATAATATAATAAGTGCTATTTTTGTTATTTTATTTCTCAAGGCAGGGCTCTAAATAGTAATTCAAAAATACATTTTTTATGGTTAGTAAAAACCAAATTAAAACAATAACGGGTTTACAGCAAAAAAAATACCGAAAGGAATACAAAATGTTCATTGCTGAAGGTGTTAAAGTAGTTGAAGAACTTTTAAACTCACATTTTGAATTACAGCAGCTTTTTACCACCCAAAATGATTTTACAAATATTCCTCATGGAAAGAGGGTAGAAGTGACCGATGCCGAGCTGAAAAAGATTAGTGCGCTTACTACTGCCAATACCTGCCTTGCTGTTTTTAGTATTCCTGAAGATGAAAACAAATTGCCTGATAGCGGATTGATTGTTGCACTTGATGAAGTACGCGATCCAGGAAACCTTGGGACCATTATAAGAATGTGTGACTGGTTTGGTGTAAAACATCTTGTTTGTTCTCATGGTTGTGTGGATGTCTACAATCCAAAAGTGATTCAGGCTACAATGGGTTCTGTTACTAGAGTAAAGGTTATGTATACTGATTTACAGGGTTACCTTAAAAATACTTCATTACCTGTTTACGGAACCTTTATGGATGGTGAAAATATTTACACCCAATCGCTCCCGCAGAACGGTATTGTGGTTTTTGGTAACGAGGCAAACGGTATATCTCAGGAAATTGAGGATGTTGTAACCGATAAAATTTCGATACCGCGATTTGGTAAACTTCAGCAGACTGAAAGCCTTAATGTAGCAACTGCCACTGCGATAATCCTAAGTGAGTTTAGGCGTTCTCTGTCTTAGTGGAATGTAAAGTTTACTAAAATAGCCCTTGTTTTCATAGAGCCTATGTTAGATGTCCACGGGCTGTCAGGATTATTGTCCCTGATAAGCTCATCATTAAGACCAAATACCCCACGAATTGAAGGTGAGAACTTAAAGTACTCCAGATACATGTCTATACCAAAACCTATTTCGTAATTGGTAGTCCACTGTTTCATTCTGAATGTGCCTGTGTAGTTGTCGTCAAGGGAATTGTAACCACTGGAAAGGTTTAATGTTTTTGAAAAACCTCCCACTAAATATGGTTTTACGTTTCCTGCTCTTTTTGCAGAGAATTTAAGTAACAGCGGGAAGTGGATATAAGTTGATTTTACCTCCCTAAAAGCATCACTCTCCCTTTCAAATCCGGGGAAGGTAAGATCTCTTTGGGTGTAATATAATCCCGGCTCAAAACGAAGGTCCAAGTGCTCCATAATCCTTAAATTACCTACAAGGCCTACGTTAAAGCCAGTAGTCTGCTTTACTATAACATCAACATCCGGGGCGTCTATATAATCAAACTTAAAGCCATAGCTGTTAAATCCAAGGAAATAACCCCAGTGTACTCTTTGTTTGTCAAAGTTTTCAAGGTGGATAATAGGATCTTTACCAAATATTTTAAGCTGGGCATGTCCATGCAGGCCACATATAAGGATTATGTATAAAAGAAATCTTTTCATTGTATTATTTTGAAGCCGAATAAATTGTTGCCACACCAAAGGTTTGCGGCCTGTTCTTCACCTCTATAAACCCAATTTTCCTCAAAATATTGTTTAACATTTCGCCGTGAGGGAAAACGGAAGCCGATTCGCTTAGATAGGCGTAAGCCGACTTATCTTTAGAGAAAAGTTTGCCAATTAGCGGCAGTATGTACTTTGTGTAGAATTTATAACCTTGTTTATATGGTGTTTTTGTGGGTACAGAGGTTTCCAGTATTACAAAAATACCTCCCGGTTTTAACACTCTTAAAATTTCTGCAAGCCCTTTTTCAAGAGTTTCAAAGTTGCGAACCCCAAAAGCAACGGTAATGGCATCAAAGCTGTTATCTTCAAACGGAATGTTCTCGCTGTCGCCCAGTACCATGTCTATTTTGCTATCCAGTTTTCGTTCGGCAATCTTTTTACGGCCTACTTCAAGCATCCCGGCAGAAATGTCTAAGCCGGTAATTTTTTTAGCTCCTGTCTGGGTCATTAAAATAGCAAGGTCACCTGTACCTGTGGCAATATCAAGCACAGTTTCAGGGTTAGTGTCTGAAACCAGTTTAAGTACTTTTTTTCTCCACTTAACGTCGATACCAAATGAAATTACACGGTTAAGTCCGTCATATTTACCGGAAATGGTATCAAACATTTGGGCTACCTGTTCTTTTTTTCCCAATTGGGAATCCTTATAGGGGGTTACATTTTGTGACATTGCAAATATTTACGGCGCAAAGATATAAATAGTTTTACTAATAATATGTTATAAGTAAAGTCGTGTTTGGGAAGTACTTACTTTCTTACAAACGTTTCAAAAGTAAAATCAAACTTATGTTTTTCGTCTTTAGGGTGGTGAACAGTTTCTTTTAATTCCCATTTAGAAGGGTCTATTTCAGGGAAAAAAGCATCTGCTTCAGGTGTGGTGCCGTGCACCCTGGTAAGTTCTATCTTATCGGCTACTGCCATAGATTGTTTGTAGATCTCGCCGCCGCCAATAATAAACACTTCCTCATCTTGCGGGCTTATTTTTAGTGCTTCCTCAAGACTGTTTACCACAATACAGTTTTCTGCTGTGTAATCTTTCTGGCGGGTAATAATAACATGGGTGCGGTTGGGTAACATGCCGGGGAGGCTATCGAAAGTCTTACGTCCCATAATAACATAATGTCCCGATGTAAGTTGTTTAAACCGTTTAAAGTCGTCCGGCAGGTGCCAAATCATCTGGTTGTCTTTTCCTAATGCATTGTTCTCTGCGGCTGCGGCTATAAGGGTAACTGTCATTATTCTGTTGTGGTAGTGTTTTCGGTTTGTGAGTTCTGATTCTCGTTTTCCAGTTTTTTTTCAAGCTGGCTTATCTTGCGTTCCTGTCTGGCAACAAGCTTGTCAATCTGTTCCTGTTCCCATTTTTTGTTTATAAAACTTTCGGTAACAAAAACCTTTATAAAGTGCATTACAAATAAAAATGCCCAGGCAGTAATAGCCCAAAGGTACCAGTCCTTTTCCGGTTGTACATTAAGCCATTTATTGATAACGTACAGAAAAATACTGCCTACAAAAAACAGTATGAAATGAAAGTAAACACGCTTTTTCTGTTTTACTCTCTTTCTAGCATATTCGTATAGTTCCTGTTGATTTGGTTCCATGGTGAAGGATTTTTATCTAAGGTAGGGAAAAAATCGTTACACAGCTACTACTCCTTTAATATGTGGGTGCGGATCATAATCAACAAGTGTGAAGTCTTCAAACTTAAAGTCGAAAATATCTTTTACTTCCGGATTCAGTATCATTTTTGGTAGTGGCCTTGGCTCGCGTGTAAGCTGAAGTTCAACCTGCTCCATGTGGTTGTTGTAAATATGAGCATCACCAAAAGTATGTACAAAATCGCCTGGCTTAAGGTCGCATACCTGTGCAATCATCATAGTAAGCAGGGCATAAGAAGCAATATTAAACGGAACGCCTAAAAATATATCGGCACTCCTTTGGTATAACTGGCATGATAGTTTACCGTCGGCCACATAAAACTGGAAGAAAGCATGGCAGGGTGGAAGGGCAACTTTGCCTTCGGCCACGTTTTCTGCAAATGATTTAGAGGTGTCCGGTAAAACTCTGGGGTTCCATGCGCTAACAAGCATTCTGCGGCTGTTAGGGTTGGTTTTAAGGGTTTCTATAAGTTCTTTTATCTGGTCTATTTCCTGGCTATCCCAGTTTCTCCACTGGTGTCCGTAAACAGGGCCTAGATCGCCATTCTCATCTGCCCATTCGTCCCAAATCCTTACACCGTTCTCGTTAAGGTAACCAATATTAGTGTTTCCCTGTAAGAACCAAAGCAGCTCATATATAATAGATTTAAGGTGAAGTTTTTTTGTAGTTACCAGCGGGAAGCCTTCGCTAAGGTCAAAACGCATCTGATAACCAAAAACACTTTTAGTTCCTGTTCCTGTACGGTCACCTTTTTGGTTGCCGTTTTCCATTACATGCTTCACTAAATCTAAATACTGCTTCATCTTATTATGTGGATTAGTTTATGAGGTTATTTGTTGATTTGACTCTCAAATAACCGAATTAACGAATAGCCAAATTAACTCTCTCTCTTAGATATTTCGTCTCTTATTTTTGCTGCCTTTTCATAGTCTTCATTCTGTACTGCGCCTTCCAGCATTTCATTCAGTTCCTGAAGACTGTATTGTGAGTAGCCTTCGCCCGATACCTCTTCCGTACCGAATGTTTCGGGTTCAGAAAGGATGTCGTCGTTTTCGGCGTTCTCCGGTTCAGGGTTTATCTTAAGATAAATCCCGGCTTTGTCTAAAATATTCTTATAGGTGAATATAGGTGCACTAAAGCGTAATGCCAATGCGATAGCGTCTGAAGTCCTTGCATCTATAATTTCTTCAATACGGTCGCGCTCGCATATTATGCTTGAAAAGAAAACACCGTCTACCAGCTTGTGGATAATAACCTGCTTTACGACAATGTCAAAGCGGTCGGCAAAATTTTTAAACAGGTCATGGGTAAGCGGCCTTGGTGGTTTAATCTCCTTTTCAAGGGCTATTGCAATAGATTGTGCTTCAAACGCACCAATAACAATTGGTAATTTTCGTTCACCGTCTACCTCATTCAGGATTAAAGCATACGCGCCGTTTTGAGTCTGGCTGTACGAAATCCCTTTAATAGTAAGTTTTACTAAGCTCATAAAAATCGTTTCCTCTGTCAAATAAAAAGGGCTATCTGAACAAATTTAAACCATCCGCATCAGATAGCCCTTTTAAGGGCACAATTTATAATAAAATTATGAGTTTTGAGCCTTAAACTCTTTTATTTTTTCAGTCAACTTAGGAACAATATCAAAAGCATCTCCTACAACACCATAGTCTGCCACTTTAAAGAAAGGAGCATCCGGGTCAGTGTTGATAACTACTTTTACCTTAGATGAGTTGATACCTGCAATGTGTTGTATAGCACCTGAAATCCCTACTGCAATGTAAAGGTTAGAAGCTACCGGTTTACCTGTTTGTCCTACGTGTTCAGAGTGAGGTCTCCAGCCAAGATCTGATACCGGTTTAGAACATGCTGTAGCAGCACCAAGTACAGACGCAAGCTCTTCCAGCATACCCCAGTTCTCAGGACCTTTAAGTCCGCGTCCGCCAGAAACTACGATTTCTGCATCGGCGATAGTAACTTTACCTGAAACTTTTTCTGAAGATTCTACTTTTATAGAGAAGTCATTATCATTTAATGTCGGAGCGAAAGCTTCTTCTGTTGCAGCACCTGAAGCCTCAACAAGACCGAATGAGTTTTTCGCTAGAGCTAAAACTTTTACATCGGTAGTTATTTCTGTAATGTTGAAAGCTTTGTTAGAGAACGCATTTCTTTTTACACGGAAAGGTGAAGTGCTTTCAGGAAGTGCTACCACGTTTGAAGCATAACCTGCCTCAAGACCTGCAGCTACAAGCGGAGCCATATAAAGGCTGTCTGTATTTGAAGAAAGGATAACTATTTTAGCACCTTCTTTTTGTACAGCCTGCTTAACAACGTCTGCATAAGCTTTTGCGTTAAAAGAAGTAAGTTTGTCGTTTTTTACGTTTAATACTTTGTCAACTCCGTATTTACCAAGTTGAGAAGCATCGGCAGCATTAACGGCTACCGCAGTTACTGTGTCGCCTGTTTCTCCTGCTATTTTTTTAGCGTATGATGCAAGCTCAAACGCTGTTTTTTTAAATTTTCCTTCTGCTGATTCAGCATATATTAAGATAGACATAGTCGTGGAATTTTAAGATTGTGGGATTAGATAACTTTAGCTTCGTTATGTAATAGGTTAACCAGTTCGTCAAGATTATCCGGGCTTACCAGTTTAACAGCCGACTTAGGAGCCGGTTTTTCAAACTTAACAGCCTGAGTAGTGTTGTTTGCAGCAACTGGCTCAAGTACCGTAAGTGCTTTTTGTCTTGCCGTCATAATACCTCTCATGTTAGGTATTTTAAGGTCTTTCTCTTCTACAAGTCCTTTTTGACCTCCTATTACTAACGGAAGTTTAGTGCTAAGGGTTTCTTTACCGCCGTCTATTTCTCTTGCTGCTTTTACATCACCTCCGTTAACCTCAAGGTTAATGCAAGAGTTGATAAAATCGTAACCAAGAGATGCCGCAAGCATACCGGGTACCATACCACCGTTATAATCTAAAGATTCTTTACCTGCTATCACTAAATCATAGTTTCCGCTCTTAACAACTTCTGCAAGCTGTTTTGCTACAAAAAATCCGTCAGTTGGGTTAGCGTTAACACGTATAGCTTCGTCAGCACCTATTGCAAGCGCTTTTCTTAGTGTTGCTTCTGCGTCTGGGCCGCCTACGTTAACAACCGTTACGTTAGCACCCTGTTGTTCTTTAAACCATACGGCTCTTGTAAGGCCAAATTCATCGTTAGGATTTATAACAAACTGTACACCGTTGGTGTCAAACTCAGAGTCACCATTGGTAAAGTTGATTTTGGAAGTAGTATCAGGCACGTGGCTGATGCAAACTAATATTTTCATTTTTATAAAGTTATAAAGATTATTTTCCGGATACGAAAATACTAATTTTATTTAAATAAAAAACTATGCATGCATAATAAATATGATTTTTTTAAAGAATCTGTGTTAAAATTTAATATACTGTGAAAAACGCATACGATTTAGCCTGATAATTATGAAATTCTGATTGTTTAAAAGCGCGGAAAAACAAGGTTGTTTATTTGTAATTTTTTGCCTGAGAAATAAATATAAAATCTTTATTTTTGCCAATCATTAAAATAAGAAATAATAATTACATGAGAACGATACAGTTTAGAGAGGCAGTTTGCGAAGCAATGAGCGAAGAAATGCGTCGCGACGAGTCAGTATATTTAATGGGTGAGGAAGTAGCCGAATATAACGGTGCTTATAAAGCATCTAAAGGTATGCTTGATGAGTTTGGTCCTAAGAGAGTAATTGATACTCCTATTGCCGAGCTTGGTTTTGCCGGTATTGCAGTAGGTTCTGCAATGAACGGTAACCGACCTATTGTTGAGTTCATGACATTTAACTTCTCACTTGTAGGTATTGACCAAATTATAAACAACGCTGCTAAAATGAGGCAGATGTCTGCCGGGCAGTTTTCTATGCCTATCGTTTTCCGTGGGCCTACTGCTTCTGCAGGACAGCTTGCTGCTACACACTCTCAGGCTTTTGAGAATTGGTATGCAAATACACCGGGGTTAAAAGTTGTTGTTCCTTCTAACCCATATGATGCAAAAGGACTATTAAAATCAGCTATACGCGATAACGACCCTGTAATTTTTATGGAGTCTGAGCAAATGTATGGTGATAAAGGAGAGGTGCCAGAAGGAGAATATACTATTCCTCTTGGGGTTGCAGATATTAAGCGTGAAGGTAAAGATGTTACTATCGTATCTTTCGGTAAAATCATAAAAGAGGCTTATACTGCTGCTGACGAATTAGAGAAAGAAGGTATTAGCTGTGAGATTATAGATCTTAGAACAGTACGTCCTTTAGATTATGATACAGTTTTAAACTCTGTGAAAAAAACTAACAGATTAGTGGTTCTTGAAGAGGCTTGGCCATTTGCTAGTGTTGCTTCAGAAATTACTTACATGGTTCAGGAAAGAGCGTTTGATTATCTTGATGCTCCTATCCAGAGAATTACTACTGCCGATACACCGGCTCCTTACTCTCCTGTACTGCTTAAAGAATGGTTGCCAAATGCAGATGACGTTGTAAAAGCGGTTAAGAAAGTTATGTATAAATAATCCGATAAATTCGATTATATTTGAAACTTCATCATACTATATGATGAAGTTTTTTGTTTATAGCATATATGAAAAAGAAGTTACTATTTTTTCTGGCTGTGATGCTGTTATTCACTGCCTCCCTTATGTCACAAACCAAAGTTGGGGGTATTGTGCTGGATGAAGCAAATGAGCCTATCCCTTATGCTAATGTTTATTTTAAAGGAACTTCTGAAGGGGTAATTACCGATGAGAACGGTAAGTTTTACCTTGAGTCTAAAAACAGCTATACTCAGCTTCTTGTTTCTTTTGTGGGCTATGCTTCACAGGAGGTTACTTTAGAAAAATCAGTTACCTATGACCTTAAGGTTGTTTTAGGTGATTCTCAGGAACTGAAAGAGGTGGTTATATATTCCGGTAAGACTTCAAAGAAAGACAATCCCGCTATTGATATATTAAGGAAGATATGGGAAAGGCGCCGAAAGAACGGTCTTCATATGTTTGATCAGTATCAGTATGATAAGTATGAAAAAGTAGAGTTTGACATGAACAGCATTGACAGTGCGTTTATGCAAAACAAACTTTTTAAGGGGATGGAGTTTATTTTTGAGCATGTTGACACTTCTGCCGTTACAGGCAAAACCTACCTTCCTATATTTATTAATGAGAATATCGGTAAAGTGTATGGTGATAATACAACCAATCAAAAAAAAGAAATCACCGAGGCAAACAGAAACTCCGGCTTTAGTGATAATCAGCAGATAATAGCTTTTGTAAAGGACCTTTATGCTGATTATGATATTTACAATAACTACCTTAAGTTTTTTGATAAGGACTTTGTGAGTCCGCTTTCACGTACGGGTATCAATGTGTATAATTATGTGCTTCACGACAGTGCTTACGTAGATAATAAATGGTGTTATAATATAGTGTTCTATCCCAGGCGTAAAAATGAGCTGACCTTTAAAGGGAACTTTTGGGTAAATGATACTACTTATGCTATTAAGAAGATAGCCATGTCTGCCAGTAAAGGAGCTAATATTAACTGGGTAAAGGATATTTATATCGAGCAGGAGTTTGAGGTGCTTAACGATTCTGTTTTCCTGCTTACCCGAGACCATATGATGTCTGATTTTGCACTCAATAAAAAAGAAAAGTCTAAGGGAGTGTATGGAAAAAGAACTACGCTATTCCAAAACTATGAGTTTAATATAGAAAAGCCGGGAGAGTTTTATCATAAGGATGTAAATTATTTTGATGAATCGGTCAATAACAAATCTGATGAGTATTGGGATCGAAATCGTTTTGAATCCCTAAGCAGGGATGAGAAAGGAATCTATAAAATGCTGGATACCCTTAAAACTGTTCCTAAGTTTAAACGGATGTATAATCTGGTCGCAACATTAGGTTCCGGTTATTACCAGATAGGGCATTTTGACTATGGGCCTATTTTTTCAAGTTTTGGGTATAATGATGTCGAAGGGATAAGGCTTCGTACCGGAGGTCGAACTTACTTTGGGCAAAATGACCCGTGGCGTATAGAAGGATATACGGCTTATGGTCTTAAGGATAACAAGTTTAAATACGGCCTTTCCGGAAAATGGATGGTTGATAAAAAGAGGAGGATTATACTTGCAGCAGGTAACCGTAGGGATGTGGAGCAAACAGGTGTTAGTCTAACTGCTACAAGTGATGTGCTTGGGCGTAGTTTTGCTTCATCTTCCTTATTTGCAAGTGGTGACAACAGTAAGCTTACCAATATAAACTTTACCACATTTTCGGCAGAGATAGAGCCGGTTAAAAACCTGGTGTTTAAAACAAGTTTTTCGTACAGGACATTAAAAACAGCTTCACCGTTAACCTTTAATATGGATTACTATGTAGACCCTGAAGATCCTTCTCAGGGTGTAAAAGGTACTGTTAATCAATATGAATATGGAATACATGTTGACTACACCCCTAAGAGAAGAACAATAGGGTATGGGGTAGAGCGCAGCGATGTAGATTATAATTATGCAAGGCTGTACTTAAACTACACGCAGGGACTAAAGATTTTTGATAGTGATTTCAATTATCAAAAGCTTCAGTTCTATTACAGGCAGCCTGTATTGGTAGGTGGTTTTGGCCGATTGTTTACTACAGTCGAGGCGGGTAAGATATTTGGTGCTGTTCCGCTTGGCTTAATGGGTATTGTACCGGGTAACCAATCGTACTTTATTATTGAGAACACCTATAATCTAATGAACTATTATGAGTTTGAGGCAGATGAATATGTATCACTTCACTTAGAGCATAATTTTAATGGCCGACTTTTTTCAAGGATTCCATTTTTAAGAAAACTTAATCTTAGGGAGATAGTAGGTGTAAAAGGTATATATGGTACCGTATCTCAGGAAAATATTGCCCTTAATGCTTCAAGTATTACATATCGTGCTCCTGATGATGTATATTGGGAATATCATGCCGGTATAGGTAATATATTTAAGGTATTCAGGATAGACTTTGCTTGGAGAGGAAGTTATCTTGATCTTCCTGATGCTAAGAGGTTCGCTGTTAAAGGGGTTTTTGGATTTCATTTTTAATAAAAGGTTTCGTGTATAGAAAAAAATTGTACATTAGTGCGTATTTATGTTAAATTATATTACATATAAAAGTATGAGAAACACGGCTTTATGTGTCTTGATTGCAGTATTTTTTATCTTCGTGGGCTGCAAGCAGAAAACAGAGGATGTGAAAGTGTTTGATGTTACATCTGATAGCCTTGTTGCTAAAATAACAGGAGATAGTATTGAATTTGTTAATAAGGAAGGTATACATCAAAAATGGGAAAGTATAGCCGGAGATAAAATAAATTTTGATGATATTGTAATAAAGACAGGTAAAATAACTGATACAACAGAAGATTATTATATGTTGCTTGGTACAACTACAGATGGTAATACAAGAATTGGTGTTTTACTTGAAAAGAAAGGAGATGATCTTTATTTTGCCAAGCAGGACAATGCTGTTGTAATGGTTTCTTGTCAAGGTTGTAAAGTAGGTTGTGATCCTGTCGTTGTAATGCAATATGGAAAGCCATTAGTGAACTGTTCTCCTTGTCCTGAATGTTTAAAGCAGGATAAGTTTCTTGATTAGGTCGATAAAAATGGTAGTATAACGGGAAGTGATAATTTTTAACATTTACTTAGGAGGTGAGTAATGTTAAAAAGTTTATTTTCGTTTTAATTAATAGTTTAAACCCTTACCGATTATGAAAAAAAATTTATTAAAAGCTATTTTATTTGTAATGTTTGCTGTATTTGCTGTTTCCTGTACAGATGACCAGTCTGCTGTGGAAATGAACGAAAGCAATAAAGACTTCAATTTAAAAGCCACTGGCTCTGTTTGGGATGGTGTTATTGGAGTAGTGCAAAACGGGCAGTATATAATAACTGTTCCTAAAGAGAGGCTATTGGCAGAAATGCAGCAAATGGTAAAAAATCAGGGCTATAATGAACAGCTCGATCAAGTTTCTATAGTCAAGAAAATACCGACCAATAACCCAACTGTTGATGCTTATATGGTAATAGCAACAGCTCCCAGTGCTAATAGTTTTGCTACTGGTGTAATGTTAACGCTAAATTCTAGTAATCAATTTACTGTAGACAGAACTTTTGGTGGAAACGGTACTACATGTACAGGTTGTGCTACAGGCTGTAATTTAAGAGTACTTACAGAAGGTACTACCAAAATACCTTATTGCGATGAAAACGGTTGTATTTACAATTGTGTTAAGTCTGAAAGTAGTTTTTATTAATAGTTAATACGTATAGTAGTCTAAAGCCTTCTTTTTAAGAAGGCTTTGGTTTTTTATATCAATTAGGACAGATGTTTTTCTGATAAGGCAAATGAAAAGTTTTTACAGATAACATAGGCTTTTGGATGTAAAAATGTGTGTGGATTAACGGATTTTGACGAAATAATAGCTTATACTGAACGATAAAAACCCGATTGGTCAACAGCGGCATTTTTTTGTGACATTACTATATGGAAAAGCGTGGTCGTATATTTTCTTATTAAATTTATGTAAACTCATTACAGGACAGTGTTTTTAATAAAGTTATTGCTTTGTAAACAGTAAATTTTACACTAATTTTGCACCCGCTAAAACAGTAAATGAAATAATAAGACAATAAAAATGAGCGCAGCAAAATCAAATTCGTTCGATGTACTTATCGAGATACCAAAAGGAAGCAGAAATAAATATGAGTATGACTTTGAATTAAAGAAGATACGTTATGACAGAATGTTATTCTCGTCTATGATGTACCCTGCAGATTATGGTTTTATTCCTGAAACTCTTGCTTTGGATGGTGACCCTCTTGATGTACTTGTATTAGTAACAGAGCCTACTTTCCCTGGTTGTGTTATGGAAGTTAAGCCAATTGGTGTATTCCATATGGCAGATGAAAAAGGTCCGGACGAGAAAATTGTTTGTGTTCCTGTGTCTGATCCTATCTGGAACAGACTTGAAGATCTAAGTGATATGAACCCTCACTTACTAAAAGAGATTGAGCACTTCTTTCAGGTATACAAAGATCTTGAGAACAAGAAAGTTGATGTTGGAGGATGGGGTGATGTTAAGGAAGCACGTGAGATTATAGAGAAATGTGTTGACCGTTTTGATACTTTACAGGACAGACCTGAGGAGTTATTTAGCATCCGATAACATATTTTATAAAAAAATATCAAAAAAGCAATATTCAACCCTGAATATTGCTTTTTTATTTATTTTGGTTTTGTTACATTTACGAATCTATTAACAAACCAAAATTCTTTTTTATGGAATCAATTATGATTTACGTGCCTATTATTATGGCCGTTGTTGGGCTTCTTTTTATGGCAGCCAAAAGATCATGGGTGCTTAAGCAGGATGCCGGAGATGGTAAGATGAAAGAAATCTCCGATTACATCTACGAAGGTGCCTTAGCTTTCTTAAAGGCAGAATACAGATTACTTGCATTTTTCGTTATAGCCGCCAGTATAGCCCTGGCGGTTATTTCATATATAGTCCCCACCACAGATATACTTATCGTAGTGGCTTTTATTTTTGGAGCTTTCTTTTCTGCGCTTGCAGGAAATATGGGAATGAAAATCGCGACCAAGTCAAATGTAAGGACAACACAGGCTGCAAGGTCAAGCTTACCACAGGCGCTTAAAGTGTCTTTTGGTGGCGGTACTGTAATGGGACTTGGTGTTGCCGGACTGGCAGTGCTTGGATTAACAGGTTTCTTTATTTTCTTTTTCCACTATTTTATGAATGGTGTTTGGGCTCCTGCAGATATTGATGGAGTGAGCAGAACACCGCAGGAACTGATGACTATTGTGCTGGAAACCCTGGCAGGTTTTTCATTAGGAGCAGAGTCTATTGCGTTATTTGCCCGTGTGGGCGGTGGTATCTATACTAAAGCTGCCGATGTAGGTGCTGACCTTGTAGGTAAGGTTGAAGCAGGTATTCCGGAAGATGACCCGCGTAACCCGGCGACTATTGCCGATAATGTAGGAGATAACGTAGGAGACGTTGCCGGTATGGGAGCCGATCTTTTCGGGTCTTATGTGGCTACGGTTTTAGCGGCAATGGTATTAGGTAATTATGTGTTGAGGGATATTTTAATGGATAATCCTGCATTTACAGATGCATTTGGAGGTATAGGTCCTATATTGCTTCCTATGGCAATTGCCGGATTTGGTATATTGTTCTCCATTATTGGTACTCTGTTAGTAAGAATAAAAGATAATAATGCTAAAGAGGCAGAAGTTCAGGGAGCACTTAATGTGGGGAACTGGGTTTCTATTGCACTTGTTGCGGTGTCATGTTACTTTTTGGTGACCTACCTGTTGCCGGAAACAATGAAAATGAACTTTTACGGTGAGGAAGCACAAACCATATCTTCCATGAGGGTGTTCTATGCAACCCTTGTCGGGTTGTTTGTGGGTGGTGTTATTTCATCAGTGACCGAATATTATACAGGGCTTGGTAAAAAGCCAATTTTAGCTATAGTACAAAAATCAAGTACCGGTGCCGGTACCAACATTATTGCCGGACTTGCTACGGGTATGGTTTCTACCTTCCCTACTGTGCTTTTATTCGCGGGTGCTATTTGGGGTTCTTATGCTTTGGCAGGATTTTATGGTGTTGCCTTAGCGGCATCGGCAATGATGGCTACCACTGCAATGCAGCTGGCAATTGATGCGTTCGGACCAATATCTGATAACGCAGGAGGTATTGCCGAAATGAGCGAACTGCCAAAAGAGGTGCGTACCCGTACCGATATTTTAGATTCTGTAGGTAATACAACGGCGGCTACAGGTAAAGGATTTGCTATTGCTTCGGCAGCCTTAACGTCATTAGCGCTTTTTGCCGCTTATGTAACCTTTACAGGTATAGACGGTATTAATATATTTAAGGCTCCGGTACTGGCTATGCTTTTTGTAGGTGGTATGATTCCGGTAGTATTCTCTGCACTTGCCATGAACTCTGTTGGTAAGGCAGCAATGGATATGGTATATGAGGTTAGGAGGCAGTTTAAAGAGATTCCGGGCATTATGGAAGGGACAGGTAAGCCAGAGTATGGTAAGTGTGTAGAAATCTCTACAAAGGCTGCTTTACGCGAAATGATGCTTCCCGGTCTGCTTACTATTGGTTTCCCTATTGCTATTGTGCTTATTGGTATGCTTATCTATCCTGATAACCATCAGTTAGTGGCAGAAATGCTTGGTGGTTATATGGCAGGGGTAACTGTATCAGGTGTGCTTTGGGCAGTTTTCCAGAATAATGCAGGTGGAGCATGGGACAATGCCAAAAAATCTTTTGAAGCCGGAGTTATGATTAACGGTGAAATGACCTATAAAGGATCTGATGCGCACAAAGCTGCCGTAACAGGTGATACGGTAGGGGATCCGTTTAAAGATACTTCAGGGCCTTCTATGAATATCCTTATTAAATTAAGCTGTCTTATAGGGCTTGTTATTGCTCCTATCTTAGGTGGACATGCTGATGGTGGAAATATGAATGTTCAGTCGGCTACGGTTATAGAACAGCCTATAACAAATGCTATAGAGAACAGAAAGGAAATTTCCATTGAAAAAGAAGTAGGAGAAGACGGTAAGGTTACTGCCAGGGTAGTGATTTCTACCTATACTACCAATGAGGATGTAAAAATGGAAGAAAAGGTTTTTGAAGGTACAGAGGAAGAGGTAAGGGCTCAGCTCGAAGAATTAAAAGAAAACAAAAACTAATTTATATCTATTACTAAAAACGCCCGCTGTACAGCGGGCGTTTTTGATTTTATTTTGTTTAGAAAAGGCCGTTAAGTTCGGCATTAATCCTGTTGATAATATCTCCCAGATCTTCCGGATTATCTACAAAGTTGTTTTTATCCACATCTACAATAAGCAGCTTACCTTTGTCGTAATTCTGAATCCAGGCCTCATAACGTTCATTAAGCCTGCTCAGGTAATCTATGGATATTGAATTTTCATAATCGCGTCCGCGTTTGTGTATCTGCTTTACCAGATTAGGGATTGAGCTTCTAAGGTAGATAAGCAAATCAGGTGCGCCTACAAAAGTTTCCATAAGTTCAAAAAGCGAAGTGTAGT
Source organism: Flavobacterium beibuense (assembly GCF_004151245.1). Taxonomy (GTDB): domain Bacteria; phylum Bacteroidota; class Bacteroidia; order Flavobacteriales; family Flavobacteriaceae; genus Flavobacterium; species Flavobacterium beibuense_A. Next base: position 273,179 of record NZ_JUIW01000005.1, read on the forward strand.
TACTAAAGTCCCTGTTGCTCATAAGTCCCATAGCGTGTAGGTTAGGGGCGAAAATATGAGAATCCTCATAGATGGTCCTATCCTGTATAATGTTCTTGCCGCTTTCCTTAAACTGAAGCACCTGCCTAAGACGGGTGTTTAAGAAGTAAATCTGCAGATTAAACGACCAGCGCTCCATCTGATGGTAAAAATCGTCAAGGTAGGGGTTGTCTACCACATCTTCAAAATGCGGATCCCATTTAAAATGTTTGGCTAATAACTCTGTTAACGTGGTTTTTCCGGCGCCTATATTTCCGGCTACTGCTATATGCATTATTCGGTTGCTGTTATTTTATACTGTGTTATATCGTTGTTTGTAAAAATAGATAAAATTTGCTCTTTGTAATAGAAACTTTTAAAGCTTTTTTCCTTAATCTCAATCACTTTGCGGCTTTGCGTTTCTGTATTATAAAGATAAAGGGTGTTGTCTTTACTGAATAAAACGGTTGTTGGTGCCGTAAATTGCAGTTGGTCAAAATCTTCAACCATACCCAGCGGATTTACTTTTCCAAAAAGGTTAACCCTGTAGCATTTGTTGCTGTTGCTTATCCAGTAAAAATAATTATAGTCAGACTGGTAGTATTTCATACCATCGTTTAATTGCGGAGTTATGGTTTTAAAACTATTTTGTGACGTATCATACAAACCTATTTGCTGCGTGTTGATATCATACAGCCATAACCTGTTTTGTGATGCCAGTCCGGCTGCTTCTGCAATTATGGGTTGGGAAATGTCAGAAAAGTTGAAACGTGCCGTTTCGGTAAGCTGATTGTCCAGTAAGACAACCGTATTAAAGCTTTTGTAAAAAAGTACTATCTGTAACGGGTTTTGAAGGTCTGCCCTGTAAATATCACCTAAAGACAGGCTTTTGTAGTTTAGCCTTTTCTCTTCATTTTGTTTCCTGAATTCGTTATCGGTTATAGTGTATTCCCAGCCAAAGGCATCTGTGCCTATATATCTTTCGGTAGTGTTTTTTGTGCTGGATAAAAACTTAACCGGAATGGTAAGTTCCTGTGCCGAAATAAAGGCACAAAATAACAGGGTGAATGATAGCAGGGCTTTTTTCATATGAAGCCAAATTACGAAAAATAAAAGGGTAAAGTTTAATTTTTTTTGTAAAGCCTATGTAACAAATGCCCTCTTTATTAGTCTAACCAGTAAATAGCTAAAAACCAAACGACATGATAAAGTACATTTTTTATTTTACAACATTATTACTTTCCATAGTATCATCATATGCGCAGGAGTTTCAGGGCATGGCTGTTTATGAGTCAAAAACCAGCATGGCCGATTTAAACAGTCGTCTTGACGGCAATAAGGATATCACTCCCGAAATGAGAAAAATGATTGAGGAACGAATGAAAAGTATGTTTGAAAAAACATTTACACTTCATTTTGATAAAGTAGCCTCAATTTATGAAGAAGAGCAAAAACTTGATGCTCCGGGTCAGGATGGAGGTCCTTTCAAAATGATGTCGAGTCTGACTGGTGGCGGAGGTAAGCAATACAAAAATGTGAAGGATAAGAAAGTGATGATGGAGAAAGACATTTTTGGAAAAGAGTTTCTTGTTAGTGATTCGCTTCCGGTTATTAAATGGAAGATGGAAAACGAAACCAAGAAAATAGGAAACTATACCTGCTATAAGGCTACGGCGCAAATGCCTGTTGACAAATCGAACATGATGAATTTCCGACCTAAGAAAGGGGCTGAAGAAAAAATGAAGAAACTTCAGGAGGAAGGTAATGAGGAGGAACTTAAAAAGACCAACTTTATGGATATGGTAGAAATGCCCGATTTTGTTGAGGTAACAGCATGGTATACTCCTGAAATTCCTATTAACCAGGGGCCCGCAAATTACTGGGGCCTGCCGGGTCTTATTCTTGAAGTAAACGACGGTAAAACCAACATACTTTGCTCTAAAATAGTACTTAATACTAAAGAAAAAGTTGAGATTAAAGAACCAAAGAAGGGTCAGAAAGTAACTCAGGAGGAATTTGCTGAAATTCTTATGAAGAAAATGCAGGAAATGCAGCAGATGGGTGGCCCGGGCGGCGGAGGACGCATGAGAATGGGCGGATAATCTTATACTAAACTTACCAATTTATACCGATGAACAAATTACTTTTAGGGCTGTTTTTACTGCTCTCAGGATATTCTTATTCCCAAAACATACGATTAGAAGGTACTGTGAAAGACTCCTTAGGCCTTCCTCTTGAAATGGCAAACGTTATGGTAGTCAACAAGGTTACTAACGAAATGGAATCGTATGCTATTACCAACGAGGCAGGTAAATACCAAATGATTCTTAAGGCAAATACCCAATATATCCTTAAGTCAAGTTATATAGGTTTTACTGCTCAGGAAATTACCTTTACCACAGGAACGGAAAATGTAACCAAGAATATAGTATTACAGCAGGGGGTAGAGCTTGCCGGACTTGAGATTACTTATGAGATGCCGGTTACCATAAAAGGCGATACTATTGTATATAATTCTGATTCGTTTACTAATGGTTCTGAACGAAAGCTGGAAGATGTTTTGAAAAAGCTTCCGGGTGTGGAGGTTAATGATGACGGAGAGGTTACTGTAGAAGGTAAAACCGTTTCTAAACTGATGGTTGAAGGGAAAGACTTTTTTGACGGGGATACTAAGCTTGGGGTGAAAAATATTCCTGCCGATGCCCTTGATAAAATTGAGGTTTTAAGAAATTACAATGAGGTTAGTCAGCTTAAGGGACTTGAGAACAATCAGGACAATGTGGCGATGAATATAAAACTGAAAGACGGTAAAAAGAACTTTTGGTTTGGAGATATTTCTGCCGGAGCGAGTATAGGTGAAGGCGAACGTTATTTGGTTAATCCTAAGCTTTTTTACTACAGTCCTAAATACAGTATTAACGTTATAGGGAATCTTAACAATAACGGAGATTTGCCACTTACCATACAGGATTACTTTAAGTTTACCGGAGGTTTCCGTAACATGATGCGTAAGGGAGGAACCAACTTTAATATAGGCTCTAATGACTTAGGGATTGCATTACTGCGTAACGACAGGGCAAAAGAAATTGAAACCAAATTTGGAGCGGCTAACTTTAGCTATAACCCTACTAAAGCTTTAACAATAAGTGGTTTTGGTATATTTAATTCCAGCCGAACAGAAACGGAGACTGAAACAAGGAGGCAGATTTTAGATCCTGAATCGGGTGAAACCCAAACTACTCAGGAAACAGCCGAAAGGTCACTGCAAAAAAGTGAATTTGCCGTGTTTAAGCTGAGCGGTAGCTATATACCAAACAAAAACTTACATGTAGATTATGATGCCTTGGTTAAATCGTCTGACCAAAGGGAAGAAAGTGGATTATTTTCTTCTGTATTTCCCGAGACAATCCAGGATCAGGAAATTTACGGACTGAAAAAGCAAAGACCTTTCTCATTTAACCAGAACTTTAACCTTTATTATACCTTAGATGATAAAAATGTATTGGCATTTGAGGCGCAGCATTTATATCAGGATGAAGATCCGTTCTATAATGCCAACTTAGGGAACAATCCTTTTCCTGATTCGCCGATAGGGGACACTTCATTAAACCTTGGGCTGTCTCCGGCTACCCGTTATGATATTACTCAGGAACGTTTTGTAACCACAAATAAGGTGGATGCTAAACTTGACTATTATTACATGGTAACCCCTAAGAGTAATATCAATCTTACTTTAGGTAATACCCATTCTTACCAGAGCTTCAATTCGGATATATTCCAGATTCTGGATGATAACAGTCAGGATAACCTTGATGATAATTCTAAGAATGACGTTAAATATAGTTTTAATGATGTGTTTTTAGGACTTCATTACAAGTTTATTACCGGTAAGTTTACCTTTAACCCAGGTGTAACTTTCCATAGTTATAATTCTTATAACGAACAGCTGGGAGCTAAGATTGAGAATAATTTCTACAATGTGTTACCCGATGTGTATGCGCTATTCCAGATAAAGAAATCGGAAAGCCTTACCTATACCTACAACATGACTACCGAGTTTACTGATGTGACTAATTTTGCACAGGGGCTTATATTTACCAACTATAACTCATTATTCAGGGGTAATCCGTATCTGGAAAATGCGTTATATCAAAATCATAGTCTTCGTTACTTTAAGTTTGATATGTTCAGCTTTACGCAGGTATTCGGTTCAATCAATTATAATCACCGTATGGATGCGGTTAAAAGCCTTGCAGGCTATAACGGTGCAAACAGTATAAGTACTGTAGAGAACTCTAATTTTGCCGATCAGTCACTAACAGGTATGGTTGGCTATAACAAAAGCTTTTGGCGCTATTACAAAGCCTCTGTAATGGTTAACCTTAGCTGGAATAAATTCAACAACTTCAGGTTCGATCCTAATAGCGGACTGACAGGTGTACCGACTATTGGAAACTCTATAAGGCAGGCTAATGAACAGTTTACTCAAAGCTATACCACAAGTTTTGCCACAAATTATAAAACAGTACCTAATATTGAAGTAGGTTATACATTGAGCATTAATGATTATGCTAATAACAAGTTCTATAACCACAGGCCGTTTGCCAAACTGGATTATATATTCTGGAAATCGTTTACGGTAACAGCCGATTACCAGTTTAACCATTATTATAACGACACAAGAACATCAGATAATAAATATGATTTTTTAGATGCTTACGTTATGTATACGGTACCGGGGAACAAATGGGAGTTTAAAGTAGGAGGAACTAACCTGCTTAACACTACTTCCCTTAACACCGACAGTTTTAACCAGTTTAGTACATCGGTATCTAAATACAGGGTACAGCCACGATACCTTATGCTAACCGTAAGGTATAGTTTATAAAAATATTATTTGAAAACATTTTTAAGCCTTTTACTTTTTTTTACTATAGGTATAGCCACAATTCAGGCTCAGGTTGTTCATGGGGTTATTACAGATAGCATTACCAAAGAACCGGTACCTTTTGCAAATGTGACTCTGTTAAAAAAAGACCGTGGAGTGTCTTGTGATGTTGAAGGCAGATTTGAGTTTGATCTGAACGATGAAAAAGACGATTTACTGATAAGTTCTGTAGGTTATGAAAATAAAGTAATCAGCCCGAAGGATTATAAAGGTGAACTGCATATTGCATTGGTACAAAAAGCTTTAGCGCTTAATGAAGTGGTTATTGATTACAAAAAGAAAAAATATTCCGGTACTAAACGTTTAGGTTTAAGTAGGAAATACAAAGTGCAGAAATCGATTCCCTTTGGAACAGAGTTTTGCTCTTATATTGAAAATTCAGAATACAAAGAGGGCAAAGTGAAAGCTGTATATCTGGATTTAAAAAAGGAAAAGGAGTTTGATTACCATGCAAGTTATAATATCAGGTTTTACGAATATGATGAACTGGAAAAGAAACCCGGGAAAGAATTGTACGGGCAAAACCTTATCATATATCCTGATAATAAAACGTATGAGCTTAAAATAGATATTGACAGCCTTAATATTGCTTTTCCCCGAAACGGTATTTGTGTTGGTGTAGAGGTGATAAATACACGCTATGAGGGGAAGCTTAAAAGTATGGCTGTAATTGCCCCGCGTATTCTTTTTACTCATACTGAAAGAAAACTTGTTACCTGGAGTCGATATCGTAATAAGGAATGGAAGGTTGATACAACAAAATCTCAGGTACGGAATGACTTTGTAAATGCCATGATAAACATAGACGTAGTAACAGAAAAATAAAAAAAAGGCAGCCAATCGGATGCCTTTTTTTTATTTTCTTCTTCAGGGTTGATTACAACCCGAAAGCTTCTTTTACTTTTTCAACATAGTCTAATTTCTCCCATGTAAACAGTTCCACTTCAACTGTTTTTTCCTCTCCGTAAGGCGATGTGAAAACCTTTGTTACGGTTTCCGGCTTGCGGCCCATGTGTCCGTAAGCTGCCGTTTCACTATAGATGGGGTTTCTAAGCTTAAGGCGTTGCTCAATAAAATAAGGGCGCATATCAAAAATTGCCTCTACTTTTTTAGCGATTTCGCCATCAGTCAGGTTTACTTTTTTAGTACCGTAAGTGTTGATGTATATACCCATAGGCTTAGCTACACCAATAGCATAAGATACCTGAACAAGTATTTCGTCTGCAACACCTGCAGCAACAAGATTCTTAGCAATATGGCGCGTTGCATAGGCAGCACTTCGGTCTACTTTACTCGGGTCTTTACCAGAAAAAGCACCGCCACCGTGAGCACCTTTACCACCATAAGTATCTACAATAATTTTTCTTCCCGTAAGTCCGGCATCACCGTGAGGCCCGCCTATTACAAACTTCCCTGTAGGGTTTATGTGATATTCAATTTCATCATTAAATAAATGAGCATACTGAGGATTCTTTTCCAGTATCCTCGGTATAAGAATATCAAGTATGTCTTTCTTTATTTTAGCAAGCATAACTTCTTCCGTATCAAAGTCGTCATGTTGTGTAGATATTACGATAGCCTTTATTTTTACAGGCTTGTTGTCATCATCATACTCAAGTGTTACCTGGGATTTTGAATCAGGGCGCAGGTAAGTAATATCTTTATTTTCACGGCGAAGCTCTGCCAGCTCCTGTAACAGTTTGTGCGACAGGTTTAAAGCGAGAGGCATATAATCTTCGGTTTCGTTTGTAGCATAACCAAACATCATACCCTGGTCTCCGGCTCCCTGTTCTTCTTTATTTGTCCTGTCAACTCCCTGGTTAATGTCCTGAGACTGCTCGTGGATAGCAGAAAGCACACCACAGGAGTTGGCCTCAAACATATATTCACTTTTAGTATATCCTATTTTTTTGATAACGTCGCGTGCTATCTGCTGTACATCAAGGTAAGTCTTAGACTTAACCTCTCCGGCAAGAATAACCTGACCTGTCGTAACAAGTGTTTCGCAGGCAACTTTAGACTCGGGGTCAAAAGCCAGGAAGTTATCAATCAGCGCATCCGAAATCTGGTCAGCAATTTTATCAGGATGCCCTTCGCTCACTGATTCTGACGTAAATAAATATGCCATAAAATTCTATATAATTTATGAAGGGGAAGAAATGAGAATGCTGGGAATGCTAAAGGGGGAATGAAGTCCTGCTTTAGCATTTTTTAATGAGGTTGCAATCAGTTCAAATCTTTCCTCTAATTTTTTATGACGCAAAGGTATAAAACCTATTTGGAATAAAAAAAACGCCTTAGGATTTTAATACTATATCCTCATGAAAAAATAGTGCTTCAAATTCCGTGAAATTTAAATACGTAGTATTTATAGCCTGATTTTGTGTTTTTTAAATGTTAATTTTTGTTTCGGGTATTGCGTATGTCAGGAATTGTTCAGAAGTTTGTTACTCAAATCAGAAGAAATGAAATTTAATATTTGTCATACATTTTACTTTATGTGGAAAACTTCCGCAGGGGTGACTGTTGACTAATTTTAAATCAAAAAAATTATATAAGCACAGAAAGCCCCTGCCATCAGCACGGGCTTTTTTATTTTAAGAAAAAACTAAAACAGTAATAGGGTATGAAAACCTTCACATTTTTTAAATCGTTTATTTCTTGCCATCACATTTGTTATACATGGATGTGGATGCCCTATTACTGTTACCAAAAGCGAACGACTTAATCTGTAGTTTATATATAACCCAAGTTTAAAGTCCTTTTGGTAATCCTCCAAAAGGACTTTTTTTATTTCAAATCATTATCAATAGCTAAAAAAAATAATTATGAGTGCAACTTCAATTAACGTACTGGGATATACAGGAAACAATAAACAGTTTGTTGTAAAAACCCTGAATACTGATTTAAGGATCAGTGAGAATGAAAAATTTCCCGAGCTCGAAGGCCCTAATCCTTACGAATATATCCTTGCCGGTTTTGCCGGGTGCATCAATTCGCTGGGCCAACTGGTGGCAAGTGAACAGGGCTTAACGCTGGATTCGCTTCAGGTGGAGATTACGGGAAACTTTAATGCTGCAAAGTATGAAGGCAGGCCTACTAAAGAAAGGGCTGGTTTTAATAAACTCGAAATTACCCTTAAGCCTACCACAAAGGCACCTTTAGCCGCATTACAAAAATGGTTAAAGGAAATACAGTACCGCAGCCCCGTTTATGATAATCTGGTTAATGCCACTCCGGTAGACCTGATACTCTATAAAGAATACAATTACTCTAACTAAAGAGGAAAAGATATATAAGTTGTTTTTTGTTTGTTTGTGAAGAACTGCCACCTCCCGCTAAAGCGGGAGAAGCAGTTTCTTAAAAAAAGAAAATCGTAATGAATAATAGAATCAATATAGTGCTCTTTGGTATAGGAAATGTAGGGAGCGCATTAATAAATAAAGTTTTAAAAGAAAGAAAAGAGCTGGCGCTAGAAAGTAAGATAGATTTCAGGTTTCCGGTAATTACAAACTCATCGGTTGCCTTTTTTGCAAAGGAAGGTGCTAATTTTTCATGGGAAGCCAACTTTATACAGTTTAGCATTCCGTTTAAGATGGAAGATGTGGTTAGCTATGTGCTTGCTAATAATATTAGCAACCTGATTGCGGTTGATGCTACCGACGATGCTAAGCTGCCATTGCAATATATAAAACTGATACAGGCAGGGTTTAATGTGGTATCGGTAAATAAAGCCGTGACTGCACTTCCTGCTGATTTTAAGGAGAACGTAAAACTGGCAGCATCGGTACGCGGACTGGAAAGCACTTTTGTTCACAATGCTAAAGGGGATAAGCATGCGGCTGTAGAAAAATTATTTGAGTCGCTTATAGAAATAGCTGAAAAGCAAAAAAGGCTTGCCGCTTAATACAAAAGTCTAATTATTGTTTGTATGTGTGTTTGAAGAGCAGGTTTTACAGCCTGCTTTTTCTAGTTTTTTTATTTAATCATCCTAACTATGCTAGTAGTTATAAAACAAATTTGTTTTGTAACAATTTATTACATTACTTTGCAGGGTTCTTTTACACATTGATTTGTTATCACGAAAGGCAGAGGGAATAGACCCGTTGAAGCCTTAGCAACCCTTTAATCTTTAAAGAAGGTGCTAAATTCTACCGCAATTGAGCGGATAGATAACAGAAGAAATATACTCACGGTATATTAACTCCACTTTTTTTGATGACATATTGATTTTATAACGGAACATTAATCCGAATATAAACTGTTATGTCAAAAATACATCAGGCCCTTAATGAAAGGATACTTATACTGGACGGCGCCATGGGTACCATGTTGCAGCGGTATAATTTTACTGAAGAAGATTTCAGGGGCGAAAGATTTAGAGATTTTCCACATCCGTTAAAAGGCAACAACGACCTGCTAACACTTACCCAGCCACAGGCTATAAGGGATATTCATGCCCAGTATTTTGAGGCAGGAGCCGATATTGTTGAAACCAATACATTTTCGGGTACTACTGTCGGTATGGCCGATTACCATATGGAAAGCCTTGTTTACGAACTTAACTACGAGTCGGCAAGGATTGCCCGTGAGGTAGCTGATGAATATACCGCTAAAAATCCTGATAAACCCCGATTTGTAGCAGGTTCTATAGGGCCTACAAACCGTACGGCAAGTATGTCGCCCGATGTAAACGATCCCGGATTCAGAGCTATAACTTTTGATGACCTTTTAATTGCCTATAAAGAGCAGGTGCATGCCCTTATTGAAGGGGGTAGTGATATCCTGCTGGTAGAAACCATTTTTGATACGCTTAATGCAAAAGCGGCCCTTTTTGCCATAGAAGAAGTAAAAGACGAGTTGGGTATAGATATACCTGTTATGGTTAGTGGTACAATTACCGATGCTTCTGGCAGGACACTTTCAGGGCAAACGGTAGAGGCATTTCTTATTTCCATTTCACATATTCCTTTATTAAGTGTAGGCTTTAACTGTGCACTTGGTGCCGATCAGCTTAAACCATACCTGAAAAGGCTGGCGCATAATACCTCATTTAATGTATCGGCACACCCTAATGCGGGTCTGCCTAATGCATTCGGTCAGTATGACCAGACTCCGGAAGAAATGCAGCAGCTTATTAAAGAGTATCTGGATGATAACCTTATTAATATTATTGGTGGATGCTGCGGCACAAACCCGGAGCATATTAAGTTAATAGCTCAGGTGGCAGCGCAGTATAAACCACGTAAAATTACCGAAACAGTATAATGGCAGAGATTGAATGTAACAGATACCTAAAACTATCGGGGTTGGAACCGTTAATCGTAACGCCCGAAAGTAATTTTATTAATGTGGGAGAACGTACCAATGTTACAGGTTCCCGAAAATTCTTGCGTCTTATAAAAGAGGAGAAGTATGAGGAAGCACTGGATGTAGCCCGTGCTCAGGTGGAGGGTGGTGCCCAGATTATCGATATTAATATGGACGAGGGCATGCTTGATGGCGTACATGCCATGACCACTTTCCTTAACCTTATAGCATCAGAGCCGGATATTGCCCGTGTACCTGTTATGATAGACAGTTCCAAATGGGAAATTATAGAAGCGGGGCTTAAGGTTACTCAGGGTAAGAGCGTAGTAAACTCCATTAGTCTTAAAGAGGGTGAAGCGCTTTTTATTGAGCATGCAAAAAAAGTAAAACGCTATGGGGCAGCCGTAATAGTAATGGCTTTTGATGAGGTGGGCCAGGCTGATACCTACCAAAGACGTATAGATATATGCAAACGTTCCTATGATATACTGGTTAATCAGGTAAAATTTCCGCCTGAAGATATCATTTTCGATCCGAATATTTTCCCTGTAGCTACCGGTATGGAAGAACACCGTAAAAATGCCATCGACTTTTTTAAGGCCGCCCAATGGATAAGGCAAAACCTGCCTTATGCCCATGTGAGTGGAGGGGTAAGTAATGTTTCGTTCTCCTTTAGGGGTAACGATAAGGTTAGGGAGGCCATGCATTCGGCATTTTTATACCATGCTATTCAGCACGGTATGGATATGGGTATCGTTAACCCGGAAATGCTTGAGGTGTATGATGAAATAGATAAAGACCTGCTGGAGCATGTTGAAGATGTGCTTTTAGACCGTCGTGATGATGCTACCGAAAGATTATTGGCTTTTGCTGATAATGTAAAAGGAGATGTGAAATCTGTAGAAAAACAGATGCAGGAATGGCGTGCACTTCCGTTACAGGAAAGAATAACACATGCCCTGGTAAAAGGAGTAGACGAATTTATAGAAGCAGATGTTGAGGAAGCTCGCCTAAGTGCAGTCAAGCCTATTGAGGTTATCGAGATAAATCTTATGGCTGGTATGAATGTAGTGGGCGACCTGTTTGGTAGTGGTAAGATGTTCTTGCCACAGGTAGTAAAATCGGCACGTGTAATGAAAAAAGCGGTAGCCTATCTCTTGCCTTATATTGAGGAGGGTAAGGGGAAAGGAACCTCGGCAGGAAAAGTTTTAATGGCTACTGTAAAAGGCGATGTACACGATATAGGTAAGAATATAGTATCGGTAGTATTAGGATGCAACAATTTTGAGATTATAGATCTTGGGGTTATGGTTCCGCCGGAAAAGATTATCGAGACAGCCATAAAGGAGCAGGTAGATATTATAGGACTTAGCGGACTGATAACACCTTCGCTTGACGAAATGGTATATCTGGCAAAAGAACTTGATAAGCTCAACATCAGTATTCCAATTATGATAGGTGGGGCTACCACATCGAGGGCACATACCGCGGTAAAAATTGCACCTGAGTACAGGGAAACCGTTGTACATGTTAACGATGCCTCAAGGGCAGTAACCGTAGCGGGTAACCTTATTAATACAGGTACAAAAACCGAATATTCCAAAACGATAAGGCAAGAGTATGATAAGCTTAGAGAAGGTTATTTAAACCGTTCGCGCGATAAGGATTTTCTTTCTATAGCCGATGCAAGGACAAATAAGCTTCAGTTGGACTGGGAAAATTATACTGCATATAAGCCTAAAGCTATAGGGATACATACTATCGCACCATCGTTAAAAGAACTGGAACCTTATATAGACTGGACACCGTTTTTCCGTACGTGGGATTTGCATGGTAAATACCCTGATATACTAAAAGATGAAATAGTAGGGGAGCAGGCAGTGATTCTGTTCGAGGATGCCCAAAAGATGCTGGCAGATATTGTTAGTGAAAACTGGATGCAGGCCAAAGGCGTATACGGTATATTTCCTGCCAATCAGGTAAATGATGACGATATAGCCGTGTATGATGAGAACGGAAATGAACTTGTAACATTCCTTACCTTAAGACAGCAGTCACAAAAAACAAAAGGTGCTCCAAATATTGCTTTAGCTGATTTTGTTTGCCCAAAAGAAACAGGTAAAACAGATTATATGGGAGCTTTTTGTGTAACCACAGGTTTTGGAGTGGATGAAAAAGCCGCAGCGTTTGAAAAGAATAATGACGATTATAACTCGATAATGGTAAAAGCCCTGGGTGATCGTTTTGCCGAAGCCTTTGCAGAATACCTGCATGAAAAGGTAAGAAAGGATTTTTGGGGATATGCTGCTAATGAGGATCTGAGTAATGAGGCACTTATAAAAGAAGAATATAACGGTATACGTCCGGCGCCGGGTTATCCTGCATGTCCCGACCATTTAGAGAAAAACACGATCTGGCAGTTGCTGGATGTTGAAAATAAAACAGGTGTAACCTTAACCGAAAGCCTTGCCATGTGGCCGGCATCATCGGTATCAGGATATTACTTCGGTAATCCTGAAAGTAAGTACTTCGGACTAGGAAAAATAAAACAGGACCAGGTTGAGGATTATGCCAAAAGAAGAAATATAAGTATTGATGAAGCCGTAAAATGGCTTAACCCAAATATTGCAGATTAGATGAAAGTAACTGAGCATATAGAAAATGCAAACGGAAAAGCGCTTTTCTCTTTTGAGATACTGCCTCCGCTAAAGGGGCAAAACATACAGTCTATTTTTGATAGTATAGATCCGTTAATGGAGTTTAAGCCGCCTTTTATTGATGTAACCTACCATAGGGAGGAATACACCTTTAAGGAATTACCAAGCGGACTGCTTGAAAAGAAAGTGGTAAAAAAGCGCCCGGGTACTGTGGGTATCTGTTCGGCCATACAAAACAAGTATGGGGTTGATGCCATACCTCATATACTTTGTGGCGGCTTTACCAAAGAGGATACTGAGAATTTTTTAATAGACCTTGATTTCCTGGGAATAGAGAATGTTGTTGCCCTAAGGGGAGATGCCGTTAAGAGTGAAATATATTTTAAGCCTGAAAAGGAAGGGAATGTGTATGCCAGCGAACTGGTTACTCAGATTGTAAATCTTAATAAAGGGATTTATCTGGATGATGATTTACTGAATACATCGGCAACAGATTTTTGTATTGGTGTGGCTGGCTACCCTGAAAAGCACATGGAAGCCCCAAGCCTTGACAGTGATATTTATTTCCTTAAGCAAAAGATAAAGAACGGAGCCTCTTATATAGTGACCCAAATGTTTTTTGATAATAAGAAATTCTTTGATTTTGTAGGCAAGTGCAGAAAAGAAGGAATTACTGTGCCTATTATACCGGGACTTAAGCCGCTTTCTACAAAAAAGCAACTTAACCAGATACCGCATCGTTTTAAGGTAGATCTTCCGGATGAGCTTATTATGGAAATAGTGAAAGCAAAAGACAACGATGCCGTTAGGCAGATAGGTATTGAATGGTGCATTGCCCAAAGTAAGGAACTGGTAGCGGCCGGCATACCGGTACTGCATTACTATTCTATGGGCAAGTCAGATAATATTAAGGCTATTGGCAAGGAAGTCTTTTAGGCTTACTTCTTGGTCATTTCCCTGAAAACAGACTCAAGGTTTCTGTTTTTAAGGCTTAACTGTAACGTCTTAATGCCGTTATTTTGTGCAAAGTCAAAAATTACAGGGCGCATATCTTTATCCGTACCGAACGTAAGTTCCCATATGTGTCCCTGTACGTTTTTGGCGTTTACCAAGTTTGGAAGGCTTTGCAATAACGGTTCATTAACAGCAATATCAAATTCAACCTCAATAACCTGATTGGTATCTTTTACCAGGTTGTTGAGGTTTTTATCTGTAACAATCTCTCCGTTATTAATAATAATAACCCTGTCACAAATAGCCTCTACCTCCTGCATAATGTGAGTGGAAAGGAATACGGTTTTGTCTTTGCCTATGTTTTTAATAAGATCGCGTATCTCCACAAGCTGATTGGGGTCAAGTCCAGTGGTTGGTTCGTCAAGAATAAGTACTTCGGGATCATGAAGCAGGGCAGTGGCAAGCCCTACACGCTGGCGGTAACCTTTAGAAAGGGCGCCTATTTTTTTATGTGCCTCTGGGCTAAGCCCCGTAAGCTTAATAACTTCGTCAATTCTGGATTTGGATACCTTATATACATCTGCATTAAAAGCAAGGTATTCCCTAACATACAAATCAAGATATAGCGGATTATGTTCCGGTAAGTAACCAACCGATTTCTGTACTGCTTTCTGGTCATTGTTTACATCATGACCGTTAACAGAAGCGCTGCCTTCATCTGCAATAAGGTAAGTGGTAAGGATCTTCATTAATGTAGATTTTCCGGCACCGTTAGGCCCTAAAAAACCAACAATCTCTCCTTTTTTTACTGAAAATGAAACAGCGTTAAGCGCTTTTTGTTCGCCGTAGCTTTTAGAAATATCCTTAACCTCGATTGACATATGTTGTGATTTTGAACAAAAGTACTAAGAAAAATAAATGTTGGGTATATAAGCTGTTAATTTTATGAAATTGTGCTATGTACTTGTTTAACCCTTATATACTTGCTATTTATAACGTGTAAATACATTAAATTTGTATCCGGATGCAAAAAATGGAAAACAATATTGAAGTTAGAAGGTGGCTGGAAGATTTTAATCTTTCGCACCCGTTAGTCATAGCAGGCCCCTGTAGTGCAGAAACAGAGGAGCAGGTGCTGGATATTGCAAAACAGTTAAAACAATCGGATGTTACAATATACCGTGCCGGGATATGGAAACCACGTACCAGGCCGGGAGGCTTTGAGGGTGTAGGTGCCATAGGGCTTAAATGGCTGCAAAAGGCTAAGGAAGAAACTGGACTGCTTATGGCGGTTGAGGTGGCGAATGCACACCATGTGCAACTGGCATTAGAACATGATATAGATGTACTTTGGATAGGTGCCCGTACGACAGTTAACCCTTTTGCGGTTCAGGAAATTGCCGATGCGCTTGCAGGTACCGATAAGATTGTTTTGGTAAAAAATCCTGTAAACCCTGATTTGGCCCTTTGGATTGGCGGAGTTGAAAGGCTTTACAATGCAGGGATTGAAAAACTGGGCGTAATACACAGAGGTTTCTCTACTTATGAGAAAACCAAATACAGGAACATACCGGAGTGGCAGCTTGCCATAGAACTTCATGAAAGATTTCCTAACCTGCCTATTATCTGCGATCCGTCACATATAACAGGTAGACGTGATATGATTCAGCAGGTATCGCAACAGGCACTTGATCTTAATTATGACGGGTTGATGATTGAAACCCATAACAATCCGGATAAGGCATGGAGCGATGCTGCACAGCAGGTAACACCCGATACGCTTAAGCAGATTTTAAAGAATCTTGTGGTGCGCCATAAATCGGTAGAAGGAGATGCCTTTAATGATAAGCTGGAGAAACTAAGGCTTCGTATTGACGAATATGATACCAAGCTGATAGAAATATTAGGTAACCGTATGCGTATTGCCGATGAGATAGGTGTTATTAAAAAAGAAAATAATGTAGCCATACTTCAAAACCGTCGCTGGAAAGCCATTCTTGAAAAAATGAAAGCGGGAGGTAAGGAAGAAAGTCTGGGGGAGGAATTCATACTACAGCTTTTCAGGGCAATTCACCAGGAAAGCATTAATCACCAGCAAAACGTTATTAATAAGGAAGAATAGCAAAACTCATGGGTTTAAAATATTTATCTTTGCCGAATGACAGGACTTGTTTATAAATCTACCGGTAGCTGGTATACGGTAAAAACCGAAGAAGGCCATTTTTATGAATGCCGTATAAAGGGTAAATTCCGTATTCAGGGAATTAAGAGTACTAACCCTGTGGCGGTAGGTGATGTGGTGGATCTTGAACTTGATGAAACCTCAGATGCTACTACAGGTACCATTAATAATATTCACGAACGCAAAAACTATATTATTCGTAAGTCGGTAAATCTGTCAAAACAGGTTCACATTATTGCTTCTAATATAGATACGCTATTTCTTTTGGTAACAATAAACAACCCTGTTACCACTACCAGTTTTATAGACCGTTTTTTAGTAACTGCCGAGGCTTATGGTATTGAAGCGGTTATTGTTTTTAATAAAATAGACACTTTTAATGAAGAGTCGCTGGATGAACAGTTGTACCTTCAGTATATATACAGTTCTATAGGTTATAAATGCTTAAGGGTTTCAGCAATTGAGGATAAGGGGATAGAAGAGCTTAGAGAGATGATGAAGGATAAGATAAGTATGTTCTCGGGGCACTCAGGTGTCGGTAAATCTACCCTTATCAATAAACTGCAGCCTTCATTAAACCTAAAGACTAAAGAAATTTCCGAACAGCATAGCCAGGGACAACATACCACTACTTTTGCCGAGATGTTTGACCTTGATTTTGGGGCTAAAATCATTGATACTCCAGGAATCAGGGGGTTTGGTGTAGTGGATATGGCAAAAGATGAGCTTGGCGATTATTTTCCTGAATTCTTTGAGCTTAAGGACCAATGTAAGTTTAATAACTGTCTGCATAAAAACGAACCGTTTTGTGCCGTGAAGGAAGCATTGGAGAATGATGAAATTGCCTGGTCGCGTTATAAAAGCTATATACAGATGCTGGAAGGTGAAGACGAAAACTACAGGACAGATATTTATGGCGACGGCCGTAATAATGATAACGAAGATTAATGAGAGCAGTAATACAGAGAGTCAGTGAAGCTTCGGTAACTATAGACGGGAAGAAGACGGCTGATATCAAAAAGGGACTTTTAATATTGATAGGCATAGAGGATGCCGATACAAAAGAAGATATTGACTGGCTTTGTGCCAAAATTTCCAAGCTAAGGATTTTTGGTGATAAGGATGGCGTGATGAATCTAAGTGTTACTGATGTTGATGGCGATATTATTGTAGTTAGCCAGTTTACGCTGCATGCGGCTACAAAAAAAGGAAACCGTCCTTCTTACATAAAAGCTGCAAAACCGGATGTTGCAATTCCGTTATATGAAAGTTTTGTGCAAAGCCTTAAAAATGAGACAGGAAAGCCTGTGCAGACGGGTGAATTTGGCGCTGATATGAAAGTAGGATTAATAAATGACGGGCCAGTAACAATTTTAATTGATACAAAAAACAAAGAATAATTTTCATTTTTGTTAAAAACGGCTATTTTTGGCTAAAAGATTTTAACAAAATGTTTTTAAAAAGATACACACCTTTACTACTGCTGTTTATACAGTTATCGGTTTTTGCACAAGAAAACCTGTCAGTTTCCGGAATCCCGGATAATCTAAAAGAGCATGCTAATGCCGTTGTACGCCTAAGCAAAACAGATGTTGTGATTGATTCGCGCAAGTCGATGACCATTACAAACAAAAAAATCGTGACGGTTTTTAACGAGACCGGTTTTGATGATGTTGATACCTATGAATATTTTGATGAAACACAGAAAATAAAGTCCATTGAGGCTGTTATTTATAATGCATCGGGGATAGAGATTAAGAAAATCAAGAAAAAGGATTTCAAGATGTCGGCTGTATCGCAGGGAGCCGGCATAACCGATACAAAAGCTTTATATCTTTCTTACACTCCTGTACAATATCCTTTTACCATAGTTTTTGAGAGTGAAGTTCAAACTCCCAATACCGCTTTCATAACCCCTTGGATGCCTGTGTCAGATTTGTATATGAGTGTAGAGAAATCAGAATTCAATATACAATATGCTACGGAACTTGGGTTTAGGTATAAGGAGTATAATTTTGATGACGTAACATTAAAAAAAGAAGAGTCGGAAGGAGTATTGAAGTTAAGTTGCGAAAATGTTCCGGCTATAAAGTCAGAAGAGTATAGTCCGTATAAAAAGATCATGCCTAAGGTAATGTTCTCATTGACGAAGTTTCACTTAGAAGGAGTTGATGGGGAGGCAAGTGACTGGGCTTCTTTTGGTAACTGGTATTATAATACGCTGCTTACAGGTACTGATGATGTGCCTGCGGAAACCGTTGCTAAAATAAAAACATTAATAGGTGATGAGACCGACCCTATAAAGAAAGCAAAAGTTGTTTATAAATATGTACAGGATAAAACCCGTTATGTAAGTATACAGCTGGGTATAGGCGGGTGGAAACCTATGTTGGCAAAAGATGTTGACAGATTGGGGTATGGAGACTGTAAAGCACTTTCTAATTACACAAGGTCATTATTAAAGGCTGTAGGTGTGGATTCTTACTGTGCCATTATTTACGGAGACAGGAGAAAACGCGATATTTCTGATGATTTTGTTTGTATGCAGGGTAACCACATGGTACTCGCAATACCTAATAATGATGAACTGGTTTGGCTGGAGTGTACTAGCCAAATAGCTCCTTTTGGGTTTCAGGGTGATTTTACCGACGACAGGATGGCGCTTATAATTACACCAGAAAAAGGAGAACTTGTAAGAACCCATATTTATAAAAAAGAAGAAAATACACAGTATGTAAAAGGAAGTTATACTTTACTTGATAACGGTAAGATTACAGGTGAGTTAACCAGAGTTTCTAACGGGACACAATATGATGATAAATATATGTATGAAACCAGATCTAAAGATGATCTGGATAAGTTATACAAATCACGATATTTTAATAACATCAATAATCTAAAGCTTAATAAGACCGAGTTTGCCAACAATCGCGAAAAGCCGGAGCTTACCGAAACAATAGAGCTTGAGGCAGATAGTTACGGAAGTGTGAGCGGAAACAGGATGATGTTTGTTATTAATGCTTTTAATATGAGTAACTATGTGCCGCAGCGATACAGGAACAGGCACAATCCGTTTGAAATAGAACGCGGCTTTTTAGATAGCGATGAAATAGTAATTACCCTTCCTTCAGGATATACTATTGAGGCATTGCCAAACGCTGTTGAGATAAAAGAAAAGTTTGGCGAATATATAGCTGTATTGGAATTGAAGGATGACAATACCCTTGTTTATAAAAGGACATTTTCTTTAAATAAGGGGCTTTATGAGAAATCTGATTACGATTTGTACAGGCAATTCAGGGAGAAAATAGCCCGTAACGATAACGCTAAAGCAGTATTACTTAAAAAATAAATTACCACAACCAAAATTAACCAACCATGAAAATTTTTCACCTTATTGCATTCCTGCTAGTGACAGGTTTTGCAGCACATGCCCAAAAAAATGAATTGGGAGAAGTAACCAAAGAAGAACTGGAACAAAAAAGCCATCCTACAGATCCCTCGGCATCCGCTGCAATACTTTTTGCAAAAGGAACCACTTATATGGATTACAGTACAAGTAATGGTTTTATGATTGTTACTGAGGTTGATACAAAAATTAAAATATATAATAAAGACGGATATGACTGGGCTAATAAGATTATAAGTTATTACAGCTCTGACAACGGAGATGAAACTGTTGATGTAAATAAAGCGGTTACCTATAATCTCATTGATGGTAAGGTAGTAAAGACCAAGCTTAAAAAAGAGGGTGAGTTTACCGAACAGGTAAACAAATTTTATAAGCAGAAAAAAATTATGATGCCCGATGTTAAGGAAGGCAGTATTGTAGAGTATCGCTACACGGTAAGGTCTCCTTTTATAAGTCTTTTTCCTGAATGGAGGTTTCAGGAGCCTATACCGGTAAATTACTCGGAGTATACCACCAGAATTCCTGAATACTTTACATACAAACCCAATTTTAGGGGCTATTTAGCTCCTAAGGTATCTAATTCCTCTGCTAATAAACGTATTACTTATGTTGAGAAGGAAAGAACAGGCAGGGGTACTCAGTTTTCTAACGGGCAAATAGATTACTCAGAAAAGATTGCCACTTATGTTATGGAAAATGTTCCTGCACTTAAGGATGAGTATTATGTAAATAACATAGATAATTATACAAGTAGTATTGAGCATGAACTTGCCATAACCCAATATCCAGGAGAAACGGTTAAATCATACTCACACTCATGGGAAGATTTGGCCAAAACAATATATAACTATGATGATTTTGGTGGTGAAATAAAAAAGACCGGGTATTATGAAGACGACTTAAATGCGCTTCTTTCCGGGGCGGATACTCAGGAAAAAAAGATAGGAGTAATATTTAACTATGTTAAAAACAGGATGAACTGGAACAGCTATTATGGCTATACGTGTCATGATGGGGTAAAACAGGCTTATAAAAACAAGACGGGTAATGTTGCCGAAATAAACCTTATGCTTGTTTCAATGCTTAATTATGCAGGGTTAGAAGCAAATCCGGTATTGGTTACAACGAGGTCCAGTAAAATTGCGCTTTTCCCTACAAGATCTGCTTTTAACTATGTTATTGCAGCAGTACAGGCTGGAAATGAGATAGTGTTGCTTGATGCAACATCTAAATCAGCGTTACCTAATATACTGCCTATTAGGTCGTTAAACTGGAACGGTAGGTTAATAAGGAAAGACGGAAGCTCTTTAGAAATCAGTATGTTCCCGCAATCAAATTCAAAAGAAATAATTACCATAATAGCTTCAATTGATGAGGAAGGTAAAATTTCTGGTAAGGCAAGAGATCAGTATTTTGATTACAATGCATTTATTTTTAGGGAGTCTTATACTAATACCAATCAGGATAGTTATCTGGAGAAACTGGAAAAAAGGTATGACGGTATTGAGATTGCTGACTATTCTGTAACTAATGACGATTTAAACAAACCTGTAGTAGAAGAATTTAATTTTGTGCATAAGAATGTGTCAGATATTATCGGAGATAAAATATATGTACATCCTTTATTGTTCTTTGCTGAAACTGAAAACCCTTTTAAACAGGAGAAGAGAGAATATCCTATAGATTTTGTGTATCCGAGACAGGACAGGTACATGATTACATTAAGTATTCCTGAGGGTTATGTAGTAGAGTCAATTCCGGAATCATTGGCATTGGGCATGGAACAGAATATAGGGACTTTTAAATTCTCTATCCAGGCGAATGAAAAACAGATACAGCTTATTGCCACTACAGAGATTAATTATTCTAACATTCCGCAGGATTACTATACTGTAATTAAAGATTTTTACCAGAAAATGGTAGAAAAGCAAACCGAAAAAATTGTTTTAAGTAAGAAAATATAATATGAAAAAGATTTCTTTAGTAGTAACGTTATTGCTGTCGGGTGTTCTATTTGCCCAAAATTATAAACCTGGAAAAGTTTCTGAAAAGGAGCTTAAAGAATCTCAATACCAGGGAGACCCCTCTGTTGCAGCTTCTATATTGAATAAGGAAGGTAAAATTTACTTTGATTTTAATAGTCAGGGCAAATGGGTTATTGTTACAGATGTACTTGTAAGGCTAAAAGTTTATACTAAAGAAGGCTATAATTATGCGAACGTTGAGATTCCGTATTATAACTATGGTGCCGACTGGGAGGATGTAGCGTTTTCTGATGCGGTAGTGTATAATTTTGTTGATGGAGATATACAAAAAACCAAAGTAGAAGATGACGGACTTTTTACAGAACAAACCAATAAAAAGTGGCGTACTAAAAAAATAGCATTCCCTAATGTAAAGGAAGGTTCGGTTATAGAATACAGGTATATTAAAAAATCACCGTATCTGTCAAGTCTTCCAGACTGGTATTTTCAGTACTCAATTCCGGTAAAGCATATTGAGGTGGAGTTTGCGGTTCCGCATTATTTCATATATAACAGAGTGAAAAGCCCGTATATAGAACTAAAAGAAGGTAAGGATACAAGACAGGTGGTTAGGCAGTACAGCCATGTTGCTAAGAGAGGCCCTTATGGGGTTTCCAGCTCCTCTTTGCGCTCTGAAAGCGGACAGGTAGGGTTTTATGAAAATGTTTATACCTATGAAGCTGAAAATGTACCTGCATTAAAAACAGAAGCCTTTATAGACAATATAAATAATTATAAGTCTTTTATTAAACATGAGCTGGCGAGTGTTCAGTATCCGGATTCTGAAGAAAAAAAATATGCATATGACTGGGACAGTGTTGTTGCACTTATTTACAATGAAGAGAATTTTGGAGAAGAAATAGCTAAAACCGATTACTATCAAAAAGACCTTAATTCAATTTTAGAAGGTAAAATTAACCGCGAAGAAATAACAAGCCTGATTTTTGAGTATGTGAAAAACAGAATGGCTTGGGATGGTGAATATGGATATACCTGTAAAAAGGGTGTAAAGAAAGCCTATGAAAGCAGGTCTGGAAATGTGGCCGATATTAACCTTATGCTAATCTCCATGTTGCGATATGCAGGTTTAAAGGCTAATCCGGTACTGTTGAGTACAAGAGATAAAGGGCATGTGGCTTTTGTTAACAGAGATGAGTTTAATTATGTTATAGCAGGTGTAGAAATTCAAAACAAAACAATACTTCTTGATGCTACAAGTAAGTATGCAACACAAAATATACTTCCTGTAAGGGACCTTAACCTTTTTGGGAGGATGATTAAGGAAAATCTTACCTCAAAAGAGATAAGCCTGTTGCCTGAACAAAAATCAAGGAAAAATATTATGGTTATTGGTGAGATTAATACAGACGGTACTGTAACAGGTAAGTGTAAAATTCAGAATTATGATTATAATGCTTTAGCCCTTAGGGAGTTATATAACGGTATTAATGATGAGGCAAAAATACAGATGTATGAAAACAGGCTTGCCGTAGAATTAAGTGATTATGAACTTACCGATTTAGATGATACTGCAAAGCCGGTTTCTGAAAGTTTTGACTTTAAGACCAATACAGATGTGGCTGGTAATAAGATATATATTTCTCCTTTATTAGGCTTTAGTATGACTCAAAATCCTTTTAATGAGACGGAAAGAAAACTGCCTATAGATTTTATTTACCCTCAAAATGAAAGATATATTATAACCTTTACTATTCCCGAAGGATATGTGGTAGAATCCATGCCGGAGTCTGTATTGTATGCCACTCAGGATGATTATGTGTCTTTTAAATTTACAGTGACGGTAAATCAGAACAATCAGTTACAGATTATAGCTCAGGAAGATCTGTCTTTTGCACGATTTAACCCTGAATATTACACTACGCTAAAGGATATATATAGCGATATTGTTAGCAAACAGTCAGAAAAAATAGTTTTAA
This sequence comes from Flavobacterium beibuense, assembly GCF_004151245.1. GTDB lineage: Bacteria > Bacteroidota > Bacteroidia > Flavobacteriales > Flavobacteriaceae > Flavobacterium > Flavobacterium beibuense_A. The sequence goes on from NZ_JUIW01000005.1 coordinate 296,621, forward strand.
AGAAAAAATGATAGTATGAAAGGAATTGCAATTTTACTTTTCCTTTGTTTTTCCTTTGCTGTCAATGCGGGCGATTTCAGGTTAGGTAAGGTGTCTAAGGAAGAATTAATGGAGAAAGAACACTTTCTAGATCCCTCTGCCAATGCAGCATTTCTTTTTAAGAGAGGTAATACTTATTTTGACGCAAATGATAACGGTTGGTTGTTGATAACTGAAGTTGAGGTGCGTATTAAGATATATAAAAAGGCAGGGTATGATTATGCTAACGTGTCGATTCCTTTTTATCATACAAAAAACAGTACGGAAAATGTTGTTTTTAGTGATGCGGTAACATATAATCTTGTGGATGGAAAAATTAAAAGGAGTCCTTTAAAAAAGAAAGATAACTTCATAGAAGAAGTAAGTAGCAATAAAAGCAATAAAAAAATATTACTGACTGATGTTAGGGAAGGGTCAGTTGTAGAATATAAATACATTGTTACATCTCCTTATGTACATGATTTTCCTGATTGGTATTTTCAACAGGTTATACCTGTAAACTATGTGGAGTATACTGTTAATATACCCCAAATGTATAGTTATAATCGAATTATGAATTCCTATTACAGAGTAAATGAAACATCCAGTACAAAAAGAAGAGTTACAACCGGAGGGATTTTAACGCTCACTTTTACCGATGTATGCAGGCATTATATGTCTAAAAATTTACCTGCATTTAAATCAGAACAATATATTGATAATCCTCTTAATTATCTTCTGTTTGTAAAGCACGAATTATCTTCTATAACCGGATTAAATGATAAAACAACAGATTTTGTTACAAGTTGGGAGTCTGTGGGCGAGTTGATTTATGAAAGCTCTGATTTTGGATGTGAACTTAAAGAAATCCATTATTTTATGGATGATATAGATTCTCTTGTTAACGGTATCGTGGGAAAAAGAGAGAAGGTCAATAAAGTTTTTGATTACGTAAAGAATAGGATGACCTGGGTAGGACTTCACGGGATAAGCTCCAGGTATGGTGTTGAGAAAGCTTATGAAGAGAAAAAGGGTAACTCAGGAGATATAAACTTAATGCTTATTGCTATGCTTAATTATGTTGGGGTAAATGCAAATCCGGTTATTTTAAGTACCCGTGATAACGGCCAGGTTGATTATATAAGCATTAATTCTTTTAACTATGTTATTGCAGCGGCAGAACTGGAAGACGGCATAATTCTGCTTGATGCTACAAGTAAGCATGCTACACCTGGAGTATTACCATTAAGAGATTTGAATGGAGTAGGAAGGTTGATCCGGGAAGATTACTCTCACAAGGAGATTGAACTAAATCCGATAGATCATTCGAAGGAAAATATTTATGTAACAGCAAAACTGGAAGAAGATGGCAGGCTGACAGGAGAGGTTAGCAGTAAGTATTATGATTATAAGTCGATGATGTGCAATGAGAAATACTTTAATTTGACCCAAGAAGAAAGAATACAGGAAACAGAAGCCGATTTTAAAAATGTTGAGATTGCTGATTTTAACTATAATGAAGGTATAGAAGCATCTGTTAGCTATAATTTTACAGCAAATGACTGTGTTGAGGTTATAGGTGATAATATATACATATCGCCACTTTTATTCTATACACAAACAGAAAACCCTTTTAGGGAAGAAAAACGATTATATCCTATGAATTTTATTTTTCCTTCAAGAGTTAGGCATACATTTGTAATAACTATACCCGAAGGATATAAGATAGAGTCATTACCGCAACCACAGGCGCTTGTTTCTGATATGGAGATTATGGGGTTTAATTTCAATGTGATGGAGCAAAATGGTAAAATACAGATTGTTTTTATTGAAGGATCAAATTACTCCAGTGTTGGGGCGGAATATTATGAGTCTCTTAAAGATTTTTATACAAAAAAGATAAGTAAACAGGCGGAAAAGATAATACTTAAAAAAAAATAAGAGATGGATATAAAGAATGCACAGTTGGAAGTTGATAACTGGATAAAGGAACATGGGGTGCGTTATTTTAACGAACTTACCAATATGGCACAACTTACCGAAGAGGTAGGTGAGGTGGCAAGAATAATTGCCCGCCGATATGGGGAGCAAAGCGAAAAGGAGAGTGACAAAAGCAAAGACCTTGGTGAAGAACTGGCCGATGTGGTATTTGTAGTGCTTTGCCTGGCTAACCAAACAGGGGTTGACCTGCAGGCTGCTTTTGATAAAAAAATGGACCTCAAAACCAAACGTGATCACGATCGCCACCATAATAACGAGAAACTGAAGTAATTTGCTTATTTTTGAGAAGCTAATATTCAGATTATGAAGAGTAAGATTGCACATTTTATAGGAGGGATAATCATTTATTTTCCGTTAGCCGTATTGCTGGTGTTTATAGACGGTTGGGATGACTTTCAAAACAAATGGCGTTTTATGATTAGCTTTACCCTGAGTATGACATTGTGTGAAATGTTCATTCTGTCAAAAATCAGGGAAGGAAAGTGGTTTAAAAAGAAAAGTAATACTCATTAGATAATGAATCTTAAGTTAAAAGCATCCTCAGGGATGCTTTCTTCGTCAATACAAATTACCGGAAGTAAATCAGAAACCAATAGGCTTTTACTACTACAGGCATTATACCCTCAGATAAAAGTTGAAAATATTTCTGAGTCGGATGATGCGGATGCCATGATAAAAGCACTCAATAGTAGTGAAGATGTTATTGATGTTCATCATGCAGGTACAGCCATGCGTTTTCTTACGGCATTTTTTGCTGTTCATGGTAACAGGGAAGTGCTTCTTACAGGTTCATCAAGAATGAAGGAACGCCCTATTGGTATTTTAGTTGATGCCCTTAGAAGTTTGGGAGCTAAAATAGAATATACCGAAAAAGAGGGATATCCTCCTTTAAGAATAGCTAAATCAGAAATAACGAATAACAAGGTTTCGCTTAAGGCAGATGTAAGCAGCCAATATATAACGGCATTGTTGCTGGTAGCACCAAAACTTAAAAACGGACTCGAAATTATCCTTGAGGGTAAAGTAACATCGATACCCTACATTAATATGACATTAGGGCTTTTAGCTCAGGTAGGTATTGGTACTCAAATGACAGGTAATGTTATCAATGTTAGTCCGCTTGATCAGATGAATCCTGTGAAAGTTGTTGTTGAGAGTGACTGGAGCAGTGCTTCTTATTTTTATTCATTAATTGCACTGGCGGAAGAAGGCTCTCAGGTAGAACTTTCCTCTTACAGACAAGACAGTCTTCAGGGAGATAGTGCCCTTGCAGATATATATAGATTTCTTGGAGTGGAAACTGTTTTCAAAGCTAACAGTATTGTGTTGCATAAAACAAGTTTAAGACCTAAAGTGGTTAATCTTGATTTTAACAATACTCCCGATATTGCACAAACTATAGCTGTAACCTGTTTCGGTTTGGGAATCGGTTGTAAGCTTACAGGGCTGCATACACTTAAAATTAAAGAAACGGACAGGCTTGAAGCATTAAGGGTGGAACTTACCAAATTAGGTGCTGATGTTGTTATAACAGAAGATTCACTTGAATTGCAGCCTGTGTTGCAAATAAATCATGATGCGGCTATAGATACTTATAACGATCACAGAATGGCAATGGCTTTTGCGCCTCTGGCTTTAAAAGTGCCAATTATAATTAACGATGCTCAGGTTGTTTCTAAATCCTATCCTGCTTTTTGGGAAGACTTTAAAAAAACAGGTTTTATTATACAAACGCTTTAATAGCGGGCATTACTACAATTAAAAAATAAATAAATCCCAAAATACTTGACAACCCCTGTTTTGCGGTAGTATATTTGCATCCAATTAAAAATACAAAGATGAAATTATCAAACTTCAATTTCAATCTGCCAAAAGAACTACTGGCTGAATTTCCTGCTGAAAACAGAGATGAATCCCGTTTAATGGTGGTAAACAGAAAAACAAAAACTATAGAGCACAGGTTGTTTAAAGATATTCTTGAATATTTTGATGAAGGAGATGTAATGGTGCTTAACAATACTAAGGTTTTCCCTGCCCGCCTTTATGGTAATAAAGAGAAAACCGGTGCAAGAATTGAGGTATTCCTTTTAAGGGAGCTTAATTCAGAGCAGCGTCTTTGGGATGTGCTTGTGGATCCTGCAAGAAAAATAAGGATAGGTAACAAACTTTACTTTGGTGATGATGATTCTCTTGTAGCAGAGGTTATTGATAACACTACATCAAGAGGTAGGACTCTTAGATTTTTATATGACGGTTCTTATGAGGAGTTTAGGGCAAAGCTTACTGAACTGGGAGAAACACCAATACCTAAATACATAAACAGAGAAGTAGTGCCTGAAGATGCAGAGCGTTACCAGACTATATATGCTAAAGAAGAAGGTGCTGTTGCGGCTCCAACTGCCGGACTTCACTTTTCTAAGCACCTTTTAAAAAGGCTTGAGATAAAAGGTATCGACTTTGCCGAAATTACACTTCACGTAGGTTTAGGTACATTTAACCCGGTAGAGGTAGAAGATCTTTCTAAACACAAAATGGATTCTGAGGAGCTTATGATAACTCAGGAGGCTTGTGATATTGTAAATAAGGCAAAAGTGAATAAGAAGAAAGTTTGTGCAGTGGGTACAACTACGATGAGAGCTATGGAGAGTTCGGTATCTTCACAAAAAACACTAAACCCTTATGTAGGCTGGACAAATAAATTTATTTTCCCTCCTTATGATTTTAGTGTGGCCGATTGTATGATTACTAACTTCCATACACCAAAATCTACACTTCTTATGATGATTAGTGCTTTTATGGGGCATGATCTTATGAAGAAAGCTTATGAGGAAGCTGTTAAGGAAGAATACAGATTCTATACTTACGGAGATGCAATGCTAATACTTTAATTAGTAAAATGATAAAAAATGAATCCTGTCGTTAACGACAGGATTTTTTGTTTTACGGTTTTTTATTAATTGTGTAATTTTACGGCGCAACAAACAAATAAAGATGGAGTTTCAAAATACACGCGAATTCGCAAGGCAGATGGATGCCAAAGATAAACTTGCAAAATACAGGGACGAATTTATTTTTCCTCATGTAAACGGCAAGCAGGTAATTTACTTTACAGGTAACTCACTTGGGTTACAGCCAAGACGAACAAAAGCTTATGTTGATGAGGTAATGGATGATTGGGCAAAGCTGGCTGTAGAAGGTCACTTTTATGCCGATAAGCCATGGTGGGATTATCATGAGCGTTTTTCTGCTCCGTTAAGTAAAATTGTAGGTGCATTGCCAAGTGAAGTAACGGTTATGAATACTCTTACGGTAAACCTTCACCTGCTTATGGTAACGTTTTACCAGCCTACACAAAAAAGATATAAGATTATTTGTGAAGAGAAAGCTTTTCCAAGCGATCAGTATATGATAAAAAGCCAGGTTAAATTCCATGGTTTTGAGCCTGAAGATGCTATTGTGGAAATCAAGAGACGTCCGGGAGAACATAATATAAGAAAAGAAGATGTTCTTAATACTATTAAAGAGGTAGGCGATGAGCTTGCGCTTGTTTTAATAGGTGGAGTAAACTATTATACAGGTCAGGTGTTTGATATGGAAACCATCACTAAAGCAGGTCAGGAAGCCGGTGCTTATGTAGGATGGGATTTGGCACACGCTGCGGGTAACATTCACCTGGAACTTCATAACTGGAATGTAGACTTTGCTGCATGGTGTAGTTATAAGTATATGAACTCAGGTCCGGGTAATGCATCGGGTGCTTTTGTTCACGAGATGCACCATAATGATTTAGATCTTCCTCGTTTTGCAGGATGGTGGGGTCATAATAAAGAAAGAAGGTTTTTAATGGAGCCTCAGTTTGATCCTGTTCGCGGTGCAAACGGATGGCAGGTGAGCTGTTTGCCTATATTGTCGCTTGCACCATACTTAGCGTCAGTAGAAATGTTTGATGAGGTAGGTATGCCTGCACTTATTCAAAAAAGAGACTGTATAACTTCTTACTTAGAGTTTATTCTTCATGAAATTGATAAGGAAATCAACGGTAATTTTGAGGTTATTACTCCGGCAGACCCTAAAGAAAGAGCCTGCCAGATTTCGGTTTATCTTCATGGTGAAGGAAGACAACTGTTTGACTATTTAATGAAAAGCGGTGTGATTACTGACTGGAGAGAGCCAAATGTGATCAGGTTAGCACCGGTGCCTTTATACTGCTCTTATGAAGATATGTATGAGTTTGGACAGATTTTAAAAGAAGGAATCCTTTCACACAGAAAATAAGGAAATGACAAAAGAACAAAAAATAGCAGGGTTCGACCCAAGTCAGCCGGGACTGTCTGATGCCAGTATCTTTGGTTTGCCATTCACGGCACAAGAGAGCGAGATTATTATAGTACCTGCTCCGTGGGAAGTTACAGTGAGTTATGGTGCGGGAGCTTCAGAAGGTCCTGATGCCATAATGGAAGCTTCATTTCAGGTAGATCTGCATCACCAGGAATTTCCTGAGCTTTGGAAGTTGGGAATTTACCTTGATCAAAATAGTCAGACGGAAGAGTGGGCTGATAAAAGCAAAAAATATAAAAACCTTGCCCAGCCTATTATAGAGGCACTGGAAGGTGGAGAAAATATTGAGGATGACGCTACCCTGAAAGCTAATCTTGAAGAGATTAATGCTATTTGCCATGAATTTAAAAATGAGGTAAAAGCAAGGATACAGTACTGGATGGAGCAGGGCAAGAAAGTTGTTCTTTTAGGTGGGGATCATAGTACGCCGCTGGGTTATTATGAGGCCCTGGCTTCTAAGCATGACAATTTTGGTTTGCTTCATCTTGATGCACATATGGATCTTCGTGTTGCTTATGAAGGTTTTACCTATTCACATGCATCCATAATGTACAATGCACTTAAGTTACCGCAAATAACAAAAATCGTTCAGGTAGGTATCCGTGATTTTTGCCAGCAGGAAGTTGAAGTGGCCGAAGCAGAGGGTAGTCGTGTAAAGATTTACACAGATCGCGACCTTAAAGCTGAAACTTTTGAAGGTGTAATATGGAAACAGCAATGTGATGCTATTATAGCACAGCTGCCGCAAAAAGTTTGTATCAGTTTTGATATAGACGGTATGTACCCTTGGTATTGTCCTAATACGGGAACTCCGGTTCCGGGAGGTTTCTCTTTTGAGCAGGCAGCCTATTTATTCAGCAGGCTTGCAGAAAGCGGAAAAGAAATTATAGGTTTTGATCTTGTAGAGGTAGCTCCGGGAGAAGAAGGTGATGACTGGGATGGTAACGTAGGCGCCAGAATGCTTTTCCATATGTGTGGTGTTTTGGCAAAAAACACCGGTATGCAAACCGGGAATGTAATTAAGTTTTAATAAACTTTTAATATGTAAAAAAGCCCTGCATTGCTGCGGGGCTTTTTTATGCTGTAAAGTAAAGCTTTTAAGGCCTTCTGCCTGTTGCAAGCCTGTAAAGAACTCCTATAATGGCTAATACTAATAAGATATGTATTAAACCACCTACCGATTCTCTAAATCCAAAAAATCCTACCAGCCACCCTATAACCAGGATTACGATAATTAACCAGATCAAATCTCTCATAACTTAAGTTTTTTATAGTTAGTAGGTTAAAATTACACATTCTAATGCGGGTGTGTTAATTAATTAAGAAACCTTTAGGTGCAAAAGTTTTCTTAATAAAATTCTGAAAGTGAAATAAATGCCGAAAAACAGGGGCTTGTTTTATTTATTGAGTATTTTTGCAGTGTTTTAGATTTTTTTCCATGCAAACTCCCTTAAAAATTGCAGTAGTCGGTTCCGGTTTAGTAGGATCGCTTTTGGCAATATACCTTAAAAGAGCAGGGCATACCGTACACGTGTACGATCGCAGCCCCGACATCAGAACCATTAAGTTTTCAGGACGTTCCATTAATCTGGCAATGTCACACAGGGGCTGGAGGGCACTTGATGAAGTAGGCTTGGGAGATGAGATAAGGCAGATAGCTATCCCTATGGATAAAAGAGCCATTCATATTGTTGGCGAGCCTCTGGCTTTTCAGTATTATGGTAAGGATGGCGAAAGTATATACTCGCTTTCACGCGGACTTCTTAACAGAAAGATGGTTACGCTGGCAGAAGCTGAAGGGGTGGAGTTCTTTTTTGAAACAAAAATTTGGGATGTAACACTAGCCGATGCTACACTTCATGCAGGAGAAACCGAAAGGGGAGAATGGAGTGAGCTAAAGTACGATAAAGTGTTTGGAGCTGATGGTGCTTTTTCAAGGGTACGCCACAGGATGCAAAGACAAAGTATGTTTAATTATTCTCAGGAATTTTTAAATACTGGATATAAGGAACTTAATATTCCGGCAAACGAAGACGGTACCCATAAGCTGGATAAAAATTCACTTCACATCTGGCCAAGAAACGATTTCATGCTTATAGCACTGCCTAATCTTGACGGTAGCTTTACATGTACATTGTTTATGCCGTTTGAAGGTGAAAATTCTTTTGAGGCCTTAAAGGATAAAGAAAGTCTGGAAAATTTCTTTGCTACTTATTTTCCTTCAACTATAGATGTTATTCCTGATCTGGTTGCAGACTTCTTTAAAAATCCTACCAGTACACTGGTAACGATGAAATGTTATCCTTGGACATATAATGATAAAGTAGCCCTTATAGGTGATGCCTGCCATGCTATTGTTCCTTTTTACGGTCATGGTATGAATGCCGGTTTTGAGGATATTACTATTCTTAATCAGTTAATGGAGCAATGTGGTGACGATTGGGATACTATATTTAAGGAATATGAAATAAGTCGTAAGCCTAATGCAGATGCTATAGCTGAGTTGTCTTACCGTAACTTTATGGAAATGAGCTCCAAAACGGCAGACGCAAAATTCCTGTTGCAAAAGAAAATTGAAAAATGGTTTTCTGCCAAACATCCTGATAAGTGGCTTCCTCTGTATAGTAGGGTAACATTTAGTTACAGGCCATACTCTGAAGCGTTAGCGATAGGAGATCAGCAAAAAGCTATTATGGATGAAATAATGCAAATAGATGGCATAGAAGAAAAATGGAATAGTCCCCAAGTGGAACAAAAAATAATAGAGCTGCTTGATTAAGCAGCTTTTTTTATTCTTCTCTGTTAGCAGCTTCAATTGTAAAAGCCGGTAAGCATACAGCTATATATTCGCAGGGTTCATCAAAAGGGTTGGAGTACTGTACCCTTGCACTTTTCATGATTTTTATAGATTGGCCGCTTTCCAGTATAATCTTCTCATCATTTATAATAAACTGTTTCCTTCCTTTTATTATATAGGTGTACTCGTCAAACTCCGGGGTTTGAAACGGTTCGCTCCAGTGTGGCGGGGCTATCATATGGGCAATAGAAACATTATTATCTCCGTTAGAAGCTTTGCCGAAATGTTCTTCTATTAATTTACCATCATTTGTAGGTACTATAAAGGGACTTTTTTGTGTAAAATATTGTTTCATAAGAAGTTATTTTTTAATTAAAATATGGCTATCCGTTAGTTAATCTGACGTTTTGGTCGTAATTTTATAAAAAATGTACTACAAAGTAAGATGTTTTTTTGTCTAAACGGAGTATTATTTGCTGTGGAAATGGTCAAAAAAACTATTTTACAATGCGTGCACAATAAAATTATGGCTTTTATGTTATTTATACAGAATCTATATTAATTTAATTGAATTTATAATGAATGTCAGTATTATACCTAAAAAATTAGAAATTGTATAAAGCACTAATGTAAATTGGGTGTTTATGTAAGTTTAAGATTGTGATAATTTAATGTTAAGAAACGAGAAAAAAAATCATTTTGTTTTTTTTTATCTCCTAATAATATAAATTTGCCAATCTTATTTTAAAAAGTAGAAAATTAAACAATAAGAACTATTATTAAAAATCAAAAAGAACTAAATTTTTAAAAGAAATGGCAAACGCATCTATTCAGAAGGTTGAAAAAAAAGAAGGAGGGTCTAAAGGATCAAATTTATTTGCAGCTTTAGCTATTGTATCATGTATTATCGTTGGAGCTTTAGTATGGAGATACATTATGGGAGCACCATCTAACTTCGTTGATGGAGACAACACAGGTCACCCGCTACCTGGTAACTATCTAGGTATGGTTTACAAAGGTGGATATGTAGTACCTGTACTAATGGGTCTTTTCCTTATGTCTGTAGTATTCTCATTCGAGCGTTTCTTCGTTATCTCTAAAGCAGCTGGTAAAGGAAGCGTTGAGGCATTTGTAGCTAAAGTACAAAAACAAATAAGCAGCGGAAACATCGCTGAGGCTATGGCCGAGTGTGACAAACAACAGGGAACTGTTGCTAATGTTGTGAAAGCTGGTCTTTTAAAATATGAAGAGGTTAAAAGAGAAGGTTTTGACAGCGAAAGAGCTGAGGCTGCTATTCAGCAGGAAATTGAAGAGGCTACTTCTCTTGAAATGCCAATGTTAGAGAAAAACCTTGTAGTTATCTCTACTCTAGTATCAATTGGTACGTTAATGGGTCTATTAGGTACGGTAACAGGTATGATTAAGGCGTTCTCTGCTCTAGGTGCAGGTTCTACTCCGGATTCAGCTCAGCTTGCAAACGGTATCTCTGAAGCACTTATCAACACTGCAACAGGTATCTCAACTTCAACGTTAGCGATTATCGCTTACAACTCATTTACTTCTAAAATTGATAAATTAACTTACTCTATCGATGAGGCTGGTTTCACGATTGCTCAAACTTACAGAAGATTCAGAGCACGTGCTAACAACGCATAATTGAGTTAAAGAGTTAAGTCTAATAATAAGTGAGGTTTGAAAGTGTGATTGTATAATGCACACTTTCAGGCTTTGCAAAAGCTAATAAATTTAAGAATGGCTAAAGTTAAAGTATCAAAGAAAAGCACAAGGATAGACATGACCGCAATGTGCGACGTGGCCTTTCTTTTGCTATCGTTCTTTGTAATGACAGCTACTGCAAAGTTGCCTGAGCCGCATCCTGTAGATGCGCCCGCTTCAACTGTGCAGACTAAGCTTCCTGAGGAAAACCTGGCTACCATTACTGTAGGTGACCAAAAAGTTTTCTTTAGTGTATTAGGTAAAGAGGTTAGAAGAAAAACCTTAGAGCGTATATCTGAAAAATACAATGTTCAGTTTACTGAACAGGAATATGAGAAGTTTTCCAACATTCCTGGTTTTGGTGTTCCGGTTAATCAGCTTAAAGGCTTATTAAAATTGGATATTGCCGAGATGAATGAGGAAGATCGTCAGCAAGGTATACCTTATGACACTATTAATAATCAGCTTGGTGACTGGGTTAAATTTGCCCGTGAAGCGTCTAGAGAATTCCTTAATGAGGAAATGGCAGCTGGTAAAGATGTTAAGTATGTAGACCTTGATGTTGCTATTAAGGGTGATGCTGACGAAGACTATACTACTGTCAAGCGAGTGATTGATATCCTGCAGGAGCAAAAGAAGAACAGATTCTTCCTGGTTACAGGTTTACGAAACGAAGATTTTTAATATTATAAAAATAATATAAAATGGCAGAATTAAATACCGGCGGCGACGGTGGCAAAGGAGGCAAAGTAAGAAGCAAGAAAATGAACCCGGGTGTCGATCTTACCGCGATGGTAGATTTGGCATTCCTTTTGATTACTTTCTTCATGCTTACCACGTCATTGTCAAAACCACAGTCAATGAACTTGGCTATGCCTGATAAAGAGCAAGATCCTAATAAGCCTGAGGATAATACTCCTGTTCCTGATGATAGGTCAATGACTGTTTTGATGGGAAAAGATGATACAATTCTTTGGTATATGGGTCAGTTTGAGACTCCGCTTGTAGCTCCTACAGAGACTAAATACGGTAAAGAAGGTATTCGTCAGGCGTTATTACAGCGCATATCAGCTGTGAAATCTGTCTACGGAGACAATAAAGACAAAGGTCTTATTGTTATTATAAAACCGAGTGACAAGACACACTACAAGAATCTTGTAGATATTCTTGATGAGATGGCAATTACCAATGTACAGCTTTATGCTATTGGTGATATATCTGAACCGGAAGTGAAATTGTTAGAAGAAAAAGGAATGTATTAATTCCGGTTTCAGCTAACCAAAACTTATTATTATGTCAAAACTTAATATTTTCGATAAACAATGGATTGACCTTGTTTTTGAGGGCCGTAACAAACAGTATGGTGCTTACAAACTAAGATCAGAGAACCCTAAAACTACGGTAAGGGCTCTTATCATCGGTTCATTGCTTTTTGTTTTCTTAATCTCTCTGCCTAAAATTTATGGTGCTTTTGATAAGCTTGTAGGTAAGAAAGATGCAGAAAAAATTGATAAGGTGATTGAGGTTGTAGATTTACCACCTCCGCCAGTGGAAGATGTTCCACCGCCGCCGCCACCACCACCAGTAGAGCAAAAACAGGCTCCTAAGTCGGTTGTGGAAGAGGTGAAATTTAAACCGCTTGAGGTTAAGAAAAAAGAAGAAGTTGTAGAAGAACCGCCAAGAACTGAGCAGTTTGAAAAAGCTGACCCAAGTTCAAGAAATGCTGAGGCAAGCCCAACAGGAGAAATCAATATCGGTACTCCTTCAGGTGACTTAGATAAAGGTGTGGAGCCGGAAGATAATAATGTATATAACACTGCTGGTCTTCAGGTACAACCTGAGTATCCGGGTGGTATGGACTCTTTCTATGCATATGTAAGAAATAATTTTAACCCGCCGGAGGTTGACAGGGATATGACCGTTAAGGTTTTCGTTCAGTTCGTAATTGAAAAGGACGGCTCTATGACTAACATTAAAGTACTTAGAGATCCGGGTTACGGTATGGGTAAAGAGGCTATCCGTGTTCTTAAATCAATGAAAAAGAAATGGCAGCCGGGTGTTCAGAATGGTAAGAATGTAAGGGCATCATTTACCCTTCCTATCACAATGAACCTTAAATCTTAATAATATACCAGAGATGTTTTCACGCAGAAACACTCGAAGACAAACACAGAAATCGCCTGTAAAGCGATTTCTGTTTGTTTTTGGCTTGGTCTTCTTTTTAATGTATTTGGGCTTAGGCCTTATGATTATTTTTTGGAAAACTTTACCTTTGCCACTTTCACGTAATCAAAGGCTGGCTTTAGGCATAATTTTGATTGTCTATTCTTTCATACGCTTTTACAGGCTATGGCAACAACAGAATGACAGGGATTAATATAATCTTGTAATGAAAGATAAAATCAAATACATATTTTTTTCACTTTTACTGGCTTTAACTGTTTCAGGAACTTTTTATTCGTGTAAGAATAAAACAGATGAGAACGGTGAAACTGTAATTGAAGAAACGCTTACTTCCGGTGAGATTACAATTCTTACCGATAATACAATATCTCCAATAGTTGAAGATGTACTCACTGTTTTTCATAGTGTTTATACCAGAGCCCATATTAAACAGGTTAACAAAACAGAGAAAGAGATTATTCAGGCATTATTGAATGACTCTGCCAGCGTAGCCGTTTTGCCGAGAAAACTTACTTCTTCGGAAGAAAAATATTTTACTAACAGAAAGATTACACCAAGAGTTACCGAATTTGCCACAGATGCCATAGCTTTGTTGGCCAACTCGAGAACTAATGATACGGTAGTTAATCTTGAAGATGTATTAAATGTTTTGAGAGGAAAGCCTTCGGGTAAGGTTAAAAATCTTGTTTTTGATAACCCGGGTTCCAGTACTGTAGAGTATATGTTGAAAATGGCTGGAGTAGATAAACTACCCGAAAGCGGAGTTTATTCTGTAAAAAACAATGAGGAGATTATAAAATATGTGCATGATAATGCAGGTGCAATAGGTATTATTGGGATAGACTGGATAGTACAGGCACCTGAGCATCTTACACAATATATTGACGAAATTACAGTTTTAGGAGTTGATAATGTTAAAATGGACGGGGCTGAGAAGAAGTATTACAAGCCCAATCAAAGCAATATAGCTACCGGAGCCTACCCGTTAACAAGAAAGCTATATGTGTTAAATTATCAGACCAAACAGGGTTTAGGCATGGGTTTTGAAATCTATATAAGCGCACGTGAAGGCCAGCGTATAATTTTAAAGTCTGGGCTTTTGCCTGCAGAGATTCCTACGAGAGAGATTTCTGTTCGTAAGAAATTATAAGAATTGAATAACGTAATAATTAAATAGTATACATTTAAAGGAGATTAAAATGAAAGAATTAAAAATCATTGGCTTGTCATTATTGGTTTTCGGTACGGCTAATGCACAGGATGCAGAGCAGGCTAAAAAAGCTATCGATGCCGAACAATATCAAAAGGCCAAAACAATTTTAAAATCTTTAATTGCATCTGATTCGGATGAAGGGAAAAATTACTTCCTTTTAGGAGATGTTTATTTAAAACAAACAGAGCAGGATTCTGCAGCAATGTACTTTAACAATGGTTTAAAGGCAAAACACGATGCTGAATATAACACTATAGGTTTAGGTCATATAGATCTTGACAACGGAAATGCATCAGCAGCGACTGCTAAGTTCAAATCAGTAGAAGATGAGCTGAGAAAAAAAGATGTTGAGCAGCTTATCTATATAGGTAGGGCTTATATCGATTCTGATAATCCTGACTATAAGAAAGCAATTGCCGTACTAAATAAAGCCATAGAAAAAGATTCTAAAGCAGCTTCAGCTTATCTTGCTTTAGGTGATGCTTATATTGGAGACAGAAATCATAATGAAGCATACAGAGCTTACCGTACTGCTACATCTTATGATCCAAGTCTTTTAAGAGCAGATCTTCAGTTAGGTGTAATTACTAAAAACACAAGAGCTGCTTTCCCTGAGGCTGTAGAGGCTTTCAATAAAATATTAGCAAAAGACCCTAACTATGGTCCGGCTTACCGTGAGCTTGCTGAAACTTATTACCTATGGGGTAATACAGATACTAAAAAATACAACGAGTACATTAAGAAAGCATTAGAGTATTATGAGAAATACATGACACTTACTGATTACTCTCTTAACTCTCGTATGAGACATGCTGACTTCTTAGTACTTGCAGGTGACTATAAAGCACTTGAGGCAGAGGCTAAGAAAATGCAACAGCTGGATAAAGTTAACCCTAGAATACTTCGTTACCTTGCTTACTCGGCTTACGAAAATGGGAACTATGCTGAGAGCATCAAGGCAATGACTGAGTTTATGGCTAAAGTTGAGCCTAAGCGTGTTATTGCAAGAGACCACCTTTACCTTGGTTTAGCCGAAATGGCTTCAGTAATCAGTGAGGATGCTCAGGGTAATACTATTATTACTGATCAGGCAGTGTTTGATAAAGCAATTACAGATATTAAAGCTGCTGCTGAAAAAGATATTGACATTACAAACCAGTTTAATGCTATTGGTAAAAAACTGTTTGGACAAAAACTTTACGGACCGGCTTCTGTAGTGTTTGAAGTGGCTACTACAAACCCTGATAACAGAAACCTGTTCTATGATAACTTCTACCTTGCTTACTCTGTTTACTACGATCACTTAAACAAATCAGAGGAAGCTCAAAAAGAAAATGCTGTACAATTAGGTAAGGCAGATGTGGCTCTTGACTATGTAATTAAAGCTTCTCCTGATGCTCAGGATGCTTATTTATACAAAGCGAGAGTTAACCAGAGAATACAGTCTGACGAGGCTTACCAAAAAATGGCTGATGCTTACAATGAATACATCAGAGTTGTAACAGAAAAAGGTACTGCTGAAGTTGCTAAACAAAAAGCTAACCTTATCGAGGCTTATTCAAATGCAGGTTCTTACTATGCAGTAACTGATACTGCTAAAGCAATTGAGTATTACAACAAAGTTTTGGAGCTTGATCCAAACGATGAGTATGCTAAACAGGAATTAAAAAGGTTAAAGCCTTAATTGAATGAATAAACAAAAAGCCGACAGTTAACTGTCGGCTTTTTTTATGGGTTTGGCGAAGCTTCTTTTTTTATATGTATCTTTGCCAACTATTTTGATGTAAAATGCTGAAGAAAGATATACAAATAGCAGTAGAAAAAGGAGAAATGCTTCCGTTGATGGAAGAGTTCTACACTATACAGGGTGAAGGTTACCACACAGGTACTGCTGCCTACTTTATTAGGGTAGGAGGTTGTGATGTGGGTTGCCACTGGTGTGATGTTAAGGAGAGCTGGAATGCCGATTTACATCCGCCCACTCATATAGAGTCTATTGTTGAGAATGCAAATAAATATGCTAAGACCATTGTTATTACAGGTGGAGAGCCTTTAACATGGGACATGGGGCCTTTAACCCAAAGTCTAAAGGAAAAAGGATTAAGGATACATATAGAGACATCGGGAGCATACCCGCTTTCCGGAACATGGGACTGGATTTGCCTTTCGCCTAAAAAAACCAAGCTTCCTGTAGAAGGGGTTTACGAAAAGGCACACGAACTTAAAGTGATAATACATAACAAGCACGATTTTATTTTTGCCGAAGAACAGGCGGCAAAAACCAACAAGGATGCCATTTTATTCCTTCAGCCGGAATGGAGTAAAAAGGAAGAAATGACTCCGCTTATTGTTGATTATGTAATGGCTAACCCTAAATGGAGAGTATCTTTACAAACACACAAATATTTAAACATACCGTAAATCATTAAACAACTAATATTATAACTTATGAAAAAATTGCTTTTAACTTTAGTTTTAGTTCTTGCAGGAGCAACAGCTTTTGCTCAGGATGCATTTAAACAGGATGCTCTTAAGTATATTCAGCTTACTGAGCAGAGACAGATTTTTGAAATACTTACTAAAGATATAGTTAGTCAACTTCCGGCTGAAAAGCAGGCTGACTTTAAAAAAGAACTGAATACATCTCTTGATGGACTAATGGATAAAATGGCAGACATGTACATGCAGGAGTTTACTCATGATGAAATAAAACAATTCATCAAGTTTTATGAAAGCCCTGCCGGTAAAAAATTAGCCGGTAAAACTGCTGTGTTGTATGAGAAAGGACAACAGATTGGTCAGGAATGGGGAATGGGACTTCAGGGAATCATGATGAAATACATGCAGTAATCTGCAGGTAGATATAAATAAAAAACCGGCTAATGCCGGTTTTTTATTTATTGTAATGTGAGTTTGGCTAAATAGTCAAAATGTTCGCCTTCTATAACCAATTCGCAGTTTAAACCATTAGCATGAGCCGCATTCTGTAAAGTGTTATAATCTATATACAGCCAGTCAAATGTATCTTCCTTTTCTCCTTTATAAGTGATGGTAAAAGTAAGTTCACCATAATAATCGGTATCGGTAGGTATCCATTTTCCGCCATCTTGATCTTCATCAAACATGTATATAATGTCAGAAGAGTCTATTAGTATCTGACCGCCGGGATTAAGAAGAGATTTTAGTTTTTCAAGATAAATGGTGCAGTTTTTCAGTTTACCGAAAATACCGGTACCATTCATAAGAAGAATAATAGTGTCAAACTTTTCATTATTCAGTTCCAGTACATCTGTAGTACGCACATCATTTATCCCTCTTAGTTTACAGGCTGCAACTGCATTGGCAGAAATATCGATAGCAGTAACATCCAGCTTTTTGCCGTTTTGTAGATAAAGGGCATGGCTGCCGGCACCACAGCCTACATCAAGTACACGTCCTTTGGCTAGAGACAAAGCTTTTTTCTCAATTTTGGGCATTTGTTTATAATCCCTGAAAAGATAGGCCACGCTCATTTCATCTTCTTCAGATATTGAAGTTTCTGTAATAATATCTTCGGGATTGTTATTGGTTTGATAATCCAGTATCGCTTTGCCAAAAAGGTCTTTCATTTTTTTATACTTTTGCTGCAGAAAATAATATGATCAGTGTGATGGAGAATTTTTTAAACCAGCTTCCAAAACTTGCCAAAGATAAGCATAACGAAAACAAAAAGTTTTTTGATAAGCTGAAAAAGAAACCACCCAAGAACCTGGATTATATTATGCAGGATCTTCATGACAGGGAATTTGAAAGAACAGACTGCCTTACCTGTGCCAATTGCTGTAAGACTACGGGTCCGCTTTTTACAACGGCAGATATTGAAAGGATAGCAAAACATCTCAGAATGAAGCCGCAGCAATTTATCGACAAGTACTTAAGAATTGATGAAGATAACGATTATGTGCTGCAAAGTGTTCCTTGTACTTTTCTGGATGCCGAAAATTATTGTATGATTTATGATGTAAGGCCTAAAGCCTGTAGAGAATTTCCGCATACCGACAGGAAGAAGTTTCAGCAGATAGCTAACCTTACACTTAAAAATGTAGCCATTTGTCCTGCTGCTTATAATATAGTAGAAGAAATGAAAAAGAAAATAGTATAACATTTATGAAAACCGTAAAAAGATTATCGCTGCTTTATATACTTGCTTTTGCAGTGTCATGCTCCCTGTTTTTTATAAACTTTAATGTAGTTGAATCTTCCTGGGAAGTAAAAGTGTTTGAAGTGCTAACCATATCACTTTTACTGTTTGTCGCCCTGGCTATACTTTATTTTATAATACAATTAATAATAAAGCTTGTAAAAGCTGCTCAAATAAAAAAGCCTTCTCAAAAATAGAGAAGGCTTATGTTTATATAAACAGTCTTATTAGGCTGCTACTTCTTCATGGTATTTTAATTCGTTTATAATACTTTGAAAATGCTCAATTTTTTCGTCGATATATTCAAGCAAAGCTTCAATATTATCCTTAAGCATATTAAAAAAGTCTATAACCTGATCGATGTAGCCTTTTGCTTTCTCAATCATCCTTATAATGTACTGTATTACATTGTCTACTGTTTCTGCTATATTCATGGCTAATTTTTTTTTGAGATTAATACTTAGCAGAAAATTACAAAACAATATCAGCAACTAAAAGAACTTTGTAATAACATTAAGAATTAGAGTCACTATTCAGTGTAAATAAGATATTTTTTTCGGGTTTGCTTAAAGTCTGATAATCCTTTTGTCCAACTTTCTCTTATTTCTGTTTCGCTTTTACCTGCTTCAATCTGCTCCTGAAGCTTTTTGGTTCCTGCAAGCTTAGTAAAGAAAGGTATAAAGAACTTTGATTTGTCCTCGGTTTTCTTGTAAGCATCAATTAGCCATTTAAGTTCTAGCTGATTTACATGTTTAATGTTTGATAAGTCTTCTCCGTAACAGGTTTTGCTATTATATAAAGGGTCTTTTGCACCTTCATTAGGTGCTGGTGTAAAGCTAAATCCTTTTTTAGGTAAATAGGGTGAGCCATATACCTGAAACTGTTTGTTTGTGCCTCGGCCTACGCTAACATTGGTGCCTTCAAAAAAACAAAGGCTAGGGTAAAGATTAATGGCTTGGTCGTTTGGCAGGTTAGGGGAAGGTTTTACCGGTAGGTGATATTCCATATCTCTATTGTAGTTTAGACATGGTATAACTATAAGCCTACATTGAATACCATCCTTCAGCCATTTTTCACCATTTATCATTTTGGCATATTCCCCAATGGTCATTCCGTGAAGTACAGGGATAGGGTGCATGCCCACAAAACTGGTGTTTTCTTTTTCCAGAACAGGGCCGTCAATAATACTTCCGTTAGGGTTTGGCCTGTCTAATACAATAACCTGAATGTTATTTTCTGCGCAGGCTTCCATTACATAATGTAAAGATGATATATAAGTGTAAAAGCGTGCACCTACATCCTGAAGGTCGAAAAGCATGATGTCTATTCCCTGAAGCTGTTCAGGCTTGGGTTTTTTGTTGTTCCCATATAATGATACTATAGGCAGTCCTGTTTGTTTGTCTTTACCGTCTTTAACATGTTCACCGGCATCCGCTGTTCCTCTAAAACCATGCTCTGGAGCAAATATTGTTTTAAGGTTTACTTTTTGGTCTACTAAAAAATCTACTATACTCATGTCAGACTCTCCTATGTTTGTGCCAGACTTTTGTAATGTAAAGTGTAATATCCCCGTCTGATTGGTAACAATACCTACTTTTTTGCCTTTTAATAAAGGTAGGTAAGCAGTGTAGTTTTCAGCTCCCGTTTTAATATGGGCAATAGGAAGATCTTTTGCTGTAGTATTTTCACCATTGACCTGTTTTTCCTCTTTAGGGCTTTCAGTTTTCGTCTTTTGGCCCGAAATCGAATTTCCACAGGCGGCAATTAATATAAATGAGAATAAAAATGTATTTTTGAGCAAAGAATAAGATACCATATAAATTGAATTTAGAATATTTTATAGCCAAAAGGCTTGTTTCTGCAAAGAACTATAAAAGTAGTATTTCGGCACCAATAATAAAAATAGCAATAGTGGCAATTGCTATAGGTATTATTATGATGGTGGTATCTGTGGCAGCAGGTGTAGGGCTTCAGGATAAGATACGTGAAAAGATATCTGCTTTTAACGGCCATATTATTATTTCCAATTTCGATGACAACCAGTCGGAGGTTAGTGTAGAGCCTATTTCCATACATCAGGATTTTTATCCTGAGTTTAAATCTGTACAGGGAATAAACCATGTTCAGGCTGTTGCGTCTAAGGCTGGGATTATCCGTACTGAAAAAGCTTTTGAAGGGGTTATATTTAAAGGAGTAGGAAAGGACTATAAATGGGATAATCTGCAAGAGTATCTTATCGAAGGAAGAATTCCGAATCTTAAGGATAAACTGAACGAAGAAATCATTCTTTCAGAATATATGGCAAAAAGGCTTGAACTTAAAATAGGAGACAGGTTTACTACTTATTTTATGAAAGAGGATGGTAACGGAATGCCTAATATGAGGGTTTTTGAAGTTGTTGGTTTATTTACGTCCGGTTTTCAGGAATTTGATGCTACTATAGTAATAGGTGATATAAGGCATGTGCAGCGTATTAATAAGTGGAAAAAGGACCAGATAGGTTCTTTTGAGGTCTTCGTAGATGATTTTACTAATATTGGAGAGAAAGGAAAAGAAGTATATAAGGCGTTACCTCCTACATTGGATAGCCGTACCATAGAAGATAAATACCTTAATATATTTGAGTGGCTAAAGCTTTTTGACTTTAATATACTAGTCATTATTACAATTATGATAGTGGTATCTACTATTAATATGGTTGTGGCATTACTTGTTTTAATACTTGAGCGTACGCAAATGGTAGGAATGCTTAAGGCGGTTGGTGCTACTAACTGGAGTATCAGAAAAATATTTTTATACAATGCGACCTACTTAATAGTAAAAGGACTTCTTTGGGGTAATGCTATAAGTATAGGTTTATTGTTGATTCAAAAACATTTCGGGATTATTACCCTTAGGCCCGAAAGTTATTATGTTAGTGTAGCGCCGGTAAGTTTTGATATACCTTTTATATTAGCTGTAAATGCAGGTACTATTATTATATGTATGGCTTTATTACTTATACCATCTTATATAATTACAAAAATATCGCCTGTTAAGGTGCTTCGATTTGATTAGATATTGAAAAATCCTTAATTTGAATATATAAGAAACGATGCTTTTTGAAAAAACAGCATCGTTTCTTATTTTAGGCTAAATATTTTTTAAAGTTTCTCCTATTGCTGGTTAAAAAAGAGTATTTTTTTTCCTTGTCAAAAACCACCTTATCAGGTAGTTATGAAAAAGGGTTAAAAAAAGATTAAAAAAAGGGTATTAAAAGTTTGCGGGAGTGGAAAAGATGGCTACTTTTGCACCCGCAATAAAGGCACACGTTCTTAGAAAAAC
>NZ_JUIW01000006.1 GCF_004151245.1 Flavobacterium beibuense
GATAGGGTTTTTTGTTTTGTATTTATTTGTAAAATATATCTGATAAAAACACACACCTTAATTTGCTATATCCATAATAAAGGCATGGTATTTGATATTTCCTGTTAAAAAATTAAAAATCATTAACCATAAATTACTCATGAAAAAACGATTATTAGGCCTTACACTAATAACCTTGCTATGCTTAGGTATAGCTAATGCTCAGGAAACTAACGGATCAAAAGCCAGCGTGGAAGAATCAGTTACAGGAATTCAGGCCGGACCTTTTGGAGCATGGGTTAATCATGAATTTAAATTGACTAATCAATTGACTCTTAGAGCTGAAGCCGGAATTACAACGGAATATTGGTATAGTGGTAATTACAAAGGTAAGTCAAATATAGATGATGGTTGGTCATATAATCCGGTTATTACTGCAGAAACCCGTTGGTATTACAATTTAAACAGCAGAATAAGAAAGGGTAAAGGCATCAAGAAAAATAGCGGAAACTTTCTTTCACTACCTATTTCATATCACGCTGATTGGTTTTTTATTGATACTAATAAACAAACCAGTTATTCCTTAGACAGTAATATTTTATCAATTGTACCTACATGGGGCATACGCAGGACTATAGGTGAACACTTTGATTATGAAACAGCTATAGGTTTGGGTTATGGTTATGTTTTTAAAAAGAAGGAAGGTATCTATACGTGGGGGTCTGATCAAGGAACAGTACTTAATCTCCACTTTAGAATAGGATATCATTTTTAAACTTTAGGAATATTTTAATACAGCCTGTGGTTAGTTATTGTAACTTTAGACTGAATTTCAACTAAACAACTATACCATGAAAAAACTATTTTTGGCCTCAGCTTTGCTAATGGCTTCTCTTACAGCCTCTGCAGGAGTTGCTATAAAGAGTAGCACAGTTTGTATTTTAATACAGGAGCAGGACGTATATAAAAAAATTAAAGTAACCGAAATACCTAAAGAGGTTCTTGATAAAATTCATAAAAACTACGGTGATTATGAGATTAAAGAAGCTTATAAGTCTGATGAAGGTAATTATAAACTATTGCTTATGAAAGACGGTATAGGGTTAACGGCGTCGTTTACGAAAGCAGGCGACCTGATTAAAATTTATTCCTAATTTATCTATTATAAATGGAAAAGGGATTATCTGAATAAGATAGTCCCTTTTTTTATTTTGTATAATACTCTTTTGTTACTTTTTCTTTTCATTGTGATAGTATTCACAAACGTCTTTCATAACGCATTCACTGTGTTTTGGGTTACTGGGCCTACAGGTTTCACGACCCAGGTAAGATATCGCCATACCGGCATCAGCCCACATATCTTTCGGAATAACCTCCATCATCTGTTTTTCTATCTTAACAGCATCTTTCCCCTGAGCTATGCCTAAACGGGGAGCAACACGAATAACATGCAGATCGGCCATAATGCCTTCTACAGGTACACCGGCTTCACGCATTATCACATTTGCCGATTTACGCCCCAAACCTTTAAGAGCTGTAAGCTCTTTCATGGTCATAGGAATGTTCTTGTCTTCTTTAACGGTAGAAGCAATGTCCTGTAACCAGGCAATTTTGTTACCGTGAAAACGCACTTCGCTCAGTATTGCGGTAAGCTGTTCGGTATTGGCTTTTGCCAAAGCTTTCATGTTAGGGAACTCCTTAAAGAATTTAGGGGCTACCTTATTTATATGGGCATCGCTGTCCTGTGCCGAAAGTACAACCATTACCAGTAGTTGGTAAATGTTTTTATATTCTAACGGATGCTTTGCGCCTTTATATTTGGTTATAAGTGGTTTAAGCGCTTTACCCCAGTCGGTTTGTTCGTTAAATAAATCCATAGAATAAAGTTACTGTTTTATTTTAAATGATGGATTTTTAAATTTTGAATGAGTCTTACAGTTACTAGGTTAATAAATTTCTATTTTCATTTATGTTTAATATAAATTTAGCTCTTTCAAGTAATTCGTCAAATGTAATTATTTCTATATCATTTATACTTCGCCTATATAATTCGAACGAACTGAATTTCTCTTTGTTAATTCCTTTTTCAGCTGTAAACTCATTTAAATTGCCAATGAGAAGAAAGGATTTAGGACGATAAATAAATATTTCTTCTCCTGTGGGGTTGCCAGTCTCATCAGTCGGATTTATTTTGTTTAGTAAATTTTCTAATGAACTTTGAATGGTTTTATGAATTTGGGAAATACCTCCCGATAATTCATTTGATGGAGGGTAAACATTTGGTCTGTATGGATTTGTTGTTAGTAGCTTTGTTTTGTGGGTTTTGATTTCTGCAAAACATAAAGAACTTATTATTCCTTTAGACTTCATCATTGCATCAGCACGTTTACCTCTATTAATTACATCATATCCCTCAACCACCTGTTCTAGTTTTTTATTTTCAAGGGGTATATTAATTATATATTGTAATCCAAATCCAAAAATCCACGTATTCTTCTCAAAGAAAAACTGCCATAAAGCTTCATCGCTTGTAATATTTAATTTTTGTTTTTCATCATTAAAGAAATTTACATCATTCATAAGTTTATCGAAATATGAAAGTTGTTCTTTTCTATAAACTAAGTTTAAAACATCTTGTTGAGTTACATTTTCTTGTAATATTTCATTAAACAATTCAATATTATCTTTATAAATATTGTAAGCTTGATGTTTGTTTAAAATTATGCTTTTTAATTCTTCATCATTTATTTTAAAACCACTTTCGTCCTCAATCTCAAGCTCTTTTATATTTTTAATGAAATTAAAAAGTATCTTTATTTCTTCTCCGCGAAATGAAAAATATGTTTTATGAGGAGAGCCAGTTTCAGTTGTAAATTTCTGAATCTGTAAAATATAAATTCCACGATTTTCTTCTAAAAATTTAGCTGTTATTTCTTGTCTTCCTTCAGAGGTTACTCTGATTTTAATTTCTCCTTTCTCCTTTACAAATTGATATGTTTGTTCAGAATCAATAACTTTTGAAGCATATCGGATAGGGATTAATTTTTCTATAGTTTCCCCGTCAATATTATCTAATGCTTTTGAAATTATTCTTTTTGAAATGTATATTTTATTTGGTTGTTTACCTTTATAATAGTCATATTCATTATTGTCATTATTAATCATAATATCTGGTTTGAAGTATAAGTAAATTTAAATAAAATTAAATAATTGAATAATTCCCACATTAAAGTTATCTTTGCACTCAGCAATACAAACCCTATTTCATGAGTTCTGATAACAGCAAACGCTATAGCCTAAGGGGAGTTTCGGCTTCTAAAGAGGATGTTCACAATGCTATTAAAAACATAGATAAAGGCTTATTTCCAAAAGCTTTCTGTAAAATTGTACCCGACTATCTAACAAACGATGAGGAGTACTGCCTTATCATGCATGCCGATGGTGCAGGTACTAAGTCGTCACTGGCTTATATGTACTGGAAAGAAACGGGAGACATTTCTGTATGGAAAGGTATAGCTCAGGATGCCCTTATCATGAACATAGACGATCTTCTTTGTATAGGTGCTGTAGATAACATTATGCTGTCGTCTACCATAGGCCGTAATAAGAACCTTGTTCCGGGTGAGGTTATCTCGGCTATCATTAACGGTACCGAAGAACTTATTGAAGAGTTAGGGAAATTTGGTGTTACCATCCATTCTACCGGTGGTGAGACTGCCGATGTAGGTGACCTTGTTCGTACCATTATCGTAGACTCTACAGTAACTGCCCGTATGAAACGTAAGGATGTTATTGATAATGCTAATATTAAGGCCGGAGACGTTATCGTGGGGCTTGCTTCTTATGGAGAGGCTTCTTACGAAAAAGGATACAACGGTGGTATGGGAAGTAACGGACTTACTTCTGCACGTCATGATGTGTTTGATAATTACCTGGCTCAAAAATACCCTGAGAGCTATGATGCGGCTGTTCCGGCAGAACTTGTTTACTCAGGAAAAACCAAACTTACCGATGCTGTTGAAAACAGCCCTATAGATGCCGGTAAGCTTGTACTGTCGCCTACACGTACGTATGCGCCAATCATCAAAAAGATACTTGATAAATATACTCCAAATGATATTCACGGTATGGTACACTGCAGTGGTGGTGCACAAACTAAGGTGCTTCACTTTGTAGATAATGTACACGTAATAAAAGATAATCTTTTCCCTGTACCGCCATTATTTAAGCTTATACAGGAGCAGAGTGGTACCGACTGGAAAGAGATGTACCAGGTATTTAACTGCGGTCACCGTATGGAGCTTTATGTTCCGCAGGAAATTGCCGAAGACATTATTGCAATCTCAAAATCGTTTAATGTAGATGCAAAAATCGTAGGAAGGGTAGAGGCTTCTGATAAAAAAGAGCTTACCATTACCAGTGAATATGGTACATTTACTTACTAAAATATTTAATCCGCCCACTGAGGCGGATTTTTTTATTTCTTATATTGGAGTCTATTTAGATTGCTCCCCTACACTTCGTTTCGGTCGAAACGGAATTCCATTCCGAGTGAAGCGATAGCGAAATCGAGGAATCTCTATGTAATTGTGATTTAACCTTACCAAACCAATGAACAACACTTTTCTTAACGCCCAGTGGCGTAAGCTTGTAATGATGAATTATGCTGTGGATCCAAAGATTTTGGAGCCTTACGTGCCTTTTAATACCGAACTCGATTATTTTAATGATACCTGCTATATAAGTCTTGTGGGTTTTATGTTTGTTGATACTAAAGTATTGAATCTTAAAATCCCGTTTCATATTAATTTTGAAGAGATAAACCTTCGGTTTTATGTTAAGTACGGTAATACAGAAGATTATAAAAGGGGAGTAGTGTTTATTAAGGAAATAGTCCCGCGTCCCGCACTTACCTTTGTGGCTAATATGCTCTACAACGAAAACTATGAAACCTTGCCTACCCGCCAT
The DNA here is from genome assembly GCF_004151245.1 of Flavobacterium beibuense. Lineage (GTDB taxonomy): Bacteria > Bacteroidota > Bacteroidia > Flavobacteriales > Flavobacteriaceae > Flavobacterium > Flavobacterium beibuense_A. The sequence goes on from NZ_JUIW01000006.1 coordinate 4,948, forward strand.
AGCTGGATAGAGCGTGACGATTCGTTAATGGTGGAATACGGCTGGAAGAAAGATGGCTGGAACAGTATTAGGGTTACGGCAGACAAAGAAGCTACGGATATAAAAGAGGGCAGCGAAGAAGAGTTTATTACCGAACATTTTTGGGGCTATACCAAAGTAAACGATAACGTAACTTCTGAATATGAAGTGGTACACCCGCGCTGGCAAGTTTACCCTGTAAAAGATTATGAGATTAATGTAGATTTTAAAAACGTCTACGGACCTCAGTTTGATTTTCTGAAAGCGTTAAAGCCAGTCTCGGTATTTTTGGCAGAAGGTTCAGATATAGTTGTGAGGAAAGGAAAGAAACTAAAAACAGCAACCGAATTGATATAAATAAAAAAGGGCAGTTTTAAACTGCCCTTTTTGCCAACCATTGAATTAAGATATATTACACCAATTACCTTCCAATAATAAGTTTGTGGGTTTCGGTAGCTGTATCGCTAACAATCTGCATTACATAAGTGCCTGAGGCAAATTGCTGCATTCCCACTTCGGCAGCCATTCCGTTTGTCTGCATTTCCATAACCAGTTTACCTGTTGCAAGGTCATATACGGCTATTTGTGCATTGCTGCCATGTTCCTGTGCCAATTCAAGATTAAACACTCCGTTAGCTGATGGATTAGGATATACAGTACTTCTGTTAGCCGATACTACAAAGTCTTCCGTGTCTAAAGAGCACGCTTCCTGCGATTCATAAGCACCAATATCCCTACGTCCGTTAAATACATCCTGACCTAACTGATCCTGAGAATTGTCGTTAGGGTCTCCCATATCTGCAGCTGCACTTGGGCATCCCAGTTTATGTGTAAAAGTACTTCCTCCGTTATCGCCAAGTGCTAAAAGCTCTATTTCTAATGGGGTGGTTATAGATCCTGATATATCGGTCTCTGCGCTAACATAAGCTTCCGCTTCGGCAATACCCACAAGATTGTATCCCATTGAGTTTACCATTTCTCCTTCGGCATATATATCGGCACCTGCTACAACCGACAGGTTTCCTGCTACAATAGTATTTGTTACAGTAGGAGCCATCATAGAGTTGTTAGATATACCACCACCACTTAGAGTAGCCGAGTTTAAGGTTATGGTATTGGCGTTTACCATCAGTTCGGCATTGTTATAAATACCACCTCCGTTTGTTAGTGAAGTATTGCCAGATATAGTGGTTTTAACCACATTAGCAGAACCTGCATTTATATGTATACCACCACCTTGTCCTAATAATCCGGTAGCACTGTTGTTTGATATTGTAGAACTATTTACATTTAACGTACCTCCGTTATTAAATATACCTCCGCCACCGTCATCGGCAGCTATACCTGCAGCCACATTACCATCTATGGTTACGTTGTTTACAGTCATTATACTTCCATTCTGATTCCAAAGTCCGCCCCCCTCACGTGCAGCAACATTCAGATTTACAGTACCTCCGTTAATTTCTACCATAGCGACACCGCTAATATGTAATGCACCACCATTACCCGGATTAGCGGCACCTGCGCTTCCGCTTACATTGTTCTCATTAAGTAATGATGCATTTATGGTAAGATCTCCGTCCACAATCTCAATACCACCCCCGGCACGGTTAGCACTGTTAAGTGTAATGGTAGTGTCGTCTATGGTTACCATACCATCTCCACTAAAAATACCGCCGCCGCTGCCGCTTGTTCCTGTAGCAAGGTTGCCCGAAATGGTACTGTCTGAAATTTGAACCATACCACTCACATTAAACACACCACCACCGCCATCGGTAGCTGCATTACCTTCTGCTTCATTGTTTTCAATCATTACATTGCTAATAATCATGGTTCCGCTACCGTTCCATAGACCACCGCCCTGTAGCGAAGCCGAGTTATTGCTAACCATACCGCCTGTAATAGTTGCACTACCAGATCCGGTAATGTGCAGGCCACCACCATTACCCGGAGGGCCTGAAACTGAATTTCCGGTAAGGTTTACATTGGTAAGTATAATTGTGCTTGTGCCTGAATTATCTTCTATACCGCCACCAGCTCTAACAGCCATATTTCCTGAAATTTCAGAATCGGTAATAGTAAGCTCCGATCCTACATCGTTAAGTATACCACCGCCACTGCCCAGTGTCCCGTCAGCAGTGTTATTACTAATGGTGGCATTAGCGATTACCAGAGTACCTGCATTAAGGTTGTAGATACCACCACCGCCCTGATCGGCTCCTGCACCGCTCGCAGTATTGTTTGTTATAAGTGTACCGTCTATGTTCATAGTTCCCGAACCATTCCATAAACCACCACCTTCGGCTCCTGCCTCGTTTCCGGAAACTTCACCACCATTTATGATAATATTGCCCATTCCCGTTACGTGAAGTCCGCCACCGTTACCCGGTGAATTGTTTGTTGTATTGTTTGAGATAGTAACATCATTTAATGTTACAGCACCTGCCATTCCTGAGTTATCTTCTATACCACCACCAGCACGGTTAGAAACATTGCCTATAATTTCTGCTTCGGTAATGGTAAGTGTACCGCCTACGTCGTTAAGTATACCACCTCCTGAACCTGAAGCACCATCGGCAGTATTATTACTTATAACAGTTTCGGCATTTATCATAAGCATACCGCTAAGGTTGTAAATACCACCACCACCTTGGTCGGCACCCGCACCGCTGGCAGTATTACCGCTTATTACAGTACCTTCTATGGTCATCATACCGCTTCCGTTCCAAAGTCCACCACCTTCGGCAGCTGCCATATTATTATTTACGGTACCGCCAGTAATTACAGTATTACCTGCTCCGGTAATATGTAGTCCGCCACCGTTACCTGGGCTTGATCCTGTCATGTTATTATCCAGAGTAACATCGGTAAGGGTAATGGTAGTACCTGCACCGGAATTACCTTCTATACCACCACCTGCTCGACCAGCAGCATTACCTGTAATTACACAATCGTTTACGGTAAGGTTACTTCCTGTACCTACTAATATTGCCCCCCCGCTTCCGGCGATACCGTCAGCTTCATTACCGGTAAAAGTTGATACATTAAGGGTAACATCACTCATTCCTGTAATGTAAATGGCACCCCCACCCATTCCGGCTGTAGCACCACTTGCCGTATTGTTAGTAAAGGAGCTGTTGTTTATAAGTACATCGGTATCTGTTATAGAAAGTGCCCCGCCATTATCTGATGCAGCACCGCCTGTAAAAGATATATTATTAATGGTTACCATCGATGCATCTGTAATAACAAAAATACTGTTACTGCTTCCGCCACTTATAATAGTGGCATCATCTCCATTACCGTTTATAATAAGTTCCTTATCAATAGTTATTGAGCTACTAAGTGTAATAGTGTTGTTATTGGTGGTTATTGCAAAGTTAATTGTACTTCCCGCCGTAGCATCCAGTACTGCCTGTCGCAGTGACCCCGCGCCACTGTTATTGGAATTTATTACAGTATATACCTGAGCATTGGCTGAAACTCCAAGGAAAAGGCATACTACTATAATAATTTTTAAAAGAGTAGATTTTTTGTCCATATCATAAAATATTTTTGGTTTGTATTATTTGTAGTTACGATATTAATTATTTAATGGTTTTATAATTAAATAGTTAAATAAAACTTAAAATGATATTTAAGGCTGTGTAAATAATTTGATATGAAGATTTTTTGAATGAAAACTATTACTACCTTTAATAAAAATTTAATTACACAGGACATGAAAGTAAACTTAAAGAGCGGAGTAGATAAGCTTTTGTTCGGGATGAAACAAAATGATGTAAAGGCTGTATATGGCGAGCCTGACAGAGAATATAAAGACGATGAGAATAATGTTATTTATGTATATAATGAAAGGAAAATGAGACTTACCTTTTATGAGGATGAGGATCTAAAACTTGGATACATTATCTCATCACATCCTGATCTGGAGCTTTTTTCGCACAAAGTAATAGGGAAGAAATGGACCGAAGTGGCATCACTAATGAAGGATAATAAGGTGAATTCTTTTGAAAAAGAACCTTATGATATTACCGACAACTATTTTAATGAAGATAACTGGATTATTTTTCAGGTAGAATTTGAAGAGGTTAATACTTTAGAGGTCGGTGCGGTATTTAACAGCAATGACGAGTTTGACTGGAAGTTTTAAACTTTAGATAAAGACAATAAAAAAAGGACATCAATATTGATGTCCTTTTTTATTATAGCTAGCGCCTGTTATTATTTCTTTTCAGGCATCTTGTCAAGCATTTTTATCTCAAACGTGATATTAGCATTTGGAGGGATAACACCGCTGGCACCTCTTTCACCATAAGCAAGGTGAGAAGGGATGTAAGCAATAAGTTTATCACCTATGTTCATTTGCTCAATAGCTTCAATAAATCCGGGAATCATACCTGTTTTTTTACCTGTTTGGAAAGGTATTGGAGTATAAGCGCCTGCAGCATCTTTTTGAGGGATGTAGTTACCAAACTTTTTAGCAGTCTCCACATCGCTAGAATCAAATAGGGTTCCGTTTTCAAGGAAACCGCTGTAATCTAAATATACTTCAGATCCCGGCAGAGGTTTTTGTCCTGAACCTTTCTCTAAAATTTTATAAACAAGCCCAGAGGCAGTTTTAGTTCCTGTAGCTTTAAGTTCGCTTATGTAAGCAGCCATATCTGTTTTGGCTTTTTCAAGTTCTTCAGCTTTCTTTTTCTGCTCTTCAGCAGCTTTTTCATAGTACTCCTTGAAAACTTTATCAGCCTTAAATCTCTTGGCTTCTTTACCAACGCGTATAATTTTTACGCTAATCATATCGTCTCCATTCTCAATTAGGTTTACCACATCCTGGCCTTCAATAACGTGACCAAAAACAGTATGTATACCATCTAAGTGAGGTGTAGCTTTATGTGTAATAAAGAACTGGCTTCCGTTTGTGTTAGCACCGGCGTTAGCCATAGACAGTATACCTTCTTTATCATGTTTAAGATCTGTAATCTCATCAGGAAATTTGTATCCCGGTCCGCCGGAACCGTTTCCGTTAGGATCTCCCGTCTGGATCATAAAGCTTTTAATAACACGGTGAAACTTTAAACCGTCATAAAAAGGTTTTCCTTTTCTGTCACCTACTACCATTTCGTTGGTTCCTTCTGTAAGAGAAACAAAGTTGGCTACTGTAAGCGGAGTTTTTTGATACTCAAGCTGTAAAAGAATTTTACCTTTATTGGTTGTGATTTCTGCATACAAACCGTCTCCCAGTTTAGGGTCTGTAGCGACAGCATCGGTATTTTTGCAAGAAAAAAATAAAGCAACAAGGCTTAAGAATAAACTTGTCATTGGTTTCATTTATAGATTTTGATTAATTTTTCTTTGTGTCGTCCGGCTTAATGTCGTTAAGGGTAACGGTACACATTAAAGGCTGGTTAGTGCCTATTTTGTCCAAGTCGCCCCTGTAGCCGTAGCCAAGGTTTGAAGGGAATAGAAAAGTTACTTTCTCACCTTTGTTCATAAGCTTTATACCATATCTAAGGCCTGCCATGATATCTTCCTTGTCTACATAGTAAACCTGAGGCTTTAATTCTTCTTCGGTATAAATAACATTACCTTTTATATCTTTTATATCATAAGTATAATAGGCAATATCACCACGTTTGGGTGTAATGGTATCTGTAGTGTTTTCTATATCATAGCGGTACCAGTAACCTTTGTCGGCTGCATGGTATTTATGCTCAGGACTCTTTTTAATAATAGAATCTATAGCCGACTCCTCATTAGCAATAAGTGCCTTGTTGCGTTCTATAGACTCCTGCATAAAAGTACCTGAACTGTGAGAAACAGGATATCTTGCCTGCTGTTGTGAACAGGCCGTTATAAGGATTGCAATAAAAGCTAAAGGCAATAAAAATGTCTTCTTCATTTTTGTCAGTCTATTTTAGTGTGTGCTAATGTAGCAATAAATTTTTGTATTGTAGCTTCCAGAGTATCGGTAGATTTACCTCCGGCAGCATTAATATGTCCGCCGCCGCTAAAATGCTCACGGGCATACTGGTTAACATCAAAACCATCTTTGGATCGGAAGGATATTTTTATTATTCCCTCATCCTTATTTTCTGTAAACATAGCTGTAAACATAATATCCTTCATGCTAAGTCCGTAATTTACAATACCCTCTGTATCACCTTTACTGTGCCCAAAACTGTTTAATTCGTCCTGAGTAAGGTAGGTATAAGATGTTTTGTAAAGTGGCAGTACTTTCATATTCTGCAAAGCCCTTGCCAAAATTTGTATACGGTTATGAGAATGATTGTCGTAGAGCAGGCTGTGAATTTCGCTGTTATTTATACCTTTATCAATAAACTCTGCTACTATACGGTGTGTAGTACCAGTAGTTGATGGATATCTGAAAGATCCTGAATCGGTAACAATACCTGTATAAAGGCAGGTTGCAAGGGTTTTATCTATAAGCTCTTTTTCATTAAGCATGTTTATAAAATGATATACCATTTCGCAGGTTGACCCATAACTGGTATCGCTAAACATATAGGCGGCATAGCTATCGGGTTTTTGATGATGGTCTATCATTATAAACGGAACGGTAAGTTCTTTTAGTGCCGCTTCCATTACATCTCCCGTACGGCTAAGTACGTTAAAGTCCAGTGTAAATACTATTTCGGCTTCCTGTAAAATACGGGTGCTTGTTTCAGTATCCTTTTCAAATACCTTTACAGTATCCGATTCCGGCAACCAAGTTAAAAAGTCAGGAAATTCATTTGGTGAAATAACCGTAGCATCATGCCCTTTTAGTTTCAGGAAGTGGCGTAATCCCAGTGTAGAACCCATAGCATCGCCATCTGGGTTACGGTGTGGTATTATGGCTATTTTTTTAGGAGAAGCCAGTAAACTCTTAATCTTTTCAATATCGTGTGAAGTCATCATGCTGCGAATTTACAGTTTTTTGCTTTATATGTGTGTTTTAGGGTAGAGGCTATTCAAAAAAAAAGCCTCATTAGGTATTGCCCTACTGAGGTTGTACTCTGGTTGAATATTTATTAGTTTTTACCGGTTTAGCTGGTACCGTTCAGTTGTATAGTGGTTATAGGTTTAATGTCGTTTTCGGCAAATCGTTTAAAATCGTTTAAATATTTAAGGGACTGTTTTTTAAAAGAGCCGGGCATTATAAAGGCTATTATTTTCATAAAGCCTTTAAATTCAAAATAGTTTTCAGAAACATATTTTGTTCTGTCTCCCGGTAAAGGTATAAATCTGTTTTTTACAACATTATAAACCCCGTTTGCCTCATAGGTTCCTGTATATTCTTCCGGGAGTTTCTTTACGGTTATGGTTTCCAGCATTTCAATATTACGGTTGCCCATCCTGAAAATCAGGCGGGATTTTGCCCCAGGTTGCCCGGATACACCGTTAAGAAGTTCAAAGCTTGCCAGCCCGTCCATCCAATACTTCATGTTGTGAGGGTTATCAAAAAGTTCGATAACCTTACTTACGGGTAGGTCGATTTCAATTTCAACTGTATAGTTCATCTTAGCTAAAATTTGAGAGAGTTAAGACATCTCGAAACTTCAAAGTATAGTCCTTCTATATTGTAAGAGTTCTCTTTTAGGGTCAAATAATCATAAAGCCCGTCAATAAGCTCTTGCTGTCCGCCATATTCAAACCCTAAAATGTTTATGAGTTCATATTCGTTTATAACATTAATTACGTAAAAACTGGACTCTTTAGATGTACCTTCGCCGGTGCTGAGTATGGCGTCAAGTATTATATTTGCCTTAACGGTTTCTTTTACAGCATCATCATATTGTCGCAACTCATTGTAAACAAATATCCTGTATTCCATCATTCGTATACTAAAGGGATATGTTTTTAATATTTTAGAAGAAAGGGTTAGTATATCCTGATAGTCTTGTTGGGTAATCTCTTCTTTCTGTAAAATTTCGTTTAGGTCCTGTTCAGCGTCCGAACGTTCGTAGGGGGCATATTCATCCTGAAAAGAATATCCAAAATAAAGATGCCTGCGTTCTTCAATAGTCATAGTGCTGTCTGCAACTATAAATCTGGCATAAAGCTTATCAAAATAATAAGGAGAGTTTTTGTCTTTTACATTTTTCTCAATAAGATCGAAGTCAGGCTTTTTTAATTCAAAATCCTGGGCAAAAAAAGACTGTGAAATAAATATTATTAGTAAGGAATATAGTAATTTCATGTTGGTAGTGGGTTGATAGTTTAAAGATACTAAAAATAGTCTAAATTTTTAACATAAAACATAGGAAATATTAATCTCCTCCACATCCTCCGCAACCACTACAGCCAGATCCGCAACCGCTGTCTCCGTGTGAACTGCATCCGCTATTACAACTATCCCCTGAACATGAGGAAGTAGTACAACCACTATCTGAGTCTCCTTTACCTCCTCTTTTTCTAAAGGCATTGATTAAAGCTATTATAATAACTATAATAATTATTACAGGTAAAGGTATGCCGTTGCCTGAAGCCTGAATACTTATAATTATTACAATGCTGACAACAGATAACTTTAAAAGCTTTTGTGCTAACAAAGATGGCTTTTTAATAAGCCAGTAATTATCTATGCTTATCCTTTGAAAATTGATTTGTGTAAAGCGGGTTTTGTTGTCCTGCCAAATATCCTGTGGCGGATTACAACCAAACATTTTGTTGTACATGGTGTGAAGTTCACAGTAGCTGTTGTTGAACTTTTTCCTTTCTGAGCTTCCTCCTTTTGTTGGGTTGTGGTGTATTTCCCTTTGCAGTGTGTTTCGGCAAAAGTCTATCCAGTAGGATTTTGTATAGGTTAGATGTAAGTGCCATGCCTGGTCTACAGGATCTGAAGGTGTTACAGAAGATTTAGATACACAACATAAAAAAGTGAACTTCCTGTACTCTTCTATAACCCTTTTAGTATATTCTGTTGTCCAGCCGTTTTCCCTTGCAAGGCGTGCCGAAAATGTAAAGGATGCATCGGGGTCATCTAACCTGAAGTTTGAGATCTTGTCCCATAGGTCTTTCTCGGATGTGGTCATTTGAAAGCTGAAATTTTGCTAAAAATATAAAAATGATATTAAATTATATGTTTTGATTTTTTTTCTTTTGTTGTTAAATTGTTATCTGCCGTTTTTCAATAGTTTTTGTTAGGTGTATGTTTGCATTTGAGACTTTTTAGATAAAACAATCCTGTAAAATAACTTTTTGTTTGATGAAAACTAAAGCCGTTTTTAGGTGTTAATGGTGCATATTTGTTGATAAACCTGCTAAAAAATAATCAAAATAAAAAACATAAAAACTCATTTTTCAGTTTCAAAATATTGGATTACTTTTGCGCATGCAACACAATGTACTTATTCTAGATTTCGGATCGCAATACACTCAGCTTATTGCGAGAAGGGTTCGCGAGTTAAATATCTTCTGCGAAATTTTCCCTTACAACAACCCTCCGGGTGATTTATCGTCTTATAAAGCTGTAATACTTTCAGGTAGCCCGTTTTCGGTAAGGGCAGAAGATGCACCGCATCCTGACCTTTCTGAGATTAGAGGAAAACTGCCTATGCTTGCAGTGTGTTACGGAGCACAATATCTTGCTCACTTCCACGGAGGTGAAGTAGCGCCAAGTAATATACGTGAGTATGGCCGTGCTAACCTTTCTTATGTTAAAGAAGATGAGCAGTTCCTTGAAGGTGTTTCTGCAGGTAGCCAGGTTTGGATGAGCCACAGTGATACAATCAAGCAATTACCTACTAATGGTGTAAGGCTTGCAAGTACTAAGGATGTGGAAAATGCAGCTTACAGAATTGAAGGTGAAACAACTTATGCAATACAGTTTCACCCAGAAGTTTACCACTCTACAGACGGTAAACAAATGCTGGAAAACTTTTTAGTGAAAATTGCAGAAGTGCCTCAAAACTTTACTCCAGATACATTTGTTGAAGATATTGTAGAGGAGCTTAAAGTTAAAATTCAAAATGATAAAGTGGTACTAGGACTTTCAGGAGGGGTAGACTCTACTGTCGCTGCGGTACTTTTAAATAAGGCAATTGGCAAAAACCTGTACTGTATTTTTGTAAACAACGGACTTCTTCGTAAAGATGAGTTTGAAAATGTATTACACCAATACAAGGATATGGGGCTTAACGTTAAAGGTGTAGATGCATCTGACAGGTTCCTTAGCGAACTGGCAGGTATTGAAGATCCTGAAACTAAAAGAAAAACTATAGGTCGTGTATTCATCGAAGTATTTGATGATGAGGCACATTTACTTACCGATGTTAAATGGTTAGCGCAGGGTACTATCTATCCGGATGTAATTGAGTCGGTTTCTGTAAAAGGACCTTCTGCTACCATTAAATCACATCACAACGTAGGTGGTTTACCGGATTTTATGAAACTTCAGGTGGTAGAGCCGCTAAGAATGCTGTTTAAAGATGAGGTAAGAAGAGTAGGTGCTACTTTAGGAATTGATCCGGAACTTTTAGGAAGACACCCATTCCCTGGGCCAGGCCTTTCTATCAGGATTTTAGGTGATATCACTCCGGAGAAAGTACGTATACTTCAGGAAGTAGACCATATATTTATCCAGGGTCTTAAAGATCACGGCCTGTATAATAAAGTATGGCAGGCAGGTGCAATATTATTACCTGTAAACAGTGTAGGTGTAATGGGAGACGAAAGAACTTATGAGAAAGTAGTTGCACTTAGGGCTGTAGAATCTACAGATGGTATGACTGCAGACTGGGTTCATCTTCCTTATGAGTTCCTGATGAAAGTTTCTAATGAAATTATCAATAAGGTTAAAGGTGTAAACAGGGTTGTTTATGATATCAGCTCTAAGCCGCCGGCCACTATTGAATGGGAATAAGAAATTAGATATTTAAGTTATATAGTAAATAAGCCTTCACTTTTAGTGAGGGCTTATTTTATTTATGGCAGGGTTTTGGTAAATAGTTAAGCAGATATTTATAAAATCGCGAAAAATCTTTTAATTTAGATTTCATAACTACTAAAAAAATATAAGCCATGAAAAAACTATTATTACTGGCTCTTTTTGCCTGTTTGCCTTATAATTCTCTTTTTGCACAGAATAATTACGGCAACGAAGAAAGTGACGACGAATATGATACCGAAGAGGTGTATACGGATGATGAAGAGGAAGAAGAAGATCCTGATGCATTTTTTATAGATCATAAAATATTGCCGGGTGAACGAATGATAATGATCTCTAAAAAATATATGGTAGACCCAAAGGATATTTATGAGTATAATGAATGGGCTGTAGGAGGATATGATTCAAAACAGGGAGGGGGAGTATTAAAGATTCCTTTGCATAAATCGCACAAGAAAGATCTTGATGCGTTTAAGGTAAAGCTGGAAAAGGAAAAAGGAGGCCCTATACAGGTACCTGCCCCGCCAAAAAAGAAAAAGAAAGACATAAAACCTGAGGATTTTAATAAAGGGTAAGTATTTGAGGTTCAGTATTTTTTGATAGGTTTAGTGTTTTAACTGAAATTTATCATATTTTAGGCCTTAACAGTTACAACAAAAGCTAAATTTGCATCCACCTAAATGTTATAAATAAACCAAACTTAGACATGAAGTACATTGTAATTTTATTTTTTTCACTAGCGTTATTTTCAGGCTCTGCTTATGCTCAGGGTAAATATAAAAAACACCAGGTAGCAAAGGGAGAGACAGTAACAGATATTGCAAAAAAATATAAAGTTACCCCATATGATATTTACAGGCTTAATCCTGATTCTCAAAACGGTATTAACGAAGGGGCAATATTGCTTGTTCCTACTGCTGGTGGAGTTCCGGTTAAGACTGATGTCACTGTAAATGAGAAATCCACTAAAATTGCAAACCCCATACATGAGGTGCAGCCTAAAGAAACACTTTATGGCCTTTCTAAACAGTACAATGTATCTGAAGAAGATATAAAAAAGGCAAATCCTGAGATTGTAACAAACGGTTTGCAGATAGGTCAAAAAATTATAATTCCAGTGAAGGGAAGCGGTGTTGAGGCACAGGCTGAGAGGGCAGAAAAGCAACAGGGAAAAAAGGATGCCCCTTCTTATATGTATCATACAGTAGAGGCTGGTGAAACAAAATATTCCATTGCAAAAGACTATGGCATGAGCCTTCAGTTACTGGAAGAGCTTAATCCTGAAGTTAAAGATGCTCCGCTGCCATTAGGCTATAAACTAAAACTGGATAAGAATTCTATAATAGCTAAAGAAATAGCTCCGGGAGCTCAGCTTAAAAAGCCGGATAACAAGTATATAGAATATACGGTTCAGCCTAAAGAAACCTTTTATAGTCTTACAAGAAGGGTAGGGATTACAGAACAGGAAATTATAGCCTTAAATCCGGATGCTAAAGAAGGCCTTAAGGAAGGTATGGTTTTAAAACTGCCTAATCCTAATCCCGATTCAGGTACTGTATTTGGGACTACCAAATCATATGCTCCGGGCATTACAAATCTTTCAACAACTTTAGACAAAGCACAAACAAAGCAACTTGCATTACTACTGCCTTTTAATATTAATAAAGGAGCTGATGAAGAAAGTGAGAAAGAAAGAGTTAGGACCAACAAATTTCTTAACATGACTCTTGATTTTTATGCAGGTGCATTAATCGCGATAGATTCTGCACAGGCTATGGGGATACCTGTAAAGGTAAAAATACTTGACTCGCAGGAATCCAGCACGAGCTCAGCTATAGATAATCTTCGTGGTGGTCTTGTAGGGGTAGATGCGGTTATAGGTCCGTTCTTCCAGAATAATGTAGAGAAAACAGCACAGGTGTTAGCCGGGATTCCTGTTATATCTCCATTATCTAAAGAGGCCGGCAAACCATTGCCAAACCTATACCAGTCGGTACCTACTCAGGATATGGTAAGAATGGCTATGCTGGATTACCTTAAGTTTAAAAACGGTAATTTTATAGCTGTTATAGATGAGAAAAAACTAAGCTCTAAGCAGTTTATAAGAAATAATTATGCGGGAGTTAAATTTGCAGACGGTACTATTACAGAGGATGTAATGAAACCACTTTTAGATCCTTCGAAAATGAATTATATAGTACTTGATACTGAAAGTGCCGGAAAGGTTTCTAACACGGTAAGAGTGCTTTCAAAACTAATGGCAGACTATCAGATTCAGCTTGCAGTAATGGAGAGGTCAGATATTCTTGATAACGAAGAAGTGCCTTTAAAGCTGCTTACCAGGTTAAGAATGCTATATCCGTCGGTAACAAACGATAGTGAAAACCCTATGGCTGCCGGATTTATAAAGAAGTTTAAAGCGAAAAATGGTGTAATGCCTAATCAGTTTGCCTCTAGAGGTTTTGATGTTACCCTTGATGTTATTTTACGTATGTATCAGCCGGAAGGTTTTGCAGAAACAATAGCGACAAAAGCATCTCAGCAAACAGAGAACAAATTTGTTTACAGGTCTTTAAACGGAGGGAATTATAATAACGGAGTTTATATCCTTAATTACGAAGAGGATTTAAGTATAAAACAGGCAAATTAATTATGACATCTAAGGTAACCTATTTGGGAGATTTAAGAACATCTTCCATTCACCTTCAGTCGGGTAGCGAGATCATATCTGATGCCCCTCTTGATAATAACGGAAAAGGCGAGGCATTTTCCCCTACAGATACTGTGGCAAATGCATTAGCTACGTGTATGTTTACCATTATGGGTATTAAAGCCCGTGATATGGAAATAAGTTTGGAAGGTTCTACAGCTGAGGTTACAAAAACCATGGAGGCCGACCCTAGACGTATTTCTAAGATTAAGGTTGTTTTTAATCTTAAATCAAATGCCGATGAAAAGTCCAGGGAGTTGCTGGAAAGAGTAGCGATGAGGTGTCCTGTACACTTTAGCCTTCACCCTGATATTGAAAGGGAAATAATATTTAACTGGTAATATTTGATTGTAATTATACTAAAATACCCATTGTTGGGTATTTTTTTTGTTTAATAATGAATCTAAATTCGACTTACGAAGTTTTTTTAGATTCTTTGGTTTATGTAAAGTGTTTCATTCGCGTGGCACTTTGGTCAGGAAAGAGCACCCTTTTTTGAGGGTGCTTTTTGTTTTTAAGTGAGTTTAGTTGTTAAATTTGCTTTTCAGTTTTATTTATGGACGAACAAAAACAATTGCTAATAAAATTAGCACACACTAAAATGCCTTTTGGTAAATATGAAGGACGGTATCTTATAGATTTACCCGAGCATTATGTGGTGTGGTACCACAATAAGGGATTTCCGGCAGGACAGTTGGGGCAGCAGCTTCAGTTGGTATACGAACTAAAGCTTAACGGGCTTGAAAACCTTATAAGGAATATTAAGAATCAATATCCGAAGCCGTAGAAAAATGAATTTTTGTTAAAGAAGTGTTTCCTAAACATGAATTTTTGATGCTTTTTTCTGCCTTTTGTGGCATGCATTTTCAAATTTTCAAATTACCTCATTTTCAAATTACTTATAATCGGATAAAATTGCTTATTTTTGCCACGTTTTTTACAACAGCAACAACACAACAACAGTACAATGAATCAAACGAAGTATATTTTTGTTACAGGAGGTGTAAGTTCTTCTTTAGGGAAAGGAATCATAGCTGCTTCCTTAGCGAAATTATTGCAGGCCAGAGGTTACAGAACCGCTATTCAGAAATTTGATCCGTATATCAATGTGGATCCGGGTACACTTAACCCATATGAGCATGGTGAATGTTATGTAACTGATGATGGTGCCGAAACAGATCTTGATCTTGGGCACTATGAGCGTTTTCTAAACGTTCCTACATCACAGGCTAATAACGTTACGACAGGAAGGGTATATCTTTCGGTTATTGAGAAAGAGAGAAGAGGAGAGTTTTTAGGGAAAACAGTACAGGTTGTTCCACACATTACCAATGAGATTAAGGAGCGCATGCAGCAGCTTGGTAAAACGGGCGATTATGATATTGTTATTACCGAAATAGGAGGTACTGTTGGTGACATCGAGTCACTACCGTATATCGAGTCTGTAAGGCAGTTAGTGTGGGAACTTGGTGAAAATAACGGTATTGTTATTCACTTAACGCTTGTACCATATCTTGCAGCTGCGGGTGAGCTTAAAACCAAGCCTACACAGCACTCTGTAAAAACATTAATGGAAAGCGGTATTAAGGCAGATATCCTTGTGTGCCGTACAGAGCATGAGCTTTCGTCTGATTTAAGACAAAAACTGGCATTATTCTGTAATGTTAAGAGAGAAGCGGTTATCCAGTCGATAGATGCTTCTACTATATATGATGTTCCTAACCTTATGCTTGAGGAAGGCCTTGACAGGGTAGCACTTAAAAAGCTTGACCTTGCCGAGAAGAACAAACCGGACTTAAAACAGTGGAATGATTTCCTTTACAAGCTTAAAAATCCTAAGCATACTGTAAACATTGGTTTAGTAGGTAAGTATGTAGAACTTCAGGATTCATACAAATCAATTCTTGAGGCGTTTATACATGCAGGTGCCGTAAACGAAACTAAAGTAAATGTAATCAGTATCCATTCAGAATATCTAGACGAAAATAATGCAGCTAAAAAGCTTGCCGGTTTAGATGGTATTCTTGTAGCTCCTGGTTTTGGAGGAAGAGGTATTGAAGGTAAAATAGAAACTGTTCGTTATGCAAGGGAAAATAAAATTCCGTTCTTTGGTATCTGTTTAGGTATGCAAATGGCAGTTATAGAATATGCCCGTAACGTAATGGGATGGGAAGGAGCTAACTCTACAGAGATGAACGAAAGCACTCCTTACCCGGTAATTAATATAATGGAAGAGCAAAAGAACATTACAGAGATGGGTGGTACTATGCGTTTAGGTGCATGGAAATGCCATATTGCAGAAGGTTCTCTTGCTAACAAGATATACGGAAGCACAGATATATTAGAGCGTCACCGTCACCGTTATGAGTTTAATGGAGCTTATCTTGACGAAATGCAGAATGCAGGCCTTATCGCTTCGGGTATTAATCCTGACACAGGTCTTGTAGAGGTGATTGAACTTAATAACCATCCGTTCTTTATAGGGGTACAATACCACCCAGAGTACAAGAGTACGGTAGCTAATCCGCATCCGTTATTTGTAAGCTTTGTTAAGGCTGCAGTTAAGAAAAAGTGCGAATAATATAAGATAACATATTCCCTTAAAAAGGAACCACACTTAGGTGTAATAACTTAAATAAATGGAAGAAAAGAAAATAGATTACAGATCGGCCATCGGCTTTGCCCTTATTGCGGTTATTCTTGGTTTTATGCTTTACAACAAAACCGAGGATACTAAACAGGAACTGGAAAAAGAGCAAGCACAGGAACAAGTTGAAAAAGAAAAACAGGGCACTGTTGCAGACGAAAAAACTGCAGTTTTAACAGAGCTGGATTCTACTTCGGCAGATTCTATTAAGACAGCAAACCTTAAGAGTTCTTTAGGGGCTTTTGCTTACGGGGCTTCTTTACCAACAGCGAAAGACGGTGAAACCGAACTTAAAAATGCTTTACTTTCACTTAAGATAGCGAATAAAGGTGGTTATATTGCAGAGGCTATTCCGCTTGGATATGAAAAGTTCCATAAGGATTCAGGACAACTGGTAGAGCTTATTAAAAATAATAATGCCGACTTTAATCTTCAATTTAAAACTAAAGACAACCGTATCCTTAACACAAGGGATATGTACTTTGAACCTGTTTTAAGCAAGAGTGGAGAAAACCAGGTGCTAACAATGCGCCTTAAGGCAGGAGCAGATGCTTACCTTGAGTATCGTTATGAGATGAAACCTAAAGATTATATGGTTGATTTCTCTATCCGTACACAGGGCTTATCTCAGGTTCTTGATACTTCTAAGCCACTGGATTTAGAATGGAGCATGAAGACCTATCGTAATGAAAAGAGTATTTCTTATGAAAACAGATATACTAAGGTTGTTTATGAATATGAAGATGGTAAGGATGATGATTTTGGTTTAAGTAAGAGCGACAGCGAAAAAGCGGCAGATGTAACTTATATCGCATTCAAGCAGCATTTGTTTACTTCTATCCTTTTAACGGATAAGGCATTTAAAACTGCCGATATGACTTCTGAGGATTTAGTTAAGGAAGAAACCATAGATACTGTATTTACTAAGCAGTTTACGGCAAAAATGCCTCTTGAATTTGAAGGAGGTGAGATTAGCTATAACATGGATTGGTATTATGGTCCTGCAGATTACCAGATTCTTAATGATTATGACAGAAACCTTGATGAGGTAATTCCTTTAGGATGGGGTATTTTCGGTTGGATTAACCGTTACATCTTTATCCCTGTATTTACCCTTTTAAGTTCGTTCTTACCTTACGGTATAGGAATTATAGTATTTACTATCCTTGTAAGGATTGTAATGTCTCCCGTAACTTATAAATCGTACCTTTCTCAGGCTAAGATGAAAGTTATTCGTCCTGAAATACAGGAAGTAAATGAGAAGTACAAAAAAGACCCGATGAAAAAGCAGCAGGAAACCATGAAGCTGTACAATAAAGCGGGCGTAAACCCAATGGCAGGATGTTTACCGGCACTAATGCAAATACCTGTATTCTATGCATTATTCCAGTTCTTCCCGTCGTTCTTTGACTTAAGGCAAAAAAGTTTCCTTTGGGCAGATGACTTATCATCATATGACTCGGTTTACCATTTACCATTCAACATCCCGTTCTATGGTGACCACGTGAGCTTGTTCCCTATACTTGCATCAATAGCTATTTTCTTCTATATGAGAATGACTACAGGTGATCAGAGTATGTCGGCACCACCACAGGAAGGTATGCCGGATATGAGCAAGATCATGAAAGTAATGATTTACATCTCTCCGGTTATGATGCTTATATTCTTTAATAACTATGCATCAGGACTGAGTTTGTACTACTTCATTTCTAACACTATTACCATAGGTATTATGTTTGTAATTAAAAATTACATCGTAAAAGAAGATAAGCTACATGCTCAAATCCAGGAAAACAAAACCAAGCCTAAAAAGCAAAGCCGTTTCCAACAGAAGATGCAGGAAATGATGGAGCAGGCGCAGGAGCAGCAAAAACAAAATAAAAGATAAACAGTAAAGCACTCTTCGGAGTGCTTTTTTTAATAAATTGGCTCACTGTTTGCACGTAATAAAAACAGCATATTTTAAGTTTAGATAAAAAAACAGATTTGTATTATGAGATACTTTGCAGTACTTATTGCATTTTTTATGACTATAGGGCTTAATGCCCAAAGTAAAACCGATATCAACAAGTTTGATGGTAAGGGTAAGCGCCACGGTGTTTGGAAAGGTACTTATGAAACCACCGGAAGGCTTCGTTATGAAGGTACTTTTGATCATGGTGTGGAAAAGGGTACATTTAAGTTTTATGATGATACCCAAAAAGGATCGCTAATCGCTACCCGCGATTTTTCTGCCGGTAATGGTGTTAGTTATACCACTTTTATAGACCAGAAGGGTAATAAGGTTAGTGAGGGTAAAGAGGTAAATAAAGTTCGTGAAGGCGAATGGAAAGTATACCACCCTGACGGGAAAACCATAATGTCTCTTGAAAACTATTCTAAAGGAAAGCTTAATGGCTTAACAAAGATATTTTTTGCTAATGGAGCTATTGCCGAAGAGAAAGGCTATAAAGATGGCGTGCAGGATGGTATCTATAAAAAGTACAATGAAAAGGGTACTGTACTGGAAGATTCTAACTATAAAAACGGTAAGCTTAACGGGCAGGCTGTTTTTTATGATAAGTTTGGTAATGTATCTTCTAAAGGAGAATTTGTAAAAGGATATAAATACGGATACTGGGAGTATTATGACAATAAGAAACTGGTAAAAAAGGAATTTATGATAATGCCGAAAGAGGTAACAAGGGACTAACAGAAATTTGTAGTACTTTTGCATAAATTTTTTCAGGAAAGGAATTAAAAATGAAACGAGTAGTAGTTGGGCTTTCGGGTGGTGTAGATTCGAGCGTTGCGGCATACCTGTTGCAGAAGCAGGGGTATGAAGTTATTGGCCTGTTTATGAAAAACTGGCATGATGACTCGGTTACCATCTCAAATGAATGTCCGTGGCTGGAAGACAGCAATGATGCTTTGCTTGTAGCCGAAAAACTGGGTATACCTTTTCAAACGGTAGATCTTAGTGAACAATACAGAGAACGTATAGTAGACTATATGTTTAACGAATATGAGCAGGGTAGGACTCCAAACCCTGACGTGCTTTGTAACCGCGAAATTAAGTTTGATGTGTTTATGAAGATTGCCCTTAGCTTGGGAGCAGACTATGTGGCAACAGGACACTATTGCCGTAAAGACACCATAGAAAAGGATGGTAAGGAAGTTTATCAGCTTTTATCAGGTGTAGACGGCAATAAGGATCAGTCTTACTTTTTATGTCAGCTTTCACAGGAGCAGTTAAGTAAGGCGCTATTCCCTATTGGAGAATTAACTAAGCCTCAGGTGCGTGAAATAGCAGCTAAGATGGATTTGGTTACCGCAGAGAAGAAAGACTCTCAGGGGCTTTGTTTTATAGGTAAAGTACGCCTGCCGGAGTTCCTGCAGCAACAGCTGCAGCCTAAGGAAGGTGTTATTTATGAAATATCGGCTGAGCAGGAAACTTATGCTCAACAAATACCTCAGTTTGCAAACGTACACGAACAGCTGGCTTTTGAGGCTAAAAATGTTGAGTATACGCCACAAATGGGTAAAGAGGTAGGAAAGCACCACGGCGCACATTATTACACCATAGGACAGCGTAAAGGACTTAATGTAGGCGGTACAAAAGAACCGTTGTTTATTATCGCTACCGATGTAAACAGTAACGCTATTTATACAGGGCAGGGACATAATCACCCGGGGCTGTTTAGAAAAGCACTGTTTATTAAAGGTAAAGAAGTACACTGGGTACGTGAAGACCTTACCCTTAAAGATGGTGAGACAATGCATGTAATGGTAAGGATACGTTACCGCCAGCCATTGCAAAAAGCAACACTGCATATGTTTGAAGACGGTATGTATATCGCATTCAGCGAACCGCAGTCGGCCATAACAGAAGGGCAGTTTGCAGCCTGGTATATAGACGACGAACTGATAGGTTCGGGAGTTATTTCAAAATAAAAATTATCAGATTTTATATATAAACCCAACGCATAATAGTGTTGGGTTTTATTTTATATTTTAGAGAGTTATAATATTATAAAAACTAATTACTATACAGATATATGATAAGAGCTTTTGTTTCTTTTTTAATACTAATAAATTTCTGTTCTGTTTTTGCTCAAAATCAAAATATAGTTTTTAATGATCTAAAGTTTAAAGAGGCTATATTAAAATCAAACAAACAGGTTGATATTAATCTTGATGGAGAAATATCTGTTAATGAGGCCATAACTGTAAAAATGCTTAATCTTTCAAAATCAGGTATTACCAATTTAGATGAAATAAACTTATTTAAAAATATAGAATTATTACACTGTCCCAATAATCAGATAAAAAAATTAAAACTGAAAGGGTTACATTCCTTAAAGAAATTAATTGTGAGTGATAATGGAATGGAAACATTGGAAATAACAGATTGTTCCAGTTTGTTTTCCATAATGTGTCAGGCTAATAATTTAGGTGCTCTTAATGTCCAAGGTTTGGTAAATCTGGAAATTTTATGGTGTCAGCAAAATAAACTATCAAGCTTGAATTTGTATGGTTGTTATTCACTTAGAAGTTTGTATTGTGATGAAAATAAATTAAAAGAAATAAATTTAACGGGGTTAATCCAATTGAAAGATTATAGATGTACAAATAATTTATTAAAAGAGATTGATATTAAGGACAGTCCTGCAATAGCGTTCCTTTATTGTGGAAATAATGAGAATTTAGAAATGTTGTTTTTACAAAATGGAAAACGAGAAGTATATCCTTTTTTTATAGATTTTTCAGATTGTCCAAATCTTAAGAAAATTTGTATTGATGATGAGAAATATGAAATTGATGAAATCAATAAAAAGATAAATTCATATAACAGGAAAGATATAAAAGTTTTTATAAATTGTAATTAATGCTATATAACCTGCACACCCATAACTACACCGCTAATGATAATATACTGGAAGTAGTAAACCGCTATCCGTATGAGGATATTGATGTACCTTATTTTTCTACAGGTATACATCCGTGGTATATTGATATTGATAAACTGGATGAGCATTTATCGGTAATTGATACCCGTTTGGCAATGGATAACTGCCTTGCCCTTGGGGAATGCGGACTGGACAAACGCATAGAAATGCCAATGGACGAACAGCAGAAAGTGTTTGAAAAGCAGTTAGTATTAGCGAAAAAACATCAAAAACCCGTAATTTTGCACTGTGTGGCGGCTTATCAGGAAGTGATAGAAACCAAAAAGAGATTAAATGTTGATGTCCCGATGGTTATTCACGGGTTTTCTAAAAATTCACAGGTAGTCAGGCAATTACTGGAGAATGGCTTTTACATTTCATTTGGCAAGTATCTGTTAAGAAATCCGGAGCTGTCTCAGGTATTTGTTAAGGTTTCTAACGATAAGTTCTTTATGGAAACAGATACCATAGAGGAAGGTTTAGAACAGGTATATGAAAAGGCAGCCGCCGCAAAAAATATTAATATAGAAGAATTAAAGAATATAGTAAGCAATAATTTTAAAACCGTTTTTAAGAATGGCTGAATGGACTGAGAGAGCAGAGCTCTTATTTAAAAAGGAAGGGCTTGATAGATTAAAGAATGCAAAAGTAATGGTTGTGGGACTTGGCGGAGTAGGATCGTTTGCTGCCGAATTTCTTGCAAGGGCAGGAGTGGGCAATATGACCATAGTAGATGGCGATGTTGTGGATATTACAAATATTAACCGTCAGCTTCCGGCACTGCACTCAACCGTTGGACAGCCAAAAGTAAAAATAGTGGGCGACAGGCTTATGGATATCAACCCTGAGCTTAACTTAACAAGGGTAGAGGAGTTTTTATCTCCGGAAAGGGCATTTGAGCTTGTAACACCTGAATTTGATTATGTACTGGACTGTATTGACAGCGTTACGCCTAAATTAAACCTTATTTTAGCAGCAAAACGTAAAAAGGTTAAGATTATAAGTAATATGGGCGCAGGAGGCAAATATCTGGCCTCTAAGGTTAAGGTAGCCGATATAAGCAAGACAGAATATTGCCCTTTGGCAAAAAATATAAGAAAGCGTCTTAAAAAAGAAGGTATTTCTAAAGGGGTTAAGGTAGTATTCTCTACCGAAGAACCGGATCAGAGCAGTCTTAAAATGACGGATGGTTCAAACTTTAAGAAATCATTCTTTGGTACTAACAGCTGGATGCCGGCCCTGTTTGGGCTTCATGCTGCTGAAACGGTAGTAAAGCACATTATAAAGCATTAAAAAATCCCCGTTAGGGGATTTTTTGTTTTTGGTGTTAGAGTTAGTATCCCTGTTGGGATATTATTGTTTTGCTAAGGTTTGGTTGTAGTGTATTCTACCGTTTTTTTCTTAGCAGTTGCTGTATCTTTTTTAGGTGTTTTTGGCAGAGTTGCTGTAGGCTGTGCTGCTGCGGGCTGTGCATTAATAGATGTAACCTCAGGCTTTTTCTTCACAGTGGCAGGTTTCCTTACAGTTGTAGTTGGTGCAACAGCAGTAACAGTAGCTGTAGAATCCTGTACTTCTATAACAACTTCTTCAGGTAGTGCCGGACCAATAGGTATGTAGATATCGGTAACCCATTGTGAAGGGTCTTTTGTATCTGTAGGGCCTGTGCTATATACTTCAAGGTAAGGCTGTTCAAAATTCTCTTCAAGCTTATTCTCTGCAATGTGTTTGAATGCTGCATCCCAAGCCTTTTTAAGATGTTTGTAGTTACCTTTTAAGGTTGTTTTAAGCGCATTAAAACGATTTATTTTACCAGCCTTAAATTCACTTCCGTCAGATATAAGCATTTCATCTTCCAGCGGTATGCATACAGTAAATGAAGTTAGACCTTTATCGGTATCAAAAGTATGGAAGTAAGTAAAAGGTTTGCCTTTTGTCGCAATATTGTTTGAAGATACGAACTCCTGTAGTTTAGGGAACATCTCCGCTATTTTTTGCGGCATTTCCGATATTTTACAGGTTGTGGAGTCGCCTATATAGTAAGCAGATTCCCTTATAACAATTTCATCAACCTTAATTTCAAAAAAGTTAATACGGTTTACCAGTATATAGTTAATTCGGTTAAGGCTATGGTTGAGTAGTTTTGAAGCTTTTTCATCGGCACCTCCTTTTAAAATGGCATTGGCCTTTTCCATAAAGGTTAGATGGCCTTTCATACGAAGGGTAACTTTGGTTGCCTCTTTTAAGGTGTCTTTAAAAAACCAGTACACTTCAGATTGTAGTCCGTTAAGCTCTGCGTTCTGGTAAATAGAATCATTTACGGCAGCATTTATGGTTTTTACGTTTCCGGTTTTATTGTCAAGTTCCCAGTTGGTATAAGTTCCTACTCCTGTGGTATTATTTGAAAAAGTATAAACGGCTGTAGTGTCTCTTGTAAGTATACCTGAGTTTTCCCAGTTTTTAAAATCGTTTACAAAGCTGTAAACTACATTTTTAGGTGCTTTAATAACAAGTTCCTGAGTAACGTCATATTTTCCGTTTTGGGTGGCTATGAATACTGCTCCCGCAACCGCAGCCAACAATAACAGGAGGAAAAGGTACTTGACAATTTTCATACAGGCGTAAAAACTTATTATTTAGTGTAAAAGTATAAATTTCCTGTAAGAAAGCAAATAACTGTTAAAATTATATACCAAAACGCAAAAAACTCCGTTGAACGGAGTTTTTATAACGTTTTTTGAAATTTATTCACACTCTATAAAGTTCTCAGGATAAGGCGTCATGCTTACTTTATCTACTAACAGGAAGATGTCTTCCTCTTTAGTGTAAATATCCATTTCATCACTTTGCTGTCTGGCGTTCAAAGCCTTGCGGTGTGTTGTGATGGTGTATTGCTGAAGCTTATCGGTAACATTATAGTTAAACGAAATAAGATTTTGGTAATCACTTTTAAACTGAATTTTCCAGTGATGCTGTTCGCCGTTATTTCCGTCATACTTTAATCGGAAAGATATTTTAGAATAGCAGCTTGTTTTTTGCCACGGCTGCCATCCGTTATCGGTTTGTGCCATTGCCAAATGTGAGGCAAAAGCAAATACAATCAGCAAAATAATTCTTTTCATACGCGTGGTTTTTTTATTGGAAGTCATCTTCATAAACTCCCTGGTTTACTAACAGTTCTGTAGTTACCATTTCAGATGTCACACCATTAGTTACAGTTATTGTTTTAAAAGGGAACATTATCCCGTTTACTTCCCTGTAATCGGTAAAGTATGATGTACTGCTTGTGTTGTCAATTTTAGCGTTACTGGCAATTATAAGGCCTGTTTTTGTGCAGTAATAATTGGTCATATCAGTACCATAGTTGGAATCTTTATAACTAACAGCATAGGCTTCCTGATTGTTGATGGAGGTAATACCTTGCAGCTTGGCATTTGGATCGCTTAACGGTACAGTATAGTTTTGATAAAAATTGCGTCCGTTTTTAACGCTGTTGTAAGTCTTTTTATCCAATTTTGTACGTGAGCCTCCCATTTCCATATACCCACCATTATCATTAACAACCATAGAGAAACTTTCTTTACCGTCGGTATAGCTTTTTACAGAGCAGTTGTTGGTTTTATCCATTTTGGTTACCATAGTAACAGTGGTAGTCTTACCTTCAAAACTGCTTACCGACGAAGTTTTCATCACCATGGTTTCAATACCTTTAATTTTATCTTCACCACCTGCAGCTTTTATGTAATTGTTTATTACAGTTGTTGTCGTTATACCATCTTTTACAGTGGTCAACGGTGTTGTTTCTGCAGGGATGCTTATAGAATTTTTTGCAGGTATATCAGCCGGTTTATCCGATTTTGCAGCTAGTAAAGATGACTTTGAATCACTTAACTGGGTATAAGTTTCTGCTACTGCCTGAGATGTTGCAGTTCCCGGTGGCGGTAATAGCTGAGTCCTGCCAAGATCAAAGTAGTTTACTATCTGTAATCCTTTTTTGTAAGGGATGTACAAAGTGTCGGTATCTATACCCTGAGGTCCCTGTTTTTTGATAAGGAACTTGTTTTCACCTTCCTGTAGGGGAACACGAATATAACTGATGGTTGCCGGAAGCGTTTGCCAGTTACGGGTATCTGCCTTTTCTGTAGCGGCCCCTGCAATATCACCACCTAATTTCATAAGATCTCCTGCGGTATCACCAAAAAGCTCTTTACCTAAAGCACCTAAGCCGGCACTGGCAGCTTTTTTAGTAGCAAACCTTGCAACAAGATCTATGGTTTCACGCAGCATCCTGTCTTTTAGGCACTGTTTTGCTATAGGATAAAAATCCTGAGCAAGCTCAAAAGTAAGATCTTCGTTACCAACCTCTACAGCTGCCCTTGTGTAATAGCTATACCTTTGGCGGTATTTAGGGATGGCAATAGCATTTACAGACCCAATATCGAAACCTACAGGAATAGGAATAATTATCTCTTCCTGAGTGGCTCCGTCATAATAGGTACCGTAAAAGAAACCATCTGTGCCGCTGGCGGTAATAACTATCTGGTCTTTAGCAGGGCCAAGTCCGTTTTCCCAAAAAACAATAGCTTCACCTGTTACAACAGGGGCTACCGGCTGTGCTACAGCTGCCGGCTCGGGAGCAGGTTTGCTTTTGCCTTTGCCTTTTTTAGTTGTTTTTGCAGGAGCAGCAGGTTTTGGATCTTCAGGGAAACCGAATTTTTTCCTGTAAGTCTCATAATCTTCCTGGAAGCCCATGGCCTTAGAGGTACGCATCAGGTCTTTTTTCAGCTGGAGTGGGGTAGGTACCCCAAAAAACTGGTCTCCGTTACGGGCATATATCTCTTCGGCATTTCTGTAAGCAATAAAAGCATTGTTTATATCGCCGGTAGATTCATATAATATACCCTGAAGAATTTGTGAAAAGGCATCTTCGCTATACTTGTTCTTATTCTCCTTATACTTTTCATTAAGCTCATACAGCTTTATGTTAATCCTTTTTGCCTCTACAAGTGCTTCGGCAGGTTGTCCTAACTGAAAATAGTTTAAGGCTTTGTAATAGTGAATGGTTACCTTTTCAAAATCTTCACCTTTATAAGGCTCGGCCATCGGGTTGGTAAACTTTGCCGATACGGCCTGGCCAACATTTGTTTTAGTCATCCTGTCTTCAATCATGATGTAAGCCTCTTCTAAAAGGGCGTTACTGTTTTCATAATTGCCGTTAAGATGTTCTACTTTTCCTTTTTCAAGCAGGTATAAAAGTCTGTTTCTGTCTTTGTTTAGAAATTTATTATTATCGATGCTCGCAATTGCGTTGCTAAAATCTCCGTTAAACAGGTCGCTTTCAATGTCTGCGGTTTTAGTGTTGTAGGTACTACAGGATTGAAAGCTAATCAATAACAGTAGCAATGCCAGTTTTGCCGGCATTAAAAGTATGTTTTTGGTTGCTTTCATGATTTGTTTGGGTTGGGATTACATTTTTTTGTTACCCAGATACTTTTTGATCTTTTTGTCACCAATCCAAACTTTATCGTTTGTTTGAATGTTAGTAAGCTCAAGGTCTATCTGGTAATAGATTGTTTTTTCTTTAGAGTACTGGTCTACAATAGAGTTGATTGTACCCTGAAGCATAAAGTCGGCACCGTTTTCAAGTCCGAATTTTTTCATGGTAGACTGCGAAGCATAGTTTTGCTGATCGGCTCTTTCTGCTCTTATCTCTTCACGCATAGAACCTGCCTGTACAAGTTTCATTCTTCCTGAATTGATAATTTCTTTTTCAATGTCTTTAGAGAACGTTTCTGTTGCAATGTGCTCGTGCGATTTGTTGGTAATCATACCTACAATAATAACAGGTTTTTTACCACTGTTTTCGGCAGCATAAGTGCTGTACCATGAGTGAGACATAAGCTCTGCAGTAATTTCTTCGGCAGTAAGGCGCGAATCTGTTTCGTTCCATCTTCCGCTAAGGTCAGTTACGCTGTCTTCGCTTACACGTTGAACATGTGGAGCACAGTTAGTTAGGGCGATTCCTAATACAAAGGCTAAAATAAATTTGTAAGAAGTTTTCATAAATTCTGCGAATTTGGTTAATAATTCAAAGTTACTAAAAAAGGTACTTGTTAATACTTGTTAAAAAGTATTAAATCCTCTTTTACAACATTGATGCCAATTTAGAAAGAAAAATACCCCAATGGGGTATTTTTCTCCCCTCAAATTAAACTAACCCAATGAACTATAAGTTTTTATATTTTTTTGAGTAGTATGTATTTTTGTAAAAATTAATCAAATACACTACAGTCATAATCTAACCAAAACTGAGTTTGCTCTGTATACAGGTAGCCATACCCGCAGTCTTCGGCAGCGCTAATAAGGTTAAGGGCGGCAGTTCTTACCGCACTACAGGTAGAAGGTGTTGCGTTGTTGCTGAATACCAGTGTTTTTTCGTAAAGAATGTCTGATAATGTTTCCAGCTGATCAAGGCAGGCATCGTTACTAACATCTGTTGTTTCTTCTTCTTCACATGATACAAAAGCTGCAGGTACACTTAACAGCATAAGTAGGAGTAAAAGTTTTCTCATTGTCTTCATAATAAATTGATTTGTAGGTTAATACTAAGATTATTTATTACAAAGTTGGGGTAATATGTAAAGCAAAAAAATACCCATTACTGGGTATTTTTACTACAAAAAAAATTAAAAAATGATGTTTTAATTCTACCAAAACTAAAAATCATACTTCCGTTCCATGGAGTATCGTAAGAGTTCGCTTTTTCCATGGAGGCTTAATTTTTTAAGTATGTTCTTTCTGTGAGTATCTACTGTGGTTTTGCCTATAAAAAGGAGGTCGGCAATTTCCTGAGAGGTTTTTCCCTGTCCTACAAGGGTAACAATCTCCTTTTCACGTTTACTAAGGGGCACGTCGCCCTCATCACTTTTGGGTTCGGCAGCTTTTATGGCATCGTCAAAAAAGGTTTCTCCGTTCATAACGGCCCTTATGGCAGCAAGCACTACCTTAAGAGAGGAGTTTTTCATTATATAGCCGTCTACACCGGCTTCGGTCATTTGAGAAACAGCCTCTTCCTGCTCAAACATGCTAAAGGCGATAACCTTACATTTTGGGAAATCCTTTTTTATTTCGCGGGTAGCCGTAATGCCGTCCATTTTAGGCATACGTATATCGGTAAGTACAATATCGGGTTTTTTGGCATGAACTATTTCCAATAGCTTTTCGCCGTCGTTAGCTTCGCCCACAACTTTAATATCATCCTCATATTCCAGGAATATCTTTATACCGTCTATAAGCGACTGATGATCTTCTGCAATAGCTAATCGTATCATATCGGCAAATCTATTATAATGGTAGTCCCTTTACCCGGAGTTGAGTCTATGGTAAAAGTACCGCCAAGCTGTTCAACTTTTTTCCTTATAGTATTTAGCCCCATACCATCGCTGGTATGTGTTTTGGCAGGGGGAAAGCCCACGCCGTTGTCTTCTATTATGATATTGATATTTTCGTCGTGGTTAGTAAGCTGTATGGAAGCCTCAGTAGCATGAGAATGCTTTATAATGTTGGTTGACAGCTCCTGAACCATCCGAAAGATAGCAATTTCTATTGTATTTTCCAACCTTTTATTAAAGCCAACTGCCATAACCTCAATGGATAACTTGCCGGGAATAGATATTTTTTCGGCCATTTTCCTAATAGTGGGTATAAGTCCTTCGTTAGCAAATACCCCTGCATTTTTGGCATGGGCAAGGCGTCGTACTTTTTGGTAGGCTTCTTCTATAAGCTCATCGGTACGGTCGTATAATTTGTTCTCTTCTTCCTGTAGTTCGTTTTTACGCAGGCGAAGGTGTTCAAAATTTATTTTGAGGGTGGCGAGCATACTGCCCAAGTTATCGTGCAGGTCATTTGCAATGCGCTGTCTTTCTTTTTCCTGGCCTTCCAGCATAAGGTCTATACTGCTAAGCTCATACTCTTTAAGTGCTTTTTCCAGCTTTTGCTGTTCAATAAGCTTTTCCTGTTTAGAGATGTGCTCACGGCGGCGTGCGTTTTTAACGATAAGGAAACCTATAATAAGGCTGGCAATAAGCAGCCCCACAACTATATATACCAAAGCTTTGTTTGTTTTTACTTTACCTTTTAATACTTCATTTTCAAGTTCTTTTTCGCGTGTTTGGTATTTGGTCTGTATATCGTTTATGGCAATGTTTTGTTCTATTACATTAGCGCTATCCGCAAATTTTTTAACCAGGAGTGCATATTTATATGCGTTTTTGTAATCTTTTAAAGAGTCGTAGTTAGTTTGAAAATTTTCATAGAGATATTGTTTTGATTTAACTACGTAATTATTGATTGGTAAGCTATCGGCTTTTTTTAAATATTCAATTGATGTTTTATATTCTTTTTTGTAATAATATGACGATGACTGATTAAGATAATTCATGTAATAATCATCAAGAGTGCCTCGATCTTTTACATATAATAAATCTTTTTTTAAGTAGTAAAGAGCAGAATCAGGTTGATGTAAATATTCATTATATAAGTTGGCAAGATTGTTATTTAATGCAGATTCAACATTTTTATTGTCTGTTTTTTTTACATAAAATAATGCTTCATGAAAGTAATCTTTACTTTCACTATATTTGCCTTCATCGATTTTTAGCATAGCTAGATTACCGTAACCTCTGGCTAATTTTAGATTGTTATTTGTATTTTTAGCATAATTTAAATACTCATTTATATATTTTGAGTAGTTATTTCCAGAGTTTTCCTGAGCATATAATAAAAAAGCAATATCAAGATTGATATCCATTGCTCTATCAATACTGTCTATGGCAATAAATTTTTTCTTGGAGAGAATAAAATTTTTGAATGCAAGATCTTCACTATTTCTAAAATCATAGCATTTTGCTTTTAAATATAGGTATAGGGCTTTGTTATATAAAGTAAATTTTGAAGTATCAAGGGTGTTGAGCCGTTTTAAAACTTCTTCATGATTACCAGATTCTATTTTAGACTCGAGAGATAATAATTGTTTTGAATATTGGCCATAAGCTGTGCTTATGCTTAAAAAAGCAATAAACACAGCTATATGTAATTTTTTAAGCATCTGAGCTTATACTTTTTTTAATCCTCCAAATCCTCTTCTTGCAGGGCTAGTATCCAGTCTTTTGTTATTCTTTTTATCAAGAGTATTGTAGTCAGAAAGATCATCATAACAATCCCTTGCATTATTTCCGTATGTAGAAGTGTTATCGTCATGATAGATATACACAAAGAAAGGTTTGTCGTAGTCAAAATCGTCTACTGAAACCCCTGATACTACTGGAACCGCAGACAGGTCTATAGTAAGAGTAACAAAATTAAGGCTTGAGTTTACTAAAGGGGTACCGGGATCTGTACCTGAAACCTTTAAGCTGATAACAAGTCCGTTTCTTCCGCCTTTAGAAATGTTGTAGTAGCTAAAGTCATAGCTGTTAGCCGGTAATGAAAGGTTAATAACTGCTGTTTTTGTTGAAGAATTAAATTCTCCGTAACCATCGTAAGTTCTCATAATTTTTTGTTTTTAGTGGTCGATTACATGCAAAATTGCGGAACATAAGTTAATAAAAAAATCCCCATTAGTGGGGATTTTCATTTTAATTTTTTAACAATTTTAATATGATTATTCCTTCACAAAATACTTTATAAAGAATAAAACACCTATAAATGCAAGAAAGGCAATTAATATCCAATAAGAGCCTTTGTAATATTTTTTATGCAGGCTAAGGTCTTTTCTGTAAACGTATATCATGGCTGCCACAAATACAACAATAAAAAATGCGGCAAAGTATAGTTGTCCTTTAGTAAACATGTTGAAATCTTTTTTGCAAAGCTACAATAAGCCTGTTTAATTTTCGATACTTTTAAAACTTAAAATACAATGAGCCATGAAAAAACAATTAGATGCCGTAAAGGAGTTTCATACTGCCTTTGGGCTTGGGGTAAGCGAAACGCCTAAAGCAAGCCTGGGAGAAGCCGTAAACATGCTTAGGTTTAACCTTATGAAAGAGGAAAATGAAGAATATCTTGATGCTGTGCAAAACAACGACCTTACCGAGATTGCCGATGCCCTTGGCGATATGCTATATATTTTGTGCGGTACTATTATAGAGCATGGACTTCAGTATAAAATAGAAGAGGTGTTTGATGAAATTCAGCGCAGTAATATGAGTAAGTTAGGGGAGGACGGAAAACCTATTTACCGTGAAGACGGTAAGGTTATGAAAGGGCCTAACTACTTTAAACCTAATTTTGAGGAGATACTTAAATAACATAAAAAAAGCCTTAGCAATCGCTAAGGCTTTTTTTATGTTTATTATTAAACTATACTTTAACTGTCCATCCAAAAGTATCTTCGGCCAGTTTGTATTGTATGTTGTTAAGCTTTTCCTTTAGCTGTAAAGCTATTGGGTTTTCGAGCTTAGGCAGTTCATAATATTTTTCTTTGTAGCTAAAGCCCACAATAGGGTTTACTACAGCGGCAGTACCTGCACCAAATATTTCTTTCAGGGAACCGTCTTCGGCAGCCTGTATAAGCTCGTCTACTAATACCGAACGAACCTCTACATTAATACCTTCACGCTTAGCCATATCTATAAGACTTTTACGGGTTACACCGTCTAATATCCTTTCGCTTGTAGGCGCTGTGTATAATGTATCGTTTATCCTGAAGAAAACATTCATTGTACCTGCTTCCTCAAGTTTGGTATGCGTGGCATCGTCTGTCCATATAATTTGCTGGTAACCCATTTCGTTAGCCAGTTTTGTCGGGTAAAACTGTGCTGAATAGTTACCGGCAGCCTTAGCAGCACCTATACCACCATTAGCGGCACGGCTGTAATGCTCGGCTATAATAACTTTTACCTCACCGGAGTAGTAGGACTTGGCAGGCGAAAGTATAATCATAAATCTATAGAAGTTTGCAGGAGCGGCAACTACGCCGGGGCCTGTAGCGATCATGAACGGGCGGATATAAAGGGAGTTTCCTTTACCTGTTTTAACCCACGCCTTTTCAATCTGTAACAGCTTTTTAAGTCCGTCCATAAACACGCTTTCAGGCACTTCAGGCATTGCAAGCCTTACTGCCGATTTATTAAAGCGTTCAAAGTTTTGATCAGGACGAAAAAGCCATACATCGTCATGTTCGTCTTTATAGGCTTTCATACCTTCAAAAATAGCCTGCCCGTAATGGAATACCTTAGCAGAAGGGTCTATTAAAAAAGGTTCATAAGGTTTAATAACAGGTTTTTCCCATACGCCTTGTTTGTAGTCACAAATTAACATATGGTCGGTAAACACAGTGCCAAAAATCAGGTTCTCAAAATCAACGGAGTCAATTTTAGAGGTAGAGGCGAGGTTTACTGTAATGTCGTTTTCGTTCATTTATATAGATTAGTTAAATAGTAGTGTTCTTGCAAATTTACTAAAAAAATGTCCAAATAGGCATTTGTGTTAAAAAATACGCAGCAAAACTACCGTAAAATATTGTAAGTAAGCAAAATAAATTAAAAGCTATAAATTGTGGCTATTACTATTTTCTGTATAAATTTGCATACACTAAACTTAATTAACTAAAAAAAATGAAGAAATCGCTTTTAGCTGCAGTAGCAATGCTTGCTTTTGTTGCCTGTAAAAACAAAGAAACTCATGTGGAATCTGAAGATACTGTTATAGAAACTCAAAACGGTGCCATGGAGGTAGATACCGACACTATTAATGAAGACGAGGATATTACTGTTGAGGTACAGGAAAACGGTAAGGTTTATGCATCTTTTGGCGATAAGATAAATACTAACAACGCCCTTACACAGGAGGAGATGTTTAAAAAATATAAGAGCCTTAAACCGGGCGATACCGTTGATGTAAAGTTTGCCGCTAAGATTAACGACGTTTGCCAAAAGAAAGGCTGCTGGATGTCGCTTAACCTGGCAGACGAAAAAGAGTCTTTTGTAAAGTTTAAGGACTATGCCTTTTTTGTTCCGTTAAATGCAGCAGGGCAGGAGGCAGTTGTAACCGGTAAGGCTTTTGTTAGCGAAATATCTGTAGAACAGTTAAAGCACTATGCTAAAGACGGTGGTAAATCGGAAACTGAAATAGCTAAGATCACTAAGCCGGAAGTTAAGTATGGCTTTATGGCCGATGGTGTTTTAATAAGCAAATAATGAAGAAGACCTTTCTAGTATTGTCTGCCGTTTTATTTCTTGCCGTTTCGTGTAAGGATAAGGAGGCCGATAAAGAAACTGTAAAAAAAGAGCAGGCTCCCGCAAAAGAGGAAAAGGAGTTTAAAATGTATGAGATGTCTCAAATGGCTGCTTTGATGGAGCAGATGTATGTTGACAATATGAGGCTAAGGCAGCGTATTATTGACGGTGACACCATAGGGGATTTCCCGAAGCATTTTTTAAAGATATATATGGCCCCAATGACGGATGAAACCGACAGGGACGACTCCTTTAAGGAGCATGCCGATAAATTTATTGAAGCACAGCAGCGCATTTATATTGATACCATTCATGCAAAAGAACGTTTTAATGAAGGGGTAACATCCTGCCTTGCCTGCCATGAGTCGAAATGCGGCGGACCTATTCCGAGGATTAAGAAACTTTATATTAAGTAATTGAAAAGAGAAATTATACAAACGCTTGACGGATCGGTAACCATACACCTTCCTGAGATGAAGGAGAGTTACCACTCTAAATTCGGAGCTATTCGTGAAGCTTATCATGTATTTATACAAAACGGGCTGGCCTTAACAAAAGGGCAGCCTGTTTCTATTTTAGAGATAGGTTTCGGTACAGGCCTCAATGCTTTTATAACCTATCTGGAATCGGTAAAGAACGGACAGGAAATAAACTATACAGGAGTAGAGGCATATCCGGTGAGTAACGATGAGGTAAAGCTCTTAAACTATGTGGAGCAGCTTAATGCCGAAAACAGGAAGCAGGTTTTTACCGCTATGCATGAGGCAGAATGGGAGATTCCCTCAAAAATTAATGATAAATTTACTTTACTAAAAAGGAAACAGTTCTTTAACGAGATAAACGACGTTGAAAAATATGATATTATTTATTTTGATGCTTTTGGGTTTCATGCACAACCTGAATTGTGGACAGCCGAAATTTTTTCAATTATGTATAAGGCATTAAAAACCAATAGCGTACTTGTAACCTATGCCTGCAGAACAACTATTAAAAAAGCTATGCAGGAAGCGGGTTTTACAACAGAAAAACTTCCCGGCCCACCCGGAAAACGCGAAATGCTAAGAGCATTCAAACATTAAAAAATTGTTAAAATGTTGAGTTAATGAGAATTTTAACGCAAACGTTTTAGTTAATTTCTATTGTAGGTTCGATTTTATTATTATCTTTACATGCGTTCTTATAAAAACACTAACATTAATAATTTTTAAACGTAATTATGCCCAGAAGTATGTTTGCTTATACAAAGACGGTTTTGGAAAGCGTAAGTTTTGACCCGAAATTGTTTTGTAAGGAAGTTGAAAAAGCAATCAAAACATTACTGCCTTACGAAGTTGAACAACTTATTGACTGGCTCTATAATTTTACGACTGAAAAGCCCGAATTAAAAGCTTGTCTAATATATGTTGAACAATAAAAAACGATAAAGGAGCCGTAAGGCTCCTTTTTTTATGCTTTATTTTTTATGAACCGGACTGGTTATCTCTACATTGTGAAAAGCAATGGCTCCTCTTATTACGCCGGAAATTGTAGTGCGTAATGCTTCTATAATATGTAATTTTAGTTCCTTTTTAGAATAGATAAGACTAACTTCCCTTGAAGGTCTCGGTTCAGGGAAATGGCGCAGCTTAGCCGTCGATTTTTCGCTCATATCTACCGTATGAAGATAAGGGAGTAGTGTCATACCAAGTCCTTCGTCCACAAGTTTTATCATGGTTTCAAAACTGCCGCTCTCTACCTGAAAATGATTTTCTGCCGGTGATGATGATGCTTTACAGATGTTAAGTACATTATTACGGAAGCAATGGCCGTCCTGTAACAGTAGAATGTTGCTAAGGTTTGCTTCCAGATCTTCTACACTAAATTCTTTCTTTTGGTAGGCAGGATTATTCTCCGGTACATAGGCTACAAAAGGTTCGTAGTAAAGTACCACTTCCTTAATGCTTTCCTCATTAAGGGGAGTAGCAGCTATGGCTGCATCCAGTTGTCCGCTTTTAAGCATTTTTATAATCTCTTCCGTTGGGCGCTCCTCTATAATAAGATTTACCTTCGGATACTTATTGGTAAAATTGGTAAGGAACATAGGTAAAAGGGTAGGCATAACCGTAGGGATGATACCAATTTTAAACTCTCCTCCTATATAGCCTTTCTGTTGGTCAACAATGTCTTTTATCCTTATCGACTCATTTACTATGTTCTTAGCCTGTGTAACTATCTGCTGGCCTACTTCAGTTAGCTGAATAGGTTTTTTGCTGCGGTCAAAAATTTGCACATCAAGCTCTTCTTCCAGTTTTTGTATCTGCATACTAAGGGTAGGCTGGGTTACAAAACTCTTTTCGGCTGCAAGGGTAAAATTTTTGTATTCGGCTACAGCGAGTACATAGTTGAGTTGTGTTATAGTCATTGTTTATAGTTATAGATGTGTTACGATAGATTTTTATGATAAAATTATAAAAATCATCGATATCGCTTATATTTTTTTAGGGTTATTTTTTTTAACTTTGAAGGAAAGCAAAATCAAAAAATAACTAAATAAACTTGATATGACAACGAAAAAGAAAAAAGCAGAAGCCACGAATATACTGGGATTACCGGTAAAAGAAACAGAAGTGATTGCAGCAGAGCTTAATATACTGCTTTCTAATTTTCAGGTATACTATCAAAACCTTAGAGGGATACACTGGAATATTCGCGGTAAGCGCTTTTTTGACCTACATGTAAAATTTGAAGAACTATATAATGATGCCCAGCTAAAAATAGATATGATAGCAGAAAGGGTACTTACACTTGGAGGAACACCTTTACATACTTTTGAGGATTATATTAAAAACAACAGGCTTGAAGTAGGTAAAAATGTTTCTAAAGATGTAGATGCTGTTCAGTTGATTATGACCTCATTAAGTGACCTGCTTAAAATAGAAAGGGTTATTCTTGATGAGACAGATAAGATAAATGATGAAGGTACTAACTCTATGATGAGTGACTTTATTACTGAGCAGGAAAAAACCATCTGGATGATGAAGGCTTGGAGTGAAGAAGAAATTTAACAACAAGCTTCTGTAATTATTTAGAACGATTAAAAATTTATCGTTACTTTAGCAGAGTGAAATTTCTTGTAAAAATAGTATTATTCTTATTTATCACTTTCCTTTCGGCTCCTACAATTATTAGCCTAATGGAAGATGATGATGCTGATATTTCTATGGTTTACAGTCTTAATGAGGAAGAAATTCACAAAGAGATAAAAGAGATAAAAGCCGGACCCCAAATGGAGTTTGAGCTTCCTCTTGTTATACTTGAAAAAAAATCTAAAGTTATAAACTCAAAAAATCTCCAAAGGCATACTAATGCCTTTGGAGATATTTTTTCACCTCCTCCCGAGAACGTATAATCCAATTATTGCTGCTATTGCCAGCCATCTCATTAAATGCTTGTGTTTACAGGTGTTTAATCATATTAATTGTATTATATCTTATCGGTCATGACAAAAAAGACAAATCTTTTTGCCAACCTTAAAGCTGATTTTCCATCAGGTCTTGTGGTTTTTTTAGTGGCTTTACCCCTATGTTTGGGTATTGCCTTAGCTTCGGGTGCTCCGCCTTTATCCGGAATTATTGCCGGTGTGGTAGGGGGTATTGTAATAGGCTCCCTTAGTAATTCTCATATAAGTGTATCGGGTCCGGCTGCCGGGCTTATAGCTATTGTATTAACTGCAATTGCTACCTTAGGTTCTTTTGAGGCCTTTTTGCTTGCAGTTTTCCTTTCGGGGGTATTGCAGGTTATTCTTGGGTTTTTAAAGGCAGGTAGTATTTCAAACTATATCCCGGCCAATGTAATTGAAGGGATGCTTGCAGGTATTGGTGTTATCATCATTATTAAGCAAATGGAACATGCTGTTGGATATGACAAGACTTACGACGGTAGCGACTCGCTTTTCAGGCTTGACGGGGGAAATCCGTTTTCTGATATTCCGGATATTCTGTTGCGTTTTGAAGGCGGAGCGGTTATCATTACAATTATATCGCTTCTTATTCTGGTTATTTGGGATAAGGTGCCGGCACTTAAAAAGCTTAAGATACTGCCGGGAGCACTTGTGGCTGTAATTGCCGGAATTGTAATTAATCAGATATTTATAAGTACCGGAAGCCATTTTGCACTAAGCAGTGAGCATCTTGTTACACTGCCTGTACCACAATCTTTTAGTGATATTGCCGGCTTTATAGTAACCCCTGATTTTTCTGCAATTACAAACAAAAATGTTTGGATTAGTGCCGGAACAATAACTGTTGTGGCTTCTGTTGAAACGCTTTTATGTATAGAGGCCTCCGACAGAATGGATGTACAGAAGCGTTATACGGATACCAACAGGGAGCTTAAGGCACAGGGTATTGGTAATATAATTAGCGGCTTCATTGGCGGATTACCTATTACATCTGTAGTAGTGCGTTCATCTGCAAATGCAAGCTCAGGAGCAAAAACAAAAATGTCTGCCGTTATTCACGGTTTCCTGTTACTTATATGTGTATTGACTATACCAATGGTTTTAAATAAAATCCCATTGGCAACATTAGCAGCAGTGCTTATCCTAATAGGTTATAAACTGGCTAACCCGGCTAAGCTTAAGCTTTTTTGGGCAAAAGGCAAATATCAGTTTATTCCTTTCTTAGCAACATTGGTTGCGGTTGTAGCTATAGATCTGCTTAAAGGTGTGGCACTGGGTATGGCAATAAGTATCATATTTATTCTTAAAGGTAACCTGCAAAGGGCTTATCATTTTAGGAAAGAGGAATATGAAGAAGGAGATATAATACATATAGACCTTGCACAGGAAGTTTCTTTCCTTAACAAGGCAGCGATAAAATCGACCCTTAACGATATACCGGAAAATTCTAAAGTAATTATAAATGCGTCTGACACGGTTTATATAGCCCATGACGTACAGGATCTTATAAAAGAATTTACCAACATTCGTGCAAAAGAGAATAATATTAGGGTTAAATTAGTAGGTTTTAAAGAGGCGTACGATTTGGATAATACCGAAGGACATGTTTTCTTTGAACACGGAAAGAAGAACAAAAAAGAAAAGGCAGAATAAAAATAGAAAACACAGAAAATAAATTACGAAGATATTATGAGCGAGTTTTATAAACAGTTATTAGAGAACAACAGGAATTGGGTACAAAGTAAAATAGATAATGATCCTGAGTATTTCTCAAGATTAGCAGACGGACAGTCTCCACCCTTATTATGGATAGGCTGTAGTGATAGCCGCGTACCTGCAAATGAAATTGTGGGAGCACAACCTGGAGAGGTTTTTGTACACCGTAATATTGCTAATATGGTTGTTCACTCGGATATGAACATGCTTAGCGTACTTGATTATGCAGTGAACGTACTTAAGGTAAAACACGTAATTGTTTGCGGTCATTACGGATGTGGTGGTGTAAAAGCGGCTATGGGTAATGCTTCTATCGGTTTGATTGATAACTGGATCAGACACATAAAAGATGTTTACCGTCACCACAAAACATACCTGGATTCTATAGTAAACGAAGATGAGCGTTTTAATACATTTGTAGAGATAAATGTAAAAGAGCAGGTGTTTGACCTTGCTAAAACATCAATCGTTCAGGGTGCATGGAAAAACGGACAGTCACTTCATCTTCACGGATGGGTATATGGTGTAGGTTCGGGTATTGTAAAAGATCTTGAAGTTAACGTGAGTGATAATCACGATTTAGATAAGGTTTATCGCTTAAGCCTATAATAACAAAAAGGGACGCTTTAAGCGTCCCTTTTTTATTTAAAAAGTTTATTTCTTATTGTTTATCAGCTAACTCGGTCTGATTTCTGAAAACCAGTTTGCCGTCAAAGCTGTCCAGTAGTATGATACTGTCTGTAGTAACTTTACCGCTAAGAATTTCCTTAGACAGTTCGTTCATAACTTCTTTTTGTATTACACGTTTTACCGGACGTGCACCAAAGTCTGGATCGTAACCTCGTTTAGACAGGTAATCAATGGCTTCCGGTGTGGCATCAAGCGTAATGTTTTGCTTAGCCAGAAGTTTGGTAACCGATTTAAGCTGAAGACTTACAATCTCTTTTATGTTATCAGCAGACAGCGGAGTAAACATTACTATATCATCTATACGGTTTATAAACTCCGGCCTTACGGTTTGCTTCAGTAATCCCAACACTTCGGTTTTGGCTGCTTCTGTAGCCGCTTCAATACTCCCTTTTAGGTTTTCAAATTTCTCCTGTATAATGCCGCTACCCATGTTAGAGGTCATTATAATGATAGTATTCTTAAAGTCGGCTAAGCGCCCTTTATTATCTGTTAAGCGCCCTTCATCAAGTACCTGTAACAGTATATTGAAGGTATCAGGATGGGCTTTCTCAATTTCGTCAAGCAATACCACACTGTACGGCTTTCTCCTTACGGCTTCGGTAAGCTGTCCGCCTTCATCATAACCCACATATCCCGGAGGCGCACCTACTAATCGGCTCACGCTGTGGCGCTCCTGATATTCGCTCATGTCAATACGTGTCATGGCATTTTCATCGTCAAACAGGTAAGAGGCAAGTGCTTTAGCAAGCTCTGTTTTACCAACACCTGTTGTACCCAGGAACAGGAACGAACCTATTGGTTTCTTTTGGTCCTGTAATCCGGCACGGCTACGCCTTACGGCATCACTCACAGCCTGTATGGCTTCTTCCTGACCTACAACACGTTTGTGAAGTTCATCTTCAAGATTAAGCAGTTTTTCACGCTCACTCTGCAGCATTTTGGTAACAGGTATACCAGTCCATTTGGCAACTACTTCGGCAATATCCTCATGGGTAACTTCCTCTTTTATAAGACTGTTTCCTTTTTGGCTTTCCTGTAGCTGTTTCTCCATTTCATCCAGCTTTTCCTGTGCCTCTTTAATTTTTCCGTAGCGAAGCTCGGCTACTTTACCGTAGTCACCTTCACGCTCGGCACGTTCGGCATCAAGCTTATAATTCTCAATGTCTGTTTTTGAAGCCTGAAT
The DNA here is from genome assembly GCF_004151245.1 of Flavobacterium beibuense. GTDB lineage: Bacteria > Bacteroidota > Bacteroidia > Flavobacteriales > Flavobacteriaceae > Flavobacterium > Flavobacterium beibuense_A. The sequence goes on from NZ_JUIW01000006.1 coordinate 45,406, forward strand.
GTTGTCTACAATATCTTTTTCGCTTTTCCAGCGGGCATATATCTCGTTGCGCTCTTCCTTAAGGTTAGCCAGTTCAAGTCCTAACGATTTTAGTTTAGTCTCGTCGTTTTCTCGCTTAATGGCTTCTATCTCAATTTCAAGCTGCATTATTTTACGGTCCAGTACATCCAGTTCCTCCGGTTTGGAATTGATTTCCATACGCAGCTTAGAAGCAGCCTCGTCCATAAGGTCAATAGCCTTATCCGGAAGGAAACGGTTGGTAATGTAGCGTTGTGAAAGTTCCACAGCAGCTATAATGGCGTCATCTTTAATACGTACCTGGTGGTGGGCTTCATATTTTTCCTTAATACCACGAAGTATCGAAATAGCACTTTCGGTATCCGGCTCATCTACCATTACCTTTTGGAAACGTCGTTCCAGTGCTTTGTCTTTCTCGAAGTATTTTTGATACTCGTCAAGAGTAGTTGCACCTATGGCTCTTAGCTCACCACGCGCCAGAGCAGGCTTAAGGATGTTTGCGGCATCCATAGCACCCTCACCGCCACCGGCACCTACAAGGGTGTGTATCTCGTCTATAAACAGTACGATATCACCCTCGGCAGAGGTTACTTCTTTTACAACCGATTTAAGCCTTTCCTCAAACTCACCTTTATATTTTGCACCTGCAATAAGCGCACCCATATCTAGTGAGTAAACTACCTTATTTTTTAGGTTTTCCGGTACATCACCCTGAATGATTCGGTGCGCCAAACCTTCGGCAATAGCGGTTTTACCCACACCCGGTTCACCCACAAGCATTGGGTTGTTCTTGGTACGCCTTGAAAGGATTTGAAGTACACGGCGTATTTCCTCATCACGGCCAATTACCGGATCCAGTTTACCATCATTAGCCAACTGGTTTAGGTTTTTTGCGTATTTGTTTAAGGCGTTATAGGTTTCCTCGGCACTGGCCGATGTTACCCTTTCTCCTTTACGCAGTTCCTCTATGGCTGCTTTAAGGCCTTTTTCGGTAACGCCCTGGTCTTTTAGTATTTGGGCTACTTTGCTTTTTGAATTAAAGATTGCCAATAGCAAATGTTCGATGGAAACGAACTCATCGTTCATTTTACGGGCAATGTTTGAGGCTTCTGTCAGGGCTGTTGATGCGTCACGGGATAATGACATTTCTCCACCCGATACTTTAGGGAAGCTTTGCAGCGTGCTGTCCAGTATTTGCTGAAACAACTGTACGTTTACATTAAGTTTTTTAAGTAAGAACGGAGTCACATTTTCATCTACTTCAAGAATAGCTTTTACAATGTGCTCGTTTTCAATTTGCTGATGGCCATAACTTTGGGCAATTTGCTGCGCCCTTTGTATGGCTTCCTGAGATTTTATGGTAAAATTATTAAAGTTCATATTCGAATTGTTTAAATTTGATATGCTTTATTCAATTTATATTCCAATAAGTAAAATCTGACGAAATGTCTGTTTTTTGCTGTAAAACTAATTTTAAAACAGACAAAGTGTCTGAAAACATGACGATTATGAGTTTTTTTGATAAGATATTCGGCGATTCTAACAGTAAAGTTAGCGGTTCTAATCCACAAATGTGGAATGATTTAACAGAAATAAAACAGTTAGACGAGATAGTGGAGGAGTCTAAGGAGACACCTGTTATTATTTTTAAACACAGTACCCGTTGTGCCATTAGTCGTATGGCTTTAAAGCAGTTTGAACAGGAGTATGCCATTGATACCGATAAGGCTAAACCTTACTTTTTAGACCTTTTATCTAACAGGGACATTTCTAACGAAATCGCTACACGATTTGATGTAATGCACCAGTCGCCTCAGTTAATTGTTATTAAAGAAGGTAAGGCTGTTTACGATACTTCACATGGTGCTATTGATGCAGGTGTTGTAAAGGGTATAGTGTAAAAAATGAAAAAAGTGGTTATTCAACCACTTTTTTCATTTTTTGTATAATCTCCTCTAAGCACAGGTTGTTTATACTCCCCTCATGAGTGTGTTTTGTGGCTTTAGACGAAATAAACGTGCCGTTCTCTACCTGTTCGCCCACAATTTTATAGGCATCCCTAAAAGGTATACCCTGAGCTACCAGTTCGTTAAGGGCATCTACTGTAAACAGGTAATCATATTTTTTATCGTTCAGTATATTGTTGTTAACCTTAATTTCCTTAATAGAATAATGTGCCATTTCCAGACACGATTTCAACGTTTGTAGAGCAGGGAAAAGCCCTTCTTTAAGCAACTGGAATTCCCTATGGTAACCGCTTGGTAAATTATTGGTTATAAGGGTAAGTTCATAAGGTAATGCCTGTATTTTGTTGCACTTACCACGTATAAGCTCAAAAATATCAGGGTTCTTTTTATGCGGCATAATGCTCGACCCAGTGGTTAAGTGCTGTGGCAGGCTTATAAAATTAAAATTCTGACTCAGGTACAGGCAAATGTCCATAGCCAGTTTAGATAATGTCCCTGCCACCGATGCCAGTGCAAAAGCAGTGGTCTTTTCGGTTTTACCACGGCTCATTTGTGCGGCCACCGAATTGTATTTTAATGTAGCAAAGCCCAGTTCGTTTGTGGTAAAAATCCTGTCTATAGGGAAAGAGCTGCCGTAGCCTGCCGCCGAACCTAATGGATTCTGGTCGGTTACTGTTAGGGCTGCATTCAGCATAACAACATCGTCAATAAGACTTTCGGCATAGGCAGAAAACCACATCCCGAATGATGATGGCATAGCCACCTGCAGGTGTGTATATCCCGGCAACAGTATGTTTTGGTACTGATTTGCCATAGCCATAAGCAGATCAAAAAGTTCCTTTACCTGTTGCTTTATCGTTGTAAGCTCCGCTTTTAGGTATAAGTGAACATCGGTTAAAACCTGATCGTTACGGGAACGTGCCGTGTGTATTTTTTTTCCGGCATCGCCTACCTTTTCAGTAAGCAGGTATTCCACCTTGCTGTGTACATCTTCAAAGCTGTCTTCAATAACAAAGTTTCCGGCCTTAATATCGGCAAGTATTTCCTGTAGGGCTGTAAGCAGTTCGTTTACTTCCTGGTCGTTTAATAATCCTGTTTTTCCAAGCATTTTGGCATGTGCCATAGACCCGATAACATCATATTCTGCCAGTACAAGATCCAGTTCGCGGTCATTGCCTACGGTAAATATGTCGGTTTTCTTATCTGTTGGTATGCCTTTTTCCCAAAGTTTCATTACTGTTGTTTTAATGTGGCTTCATCAGCCGTTTTGGTGGTATAATTAAGGAATTGGGAAAGTATCTTTATGTACAGTTCAATTCCTTCTTTAATTTCATTTATATAAATAAACTCATCTGCCGAGTGTGAGCGTAGCGATAGTCCCGGTCCCAGTTTTAACGACTGACAGCTTAGTACCGACTGATCTGAAAGGGTAGGGGAACCATATGTTGTTCTGCCCAATGTTACTCCTGCCTGTACAAGTGCATGCTCTTTTGCAATGGATGATGAATTTAGGTGCAGCGATCTTGGCTTTACCTTTACCTTATCCGATTCTATACCTGATTTTATGGTTTCCAAAACTTCCAGGTTGGTATAACAATCGTTTATCCTTACATCCACTACCAGATTGCACTCAGCCGGAACCACGTTATGTTGTTTTCCTGCATTGATTTGGGTAACCGTCATTTTAACCGGACCTAATACTTGCGATATGTTTTCGAACGTATATTCCCTAAACCATTCCATAACCTTAAAAGTATTGTAAATAGCCATATCGTTATTAGGATGTGCGGCATGCCCCGGAGTTCCCGTTACGGTTACATCCAGTACCAGTAATCCTTTTTCGGCTATGGCGAGCTGCATTTCGGTAGGTTCGCCCACTATAGCACAGTCCAGCTTCGGTAAATGTTTCAGTACACTGTTAAGGCCGTTTGATCCGCTGCTTTCTTCCTCTGCCGAGGCAACCATCACAATATTATAAGGAAGGTTTTCGGCTTCATAAAAGTACGTGAAGGCGGCCATTAGCGATACCAGGCAACCTCCCGCATCGTTACTGCCCAGTCCAAACAGTTTGCCTTCTTTTTCAATAGCCTCAAACGGATCTAAAGTATAAGCCTGATTTGGCTTTACGGTATCATGGTGTGAATTAAGCAGCAGGGTAGGCTTACCTTCGGCAAAATGCTTATTGAAAGCCCATATATTATTGTTTTCCCGCTTAAAAGGGATGTTATTATTGTCAAACCAGGCCTCAATCAGTTTTGCCGTATTCTCTTCTTCTGATGAAAAGGAAGGAATGGCAATAAGCGATTTTAGCAGGGAAATTGCTTCTTCGGTTAGGGTATGGATTGTTTTTAAACTCATAAATACTTTTTTTAGAGCGATACCTGTGTACAGGTTGTGTCACCCTGTTTTATCATTTCGGGACTGCCGATATATACTGTCGATACCCCTTTAGTAAGGGCATCATAACAGTTTTCCAGTTTAGGTAGCATACCCGAATGGATTACTTTTTCTTCTCGTAATTGAGTATATGTATCAAAAGTAAGTTTTTTTATAACCGAATTGTTATCATCGGCATTGCTAAGCACTCCTTTTTTCTCAAAGCAATACAGCAGGTTTACCTCAAAATCGTTACTACAGGCTACAGCCAAAGCACCGGCAATAGTATCAGCATTGGTGTTAAGCAGTTGCCCTTTGCCATCATGAGTAATAGCACAAAACACAGGAACCACATTTTGCAGTAACAATACCTTTACCAGTTCATGGTTAACCGAAACAATATCGCCTACCCAGCCAAAATCGACAGCCGCATTCTTCCTTTTTTCGGAAAGTATCATGTTACCGTCGGCTCCTGTAAAGCCCAAGGCGTTATTTTGTAATGCCTGTAACTGTGCGGTTATATCTTTATTGATAAGCCCTGCATAGGTCATCACCGCCACATCAAGCATAGGCTTATCGGTAATTCTCCTGCCTTCATGAAAAACAGGTGTAATGCCTAAGCCTTCGGCTATTTTGGTTGCTATTTTACCACCACCGTGTACCAGTATTTTGTAACCGCTTAGTGCTGCAAAATCCTTAAGGAATGCCTTAAGTTCCAGTTCACTGTCAATTACATTGCCACCTATTTTAACGATGGTAAGTTTTGGTTTATTCTCCATGATCCAAAATTTTGGTTAGTATTGCTTGTGCGGCATACGTCCTGTTATTGGCTTCGGCTATAACGATAGATGCTTCACTGTCCAATACCTCATCAGTAACAATCATATTTCTCCTTACCGGAAGACAGTGCATAAATTTTGCATCGTTGGTAAGTTTCATCTTATCGGCTGTTACGGTCCATGACGGATCTTTACAGGTTATTTGCCCATAATCCATATAGTTGCTCCAGTTTTTGGCATAAATAAAGTCGGCATCGGCAAAAGCCTCATCCTGATTGTGTATAATGGTAACCCCTTTGGTAAACTCAGGGTTAAGCTCATAACCTTCGGGATGCGTGATAACAAAATCAACATCGGCTTTTTTCATCACCTTAATGAAAGAATTAGGTACGGCATGCGGCAGTGCTTTAGGGTGAGGAGCCCATGTAAGTACCACTTTAGGCCTTTTTACGGTTTTGTATTCCTCTATGGTTAAGGCATCGGCTACAGTCTGTAAAGGGTGTTCTGTTGCGCCCTCGAGGCTTATTACCGGAACAGATGCATATTTTTTAAAGGCAGAAATTACCTGCTCTTCCTCATCTTTCTCCTTATCGGTAAGGGTAGGGAAGCTCCTTACGGCAATAATATCACAGTATTGCGATACAACCTGTGCGGCTTCTTTAATGTGTTCGGCTTTATTGCCGTCCATTACTACGCCATCTTCAAACTCCAGTGCCCAGCCTTCGGTATTAAGATTCATCACAATAGCATCCATGCCAAGATTAAGGGCTGCCTTTTGTGTACTGAGCCTGGTACGTAGGCTAGGGTTAAAAAACAATAGTCCCAGGATCTTGTTTTCCCCTATTTTTTTATTGGCAAATGGTGCCTGTTTTATGTTTTTAGCTAACGCAATCAGTTCGTTTAGATCCTGAATGTCGTCTACCGAAGTGAAGTGTTTCATTTTGTAATTAATTGAAAAATAATTTATAAATCCTTTAATGCATTTTTAAGACCGATAAAAAAGCGGTCTATATCCTCCTTATTTATAGACAGTGGCGGTAGTATGCGCAACAGATTTTTTTGAGATGCGCTACCGGTGAATATAAACTCGTTATAAATCAGTTTTTTCCGTAATTCGTTTATGTCAAAATCAAACTCAAGCCCTAGCATGAGTCCGCGTCCTTTTATGTTTTTAACCTGTGGTATAAGTGCAGACTGTTCCTTAAAATAGGAGCTCATTGCATTAACGTTATCCATAAGGTTTTCCTGCTCAATAACATCAAGTACAGCTGTTGCTGCTGCACACGCAAGATGGTTACCACCAAAAGTGGTTCCCAGTAAACCGAAGGATGCCTTAAACTTAGGGGAGATAAGGATACCGCCAATAGGGAATCCGTTGCCCATACCTTTTGCCATAGTAATAACATCCGGCTTTATGTCGTGATGTTGGTGTGCGAAGAATTTCCCCGAACGCCCATAACCACTCTGTATTTCATCCAGTATTAGTACCACAGCATTATTGTTGCAGGCTTTCTCTATAGCCTTAAAGAAAGAGGTAGTGCCCTCGTCCAGTCCGCCAACGCCTTGTATGCCTTCTATAATAACACAGCAAACATCACCCTTGGCCAGTTCTGTTTTTAAAGCTTCTTCATCATTAAGCGGAAGGAAAACCACTTCATGCCCTGCATTAATCGGAGCAACTATCGATGGGTTATCGGTAGCAGCTACTGAGGCAGAGGTACGTCCGTGAAAGGCTTTATTAAAAGCAACGATTTTCTTTTTACCATTATGAAAAGATGCCAGTTTGAGAGCATTCTCGTTAGCCTCTGCACCTGAGTTGCAAAGGAAAAGGCTATAGTTAGGATAGCCTGAAAAGTTTACCAGTTTTTTGCCCAGTTCTTCCTGTAACGGATTTTCTATTGAGTTGGAATAAAAGCCCAGTTTGGCTACCTGATCGCTCACTGCTTTTACATAAAGCGGGTGTGAATGCCCGGCAGAGATAACGCCATGCCCTCCGTAAAAATCAAGGTATTCCTGTCCTTTATCGTCCCAAACTTTTGCCCCCAGTGCTTTTACCGGAGTTATATTGTATATAGGGTATACATTGAATAAACTCATTGTATCTTACTTTTTTAGAATTAATTAAAAACCTGTTGCCTTAAGCTGTAGCCCGGTGGTTTCATCCAGCCCGAACATCAGGTTCATGTTTTGTATTGCCTGCCCCGAAGCTCCTTTTACAAGGTTGTCTATTACCGATGTGATTAAAAGGTAATCTCCTTTTTGCTCCAGGCTTATAAAGCATTTGTTGGTTTGTACTGCAAGTTTCAGGTGAATACTATCAGTAGTTACCTTAACAAAAGGTTCGTTGCTGTAATAGTATTTATACATTGCTGTAACCTCATCAAAGCTTTTGCTCACCTTGGTATAGAGTGTCGCAAATATTCCACGGGTAAAATCGCCACGGTTTGGTATGAATAATACTTCCTGATCAAAACCGTTTTGCAGCTGCCCAAGACTTTGTATTATTTCGCCCATATGCTGATGCTCAAAAGCCTTATAGTGTGACATGTTACCAATTCGCCAGGGGTGGTGTGAAGTAGCCGATGGCTGAACCCCCGCACCCGTACTACCAGTGGTAGCATTGACGTGTACCGAATTATTAAGTAAGCCGTTTGCCGCCAAAGGCAATAAAGCTAACTGTATTGCGGTTGCAAAACAACCGGGATTAGCGATATAATGTGCGGATTTAATATGCTCTTTATTCAGTTCCGGAAGGCCATAAACAAAGCTTTTATCATTAAAAACAGCATCTTTCTGCAAACGGAAATCATTCCCTAAGTCTATTATTCTTGTACTGTCTGAAAAGGTATTGGCTTCCAGAAAAGCGATAGATTTACCATGTCCTAAACAAAGGAAAACCACATCTATATTTGGGTTAACTGTATCGGTAAAATTAAGTTCAAGGTCGCCATACAGGTCCTGATGTACACTCGCTACCGAACTGCCCGCATTTGTAGTGCTGTAAACAAAATCAATATTTGCCTGCGGATGGTTTGTCAGCAGTCGTAGCAGTTCACCTGCCGTATATCCTGACCCGCCTATAATGCCAATGTTAATCATAGCTTTCTCCGTTTACCTGTGCATAAATATTTTGTGCGTTACCTAATATCTTGATAAAGCCTTTTGCATCATCCGATGTCCATGCATTGTTAACCTCCCCATACTGTCCGAATTTAGTATTCATTAAATCGTGTGCCGACTCAATTCCGTCAAGGGTAAAATGATAAGGCTTAAGGCTTACCGTTACTGTACCTGTAACCGTTTTTTGAGTGTCTTCTAAAAACACTTCTATGTTTCTCATTACAGGGTCAAGGTATTGCCCTTCATGGAAAAGCATTCCGTACCAGTTGCCCAGTTGCTCTTTCCAGTACATTTGCCATTTACCAAGAACATGTTTCTCTAAAAGGTGGTGCGCCTTGATAATGATAAGAGGTGCTGCGGCTTCAAAGCCCACACGCCCTTTAATGCCTATTATAGTATCGCCAATGTGTATATCCCTGCCTATTGCAAAGGCCGAAGCCAGTTCTTCAAGCTTTTGGATATTTACCGATGGCTTGTTAAATTCATTGTTTATACCTGTAAGTTCGCCTTTTTCAAAATGAAGCACAACTTTTTCAGGTTGTGTTTTTGTTAAAGGAGAAGGGTAGGCCCCTTCCGGTAACGGTTGCGATGAGGTTAGGGTTTCCTTACCGCCCACGCTTGTACCCCATATACCTTTGTTAATGGAGTACTGAGCTTTTTCCCAACTATATTCCACACCGTTTTGTTGCAGGTAAGCCACTTCTTCCTGACGTGTTAGTTTAAGGTCGCGAATAGGGGTAATGATGGTCATATCAGGCGCAATCGTCTGAAAAACCATATCAAAACGAATCTGGTCGTTACCGGCCCCGGTACTACCGTGAGCAATAGCTTCTGCGCCTACGTTTTTTGCATATTTAACCGTTTCCAGTGCCTGGAAAACCCTTTCTGCACTTACCGAAAGTGGGTAGGTATTGTTTTTAAGAACATTACCATACACAAGGTATTTAATGGCTTTTTCGTAAAATTTATCTATAATATCAAGGTTTACGTGGTGCGCACTGCCAAGTTCGTAAGCCCTTGTTTCGATACCGTTTAATTCTTCAGGGGTAAAACCTCCCGTATTGATAAGTATGGTATGTACTTCATACCCAAGTTCATTTTTTAGGTACTTAAGGCAGTATGAGGTATCAAGGCCGCCGCTGTATGCTAAAACTACTTTCTTCATTATACTTTTTCTTTTTTAAGGAAAAGTGCCAGCTTTATGTTTTTAAGCCTTAACAACACTTTTTTGTTAAACGTGTATTTTTCTTCTGTTTTCTTTTTTGCCGGGTCATACAGCATACCGGTACAAAGGCACATTTTATACTCTTTGCGTTCCAGTATATCAAAATTTGAGCAGCCACGGCATCCGTTCCAAAAACTAGGATCATCTGTAAGCTCGCTAAATGGTACAGGCTTATACCCTAAATCTGAGTTGATTTTCATTACGGCAAGGCCTGTGGTAATACCAAATATTTTTGCTCCCGGATATTTTTCCTGAGAGTATTTAAATACTCTTTCCTTTATCTTTTTTGCCAAGCCAAGCGCCCTGTAATCAGGATGCACAATAAGCCCTGAGTTGGCCACAAACTTTCCGTGTGACCAGCTTTCGATATAACAGAAACCTGCAAACTTACCGTCTACAGTGGCTACAACCGCATCACGGTTTTCTATTTTTTTCATAATATACTCAGGGGTTCTGCGGGCAATACCGGTACCTCTTTGTATCGCAGAAGCATTTATGGTTTCGCATATCTCTTCTGCAAACTTGTAATGCTCTTCATGAGCTATCACGATAGATATATTCATTTCAGTACTAATAGAAATAAATTAATATATAATCAATAAAATAAACCTTGGGAAAGAACCGGACGGACCGGAACATAGTAATATTGCAGACCTTACGGCCTGAAGCGTCGTCGATTCTGAAAAGAATTAAGATTGCTGATAAAAGAACGGCCCTTTGATTGAGACCTTAAAAAAACAGAGTTTGTTTTCAATTCAATTAAAAATAAAGTTAATACTAAATAAAGGGCACTCTAAGTGAGGCGGTATTATCATACCAGCCGTATTATCCGGTAATTTAGCCGGATAGGTGATTGACCCTTAGGGAGTTTAGTATTAAAAATATTTTTATTCATCGTTGCAAATGTATAATTAAATTTAAACGATGGCTGTTAATTTTTTTGTTAAACCTCTATTTTTAAGTAATAAATGATAAAAAGGTTTTTTGATTTAATATTTGAAATTTTTTTTAGGGTAAAATTTTTAAATATTAATTTTTTTGGCTTTAAAAAACAAGGGTATTTATAAAAAAGCCCCTCTATTGAGGGGCTTTAAGTATTATTTTTTACTGAAAGGAGGCAATAATTTGCTGCTTACCTCACCAAAACCTATTCTTATATTATCGTTTTGGCAGTAACCGCGCATAATTACGGTATCTCCGTCTTCAATAAATTTACGCTCTGTACCGTCGCTTAATTTAAGCGGGTTTTGTCCGCCCCATGTAAGTTCAAGCATAGACCCGAAGCTATCAGGAGTTGGGCCCGAAATTGTACCACTACCCATTAAGTCGCCCGAGTTAACACGGCAACCGTTTACTGTATGGTGAGCAAGTTGCTGTGCCATGCTCCAGTACATATATTTAAAGTTAGAGTTAGATATTACGGTTTCTTCACCATCTTCAGGAGCGATAGCTACCTGTAGTTTGATATCAAAAGCATGCTCTCCTTCCTGTTGTAAGTACTCTAACGGTTTAGGGTCGTTTTGCTCAGGACCTGAAGCACGGAAAGGCTCAAGGGCATCAAGCGTTACAATCCAAGGAGATACTGAAGAAGCAAAGTTCTTGGCAAGGAATGGTCCTAATGGTACATATTCCCATTTTTGGATATCACGTGCACTCCAGTCGTTAAACAGTACCATACCAAAAATGTGGTCTTCTGCCTCATCAACAGGAATAGGTTCTCCCATAATATTAGCATCTGTAGTGATGAAAGCCATTTCAAGCTCAAAGTCAACACGCTTAGAAGGACCAAATACCGGTTGTGTTTCTCCCGGAGGAAGTGTTTGTCCGTTTGGACGGTGAACCGGGATGCCTGAAGGTACAATAGTAGAACTTCTGCCGTGGTAGCCTACAGGAATGTGAAGCCAGTTTGGTAAAAGTGCATTATCCGGGTCACGGAACATTTTACCTACGTTAGTAGCGTGTTCGCGGCTAGAGTAGAAATCGGTATAATCTCCAATAAGTACCGGAAGCTGCATTTCCACATCTTCTATATTAAAGATAACGACTTCCTTATGTTTGTCGTTATCTCTTAGTTCAGGGTTATTGCTGTCAAAAATATCTGCAATACGATTTCTTACAAGGCGCCATGTCTTTTTTCCGTCAGAAATAAAGTCATTAAGCGTATCCTGCATAAACATGTCGTCTGTAAGTTCAATACCTTCAAAGTAGTTTAATTGCTGCAGTGCACCTAAGTCTATCGCATAATTACCTATCCTTGTTCCTATCGTTATTACATCATCTTTTGTTATGAAAACGCCAAACGGAATGTTTTGTATAGGGAAATCGCTGTCTTGTGGTACATTAAGCCACGATTTTCTGGATGGGTCGTTTGCTGTTAATGTCATATCTGTATGTTTGTGTATTATTTTGTTTTTCAAGTATCAAATATACTTTGCTATATCGTTTTGACAAACGATTTTTTGTATTTTTGACGGCAAATTAACGAAAAAATATAAAATGCAACGCGACGAACAAATTTTCGACCTGATTCTTGAAGAGCAGGACAGGCAGATAAACGGACTGGAACTTATTGCATCAGAAAACTTTGTGAGCGACCAGGTAATGGAAGCAGCAGGTTCTGTACTTACTAATAAATATGCTGAAGGGTATCCCGGAAGAAGATATTATGGCGGATGTGAAGTAGTGGATGTTATCGAGCAGATAGCTATAGACAGAGCGAAAACCTTGTTTGGTGCAGAGTATGCAAACGTGCAGCCGCACTCAGGATCTCAGGCAAATGCTTCTGTTTTCCATGCGTGCTTAAAACCCGGTGACAAAATTTTAGGTTTTGACCTTTCTCATGGTGGTCACCTAACTCACGGTTCTCCGGTAAACTTTTCAGGAAGGCTGTACAATCCTGTATTCTACGGAGTAGAGAAGGAGACAGGAAGACTTAATTATGATAAAATACAGGAAGTAGCTACTAAAGAGCAGCCTAAAATGATTATTGCAGGTGCTTCGGCTTATTCCCGTGATATGGACTTTAAACGTTTCAGGGAGATTGCAGACAGCGTAGGAGCTATACTTCTTGCTGATATTTCTCACCCTGCAGGGCTTATTGCAAAAGGACTTTTAAGCGACCCTATCCCTTATTGCCACATTGTGACTACTACAACTCACAAAACACTAAGAGGACCAAGAGGTGGTATGATACTTATGGGTAAAGATTTTGAAAATCCATGGGGTATTACAACTCCTAAAGGAGAGGTAAGAATGATGTCGTCTTTACTTGATGCTGCCGTATTTCCTGGTAACCAGGGTGGGCCGTTAGAGCACATTATCGCTGCTAAGGCTGTTGCCTTTGGTGAAGCTTTAAGCGATGAGTTCTTCCGTTACACACTACAGGTACAAAAAAATGCTAAGGCAATGGCTGAAGCTTTTGTTAAGAGAGGATATGATATTATTTCCGGAGGTACAGATAACCACATGATGCTTATCGACCTTAGAAACAAAAATATTACAGGTAAAGAAGCAGAGAACGCATTAGTGAAAGCTGAAATTACTGTAAACAAAAATATGGTTCCGTTTGATGATAAGTCTCCGTTTGTAACATCAGGTATCCGTGTGGGTACAGCTGCAATCACTACACGTGGTTTAGTTGAGGCTGATATGGAAACTGTAGTGGACCTTATCGACAGAGTAGTTATGAATCATACTAACGAAGAAGTTATTGAAGAGGTAGCTGATGAGGTAAATGCAATGATGGGCGAAAGACCAATTTTTGTATTCTAATTCAGAAACACAACAGATATTAAAAATCCCTCCCGAAACGGAGGGATTTTTTTATGTAAAAAAGTTGGGGTGTGCAGTTCGTCGGGTTTTATATTGATTTTACCATAATTAAATGATTTAGTGATATTTCACGTACTAAATATTTCTTAATTTTATTGTCAGGAAAACTGAATATCAATTAAAACCGGGGCGTTATGAGGAAGTATTACATCTTTTTAATACTATTATTTTCGCTAGCTGCCGCCAATGCACAAAGTTTCGGTAACTCGGAAATAAGGGTAGACGGCACTTACGATATTAATATGCTTATTTATGGCGTATGGCTGCGGCAGGGCACTACTGGAAATGTTACCATGCGATTTAACCAAACCCCCGAAGGTATAACCACTGCTGTAAACATGGTTAAAAAAATGCTTGCCGATAATGGTAAAAGCATGGAAAACCCTGATATTTTTAACAGCTTTGAAGGAAGTGACCTTAACCGAAGGGATTCCGGAAAAATGCATTACTCCATACAGGCAGGAAATTCACGAATAAATGAGGGATGGATTCTGGAAGACGGATCTGTTTTACAGTTGCTCTTTGGAGCCTGTAATTATGAGGTGAATATTATAAACGCCTATAAATAAAAAAGACCCGTGGGTGGAAGCCCCTGGGTCTTTAAATTGTTGGTCCATAACATGACCAGCAATGAGCGGCAAATGTATTGCTAATATTTGATTAACACTACAAAAATCTGCATTATTTTACTTTACTATTATCTCGTGTTTTGTGAGCAGTCCCTTAAGTCCTGATTGTGAAAATATTGCCCTTTTCAATTTATTCTTTTCAGGGTCTATTGTAAAGTTATAACTGCTGTAAAAATCGGTTTTATTGGCAATTGTATCCATAAAAACACTTTTATGAAGGTCACAATTGTCAAATATGGCTCCGGTTAAGTCGGCACTCATGAAATCGGCTGCTATAATACGGCAATCTGTAAACACGGTACTTTTCATTTTCAGGGTATAAAACTTGGCATAGTCAAGAATACAATCCTTAAACTCAAACTTAAACAGCAGTGAATCTACCATAGCAAAGTTTACTCCTGTAAAATTACATCCGGTAAACATCACATCCCTAAACGATACATAGTTTATCCTGGCTTCTGTAAAGTCACAGTTTACAAATTCGCAGTCAATAAAAGCCACGCCTAAGTAATTACATTCTGTAAAATTGCAATTGGTAAACGTACAGCGTTCAAAATCTTTGTACATAATGTCATCAGTGCCAAATATCTTGTCGGTAACCTGTAAGTCGAGTATGTAGTTTGAAGACATAATGTGGGTTTTAGGGAAGCAAGTTAGTGAATAGCGGTTTTTAAGAAGTCGTATTTTGTGATTTTATTAAAACAAAGACATTTTATAATGGCTAACTTAGTGATACTTAATTAGTAACTAAATAAAAAAAGAATTATGAAAAAAACAGTATTCACACTTTTATTTTTACTTAGTGTAGCATTTGTACAGGCACAATCTTTTGGAGCGTCAGGGCTTAGTGTAAGAGGGAATTTTTCTAATGCTAAAGATTACCAAAAGTGGTTTAGGATAGGCAATACAAACGATGCCACCATGAAGTTTGAACAAACCGAGAAAGGTATTGACGAAGCTGTAGCTACAATACAGCGTATGTTAGTTGAAAATAACCTTGATGTTGGCAGACCCGATGTTTATAAGAGTGTAAAGGTAGAAGGGACAGGTAGCGATACCGCAAGACTAAACAGATTAATAATGTCAGGTGATGCAAGGGTTAATCTTGCCTGGTTTGCGCCCGACGGATCTACATTACAACTTTTCTTAGATAAAAACAGTTATGAGGTTAATGTAATGAATGCCTTTAAGATGTAATAAATATGTACCTTAGGCTCTCTTAATAGGGAAGTATGGATTCATTACAAAAATTGCGTCAGGTTGTTTTTAGCCTTCATCCGTTGCCGGATAAGGAGTGGGAACAGTTTACCGAAATACTTCAATACAAATCATTCTCTAAAGGTGATTTCCTTGTAAATGAAGGGGAGCAGGAACATAATGTTTACTTTTTACTGAAAGGTACTACGCGTAATTACTTTAACAAGGACGGAAAAGAATTTACAGTTGCCTTTCATTTTGAAGGTGAGTTTGTTACTGCTTTCTATTCGTTAATAACTTCTAAGCCTAGTGTGGTTACTATTGAATTCCTTGAGGATGCAGATGTAGTAGCAATACCCTATAATAAACTACAGGAATTTTATACAAGCTCTTTTAACGGTGCTACAGTTGGTAGAAAAATGGCAGAAATGCAATATGCCAGGCGACTGGAAAAAGAAATGGAACTTTTGTCACTAACGGCAGAAGAGCGATATGCCCGATTATTGGAAAAGAATCCTAAAATAGTAGCTTCTGTTTCGGTAAAACATATTTCTTCCTATTTGGGTATACAACCGGAAAGTCTTAGCCGTATAAGGAAACAATATTTTCGAAACTAACATACATCATTTTTTATGTAGTACGGTAGCCTCAATTTTGCTTTAAAAAGTAAAATTATGGATGTTGTTATAGTACTATCAGTGTTTTTTGTTTTGAGTGCCCTGTATTTTAAGCTTGTAAAGAAAACTTATAAATGGAAGGTTAGTGGTAACATAGCCATGTGTGCCATGCTTATGTTTACGGCTATAGGCCATTTTTTGTTTACTAAAGGTATGGGTATGATGCTGCCTCCTATTATTCCGTATAAAGAGTTTGTGGTTTACCTAACGGGAGTTATGGAAATAGCATTTGGATTTCTGTTACTGTTTCCAAAGTACAGAAGGCAAACGGGACTAATGCTTATAATTTTCTTTATTCTTATTCTTCCGTCTAATATTTATGCAGCGCTGCATCATGTCAATTTAAAAGCTGCCGACTTTAGTGGTCATGGACCTATGTACTTATGGTTCAGGATTCCCCTGCAGCTGTTTTTAATAGGTTGGGTGTACCTGTTCTCGATAAAGAAATAAGAGTTTTATTGTTTTGAATAGTTAGTTTCAATTAGTATAATTTTTTGTTAAAACGATTTGGGTAGATGTTAAATATCTGATAATTAGGTGTATTTAAGTAACAATTAAATCACCCATTATGATAAGGAAATTATTACTCTTCGTTTTCTTTATCCCTTTTACTGTATTTTCTCAAAACGTTAAAGTGGATTCTGTAGCGGTGCTTGTTTTAGATAGAATGAGCGATGTTATAGGTGAATTAGGTTCATGTAGTTTTAACCTCACTACTTCGGTTGATCAGAAAGGCCTTTATGGCGTTGAAAAGAAATTCTCAAATTATGAAGTTTATTTTAAAGGGCCTTCTAAAATGCTTGTGCAGGCCCGTAGTGATGATTTTCATAAAGGATACTGGTATAATGGCGAGCACATGGTGTACTATTCCTATAAAGAGAATAATTACTCTGTAATAGATGCACCCGATTCTACACTGGTAATGATAGACAGGATTCATGAAGATTATGAGATAGAGTTCCCTGCTTCAGATTTTTTCTATCCTGCAATTACAGATGATATACTGGAAAACTTCCCTACGGTTGCTTTTTTAGGCAGTAAAAATATAAACGGAAAAAACTGTTTTCACATCCTTGCAGACAATGACAAGATGACTTTTCAGTTATGGATATCGGATGATGCCCTAACCTTGCCTTTAAAGTTTGCCATAACATATAAGGATAGGGAAGGAAGCCCGCAATATCTTGCCTCTTTTTCAGATTGGAAACTTAATCCAGATTTGCCGGATGTGTTATTTGAGTTTATCCCGCCGCCTGGCTCCCATCAAATAACCATATTATCTAAAATGAACAGTAACTAAAAGCTTTATCCCATGGAAACACTATCAAACAAAACGTTAAGGTATGTAGCAGCCATGATTATGGCTTTAGTACTATTTTTTCCATTTGAGATGGAAGCCCAGAGAATACCACACAGATCCGGAGGCGGTGGTGGAGGAATGGCTCACAGGAGCGCACCGTCGAGAAGTGCCCCTTCAAGACAGGCTCCATCCAGAAAAGCACCTACAAGGCAAGCTCCCTCAAGAACTACACAACAGGCACACTCACAGCCTAACCGAACCATTAACGGGGGCAGCAAAAAATCGCCCGACAGGAAGTCGACAGCCAATCATAATATTTCTTCAAATAACAGAGGAGGCGGTAATAAGATAATAGGTAACAATAACGACAGGAATTCCGGTAATAGAGTAAACAACTCCGGTAACAGGGGAAACAATAATAATGTGAACATTAATATTGATAATAGCAAACACTATAATCATATTAATAACAGAAATACTGTAGTTCGCTCTAACAGGGCAGCATATGTAAGGCCGCCTTATCGTTATGGTGGTTTTGGTTTTTATGCTTACAGACCATATTATTATCATCCTTTCCGTCCGTTTTATTGGGGACCTGTATGGCATCCATGGGGGTATTTTGTAGCGTCACTGGCCACAACTGCAATTATTATTTCCATAGAAAATCAAAAGTACCATTACGATCAAGGGGTGTATTATGTAGAAAGTGACGGAGGGTATACCGTAGTTCAGGCTCCTGTTGGAGCAACCATAAAAGTTCTCCCCGAGGGATCGGAAACCGTCACGGTAAACGAAACCACAAACAACTATTATTACGGTGGTACATATTATGAAAAATCAGGAGATGGTTATACTGTTGTGCCTCCCACAGCAGGTACTATTGTAGAGCACCTTCCTGAAGGCGGAGAAGAGGTAAGGATGGGCGACCAAACCTATGTTAAATATGGTGAAACTTATTATCAGCCTGTTCAGATTGATGGTAAAAATATGTATGAGGTAGTAGATGCTAAAGAGGAAAAGTAAGATGTAAGCATTGTTTCTATATATTTTTTATTGTAATTTTTTTCTTTCATTACACAGTAATTAATTTTTTGTTAAAGTAGTATTTTATTTGTTAAATAATAAATTTTAATACTTACATTTAATATGTAGATTAATATTACATACTGTTTAAAAACGGTAATGTAAAGGTGTTATAAGACTAGGAAAATAGAAGAAAGTTTTACCCCACAAAACAAGCTGATGACCCACACAAAAAATTGGCTTAACAGTATTTCCCTACATTTTCGTATAGCCCTTATAGGGATTGTATGGCTATGTAGTTATGGAACCGGTTATGCACAGAACGATACTATAATCCTTAAAAATAAGGACAGACTTATTGGTGAAATAAAGGAAATGGACAGAGGTGTCCTTATTATTGAAACTGATTATAGTGACAGTGATTTTAAATTAAAATGGATAGATATTAAAAAGCTTTCCAGCGATCAAACCTTTTTAATTACACTCAAGGAAGGTAACAGGATTAACAGTAAGCTGCAAATGGACTCTATTAATGGAGGCAGGGTAGTTTTACATGACATTATTACTAAAGACTATATCTATACAACCATAGATGATATAGTGTATGTAAAGTCTGTTAAACAGGGCTTTATATCCCGTTTAGATGCATCATTATCTATAGGGTTAAACCTTACACAAAGTAACAACTTTAAGCAGTTAAGTGTAAGGAGTACGTTAGGGTATACAGCAAATTACTGGAGCATTGCAGGAAGCTATAATGCTATAAAAACACGGCAGGACGAAAGCGAAGATATTAACCGTACAGATGCCAGTCTTGGGATTAAATATTTTTTTAACCATGATTATTTTATAAATGTTTCTTCGGAAATATTATCTAATAATGAGCAACAGTTAAAGTTAAGGGTTACTACCAAAGCAGGTGTTGGTAAATATTTTGTACATACAAACAGGGTTTACTTTGGAAGTGCAGTAGGTTTGGCATGGAACAATGAAAGGTATGAAGAGGCTTTAGGCACTAACCGAAACAGTGCAGAGGCTTTTGTGGGAATGGAACTTAATATGTTTGATTTTAAAGATTTTAGCCTGCTTACCAATGCTGTTGTTTATCCGAGTTTAACCGAGTCTCGCAGGGTGAGGAGCGATATTAAACTGGATGTGAAATATGATTTGCCTCTTGATTTTTTTATAAAAATGGGAGCAACATATAACTATGATAAAAGGCCGCCGGAAGGGGCCAATAAAGAAGATTATGTTTTCCAGGCTACTTTTGGCTGGGAATTATAATAATTTGTGTTAGTTTTTATAAGGCACCCCGATATGAAAATGTCGGGGTCTTCTTTTTTGTAATCCTTTTTAAATCAGAGTTGTAAGAATGCTTAAAAAGATTAAATATCTTATTCAGTTTTTTAGGCGGGCCTAAAATTGTATATTTGCTGATATTCAATGGTTTTAAAGAATTGCATATCGCATTCTTCAGCCCTTCAGTCCTTATCTATATTACCATAAATACATTTTCTGTTTGGTAATAGGGACTTATTGCAAAAGGGGCTATTAGCATAAAAAGCAGTAAAATAAAGGGGAGTATTTATACATCCTCAGGATTAACACATATAACACTTACATAATGGAAATTCACATTATTGATCTAGTAATATTTATAGTTTATCTGGTTGCCATGCTAGGGGTAGGATTCTACTTTATGGGGCGCAATAAGTCTAAAGACGACTACTATGTGGGGGGCAGGAACATGTCGGCCGGACATATAGGCCTTTCAGTAGTAGCTACTGATGTTGGCGGAGGTTTCTCGATAGGGTTAGGCGGACTAGGTTTTATGATGGGGCTTTCAGGAAGCTGGATGCTGTTTACCGGCCTTTTAGGGGCTTGGTTAAGTGCAGTACTGTTAATACCTAAGGTTTACCCCATAGCAAAGGAAAATAAGTTTTTAACCTTTCCGCAGTCACTGGCGCATCATTATAATACTAGGGTAGCTCTTATAGCAGGATTTATTTCTCTTATTGGGTACGTAGGTTTTACCAGTTCGCAAATACTTGCCGGAGCAAAGTTGGTAGAGGCTACTTTTCCTTCGGTATCCATAAATATGGCTGTACTTATAATGGGGGTTATTGCAGTTGTTTATACGGCTGTAGGAGGAATCAAAGCGGTTATTTATACCGATACCATCCAGTGGATAATATTAATGGGCGGACTTATATTTATAGGGATTCCAATGGGATATGTATACATAGGTGGTTGGGAAGCTATTAGTAAAACGGTACCTTCCGGTTTTATGTCGTTAACCAATGTGTCTTTTGTACAGTTGTTTAACTGGTTTATTACCATAGTACCTATATGGTTTGTGGGGATGACACTCTATCAGCGAATATTTGCTTCCAGAGATGTAAAAACAGCTAAAAAGGCATGGTTTGTGGCCGGACTGTTTGAATGGCCTATAATGGCGTTTATGGGCATCGCTTTAGGCTTGTTTGCCAGGGTAGGTTATGAACAGGGATTGTTTGAAGCTATAGGTTATGCTCCCGGAACTCACATTGATCCCGAGCTTGGACTTCCGTTATTTTTAAGGACGATATTGCCTGTAGGGTTAATGGGACTGATGCTCTCGGCTTACTTCTCGGCTATTATGTCAACTGCTGATAGTTGCTTAATGGCTGCATCGGGTAATTTTACTACCGATATACTGGAATACTTTAAGGGAACCCGAAAGTTCGGGCATATAAAATACTCGCAAATAATAACTCTTGTAATTGGTGCACTGGCTATAATTCTGGCAACCAATATGCGAAATGTACTGGAGCTGATGCTTTACTCTTATGCGTTTATGGTTTCGGGGTTATTAGTGCCCGTATTAGGTACTTTACTGCTCAAAAAACCATCGGCAAAGGCGGCAGTAGCAGCCATGATTGTGGGTGGACTAACAACGCTTACTTTAATAATAACACAGGTGAAACTGCCATTTGGCCTTGATGCTAACTTTTTTGGTATAGCTGCTTCGTTTGTTTCGTTTATGTTGGTGCAGTATACCAGCAAGCCAAAAGGTGTTATAGCTT
Source organism: Flavobacterium beibuense (assembly GCF_004151245.1). Classification (GTDB taxonomy): domain Bacteria; phylum Bacteroidota; class Bacteroidia; order Flavobacteriales; family Flavobacteriaceae; genus Flavobacterium; species Flavobacterium beibuense_A. The sequence goes on from NZ_JUIW01000006.1 coordinate 66,613, forward strand.
AAAAAACGATTCTAAATTTAAACTGATTAAATCCCGCATTATAGGCGGGATTTTTTTGTAAGTAAAAAATGTTAAAATGTTTTATTGAAAAATGTTATATTGCAGTTAATAAACCAATTACAATCATTATGAGGAAAATTCACCTTACACTGCTTTTTTTATTCTTAACTTCTTTTATTTATGCTCAGGAACCTTTTATTACTACATGGGAAGTATTTGATTTTGATTTAGAAATCGAAGTCCCTATAGTTAATGAAGCAGGTACTAGTTATACCATAGATTTTGGAGACGGTACAATTCTAACTGACCAGTCTGGATTAGTGTCTCATACTTATACTACTCCCGGAGTATATACTGTTAGTATGTCGGGTGACTTTTCAAGGTTAGATTTTTCGCTATTACCTGAGGAGTTTTCGTCTGATCAATTATTGACTGTTGAGCAATGGGGAGATATTGAGTGGTCTTCAATGAATAAAGCTTTTTATAAAACTTCAAATTTAGTGATTAATGCAACTGATACGCCTGACTTAAGCCAGGTAACTGATTTAAGCTATATGTTTTATATGAGTGGTATTAACCAGTCTATAAATAACTGGGATGTTTCTACTATTACAAATATGTCACATATTTTTTTTAATGCATACTATTTTGATCAGCCTTTAAATAACTGGGATGTTTCTAATGTAACCAATATGTCATATATGTTTAGGGGGGCAATCGCTTTTAATCAGCCGCTCGATAATTGGGATACTTCTAGTGTTACTACTATGGCATATATGTTTAATCAGGCAAGCACTTTTGATCAGCCTATAGAAAGTTGGGATGTTAGTAATGTAACCGATATGTCTTATATGTTTAAAGAAATATACGCTTTTAATCAGTCACTTGATAATTGGGATACTTCCAGTGTTACTACTATGGCATATATGTTTAATCAGTCAGTTAATTTTAATCAGCCCATAGGTAATTGGGATGTATCTAATGTAACCGATATGTCTTATATGTTTTTCAATGCATCAAATTTTGATCAGCCCATCGGGAACTGGGACGTATCTAACGTGACTACGATGAGTAGAATGTTTTTAAGTGCTTTAAACTTTAATCAATTTGTAGGTAATTGGGATGTATCTAATGTGACTGATATGATAATGATGTTTCATGGCGCTAACTCTTTTAACCAACCTTTAAACGACTGGGATGTCTCTAATGTGACAGAAATGGGAATGATGTTTAGACAGAATGATGCTTTTAACCAACCACTTGATAATTGGAATATCGCTAATGTTGTTAACTTGAATGGGATGTTTGAAAGCGCCTCAAGTTTTAATCAGGATATATCAGGTTGGGAATATAATCCTGAACTTCTTTTTAATACTTTTATTCATTTGAGTGGAATGGATTCTTCTAATTTTGATGCTTTGTTATTACGATTTGCACAATTAGGTATTGAAGATAAATATTTGAATTCTTTTGGCGTTCCTTATTGTGATGCTGCTGTTAGGGACTATTTAATAAATGAGTTGGGTTGGGAAATTGAAGGAAATTGGCAGGGATCCGACTGTGAAGTTAATACAATAACAGGTAGTGTTACTTTCGATCAAAATAATAATGGTTGTGACGATACAGACAGTGTTATTAATAATGTTATGATAACTGCAGATAATGGAGAATTTGTTTATTCAACATCATCAGGTTTGAGCGGAGAATATACATTAAATCTTCTTTCAGGAAGTTATGAGGTAACATTATCGGGTTTTCCGGAATATTATAATTTTATTCCGGAAATGACCACGATTGTTTTTGAGGAAGGTGTTAATCAGGAAAATTTAAACTTTTGTATTACAGCTAACCAGTCTATTGAAGATTTAAATGTAACTATCCTGCCTGTAACTGATGCCCGTCCTGGGTTTGAGGCAGAGTATCAATTGATTGTTGAAAATGTGGGTACTCAAACTGTTGCTAATGCAATAGTAAGTTTTATTTATAACGATGCCATGCAGTCTTTTGTAAGTGCTGTTCCGGCTGCAGCATCAAATTCAGAAAATGTACTGACTTTTACATTGGCCGATTTTCAGCCTTTTGAAAGTAGGACTATTGATATTACTATGCAAACGTTTACCCCACCTACAGTAAATGGTGATGATGTTTTAAACTTTACAACTACTGTAACCCCTAACCAAAATGATTATACTCCTGAAGATAATACTTTTGAATTTGAGCAAATTGTGGTAAACTCTTATGATCCTAATGATAAGCGAGTGGTACAGGGAGGTGAGATATATCCTGAACAGACAGATGAATATCTTGACTATATTATAAGATTCCAAAATACAGGAACTGCAAGCGCCATAAATATAAGGGTTAAGGATGTACTTAGTGAAGAGGTAGACTGGAATACGTTTAGACCGATAAGTTCAAGTCATGAATATAGATTAGAAATTACTGATGGTAACCAGGTAGAGTTTATTTTTGAAAACATCAACCTTCCGTTTGAAGGTGAGGATGAAGCAGGTAGTAATGGTTTTATAGCCTATAAAATAAAACCTGTTGCCGGACTTGAGGTTGGTGATATTATTCATGGTAACGAGGTGAATATCTATTTTGATTACAACCTGCCTATTATAACAAACAGCGTTACAACAGAGATAGTTAGTTTGATGGGAGTAAACGATTATGCTTTAACCGGCAGTATTGTATTATATCCTAACCCTGCTAATGATGTTCTACATTTAAAAAGTGAGAATAACGTAGCTCCGGAAATGGTTGCTATATATAATCTACAGGGACGCGAACTAATGTCTTTTAACCAGAATATGGAGAATATGAATATTAGTGGCTTAAGTGCAGGTGTATACCTTATAACGGTAAAAACCAGTCAGGCGTCGGCACAATACAAACTGATAAAAGAATAATCAGAGATATTTAAAAAAAGCCTCTGATAATACGGGGGCTTTTTTATTTATAAGACATAAGTTTTTTGTAAATCAGAACAACAAAAAAACGAGCAATCCGTTTAACTTAGCATAAAATGAAGATTTAAAACCAACAATCACACCATGCTAAAAAACCTATTTACCTGCCTGACTATTCTGTTAGGTATTCAAATCGCATTATCTCAAAACATTACCGCTAAAATTATTGATTCAGAGACAGGGGAGAGCCTTTCTTATGCCAATATTCAAATTGACGGTGAAGATAGTGTAGTAAGTAACTCTGAAGGATACTTTAGCATACCTCCAAAAAATAATGATGAGAAGACTATACTAACAGTTTCTTTTTTAGGGTATTATACCGAGAACTTAACTGTAGGGGAATTAAAGAATATCAATTTCCTTATAAAAATGCGTCCCGGAACTTTTGAGTTAGAAACAGTATATATATCCAATACAGAAATTGATGCCGATAGTATAATGGCTTCTGTAAGGAAGAATCTTAAAGCTAATTATACAGATTCAGGCAAACCAACAAAAAATACTGTTTTTTTTCGTGAGTCAACAGTAATAAGGCCTAAACAGGTTAAGCTTGAAATGACACAGGCTACGGGATACAGCAAGCAGCAAATTAAGGATGCTAATAAGGAACTGGATGAGTTTGCCTCACAGATGATAAACTATCCTCCTAAGCAGTTTACAGATAGGTTATATAACTATTATACTTCTACAAAAATACATAAGGAAAAACCGGTGCCGGTTCAAAAACTTGAGGTTGTAAAAGCAGTAAAATTTAAGGATGCTAACCGATCGGTAACTTTGGATGATATGGAAAAGTTAGGTGCACAGGTTTTATTTAAGCACTTAGATGCCACAAAACATTACAGGATTAAAAGCGGACTTATAGGGGTGAGGGATACCATTGTTTCGCATAATAGTTTTGTTAGCGATAGTGAGTATGAAGCTGAGATGAAAAAAAGTAACCAGAAAGCAGCAAGATCATATAACTGGACTTTTCTATATCGCACAAATATTTTAATTAATGGCAGGTTTGATTTTATTAATAGTAGTGAGTTAAGCGAACTGTATGAATACAGCTATGCGGGAGTTGCAGAGAGTGATGATAAGAACAACCGTATTTTTATAATTAAATTCAGGCCTAACAAGAGAAGGGCTAAGTATACAGGGACATTGTATGTTTCCGAGAAAGATTATGCTATTGTAAGGGCAGATTATACTTTAGTGGAAGGGAAGAAACTTAGCGGCATAAACCTAAAACTTATTTTAGGTATTAAGCAGCTCGAGAATTTTGATAAGGGTACGCTGGTGTATAAAAAAAGGGAATCGGGTGAATATTACCTGCAATATGCCTCACAGGAAAACGGACAGTACATATATGTAAATAGGCCGCTGAAGTTTATAGAGATAACAGAGGGCGATAAAGACAAGGTGGGTTTTGAGTTTAAAGCCGAAATGGACGAGTTTGAGAAAGAAGAGTATTTTGTTATGTCGGAATCAGCTATAACAGAAGGCGATTTTGAAGCTGCTCAGGAACCCGAATTTGATTATATGCAGTTAGGAAGTTATGATCCTTCGGTATGGAAGGAGTATACCACGATAGAGCCTTTAAAAGAAATGAAGCAGTTTAAATCGGTTGAATAAAAAAACAAAAGCCCATACAATGTATGGGCTTTTTATTTATCGAGCGTTATATGTGATTATTACTTCAACATGTATGTAACAGCACCACCATCAACAGTAATGTCTGCACCACTTATAAAGCTTGCTTGACTGGAAGATAAAAAGACTACTGTATTTGCAATTTCATCAGCAGTACCAAGGCGTTGTAGTGCGGTTGATGCTGCTAAATTTTCTTTGGCTTCAACATTTGCTACACTGTCCAGTCCCGGTGTTTGTATTGGACCCGGGCTAATAAGGTTTACACGTATTTTTCTTTCAGCCAGTTCGTTTGCTGCAATCTGGGCAATCTTGTTTATGGCTCCTTTTGTAGCAGAATATACACTTGTTCCTATACCGGCAGCTGTTGCCACTATAGATGAGGTAAATATAACAGATGAACCATTTGCCAGGTGAGGCATTAATTTTTGTAATGTAAAATAATGACCTTTCACATTGGTATTAAACTGAGCATCAAAATCGGCTTCGGTTGTTTGCGCTATTGGCCCGAATGTGGCGATTGCGGCATTAAGGAAAAGCACATCCAGTTTCCAGTTGTTTTCTGTAACAAATTTTTCCAAAACTGCAATACCATCAAGGTTTGAGGTATCAGACACTAAAGTCTTTAAATTCGGATTATTGATTTCATTCGAAGCCTTTTGCAGGTTTTCGGCACTTCTGCTTGTAATTACTACGTTTGCCCCTGCCTTAATAAATGCTTTTGCAGTTGCTAGACCTATTCCGGTACTTCCGCCCGTTATTACTACGTTCTTGTTTACTAAACTCATTTTTTGATTTTTAATTATTAACAGTACAAAAGTAAATTACATTAATTTATTATTGTAACTTTGTAACTAAAAGTAACAGTAACTTTAGAGTAACCAGGTAACTTATGACAGAAAACATTTGCCACAAGAAAGAAATCATGGCTATCCACGACACAATGGACGTATTGGGGGGAAAATGGAAAATATCCATTATATCTACCATGTGCTATTATAATAAAAGACGCTTTTCTGATATACTAAATGATCTTAATGGTATATCTAACAAACAATTAAGTAAGGAGTTGAAGGAGTTGGAACTTAATAAGCTTATTAAGCGTACCGTTTTAGATACCCAGCCGATATCGGTACAATACAACCTTACGGATTATGGACAGTCCCTGCAAAACCTCATTCATGATCTTGCAGCATGGGGCATAAAACACAGACAGGTAATAATAGGAGAAAGTAATGTTGTTTAATTAAACTCACTAAATGAATCTAAACAATATTAATATGAATAGTTGCGGAAACGCATAATAAATTATGGAAACAACAAAGAAGAAAATAGCCTACTCGATACTTGAGCTTGCCATTGTATCGCGTGGAGTTACTATAGAACAAACATTTAAAAACAGTGTTGCTTTAGCACAAAAGGCTGAAGAAATGGGGTACAAGAGGCTATGGCTTGCAGAACACCATAATATGGTGCATGTAGCCAGTGTTGCCACTTCTATACTTATAGGGCACATAGCAGGAAATACAAAAACCATCCGTGTGGGATCGGGCGGTATTATGCTGCCAAATCATTCACCGCTAATAGTGGCTGAGCAGTTTGGTACGCTTGGCAGGCTGTATCCTGATCGAATTGATTTAGGATTAGGAAGGGCTCCGGGAACCGACCAGTTAACTGCGCACGCTATTAGAAGTGACAGAATGCAGTCGGTAAACAGTTTTCCTGCTGAGATTGAGAAAATACAACAGTATTTCTCAACAGAAAGCGAGTGGGAGCAGGTACGTGCTGTTGTAGCCGAGGGGGTTGATGTACCGTTATATATTTTAGGATCGAGTTTAGACAGTGCTCACCTTGCGGCAAAAATGGGGCTCCCGTATGCTTTTGCCAGTCATTTTGCGACCGGACTGCTGGAAGAAGCCCTACATATTTACAGAAAAGAATTCCAGCCTTCTGAGTACCTTGATAAACCATATACCATTGCAGGGATTAATGTAATTGCAGCCGACACAGATGACGAAGCCGAGAGAAATTATACATCACTGATAAGGATGTTCCTGGGAATACTTACTGGGAAAAGAGAACCTTTACAGCCACCAATGGAAATGACGGATGAACTGATGATGATTCAGCATAACCCTGCAGTGCGTGAAATGCTTAAGTACTCTTTTGTAGGAAGGAAAGAAGCTGTTGCGAAGCAAGTGGATAAATTTTTAAATGAAACTGGTGTGGATGAATTGATGGTAGTGTCAAACTTTTATGATTATAATGACAGGGTTAAATCCTATCAGATTTTATCGGAGATAGTAGACGAACGAAATAAAGTAATAGTATAAAATAAAAAAGCCCATACAATGTATGGGCTTTTTTATTTAAGTGAATTTATAGGATTAAAATCATTTTAACAGGAGCAGTTTATATCATATAAATATTTCGATTTCCTAAATTGGAAAATTGCAGAATCTGAAATAAAGGAAATCAATGTGATAAAAATTCGTCAATTTAATTGACCTTATGCAGCTATTTAGGAAAAATATACTAAACCTATAAAAATTTATAAGAAGAGAAGAATAAATGTCTAATTTTAAGCCCATTATTTTTATAATGCATCTAATTTATGAGAAAAACAATACTTTTTTTATTTCTTATTTTAAGCCTTGTCCAAATCTACGGACAGGAACGAAGCCAGCAAAACGACTCCAGGGTATATTTGCCTCTTATTGAAAAGCAATATGTTGAAGATAAAATTGCAACAGATGCCAAAACCCCCTTATATGAGTTTGCTATCCTGACCGATGTTGATTATACCACAACTAATAGTGGTACCTGGACAGAACTGCCTAACGGCGACCGTGTTTGGAAATTAAGATTTACATCTGATAATGCTAAAAATATTCATTTTTGGATTAGGAATTTTTTTATTCCTAAAGGGGCACTTTTATATGCTTACCCAGAAGGGCATAGGCAAGAGGCTGATATATATGATTCACTTCAAAACAATAATCCGTCTTATTTCGGTATTTGGCCTATAAGCGGGGGTGATGTATGGCTGGAATATTATGAGCCGGGAAATATAAAGGGACTCGGTCGTTTTGAATTATTTAAAGCAGGACTTGGCTATCAAAATGTAGCTACCAAAAGTACTAATGATATATTATCGCTATCCTGTAATTTTGATGTAGAGTGTTTTATGGATGGTATAGAAAATATAAAAAATCATTGTAAAAAATCAGTTACAATGATATTAGGAGGTACAGATGAAGGTGCTTTTTTAGCTAGCGGAGCGCTTATAAATAATACCCTTAATGACGGTACACCTTATATATTATCGGCAAATCATGCCTGGGTAGATACAGCTATGTACACCTTTAGGTTTAACTGGATAAACCCAAACCCCGACTGTCCGTCATCAGGTTGGGGAGATCAGTCCATCAACGAAAACCAAACTGTAAGCGGGGCAACATTACGGGCACGACGTGCACAAACAGACTTTTTGCTAATGGAGATAAATACAGACCTTCCGGAAGAATGGAACCTGGTATGGTCTGGATGGGACAGGAGCGGAATTCCTTCCTTATTTACTTTCGGAATTCATCATCCTGCAGGGGATATTATGAAAATATGCAGGGATTTTGATAGCCCTGAAATATTAGATGAGGATAATGGAGATATAAAGTGGCTTATCAATAATTGGGAAATTGGCACAACCGAAGGGGGTTCATCCGGTTCTCCGCTTTACACTGATCAGGGTGAAATTATAGGGCAATTATGGGCTGGCGCTTCAGCCTGTAACGGAAGTAATCCTAATGGGGCATTAGATGTTTATGGAAGGTTTGATGTATCCTGGAATGCCGGGATTACACCTGACACCAGACTTAAAGAGTGGCTTGATCCTGCTGATACAGGACAGTTGAGTGTTGGTTTTTACCCTCCTTTACCAACCTATTCGCTTGATGGCGAGATTAGATTTATTGATCAGGGAACTTCAATATGCGGAGATGGAATAGAATCGGTAATAAGGATAGTCAATAATGGAAGCTCTGTAATCTCTCAAGCTGTAATTCAGTACAGTATAAATGATAATACACCGCAAAATATATATTGGGAAGGTAATCTAAGTGAGAATGAAGCAGAAGTTCTTTATTTGCCTAATATTCTTGGAGATAATGGCAATAATAGTTTTGTTGTAAACCTTTTAAGTATTAATGGTGTAAGTGATGAAAATCAGGAAAATGATATACTTGAGGCTAACTTTGTTAAAAGGATTGTACCAGACAATCAAATAGTTTTGGAAATACTTACAGATAATTTTGGAGAAGATATAAGTTGGCAGCTTACCAATGAAAATGGCGCCGTACTCTATAGTGGAGACTCTTATGATGATAATCAGTTGTATACACAGGATATGACTCTCCCTAACGGTTGTTATTTGTTTTCAATTAGTGATAGTTATGGAGACGGACTATGTTGTACCCAGGGCAATGGTTATTATAGCCTCACTTATAATGGCATTCTGCTGCAAGGCGGAGGCGATATGGGAAGTGGAGAATCAATAAATTTTAAAGTAGAAGGTGAGCTGAGTATAGATAAAAATAGTATAGAAAACGTAAAGATATATCCCAACCCTTCAAAAGGTATTTATAATATACAACTTATAGATGAGGGTAAGGAATATATTCTGTATAATCAGTTGGGCCAGACATTGAAAGTCGGTAGCTTAAATTCAAAAGAGAATATATTAGATATTAGTTTTTTACCCACAGGTATTTATAAATTATGGGTTGGAGACATCTCAGGAGATTATACCAAATTTACTTTACTTAAAGAATAATTACTCATATAGGTTTGGTACCATGTGCCATTCGATTAGGATAATAAAACAAAAAATCCCGAAATATAATATGATTTCGGGATTTTTATTTGTGACCTTGACAGATTGAAGGAATTTTATTACTGTAATCTTATAATCTATAGACACAGCGTTGGGTGTATATAAGTTTACTCAGGAATTGCAGCGTTAAACTGAATGTTATATAACCTGCCAATTTCAAATTTTAAAACGTTCTATCCTGCTAAAAAAATCATTTCTGTAAGTATCTCCCAAAGGCAGGCACTTACCGCTAATCCACACTTCGTTATTATCGGTTTTTTCTATTTTGCCAATAGCTGCAATAAATGACCTGTGTATTTTTATAAATAGATTGTCAGGCAAATTTTCTTCAAAGTATTTTAGGGTATTATAGGTTACCACCTGCTCGCTTGAGGTATGTAGCACTACGTAGTTTTTTATGCTTTCTATATAGTTAATGTCTTTTATTTGCATACGCTGGTAGCGGTTTTTGCCATCGGTTTTTACAAAAAAATATTCATCGGCAGTTGTATCGGCAGGTAGTCTTATTGCTGTAGGTTCTGTATTTTGTTTACGTATTTTTTCTACTGCCGCTATAAAACGGTTAAATGGTATGGGTTTTAGCAGGTAATCTATCGCATTCATTTCAAAGCCTTCTATGGCAAATTGCGGATAGGCCGTAGTAAACACAACTTTTACCTTGTCTTTAATAATTGCCGAAAGCTGAATGCCGGTTAGTTCGGGCATTTGTATATCCAAAAATACAACATCGGGCTTATGCTGCTCAATAAGGGCAAGGGCTTCTACGGCCCGTGTGCAGGTGGCTAAACACTCTATACCCTGCAATTGCTCAGTATATTTTTGTAGCAGGCGTATTGCAGGTGGTTCGTCATCTACTATTATACAAGTTATATTGTTGCTCATTAGCTTAGCGGTATGTTAAGTGTTACGTTATAATATTGAGCATCCTGCTCTAGAACAAGACTATGGTTTTCGGGGTACATAATGCTTAACCTCTGGCTTATATTTTTATTGCCTATGCCGTGCTCATCATAACTTTGGGTAACACGGTATTTGTTGGTTGTGGTAAAGATAAGCCTTCCGGCCTCTGTTTTGATACTTATAGTAACAGGACTGTCAAAATCATCGGTAATACCGTGCTTAAAGGCATTTTCTAGAAAATGGATTAATAGTAAAGACGGTATTTTGTACATGCCTGTATCATGAGGGTGTGTAAAGGTTACGGCCACACCGCCGTCAAAACGCCTTTTAAACAGGTCGATATAATTTTGCAGGAATACCACCTCGTCTTTCAACAGTACCATATCGTTCTCACTTTCGTAGGTAACATATCGCAGCATTTCAGAAAGTTTCATGATATCGTCAGCTACTTTGGGGTTTGTATCATACAAATCAGAGTAAAAACCATTGAGCGAATTAAACAAAAAGTGTGGGCTCAGCTGGTTTTTAAGAGCCAGTAATTCGGCCTGTTTTTTTTCTAAGGTCAGCTGGTTAACCTGTGCGCTGGTATTCCACAGGTATTTCATAAAATACCCTACAAGGCTAAACAGCATGATCCTTATGGAATAATAGGAGTTATCATATATATAATATACGGAGGTGAGATCGCGCATATCATAATTATGATAGCCGATTATTTTAAAAAGTATTATCTCCTCATAGAAAAAGCGTATGGCGGGAAATAGTATTAGAAGTCCAAATTGTGCTACTATTAATAAGCGCCATTTTTTATTGGGAATTGTCTTTGGGCAGATAAACAGGTAGTTAATGTAAAAAATAAGTAGCTCAAGAGACACAAAACCTAAATTCTGTAAAATACTCCATGTTGTATTCAGATTCTTATCAATCGTTATACTCCTTAAAAGCTGTTCAAGCCCTACAAAAAGGAGCCAGAATATAACGTGATACAGTATTTCTTTTTTCTTGCTCATAGGGCTAAAGTACTGCTTGTGTTAAATATATACAGTGATATTTGTTTAAACAGGTAAAAATACAGGACAAATACCGTTTTTAGGACAACGAACCCAAAAATAACATGTCTTAACTGTTTTGTTTTACAGACAAGCGGATTGATACCAAATGGGATTTGCCTTTAAACGGGCAATGTAATATTGCTGTATAAAATTAATACAACAATGAAAAAATTACTACTTATTACGATTATCCTTTTTACTTCATTACCGGCACTGGCACAGTATACCATTAAAGGTGTGGTAAAAGAACAGAATGGTGACGTTGTTTCTTTTGCTTCGGTATATATTATTATAACAGATACCATTATAGCCTACACTGAAACCGACGACAACGGCAGCTATACACTAAGTATACCAGCCAATTTTACAAGCGGAACCTTTACAGTTAACTACTTTGGCTATGCTACCTATACACAGGAAATCAGTAATACTAACCTGCCAGGAGAAATAAATGTTACCCTGGAATCCCAGCAGAAACAGCTTGATGAGGTAGTAATAAATGTACGCCAAAAGGCCATGACCATGAAGGGCGATAAAACCATACTTAACGTTGAGGCAGCCGGTATAGGTAACGGCAATAATGGCCTTGAAACCATACGCCTGGTGCCGGATATGCGCCTTGATAAAGACGAAAACCTGGTGTACAGAGGCAGTACGGACCTACAAATAATGATTAACGGTAAAAAAAGCCTGCTAACCGGCGATGCCCTGCGTGAATACATAAGGTCTTTAAAAGGGAGTGATATTGAGTCGATTGAAATTATAGCGCAGCCTTCTGCACGATATGAAGCTGCGGGAACGGCAGGAATAATAAACATTGTGTTAAAGAAAAGTCGTAAGGCAGGGCTTTCGGGCAGTATAAACACAGCGACATATTATGGCGAATATTTTAAAAGCCAACAGGGGGGAAGGCTGTTTTATAACGATTCGCTGTGGACGGTTACGGCAAATGGCTCTTATTACAATGGAGAATCCGTTAATCACAGGCACATAAAGCAAACCATAGCGGATGAGGCGAGTGAAAGGATAATTGACCAGTACAACACCTGGCTGCCGGTTACAAAATCGGGCGGTTTTAATGTGGCTGTAGAACGAAAGCTTGATCAGAACCAGGTTATCAGTACCGAATGGCAATATTATAATGAAAATAATATAGAAACCACTAACGGCTATACTGATGAATTCCTGAATGACATACTTCAAGACAGGGTAAACCTAAGCCAACGCTTTAACGCGCCCAAGAGCCGTGTTGCCGGTAACCTTTTTTACAATTTTACATCAGACAGCCTTACTACCAGACTAGATCTTCAGGCTAATTTTGCACGATACAGTTCAGAGCGAAATGGTTTTCAGCGCAATGATTATGATGGTGGAGACTATCTGAATCTTGATGGCGAGAATAAAACGGCATATACAATTGCTAATGTCCAGACTGATTTTAACCACAAGCTTACCAGCAACATAAATCTTGAGGCCGGTGCCAAGTATGCCTATGTAAAAATGGACTATTACAACCGATATGAAGCTAACGATACAGCACTGTTGTTTATACCTGATAGCCTATTAGTTAATGATTTTAAGTATGATGAAAAACTTGCCTCGGCTTATGCTCAGGCTTCGGCAGCATTTGGACGTTGGAATGTGCAGGCAGGGCTCAGGGCAGAATATTACAGGTTTACGGCAGCTTCAACGCTAAATGCACAGGTAAATAAAGGCGAATACACCAACCTGTTCCCGTCATTTTCATTAGGTTACAAACATGAAAACAACCAATACCAGTTTAGTTATAGCAGGCGCATAGGCAGGCCTGATTATTTATCGCTAAATCCTTACTATCAGTATATAGATGCTTACACACTGCAAACCGGTAACCCAGCCCTTAGACCACAGTATTACCACAGCTTTCAGTTGAATTACATCTACAAAAGTATGCTTAACCTGGGCCTTTACGGTTATTTGTACAAAGATGGCTTTACGCAGGTTATAGATTATCAGCGTGACCAAAACTACAACATTACCTATAGTGCTAATGCAGCAAACGGCAGCAGGTTTGGTTTTTCGGCTTCTATACCTTACCAGCCTGTTAAGTGGTGGACGGTGCAGCTGAGTTTAGATGCATTTTTAAGCAGCGAAAAATCAGAAATTGAAAACTTTGTCTACAATGGCACCGGCTTTGGCTATGATATTAACGTATATCAGGGAGTTGAGTTAAAAGGCGAATGGAAAATAACCGTGAACGGTTTTTACAACGGGTGCTCTACCACACCAAATGGTTTCTCAAAGGCTACCTATGATGTAAGCCTTTCGGGTAAAAAAAGCCTACTGGATAAAAAACTTGTAATTGCTGCGGGATGCTCTAACATATTAAGGAAAAGCCTGTACAACCATACCACACAAGTAAATAATGTATCTACAGACTGGACGAACCGTTGGGAAACCCGCCGCTTTTTTGTTCAGGTTACCTATTATTTTGGTTCTGGTAAGAACAAGGAAGTTAAATCTACATCTTTGGATGAAGAAACTAGTAGGATGTAAAGGATTAAATATAAAACAACGCCCCTGTCCTGTTTTCCAGGGACGTTGTTTTTCTTGTCAGGGATATAGATTGGTGTCATTATATCTTGCCGACATAGGTTTTTCTTCAAGCGTTTTTGCATGGATAGGGCAGTCATTTGAATGGCTTTGCAATAACTCATGATTTAAGCTATTAATACAAGAGAGTTTCTGGTTTTCAGGAACTCTCTTTGTTTTTTATTATTCTGTTACTTTTAAATATCGGATTAGTCCGTCAACAATTTTAAAATGAAATTTTAATGCAATAGGGCTTCCGGGAAATATGCCTGAACACTCTGCTGATAAGATACTTGCCGTACCATTTTCGGTATATTCAAGGGGTTTCATCACGGTCATGTATTTTTTGTTCGCCTTGTCAATCCACTGCTGGATTTCCGGTTTCCCATTGTGGGTCTTACCTTCATCAAATACCACGGCGGTTTCAGAAAAACAATCCGCGTAGGCAATGCTGTCAAAACTGTTTTGCGCATTAATCAGGTTTGTTATTACTTTCGGTAAAGTCATGTTATTATTTTTAAAGATTATTAAATTGTTGGGACTGTACCGCCATCAATTAAATATTCAGTCCCTGTAAGATAGCTAGCTCTTGGTGACACAAGGAAACCTACTAATTCGGCTACTTCTTCCGGTTGTGCAGGCCTGCCATAAGGTATACCACCCAATGCATCCATTACACTTTGTTGAGCTTCTTCTACGGTACTGTTTGCATTTCGCGCAATCTCGCCCAGCCAGGCTACCGATGCGGATGTGTTTATCCATCCCGGCGAAACTGCCAGTACGCGGACACCTTTTGGTGTAACTTCATTGGATAGGCTTTTGCTGTAATTTCTTAATGCTGCTTTTGCTGCGGCATAAGGCAGGGTAGAATCATACAGAGGCAATATTCCCTGAATAGAGGCTATATGGATAATAACACCACTTTTCTTATCTATCATTTGTGGCAAAAATGCCCTGTCAAGTCTAACTGGTGCTAACAAATTAGCTTGCAGGGTTGATACCCAATCTTCATCTGTTAGTGCGCTAAAGCCGCCGGCAGGTGTTGTTGAAGAACCCAGATTGTTCACCAGAATATCCAGTCGCCCATATGTGGAGAGTACTTCGTTGACCAGCTTTTGTGCATCTTCCGCTTTGCTTAGATCGGAAGGGATGAAATGCAGCTTGCTGTTTTCGTCTTCCGGAAAGTTTCGGGCGGTAATAATTACCGTAGCACCAGCCTGAAGCAGCCTTTCTGCAATTGCTTTTCCGGTTCCTTTTGTGCCTCCTGTCACTAAAGCAATCTTGCCTGATAATTCGTTTTGATAATCCATTTTTTTATATTTAAATTTCTTTGTACAAATCTCGGGAGTACGTTAGTTCCTCACAAGTACGGAGTTACGAATCATATAGGGATAAATTATTCCCCTATTGCACAAATTGGTATATACAGTTAATTTTGTAATATGTATGAGAGAAAAACAATACCAAATCTGAATTGTGGCCTTGATCTGATAGGTGAAGTACTTTATGGCAAATGGAAAATACGTTTGCTTTGGTTTATCGAGCAGGGACATAAGCGCCCAAGCGAACTGCAGCGAAAAATACCTGATGCTTCGCGCAGGGTTTTAAATATTCAGCTGAAGGAATTAGAAGAACATGAACTTGTGACAAAAGTTATTTACCCTGTCGTGCCTCCGAAAGTAGAGTACAGCCTGACCGATTTTGGAAAAACGCTGATTCCGGTAATTTCAGCTATCGGGAATTGGGGAGATGAACATGAAGAACGTTTACGATCGCTCATTTTAAAACGTTTTGATTAAAATCTAAAACTCTCAGCACTGCTGATTTTCTTGTTTTTATATAAATCAACTATTGGATTAATCCCAAAAGGTTTAATCCTGTTAGGGTAATTTACTCAAGACAGTCAAACCAGCAGTACATACCTACAGGATTTATTATCGCTACAATAATTTGTAAGATTATACGAATAAAAAAATCCCGAAATCACTATGATTTCGGGATTTGTATCTGTGGCCCAAATAGGACAAATTTTAAACCATTTTATACAGGATTTAAAGAAATTAGCCTACTTTATGGAGGATAAGTTTTCGCTTTAGTGGTTTTGATGTCCTGTTGGAGATCTGATCCTGTTTATACTTATAATTCTAGCAATTTATTACAGTTTATTTAGTAATATTTAATTATAGGAATTATCAACTGCTTTATTGGTTCTGACTATCTTCCCCGTCACTTTATTTTTGCGCTGGTCTTTTAAACAAAGCAAATTAAGCCTTTTAAACAAAGTTGTCGGGAAGAAGTGCATCTACCTTTGCATCAATAACATTAAAACTTATTAAGATGCATCGGAATAATTATCAGGGGGCATTACAGCAACCAATCGGCTCGGGGTTTAATGCTTCTTCCACAGCAGCAGACGTAATTGAAGGTATTGATCTAACGGGAAAAATTGCAATTGTAACCGGAGGTAACACAGGTATTGGGCTGGAGACTACCAGAACCCTTGCAAAGGCAGGGGCAACCGTTATTGTTCCCGCAAGAGATGTAGAAAAAGCTAAACGTAACTTAGAAGAAGTTCCGCGTATCGAAATAGAACCAATGGATTTGATGAATCAAAAATCTATTGATTCTTTTGCAGAAAAATTCCTTGCATCGGGCAGGCCACTTCATTTGCTTGTCAACAATGCGGGTATTATGTGGGTTCCGCTTCGCCGGGACAGTCGCGGTATCGAATCACAGCTGTCAACCAATTATCTGGCACTGTTTCAACTGACGGCAAGGCTTTGGAATGCTCTTAAAAAGGCACAAGGGGCAAGAGTGGTAAATGTATCTTCGGGAGGGCACCAGTTTTCTGATTTTAATTTTGACGACTATAATTTTGAAAACAGGGATTATGACACATTAGTGGGCTATGGACAATCAAAGACAGCTGTGAATCTATTTTCACTTGAGTTAGATAACAGGGCACAGTCCTTTGGCATCCGTGCTTACTCGTTGTGTCCCGGTGCTGTAGGGGAAACCGAACTAGGTAGGGAAGCGCCAATAGACTTGCTACAAAAACTAGGTTACACCGATGCCGAGGGCAATATATTGCCCGAAGTAGCGGCATCACTCAAAACAATACCACAAGGTGCAGCAACAACCGTATGGTGCGCAACGAACCCCATGCTGAAACATACCGGGGGGGTGTACTGTGAAAATGTTGATGTAGCAGCGATGGTTACAGATGTTGCAATTATTGGAGGTATTAAGCCTTATTCTCTTGATGAAACCAATGCAAAACGTTTGTGGAAGTTAACTGAAGAATTAACAGGAATAGAATTTAAAACGAATTGATATTCGTAATTTTGAAAATTTACAAGTCCAATGGATTACGAGGTAAATTATATCAATTCTGAGATTAAGCTTTCCTGTTATTCAGGAAAGCTGTTTAAGACAGAAGCAGCCTTTAATGACCATCTCCTTGTATGGTTGATTTCAGGAGAAACAAAAATGATTTTAGCGGATAGTGCAATGGTTTTCGGGGCAGGATGTGTTTTTCTAATCCCAAGAAATCAAGTAGCCACTATTATAAATACACCAAAAGATGGATTGCCTCACAAAGCTGTAGCCATGCACCTGTCCACGGCAAGGCTCAGGAAATTTTATCTTGATAAAGAGGTGCAGAAAAAGACAGTGGTTGATAAGATCATTAGCTTTGATCAGCATCCTTTTCTGCAAAGTTACCTGGCATCTCTGATTCCGTATTTTGATCTGCAGGATCAATTTCCTGAAGATATTGCATGGTTAAAGATTACTGAAGCCATTAGCATACTCAGGACGATTGACAAAAGAACAGACAGTATTCTGGACAATTTTGAAGAGCCACATAAGCTAGAACTTGTATCATTTATGGAAAAGAACTTTATGTTTAACCTGCCTTTGGCAAAGTTCAGTTACCTTACTGGTAGAAGCCTCACCACTTTTAAACGTGATTTCAGCAAAGCTTTTAATACAACGCCACAGCGATGGTTGACCAGGAAAAGGCTCGAACTGGCATATTATCAGCTCACGGAAAAGCAAAAGCGCCCAGTTGAAATCTGCTACGAAACCGGTTTTGAGAACCTCTCCCATTTTTCTTATGCTTTTAAAAAGCAATATGGCTGTGCACCTACAGAATTGATTAGCCGTAATAATACAATTGGGTAATAAAAAGTTTGGTCATGGCATTTTGCCTTAAAGGTCACCGCAGGCATCTTTATCGGCACCGGTACTGTCGCCATGTAGCAGGGCCGGCCGACACCCTTGCTCGGACTATGGGAACGCATCTGCATCTTCGCCTTTGTTTTGGGTAGGCGTTTTTTTGTAGTGCTTTTGCAAAGAAGGGAGACGGAGTATAGCTAATATTAATATTCTTAAAATAAAAAACCCGAAATCGATATGATTTCGGGTTTTTTATTTGTGACCCCAACAGGACAAATTTCAAACCATTTCATGCAGGATTTGAAGAAATTAGCCTACTTTATGTAAGGTAAGTTTTCGTTTTAGCGGTTTAGATGTCCTGTTGGGGTTATCTAAAAATATGTAATGTAATTATAAACTCACTCCCTTCCCCCAATTCACTTTGTACATCAATTCTGCCTCCCATAGCTTCTATAAATTCTTTGCTTATAGCGAGACCCAATCCCGTACCTTCTTTCTCAGTTCCGGGAACCCTAAAATACTTGTCAAAAATTTTGGGAAGGTATTTCGGATCGATTCCTATACCGCTGTCTTTTACCTTTATGATTACTTTATTATCTGTTTCAAATGCTTTTATATCAATTGTAGTATTATCATAAGAATAACGGATAGCATTTGAAACCAGGTTGGAAACTATCCAGGTTGCCTTTTCCTTATCTGCTGAAACCAGGGGTAAATTTTCTAAAGGTTCAAAGTTGATAATAATGGATTTTTGTTCCGCGAGTTTACGATTGTTTTCAACAGCATCATTAATAACATTATTTATATCGACAGCTTCTATTTTAAGCTTAGTATTCCCTGTTTCAACCTGCGATATATTAAGCAGTTCTCCTGTAGTCCTTAATAGCCTGTCAGTATCTTCTTTAATGCTTTCAACTAGGCTTTTCTGCTCATTATTAAGTTTTCCTGTATGCTGATTATCCTGGAACACAGATTTCGAATACAGCATTGGCAGCAGATATATCCTGACAAAATACTGGTCACTGTCAGCCCATTATGATAGAGATATGGGATTAGGAGGAGGAATAGCGCTTACATACTAATTTATATCCTACTCTGTCACTCACCCTTGTTCTCAAAGATCATTGTTTGTGATAACAGTAAAAGCGACAAGTAAGATCAGAATCAGAACGATTTTTCTCATGTCATCAAATTTAAGTTAGTTAAAGAATTATAATAAAAAAAGCCTTTCATAGTTGAAAGGCTTATATCGCTAGAATCATATTGATTTATCTTTAGCCACTTCATATAATAAGTGTATTGCAGCACATCATGCAGCAAACGATTCTCATTATATTATCGTATTCATTATTCAAATTTAGAATATATTTTAAAGAACAATGTTAATCTTTCTTTACTAATGGGGGTTGTTTCCATGAACCATTCAATGCTTTTTCTTTTGGCCAATACAATCTCATAATCATAGAAAATGGCCCTTTTGGAGCTGGTAACCAATTAGACTCTTTCTCTTTTCCCGGTGATTGATTTTGGATAATCAAAGTTAGTCCACCATCCGGATCTTTTTTAAATTGAGACATCATGGTTGAATTAAGCAGGTAACGGTTTAAGGAATTTTCTACTAATAAACTAGAAGGCTGTTCATACATCGTAAGTGACCAAAAAGAATTTACAGGAGGCAGCTCATGTGGACTAAACCTAATTGTATATCTGTATTTACCGTCAAGTTTATCGCCTTTACTGTCAATATAATAAGCCGGATACATAGCCTCTTCTTTTGTATTTCCATAAATTCCTAGCGCAGCAGCCATCATTCTAAATAAATAATTGTTCTTTAAGAATGCTCGCGTTCCATAACCATCACTTGGGGATACTTCTCCCTTTTCCAGTTTTATCTGTAGTTGTTTGAAATCTGCCCAAGCATCCCTTATGCCGTCATGCATCGCTTTTTTTATTTCAGGGCTGAGAGATAATGTGTCTATTGTGTTTCCGGCGGCGACACCGATTTTTGCAAAACGCTTCATAAGATTTATTTCGCTTGGGTGAGTGGGGCAAAATTGTAGTGCAAAATTTAAGTTATTAAAGACCTGCAGCGATTTATTCTCCTGATCACGAGTTAATGGTTTTATATAAGTTATATCTTTTATTTTAGAATGTTCTGGCTTTCCTAAAAAAGCAGAAAGAGGTTTTGCAATGTACTGATTTTGTATTTTAATTACATTTTTAAGATCGGCTACGTTGTATAATTGGGTTCGGAATTGAGCCGAAGCAATTTCTGTTTCACAATAGATTACTTTGGTAATGTTTTTAGGGGTTTTGCCTTTCCATCTTGGTCCTGCAATCATGAAATTACCGCCACCATTTCCAGTTGTGCGACTGCCAAGGTAGTCAAAATTATGAGTGTATAAATCAATTAACTGAAGACTCCAATATCTATTTTTCTCAATTACTGGTATTGTAAAAACGATGGGTTCTGCTCTTAAATCCAACCCTATCCATGAGTATGGCGTATCCGAGTTAGGTGTTTGAATAGTTTTGTCCTTTGGCGTAAATACCCTTGGAATATTGCAAATAGTATTCCATGGTGCCTTATAATCTGAATCCAGTTTGTTAACAAAAAAAGCATATTGCACTCTGGAATTGTCTACAATAGGAAAGCCATAAATATATGCTTCTTTGGCTATGGCACGTACTTCTTCAAGGCTTAATCCCTGTGCTTTTCCTGTTGCCGCAGAATCAATAGTTTCTTTTTTCTTTGAGTTGTCTTTGGTACAGCTTAACAGAGTTAGCAGAAATAAGGGAAATACCCATAATGATAGTTTTTTACTTGCCATAATTTAAAATTTATTGTTTAATTGTGAACTTAACATCAAATTTGTGGCTATTTTATCCTCTCTACACTCGGAGGTATCCATGTATTATTCATGGCTATTTCTTTGGGCCCATATATGCGAATCATTAAGTAAAAATCTTCTGCCGGCGCGGGTAGCCAATTTGATATTTTTGTATTGTCGGGTTTTTGATTCTGAATGTAAATTGTTAATCCACCGTTTTTGTCATATTGTAATCCTTCAGTTGTTGAATTGATAAGAAATCTATCAATTGGGTTTTTGACTAAATAACCTCCTACGCCATCTGCACTCTTATCATACATTGTTAGAGACCAGAAATACTTAGCTGGGGGAATCTGTTCTTTTGAAAAATGAATTCGATATTTATTAGCTTTTCCATTCAAAATATTGTTGTCTGCGTCGACATAAGTAATTGGATAAAAAGCTTCTGCCTTATCATTTCCGTAAATTCCTACCATAACTGCAGCTGCCCGTAGTAATCTGTTCCCTTTATAAAAGGCTCTATTTCCAAAAGGGTCCATCATGTTCCACCCATTTTTTTGATCGCCAATTTTTCCAGCTTTTTCTTTTATAGCGGCAATACCTTCAGCAATACCTTCATTGATAGCGGTAATAATGGTATCACTATATTGTTTTGAATCAAACTTAGCACCTGGCATAATGCCAATTTGTTCAAATTTTTTAAGTGATTTTAAATCCTCCTTGTTAAAGGGTTGTACTAAATTTAAATACAGATTAAAATATTTAATAAAATTGGCGTTATTAAAATCATTTTGGTCTGCAATAGGCAGCCAAGACAATGGGGCCGCTGTTTTAGGTTTAGTGGTTCCTATGAACTCGCTCATTGGAGTAAGCTTGTATTTATTCTGTATCATTATAACATTTTCCAAATCATTTGATCCGAATAATTGTGTTCTTCCAATTCCAGTGGCGAGTTGGCTTTCTACATGAAAAATTTTCTTAAACCTATCTTTTGGAATATCACCTTTCCAACCAGGACCGACAAATAAATAATCTCCAGCTTCATTACCTGTCACTCTTGTTCCTATATACGCAAAATTATGTGTAAAGAGATCTATGAACTGGAATACATAGTATCTATCGTTAATCTCAGGTACGGAAAAAACCATGGGTTCAGTTCTCAAATCCATTGCAAATACTGAGTAAGGGGTATCTGCATTCATAGAAACTACGTCTTTACGTGTATCATCAGCCGGTTTACTGTCGTTACTTATAATATTTAATTCGCTTCGGTATCCGGGGCTATTTTTATCTATAGAAGTGTAGTATAAAGACTTGTACCCCATCAACATTGGATAGGCATATATATAAGCTTCCTTAGCGATAGTTTTTGCCTCACTTGGAGTTAATGGCTGCTTAGCTTGATTTTTTTTACAATTATTGAATAGTAAAATGCATAGAAAGAGTAAAATAATCTTTTTCATAAGAATTTATATTATTGGGTTATTCCTATAACCTTTGTAAACATATGAGTAGTATAAAAACATTGTGTTTAACTAATTTTTAGTCCTTACTATCTTTTAAATTGATGTAAAATTGAGAGCCTTTTGATGGATTTAAATTTTTTTGAACCCTAAAGTGATCTTGAATTGCATTCATCAAAAATATTTACGTTTAATGGTCACTTTTTTTCAATATTGTTAAACTTATAGAGATCAATAATATGGCAATTGGTATAATAAGGGAATTGTAACTCAAGGGGATTTGTTTAAACTTATGTTCTGCAAGTCTCGCGAGATAGGATATGACAAGAGTCGTTAGCACTGCCTCCCAAAGTATTATTTTTAATTCCATAAAGTTTTTTACGTTTAGCCACTTTGGTAGAATTGATTGTTTAGTAGCTAGATCGTTTTCATTATTATTAAATAGAACAAGAAGACCTAAAGAAAATATAAAAGAGACAATTGCTATTAAAAACATATCAATTGTCTGTAGAAACTGTACTGCGGTAGCTTCCGCAAAATGTATTTTATTAATGGAGAATGTGTGGCAGAATTCGTAAATTCCCAGAAATACAAAGGAGATTCCCGTCAAAAACACAAGTCCCGCAATAATTTTTATCAAATAATAAATTGCTAAATACTGATATTTCATGACTACTCTTTTGAATTATCATAAATTTATGATAAGTATTTTTTTTTAATGTTAAAAAAACACTAAATAGTTGTAATTTTAAATGAAATTCGATTCAAAATATTTTTATATTAACTGAAATTAGATATACAAGTTAAATTAAAAGACGGCCTTATTTAAGGCAACTGTCTTTTTAAGCATATGAATCACAAACTAGCAATGTTCTATTATTGTCAAATTATTTAAATAACTATGCCTTCCTTGGGTATTGTAATAATCTATATAATCACTGATTGATAATTCTGCATTTTTTAAGTTTTGATATCTTTTATGCGGATTAACTCTGCTTTCAAAGTTTTAAAGAAGCTCTCTGAAACAGCATTATCCCAACAATTTCCCTTCCTGGACATACTTTTGATAACTGATTCATGCTTACTTAATTCATAGATAAATTCCTTACATGCGTATTGGATCCCCCTATCGGAGTGAAAAATCAATCGGGAATTGTTTAATATCTGCCTATCAAAAGTTGCTTTCTCCGATGCCTTAACACTCGTACTTCTTGCAGTTAGGCTGGTAGATAGCGACCAATCAATACTTTTCTATCAAAAAGATCTATGATCACTGTTAGGCAGAGCCATCGGAAATGAAGCTTTAATATAGGTGATATCCGATACCCAAACCTCATTTGTGTTGCTTACGTTAAATTCCCTGTCGAGTATGTTTTCTGCAACAGGATATGTGTGGGAGGAATTGGTAGTGATCTTATACTTTCGTTTGAAAACACTTTCTAATGACGCACTCTTCATCAGTTTTCGGATTAACTTTTCAGAAGCATGAAAACCTGATGCCTCAAGTTCTTTTGCAATTCTTGGACTGCCATATCTTTTTTTGTTTCTATAGTGTATTTTCTTTATTTCCTCAAGTAATACAAGATTATGTTGGTCTCTTTTGGATAGCGTCTTGTTTCTTCATTTATAATAGCCGCTGGTACTTACATTAAGAATCCTGCACATATCTTTTACCGGAAAACAGGATAAATGCTGGTCGATGAATTCAAATTTTACCTGTGTGAGAGCCTGAAGGCAGCCGGCGCATTTTTCTAATATGTTCCTTTCAAGTTTGGCATTGGCTAATTCTTTTTTCAAGCTCTTTAGCTCTGACTGTATTTTATTTTTCTTATTGACTTTTACTTTCGGCTTTTGCATTCTAAATTTTTAACGCACCAAAGCTCTGTCATTTTGTGTCCACTTTTTGGTATGAAGACCAGAAATAAGTTTGTTAATTTAGTGGTTGTTTAAATCGGAGATTGATTTCCGTATGCAGTAAATACTACGAATGTGTTATTACATGAATGAGCTCAGGAAACATATAGAGGAATTAATTTCATTGTCCGATGCGGAGTTTGTATCGGTTTCGTCTTATTTTACGATGAAACAGTACAAAAAAGATGAGTTTCTAATTCGACAGCAGGAAAAGGTACCTTACACCTATTTTGTGGTTTCCGGACTGTTGAAGCTAACCTATACCGATGCATCCGGGAAAGAACATATTTTATCTTTTGCAATGGAAGACTGGTGGGAAACCGATTATCTGGCATTTAATAGCGGAACGATGGCAACAATGTCGCTTATATGCCTCGAAAATACCAAAGTCCTGTGCTTAACCTTAAAGGATTACAAGGCACTATG
This sequence comes from Flavobacterium beibuense, assembly GCF_004151245.1. Lineage (GTDB taxonomy): Bacteria > Bacteroidota > Bacteroidia > Flavobacteriales > Flavobacteriaceae > Flavobacterium > Flavobacterium beibuense_A. The sequence continues at coordinate 91,444 of NZ_JUIW01000006.1, forward strand.
TGCCGCATTTCCTAAAATGGAACATTTTTTTCTTCAGAAAGCGGTTAATGGGCATATCGCATCACAGCAGCGCATCCTCTCCCTGTTAAGTTCCAACGCTGCGGACAGGTATGCAAAGCTGCTGAAGCGCTACCCATCCTTGCTGCAACGGGTTTCCAAAAGCCAGCTCGCCGCCTACCTTGGGGTATCCCGGGAAACTTTAAGCCGTTTATATCAATAGGACATATCTCGTTATTAGATCGCTATACGATAGTTGTGATATACCTCACAGGTAAGACCTCTCATCTATCGGTAATTTTGTACTTGTAAGTAAAACCACATAGTGCAAATGAAAAAGATAGCAGTAGTAACAATTTTTTTAATTTATTCGGTAACGGCGATGTATTCGCAAGACAAAAATCAGGAAAAAATGGAGAAACGTGTAATTAACCCCTGGACATGGCAGGATGCCCGTAGCTATGTTCAGGCAGTAGAGGTAAGAAACAGTGCGGGTACACTTTATGTTTCGGGTCAGACGGCTATTGATGATGAGGGGCGATCCAGCACAGCCGATATGAAAACACAACTGGAGCAGGCCATCAAAAATCTGGAAAAAGTGATTAATCAGGCAGACTATGATTGTAAAAATATTGTTCGCCTAACGATTTACACCACTTCTACCGAAGAGCTATGGCCCCATTTTAAGATCCTTCAGGACTGGGTGGAAAAGCACGGGATGCAGCAGGCCCTGACCATGTTGGAGGTGACAGGCTTGTTTGAAACCCTTAAAGTGGAGCTTGAAGCCACGGTAGTGAAATAACCGTGAAATGTAAATAATAGCAAAAAGGGAAGTCTTCAAACAAGACTTCCCTTTTTTCTTATCCGTTTAATAATTTATTGGGATATTGGCTGCTCATTACTGCCTTGACCTATTATATTCGTAGTTTTGAATCATCCCGTTATAGTTGGTTATGGTGGTAGTTACCGTGGCTTTTTCCGATTATAGGACATAAGCCAAACCTTCATCGTTATAGTTTTATAATAATAAATAGATGTTTAGAACCTGAGTTGTGCCGTAAAAGCACCGTAATAATAATCTTTACCTGTTCCGGCTTCTTTAATAAAAGGCCCTGAATTAAACCAGGCACCTTCTACTGTTAGGGATAAAAAAGCATTTACATCAAAGTTGATATCAGCCGCAAGCTGAGTACCGATGAATTTTTCACTTAATCCCTGACCATCATATAGCAATTGTACATTAGGAGCATATATACCATCGTTAGTACTCCATCGCCAAAACAGATCATAATCCATACCCGCAGTTATTCTTTCACTGACGGTTATTTTTACTGATGGATGAACATCAAATAAATTAGAAGGGCCTATCAATGCCACCAAACCAAAGTAGGCCCCTCTGGGGTATAGCGGGTTAAACGTTTCAAGTTTATTGTCATCGGCATGCCTGTCGCCGGATATTATTTCTGTTTTCAGCCCTGCCACCGGACTGAATTTTATATTTGAAAACCGATAGCTGGTATTGGAAGACAAAGTCCAGGCACTAATGGTTTTGTCTTCCATTTTACCAAACTGAGCCACTGCTTCGAAGTCATATTGCCATGAACCTTTGTTTTTCCAGATGCGGATGCCTGTGGAATGGCGTACTTCTTTACCTGAAGCATCGTTAAAAGCGGCCTGTTTTTTATATAGTCCCAAATAATACAAATCGATGTTTTGTAAAAAGGAAACATTCTTTAAAACCAAATAGTTACCCCACAGCTTTGCATCAGTGTTAAAACGATCATCAAAAACCTCGGGTCTGTTAGCAACGGGATGAACATAAAGCAGCTGATTATTGCTGTTTTCAGCATTATAAATCATCAATCCGCCATCAAAAGCGATCCTGCTGTTAGGTCCTTCCCGCACACTTACAAGCCTTTGGGAACCAAACAATATTTCCTGCCGTCCAAACCTAAAAAACAGCTCGGAGTCCTGTTGTTTCATAAATACCACATCAGCAAATAACTGATGAATGTCCAATGGATTTTCATCAACAGGGCTCACATCGATCTTACTGTATGCAAAGCTGCTTTGTAACTGAAAAAATAATCTTATATATTTAGTACGTAAATGAAGGTGTGCCAGGTATCTAGCCATAACGTAACCATCGCTTCCGTTTGAATCGTCGCCCCACTTTTCATTAATGGTATTGATGTACTGATACCGTATTTCACCACCTGTTGACAGATAGTTTTCCCTGTTTTGAGTTACCGGAATGTATTTCATCTTATAGTAGAAACTTTCATGCTTTTCGGTTGCCAGATAACTAAAGTCATCATTATACCTCAGCAAACTGAAACGGGGTAGGGTTTGCGAGTGCATATCGGTCAGTATTGCCAGTAATAATATGATTAGATAGTTTCTCATTGATGAAAAGCTTAGACTTAATTTTTTTTGAATAGTATTGAGTCTACCGAGTATTTTCCCGCACCGGCAATCAGTAACAACAGGAATGATATACTGTACATAAACGGGATATCCCTTTGGGGCAGCGGATCGCTGCCATGTACTACAAAGTAGCCTGTAAGGGTAACAGCAAGTATAGGCAGTACTGCCAGCCTTGTTGCTATTCCGAAAATGACAAATAGCGGAAGAATAACATTTGCTGTAGTAGCAAATATCTGATTAAGGGCTTCGGGCAGGTGTAGCGGGTTCGGCACTACCTCGGCAGTACTGACCCCAACTCCCATTTTTTTAAGCCCGTGAACCAGGATAAGTTCGACAGACACTGCTACCCTGAAAAACAATAGTCCGAGGCTTATTGTATCCCAATTATGATTATTATTTTGCCAAGAGGTTCTCATGATTACTGGTTTTGATACCCTCCGTAATAATTAACAGGACTCCACTGTGGGATAGCTTTTAATTTTTCTGGTGCATACTGCTCAAATTCATTATTGCCATATACTACCTTACCATTAACCACCGTTAAAACCGATTGTATGTTAAGTATCCTGTCTTCGGGTACAGTAAAGTAATCGTCTGAAAGCAGTATGAAATCTGCCAGATAATTTTCTTTAAGCATGCCTCTGTCTGCATCCAGTCGTAGAAGGGCGGCACTTCCCTGAGTGAATAGTTTTATTGCAGCCGTTCTGTCCTGTATGTTTTCTTCAGCCATATATTTAAGCCCGCCAAGGGTTTTTCCTGTAGTAAGCCAGTACAGTCCAACCCAGGGATTAAAGCTGGCCACACGTGTACCGTCTGTGCCCATACCGACTTTAATCCCCATATCCTTCATTTTTTTGAGAGGTACTGTTTTTGCCGCTGCAGCCTTGCCATACCTTTTTATGAAATTCTCTCCCTGATAGGCCATCCTGTGCTGTATGGCAATGCCGCCTCCCAATGCTTTTACCCTTTGCAGGTTTTCATCGGATATGGTTTCGGCATGATCAAAGAACCAAAGCAGACCGTCTAAAGGTGTTTCTTTGTCTATCTCTTCAATAACGTTTAAAAAACGGGTAATACTTTCGTTGTAGGTAGCATGCAGCCTGAAAGGCCATCTGTTTTTTATAAGTAGGGAAAGTACAGCTTTAAGCTGCTGTTCCATAGCAGGGTTTAAATCAGGCCTTGGCTTATCAAAGTTTTCAAAATCTCCTGCGCTCATTACCAGGTTTTCTCCACCTCCCTGAACATGATATTCCATCTTGGGCATCTTACCAAATCGTTTAACCCCATCATCAGACACATCGCAACCCTGTCCTATTTCCACCGAACTGATCCAGCGGGTATAATCAGAAAGTTCGCTACCTGCCTTTTGCGCAAACAGGTAGTAGGGCATCCTTATGGTTAGCTCATTACTTTCACAGAGTTTTGTGGTAATGGCATAATCATCAGGATAGTTTTGAAACCCTCCTCCGGCATCCATAATGGCTGTAACCCCCAAACGATTCATTTCTGTCATAAAGAGCTTGGTAGAGTTTGTTTTTTCTTCTTCGGTAAGCTCAGGTAATTTAGAAAGTGTGGAATAAAGAATAAAAGCATTCGGTTCTGCCACCAGTAGTCCCGTAGGGTTTCCGTGAATATCTCTCTCTATCAGTCCTCCGGACGGATTTGGGGTGTCCGGGTTAATATTCAGGGCTTTTAGTCCGGCCTTGTTGAGATAGGCATGTCCGTAAAGGTGTAATACAAAGGTGGGTACATCGTCTGTAGCCTCGTTGATTTCCTGCAGGGTAGGAAGCCTTCTTTCCTCAAACTGCCAGGCATTCCATCCGCCCACTACACGAACCCACTGGCCTTTAGGGGTACGTTGTGCCTGTTCCTTCAGCATGGTGAGTGCTGTTTGAAGAGAACGAACACCATCCCAACGCAGTTCGGTATTAAAGAAACGTCCGCCCCTGATTATGTGCATGTGGGAGTCAAAAAGTCCCGGTACCATGGTTTTACCATATGCATTTATGACAGTTGTACTTTTACCTTTAAGTTTAAGTATCTGTTTATCATTTCCGGTTTTTATGATTTTTCCGTTAGCAACGGCTATGGCCTGGCTAATGGTATTATTGTTATCCAGCGTATGTATTTTGGCATTATACACTATCAGTTCGGGCGACTGCGCCATAACCGATACTGCAAAAAACAATAATGCAAAAAGGGTAATACGTTGTTTCATTTTTAGTTTTTTTAGATGAATTGATTGTTGAAAGGAGAAAAAGGCTGTGTATTAAATAGTGGAAGTTGAATAAGGGTATACACAGCCTTTTTGCAGAAATAAAAAGCAGCTATTAATGTTTTAGCATATCATGAGCATACTGAACGCCAATACCATAAGCGCCACCGTATTTTTTAACCAAATCGGTAACGTCCTTATAGGTTTCCTGACGGGCCCAGTCACGTTGCAGTTCTAATAAGTACTGTAAAGAGGTCATTGGTTTGGCACCGGCCTGTACCATTCTTGTAACAGCCATATCATGCGCTTCTTTAGATACATCTCCACAGGCATCGGTAATTACATATACCTCATATCCGTCGTTAATTGCAGAAAGAGCCGGTCCTACAATGCATACGCTTGTCCATAGTCCGGCAAGCACAAGTCTTTTCTTACCTTTTCCGGTAATGGCTTTGTAGGCATTTGTATCTTCCCATGTGTTCATGGTAGTACGATCGATATAGTTTGAGGTAGCCTGTGGATAGAATTCTTCAATTTCGGCAAAAACAGGTCCGCTAAACGATTTTTCGGCCACTGTCGTAACCACTGTGGGTACACTGAAAATTTTTGAGGCTCCTGCTACTAAGCCTGTATTGTTGCGTAGCTGGTCTATAGCGATACTCTGCGTTGCAAAAGCCATTTGGCTCTCGTGGTCTATCAGTACTAAGGTGTGGTTGGTTGGGTTTAACAGCGCCGGGCTTGGTTTTTGGGCAAAAGCTGTCAGTGATGCAAACAGTACAACTGCGGTTACAACTAGGTTTTTCATAATTACTGTGTTTTAAATTTTAATGATTTAATTTATGATCCACATGCAAAGTCTGGTCCTTGTTTGTAGTTGTTTGATTTTCAGTCAGTTGTTTTTTTTGTAAGATTGAGTTATTACGATATATAGTAATTTATGGAAGAGGTTTTACGAGAGTAAGTAAATGCGAAGCTAAAAAAGGGTTCTTTTGAACACCTTAGCCGGAAGAGGAATAAAGTTTTTACTTTTCTGATATGCTTAAATATGTGAGGAATACCGGAATTATAAAAATAGTCATTTGCAGTAGAACGCTATTTCATCCGTGGTTTCCGGGAACTATCCCTACCGACACCCCGGGTGAATCCCTGTGAAGAACAAAGTCATATAAACCGACTTCAGACTGCTGTAGGGGGTATATAGGAGTGGTGATCGCTTTTAAAAAAGATATATGCAGTTAAGACAGGTAATGCCTTTTTTTGATGCCCAGCCTGTCCATTCTTGATTTTAAGGTAGTGGAAGGAAGGTCCAGAAGGGCAGCAGCACCGTTATCGCCTGATATACGCCCCTTACAAAACTTAAGCACGCTCAGGAGATAGTCTCTTTCAAACTCACGCCATGATTTTATGACTGTATTATTGTCAGTCGTATGTACTGCATCAGTATAGGAGGATACTTCTATTTCCGTAATTGTTTTTTCGGGGGACAACAGTACGGCACGCTCTATGGCATGCTCCAGTTCGCGAACATTACCCGGCCAGTTATGCATTTCAAGTCTTCTCATTGCCTTTGCCGAAATTGTTTTTACATTCTGTTTGTTTTTGGTACAGAAACGTTGTACAAAAAACTGTGCCAGGCTTTTCAGGTCTTCTTTCCGTTCTTTCAGTGGGGGGATATAAATTGGGAAAACGTTAAGCCTGTAGTAAAGGTCCTTTCTGAAATTTCCTTTGGCGATCTCCTGTTGTAAATCCCTGTTAGTGGCGGCTACTATACGAACGTTTACGGCTATGGTCTTATGTCCTCCTATCCGTTCAATTTCCTTTTCCTGTAATGCCCTTAATAGTTTTACCTGGAGATCCATTGGCAATTCTCCAATCTCGTCAAGGAAAAGTGTACCGTTATGGGCTATTTCAAACTTTCCTTTCTTTTGGGAAACGGCACCTGTAAAACTGCCTTTTTCATGGCCGAACAACTCACTTTCCAATAAGTTTTCGGGTATGGCAGCACAGTTTATTTTCACAAGGTTTTTGTTTTTCCTGTCTGAGTTTTCGTGTATGGCCCTTGCTACAAGCTCTTTACCGGTGCCGCTTTCACCGAGTATGAGGACTCCGGTGTCACTAGGGCTAACCAAACTGATCAGGGTACGTACCTTTTGCATAGGGGCACTGTTCCCTTCAATAGCCATGTGCTGGCCTTTAAAGGGCGTTTTTTCATCTTGTGCCAATTGATTTTTAGGATCATTGACGGAGATATGCCTCTCCAGTAAAAGTATATTGGTCAGGGTTATGGTAAGCTGGCTGCAGAGTTGTGTTATAAGTCGCAGGTCTTCCCGTTCGGGCTTTCCGTCTTTACTGTAACCAAGGCACAAAACAAGCTTGAATTTTTTTGAGGGAATAGTGTAAAACAAAGCTTTTCTGATGGTGTTTTTATAACCTTCGCCCACAATAGGCTGTAGACCCGTTTTGATTATTTCCGGTGTTGGGAGTAGCACAGGATCGGGAGAATCAGAAACCCTGTCAAAAAAATCGGTTTTAATCACCTGGTCTTTAAACCGAAGGAATTTAGGGTTCTCACTGCTGTAAAAAAGAGCATGGCCTTCTTTAGACTGGTGTTGGAGAAAAAGGGAGAAATGTTCAAACCCCAGTTTTGATTTCAGTTCCTGGGTTACCACCTGATTCAGATCAGCCCTATTCTCGGCCATGGCAAGGCTTTCGCATAGCGAGAGCAGTAGCAGCTGCTCCTGCTCTCGCTGCATGATTCTTTTTAGTATCTCGTTATTTTCCGCACTGTGGGTCATGTGGTACAATTTGTACAGTAAAAATAATAATTACCGGATTAGCTTGCTTTACTTATTTTCCTTAAACCAGATATCTTGGTAGGTGTCCGGGTGCCTTTTGAACTGCGCGTGTACGTAAGGGCACAGTGGGATGACCGTAAGGTTGTTTTCCCTAACATATTTTACCATCTCTGCCAGGAGTAATCCGGCGAACCCCTTACCGGCAGCTGCCAGGTCCACCTCGGTATGGTATACCGTTAATTTGTTATCACGTATGCTTACCACCATTTCGCCCATTTTTTTACCCTCTTCATGAAGGTAAAAGGCCCCGTGTTTTTTATCGTCCAGCTCCAGTTTAATATCGGTCATGATCCGTTTCTTTTGAAATTAGTAATGTTCCTGCTGTATGCCAAGTTTTTTCATTTTTGAATACAGGGTAGTAGCGGGGATCTTCAGCATTTCGGCAGCACCTCCCGGCCCGAATACCTTTCCGCCACAGGCCTGTAAGGCCTGCATGATATGTTTACGTTCCATATCCTCCAGGGAGGATAGTTCACCCGAAGTAGTTTCCCCCGGGCTTTCGGAGTCCGTGGGCAGTTCAATACTATCGATCTCATGGCCTGTGGATAAAAGCCAACTACGCTCAATAAGGTGTTCCAGTTCACGTATATTGCCGGGCCAGCTGTATTGTAAGAGCTGTTGTTGTGCTTTATCGCTAAACCCTGTAATGCCCTTACCGTTTGCCTTGTTGAATTTTGAAAGGAAATGATTGGCCAGTAACAGGATGTCGTCTTTCCGGTTTTTCAGTGGAGGAAGCTCGATAGGAAAAACATTAAGCCTGTAATATAAATCGAGCCTGAACCGACCTTCTGCAACCTCTTTTTCCAGATTACGGTTTGTCGCGGCTATAATACGCACGTCCACTTTAAAGGTATGGTTTCCGCCAATGCGTTGAATCTCCTTTTCCTGAAGCACACGCAATAGTTTTACCTGCGCATCAAGGGGAAGCTCGCCAATTTCATCCAGGAACACCGTTCCGCCATGGGCCTGTTCAAACTTACCCGTACGTAGGCTGTTGGCTCCTGTGAAAGCCCCTTTTTCGTGCCCGAACAGTTCTGATTCTGCCAGCGACAGTGGTAAGGCGGCGCAATTGACCACAACTAACGGTTTGTTTTTTCTGGCTGAGTTCTTATGTATGGCGTGGGCAATGCGTTCTTTTCCCGTGCCGCTTTCCCCGGTAATCAGTACAGAAGTATCCGTGGAGGCAACGAGACTTACTTTATGGAGTACCTTTTTAATGTTCGGGCTTTGTCCGATAATCTCACCAAAGTCAGGGACTGCCTGCTCTTTCTCTCCCGTTTTTAATTCCTGCTGGTTTTCGATCTTGTGTCTGTAACGGGCTATATCGAGCATCACCAACAGGTCTTTTTCCCTAAAGGGTTTTACCATAAAGCCGTAAGGTCCTGTTTTTTTTACAGCCTCCAGTATACTTTGATTAGTATTGGCCGATATGAATAGGAACGGTATTTTTACCGTAGCCAGTTCCCTGGCGAGGTCTATTCCCGTCTCGTTTCCTTTAAGTATGATATCCAGCAGGACCCAGTCGGGCCTTTTGGCCGCAATCATGGTTCTTGCCTGCGTTGCAGAAGAGGCTATCCCCACCACATTGTAGTTGCCTTTTTTCAGTATCATTTTCAGGTCGTTGGCAACTATAAACTCATCTTCAACAATCAGTATTTTTTCATTCATATTCATCTGTCATTTTGCTTAAATATCAGTACCTCTTTTCGTAAATGGTATCGTTATGGTTACACCGTTGCCGGTGGTAATGTCAAATGCTCCGTCAAGCTGTTCGGCCAGCCCTCTCATAAGGTTCATACCCAGGGAATCCAGTTCCGTGAGTTCAAACCCTTCGGGGAGGCCGACACCGTTATCGGTAATCTGTAACAGGAATGTGTTTTCCTGGGTCTCCTTAAAGGTTATGGTGATAATGCCTTTCTGGTTTGGGAAGGCATATTTTATAGCGTTGCTTATGGCTTCATTAAGGATCAGCCCGAGCGGTACGGCCTGAGCCACGTCCAATTCTGCCGACTGTGTGTGGAGTTCAAACCGTATTTTGTTGTCATTATCAAAACTGTCTTTTAGATAGTTTGTCAATTCCTGTATGTACCAGGAAATATTGATACTGGCAAGATTATCGGTCTGATACAGCTTCTGATGGATCAGCGACATGGCATGCATCCTGTGCTGGCTGTTTTGAATGGCCTGCAGGGCATCCTCATTGTCAAGATAGGCCGACTGCGTGTTTAAAAGGCTGATCACGATTTGCAGGTTGTTTTTAACCCTGTGGTGAATCTCTTTCAGGAGCCACTCTTTTTCCTCAACAAGATTTTGAAGTTTTTTGTTTTTGCGGTTTATTTCTTCCTGTTTGGCCTCCAAGACAGCATTCGTTTTTCTTTTGATGCAATACCTGCTGTAGACCAGTGCAAGGATTATGAAGGAAATAACCAAACTCCCGATAAAAATATAGCGTATTACTATTTCCTTTTCCAGTTTTGTTTGCTGCAGCTCGCTTTGCTGTGTCAGGAGCTTGATGTTCTTGTCTTTTTTCTCGGTCTCGTATTGTAACTGTAGGTCTGAAAACTGTTTGGAGCTGTTGATATTAAAAAGAGAATCATTAAAAGTTTTATAATTCTTCAGATGCTGTATGGCACCTAAATAATTTCCTGTAGCCGAATCGGACTGAAATTGTGTATGTTCCAGCTGCGACAGGTTATATAGGTCGTTATGTACTTTAGCCAGTTCTTTTAATTTGCCGATGTAAGGGTAGGTTTTGTCGGCCTGTCCGGTCTGTGTCAGGTAGCTTATTATGGCATAATAGATTTTTTCCTGCTCTATATGGGTCCTTCCATCAAGATTGCTGCTGCATTGCAGCAGTTGCTCATAGTAGCGTCCGGCTTTACGGTACTGCTTGAGTTTACAGTGTATCAGCATGTATAATGACTGGTATTCCACATCACATCCATCGCTGTGGTAAAACTGAAAACCGCTATCGAGCACTTCCAGTGCTTCTGTAATCTTTCCCCTATGATACAGGCTTCGGGCGGTGTTTATGGTTATTGCGGTCACTCCCTCAGTATCATTGTTCTCTTTTGATACCGCTATGGCTTTCTTATAGTATTCAACGGATTTGTCAAAGAAGTTCAGTTCAGAGTATATGGTTCCCAAAAGATCGTACAAAAGACTTACCCATAAGCCGCCAACCCTGACGCTGTCCATCGTCTTTTCGGCTTTAAGGGCATAGGATAGCGCTAGCTCATAATCCCCCTGAACCCTGTAATCCATAGCAAGTATTGTGTATTCCTGGAAAAGGTTCTGATCCTCCAGCTTTTTCTTGATTTCAACAGCCTGTAAGGCATATTTTATGGATGTGGCAGGCTTATCCATACTATTAAACATAATGGATAGTTTAGAATACATTAGGGCTTCTTTGTCAACCTCACCCGCCTGTTTGTACAATGATGCCGCATTGATGAAATATTTAATAGTGTCCGGGTCACCGTTGTTTGAGGCAAAATAACCCAGAGAGGCGTAAATATTGGCAGCTTCTTTATTGAGATTGTATTTTTTTGCATAAGTAAGTGCCTTGTGTTTTAATCGGTTTCCTGTAGTGGTATCACCATTGGTAATTGCTATTTCGGCATCAAGCAACATGCTATGGGCAATATTATTTTTAAGGTCGAGTTTTCTGCTGATCTGCATTGCCTTGCGGTTCAGTACAACAACGCGGTCCATATCTTCTTTGGAATGTTTTTCCTTCTCCAGATAATAATGTACCGCTTCCAGCAGCTTCTCTGCCTTCTCCTGGTTATTTTCACCGTGCTGCAGTTTCTCGACCAGGGCATGCATTTTCTCATCATCGGTTTGCTGACCGATGGATTTGATCGGAAACAATAAAGCAAGTATAAGTACTATTCGATACACCATTTTTTTAAGTTAAAATTATTCAATATTCCTTCTTTCGCCGAGGTAACACAGCAGCATTGGCAGGGCAGCTGCAAGTATCGCTTTCAGCCCGAATTCCGCTGCGCACAGCGCACCCGATACGCACCCTGTGAGAAACCCCGTTATTGTAATGGCCTGTTTTTTAATACTGATAAGGGCAACCGGGGCAACAGTTCTGTTTATCAGTAGCTCGCGTATGTCCAGTGACGCCTGAGCGACATTGCCTGTCATAACCGTTGTGGGGCCATAGGTGTCTTTGGGGAACAGTTTGCCAAATGCATTTTGCAGCCCCAGGGCAAAAACAACAATCATTACGTAAAGGTACTTTAATCCTTTGTTATTACTTTCGGGATAAACATAAGCCAGGACACCAGCCAAAAGTAAAAGCAACGCTTCGGCTAACAGGAGCCGGCGTTTTTCATCAGATTTCTCAGATAGCCGGCCCCCGCACATTACCGCTATAATAAAAACAGGAAAGGTAATTAATTTTATCCATGCCTGTATATCCCCGCCTTTGATGATCTGATAGGCAAAAACAATAAAGTTACCGGTTACATGGGCTGAGAAAATAGTGTCACCGGCGACAAAGGTTACCGTGTCGCAATAACCCGCAACAGCCGACAGTAGGAGAGTCGTGTAATGTATACCGTGAAACCTCATTGGTTTTATTTCAGATGAGCTCTTAGCATCCAGGCCATTTTTTCATGGCTTTCCATCAGTGATGTAATGAAATCACTGGTGCCATAATCCTTTAGTTCAGCAGCAAAAAGGTCAATTCTTCCACGAAGGAACATGATAATGCTCTCATGGTCCATTAAGAGGTCCTTGATAAATCCGGGACTGTTGTTCTCCGACCTTGATACTTCGGTCAACTGCGTTAACTCTAAAAAGTCTTTTAAGGTAGCAGGGGCATAGTGTCCCAAAGTTCGTATTCTTTCGGCTACACTGTCCATAATTTCATCGAGTTGGTTGTACTGGGATTCAAAGAAGAGATGTTTGTTGTAAAAGTCGTTTCCCTCTACATTCCAATGGGCGTTACGGGTTTTGGTGTACAGCACAAACTCATCTGCAAGCAGTTTGCTGAGCGAGTCGGTGATCTGTAGGATGTTTTCTTTTCTGATGCCAATAAATGATTCCATAATTTTTTATTTGATGTTAACAGCCTTGCCAAGCTAAGCCGAGTGAAATGTTTAAACCCTTACCCTATAAGCGAATTTGTTGCCATTTATTTCAATGATCTGTATTTCAGTTGTTTGGTTTTTTGCAGGTATTATTATTTTACGATATATCGTTAAATTATGAATAGTGTGTTAAGGGAGTGTTATTTCGATTCATAACTACACATAAAGAAATGTTCTTTCAGCTGCAAGAATCGGTATTTTGAGAAACAGGGATAACCTTGTGGACCGGCACCTGTCGGGACGCATTGGTGGGGGCAGAAAAGGTAGGTTAATAATAAGACAGCTTGCGGAGCGCCGGTTCCACGAAATATTTTGTATCTGCCCCGGGATTAGGGTCGTATAGGCTAGGGTGTTCTGCAGGTGGCAGGGAAAGGTTCCCACCAGGAGAGCAGGGGAAGATATATTTTTGTAAGGAAATAAGAGGCCACACTGCAGCTAGGGACAGCTGTTTGTCATGTAACGTTTTTATAGTGGCAATTGGTGGCCATCATGCAAGGCTGCTGCAGGAAGTCCCCGCATCGTCGTAATATTTCCTGATCACTTTGGTCATGTGGCTGGCATCGGTGAACCCGAGTTCATAGGCTATCTCCTTGAGGCTCTGTCCTGAGTATTCAATCCGGCTCTGCGCCACATTTACCCTGGCCTTTAGGATGTATTCCTTAAGGCTTTCCCCGGTCTTCTTTTTAAAATATTCACCGACATAATTGGGTGATAGCTTAAACGCATCAGCGATCGCATCGGTTTTCAGCTTACTGTTATCAAAGAGGTTGTACTGGATGTACTGTAGCAGATCACGCGTCTGAAGGTCTTTGTCCTGATGCTTTTCAAGAAAGCTGTTCTCAAAATTACGCAACAGTAGGTTAAGCAGGGCCACCATATTGGTCCGCAGTACGGACTCCGACGCGCTGTTTTGCTCTTTTTCACTTTGGATGCTTCGAATAAGGCTGATCATCACGGCCCTGTCGGAATCGGAATGGATGATATCACCGGGTATTCGATTGTAGCTGCTTAAGATATAATGCAGGTTAGCGAACCATTGGCTGTAATCCATCATAGCACGTTTGTCCTGTTTAAAGAAAAGGGCATTAAAACGGATAAATACAAATGTAGTTTCCGATTCAATTTCAAAGGAATGGCAATCGTAGGGCGGCAAAAGGAAAATACTTTCACCCTGATAGGGCACAAGCGTATCGTTTATGCATTGTTTGCCTGTTCCCTGCTCAATGAAGACAAGCTCAAAGAAATTGTGCCTGTGGGGCCTGCGGCTCCATCGGGTCAGTGTTTCTTTCTCAATGTCAAAGGGCATTAAAGAGTTTTCGATGTGCATAACCTGTTTTTTGTAAGGCATTGGGTAAAAGCAAATATAATAGTTTTTACCCATTTAGGAACCGGCGTGTTGCCTCTTTTCCTCGGATGCAGGATGATGCCGGAGGATGGGGGGTAGGATTGCATCAGGCGCCGTCCACTGTTTTTTATAGTTGAGGTAAGGTCCGGCGCCTGCCGCAATTATTAAAGGGTTACAACGATTTTGCCGACTGTCCTGCCAGTCTCAATATGTTGGTGTGCCTTGGCCATTTCGCTAAAACCGAACTCTTCGGAAACATGCGACCTGATATGTCCTTTGGCCAGCCACTGCGCAATAACCCTCATGTCCTCCCCGCTGGATGAGACCAGAAAGAAATACCCGTTTACGCCTTTGGCCGCCGCTTTTTCCGTTACGGCCTCACTAAGTCCGGTCGGGATGCTTATCACGGTACCCCCGGCCTTGGCAGCAGTGATGGAATTGTCAATATTGTCCCCGCCTACGGTATCGAAAACAAAATCAAATGCTGAAGGGTGGTTTTTCCAGTCATAGCCGTGATAATCGATATGTTCCTGAGCACCAAGCCCCAGTACAAATTCCCGGTTCGCTGCCGAGGAGGTTCCGGTTACCACAGCGCCAAGATGTCGCGCCATCTGGACCGCAAAGTGCCCTACGCCTCCCGAGGCGGCATGGATCAGGACTTTATCTCCAGGCTTTACCTGTGCCTTGTGTACCAGTGCCTGGTAAGCGGTCAGTGCCGCAAGGGTAGCGGCAGCCGCTTCGCTATGGGAAATGGCATCAGGCTTAAGTGCCAGCTGGCTCCCCGGTGCTGTAACGTACTCGGCATAGGCTCTGCCGTGTCCCGGGAAGTTTACCATACCGAATACCTCATCGCCTTTTTTGAAGCCGGAATCAGTTCCCGCCTCCACTACAGTACCGCTGATATCCCAGCCTAAGATAAGGGGCAGCTCATCCTTAAGCCTGCCGTATACGCCTTTACCGGCACGGCTTTTTACATCGACCGGGTTAATGCTGATTGCTTTCACCTGGACCAGTACCTTATCAGCGTTTATTTCCGGAACCGGTATTTCGCCGTATGTGAGTTTATCGGTGGTTCCTACTTCGTTTATAAGTATTGCTTTCATGTTTTGATCTGTTTTGATTACTATTTTTATTATATGCCGGTTTCTCCGGGATCGGCGAAACGGTTTCTTTAATATTAATTATGGCCTGTAATCCGGTATTGTATCAGATTTTTAGACGCACGATCCTATAGGGTTTTTCTTTTTTGTCGACATTATTGTTGAACCATGGCATGAGCTGTATCTGTGACAGTGAAATGTAGAGGTATCCGTCTTGCGAAATACTGTAGCTGTCAGGCCATATCAGGTTTTCAGGATCGGTTATCAGTGTGTGCATTTCCAGATCGGGTGCGATCCTCACAATACTGCTTCGCTCCAGGTCCCCGAAATAGAGGTTACCGGCCTTATCGAATACCATTCCGTCGGTTGTCACGAAATGTCCCAGATCCTGGACCTTATCGGCAATGGTTCTCAGGGGTGTGGCAAAATCCCTGAGAAGTTTCGTCTCCACCCTGTAGAGTTTGTCATCGGTCAGCGGCTTGTAATACAACCAGGCCTTATCCGGTGAAAGGGCAATACCGTCAGAGTGGATCTTAGGGATACTTCCGTCGGCCATGGAGAATTCCTTACCCTTAAAGGTAAAATGGTAGGAGGGATCGGATTTTACGCTGGAATCGTCTTGAAGCACCAGGCGGGATTCCCCTGAAACAATATTGAGTACCACTATTCCGCCGTTGGAAGAGCTGGTCATATAGGCATAACCGTTACTGTTGTCAACCCTGATGTCATTAAGATAGCTGTCTGCCCCGGCTACCTGTTCAGGAAACCTGTAGATACGCTCGATGCTGTTATCGGAAAGTCTGACCTTCACGACCTTATTGGCATTTTTGTATACGGGTCCGAGTCCGATACCGGCCGCATCGACGATCCAGAGGTATCCTTTTTCATCGGCCACTACAGCCTGTACGCAAACAAATGTGGTGGAGCCCGGGTCACCTTTCTTAAAACTGTTCCACTTGGTATCCGGATAGGGCAGGGGCTTTCCGTCCCTGATCTCGACTACGGAGTTGGCATGACGCTCCAGCCAATACGGATAATTGGTAAACACACGGCCCTCCGGTGATACGGCTACCCCTGTCAGTTGGTAGGTGCTGTCACTGAAAACCTCTTCCAGAACCGGAGATTTTGTAGTGTCACCTGAAGCATCGGCCGTTGTGAGGGAAGGGGCTGCTCCCTGATCAGGTCTTTTATTGCATCCTGCCACCAGTAGCGACAGTAGGACTGTTAGTAGCAATAGTTTGTATTTCATGAGCTTACGATTTAGGTTTAATCAAAATTAGTAAAGATGAAGGAATGCGTATAGGTACATATTTAGGTTTTACCGGTATAAAATGAGGTGGCCGTATCTTTCATTACCTGTTCACAGTGTTTTCAGGGGTTTAGAGCGATTTTTTCATAAATACCCTGATCTTCTCCATAATTTCCGCTGCATTTTCCTCCAGTGCGAAATGCCCCGTATCGTAGATGTTGTAATCTATGTTGCTGACATCTTTTTTAAATGCGGCGGCACCGCTTTCGGGAAAGTATTCATCATTTTTTCCCCATACCACCAGAACGGGAGGCTGATGAGTCCTGAGATACTCCTGCCATTTCGGGTAAAGTTTCAGGTTGTTCTGATAGTCGTACCACAGGTCAAGATTGACCCGGTGTGCATTGGGGCGGGACATTCTCAGGTAGTCAAGATGCCAGGTGTCAGGATTCACGTTTTCAGGATTTCTTGTGCCATGGGTGTATTGCCACTTCAGGCCTTCCATAGTAAAGGCCGGCAGCAGGGCGTTCTCGGTTTGCTCATTTCTGTCAGCCCAAAAATCCCTGATGCCTTTCCATGCCTGCCCCAGACCTTCCTCATAGGCGTTTCCGTTTTGAGTGATGATGGCTGTAACGCTTTCCGGATTTGCAGTAGCTATCCTGAAACCTATCGGAGCACCGTAATCCTGCATCATGATAGCATAGGAGGTAAGTTTTTTCTTTTCCAGGAACGCATTGATGGTTTTTGCCATATTGTCAAAGGTATACTCGTATTGGTCAGGGGAGGGAAAGTCACTGTTTCCGAATCCGGGATAGTCGGGTGCGATCAGATGGAAATCATCTGATAATCCCTCGAGTACCTTCCTGTACTGATGTGAGGATGCAGGATAGCCGTGCAGCAGGACAATTGTTGGATTGTCCGGATTTCCGGCCTCACGGTAGGCTATGTTGACCCCGTCGATTTCAAGTGTCCTGAACTTTGTGGTTTGCCCGTCTGATTCATTTTGTGTTGTTACACTTTCATTTTGCGGTGTGTTTTCCGATTGCCCGCAGCTAAGCAGGATCAGGATCAGGCTTATTGAAATTAGTTTTCTCATCGTTTTTTACTGTTAAGATTAAAATTAATTACCGAACGTTTGGTAAAATAGGTGAATAAATTTTTTTATTGTTTTAAGTACTTTATGTAGATGTCCTTCAGAGTGTTCTCGAAAATAACCGTATCGCTTAGTCCCTTACTCAGTATAAGGCTGCCCTGAATAGCTATAAGTGAGCTTAATGCCATATCCTTTGCTTTGGCAGGAGGGAAACCGGCCGATTGACCAAATGCCGTGAAACCATCCAGCCAGTCTTTCAGGCCGCTGTTAATGAGGGTCTGAAACAGGTCTGACCCTTCCTGCATCGAGAAAGCTTTAAAGATACAGTTGTCCTGCCCGTTGTTGTAGAGTGTCCTGATGTATGAGAGTGCTTCGGTCAGACGGATTTCAGCGGGGGTGTCCGGTTGCTGCAGTGCCTGCAATACGTGTTGTGCTACCCAGGCTTCCAAGTGTTTTAAAACGGATTCGGCCATTTCCTGTTTCCCTTTCGGGAACCTATGGTACAGGCTCGCTTTCTTTAGTCCCGTAGCTTCGGAAAGATCCTTCAGACTTGCCCCCTCATAGCCCTTTAGGCGGAATGTGTGGGTTAAAGCCTTTAGTAATTCCTGATCGTCTATCTTTTGTGGTCTCATAGGGCAAAGATACTAAATAAATTTTAATTACCGAACGATTGGTATAATTTAAAGGTAAGCCTAAGATACGCTTTACTAAAAGATAGCTAAAAAGCTGTACCGCATGCCGGTTACTGTTGCTTCAGGGCCGAAAGGCAGACCGTTACAATGTCGTCAAACATTTTTTTATCCGCATCAAATTTTACGGTAACGCGCAGTCCGTTCAGCGAGTTAAAAACAAACCGGGCTAGGGAACGGGCGGGCGATTTTGAGGTGAAGACACCGGTATCCTGTCCTTTTTTTATGGCTTTGTATAAAGCCTCTTCGGTATCGTGCATAATGGCATTGGCAATGGCTGCGATTTCGGAATCAACAGGGGCCAGTTCCACTACCGAATTGATCACAAAACATCCCTTGGAGGCCGTACTGTCCAATGCTTCAGCCTGAACGGCTTCAAAAAAGAACCTGATGTAGGACTCCACATCCTCGGGGGTATCGGTAGTGACCACGGGATCGATCTTTTCTTTGCGGTATTGCTTTAAGGCTTTCACAAATAGGGAATGCTTATCCCCGAAGGTATCATAGAGGCTCGAGCGGCTTATGCCGAGGTAGTCTACCAGGTCCTGGGCAGAGGTGGCGTTATAGCCTTTCTGCCAGAACAGGTTCATAGCCCTGTCCAATACGTCGTGTTCGTTAAATACTTTTGTCCTTGCCATAAGAAATCTTTGCAGTGTAGTAGGATTACACTGCAAAGATAATAAATTCAGGAACGAATGTTCCGTTTTTAGGCAAAAAAATTACAGGCGTACGGCGTTGACCGAGGCCCCGCTGTCGATGGTAAATTCAGATCCGGAAATAAAGGAAGCCGCATCAGAGGCTAAATAGGTAATAAGACCGGCGATTTCTTCGGGTCTGGCAAAGCGCTTGAACGGCATCAGTTTCTCTTTAAGGAAGTTATGCACTTCTTCGGTTCCAAACTCTCCCCTGTAGATCATGTCTGTTTCGGTCATGGAAGGGGCTACGGTATTCACCCTTATCTTTCTCCCGGCCAGTTCCACGGCTGCCGACTTGCTGTAGGCGGTCAGGGCTGCTTTGCTTGCAGAATAGATACTGGTCCCGGTAGCAAAGGTATAGGCAGAAACAGAGGTAATGTGTACCACTGAGGCCCCATCGTTAAGAATGGGTATAAACTTTTCGGTTGTAAATACGGCGCCCTTAAAATTGATATCGGTAAGGGTGTCGAAAGTGGCCTCGGTAAGCTGTCCTACCGGTTGCTGAAAGGATACCCCGGCATTGACCACCAGAATATCTACAGTACCGTAACGGGCCTGTACCGCTGCCGCTAAATGTTCCGTATCGGAAAGGTTGGCGGCATCGGCGCGGATTCCCAGGGCATTGGAGCCCAGCGTCGCTACAGCCTGATCCAGAGCCTGCTGATTGCGGCCCGTGATCACCACTTTGGCCCCTTGGGCAATAAATTCCTTGGCGGTAGCAAAACCTATACCTGCGCTTGCGCCGGTTATTACGGCAATCTTGTCTTTTAATGTACTCATTCTTTTAACTGTTTAAAATTAATAACGGAATAATCGTTCCGCAAAAGTAAATTAAACGGAACAAACATTCCAAATATTTTTTTAAAAACATTTTACAATGTGCGGATCCGATCCCGTAAGTGAATCAGCAGTGGGGAAGTTTTTACCTATACCCATTGCCTTGCGCGGGAATTTAGCGCTTTCGGGGCAAGTAAGGAGGCCGGTATTTCAGCCCTAAGAAAAGCAGGTATTTACCCCAAAAAAAAGGCATCGTGGAATGAAAACTCAAAAAATCATTAAATTTGCAGTTATAAAATACTATTTTTATGAAGTCCCTGCACGCATACCTTAACCGATATGTTTCCGCTCTTATCTCAGAGAAAGACTTTGAAATGATAGCCGGTCATTTTACTCCGATGGAACTGAAAAAGAAACAGTATCTGCTCAAAGAGGGACAGGTAATTGATTTCTTTGCCTTTATCGTGAAGGGTGCCATGCGTAAATATTATATTGATGATAAGGGAAAAGAACATGTAATAAACCTCTATATTGAGAACTGGTGGGCAGGTGACCGTGAAAGTTTTGCCTTGCTGACACCGAGCCGATATTACATAGAGACCTGTGAGCCTTGCGAGATACTGGTGATTACAAGAGAAAATAAGGAGAAGCTATGTAGGGAATGCCCTGTTTTTAATGAGTTTATACTTAAACTTGATGAAAAATACAGTGTCGCCTCCCAGAAAAGGATAGCCTCCTCGATCAGTTCATCCGCCAGGGAACGTTATGATGATTTTGCGGCCCGTTACCCTGAATTTTTACAACGTTTCCCCCAGCATCTTATCGCTTCCTATCTTGGGATTACCAAGGATACCTTAAGCCGTGTACTCAAACAATAGCTGTCAGTCTATGATGACCGGGGCCTTATTTTTTGATGCTGTAGTCCTTTAGCAATCCCTCATTATCGTCATTTGTCTACGTTTTTTCTTTCCGTATGGCCTAGCTTTGCTTTAATCACAATAAGTTCTGTATTACGATTGCTGTAACCCTGCTACCCTTCCCTGTCCAAGGTAGGTTATATGGGCTACAGCGGTACGTGCTGCCTGCAGCACTAAAATGGACTACAGGGTGGGACTTATCTGAAAAAGTTAATCATGGATATTTATAGTGACGAACTGCATATTGCCGGAATGTTGATGGATAATCTGCCCTATGAGGTGGTATGGCTGGATGCCGAGGGTTTTATTGTCTTCGCCAATACGAAATTCTGTACCGAGTCGGGTTACAGCAGAAAGGAGATCAGCCGGCTTTGGATTGCAGATATTAATATTACCGTAACCCCCGAAAGCTGGAAGGAGCATTGGCAGGAGGTACGACAAAAGGGGAGCGTTAACTTTATTGCGACCCATAAGACAAAGGATGGCCGGTTTTATACCGGAGAGGTGTTTGTGCAGCAGTTCTCCTTTAAGGAAAAGCAATTCATATGTGCGATTTTCAGGGAGATAACTGAGACCAGTTTTTATAAGAATCTGATAGAGAATACCCGGGCGATCGGAAGCGTGGGGGGCTGGGAACTCAATCTTCAGGACGGCTCCCTTAGGACTACCGCCTGCGCCCTGAATATCTTTAATACTGAAGACCCTGAAGACCTGCTGCCTTCACGGATTATTCATCAGTTTGCCGACAGCGGCCGCTTCAGGACTCTGCTGGGGCAGGTGATGCGGAAAGGGACCGCGTTTGATGAGGTCCTTGAGCTCAAGGGTACGCCCCCCAGGTATATCAGGGCGATCGCCAAGCCTATACTGAAAGCCGATAAGATTTATAAGGTATCGGGTGTGTATCAGGATGTCACCGAGATCAAGCAGAAGGAAAACGACCTCACACTCTATAAGACCATTATCGATAATGCGCAGGATCTTATCTATGTCTATAATGATAAGGCGGAGTTACTGCACTACAGTGAATCACTGATCGAGAAACTGGGATTCAGCAAGAAGCAGTTGGACGGGCTAACGATGTTTGACCTTGACCCTTCCGTTACGCCGGAATTCTGGGAATCGCATTTCCGGGAACTCAGGGAAAAGGGATCGCACCGATTCGAATGGCTGGTTTCCAGAAAGGACGGTACGAAGTTCCCGGTGGACATTACCGCAAGCCAGCTGAAGTATTACGGTGATGATTACAGCTGTGCCGTGGTACGCGATATTACCACAAAGAAGCTACGGGATCTCGAGCTTTATGAGGCACTGCAGGAGATCAAGTCCTTGAAGGAGCGCCTTGAGAATGAGAATGAGTACCTGCAGGAGGAGATCAGCAGCAAGATCAACTTCAAAAACATTATCTGTGACAGTGAGCCCTACAAAAAGGTACTGATGCAGGTTGATCAGGTGGCCCCCACCGAAACTACGGTACTGATTACCGGTGAATCGGGTACGGGTAAGGAATTACTGGCCAGTGCCATCCACAGCAACAGCCGAAGAAAAAACCGTCCCCTTATCAAGGTCAACTGTGCCACCCTGCCCAAAGAGCTTATCGAGAGTGAACTGTTCGGCCATAAAAAGGGCGCCTTTACCGGTGCGGTAGCCAATAAGATGGGGAAGTTTACCCTTGCCGACGGAGGCACCATCTTTCTGGATGAGATCGGAGAGTTGCCCCTGGAGCTTCAGCCCAAGCTTTTAAGGGTATTGCAGGAAGGGGAATTCGATGAGCTGGGCGGAACCAAGACCATTAAGGTGGATGTCCGTATCATAGCGGCCACCAACAGGGACCTGAAGGAAATGCTTCGCGAAGGGCTTTTCCGAGAGGACCTGTACTACCGCCTGCATGTCTTTCCCATTTACAATCTGCCCTTACGTGACCGCAGGGACGATATTCCTGTTTTGGCGCAGTTTTTCCTGGAGAAATATGCTGCAAAGGCAGGCAAGGCTTTCCGTCGTTTATCGGCCCAAACCATCGACTGTCTGATGAATTATGACTTCCCCGGTAATATCAGGGAATTAGAAAACCTGATTGAACGTGCCGTAATAGTGGAAAACGGTACAACGCTAAGACCGGGCAGTTGGATACCCGAAAAGGATGTTTTGGTCCGTCCCTGTGGTTTTGTTTCCTTTGAGACCAAACAGCGGGATTATATCATTGAGGTGCTTGACCATACCAACTGGCGCATCAGCGGGCCTAACGGTGCCGCGGCAATCCTAAAGATGAAAGACAAGACCTTATTTGCCAAAATGAAGCGGCTGGGCATTGAAAAGCAGGTCGGGCTCAAGGTAAAGGCATAACCGAAAAAATTCCCGAATCCGGTTGCACAGTAACCACCATATACTATCCACCCCTTCATTACGGGCTATGGGGTGTAACCTGCTATCCGATTATTTCGGTTTTCCCGCATTATATTGATCCGCCCGGGCAACTGCCGCTTGGGAGTCAACTCAACTTCCCGCTGCGATAAGTTATGCTGTCCCGTGCCCAATACCTGTATTATCGTGGTTTTTATATCCGCCTGGCGGTAAATAAAAGATCAATAATTTCTTAAATATGAGAAATTTACGAGAAATCAGAAAAAGAGTAATCGCCTGTTTGTTTGTAATGTATTGTTAATGAGTATTTTATCTGTATGGCACGGAATTAGGTTCTATTTATACAGGTAGCGGTTCCAATGGGAATTCCTACCGGATCTATTAGAAAACTTAAAAACAGTGCCATGAAAACATCTCCAATCCGAATCGGCTATAGCCTCTCCCTTACAGGACCGGTATCTGAAAATGCAAAAGCTGCCAGGCTGACCCATCAGATATGGGAACGGGATATCAACAGCAGGGGCGGCCTTTTGGGCCGCAGTGTAATACTAACCTGTATCGATGACAGGGGTGATGCAGCACGCGCCGCCGCCATTTACAGGGATCTGCTGGATAATGACCGGGTAGATCTTGTTTTGGGTGGCTACGGAACCAATACGCTTGCCGCCTCGATGCCTGTTGTCATGGAATATAAAAAATTCCTGATCGGCCTGATGGGGTTGGGAGTAAATAGCGCATTAGGGTATCCGAACTATTTTGCGATGATACCCACCGGGATGCGTCCGAATACGGCCCTTACCGAGGGTTTTTTTGAGCTTGCGGCCTCGCAAAGCCCCACCCCCAAAACTGTGGCATTGCTTTCCGCCGAAGCAGAATTTTCAATAAACCCTGTGGTCGGCGCCAGGGCTAATGCGGCAAACTACGGACTGGAAGTGATTAAGGAGCTCCGTTATCCCCTGTCAACGGTTGATTTTACCCCGGTTATCGAAGAATTGGGCAGGGTTAATGCCGATATCTTATTTATCTGTTCCTACCTGAGTGATTCGGTAGGGCTTATCAAGGCGATCCGCAGCGGTTCCTATCGTCCCAAGATGCTGGGCGGTGCCATGATCGGCCCGCAGAGCGCCTCGGTCAAGACGGACCTTGGCCCCCTTCTGAACGGTATTGTCAATTATGAGTATTGGGTTCCGGTGCCCAAAATGGAATTTACCGGTGTCAGGGAGCTTCTTGCGGAGTACCAGCGGCAGGCCATCAAAGAAAAAACGGATTTACTGGGCTATTACGTGGTACCCTTGGCCTATGCACAGCTGCAGGTGCTGGAGCAGGCCGTGAGAAACACCGGCAGTTTGGAGGATGAAAAATTATCCGAATACTGCAGGGGCAATGCCTTTGAGACTGTGATGGGCACCATCCGCTTTGCAAAGGGTGGTGAATGGGAACAGGCGCGTGTGGTTCAGGTTCAGTTTCAGAATATAACAAACAAAAGTATTGAAACCTTTAAAGACGACGCAACGCAGGTTATCGTAGCGCCCCGATCGTATGCTTCCGGAAGCTTTATATATCCTTATTCCCCGGATAATTAAGGGGAAACTAAATCAGTATCACAATTTTTTTAAATAAATCTTTACTCAAAATCATTACAATTATGAACAAAATGCCAAAAATCGGACTTGAGGGGCTATTGCGACCTGAAGACAGTATCGTAGTGCTGATCGATCATCAGCCTTACCAATTTACCAATCTGAACAGTCATGAACCCACGATGGTCATCAACAATGTTGTCGGGCTTGCCAAGGCGGCAAAAGTTTTCAATGTGCCGACCCTACTGACTACCGTTATTGAAGAGCGCGGGGGGTACATTATCAAAGGGCTTCAGGATGTATTTCCGGAGCAAAAACCCATCAACAGGACTTTTATCAATACATGGGAAGACCCGAAGATAACCGACATTGTCAAAGAAAGTGGCCGCAAGCAGCTTATAATTGCGGGCTTATGGACAGAGATATGTGTGGCCATGCCTGCCATTCAGGCAATAGGGGAAGGTTATGACGTATTTGTGGTTACCGACGCCAGCGGTTCAACCTCTGCCGAGGCGCATGATATGGCGGTACGCCGTATGGCCCAGGTAGGTATAGTGCCCATTAACTGGATTGCGGTGGTCTCAGAATGGCAACGTGACTGGGCGCGCACCGAAACAGCTGCGGCGCTTTCCCAGGTGGTCCTGGAACATATGGGGGCAAGCGGTATTGCCCTGGCCTGGGAGTTACAGCTTTTAGCAACTCCTGTGCCGAAAGAGAATCAATAATAGGTTTGCCGTTCCTGGCCAGGTTCAGGAACGGCTTTTTTAACTAAATAAAACAGTTATGGATAATACAACATTGGCTTCGGTCATGGAAAAGAATCTGGAACAGGTCTGGAACCAGCGTAACAGCGGGATCAGGCTAAAGGCAATTGAAAGCCTTTATGAGCAGGACTGTGATCTGTTTCATGTCAATCACCAGGTAAAAGGATACGATGCTATCAATGAGAGCGTAAGTGGTGTTCTGGCTCAGATGCCGGAGGATTTTACCTTTACCAGACTCAGCCCCGTTATCATTAATAATGATCTTGGCAGGCTGATCTGGGGTGTGGGCCCGAAGGGAAAAGCACCGGTGCAGACCGGAATGGACATTGTGGTTTTTGAGCAGGGAAGGATCAGGTCCCTGTATGTGTTCCTTGATTAATTTAAAGCTTTTTATATGAAAAAGAAAACAAGTTTTTCAACAAGGGGGCAAAGGGCAGATATCGGGGAACTGATCATCTACAGGCTTCTGGCCAACAGGTATAGTGATGCGGTAGGGCCTTTTGTGTTTTTGGACCATATCATCCCTAAGGTCCGGTCCTCAGCAGGTAACAGCGGGACCGGTGCGCATCCCCACAGGGGCATCGCTACCCTAAGCTATATCATGGAAGGTGAGGATGAGCATTTTGACAGCGCAGGAAATTATGCAAAAGTATATTCAGGAGGTATCCAGTGGATGAAGGCCGGCAATGGGATCATTCATGATGAGACCCTTAATACCGATTCGCAAAATGGTGGTGACCGTACCCATGCCTTCCAGTTCTGGATTAATCTCCCTGAGGCGAATAAGGCCGAAAAGCCGGAATACCTGGCCATCCAAAGCGGCGAGGTTCCCCAAAAAGCATTACCGGGAGGCCATGGCAGCATAAAGGTAATTGTCGGGAATTATGAAGAGCTGCACTCGAGAATACCGACGTACTTACAGGAGTTTCTGTATCATATAGAACTGGGTCCGACCGGTGATTTCACCCTTTCCTTTGATCAGGATATCGAGGTAGCCGCTGTGCTGCCTACCGGTACCATGCGTCTTAATGGTGTGGAATATAAGGCAGGTGAATTTGTGGAATTTGACCGAAATGCCGGTGAGATCATACTGGAGAACACCGCAGGGGAAAACGCCGATGTGCTGCTCTTTGGCGGAGAGCGCTACAGGGAGCCGATTGTGGCCGAGGGGCCCTTTGTGATGAACAGTGCTGCCGGGATAGCGGAAGCATACCGTGACTATTATGCCGGTAAGTATGGACGGATAAGGCGGCCTGAATCGGGAGATCCTGAAAAGCGTAGCCGTTAGCCCTTTCCTGAACAGGCTGTTGATCAACGACCATAACCGCAATTACTGATCGTAAAAAAATAAATTTTTAATCATTATAAAAATACAATGAACAATAAAGAAATCGTACTGAAAGCAATGAATGAATTGTTTCACCAAAAGGACAGCAGTGCCATAGAACGCTATTGGCAGGAATCCTACCTGCAGCACAATCCCTCAATGATAAACGGACACAAGGGGCTGAGAGACCTGCTGCCCTTTCTTGATAAGGATTTTAAGTGGCAGCCCGGTATCATAGTGGAGCAGGGTGATATCGTGATCACCCACAGTCTTGTCCGTGGCTGGGGGCCGACCCCGGTTATCGTAGTGGATATCTTCCGACTGGAAGACGGTAAGATCGCAGAACATTGGGATGTAGTACAGCAAGAGACCCCGGCCTCAGAATCGGCCAGCGGTAATGCCATGACATCATTTAATATCGCAGGCTATGGCAAATAAACTAACAGGCAAAAGGTACCTTATGGATGTAGGTGTCCTGAAAACGGAACTGCATTTCGAATCGGAAAGCAGTATGGTATTTACGGTCCTGGAGGGTGGAGGCCTTACTGAGAAAGGTCATTCGGAAAGAGTGGCTATCACCCTGGCGGAAATACGGCCCGATGTGTATATGATCGCATGGAAGGAAGCTTCCGGAGCGACAGTTACCCATGTGGAAGATCATCAAAACGGCGTGATCTACAGCAATGCCACCCTGCCCGACGGTAGTTTTTATACCATGAGGGGCACAGTAAAGCCCTTATAGGAACAGGTACGCTTTAGCAAATACAAATAGTTAAACCCATAAAAAGAAAGCAGGAATAATGGAAATCGGAATAGATAGTTTTGCCTCGGCACGATATGGCAGCAATACACTCAGCAGTGTAGCAGCTATGGAACAGTTACTGGATAGGATCGCCGCCGCCGACCGGGCGGGGCTGGATGTATTTGGCATAGGAGAACACCATAAGAAGGAATTTCTGGATTCCGCACCGGCAATAATCCTTGCTGCGGCCGCAGCAAGGACCACACGTATCCGTCTTACCAGCGCGGTAACGGTATTGAGTACTTCCGATCCGGTACGCGTATACCAGAATTTTGCGACGATCGACCTTATTTCCAAAGGGCGTGCCGAATTGGTGGTGGGGCGTGGTTCGGCAACGGAGGCGTATCCGCTGTTCGGCTTTGACCTTCGTGATTATGATGCGCTCTTTAAGGAAAAGCTGGACTTGCTCTTGCAGCTCCGCAATGAGGAGTTTGTCTCCTGGAAGGGACAGTTCCGCCCGGCGCTGGACAACCAGCCCGTTTACCCGAGGGCGCTACAGGAAAAATTACCGGTATGGCTGGGGGTAGGGGGTACACCGGAATCGTTTGTACGGGCAGGTATGCTCGGGCTTCCTCTGATGGTCGCGGTTATTGGGGGCGAAACGGAGCGTTTCCGTCCCCTTGTTGACCTTTACCGGGAGGCCGGGGCAAAAGCGGGATTCTCACCGCAGGACCTGCGCGTAGGACTGCATTCACCGGGCTATGTAGCCCGCAGTGATGAGAAGGCTATAGCAGATTACTATCCCGGTTACGCCGAGCAGTGGACCAAATTGGGTAGGGAACGGGGCTGGCCGGCTGTGACCAGGGCCGGCTTTGATGCCATGACCGCACCTCAGGGTGTCCTTGTGGTGGGTGGCCCCGAGCAGGTTGCCGAGAAGCTGATACGACACAGCAAGGCGCTCGGGGGCGTGGACCGGTTTACCTTTCAGATGGATAATGCCGGCTTATCGCACGGACAGTTGCTGGAATCCATCGGATTGATAGGTTCAGAGGTTATACCACTGATAAAAGGACAGCTGTAAAAGATATGAAATGCAAAACTAAAACAACCTCCGGAATCTTATCGGTTCAGTACTGTAGGGATAAGGTCTTACTGTACTGAACCCTTATAAACAAAAGTATGTAATGACCCGCCTTCTCTTTTTATTTTCCCTATGTGTCTGCTGTTGTGCAGCGGCACAGCAGTCCACGACGCTTGGGCGGCAACATAAGGATACCCTCACGCTTGGGGATTCAGCACCGGATGGGTACAAAAGCCTGAAACGGATTCCGATAGGTAAAGATGGGTATGCCGGTTTTGGTGGCAGCTGCAGGTTTCAGTACCTTCTCCTGGATCATGAGGGCTGGGATCCCGCCTCAAGGGACCCTGACGGCTACCTGCTAAGCAGATGGCTTTTTCACACCGAGCTGCAATTCGGTAACCGGTTTCGCCTGTTTGCGGAACTGCAGAGCGCCCTGGCCGGGAGCAGGATAGCTCCGGTGCCTGTGGAGGAAAACGCACTGCAGGCCCATCAGCTTTTTATGGAACTTCAGCCCCTTGAGAGTGTACCTCTATCTATCCGCCTTGGCAGGCAGGAGGTGAGTTTCGGGTCGCAGCGCCTGATCTCCCTCAGGGATGCCCCCAACAGCCGCAGATCTTTTGACGGGGTGCAGGGAATTTATGCCGGGGAGAAGTTCCAGGCCAGCATGTTTTACCTGCATGCGGTCCAGGATAAGCTTGGCATTTTTGACGACCGCTCTTCCCCTGATCTAAAAGTGTGGGGGGTGTTTTTGGACCGTACCACTTCCGGATCATTGCCGAACCTGAATTTCTATTATTTGGGATTTTACAACCGCTATGCCCTTTTTTATGACGGGCCGGGTATGGAAAAAAGACATACCCTTGCTGCGCGTGTATTCAGTAAGGACAGCAGATGGAACTATGACCTGGAAGGGGGGTACCAGTTCGGATCGATTGGCCCTCGCGGCATATCAGCCTGGAGTATCGCCTTTTCGACAACCTATGGTTTTCCTGATCTGAAATTCGCTCCCGAGCTGGGATGTAAAGCCGATATTATCAGTGGTGACGGCAATCCGCATGACCGCAATCAGCAGACTCTCAACACTATGTTCGGTCCCGGAGCCTACTTCGGCATGGCAGCTCCTATCGCGCCAAGCAACCTTATGGATATTCACCCCAGTGTAAAACTCCACCTTACCGGAAAGATAACTTTTTCCTGTGACTATGCATTTTTATGGCGTTACAGTAAAAAAGACGGTTTGTACAGGCCCAATATGCTTCCTTTTTTTGCCTCGAATACTGCAACTTCCAGTTACATAGGGAGTCAGATCTCCGGTGCCTTCACTTATCAGGCTACCCCGGATGTCCTGCTTCTTCTGGGAGGCAGCTGGTTCAATTCAGGGGACTACCTCGCCGATATGGGTAGGGGCAAGGATATAGTCCTTGGATTTGCCGGTGCTCAGGTAAGGCTTTAGGATACGGAACCCGTAATGCAGGGATAGAGTCAAGCCCCAACAAATAATGGGTAGGAGTACTACGGATTTCAGGATATTAATTTCTCAAATAATAGAAATTTACGATAATTCAGAAATTATTTTCGGCTTATTATTTGTTAACATGATGATTTTCAGTTATTTAATTCTATGGCATGCGATTCGCATTATATCAGGGAACGTCGGAGTAACGGGGAGGTACAAAAGGCAGGTGGTTAAATTATCGGTTAACCGGTTAGTACTGTCGGAAAGGGCAAATACCAAGTACACATAAAAGAGGAGGTCGCCGTGAATTGCCATGGCGGCTTTCAGAAGGAATAGCTTAATTCTAAACTAAATTCAATTAAATGAGCGAAAATACAAGAACACTATGGAACCTTGACCAGGCGCATTCGGAGATCAGCTTTAAAGTAAAGCACATGATGATCACAACGGTGACCGGTCATTTTGACGAGTATAGCGCAAGAGCTGAAGCCACAAATGAGGGTTTCATTGATGCGGATTTTACTTTTGTGGCCAAGACGGCCTCTGTCAATACAAGAAACAAA
Organism: Flavobacterium beibuense; assembly: GCF_004151245.1. Lineage (GTDB taxonomy): Bacteria > Bacteroidota > Bacteroidia > Flavobacteriales > Flavobacteriaceae > Flavobacterium > Flavobacterium beibuense_A. The sequence continues at coordinate 121,779 of NZ_JUIW01000006.1, forward strand.
GACAGGGACGAACATCTTAAATCACCTGATTTTTTCCATGCGGAACACTATCCTGAGATACGCTTCACCTCCACCTCCTTTGACGGGGAAACGATGTTGGGCGTGCTTACAATAAAAGGCATTACCAGAGAAATCGCTATCGATATGGATTTCAATGGCATTGCTATCGATCCCTATGGACAGACCAAAGCGGGATTTGAGGGAAATGTAACGGTGAACCGAAAGGATTTTAACCTTACCTGGAGTGCCCTGACCGAACAGGGGAACATCGTGGTAAGCGACAGTGTCAGAATAGGCATCGTCCTTCAGTTTGTAAAATCGTCCTGAAAAGGGCAGCAAGGATAAAGTGCTGTTTTCGGCAGCTTTTTTAAAGGATCTGGAAAGGCACCGTGCCATTTCTATCCTGTGGCAATAAACGTTACGAATAATACTATAAAAACCAATAATTATGGAAATACTACTACAGCAAGGCGATTCCAAGGGTCATGCCCTGGCAAGGGAGAATGAAAAACGGGCGGGGATGATGACCTATTCGATAGCCGGACCGGAGCTGATCATTATCGACCATACGGAAGTTGAACCGGCCTATAACGGAAAGGGTGTAGGGAAGCAGATGCTCTATAAGATTGTGGAGATGGCCAGGGAAAAGGAAGTGAAGATCATTCCCCTGTGTCCCTTTGCGGCAATGATGTTTAAAAAGTCGGAAGACATTAAGGACGTATTAAAATCATAAATCAGACTATTATGGCAACTATAAAAGAGTACAGAAAAGACAATCTGACAATAACTTGGGAACCTAAAAAGTGCATCCATGCCGGTATCTGCGTGAAGACCCTTCCGAAGGTCTACAATCCCAAAGGTTCGCCATGGATTACACCCGAGCATGCCCCGGCGCAGGCTATAAAAGACCAGATTAATGCCTGCCCTTCCGGGGCATTGGGTTACAAAGAATCGTAAAAATCCTGTCATGCAACATCATATACTTATAAATATTTGTGCCATTTTCGGCGTGGCTACAGCTGTCATCATTATCTGCCGTTTCCTTAAGATAAGGTATATCATCGGTTATCTCATTACCGGAATCCTGCTCAGCCCTAACACGTCAGCCTATTTTGCCAATATGCAGGAGGTTGAGGTCTATGCGGAGATAGGAATCATACTGTTATTGTTTACCATTGGCCTTGAATTTTCCTTTACCAACCTTAAGAAGATCCAGAAGTACGTTCTGGGGGGCGGGAGCGCACAGGTTTTATTCACCATTGCCTTGACGGCCGGTCTTATCTGGCTTGCGATGCGGCCCAGCTGGCAGGAGAGCGTCTTTTGGGGTTTCTTATATGCCTTAAGCAGTACGGCCATTGTGATCAAGACCCTCCAGGATTCCAACAAGATAGCCACGGCTCACGGGAAGTTCATTCTAGCGGTATTACTGTTTCAGGATGTAATGATTGTTCCGCTGATGCTCTTCACACCCCTTCTTGCCGGCGAGGGAGGGGACTCTCTGACAGCACTGGGATGGTTACTGGGCAAACTGGTTTTGATGGGCGGCATTGCCTATCTCCTGACACGCTATGTGATCCCATACTTCCTGAAAACAGTAATGAAGATCCAGAGCCAGGAGGTCTTTCTCATCGCCACCGTATTTATTGTAACGGGTATTGCCCTGATGACCGAACAGTTGGGGCTTTCTCTGGCACTGGGCGCTTTTGTGGCCGGCCTGATTATAGCCGAGACAGACTACAACCATATGGCCATTTCGTGTTTTCTGCCGTTCCGGTATGTTTTTATGAGTTTCTTTTTCATTTCGATGGGTATGCTTCTCAATTACCAGGTATTCCTGACCGATTTGGGATGGATCATATTCTGGACCCTGTTTGCCTTTTTTGTAAAGGCTATGGCGGGCATTATTGCCGTAAAGGTCATGGGGCTGGAGTGGAAGACGGCTTTTGCTGTTGGTTTCTCCATCGCACAGATCGGGGAATTCTCCTTTGTACTGGCACAGAGCGGACTGAGCCATGGACTGATCAGTGATAACAATTACCAGATATTTCTGGCGGTATCGATACTGCTGATGTCCCTTACGCCTTTTGTGGTATCCAATGCCGAGAGGATTTATCCGATTTTCAACAAACTGATCAAAAGACATGAATAAGCAGAAATTACAGCTCTACGGGACCGACTGGTGTCCCAAGTCCTCCGCCCTTCGTAATTACATGCAGGGCCGGTGGATCGAATTTGATGATTTCAATGTGGAGACCGATGATGCGGCAAATACCAGGATACGAAACCTGTATGAGGGTAAACTGAAGTTTCCGACAGTTGTCTTTGCAGATGATTTCATAAAGAACCCGACCATACCGCAGCTTAACGAGTTCCTAAATAAACACGGTATCGATTAGCCTTACAAAAAGCGGTATATCAGACGAAAAATATAACAACTAATAACTTTCCACTATGACCGATCCAAGATTTCCTGTTCTGACCCAGAAGCAGATTGCTACCCTCAGGGGATTTGCAGACCTGATTACATTTGAAGAAGAGACCGCAGTTTTCCGTGTCGGGGACAGCGCGTATGATTTTTATGTTGTGTTGCAGGGCGCCATACACATTAAGGATCCCTTTAATGAAAATCAGGTGCTTGCCACCCACGGTATCAATGAGTTTACCGGTGACAACAGTATGCTGTCCGAGCGCAGCATCCCTTTTGATGCCTATGCCTCAAAGGGGAGTACGGTCCTTCGTATTACCCCGACACGGCTTAAGGAGGTCATCGCAAAGCACAGTGATATCTGTGATGTGCTGCTGAGCGCCTTTATACAGCGCCAGGAAACGATGCTGAGGGATTTTAACGGGGGGATTCAGGTCATCGGTTCAGAAAAATCCAGGGATACCTACGCCCTGCGTGATTTTATGGAAAAGAACCATATCTGGCATACCTTCCACAATACCGATGCATCAGGGCATGCGCGCCAATTGCTGGAGAGTTTCAGTCTCAGCGATGATGATCTGCCCATTCTTATAAACATTACCGGTGAGATAGTAAAAAAGCCCACGATTGCCGAACTGGCCAGAGAGACCGGTGTACTATCCGATTTTGGCGACGAGATATATGATGTACTGGTGGTGGGGGCGGGGCCCTCAGGCCTTGCTGCCAGTGTATATGCGGCATCGGAAGGCCTCAGTGTGGTAACAATAGACGGCAACGCACCGGGGGGACAGGCCGGTAAAAGTTCGAAAATCGAAAACTACCTGGGCTTTCCCACAGGAATATCGGGTAACGATCTTGCCAACAAAGCCTACATACAGGCGCAGAAGTTTGGCTGTATCCTTTCGATTCCCCAGAAGGCCGAAAAGGTAGAGTATAACGGCGACCATTTCAGCGTATGTGTCTCCAATGGTAAAAACATTAATGCCAGGGCGGTCATTGCGGCCACCGGTGCAGAGTACAGGCGTCTGCCGATAAACACCATTGACCACTTTGAAGGCAGCGGGGTTTTTTACTCGGCCACGGCCATGAATGCCTCCGCCTGCAAAAATGAGCTTGTCGGGGTTGTGGGTGGTGGCAATTCGGCGGGCCAGGCAGCGCTGTTTCTGGCAGATCATGCCCATGAGGTCCATATTATTATCCGTGCGGAGGACCTGGGGGCTAAAATGAGCGACTACCTGGTCCAGCGTATTTATACAACGCCCAATATTATCGTTCACACCAAGAGCTCGGTCACTGCCCTTAACGGGATGCATCATCTGGAATCAGTGGTTTTGGATACGGCTGGGGAAAAGCAAAGGATAGGGATTTCCAATCTCTTCACATTCATAGGGGCAAAACCCTGCACTGACTGGCTCAGTTCGCTGATTGCCATGGATGATAAAGGTTTCATTTATACCGGTCCGGACGTCACTGACAACTTACAGGGACAGTGCGCACTTTACAGGCACAGGAAACCACAGTCCCTGGAGACCAGCATATCCGGTTTTTTCGCCGTAGGAGATGTCAGGAAGGGCTCTGTTAAAAGGGTCGCTTCCGCCGTTGGGGAGGGTTCCATGGCAATAAGCCAGATCCATCAGTACCTGGCCGAACTGAAAATAGCGAAACGACAGGCACCTTTCAGCACCAATATAACGGAACTCTAAAATAGTAGTAACCCCTTAAAACTTTTCACATTATGAAACATTCACGATTATCACTAACAGTATTATTTTTTATTTCAATCTTAATAAATTCAACTAGTATGGCACAGACAATTCCCGGAGAAAAAGATCCGAACATCTCAAAAGAGACCCGTATATTCCTGACAGCGCTTAACAGCGGTGACGGGCCACCACTGGAATCCCTGCCCCCTAAGGAGGCACGACAGGTCCTTGTAAATGCACAGCAATCCGTATCCTATGATTATAGCGATATTGAAGAGTCCGAAAGGAAGATAACTACGCATGACGGGCAGACCCTTACCATCCACATTGTAAAACCCAGGGGAGCCAAGGACGGACTTCCTGTATTTATGTTCTTCCATGGCGGGGGATGGGTATTGGGTGATTACCCTACCCACAGACGCCTGGTGAGGGATCTGGTTGTCAGCAGTGGGGCGGTAGCGGTATTTCCCGACTACACGCCAACACCCGATGCACAGTTCCCTGTTGCGATCAATCAAGGTTATGCCGCTACCAAATGGGTTTCCGAGCACGGCAGTGAAATTGGTGTGGACGGTTCCCGATTAGCAGTGGCCGGAAACAGTGTGGGCGGTAATATGTCGACGGTTGTTTCCCTAATGGCCAAAGAGAAGAACGGTCCCAAAATTGCCTTTCAGCTCCTGTTATGGCCGCTAGTTGATTCGGATACCAGCCGTCCCTCTTACAAAAAATACGGACAGGGCAGGTTTCTGACCACCCCGATCATGGAATGGATGTGGGACATGTATATCCCCAACCCGGAAGAGCGAAAACAGAAGTATGTCTCACCGATCAATGCTTCCCTGGAGGAACTGAAGGGGTTGCCTCCCGCATTGATTCAGGTAGCCGAAAATGATATTCTCTTTGATGAGGGTGTGGCTTACGGCCGCAAACTGGATGAGGCAGGGGTGCCGGTCACCGTTACGGTATACAACGGAATGATACACGATTACGGGATGCTTAACCCGCTCTCTGATATTGCCGGTGTACAGGAAGCTCTGACCCAGGCTGGCGCCGTACTGCGTGAGGCACTCTTTGGCAAGAAGTAATCCAATACTATTAAAGGACAGTGCCGGTAAAAGCCGGCGCTGTCCTTACAATACGATAAAACAGCAGCCTGATATACGCCCAGAGTGCTATACCGTCAAATTGGTACAACCTCAGAGGGAAGGGCTCACCAACACTTTTGTCAATGATGGAAAAAGAATATGAAATTCCTGCCGGGACCAGGATTGGCCATGTCCACCTTAAGGTCGCCGATATGAATCGTTCCTTAGATTTTTACTGCGGTCTGCTGGGATTCGGTATCACCCTGCGGTATGGCGATCAGGCTGCTTTTCTGGCAGCCGGGGGGTATCACCACCATATCGGCCTGAATACCTGGTACAGTAAGGACAGCCCCCGTGCAGATCAGCACAGCGTGGGACTGTTCCATACCGCTATTGCCTATCCGCAGAAGAAGGACCTGGCAGCGGTATACAAAAGACTCAAGGAGGCGCAGTATCCCCTGACGGGGCTCTCCGACCACGGCGTATCCCTTGCCCTCTACCTTGATGACCCGGACGGAAACGGGGTGGAGCTCTACTGGGACAGGCCAATGGAACAGTGGCCCAAAAAACCGGACGGTTCTCTGGAGATGTATTCACGCCCCTTACATACAGGCGACCTCCTGGAGGATTAAAAATAAAAACGGACGATACTTGTTTGAAAGTAGCGACAATACATATACAATATGAAACCAATATTTGAAGATATCCAACTGGTAAAGAATGTGGATAGAAAACGCTTTGAGATAGCGATCGATGGCAGCTATGCCTTTATAAATTACGGTGAATTCGTGAACCAGATTGCTCTGGTACACACCGAAACCGAACCGGAACTGGCAGGTAAGGGGGCAGCGACTGCCGTAATTGAGAAAACCCTTCACTATCTGGAGGAGCACAAGATAAAATTGTTACCGTTTTGCCCTTTTGTATTTGCCTATATTAAGAGAAACCCAGAGTGGAAACGTATCGTAAGTAAAAAATTTAAGGGCTATGACCAATTTTAAAAGAAATCCTGAGGCGAGATCGTACGACAACCTGATTGAAGCTCTGAATGACCTGAAGCAATTGGGATATACAGAAGACTTAAGCCTGAAGGGAAACTGCATTGCGTGCAGTAATGGAATCTACAATATGCTCCCCGATGAATTTGAGATAGACGGCTATTTCAGGCTTGATGAGGAAGACTCCAGTGCAGAGAGTGCTTCTATAATATATGCGATAAGCTCCAAAAAATATTCAGTGAGAGGGACACTGATCAATTCCTTCAGTATCTATTCGGACGATATTACCGATGCGATGATCAGCAAACTTAAATTCAACAGCTAATGTCAAATACACAACTCATAATAGAGGAAAGAGCTGCCGATATCGGCAACTTTATGGTGGGGCGGCTGCTTCCGTTCCGTAAAAAGCGGATGGTAGGCCCTTTTATATTTATTGACCATATGGGACCTGTAGCGTTAGGCACGGATGAGAATATCGATATTGATATGCATCCGCATATCGGTCTTTCCACGCTAACTTTCTTATTTGAAGGAAACGTGTTTCACCTTGACAGCCTCGGTACGGCCAGGGAAGTAAAGCCTGGTGAGGTAAACTGGATGACAGCGGGCAGGGGTGTGGTACATACCGAGCGCACCCCCGATTACCTGAGAGGTAGGGAAAAAGGCCTTCACGGGCTGCAGATCTGGGTAGCCCTGCCCAAAGAGTGGGAGCAGTGCGATCCCTCCTTTGCCCATATTGGGGCGGATGAGATACCCGTTTGGGAGGAAGAAGGGATACATTTTAAGCTTATTGCGGGGGAAGTGGCCGGAAAGAGATCACCGGTTCCGGTCTACAGTCCGCTTTATTTTATGGAGATCAAATCGGGAGAGCGCAAAACGGTACGTCTGGGAGCGGACCTCTTTGGGGAAAGTGCATTGTACATCCTGGAAGGAACCGTAATCTCAGAAGGGCACAGCTACGGACCCAAACAGATTTTAGTTGCTAAAGACAGCAGTTTGTGCGACTTTGAGATCGAAGCGGGAACAACAGTATACATTTTTGGAGGAGCGCCCTTCCCGGAGGAACGCTTCATAGAATGGAATTTTGTGGCCACAAGCCGGGATCTTATTGAACAGGCAAAAGAGAACTGGAGACAGGGCCGGTTTGCCGGAGTACCCAATGAGACAGCCAAAGTACCCTTACCGGAACCTAAACTTAAAAAATAACGAACTATCAGAATATGAAAACTACTGTTGCCAGAATAGGAAAGCAAAAATATAAAACCGAAATACAGGCGAAAAACCATATTATTAGCGCCGACGAGCCTCTTGAGGTGGGCGGAGAGGACCTGGGTTTTACCCCCACCGAATTACTGGAGGCTTCACTGGCAGCCTGTTCAGTGATGACCATTAGGATGTATGCTGACCGTAAGGGTTGGGATCTCAAGGGTGTCGAGATTAAGGTGGGCTTCAAAAGGAACCTCACCACGCATCAGGTGACCTTTATAAAGGAAGTACGCCTTGAGGGTAACCTTGACAGCGAACAGCGACAGAAACTACTGGATATAGGAGGGAAATGTCCTATTGAAAAGATCATTTCGGGGCCTGTTTCGGTAGTCTCCGAGCTCCTGTAGAGGGCAGTTCAGGTTTTGTACTATTTAATAAAGCAAAACAAATGACAAAAGGAATGAATACGCTTATAAAGCTTGAGGAACTCGGACAGTTTTTGCTGTCCGTTGCCTTCTTTGCCTATCTAGACTACAGCTGGTGGGTCTTTCCTGCCTGTCTTCTCTTACCTGACCTTTCAATGATCGGTTACCTGGCGGGGACAAAGGCAGGTGCCCGGCTTTATAATGTTTTCCACCACAAGCTGGTGGCCGTCCTGGTTCTGCTTTTAGGTTGCAGTTTTGGCCTTCAGTGGGTTATGCTGACAGGGGTAATCCTTTTCGGCCACTCGGCAATGGACCGGTTCTTTGGTTTCGGGCTGAAGTTTGATGATAGTTTCCGTACTACCCACCTGGGTCGGATCGGAAAGAAAGACGGTAGGAGGGGGTAAAAAGATGACAGTACAAGAGGAAAGCGGAGTCTGCTATTGAGAAAGGTCCGCTGCTATCATGCATTCGGTGGACTGCAATCTTATAGTAGCGCATGTAACAGTATGGGATATTTCTATGTAAAGGGCATAATACGTACCGATAAGCAGCGCCGAAACGGCACATGTCCGCTCTATGTAAGAGTATCGGTAAAGGGGAAAATCATTAAAATACCTTTAGGTATCTGCGGCAGCGTAGCGAAGTGGGATCCGCTATCGGTGAAGACAGGTTCAGGCCATCGCTGTAGCTGTACGACCAGGTATTGTACAGACCACAAATCAGTCATTTAGTCAAGTAAAAAAATATCAAATGAATACCAACAGGCTGCTTATAAGTGTGTAAAGCCATGGATATGATAGACATAAATCTACAACGGTTACTTTAATTGATAGTATATATACTACAGGTAGAAGACACCATTATGTAATTTAGAGTAGGAAGAAGAATTATCCGCAGCTCTAGCCATCCAAATCGAAAATACTAGTAAAAAAAATAAGCTTATGACACCAAAAAATAGCAAGATTAGATTCATTCTTTTTGTACTTTTAACAATCTGCTCTTACGCACAAGAAGAACCTTTCATGGACTATGTACTCAGGTGGGATGGACAGTCATCAGTACTAAGAGTTGAACTCACGTATTCTGCACATCAGAAAGATAGTACTGTCTTTATATTTGGAGACCCAAATTGGGGAGGGCAGGCCGATATATTTAAAGTCATCAGAAATATCACGTCCTCAGAGCCGGAAGTAGTCAGGGTAGATGAAGTGAACAGACAGATCTCCGTATACCACAACGGAGCCAATAAACACACAATTAGTTATGAAATAGACGGTTCCCTTCCACCTGATCTACCCACTCGGGCATCTCAAACCGAACTGTTCAGACCTGTCATCAGTGAAGGAGTATTAACCCTTGTAAACAAGCAGTTTGCCTTGACAGTAACCGATAAAAGCAATCCACGGGTATCTTTCAGATGGCACAGTTACCCAAAAAACTTCAGCTATTTTAATTCCATAGATCCATCTCAGAAAAGTCCTTCAGAAAAGCTTTCGGTTTATTATGAGGACCTTTCCAATGCAGTGTGCTTTGTTATGGGAAATAATATTAGTGTTATGGAATACAGCGTTTTGGGTGTCCCATACTTTAGTGTAACTACAAAAGAAGATAGGTATGGTAATGATTTGCAGGGAAGTCTCATACCCTTTTTTAAAAGCTATTTCCCAAGCATTCACAGGTTCTGGAACGATACCGATTTTCCGTTTTATTTTCTGTCCGTAACGGCACTGCAAAACAACCAAACAGAAATTGGGGCAGGCGGTTTCGGGATAAACAACGGCTTTATAATGAAATTGGGAAGGAAATTTGGAACATGAGAAATTTACGTTACCGCACACGAAACTGCCCATACCTGGATAGGAATAAAAATCATGCTCGGTACAGACAGCTTTGACCACCAATGGTTTGGTGAAGGATTTAACGATTATACCGCACTCATTAATCTGGCAAATAGTAAACTTTATGATGAGGAAGAATTTCTGAATTACCTTAATGAAGATAATTTCAAACAGCATTACCAGAGTGAGATAAAAGGCGTACATAATGATTCAATCGCTGCAAAATACTGGACCGATTACGCTACTTATGGAAAACTTCCCTACAGACGAGGCTTGATTTACGCTTTTTACCTCGATAACCAAATCAGAGTAGTATCAAACGGAAAATTTACCCTCAGGAATATGTTACTGGACTTGTACGCGATAAGAAAAGAAAAAAATAATAATGAAATCCTATCCGTTGATGATTTTATTACCGTAGGAGCAGCCTATTTAGACAAACGAGAGCTTACTGATCAAATAGCACGTTATATGATAGAAGGACAGCCTATTGATTTTAAAACAGTAGAACTTATTCCCGAATTCAAAGTCGAAATCAAAAACAATATACCTAAGGTAAGCTTATCTGAGAATGCCAACCTTTTAGAAATATATAAGTGGTAACGATAACCCAGATAAAATGGCAAACTGTGAGAAATATCTTCGTTTCATTTTTTTGACTAATGTATTATTTGGATTACTTCGTAAGATAAAAGAATACTACTTTATGCACAAACAAACGGAACGCCATCGGCTTTAACCTTAGTAATGAATCCTGCTGGCTGAAACGCAGCTTGTTGACACTTTCAGTAGTAATACAGAGGTATCTAGGCGACTAAAGCCGTTTTTTGACAGTACGAAAGTATCAGAAAAGGCCGTATTTGTCGAAAAAGCATACCTTTTTTTTCGATATGGTGGTGTTTTTCTATCTGTCAGGGCCCGTAAATAGTGGGAATAGCGTATTTCACAAAAAAAAGATGTATTTATATTTGTAGGTAATTAGGTAATTTCCTAAATTTGTACTCATGGAATTATTAGAAATACTAAAGTCACTCTCCAACGAGACACGTTTAAATATTCTTACTTGGTTAAAGGATCCCTTAGCCCACTTCCCTGAAGAGGAACTGAGTGACGAAACGCCCCAATTGGGTGTGTGCGTATCCGATATTGCCAAAAAAGCTGGAATGTCGGTACCTACTGTATCCGACTATCTGAAAACCATGTCGGCAGCAAAGATCCTTCTTGCTACCCGGAAGGGCCAATGGACCTACTATAAAAGGAACGAGCAGTTACTTCAGGATCTGGCCAACCATATAAAATATAAACTTTAAATTTTTTAAATAACATTTAGGTTTTTACCTAATTTACTAATTCACTAATTAATATGAAAGCAGCAGTTATAAAAGAGTTTGGCTCTGTAGAGAATTTCGAAATTTTGGATATACCAACCCCAAAACCCGGCTTCAAGGAAGTCCTTGTAAGGGTACGAGCCACTTCCATAAATCCTCTGGATTACCAGGTGCGCAGGGGTGATTACCGAAACGAACTGGTATTGCCGGTTACAACAGGACATGACGTCTCCGGTGAGATTGTCGAACTGGGACCGGGAGTGGAGAATTTTAAAGTCGGGGACGAGGTCTATTATACCCCTGAAATTTTTAAAGGCCAGGGAAGTTATGCCCAATACCATTGTGCACATGAATCTATCATTGGTATAAAACCAAAAAACATCAGCCATTTGGAGGCTGCATCACTTCCCCTTGCTGCCGGTACAGCCTGGGAGATGCTCGTTACAAGGGCACAGCTGAAAATCAATCAGACCATTCTTATTCACGGCGGGGCAGGTGGTGTAGGTATACCTACCATTCAGATTGCAAAGGCAATGGGCGCCATCGTTTACACTACGGCACGCAAAGTCCATCATGAATTCCTAACCGGATTGGGAGCCGATTATGTGATTGATTATGAAAATGAGGATTATATTGCCGCCATTCAGCGCCTGACCGATAACAAAGGGGTTGATATCATTATCGATACCATCGGGGGCAATACCCTGTCTGATAGCGGAAAGATTCTAAGCCAGTTAGGCCAGGTAGTGACCTTGGTGGATATAGAGATCCCGCAGAACCTTATTCACGCATGGGGTAAAAATGCCACCTACCATTTTGTTTTTACCCGACAGAACAGGAACAAACTCGATGAGCTGACACGACTGGTCGAGACCGGAAAGCTAAAACCGATAGTCAACAAGGTGTTCTCGCTGACGGAGATAGGTAAAGCCCATAGCCTGCTGGAATACAAAAAGGGTGATGAGAACTTTTATGGTAAAATTGCCATAGATACCGAATGATTCCAGTCATGACTGTAAATCACGGAATACTCCTCTGGGGTATGTCTCAGGCGAATAAGAACGATACAAAAAGCCATTGGAACCCGATGGCTTTTTTGTATCTGATCAAGACTCCGCTTCCCCGGACTGTTTAAAAGTATAAATAGGCTGTTATGATTCTGTCGCATCTACACATATATTTTACCTTTGGTCTTTAAAATCTTTATTTCATGAATATCAAAGGTCATTGCTATCCGAAATCTATAATTCTTCAGGCAGTATATTTTAAGCTTAGGTTTACTTTGAGCTACCGCAATGTTGAAGAGATAATGAAGATTCACGGCGTTTAGGTTGACCATGCTGCAAACTGGCAGCATAAAGTTATAGTACTCGAATTTCTTGGATTTTAACAAACAGATGCGACAGAACCGCTTATCTTAATTATAAATATATTTTTAAAAAAAAATTTATAGACTCTCAATTTGATTGAGGTAACAATCAGCTTTCTCCAGTATAGCTGCTTTTTCTTTTGGAGCCATTTTATCCCATAACCGATATACCATAGCCAGCCTTGGATTGTTTCCCAACTGTGCACGGTTTCGGTCATGAAAATTCCAGTAAAGGCTATTGAACGGACACGCATTCTCGGATGTTTTTTCCTTGTAGTTATAAGAGCAACCATCACAATAGTTACTCATTTTATGGATATAATTGGCACTGGCTGTATAGGGTTTGGTAGCGATAGCACCCCCATCAGCATATTGGCTCATACCACGGGTATTTGTTATTTCAACCCATTGTATGGCATCAATATAAATGCCCAGGTACCAGGCGTCAACATCATTGGGGTGTACTCCGGCCAGTAAGGCAAAATTCCCTGTGATCATCAACCTCTGGATGTGGTGGGCATACGCATAATCCAACGATTGCTTTATGGATTGTTTCAGACAGTTCATTTTAGTTTCCCCTGTCCAATACCAACCGGGTAGGGGATTTTTATGACTGAAAAAGTTTACTTTTTCAAATTCCGGCATTTTAAGCCAGTAGACCCCCCTCATGTATTCCCTCCAGCCGATTATCTGCCTGATAAAGCCTTCGGTCTGGTTTAAGGATATCGTATCAGGATTGTCTCTCCAGGCCTTTATCACAGCCTGTGTTACTTCCTGAGGGGATATCATTTTCGAATTGAGCGAGAAAGAGAGCCTGGAGTGATAAAGGGACCACTGTGAGGATTGCATGGCATCCTGAAATGTACCAAAAAACATGAGGCAGTTATCGGTAAAATGCTTAAGCAGCTCCAGCGACTGCTCCCGGTTAACGGGCCATACCAGTTGTTCAGGGTTTATTCTGCCTATGGTCTTTATTTTCGCTTTTGTGATTCTGCTGTGTTGATCAGTAACGTCATTATGGAAAACATAAGGAGGTATTGCGTTGTGACTTTTAGGGATTTTTTTTCGGTTCTCACTATCAAAATTCCACTGACCTCCCTCGGGCTCACCTGCGCTGATGAGTACGTTGTGCTTTTTTCTCATTTCCCTGTAAAAGCTTTCCATGAGAAGTGTTTTTTTATCCTGAAAGAAATTTGCCAGTTCTTCCCGGGTAGTATAAAAGTGTTCGGTATCAAAGGATTTGTAACTAATGTCAAGTTTAGTGCAAAAATCAGAAAGCTCCTTATCCACACGGTATTCATCCGGATATTGGTATTCAAAGTTCCTGATGTTGTATTTTTTAATCAGAGCGCTGCAATTACCTGAAAAAGTATTTTGGTTATCAGTATCATCCAGCCTGATATAGACAATGTTATGGTTCTGTTTCTTAAGCTCGAGGTAAAAGTTTTCCATCGCAGCAAAAAAAGCAGTAACCTTTTGAATGTGATGCCATACATAATCGGTTTCGGAACGAACTTCCATTAGTACATACAAAACGGTATCATCAGTGGTTTTAAACCATGAGTGATTTATATTTAACTGATCGCCAAGTATAAGGCGTAAGGTATGATAGTTTTTTTTCATCATTTGTTTTTGCTGCACCTTTTACTGCAATACTTCACCTCGTCCCAGTTCTTTTCCCATTTTTTTCTCCAGGTAAAAGGACGGTTGCACACCGTACATGTTTTAACGGGCAGATTCTGTTTTTTTACTTTTTTCAACGCTTTGAAATTTTATTGCCGGTCAACCTTTGTGGGGTACATTTAAAACGGTTAATACCGCTGCTGCGTTTTGCCGCATGCTTGGTTTTGCAGTTTTCAACCCTTTTTCGCCATAGCCTGTAGCTGGAGAACTTCAGGTGGGTTTTCATAAAGCTTTTCACTTCATCTTCCCTCAGGCCGAACTGATGGTAAATCGCCTCAAAAGGCGTTCGGTCTTCCCAGGCCATCTCTATTATTCTGTCGGTATCCTCTTCTGAAAACTTGTTTTTCATCCTTAATAATCCGTTTACTTGTTTTATTTTATAATGGTTCCCATTCCTCCGTTAATCCCGAAAACCTGTCCGGTTATCCAGGTAGACTGTGTAAGGAGATGATTTGCAAACAGTGCGATTTCCTGTGGTGAGCCAATATTTTTTAACGGGTGCCTCTGTTTGTTAGCTTCAACTTTTGTTTCGTTGTTCAGTAATGCCTGTGCCATTGGAGTATCGGTAAGGGAAGGGGCTATGGCATTTACCCTGACATTTGGGGATAACTCCGCTGCCAGAGCGCGTGTCAGCCCTTCTATAGCCCCTTTAGCCATAGCGATACTGGCATGATAGGGTAGTCCTGTTTGTACGGCAACGCTGCTAAATAACAGTATTCCTGCATTTGGAGTGCTTCTTATATTTTTTATATAACTTTTTATAAAAGTAAATGCCCCTTTTGCATTAATAGCGAAATCACCATCTATATCGGCAGTAGAGATTCTTTCGATTGGTTTGAGGTTAATACTCCCGGGACAATATATTAAACCTCGGGCCCGCTCTCTTATTTCCGGTAATTCTTCATCTGATAAAAAATCCACGGGCAAGTGCCTGTAATTGGGATTATTTTTTAACTCTCCTTTTGTACGGTTCAATCCATATACTATATTGTCTTTTACTAACAGTTTGGCAAGCTCCAGGCCAATACCGCTACTGGCGCCCGCAATTATATAGGTGTTAAGCGAAGTATCCATGATAAAGTTTTTTTACTGTTTTAAGGTATTTTGAATAAGAGCCAAAGCTTTCCGTCACATCATCAGCTAACCATTCCCTTTGTTCTGTCACGGCATCTTTGTAATTGAATAACGGATGCTCTTTTGTGATAAATGTGTTGTTGTACTTTTCTTTCAGGTCATTATATTCACCAACATAGACCTGTATGTTTTTTATGTTACCGGAGAGCTGTAAAATAAAGTTCAGTACTTTTTCACTTACCGGGTATTTTTTAAAATGCGAAGGTTCCAGCAGTAGAATGCGGTTTACCTCTTTATCAGAATGCCAGGTCGGATCCAGGTTATAGGAATTGTAAATGAGTATCGGGGAATCACTAATATTTAAATCCTGATTTTCAGGGAGCAGGGTAGTAAAGCTTACATTGCTGCTTTCAGAGAGTGCTTTTATGCTGTTTACTTTTTCAAGCTCCTGATACGAGTAATCTAAAAAAGTATCTTTTTGCGATGTTCCGCAAAACCTGTTAATATTTTCCTGGTTAGCGATGTATTTTTTCCGGTTGCGCAAACCGTAAACCCATTGCCAGCTGTAATAATTACTTGCCACATCCCCGTCCAGCAGGTGATAGTACATCCACTGTGCCGGTGCGTAGTAGTAATAGCCCGCCATGTTGCAAACAGCAGCCGTATACATCCGTACATGATTGTGCATATAACCTGTTTTGTAAAGTTCTGCAATACTAAAATCTATTGCAATTATACCGGTTGATGCCTGCATTAGTGCGTTAGGCAGTACCTGCTCAGAGTTTGAGGGGAGGGACAGAGGGCTGAAAACGTCTTTATTATTTTGCAATAATCTTTGAAAGTACTCCCTCCATAAGAGCTCTTTTAAAAATGTTTCGGATTCCTTAGCACTATATTTATTCCGTATGACGGCATAAATAAATTTTGTGCTTACCACACCTCGCGAAATATAGGGCGAGAGTAGTGAAACAGCGCCATTAGTATAATTTCTCGTTTGGGAATATACTACAGGATTTATTGCAGCTATTCGATTTACTATTTCGTTATATTTTTGGGAGAATACCACCATAGTAGTAAAAAGAGTACCATACCTCTAGAAGTACGGTACTCAAGGTTCAGAATTAAAGTGTACTACCTTTTAACTATTATTTTTTGTTCACTGGTTGTGCTTCCGTTTGTTGACTTAACTATATAAATACCTTCAGAAAGCCCTGATACATCTATAGTGTTACCTGTTGTGTTTACTACCTGTCTTCCAAAAGCGTCGTATACGCGGTGAGTAAGGTTTGCAGTAAAGTCATATCCTGTTATGGTAATGTTATCTGCAGCGGGGTTTGGATATACACTGATTCTTTTTGTCTCAAACTCATTAGTATTTAAGGTTGTAAGTGGTAACTCAAGCATGGCTCCTCCTGCACTGGTGGCTGCCCATAAGCCAAAAGACGGACCATCACTGTTTGCCGAAGGGTCTAAAAAACCGCTTGCCAATACCGTCAGGGATTGTCCTTCTAAATCCAATGTGCTTAATGGCGCCTGATAGGAGGCCACAATTGTTTCACCGTCTGCTGTTGCTATGCTAATTATGTAATCGGCTGTAGGCAGCTCTAAATAATCATTAAAGTTGCTGTACTGTAAATCATCCACAATGGTACCTGCACCAACAGCCTGCACATCAACAGTAGGGGCATCGGTTGCTCCATGGAATACTAATATATCGGTGTTTGTTTCCATAGTTGCCGTCTCCCTTGCCATAGGGTAGACAAACAGGCCAAAAGGTTGAGAAGGGCTGTATCCTGAATCGCTTACAATTCCGTTTGCTACCACGATATATTTCTCATTTGCTTCCAGGGTAACATTTACGGAAAATATGTTGTCTTCAACCGAATTACTAGTTGAGGGTGCAATACTTAAAGTTATTTCTTCACCTGCCGGTGCATCAACAAAAGGAGATGCTGTCCTGAATGCAAAATCATCCAGCAGGAGAGTTTCGTTAAGGTAAACATCTACAGTTTGAGCGGCAAGGTCGGCAGCATTGTGAAGCACCTGAACACGCGCTGTCTGATTGGCAAGGGGAAGTTCAATCAGGTCCCCGCCTTCAGCAGTAGCTACCCATAGTCCAAAGGCCGGGCCCTCACTGTTCATAGAAGGATCAAGAAAACCACTGGCCAAGACAGTAAGTGCTGCACCTTCAAGATTTAGGCTTGCTAAAGGCACCTGGTAAGAGGCTACCACCGTCATCCCTGTCTGGTCGGTTACATCAAGAGTATAGTCAGCGGTAGCCAATTCAAGATAACCGGAACTGAATGAGGGGTAGGAAAGGTCGTTAACAACGGTGCCGGCCGGAACACTGGTTTCAACAGCATCCACAGCAGGAGCATCCGTAGCCCCGTGATTTACCAGTATATCGGTTCCGGCAGAGAGGGCCGTTTCACGGGCACCGCTGAAAACAGAAAGTTCAAAGGGCTGGTTTGGACTGTAACCGGTACTACTGACAATACCATTAGCCACCAAGATGTAGGTTTCGTTTTCGGTTAGTGTAGTGTTTAGTGTGTAAATACCATCAGCAGCAGAAGAACTGTCACCAGGCGCCACCACTATGGATATTGCCTCACTTGCAGGGGCATCAACAAAAGGTGTTGCGGTCCTGAAGGCAAAGTCATCAAGAAGTATAGTACCATTCAGGTATACATCAACGGTCTGTGCGGCAAGATCAGCACAATTATGAATTACCTGTACACGGGCTGTCTGTGCCGTCACACAATTGAGTACTAACAAAAGGAATGCTGTTAGAAAATGAGTAGTCTTTTTCATGACATATAGGTTTTTGTTTAATTATTTTCAAATTTAGTTAAACAAAATTTTTCTAAAATAGATGTTAACATTTAAAAGCTAATAATTAACTATTGTTTAATCAGCGGATTATGTCTTTTTAATAGGAGTGGATTGAAACATGATGTTCAGGCGCTTCCGATGTCTGCTCATCGCTATATGTTGTAATACCATTGCCGCTTTGAGGATCCATCACCAGCAAACTGATCCATTCATTCCTAATAAGGGTATTCAGTTTTTCATTTCTTTCCAGAACTTTCCGTATGGACGCGGCAGGGGCCTGAATCACTACGCAGAGGCGCAAGGGAGCATGATAGATTTCACTATCCGAGCTGTTTACCGACTGTAACGGCAGTCCGCCTTTAAGGTCACCTCCGTTACCCTGTACCACACCGAATTTTCCCGTAACATTGTGCGTAATTTTAGTGCCCCCTCCAAATTTTTCATTGTCTACCGTGGCAAAGTAGTAATGATTGTTAATCCATTGCGTTACCACCATCGGTCCCTGCATGATTGCTTCCAGAGCTGTAGCATCAGGGTCTGACTTCCAGTGGTAGGAGTGAAGGAAACACTGACTCTCAAGATTTATATTCCTTGTCAGCGCTCTTGGACCGATTATAAAACCGGCGTTTTTGGCCAGTCCCCATTCCGGCCTAGTTTGCGACCAGTCCCTGGCATTCAGCAATGCCATGTTACTGCTGTGTTTACCATGGCCCAGCCTTTCGGCAGTTGCCTGTAAACGGGCTCTTTTTAAATCGGCTTTTAGCTTAGCGAGATGTGTGCTTTGGCCGATAGTCAGCGGGGTGTCAAAGAGCGTAATTTCATCGGTGACGGTATTGTGCTCTCCCGCGATAAACACAGTGCTGTCGGGGATTGTGACATTATGGTCCTGCTGCAGAATTTTCCTTACCGTTGGCAGGTTAGCCAGCTGCGCAAGCATGCGGGCATTATGCCTGCCCGGGCTGGCTGCGCATGCTCCGCAATCAAGACTGGAAGCGAAGGGGTTATTGGAAGAGTGGCTCCCATGGCCTATAAACAGCACCAGAGGCGAAAACGTTGTCCACCCCATGAGATCAAAGGCTGTTTTTACCATTATGGATTGCTCTTCTAAGGAGATTTCCCCCGTGCCTGCGGGTTTAGCAGGCAGCAGTGCAGGGGTACAGCAATGTTCTACTGCGTCCTGCTTCCTTTTTGACCGGAGGCTTACCCCTTTGAATAAACTTCTCACAAGCAACAGTAGACCATAAGCTAACCCTGATGTCTCAACAAAACCGAAAGCTGAGGGGAGCAGGTTCTTCATTCTTTTAAGAAAATACTTTTTGAAAAGGTTCCTTTCTGCATTGTTTTGAAACGTGTGAAAGTCTGCTACGCTTTCATGGGCAGGCACTTCCGTTACGTTATAGGCTGAATTTAGTATTGGCGGACATGATTTGCTGACAATGCCGGTTGTCGGCTCTGTATAGTCCATTGCTATCCCGAAAAAACCAGCATATCCAAAGGTTTCATAATTGCCCGTGGCTTCAATATGCCGCCTTATTAATTCGGAGCGGGTATCAATGCAAAAAACCATTTGCGCATCGGGCAATGCCTGTTTTTCAGCCTCAGCAGGTTCCTGAAGTGATAATTTGCTGATTAGTCTGTCCTGCCATGATTTCTCCCAGGCCTGCAGCCAGAGGTATTGGATAGTGTAGGAGGATTTGATTGCAGCGATCTCATTTTCTGCAGGTTTTATTTTTGCTCCTGTATGTACCGCTGTCCATAACCGCACCGCAAGATACTCCCCGAGCGTTATGGGGTAGTGTTGCTGCCAAGGTGAATCGTTTTCTGTCCTGAACTTGATATATCCGGCCCAACCCGGTAAGGCATTAAGCTGATATTCGATAATTGCCTCATGTTCCTCTTCAGGGTAGGCAGCAAGCGCAATAGTTATTGCCTCTTCAGGGCTGTGCGGAATGGTCCCGTTTTTATGGCAGCCCGTTTCTTTATCATACACAGCGAGCTTGCGCCATGCGTTGTAAAACCCTTCCTTTTTAAAGGGCATTTCCCATTCCGCAAGACCTTCGTCCATAAAGGCCATCAGGTACTTACATACTACCCTGTCCAGGGTTGCATTTTCGTTAACGTGATATTTATCATGATCGCTAAATGATTCAAGTATTTCTCCGGCAGGCCAATCGATACCATGCTCAGCAAGTAACCCTGATATCTTGTCCTGATCTATTTCTCCCTGTTCAAAAGCCCTGCGAAGTATTGCGGGATTGGGCAGAAGATCGCCGCCCGATAGCATTTTAGACTTCATAACCGCATCAAAAAAATGCAGATCTTCATGTCCTGCCAGGGGATTGGAAGTTACAAAAGAGTACAATGGCCATGTAGTCCTGATACTTTTTGCGGCATTGCCAATTGACTGTGAAATAGTTTTGTTCTTCATGTTAGCTTTTTTTGTTGATTACGATTGTTTTTTTGTAGGGTTGGGTTGCGTTCAGTAGTTGTATGTACAGCCAGGGAACTTTACGATAAAGTTCCAGCTTCATTGCAAAATACCCTGCGATAAACAACAGTCCGAAAACCATATGGGCAGCCCCGAGAGGCTGCGGAACCGCGGCCATTGCCATCTCAGACATAACGGCCGTTACGCCGTTGTAAACCAATGCATAGAGTGAAATTCCCGAAACAAGCAGGAGCAGGGGTAAAGTAAACTGCAGCCACCTGGAAAGGCTGGCTTCTTTTACGATATTGTAAGAAGCCTGACTTACTGTAATTGCGACAATCATGGTAAGGAAAATACTACTGTCTGCAAGTGCGGTTTTATGGGTAAGTAAGCCGAATAAAAGAGCACCGGCAACTCCGGTAAGTATAATGTAGCATCCCTGCAAGGGGGAAATTCTTGCCGAAAGCTGCTTTTTAGGGATTCCTCTCTCTATTTCTTCTCCAGAGGAAAGGAACAGATAAGCCTTGTAAAACCCGTGCAGTATCAGGTGTGCTACTGCAGCGTTAAAGAACCCCAGGCCGCACTGCATGATCATGAAGCCCATCTGTGCTATAGTAGAACAGGCGAGTTTCTGTTTTATATTTACCTGGATCAGTTTTGCGAACTGTGCTGTTACCGCCGTGATACCTCCCAGAATAAAGAGGAGCGAAAGCATGTCAGCGGCTAAGAAAAGCGGGGCCAGTAGCGCTAGTAAAATTCCGGTGCCGTTGACAAAACCGGCATGCATCAGTGCGGAAGCCGGTGTAGGTGCTGTCATTGCGCTTAACAGCCAGCGGTGAAAAGGATAGACGGCAGACTGTATGCCGGCCGCTGCAAAAATCAACAGCCCTGATAACCACAAAGCATATTTGGGAATTGCCATAACCCGGCCCATCGCACCGCTGATGGTAGCTTCAAGGGTGTTAAGGTATATAATTAAAAGCCCCAGTCCCAGAAGTGCCGTTCCCAGCATAAAGAACCGCAAGGCATAGTGCCCGGCCTGTTGCGCTTCGCGCCATGTGCTGTCACTACCTATTAATCCTGCCATAAAGATGCCCATACACAGCCAGGAGAGAAGCAGGAGTAAGAAATGGTCCGATGCTACAAAAAACAGCACGGAAAACACAAAACCGAGGCTCATTGCCGAGAACCCCCCCTGGTTTTTAAATCCTTTGAGGTAGTTTTGCGCAAAGGAGCTGACTATAGCCCCGAACAGGGTTACTATGCACCATAACAAAAGCGTAAAGGCTGAAATATGAATGCCGACTGCCCAGTTCCATTCGGGCCGTTCTTTGAGATAGTAAACCAGCGCTGATGCACTAAAGAGAAACAGCAACCATAAAAGTGGGGATACTGTTTTTGAAATTAGCGGCACGCCTGAATTTTTTGCCCCATAGTTGTGAAGGCTTCTTTCAACTGTTTTTAAAACCATAATTAGCATATTTTAATTATGGTGCAAAGTTTTAAAAATTAAAACATATATTTTTATTTATGTTTGTAATGAAATGCATAAAATAATTTTATATATAAACTACCTTATCATTTAGTATTGTTCGTACCAACCAAACTTTTCTGTTATGATACGCTGTTTGTCTTCCTTTAAAAATTCAAGATAGGCTGAGGCAGCGGGAGAATGATTTTTACCCTTCATCCAAATCAGTGTCCACTGCGTAGTAATAGGCAACCCTTTTACGGGAATAATCTGAAGCTCATTATTTAGTAGTTCATTTCGGATACCTATCAGTGGCATAATTGAGTAGCCCATTCCAGAAAGTACAGCCTGTTTAACAGCTTCATTGGATTTCAGTTCCATTTTTTTCAGAAAGCGAATCTCATTCCGGTTAAGATAATTCATCATAGTTTGCAGAGTACCGGACCCTTCTTCCCGGAATATGAGCGGAAGTTCATTAAATATTTCAGTAGTATTATCCTTATGGAATGACCGTTCTGTATTACCAACCAGATAAAGTTTATTTTTAAGTAATTCCATCTTTTCTGTTTCAAGTTTAGGCGGCAGCACCGATACGAGCGAAAAATCGACTTCATTCCTGCTCAAGCTTTCCACCACCTCGCGTTTATTGGTTACATCCATAACCAGTTCCACTTCGGGATGAAGTTTAAGGAAATCGGAAAGAAAATAGGGCATAACATATTTACCGGTGGATACAACGGAAATTTTTATTCCTCCTGTCAGGAGCCCTTTATAAGCAGCTGTTTTATAGTTAATGGCATATACCTGTTCAATTATTCGTTCGGCTGACGCCGCTATTTCTTTTCCGAAATCAGTAATATAAATTTTTCTTCCCACCACTTCTGTCAGGGGCATGGCAAACTGCGCCTGGAAATTTTTCAGCTGAATGGAAACTGCCGGTTGGGTAAGGTGGAGCTCTTCAGCCGCTTTGGTAATACTCAGGGTTTGGGCAATTTTAAGGAAGATCTGTAATTGGTTAAGGGTATAGTTCATAAAATTATTTAATGATAACTATATCAAATATAAATAAAAACTTATGAATTACGCGAATTAGTTTTGTACCGTATAACAAGTAATTCATAAGCAATGATCAAGAAAAAAATCACTGTAGCCAAAGGCGATGGTATCGGTCCGGAGATTATGGAAGCCACATTACGTATTCTGGAGGCTGCCGGTGCGCAGATAGAGACCGAAGAAATTGAGGTGGGCGAACAGGTATACCTTTCCGGTAATACCTCGGGAATCAGCAGAGCATCCTGGGATGTGGTACGAAAGAACAAAATTTTCCTCAAGGGGCCCATCACCACTCCTCAGGGCGGAGGCTATAAAAGCCTTAACGTCTCTACAAGAAAATTCCTGGGTTTATTTGCTAATGTTCGGCCATGTAGGAGTTTTGCCCCTTTTGTCAGGACCAGGCATCCTAACCTTGACTTGGTAGTTATACGTGAAAATGAGGAAGACCTCTATGCGGGAATTGAGCATCAGCAGACCGATGAGGTAGTGCAATGTCTTAAACTCATAAGCAGGCCGGGATGTGAAAAAATAGTACGCTATGCCTTTGAATATGCCAGACAAAACGGTCGCAGGAAGGTAAGTTGTTTTACTAAAGACAATATTATGAAACAGACCGACGGGTTGTTCCGAACGGTCTTTAACGAAATTGCCGGTCAATATCCGGAAATTCAAAGTGAGCATATGATTGTTGATATCGGTACAGCTAAGGTAGCCGATACCCCGGAGGATTTTGATGTGATTGTTCTGCCGAACCTCTATGGGGACATCCTCTCTGATATTACAGCCCAGATTGCAGGCTCAGTGGGGCTTGGGGGCTCTTCCAATGTCGGTGAGGAATGTGCGATGTTTGAGGCTATACATGGGTCAGCGCCCGGGCTTGCCGGCAAGGATATCGCTAACCCTTCGGGGCTGCTTCACGGGGCTATTATGATGCTTACCCATATCGGCCAGCCCGATGTGGCACAAAAGATCTATAATGCATGGCTGCGTACCATCGAACAGGGCGTCCATACCTATGATCTTTATCACGAAGACACCAGCACACATTTGGCGGGTACTCAGGAATTTGCCCAGGCCATTATTGCCAATCTTGGCAAGGAACCCTTAACTGTACAACCCGTTCGGTTCCATGAAGCGGGGCCTATCGTTTTACCGCGTTATATTCGTGTTCCTGCCCGTCAAAAAGAGCTGATAGGGGTTGATGTTTTCCTTCACTGGCGGGGCAGGGATCCCGAAGAGCTGGCAAAGGAATTACAGGAAATCAGGCAGCAGGCCGTGTTTCTGTCGATGGTGACCAACCGGGGAATTAAAGTATGGCCGGATGGTTTTAAGGAAACATTCTGTACCGATCACTGGCGTTGCCGTTTTCAGGTAAGTGAAGGGGCTACGATGGTAAAACAACATATCGTTGATTTGCTTCGAGGCGCGGACGAACAGGGACTGGATGTAATAAAAACGGAAAACCTTTACAGTTTTGACGGTGTACCGGCCTATTCACTGGGTCAGGGACAGTAAAAAAATAGGAATGGAACATATACAGCCAATTATTTCGGATCACTACCTCGCTGCGATGATCCAAATGGCCACACCGGCTCTCCTGATTATTGGGCTGTGTATGGCCACAGCACGTATTCTTTTAAAAATCAACAATAAAAATAATTTAAAATGCAAAACGAAAAAACACCGCAAAAATTTGTACTGATTGACGGGACCTTTACTCCCGAGGAAGCAAAAGAGGTTATTACCAACCTGCTGGAATTCAAAGTGCAGTTTCATAACAGGGAAAATTTCAGCAGTGAAATCAGACAGGGTAAAGGGAATGAAAAATCGGTACAGCGCAGGGACCAGTTACTGAAAACAAAAGATAATTTTACTGATTTTATCGCCGGAATTCCGTCTGGCCAGCCCTTACATATCCAGTCTGTAATACATATCGAGTTGGATGTCTGCAGCGCTATTTGAGAACCGGAAGCTTCTCATTGTTACAAAGCATGGCAAAGAAGCCGTACTGGCTCCCAAGCTTGAGAAAGCCTTAGGGGTAAGGTGCATTGCCGCATCTTCTTTTGATACCGATACCCTGGGCACCTTTTCAGGGGAAACGGAACGCCCGGGTGATGCGCTAACAGTACTGAGGACGAAATGCAGGAGCGGAATGCAGCTGGAGGGATATGATCTTGCCCTTGCCAGTGAAGGATCCTTTGGCGCGCACCCCACCATCTTCTTTGCTACTGCCGATGAGGAACTGCTGATGCTGATCGACACCAAAAATAACCTAGAGATAACCAGCCGGGTTATTTCACTGGAAACTAATTTTAATGCTACTGTGATCCATAACCGTTCGGAGCTTGAGAAATTTCTGGAGCTGTGCAAGTTTCCTTCCCATGCGGTACTTCTTAAAAAATCGCCGTATGATTGTACGGATATGGTAAAAGGAATACACGACCACAGCACGCTTTATGAGGTGTACGAAAGGCTTAAAGATAAAGAAGGGGCCGTATATATTGAGACAGACATGAGGGCTATTCATAATCCCAGCCGGATGCACGTAATCGGGCAGGCTGCCGATAAGCTGATAGAAAAGATAGCGAGCTGCTGTCCCGAATGCGCCTGTCCGGGTTTCGGAATGACTTCAGCCACAGCCGGGTTGCCCTGCGCCGCCTGCGGCCATCCTACTAAGTCCACCCTGTATCACACCTATTGCTGCCAGAAGTGCTTGCACGCTGAAAAAAAATGGTATCCCAGAGGAATCATAAAAGAGGAACCCGAATATTGCGACCTCTGTAACCCCTAAATTTACTATATGCCTGAAATTATAACAGATACTGCCCTCGCCCGGGAAGCCCTTAATAAAGGACAGCTCGTAGCGATACCCACAGAAACCGTCTATGGCCTGGCAGGTAATGCCCTGAGTGAAAATGCTGTTAATTCTATTTTTGCAGCTAAGGGGCGACCGGCTTTCAACCCTCTTATTGTACATGTAAGCGGTATTGATGCTGTCGGGGAGATCGCACAAGGGATCCCCGCGACGGCCACCCTGCTTGCCAAAACGTTTTGGCCCGGTCCCCTGACCCTTGTACTGGATAAAAAGGCCGGGGTTCCGATGGCGACAACAGGAGGTCTAACCACAGTCGCGGTGCGGGTACCTGACCACAGGCTGACGCTCAGCCTGCTTGAAAAGCTGGATTACCCGCTTGCCGCTCCCAGCGCCAATCCTTCAGGGCGTACAAGCCCAACCTGCGCGGTACATGTCAAGGATTATTTTGACACGGAATTCCCTTATATCCTTGATGGGGGCCGATGCCGCAGCGGCGTAGAGTCTACTATAATAGGTTTTGATAAAGGACAGGCGGTACTCTACCGGCATGGTGCTATACCTGCTGAGGCTATCAGTAGCGTAACCGGAAGATTAATGGTTAACTATCCTGAAAAAAAGGAAAAAAATCCCTGTGCCCCGGGTATGCTTTCACGCCATTATGCCACAACAAAGCCTTTATTGCTATCGGGAGATCCGCTTGCGCTGGCCACTTACCTGGCTCCTAAAAAGGCAGGAATTCTTTTTTTTAGGGACAGTGTACAAAAGAACGTCTGTGCCGTCAGCAGGACCCTTTCTCCCTCGGGCAGTCTCTCAGAAGCCTGCCATAACCTTTATGCCTTCCTTCACGAACTGGACCGGCAACCCGTTGATCTGATCATTGCGGAGGAGATACCGTATCGAGGCCTTGGAACTACTATTAATGACCGGTTGCGCAGGGCAGCTAAAAAATAAAAAATGAAGCTATGAATACCGTTATCCGAAATATTACTGTAGTCAATGAGGGGAGGGAAGAAGTGAATGATGTTCTTATAGAGGGAGAGAGGATTGGAAAAATTGCTCCCGCAATTACTGTTCCTAACGATACAATCTGCAAAGAAATTAGGGGAGATGGCCTTTTTCTCCTGCCTGGTATGATAGATGCCCAGGTTCATTTCAGAGAACCGGGTCTTACCTGGAAAGGAACTATTTATTCGGAATCAAAAGCAGCCCTCGCCGGCGGGATCACTTCATTTATGGAGATGCCCAATACCCGTCCTGCTACGATGTCCCTTGAGCTTCTCGAAGAAAAATTTACTCTTGCATCCAACTATTCCTGGGGTAATTATTCTTTTTTTATGGGACTGACCAAGGAAAATGCAGATCAGGCGTTACGGATAAATAACGCCACGGTCTGTGGGGTCTCTGACGACGGACTGTATTTTGATTCCCTAAATAGCCTTATGGCCGATCATCCCGATTATCTGGAGCGCTTTCTCAGACGCAGCGGCTCCCTGGTAGCACTGCACAGTGAGAAGAGCGGTATTATACATAAAAATGCGGCCTACTACAAAAGTTTGCAGTCTTCAGGGGAAGATGCCAGCCTGCACAGCAGGATCCACAGTACGGAAGGCTGTGTCGCCGCAACAAAAGACATTCTTAACGTTGCCTACAGTACCCGGGCACGGGTACATTTGCTTCACATCTCTACAGGGCAGGAATCGGCATTATTTGATAATGACATACCGCTCCCGGAAAAAAGGATAACAGCGGAAGCCTGCCTGCCACATCTGTACTTTAGCCAGGACGATTATCCATCATTGGGGCACCGCATCAAATGGAATCCTTCGGTTAAAACCCCTGCCGATAGGCAGGCACTTTTCATGGGCCTGCATAGCAGCAGGCTGGATTTTATTGCAACAGACCATGCGCCGCACCTGTTAAGTGAGAAACAGGGTGACTGCTTTACCGCCCTTTCGGGAGGCCCACTGGTACAGCATGCCCTTCCAGCACTGGTGGATCTTATGCATCAGGGAAAAATTTCCATCAGGGATATTGCCAGGTTCACAGCCCATAATGTTGCCGAGGCGTACCGGGTCCAAGAGCGGGGTTATATCAGAGAGGGATATTATGCGGACCTAATCCTAGTGGATGCCCTACAACTGACAAAGGTCGGTAAGGACAACCTCTTGTATAAGTGCGGATGGTCACCTTTTGAAGGTAAATCATTACGAGGCGCTGTCGTCGGAACATTTGTAAACGGTAACCTGATGTTCTGTAAAGGGAAGCATAGTCAGTTCCGCGCCGGTCACCGGTTGGCGTTTTCTAAAATAAGACATTAAGAATATTTGACTACTAAGACAAAAGCTTTCTTTCTGGGATTTTGATATGAGGGAGGCCCCTGCCGAATTAAAGGATTCTTCCAGTGTAGTGGATCGGGTGACCAGTTCGATAAGCTTATTCCTTTTAGTGATACAGACAGGAATCCGGACTGTAGTACAGAAGCCAGGCCCTGATGTCATTAATGGTTTCAGCACTATCGACAGTAACAAAATATATTTGTATCACTTCGTTATTACTATTTTATAGCAAATCATCCATAGCGACCGGAACCGAATTGACAATTACACAATCTAATTATGATGAAGAAAAGGCTAAGCACTCTTCTGAAAGCTGGGCCGTTGTGATAGAGAGACTTAAGAAAATAGTAGAAGAAACTAAGTAGAGGAATAATTACACCAAATATAAAGAACAGCATAAAGAGTAATCTCGAAAAAAATACTTTAACTGTGAGCTTGAAATAGTCAAAACCATGAACTGGGGATGGAAATGTATGTAGTGTCTGATACCATAGAGGTTAAGGGAATACGTCCTAAAAGAAAAATATCAAACGTAGCCCTTTGGTCTCGTACTTTATACCATCCCCGCGGACCGCAATGGCATCGAAGAAGGTTAACGCATCGGCATTCCGCACGATTCTTCAGTCCTTATCCACCGTACGTAAAACGGCATTGTTGTCGCAGTGTCACGTATTGGTTGGGTGCGGCAAAATCAGGCCCTTCCGCACCAGTCTTAGAAAAAAGCGGTGCCTTTCCCACCTGGTAGTCCAGTCCCGCGAAAGCGATTGCCTCCCTTGAGATCGGGTAGCCCTTTATCACTTTGCCCGAGGCTGTGCTATACAGGCTGCCTACTGCTGAAAAAGGAATATTTTCCTGTGTTCTGGTTGTAATTGATATTATGTGCCATGATTCACTGTTTTAAATGAATGATTGATTAAAAAGGAAGGTCGTCGTGTTCGCTTTCCTGTCTGTTATTCTTCTCCTGAGGACTTACCACTACGGGCTGGTGCACCTCGATATCTTCAGTGTCCCGCCTGCTGCTAGCAGCTTTAGCATGGACCTTTATTCGTGAGGCAATATAACTTAAGCCTGCCTTCGGCTGTCCTTCCTTGTCCGTCCAAGCCCTTGCGCTTACCCTGCCCGTAAGTTCTACCAGTGTTCCTTTTGTCAACATTGTTGCTACCTTCGGGCTTATAAAGTAGCTGCAGTCAAAAAAGGTGGTCTGCTCGATGTATTCGCCCTGCCTGTTGCGGTAACCGTCGTTGGCAGCTACTGAGAAATTCACTACCTGCTTTTCATTGTTCAGGGCACGCACCTCGGCGTCCCTTGTCACTCTTCCGATAATGTTCATAATTCATACTTTTTAAATGATACCTGTCTTATCTTCTGCCCGTCGCTCCATCGGTAACAGTCCTGCCTCGCTTCGCTCCGCGTAACTTTTTCCAAAAGAAAAACCGGAAAAAAGAAAGCAGATAAACAAGCCGCGCAGGGAGGGAGAGCAAAAGGAAACGGAATAAGTCCCGCAGGGTGGGTCTGGTGAACGGTAGGGAGCAAGGCCATTATGCCGTAGTCTTTTGTTTTACCGTTAATCCCTGTGCGGCATATATTAGCTGCCTTTTTATCGGTTTCGTACTTGGAAAAGTTCTTTCATTGTCATCAGCAGACCGGGTTGGTATATCCGGTCGCGCAAGCATACAAATGTCAAATCCTTTTTTTGGGATTAATGAGCCGGTCTATCCCTGATTTAGATAGAAATTCAGAAAGATATGCGGTAAAAAACGAGCTTAATCACCGCATTTTTGCGGTAATTAACAATTTTTATCGCCGCATTTTTTTGCGGATGCGGCAAATAAAGTTTATTTTTACCGCAAAAATGCGTCGATATGTATATTCATCAGAAAAAGGACTGGCCCAAATTTATCTGGGATGCGGATGTAATTACTCCACTGATTGGTAAGGTCAGGCACGAACAGGGAAAGATCCTTGGGATGATGCAAGGGTTGGGGTTCCGCCTACAGGAGGAAACACTACTCAAGACACTGACTTTGGATGTGATCAAGTCCAGTGAGATTGAGGGAGAACAGCTTGATCACAATCAGGTGCGCTCTTCCATTGCAAGGCGTTTGGGGATTGAGATAGCTGGGGCAGTGCGTGCCGAACGTGATGTGGAAGGCGTGGTTGAGATGCTTCTGGATGCTACGCAGCATTACGAAAGGCCGTTGGATGAGGACCGCCTCTTTGGATGGCATGCAGCCCTCTTCCCGACGGGGCGAAGCGGAATGTATAAGATAAGGACTGCGGACTGGAGGGATGATGTCATGCAGGTAACTTCAGGGCCGATGGGGAGGGAAATAATACATTTTGAAGCACCGGATGCTGCAAAAGTCCCGGAAGAAATGAGATCTTTTCTGGAATGGTTCAATACAGAGGTGGATCTTGAGCCTGTACTGAAGGCTGCTGTTGCCCACCTCTGGTTTGTAACAATCCACCCTTTTGAGGATGGGAACGGACGTATTACCCGCGCGATAACCGACATGCAGCTCGCGCGTGCCGATCAAAGTAAAAAACGATTTTATTCTATGTCCGCACAAATTCAGACTGAGCGTAAAAAGTATTACGATATACTGGAAAGCACGCAAAGAGGAGACCTGAATATTACGGGATGGATACAATGGTTTCTTGAATGCTTACTGCGGTCCATGGAACAGACTGACGCAACGATTTCGTTAATACTGAAAAGGGTTCGCTTCTGGGAAAATCATAAGGATATTGATTTCAATGCACGCCAGCAGAAAATACTCCAATTACTGTTGGATGATTTTTTTGGAAAGCTTACGGCTTTAAAATATGCAAAGATCACAAAGGTTTCCACAGATACTGCCCTTAGGGATATTCAGGATCTGATCGGTAAAGGTATCATGGAGCAGCAGGGAAGCGGAAGGGGAACTTCATATAATCTGTTAGCAGACTGATAATATACTTATTTTTACCTGCTTCCCGATGCCATTCTTATGATACTATATTTCAAACGGAATCGTTCATGGCCAGTAATACGGTCAAATAATTCCATGAGATGACAAGAGCCGTTAAATTAGAACGCTCTCTGTAAACCACCATAACTTACTCTCATGTCAAATTAAATGAGAGGTTATGGATTTTGAAAAGGACTATAATGCATCCAAGCTTACGCCAAAGAGGGCTATGGCTATGTTAAGGGAGGAAGGGTTGGATGTCAGCCTGGAGCAGGCTTCTGAGATATTATATATACTTCGAAAATTAGCTACTATAGCTATGATTAATCACTTAAAGTAATTTAAATGAACAAGATTGCTGATTTATATGTTAGGGTAAGCACGGATGAGCAGGCGGAAAAGGGGTATTCCCAACGCAATCAGGAAGAGCTTCTAAGAAAGTATTGCGGTATACATAACATTCAGATCAGAAACGTAATCTATGAGGACCATTCCGCTAAGACCTTTAACAGGCCGCAATGGAAAAAACTCCTTCTGAATCTGAAGAAGAACAAAAATAAGACCGATCTGGTACTCTTTCTGAAATGGGACCGTTTTAGCCGTAATGCAGGTGATGCCTATCAAATGATTAATCTTCTGCGAAAGCTCGGTGTGGAGCCGCAGGCCATCGAGCAGCCACTTGATCTAAGTGTACCCGAGAATAAGATGATGCTTGCCTTTTACCTGGCTGCTCCCGAGGTTGAGAATGACCGGCGTGCCCTGAATACTTTTCATGGCATACGCAGGGCCAGGAAGGAGGGACGGTACATGGGAATGGCGCCTTATGGCTATACCAATAAGGTGGCAGAAGATGGCAAAAAATATATCGCTCCCGAACCGGACGCAGCTTCCCTTGTGGTTTGGATTTTCGAACAGGTAGCTAAAGATACCTTTAGTACCGAATCTATTTTCCAGATGGCCAGAGACCGTGGTTTCCGGGTTACCAAGAGTAATTATTGGGTCATGCTGCGTAATCCGCTGTATGCAGGTAAAATAGTGGTGCCTAAGTATAAGGACGAGGA
Source organism: Flavobacterium beibuense (assembly GCF_004151245.1). GTDB lineage: Bacteria > Bacteroidota > Bacteroidia > Flavobacteriales > Flavobacteriaceae > Flavobacterium > Flavobacterium beibuense_A. The sequence goes on from NZ_JUIW01000006.1 coordinate 153,863, forward strand.
TGAGGTTTGGGTAGAAGGCCAACATGAGGCAATCATCAGTGAGGGGCTTTTTTATAGGGTACAGGACGTGCTGGAGGGAAAAAAGCGCACCTACAGGCCTAAAGCACAGACAACGGAAAACTTTCCACTGCGTGGTTTCTTTATGTGTCCCCAATGCGGAAATAAACTTACCGGCAGCAAATGCAAAGGCCGTCATAAGTATTATTACTATTACCACTGTGATAAGGTATGCAAGTACCGGATCAATTCGGAACTTGCCAATCGTTTATTCAAAGAACAGCTAAACAATTATAAACCCATTGCGGCAGTAAAAAAACTTTACACGGCTGTGCTCCTTGAGGCCTACCGTGAGCACACAGGTTATGTATCAGGAGAAAAAAGAAAGACCCTTGAGCAAATAGCCGAATATGAGAAAAAACTTTCTTCTGCGAGAAATTTATTGGTGAGTGAAAAGATTGATGTGGAGGATTACAATCTCATAAAAAAGGAATACGGTACAATTATCCAAAAACTCGAAAGGCAGCTTGCTGAGGTAAGTGACGACAGGGGGAGTATCGAACAGCTTATGAATAAAGGGATTGACAATCTTTTGAAGCTGGGAAATGCTATCGAAAACACCTCGCTTTCGGAAGCCCGTGAACTGATTGGTTTAATTTTTCCCGAAAATTTCACATTTCGCGGAAACGATTTCCAAACCGCAAGGATCAATGAAGTTGTGAGGTGTATCTATTTGGTAAACAGTAAATTACAGGCAAAAAAAAACGGGACAAAAGACGATTTTTTCGCTTTGTCCCGAGTAGTGACCTCGACAGGATTCAAACCTGTAACCTTCTGAGCCGTAATCAGATGCGCTATTCAGTTGCGCCACGAGGCCTTTTTTGCTTAAAGGCTGTCTGAAATCAGGTGATTGACTAACCTTGTTTGCGGGTGCAAATATAGGGAATATTGATTAACTTGCAAACTCAAACCAATATAAAATTGAAAAAAAATGGCATTGGAGAACTATATACGTGACATTCAGGATTTTCCGAAACCGGGAATAGGTTTTAAAGATATTACACCCCTTTTAGGTAGTGCCGAGGCGGTAAAAGAATGTATGGGTTTGTTACTTAGTAATTTAAAGGATAAAAATATAGATAAAGTGGTAGGAGTAGAGAGCAGGGGCTTCTTTTTTGCCACTTTATTGGCCTATGAGCTTAATGCAGGATTTGTTCCGGTAAGGAAGCCCAATAAGCTGCCTTATGAAACTATTTCTTCTTCTTACGAACTGGAATATGGAATAGATACTTTAGAGGTGCATATAGATGGTATACAAAAAGGTGACAGGGTTTTAATACACGATGATGTATTGGCTACCGGCGGAACGGCAGCAGCAGTATGTGAGCTGGTAGAAAAGTTGGGTGGTGTAATCGTTCAGTGTAATTTCCTTATGCAGCTGTCTTTTCTAAATGGTAAAGATAAGATAAGCAAATATGATATTTATTCGCCATTAATATATTAATCCAGTGCGTGGGTAGTAACATAATACTTCCAGGCAATTATGGCTTTTTGCAGCTTTGAGGCCTTACTTAGGTCAAGTTGTTGTTTAGTATAATTTGGCAACAGCCATTTATTGAGCTTGGCTAGTATTTTAAACATGGCATAACTGGTTTTGGTTGTATCAAAGATAAAAAAAGACTGTCTTGATTGACAGTCTTTTAAGTAAATTATAAGAGGTGTAGTCTTAAGGGGCAGAAGTTGCCCTTAATTTTCCGTTAAGTCTTCCTATATAAATATCCGATATAGGTTTGCCTTCATCAATATCATACCATGTGCCTGATACTTTATAACTTCCGTCAGCTTCTTTTAGGGTAATCGTAATATATGTAATCTCTCCGTCAGCATTTCTTTTTAAACCTTTCCAGGTCATTATTATTCCGGTTTTTTTAAGTTCTGCTGCATAGGCCTGTAAATCGTAATCATTATTCTCTTTATGTATTATGAATGAAGTATTGTTACTGTATTCATATTTTGTTTCGGTAGGTTTACCATCCTTAGAGTTTACCCATACATGCTCTTCAATAGTATTATCAGGTTTCGTTGTAACCAATATAACGCCTTTTCGCGCTTTTTCACCATACTTTGCTACGTTATCTTTCGTTACCTTGCTAACATCTATTTTCGCAATATTATCTTGGTTAAGACTTTTAATCATTGCCAGAGAAGCCTCCTTACCGTCAATAAGTATTAGGGCTTCATTAGCATTAACTTCGTTACTATTAATCCCGGTTTCTTTTACAATAGTATATTTTCTTATACGTCCTGTTGTATTATCGGTTACCCTTTGTGATATGGATTTATTTATATCATCTGTTGATTTGTAAAGCACGGTATCAACACTATTACTAAAGGTATAAAATTTCCTGTTGTTTGTGTCTGGCTTAGCGTTACTACCCTCTGTGGACGACGGTTTTTCGGCAACATTTTTAGTTTTAATGACCGCATTTTTTTCTCCTGTTACGGGGTCTTCATGCGTATCAAAAATAACTTCGGATGTGGCGGTATATTTAAACTTTTCGTCCTCTATAGAGATTTCACTTTTTCCTTCGGCGGTTTGCTCTATTATTATAAAAAATGATTCAATACCTGTTTTAGCATATTCTTCACGACTCCAGCTTTTCAGGTCAGTCGGTTTATCAGCTGTAATTTTTAGTTTATATATTTCTCCCTTATCGTTGCGTTCTATATTCTCAAATTTTAAATTGAAATCATATTGTTTGTTAATAAAATCAGCTTCTTTGTGTAAGGCCTCGTCACTAAAATTATTTTTAATTTCTATGGCAAGTATTTCACCTTTAAATTCAGGTGTTTCATTTTGAGGGACTGTATCCTTACGAGTTGTTTTTTCCTGAGCAACAGTCCTGATCTGGAAAAACATGATAAAAGCTGTTAGGGCAGGCAATATTAAGGTATACTTAATAAAGTTCCTCCTTTGGATTTAGGTGTGTTAAGCATAACGATTCGTTTTTTAATTAATGATTGATAAAAATGATTGGTGATTGCAATACAATCCTGTTGCACGGTAAATTTCAATAAGGTTTTTTGGTAGGCTTTGGTATCGCTTACCAGTTTAGATGTTTCACTGTCTGCAATAAACTCAAGATTTTGTGAAATTACTTTTTTGTATAACCATGCTAATGGATTAAACCAGAAGATAATACAAAACAGTTGGCCCAAAAGCATGTCTGCTGAATGTTTTTGCCTGCTGTGTACTTTTTCATGTTCCAGTATATTTTCCAGCTCTGCAGGCTTTAGAACAGATGTGTTAAGCACTATATAATTGAAAAACGAAAACGGAAGTTGTATGGAAGAGTTATCTATAACTTTATATTGCCCCTCTTTTAGCATAGGTCTCCCTTTAACGATACGCTTTATTTTATAAAGGTCCCAAAATAATTTTATTAGTAATAACAGGACTCCGCACAGATAAACGGTTAAGGCGACATAGTACCAGTTTATGGTAAAAGCCTGTTCCTGCTGAGGTATAATAATTGGTGTAACCTCAGATTGTGGTACAGAATTAGTTATTGCCTGATATACTATAGGTGTACGCTCTATAATAACTGTTTTTGTATAGAACGCCAGCGGTAGCAGTGCAGCAGTAAACAATCCGGAAAGTAAAAACCATCTGTTAGCAGTAAAAAAGGTTTCTTTTTTTAGGAGTAACAGGTATGCTATGTAAAACAGACCTGTTAGGGCAGATGCTTTTAATGCGTAGATGGTAATGTTTTCCATATGTTTATTTTATTTTTGAGAATGCGGTAATTACCGCATTCTCAACATTGTTATTAACTAACTAACTTTAACAATAACAACTTATTCTTTTTCGCTTCTTATTTTTTTAAGCTCTTTTTCTATCTCCTTACGACTTTCCATAATCTCTTTACGTGCTTCCTCCATTTCCTTTCTCATTTCCTCCATTTGTTTACGGGCCTCATCTCTTTCTTTAGCTCTGTCAGTATTTCTTTCCTGCCTTTCTTCAACCCTTCTTTCAAAACGTATTTTTCGTTCCTCCATTCTTTGTTGATCACGTTGAATCTGATCTTCACCACGCTTAATGTTTTCAAGACCTCTTTGTAAATCCTGTTGCATCCTGTCTTCCGATATCCATTGTAAATTTTCGGCATTACGCTGCATTTCTTCTGCAACTCTTGCATTGACTTCAGCAAAAACCTGTGGATCAATCATGTTTTCCATGTTGAATTCAAAATCTTTCATAGCATTCAAGTCAAAAATTATAGGTGAAGAAGTGAAAGTTAACTGTCCGCCTTCCTGGGTCGTAATTTCAAGAGCACCTTCTTTAGCTTCTTTACCATATTTCTTTTTGGCATCCTTACTGCTAAGAATATTTAAAGATACAATGGTTTGTCCGTTAGGTATGGTAACTGCAGCTCCTTTTTGCTGTTTTTTACCGTTAATAATAACAAGTATATCATTATTGGCGCTGTTAATTATATGTAGCCCGTTTTGCATGCCTGGTTGCATAAAACCTAATGTAGGAGGTGCCGGTGGAGCCGGTGGAGCTACTGATGATCTTGGAGCCATAGGAACTATTGGAGCCGGAGGAGCAATAGGATCTTCTCCGTCCTCAAAGTATTCCATGTTGTCAGCATACATTTTATATTCATTACTTACAGGTAATGCTGCAAAAGCTACAGTGCTGGCGTTGTTATCTGTTTTTTCCATTTCTATCCGGAAAGGATTAATAGCGTTAGTGCCTTTGGTTTGGAAAATCTTTGGTTCGCTGCCGTTATTTATTGTTACTTTAATACCTGTAATTTCGCTATCGCTATTGCGGGTAACATCGCTAAAGGTTACAGTAGCATTAAACTCCTTTTGACTAAGCTCTTTAATTTTTTCAAAGTCTTTTTCGTTTGAATTTTTGTTGATTTCAAAAGCCATTTTAAATTTTTCCTGACTTACCTCTTCTACAGCCTTAGAGTTATCCCTTTCCTGTGCAACCACTTTTATCTGGAAAAGATAAATAAAAGCAGTAAGGGCAGGTAATACAAGTGCATACTTCCAGGAATTAAGTTTTCCTGATTGTTTTTTGTTTAACATAACGATTCGTTTTTTGATTAGTGATTGATAAAAATGATTAGTGATTGTAATATATTCCGGCTGAAGAGTAATCTTCAACATAGTTTTCTGATAGGCTGTTGTATCGCTGATTTGTTTAGCAGCGTAAGCATCGGCAATAAACTCCAAATTCTGAGAGATTGATTTTTTATACAGCCAGGCAAACGGATTGAACCAGAAGAAAATAGTAAGCAGTTGGCTAAGCAGCATGTCTGCCGAATGTTTCTGGACGCTGTGCACCTTTTCATGACAAAGTATACTTTCCAGTTCATGAGGTAGTAAAATAGCCGAGTTGTATACTATATAATTAAAGAATGAAAAAGGAGCCTGTATCTTTTGGGTATCAATAAAGCTGAAACCATCCTGTTTTATGGCTTTTACATCTTTTAATATACGCCTTAGTGATATAAAAGTAATTATAAGTTTTAGGGTAAGGAACAGTACTCCGGCTATATAAATACCCAGCACAATATTGGGCCAGCTTAAAGCAACTGTAGCATCGGCTATACTGGTATCCTGCTGCATTAAAAGTAACTGGCTTACATCTATAACATGTACTTCCTGTATAGGTTGCGGATCTATCCATACAATCTTTGTAAATACGATGATGGGTAACAGTAACGAAGTAACAATACCAGCAAGTAAAAACCATCTGTTTGATACAAAAAATGTTTCCTTTTTAAGGAATACATAATAGGCAATAAAAAATACAGCTATTAGTCCGGATGCTTTTACCATATAGATGAAGAACTGTTCCATACTATTTCTTTTTTTCTATCATATCCAGTATTTCACGCAATTCATCGGCACTTATTTTTTCTTCCTTCGCAAAGAACGATATCATACTCTTATAAGAGTTATTAAAATAACTCTCTATAGCATTGCTCATAAAACCTTTTCGGTATTCTTCTTTAGTTACAACAGGGTAGTACTGGTGTGTGTTGCCATAAGCATTGTGGCCTACATATCCTTTCTCTTCCAGATTGCGAATCATTGTGGATACCGTATTGTAGTGAGGCTTATTTTCCTTAACCTCTTTCAGCACATCCTTTACAAAAGCTTTTTCCAGCTTCCATAAAATGTGCATTACTTCTTCCTCCTTGTTCGTTAATTTTTGCATGGCATCTTTAATTATTAATCCAAAGCTAAAACTAATTCTTTAGTTTACCAACTATTTTTATAGTTAAATAACTAAAAAGTTAGTTTTTTATTGTACAGAGGTGCAAAAAAAATGATTGAAATTTATGCAGTTTCGTTTTTTAAACGGTTTTTAACCCATAAAGTAGCCGCGGCTGCAAGCAATGCCGCACAGCCCATAAAAAACCAGTTAACATTATATCCGCCATGCTCATGAGAAATTATTGTCATACCGGTTTTGGCACTTAATATATGTGCCATGCTGAATGTCATGGTGTAAAGTGCCATGTATTTTCCTTCCTGGCCGCGGGGAGCACGGCTAAGGGCAAAGGAGTTGGCAAAAGGAAAACAAAACATTTCGCCAAACGTAAGGAATACCACACTTAACAAAAGTATACCTATCCATACATTGATTAATAACACAAAAAAGCTGGCAGCAAAAAGTAACGATCCCCAAATTATGATTTTTATTTTAGGGAAATTCTTTCTTTCAAAATAGCCTACAATAGGCATTTCCATAAAAAATACCATAAGCCCGTTAAAAGACATTATAAGCCCGGTATGGAGTTCGGTTAGCCCATAAGCTTCTCTATGATATAAAGGCAGAGTAGTAAACAACTGGAAGAAAACCATAGCTGTTGTAAAACTTGTAAAAAGGAAGATTATAAATGTTGCATCATTCCATACATATCTCTTTTTTAACGGTTCGTCCGAAAAAGTTTCCGGTTCTTTACTTTTCTTTTTCTCCTTTACAAGGATATAGAAAATAAGAATGGATATAATACATGATGCACCATCGGCCCAAAATAATCCTTTATAGCCGATACCAATAATAATTAGTCCGCCTAATGCTGGTCCTGCCGCAAACCCTAAATTTACTGCAAGTCTTACTAATGTAAGGGCACGTGTACGGTTTTCGGGTTTGGCATAAGCTCCAAGGGACACAAACATTGCGGGGCGAAACATATCGGCAATAACCATAATGCCAAACATGGCAAAACATAGCCCTTCAAATGAAGTAACAAACTGCAGCCCGAAAAATAATATTCCCGTTGAAAAAAGGCTAAAGACCATTACCTTATAAAATCCTATTTTATCGGACAGTTTTCCGCCAATCCATGAACCTGCCATGGAGCCAAATCCAAAGCTTACTAATATCCATCCTACCTGATCGTAGCTAAAGTGCAGGTCTTCCTTTAAGTATTTAGACAGGAAGGGTAGTACCATTGTGCCGGCACGGTTAATAAAGGTAATAAGGGTAAGTATCCATATCTCCCTGGAGAAGCCCCTGAAGTTATTGATATAGCGCGTGAATGCCTGAGAAAACATTTTAAAAGGATGGTTTACAGCAAAGATACGAAGGAAGAGGGGCTTAATATTAACTACCGGTAAAAAATATTTTAACGAATTGGTTACTTTTGCATGAACCTTAAAATAATTAAATGAAAAACATACTTACGGCAGGTATTTTACTATTGTCTATTATGGCAGGGGCACAGGAATGCTCTAAAGAAAGCAGCCTTGCCTATCAAAAGGAACTTAACAGCCAATATGCCAATCCGGAGGAATCGCCATTAAAGAAGGAAGATTTAAAAACGTTTAAGGCTCTCGATTTTTATCCGGTAGACCTGGAGTATTGCGTAACCGCCAAGCTGATAAGGACACCTGATGAGAAACCATTTTATATGGCTACCACAACGAGCAGAAAGCCACGTTACAGAAAATTTGGTGAGCTTGTTTTTACCCTTAAAGGAAAGGAATACAAACTGGATGTTTTTCAGAGTGTTGATATGATGAAGATAGAAGAGTATAAAAACAGTCTGTTTTTACCTTTTACCGATCTTACATCAGGCAACGGAAGTTACGGGGGAGGAAGATATATTGACCTTAAAATCCCTGCAGGTAATACCATACAAATAGATTTTAATACGGCTTATAATCCTTATTGTGCCTACAATCACGATTATTCATGCCCTATACCACCAGAGCAGAATGATATACTTGTAGAGATTAAAGCAGGGGTTAAAGAATATAAAAAGCATTAAAAAACAAAAGCCGCATCATAATAGATACGGCTTTCAACCTAAACATAATCAGACCAAACTAATTAAGCTAAAATTAAAGATTCATGTACAGCAGTTTCTTTTTCTTTTTCAATGTTTAATAGTATAAAAGACCTTTCGCCTTTGTTTTGGCTTTGCAGGGTCTTTAGGTTTTCCAGGGAAATGTTACCTGTTATATAACCAGACTCATTATTTACATACGATTCCTCTATTGTGTCAAAATATTCTTTAAGGCTTTCGGCCTCTTCTTTTGTGTGGCGCAGGAATACTTTTAGGGTTACCTGATTAGTAAGCACCAAATCTTCCTGCTGGTATATTTTTTTGTATTCATAACGGTAGTCATAACTTAAGGCGGATATATCCGATAGTACTGCCGAAGCTGTAGGATGCGCACCCGCACCCCGGCCTACAAAAAAGTGAGTATCGGCAAAGCTTGTTTTTGTAATAATTCCGTTAAATACGTCATCTACGGTAAAGAGGCGGTCTTCGTTACCCACAAACTTAGGGATAACAAAAGCGGATAGGTTTCCGTTAGCTCCTTTAAAGGCCTGTGCTACCAGTTTAATTTTTAGTCCTTTTTCACGGGCATACTTAAGCTCCAGTCCGCCTATGTTGTCAATTCCTATATTAAAGATATCTGTGGGATTGGCAATGTAACCAAAAGAGTGTGCTAATAATATTAGCAGCTTATATTTGGCATCAAAACCACCAGTGTCAAGAATAGGGTTACTTTCGGCAAAACCTTTATCCTGTGCCTGCTTTAGGGCTTCCTCATAAGAAAGGTTCTCGGCAAAGGTTTTGGTAAGTATATAATTGGTAGAGCCATTTACAATACCTTCTATAGATTCTAAAAGGTCGTTGTCATAATACTCTTCCAGATTACGGATTATGGGCATACTGGCACAACATGCTGCTTCATATAACAATGGTACATTATATTCACGCTGTAGTTCCAGCAATTCGGTAAAATGCTCGGCAACCATCTTTTTGTTGGCAGAAACTACTGCTTTCCCTTTTTTAAGGGCAGCCGATACAATTTCAAATGCAGCATCGGCATCATCAATAAGTTCTACAACAACATTTATATCATCGTCGTTAAGGATATCGTTTTTATCAAACGTAAAGTTTTCGGCACCTATTTCGCGTGCTTTATTTTTATCCTTAACACAAATGTTTTTAATGTTTGCCTTTAGTCCGGGAGTTTTATCAAGTACTTCATATAATCCGAAGCCTACACACCCAAAACCGAATAATCCTATATTTAATTTTTTTCTTGACATTTTTATACTCTTCTTTTTTCTGGTTTAATTAAGCCGTTACAGCAGTTTTATCAGCATTTGCCTTTACAGCAGCCTCAATGGCCTGTTTTAGGTCGGCAATAAGGTCATCAGCATCTTCAAGTCCAACAGACAGGCGAATTAAGCTATCGGTTACACCCGAACCGTATCTTTTTTCGGCAGGGATAGATTTGTGAGTCATTTCACAAGGCAGGCAGCAAAGGCTTTTTACTCCTCCAAGGCTTTCTGCCAGTTTGAAAAGTTTAGTGCCCGAAACAATTTGTGAAGCCAGTTCCTTATCGTCAATTACAAGATCAAAAGCTATAACTCCACCAAAGTATTTTTGCTGGCTTTTAGCAATCTCATGATTGTGGTGAGATGGTAGGCCAGGGTAATAAACATTTTTAACCAGTTTTTCTTCCAATAGGTATTCGGCAATTTTTTGAGCATTTTCAGCATGTTGTTTAACCCTAAGGTTTAATGTTTCTATACCACGGATAACCAACCAGCTGTCAAAAGGGCCTAATATAGCTCCAGAGGCATTTTGGATAAATTTGATTTTTTCGCTTAGTTCAGGAGTTGAGGTTACTACAAGGCCGGCAATAAGATCGCTGTGTCCTGCAATGTATTTTGTAGCACTGTGGACGATAATATCAGCTCCAAAATCTATAGGCTTTTGAGAAACCGGAGAAGCAAAAGTGTTGTCTACGCAAAGAATTATGTTATGTTGGCGGGCGGTTTTTGCAATAGTACGGATATCGGATACTTTAAGGGTCGGGTTAGTAGGCGATTCAATCCATATAAGTTTTGTCTTGTCGGTTACTGCATCTGCAACGTTTTGTGAGTTAGTAGAGTCTACATAGTTTATTTTAATACCAAACTTTTGGTAAACGTGTGTAAATAAACGGAAAGCACCACCGTAAATATCATCCACTGCAATAATCTCATCACCTGCTTCAAGTAGTTTAATTACGGCATCAATAGCTGCAAGTCCGCTGGCAAAAGCAAAACCTGCATGTCCGTTTTCAAGTTTGGCAATACAGTCTTCAAGTACTTTACGGGTTGGGTTGTTACTGCGGGAGTAATCAAAACCTTTGTGCACACCCGGTGCATCCTGTACAAAAGTTGATGTTTGGTAAATAGGGGTAGAGATAGAACCTGTTAGCGGATCAATTGGTAAGCTGTTAAGAATTAGAGTCTGCTCTTTCATTTTTTTTTGATGTTTAGAATATTTGACATTTTTTCAGATTCTGTAAAAAACATTCTAAACCAGTCTATCGGAAAGTGCATAAAACAAAAATGCCTTTCCGATAAGTCAGAAAGGCACATAATATATTTGAAGTATTATCTACGTATTTCTAAACTTATCTTTCCATGCCATGCATGGTTGAATGTGGCACCTTATTCAGTTTTACCTGAACAGGTTGCCAAGACGTCATAGGGTCAAATCCCTCGGTCTTTCTGGATAAGAATTATTTTCTAAAGAACTTGCAGCAAAGTTAATGGACAAACTTTCTAATTTCCAAATAAAATTTTATTTATTTTTTAAAGTGTTGTTTTTCAATGTTTTGAAGGTTATGTTCTATAACCTTTAAGACTGTTGCATTTGCGAAAGAGTGATAAAAACGATAGCACAAAGTGCCAAAAAAAGCCCAAGATAATTTAATCGGGTCATTTTTTCCTTAAAGACAAATATACCTGCAAGCGATCCTAAAACAATAACTCCCATGTTCATTCCTGCAAAAACGGTAGATGGGTTTTTGGCAAATTCTTTGTGTGCATAAAGGTAAAAAAGAATATTACAGAAGTTAAAAATACCCACCAATGCACCAAAGGCAAAATTGAAGAGACAGAACTTTTCTTTTTTAACAATCAGTTCATAAATAACATATAGCCATGCTATTACCAGTGCCCCGCAAAAAATTACAAAAAGAGAAGTGGTAAAAGGTAATGACGTTTGCAATGCAATATTTTTAAATAGTACATCTACGGTACCAAAGCCAAAAAGCACTATAGCAGGATATAGCCATTTGTTTTCGGTATTACTGTCCTTTTTTGAAAGGATTAATGCAATAGCAGGAAAGCCTATAACTAGGCCTATTATTTTATAAACAGAAAAAGATTCCTTAAACAGGAAATAGGCAGCAATAACCGGTATGAATAAAGACAGGCGCTGTGCCGCATCGGTCTTTACAATGCCCATATGCTTAATGGATAAAGCAAGAAATACAAACACCGAAGGTAAAAGGATGGACAATGGGATGTAAAGTTCCCAGGGCGCATCGTTGTTTATAGTTTGCAGGTCGGGCTTAAAAAACAGATAGCACAATACAATGGCAAAAATATAGTTCCAGGCTACTATCTGGCTTATGTTTGCAGTATACTTTTTAGATGTTTTAAAAATAACACCTACAGTAACACTGCATATAATACTTAAAATAAGGTATAACATTATAAAACCGGTTTGCGCAAAAGTAATATCTTTTAGTTACTTGCAGGCATCTTTTGTATATTTGATTCCTTCTAGGTAATGGAGGTGTAAATAAACCAAAAATGCCTATAAGGCGTATTTTTAGTTACAGGTCAATAAAAAAAATAAAATGAAAAAGCAGTTATTTATATTGTTCCTTATATTATCAGCAAACTGCTATGCACAGGAGGATGCCTGGGTTTACTTTAATGATAAACCCGATGCCGAGTATTATCTGGCAAATCCGCTTGAAATGCTGTCACAACGTGCTTTAGACAGAAGGAATAATCAGGGCATTGCACTTGATGAGCTTGATGTGCCTGTTCATGAGGATTATCTTTCTCAAACCGATGCTGCTACAGGTATTACCGTTATGGCAAAATCCAAATGGCTCAATGCGGTACATGTGCGCGGAACGATTGAGGATATTTCGGCACTGACTTCACTTAGCTTTGTACAAAATATTGAATTTGCAGATAAAACCATAAATACTCCCGGAAGGCCTGCTGTTTCGGCAAGCACAAGTACTGTAAATAACAAACTGGACGTTCAGGAGAATTATGATTATGGCATGAGTACTTCCCAAATAGACATGCTTAACGGACAGGTACTGCACCAGCAGGACTATACTGGGGAAGGAATGATAATAGCTGTTATGGACTCCGGATTCCCTGGGGTAGATACGGCACAACCATTTCAAAACCTTTTTGATAACAACCTTATTTTGGGCGGCTATAATTTTGTAGCAGGCAGTAACGATATTTATACAGCTGATAATCATGGTACTTATGTGCTATCCACTATGGGGGGCTATGTAGAGGGAGCTCTTGTAGGCACTGCGCCTAATGCTTCTTACTACCTGTTTATTACTGAGGATACCAGTAGTGAAAACCCTGTAGAGGAGTCATATTGGGTTGAGGCAGCCGAAGTAGCCGATAGCCTTGGGGTAGATGTAATAAATACATCCTTAGGCTACTATAACTATGATAATCCTAATTACAACTATCCGTATGAATCGGTAAACGGGCAAACCGCATTTATGACACGTGGTGCAGACATAGCCTTTAGCCGTGGTATGATAGTGGTGATTTCGGCAGGAAACAACGGTAACAATGCCGACCCGTATATAGAAATACCTGCCGATGCCTTTAATGTACTTACGGTAGGTTCTGTAAGCTATGATGAGGCACGTTCTTATTTCAGTAGTATAGGCCCAACAGGTGACGGGCGTATAAAACCCGATGTTATGGCACAGGGATCGGCGGCTATTTTTGCCAAGCCAGACGGTACTATAACCTTTGGTAACGGTACATCTTTTTCCAGCCCTATAACTGCCGGACTGGTAACATGCCTGTGGCAGGCATTTCCTGAAAAGACAAATACTGAAATTATGGCTTTGGTAAAGGGCTCGGCCGACAGGTTTACAAATCCTGATTTTGAATACGGTTATGGTATTCCGGACTTTGCCTTTGCTTTAAATGAGCTTACCGTTAAGGAGGTAGCCAAAACAGATTTTATTTTATACCCTAATCCTGCAAATGAGGTTATAAATATTGCTTTTCCGGATGATTTCGGGCAGGCATCAATAACTATTTATAACAGTTTAGGGCAGGTTGTTTTAAAACAGAAAGTGATCGCTAATCAGGCAATATCGCTAAGTAATTTATCGTTTGGAGTATATAACTACGTGTTATCATCTTCCGATAAATCGAGAAGCGGAAGGCTGATAAAACAATAAATATTTACTTATGCGACACACCTTACTATTCGTACTTGTACTTTTATTAGTTTCCTGTCAAAAAGAAAAGCCATTAACACCTCAGGAGATGATTTTGGGTAGTTGGAAGGCTGTTGATACTACAACAAGTGAAGATTATAGACACCGATATGGTGATTTAAGAGGATTTGATTTTTTAAATGATAGTGTTTGTGATTATAAATTAGGATATTTTTATTTTGATTTAAAAGAATATCATAATTATAAGGTTGATGAGAATTATAAACAACCTAATGATTTTGTAAAGTATTTAGGTACCCGAACGAGCTATTCCATCTCAAAAGATACTTTTAAAATATTTGATAAAGGGGAGGAGAAAAAAGAACTCATTTATCATGTATTAAAATTTACAAAAGACACCCTTATTCTTGAAGATTATGATAGTGAAGATAAAGACATATTAACTTTAGTGAAACAAAACTATGAGATTAATAAACAACATCAGTTTGATGGTGTAATAGTATCCGGCTCTCATTGTTTTGGTTCTTGTCCTATTAGTAATATCTTAATAGAGGCTACGGGTGATGTAAAGTATTTGGGAATTGATTATGTTGGTGCAAAAGGTTTTAAAACCTCAAAAATAACTAGGGAACAATTTAATGAAATTGCAACCCTATTTTATAAGGCAGATTATTTTAACATGAAAAATTATTACTATACAGAAGTGACAGATAATCAAACTGTTTCTATAGCTTTTCTGAAAGACGGGAAAATAATTAAATCTATCAGGGATTATGCTTCTTCTGCACCGACAGAATTGATATGGGCCTATAGACCTGTACAATTTTTAAATCAGCAGTTGAAGTTTACAGAATGGAAAGTGCCGGATTATATGACATTCAAATACTTTTTATACGCTACTTTAAGTGATAAGCGAAATAACCGCTTGTACCTTACAAGTGCCGAGTCTTTCTATTTAATAAGCACTTTAATTGAAGGGAAAGAGGTTGATAAGGTTTTTGAAGAAAAGTATAGGTTTGACTTTGGTAATAAGGATATTCAAAATATATTTACAGATGGACGCTTTTTTAAGTTTAAATTTAAAAATAAGGATACAAAGATCATAGATATTGGCTTTAATTTTTTAGAAAGCAGTAATCTGGTTGATACTTTTGAAAAAACAAAATAATGAACAGAATAACTCAATTATTTAATATACAATACCCTGTAATACAGGCGGGAATGATTTGGGCCAGCGGATATAAACTGGCAAGTGCAGTAAGTAATGCAGGTGGGCTTGGCCTTTTAGGGGCGGGGTCTATGTATCCGGAAGTGCTGCGCGAACACATACAAAAATGTAAAAAGGCAACCGATAAGCCTTTTGGTGTTAACGTACCAATGCTGTATCCAAACATTGAAGAAATAATGAACATTA
Source organism: Flavobacterium beibuense (assembly GCF_004151245.1). Classification (GTDB taxonomy): domain Bacteria; phylum Bacteroidota; class Bacteroidia; order Flavobacteriales; family Flavobacteriaceae; genus Flavobacterium; species Flavobacterium beibuense_A. The sequence goes on from NZ_JUIW01000006.1 coordinate 169,080, forward strand.
TTGTGGATGAAGGCGTGAAGATTGTTTTTACCTCTGCCGGGAATCCAAAAACATGGACAGCATGGCTTAAAGAAAGAGGAATAACCGTTGTGCATGTTGTGAGCAGTGTAAAGTTTGCCTTAAAGGCTCAGGAAGCAGGAGTTGATGCTGTTGTAGCCGAAGGTTTTGAAGCAGGAGGACATAACGGTAGGGAAGAGACCACTACCTTTACACTTATACCGATGGTAAAGGAAAAATTACAGATTCCGCTTATAGCAGCAGGGGGGATTGCTACAGGCAGGGGAATGCTTGCAGCCATGATACTTGGTGCCGATGCAGTACAGGTAGGAAGCCGATTTGCAGCTTCGGTAGAATCGTCTTCACATGATAACTTTAAACAGGCAATAGTAAACGCCCAGGATGGCGATACGCACCTTACCTTAAAAGAGCTTGCTCCTGTAAGGCTTATCAAAAACAAATTCTTTCATGATGTAGCCGATTTGTATACCAAATCGCCATCTGTAGACGATCTTAAGGCATTACTGGGCAGGGCACGTGCCAAAAAGGGTATGTTTGAAGGAGATCTTGACGAAGGAGAACTTGAAATAGGACAGATAGCAGGGCTTATACATGAAATTAAACCTGCTGCCGAAATACTAACAGAGATTATTACCGATTTTGAAAAAGCCAAACAGGAAGCTGTTACCCTTTAAGTATAAAATCATTTATGCAGGATTGTCATTTTGAGCGAAACGGAGTGGAGTCGAAAAATCTCCTTTTCTGCCAGAATAATATAGAAGCAAAAGCCCGGCTATTATAGTCGGGTTTTTACTTTTTTATGCTTTAATTTTATTTAGATGTTACTGTGTATAACAAATTGCTGTTAAACAATGCCGCCGGAGAAACTACCTTTTCCTCCATTGGAATATTATTACGGTAGCGTTCGTGTAACTTCTGTTTTACAGCATTGTTAGTAAGGTCAAAATCCTTTAACTGCTGAGTAGGGCAAAGTTCGGCCCCTGCTTTGTGATATAGTTTCCAAACCAGTTCAGAGCAGTATATTTTATCGTCTCCCCATCCAAAATACAGGTCATAATCCTTACCGGCCATTTCTTTTCCGGCTTCTTTCATTTCTCTTATCTGCCAGTCTTTTAAGCCGTCTTTGGCTGCTTTAAGTCTTTTGACTACATAATGAGCGTCCTTACCTCTGGCAATCCATTTTTCTAAAGGCGTTTTTGTAACAGGCTGTATGGCTTCAAAAACATAATATTTATCTGCTTCCTTGTAGATAACTCCACAATGGGAGTAAACCGATTTTGTAGCCATCTGTATAGCCTGACTTTGTGAGGATAGCGATGTTTGGAAAATGATATCACCATCGTGCAGAGCAGAAAATTCAGGATTCTCCTTTACATCGGGTTTTACTTCTTCAGTTTTCTTTTTGCAGCTTATAAAAAGCGATAAGGTTAGTAATAAGAGTATTCTTTTCATTTATAGCAGTTTTTTTACAACGCAATATATAAAAAAAGGTGCCATTGAGGCACCTTGATATAATAGGATTGTAAAGTTTTAGAACTTATTTTCAACCTCTGCGGCTTCCAGCATAAGGTAATGAAGATCTGTGTTTTTTACAAACGGTTTAAGCAGTTGACTACCCGGACCAAACATTGCCAGTTCCACATAGTCTGCAGAGTGGTTCATACTTATCCATCCCACTGAGTTGTTTTCTTTTTGCATTTCTGCAAATGCCTTAAAAGGGAGGTGCTTGTAATTATAAAGCCCTCCTTCTTTTTCAAGTCCGCTATAATAGCTTAATATGGTTTTTGCCTCATCTTGAGATATTGTCCTTCCGTTAGCATGAGCAATTATTTCCCTTACCTGTGCAGCAGTAGAATCACCTTTAATACTGTTTAGGATCCACTCGTTAGTTTGTGTATATTTTTGAATACTATCGAAGTTACTGTTGGCTTCCTGACCGTATATTACACCTGGGTTGGCATTACCGTGATCGGTAGTGATAACAACAAGGGTATTACCGTCTTTTTCGGCAAAATCAATAACCGTCTTAATAGCTTCGTCAAAAGCAGTCTGATCATAAAGCAGTGCTGCAATATCATTAGCATGTGCACCCCAGTCTACCTTACCGGCCTCAATTTGAAGTACAAAACCATTTTTATGTCCTTTCATACGGTCTATAGCCTTTTGAGCCATTTCTGCAAGGGTAGGAGTAGCCTCGGTAAGTTCTTTGCTGCTTCTGCGGTCTATAGTATATGGTAATCCGTCGTCAGCAAAAACACCCAGTATTGGTTTATCGTTACTTGCTGCCATCATTTCACTGCGGGTACGGGCAACCTGCCATCCTTTAGCCTTATAATCGGCATAAACGTCTTTTTTATCTTTTCTTTTATCTGCGCTAAAGTAGTTGTTACCTCCGCCCATCATTACGTCAAAACCTTGTTTAAGGTATTCTTCTGCAATTTCAGGCTGAGCGTTACGGCTGTCGCTGTTTACACAAAAACCGGCTGGAGTAGCGTGGGTAATAGGTACAGTAGTAACACATCCTGCCATTTTACCTGCTTTTTTAAACTTTTGCCATATAGGCATGTTCCTTTCTCCGTTAGGGCCTACGTTAAGCGAACCGTTGTTAACCCTTGCTCCACCACCCCATGAAGAACTGGCAGCAGCCGAGTCGGTAACAATAGAACTTGCAGAAGCCGTATCCATAAGTGCCCTGCTAATGCGTTGGTCTTTATAAAGCTGTAACCAGTTAGAACCTTTTCCGGTTTTACGGCTAAGGTATAAATCGGCCATGTTTAATGTTCCGGTACTCATACCGTCGCTAACCATAAATATAATGTTCTTAGCTTTTTTGTTTTTGTCTAAGTTGTTAAGGTCAAGTACCTGTGCAGTACCTTCAAAAGGATTAAGGACAGCTGCGCCTATGGTGAAAAGCGAACCGTTCCTGAAAAATTTTCTCCTGTTCATTTTTAAGTTTTGTTTGTAGTAAAAAGGAATCCGCCAAATTTACGCAACTGCGCCAACACAGGGTTTACGCGCAGTGTTATTTAAACTTTAAGGAAAACGGAATTTAACTTTAAATAATTGTAAAACAAGGCAAATGTAAGGAACTTTTAAACCTGCTGCCCGGGTTTAACATTTGCACTAATTGAGGTTAATAATCTTTTCTGTTTTTACTAAAGCACCATTTGCTATAAAGTTGCTGCCTTTACTTATTTCTAGGGTATATGTGATTTGCGGCTTTGTTATAGGTTTAATTTCAGTTATTTGCAAATATTCGCCGGATTCAGGAATATAGATATAATCGTTAAGTTCAATTTGTTTTACAGGAGCGTCCTGTATGTAATCAGTGTTTGATTTTGCAGGGTTTAATGAAGCCCAACCTTTGTTTTTTATAAAGAAAGGATGGTCGTTAGTAGTTATTATGCTTTGATTTCCAAATTGAATCTTTATAAGATTGTTATGGTAAACTTTTACTACTTGTGTAACTTCTGTTTCTTCAAGCGACTGGTTATTTTCATTATACGTTAATATACTTTCTCCTTTTATAATCTCTTCAATGTTTTTAGTTTTATTTTCCGGCAGAGATATTTTTGTTCCAGCCGCAAAACAATGTACATCCAGTCCGTCAAAATTTATTTCGCTAATGGCTACATCATCATATTTTGATCCTTTGTAAACTTCAATAATCTCAAATGTTATTATACTTTCCCTGTTTTCTACTTTAGAATTTAAAGGCTCAAATTTAAAGCTTTGTTCAGCAGTGGTATCCTGTAGTTCTAAAATAGCAATGGGTTTATTGTTTACATATAGTTTAAGCTTTTTAACCCTTGCATTCTTTTTCCATAAATCATGTTTTTTTATGTAACCATTATAGATTTTTATTTGTGTAACCCTGGGAGAGAAAGGTTTAAAATAGAAATTAATTTTGGCTCCTATAACCTCTTGTTTAGTATCGGGAACCCATGCGGTAAGTAAATTAAAGTCGTGTATATTATCGGATACATATAGGCTATCATTACTAGGTAGAATACTTGAAGCAGTGATTTCATAGGGCCCTCCACCACAATACCAACTGCAACCTACACCTTGTGTATAAGGCCCTTCAATCATTTCAAGTTTGTCAATCATTTCCTTTTCCTCGTTATTCAGGGACTCATAATCTTCATTGTAATATTTGTCAAATAACTTTTCCCATGTTTTATATTCTGAATCATTGTAAATATGTTTACCGCTTGATACAGTAGCTTTAATGGTTTTTATTTCCTGTGCATTAATAGTTGTAAGTGATGTAACGATACAAAAAAGAAGCTTGATAAATGATTTCATTAGGTGTGTTTATGCTTTATAGTATTTTTCTATAAAAATAGTGAGTTCCGGTAATTAATATCCAGATAATTAAACAATCTAGTACCTAAACATTAAAATATTCTTTATACCAGTCAATCTCGTGATGGTCTTTTACATCAGTTTTGATCTTATGGGCTGAGTCAATTTTAGAATATACTATCTCAAGGCTGGCATAATCCCTTTGGCTTATGACTTTAAATCCGTTTCGCACAAGCTGGGCAGCACAAACTCCCATACCTATCTGGTATATTTTATTTTCTGCAAAGCGATTACCGTCATAAATAACCTGGCTTCCACAGGCAGCACTTACATCCATTAATATAGCAAGTTCTATAGCTTCGGCTTTGGCTATTTCGAGCATTTTTTCTGAAGCTGCAATCATTCCTTCCGTCCAGTCTATTCCGCTATCGGTTAGTACTTTTGCTTTACCGTTAAGTACATCCATTCCGGTTCCGCCATGTATATCACACATTTCACGCGGAGAACCAAAAGAATATTCTTCAGGACAAAACGAAGTTACTTTTACGGTGTCATATTGCAGTACTTTTAATGCACTGGGATATTCGCCATTTGCAGTGCCGTCATACCCACATTTTATACCTTTAAGGCACGCACTCATAAGTATACGAAGCGGATTTTCTGTTGTAGGAACCCTAAGTGATTTTATATAGTTTAGATCTGTCATGGTAAAGCGGTTAATTAATTCAAATATAATGAATTAAGTGTTTTTGAAAAACATGTATTAGAATAAAAGAAAAGCCGAAGCATAGCTCCGGCTTAAACACAAAAAAAACAAATTAACCAAACAATTTAGTTGTGTGCGGGTTCATAAATAAGCCTTAAAAAAGTGCTGAATCTTTCGTTTTCACGGTTTATAGGAATGCCGGTTACAATACCTATAAGAATATTATCTGTAACACCTACACGCATTTGAGGCCTTACTGTCATGTCAAAATCATGTTTTTGGGCTTCCTTATTAAATTCAATACCAATAAAATTCCGCGTACCGGGTATCATATAATGCACGTTTGTATTGATTTGCCAAACGGTATGGGTATTGTTATCCTCAAAATGATGAAACACCTGCGGGCCTGTATAGAGTAGTGTATGGAAATTTTGACCCCAGCGTTTTGCCGCAATAAAAAACGGATTATAAACATTGCCTGTAAACAGCGGAGAGCTGCTATACTGATTAAAATCGGTAAGTTCAAATTCCTGTATGTAACCAATAGCCATAGATGTCTTTAGTTTTTCGGAAACGAAAAAAGAGTATTGGGCTGCCATTTTCAGACTGTTTAATTTACTGCCTGGGGCATTGGTGTTGCCGTTTACAGGATAGTAAAATGAAAAAGGAAGTTCCACTTCAAGCCCCAATCTGTTTACCGGGGCCCATTCATACTCTACAAGGGCGATATATTCATCATGGGTGTTTTTGTCGGTTAGCCCCATGCCTACATTCCATTCCCTTTCTCCTTTGCGGGCACCAAGATCCCTTATCAGGTCAATATACAAAGGCTCAGCATGCAATATTTTCACGGGTTGTGCATAATCCTGTACCTCTGCTATATAGAGGCTGTCGGCTATGTTATTGGGAATTTCATCATTGGTTTGGGCAAAGCCGTTAAGCGCTCCTAAACAGGTAAGTAAGGCAGCTGATCCTGCCTTTAATAAAGTATTCATTTTTAATTTATTAGCAATTAGACAAAAGCCTATGCCTCATGCCGTTTGACATAAGATAGGTTTAGATTGTTATATCTTGTAATAAACTAAACTTCCGGAGGGGGGGAGGTTATTTCAAAAAAGGGAGTTTGTATGTCCTGCTCTTTGGCAGTAAGATTTTCCCTTTTTATAAAAATGTGGTTTTGTTTTTTTGATACTGCACAAGGCTGACTCATAAAAAAATCAAGGCTTATCTTTTTTACCGAGTTGGAATCGGTATCGGTATCGTCATATTCTGCAACAGCATTATCAAAACCCAGTAGTTTTTCTATAATAAGTTCCAGTAAGCTCTCCTGTTTGTTTATGGTAAGGTCTTCGTGAGTATTAGCGGCACCGGGTACATCTATACAGCAGTTTAGTATGTATAAGGACATAAATCCCCATATATACTTAATAAAAATGCTGTTTTTAAATGTGCAGTGCATTTTGCAAATATATCATAATAGGTTAAACAGTCATGTTAAATAAACAGGAAAGCCGGAGCTATACAGCTCCGGCCCTGAAACAATAACAAGTATATATAACCTAACTAAACCGTAATAGGTTCGTCTTTAAAATCCATAACAACCTGGTTACGGATAATATCTTCAAAGGTTTCTCTTTGTCTTATTAAATGTCCTTTACCCTGGAACCAAAGTACTTCTGCCGGGCGTACCCTTGAGTTGTAGTTTGATGCCATAGAGAAACAGTAAGCTCCCGAGTTTCTGAAACACAGTATATCTCCCTCGTTTATTTCAGCAATTTTTCTGTTGCTGGCAAAAGTATCAGTCTCGCAAATGTATCCTACAACCGAGTAGAAACGGTCTTTTCCTTTAGGATTGCTGATGTTTTCTATATGATGGTGAGAGCCATAGAACATAGGGCGTATAAGGTGGTTAAAACCAGTGTCTATACCTGCAAATACGGTAGATGTGGTTTGTTTAACCACATTTACTTTTGCAAGAAAATAACCTGCCTCGCTTACAAGGAATTTACCCGGCTCAAAAGCAAGGGTAAGGTCGCGCCCATATTCTTCGCAAAAAGCATTAAATCTTTTGCTTAGTTTTTTACCCAGTTCCTCAACATTGGTCTGGATGTCATCTTTTTTATAAGGTACTTTAAATCCGCTTCCAAAGTCAACAAACTCCAGCTCTTTAAAATTTAGGGCGGCCTTAAATAATATCTCGGCAGCATAAAGGAACACTTCGATATCCAGTATGTCCGACCCAGTATGCATATGGATACCGTTGATGTGCATTCCGGTATTTTCCACTATTCGCAACAAATGTGGCATCTGATGGATAGAAATACCGAATTTGCTGTCTATATGCCCCACGGAAATATTACTATTGCCGCCCGCCATAACATGTGGATTTATGCGGATACATACAGGGGTAGTAGGATGCTTTGCACCAAACTGTTCCAGTATTGAAAGATTGTCTATATTAATTTGTACGCCAAGTGCCGCTACTTCTTCAATTTCTTCCATAGATACACCGTTTGGTGTATAGATGATGCTTTCGGGCGTAAAGCCGGCCAATATACCGAGTTGCACTTCCTGTATGGAAACGGTATCCAGGCCGGAGCCCATTTGTTTAAGCAGTTTTAGTATTGATATGTTTGACAGCGCCTTACAAGCGTAGTTTATTCTTAAATTTTTTACCTTTGAAAAAGCATTTTCAAGGCGGTAGTATTGTGATTGTATTTTAGCCGCATCATACACATATAAAGGGCTTCCAAACTCTTCGGCTAATCTTAATAATTCTTTTGCTTCCATTCTTTTTATAGATATACTTGTTTCGGGTACAAAATTATTTATGAATTATATACCAGACAATTAAATAAAGTATATTAACAAAATATAACAAAAAGTTATAAATGTAACTTATATTTACAGCTACATCGATTTAAATAACTCAGGAAAACAAAAAACCGGGCTATTCCTTTGGCTGCAGTGACGAAATAACGGCCTTAGGTTTTGCCCGGAACTGGGTAACAATTAAAATGTAATACGATTTATGTTAACCGCTCAAATTAATTCTTTTTAAATGTAAGTAAGAAACCATCGGCTTCAGCCATGGAAAGTGTCATGTCGTTGCCTGTTATGGCCATACACCCAAAATTAGATGTTGTTTCTGCATCACCCGGCCCCTGTGCTTCAAATGATTCTGCACAGATAGTAGTTATGTCATTAGGAACAAAATCGTAAGTGTATTCGCCTGTGCCAAGTCCGTCGTAAACATCGGCAGGGTTATTATTTACAACAACAATTGTTTCGTTTTGCGAATTAAATGTCCATGTAATAATACCTTCTTCAAAGTCGTGGTCAACTCCGCCAAATCCACCACTTACATTTATAAGTTTCCATGTCCCTTCAAACTCCTGATTTGAAGGCTGGTTGTTGTCGTCATCATTATTGCAGCTAAAGGCAACAGGGATGTACAGTAATAAAAGCATTAATTTTAAAGTTTTCATAGTTATGGTTTTTACAGTAAGATGCTTAAACCTGAAAACGGTTGCGTAAGGCTGTAGTATGAGTAGGAGAAAAAATTAAAAATACTTTCGGTCATTGGATTGAATTTTCTATTTTTGTTCCACTTTTAATAAGATAAATGCATTAATTATGAATTTACACGAATATCAGGGAAAAGAAATACTGGCAAGTCACGGCGTACGTGTACAGCGCGGTATTGTTGCTAACAATGCTGTGGAGGCTGTTGCTGCCGCTAAAGAATTAACTGCCGAGACCGGTACACAGTGGTATGTGGTAAAAGCACAGATACACGCAGGTGGCCGCGGTAAAGGTGGTGGTGTTAAGCTTGCAAAAAACCTTCAGCAGGTTGAAGAGATTGCAGGACAGATTATAGGTATGGATCTTATAACGCCTCAAACTCCTCCAACAGGTAAAAAAGTTCACAAAGTACTTATCGCTGAGGATGTTTACTACCCTGGTGAAAGTGAAGTTTCTGAGTTCTATATGTCTGTTTTATTAAACAGAGGTAAAGGCCGTAACATGATTATGTATTCTACTGAAGGAGGTATGGATATCGAAGAGGTTGCAGAAAAAACTCCTCACCTTATCTTTACTGAAGAAATTGATCCTGCAGTAGGTTTACAGGGCTTCCAGGCAAGAAGGATTGCATTTAACCTTGGCCTGTCTGGTAATGCTTTTAAAGAAATGGTGAAATTTGTTGACTCTCTTTATACTGCTTATGTACAAAGCGATTCTTCACTATTTGAAATTAACCCTGTATTAAAAACTTCTGACGATAAAATCTTAGCAGTAGATGCTAAAGTTGTTCTTGATGACAACGCTCTTTACAGACAAAAGAAATATGCAGATATGCGTGACGTTCGTGAAGAGAACCCAATTGAGGTTGAGGCTAAAGAAGTAGGTCTTAATTATGTGGATCTTGACGGTACAGTAGGTTGTATGGTAAATGGTGCAGGTCTTGCAATGGCTACTATGGACCTTATTAAGTATGCAGGTTTTGAGCCGGCTAACTTCCTTGACGTAGGTGGTACTGCAGATGCTAAGCGTGTTGAAACTGCTTTCCGTATTATCCTTCGTGATCCAAACGTAAAAGCTATCCTTATCAACATCTTTGGAGGTATCGTTCGTTGTGACCGTGTTGCTCAGGGTGTTGTAGATGCTTACAAAAACATGGGTGACTCTATTAAAGTGCCTATCATTGTACGTTTACAGGGTACTAATGCAGATATCGCTAAAGAACTTATCGATAACTCAGGTATGCCAATCCTTTCTGCTACTCTGTTCCAGGAAGCTGCAGATCAGGTTAAAGCTGCTTTAAGCTAATAAAAATAAAATAGGTTATATATAAAAAGCCCTCGCTGTTGCGAGGGCTTTTTAGTTTTGTATGTAATGATGTGATTATTTCTTCTTTTTAAGTTCCATAATCCTTTTTACTTCTTTAACCAATAGAGGGAAGGCAGGCTCGGTCATGTTATGGCCGTAACCTTCCAGTTCATACAGTCGGGTATCTTTATGCCCTGCAATTTTCATCATACGTTCCAAATAAGCGTTTTCTTCATAACGGCCTAACATTTCCATTTCCCTGTCTCCTGTAATTAGCAAAAGGGGAGGAGCATCGGCCCTTACATGAAATAAAGGGGCATATTCGTCTACTATTGGCTGGGTATCTTTAATACCTTTTTCCTGTCTTATGGTAAAATGAGTAATACACTGCCCGCTAAAAGGTATAAGCCCCGCAATATTGTTAGCATCTATATTATGTTTGGCAAGGTATTTTTTATCAAGCCCTACCATACTGATAAGATATCCTCCGGCAGAATGCCCTGAAAGAAATATAGATGAGGTATCGCCGCCATATTTACTGATGTTATTAAACACCCAGGCTACTGCAGCTGCACTATCTTCTATATAAGCAGGTGCCTTTACGTTAGGGCTAAGCCTGTAGTTAACACCTACAACACAAAAGCCTTTGTTTTTAAGGTATTCGGGAATTTCTTTGCTTCCCTGTGTAATTCCGCCACCGTGAAACCATACAATGGTAGCAAAGTTTTTGGTGTTTTTAGGGTAATAGATGTCCAATACACAACGCTCATTTATATAGGAGTCTGACTTATTAGTTGCCTGATCATAATACTGGATGTTTGTTTGGGTTACATACTCCGTTTGTGCCTTACTGATAGTTGCCGTAAGAACAAACAGAAAAAGGAAAAACTGTTTTTTCATTAAACTGGTATTAATTATTATTAAAGATGGGTATACCAAATATAAAAAATCCCGACGTATAGCCGGGATTAAAAAGATATGTTTTTATATTTATTTCATTACATTACAATGTGTAAGTTCTCCTAAAAAACTTAATACTTCCTCCACCGATTGTACCCTGTATTTAGCAGCAGTATTACCCGGGCCTACCTTAACAGTATGTTCATTGGTGCCGGTAAGCATTTCAAATAAATCTTCATCTGTCTTATCATCGCCAAAAGAAAGAACAAAGTCATAATCAGGATTTAGGATATTGTTCTTACAGGTGGTACCTTTGTGTGCCAAAAAGTGTTTTACTTCTATAACCTTATTACCGTCTATAATTTGTGTAGGCATGTTATACAACTGGTTTTTAAGTAACGATAACAATTCCCTAGAAGCAAGGAAACCCTGTCTTTGTTCTACATTCCTGTAATGCCAGGCCACACCAAATTCTTTTATTTCCACAAAACTTTCGGCATTAGTATCTACATAATCATGCATTATTTCTATAACACGACCTTTCCATTCCGGAGTACCGTTTATTACCGATTCCCATTTATCACGTTTTATATATCCGCCATGTTCTGCAACAAGACCAATAGGGAGTTCGCCTAACCACTCTTCTAAAAATTCGTGATTTCTGCCGCTAATTATCCATACGTCATTTTTCTCATCGCTTGCCAGTGTGTTTAGCAGTTTTATAAGTTTGTCATCGGGTACGGCCATTTCCGGCTTTGGCTGAAGGTTTACAAGAGTACCGTCAAAATCCAGAAGAATAAGCCTCTTTTTGGCCTTATCAAATTTTTCAAGAACTGTTTCTTTTGTTTTATCAGCCAGGGCTACAGGTTTTGTATCCCTACTGTGTATTTCCTCAGTCTCGTTAAGAAAATCGGTAGCCCATCTAAAAACATCATGCTTTTTAAGGTAGCGCTGCATTCTTTCTATACGTCGTTCCTGTTCTTCCTCGCTCATTGTAAGGGCGTAGTTAAGCTTAAGGGCAATCTGTTCGTCATCAAAGGGGTTAATAGTAAGCGATTCCTGAAGTTCTTTTGCTGCCCCTGCCATTACACTTAATATAAGGGCTCCTCTTAAATCTTTACGGGCAGCTATGTATTCTTTTGCTACAAGGTTCATACCGTCCCTTACAGGAGATATAAGTGCTGCATCGGCACTGGTATATAATGCTATTAATTTATCAAAATCTACCGACTGGTACTGATATACCACAGGCGACCATTTATAATTACCCAAGGTACCGTTTATACGGGCTATATTGAGTTCAATCATTTTTTTACGTTCCCCATATTTCCTAATCTCCTCACGGGAAGGTACAATCACCAGCAGAAAAACAACCTTTTCTCTCCATTGGGGATAGTTTATTAAAAAGTTTTCAAAGGCATTAAGCCTGTTGGTTATTCCTTTTGTATAGTCAAGCCTGTCTACCGAGAAGATTATTTTTTTGTCTTCATATAAGTGCTTAATCTCCTCCCGCAGTTTTATTACCTCAGGTTTGTCATAAGCATTATTAAACTTGTCAAAATCGATACTGATAGGGAAGGAACCCACTCTTGTGCGGTGTGTATCCTGGCTAAAGATGAAGTTTTTATGCGAATGCCCCAGCATTTTCTCGACACACTCTGTAAAGTGAATGGCATTGTCCCAGGTATGGAATCCTACTAAATTACTACCCAATACACCTTCAAGCAAATAGCGCCTTACTTTATTTGGCAGCACCCTAAAGATTTCAAAATTTGGAAAAGGTATATGAAGGAAGTAGCCAATTTTTGCATCAGGATGTTTCTCCCTTATTATTTTGGCCAGCCCCATAAAATGATAATCGTGTATCCAAACAATATCTCCGGGTTCATAAATACTGTTTACCTTTTCGGCGACAATTTCATTTGCTGCCTTATAAGCCTCAAACCCTTCATGATTATATTCTATATAAGAAGGGAAATAGTGAAACAATGACCACAATACCGAATTACTGAATATATTATAGAAATTCCTGTTTAGTCTTTTTTCAAGATAAACGGGTTCAATATCAAAGTTACTCTCGTAATTGTTTTTATTGTTGTCCCAAAGCTCCTTGTCAAAATCGGCTACACCTACCCAGGTAAGGTTTTTTTTGCTCTTTTCAGAATAAGAAAGTATAGCTGTAGCAAGCCCTCCGGCACTTTGTGTAATTTTTACATTCTCCTTTTGCCTTTTGATAGATACAGGCAACCTGTAAGATACAGTAATTATTTTCATTATATAGCTGGCGTTTTGCCTGATGGAAGTAAAGTCCTGCCATGCAGGCGATTCATCCAAATTTACAAAACGATATCCGCTTAAAGGTTTAATATAATGTTACTTAACATATATTTATTAAACTTTTACGGGATTGATAAAATGAAAGAAAATAATTACGGAATTCTTAACTGAAATATAAGTCTTATTTAAGAGTCTGATTTCTTGCCTGACTTAAACTTAAACTTCTCAACAACAGGAGCCGGTTTTTTAGCCTTAAAGTTCTTAGCGGGCTTTTTATCGTCTGCTTTAGCAGTTTTAGGTTTATTGCTCTTAGGCCTGTCAGTTTTAGGTTTATCCTGTTTAACAGCAGAGAAACTTTTTTTGTTATTCTTTACTGCAGTTTTGTTTTTAGCCAGTACTTCCTGTGGATTTTTAGGCTCTTCCTTAGTACCGCGAAGATGAATAATAAGTCCGTTTAAAAAATTGCGAAGCACCTGGTCACCACAATCCATATAGTTAGGATGGTCGGCATTTCGGAAAAAAGCTCCCAATTCAGCTTTAGATACCCTAAAATCTACCAGTTCCATAATCTCTACAATCTGGTCATCACGAAGTTGAAGTGCTACCCTTAATTTTTTAAATACGTCGTTATTATTCATATCTTATTTTTTGCAAAGGTATGGCAATGTGTTGATATAACAATCTTTTTAGCCTCAATCATTAGCAGTAAGCCATAAATAAGCATCTTCAAACTCGTTAGTCCAAAGCGTTTCATTGTGTCTTCCGTTATGTACAATTTTTTTACGGAACTGTTTTTTGTCTTTTATCTTGTGTTTTACCAGTTCTTCCATTCGCTCTAAATCGGTAATGGTTTCGCTGCTTTCATGGTCGCCTGCCATAAAGTATATCCTGGCATCTATAGTCTCGGTATTATGTACAAGATCATACATATCTTCGCTAAACCAAAACGAAGGGGAGAATACTCCTGCCTTACCAAATACTTTTGGATACTTAAGTATAGCATAAAAGGATATTAACCCACCCAGAGAACTGCCAAAAATAGTTGTATTGCTTCTGTCAGTAAGTGTATGGTAGTTTTTATCTACATAAGGCTTAAGGGTGTTTACCAAAAAGTCAAGATATTTATCACCATCACCTCCGCCGTATTTTTCGTTTGTGTAGGGGGTAAGCTCATTAATACGTTTATCGCCTCCGTTTTCTATTCCTATTACTATAGATTCGGCTTTTAGGCTGTCCAGTACTTCATCAATGCGCCATTCTCCTGCAAAGGACGTAAAACTGTCAAACAGGTTTTGACCGTCGTGCATGTATATTACGGGAAACTTTTTATCGGCTTCCTTATAATTAAAAGGGAGATATATCCATATTTTTCTTTCACCGATAAGCTGTGGTGCATTGATAGTAAATGATGATACGTTTTGTGAAAAAGTATGGTCTTGAGATTTAGCTGTCATATACCATAAAGATAGGGCGATTAACAAAAAATTGCGAACCATAATTAAAAGTTTTGCAGTAAAAACAATATATTAGCTAAAAATACCACTTTCATGAGCACTTACGAAGAAAAATTAAGCTTATTGTCAGAAATGATTGCGTTTGCAAGAATAGACGGGCAGATACACGAGCGCGAATACCAGTTTCTGGTTATAGTAGCTTCTCAGCTTAAGGTTGAAAAGAGTGTTTTTGAAAGCCTTTTTGAACATGAGGCCAAAAAGGTCGTAATTAAATCGGAACACCAGCGTATACTTCAGTTTTATCGATTAGCCCTTTTAATGCATGCCGATGGGGTATTGCATGATAATGAGCAGGTTGCAATTCGCGAAATGGGAGTTAATATGGGGCTTAGCCCTTTTGCCATGAGAAGCGTGCTGCAGGAAATGCAGAAATCTCCAACCGGGCTTATTGATCCTGATGTTTTGCTGGCGCTTTTCAGGGCACAGCATAACTAATTCCCTGTTGCTGTATGCAGCACCCTTTGCGGGAATGGTATAGAAACACCATTCTTCCTGAATTTATCTAAAATGCGGTAACGCATCTGGCTTTTGGCATTTTCTACCCTAAATACGTCTTCTACCCAAAAGTAAACCGAGAAGTCCAATGATGACTCTCCAAAATTATTGAAACGTACAAACGGAGCAGGTTTTTGCAATACTCCCGGCTCTTCGGCAGCAGCCTCTTTTAATAAATTTGTTACCAGTTCCACATCCGATGAATAATCTACACCAACAGTTACCTCAAAACGGGAAGCTAAGGCGTTATGTGTCCAGTTAATAAGTTCGTTACGGGTAAGGTCTGAGTTAGGTATAATAATATACTTATCGTCACGGGTAAGTACTGTGGTGGTTCTTAATCTTATTTCCTCTACTGTTCCTACAATGTTGTTGACTTCTATAACATCTCCCATTTTTACTGATGCATCAACCAAAATAACAATACCTGATATATAGTCGCTAAACAGGTTTTGGATACCTAAACCCAAACCGACTAACAAGGCAGCGGATCCGGCCAGCAGTACCGAAAGGTTAAAGCCTACTATTTCCATTGATAATACTACAGCAATTACCAGCAGTATGTATTTAACCAATGTAAAAATGGAGTACTTTTTAGCCTGATCAAAACTGTGTATGCCATATATACTCTTCTTAATTATTTTTAAAATAAAGGTTACCACTACCCAAAACAGGATAAGTGTAATAATTGAGCTTACCTTTAGCTGGGTTTTGCCAATGGTTATAAGCGTTTCATTAAGCAACTCTTTAATTTCTTCCCACATGGTTATTATGCTTTAGTTTCGTTGTTGTCTTTATCCATTTTTACATTAAATGAAGGCGCTTTATAGTCCTTATCGAGGTAATTTTCCGGAATAGTGGTCATATTACCGTCGCGTGCGGCCCTGTAATGAGGTGATAATATTTCTATTCCCATTTCATTACAGCAATCCTGTATGTTTTTATGAAGTTCGCTGTATATACCTGCCTGTTTGTTGGCTTCCTTGGTGTAGGCATTAATCTGGTAGGCAACATAAAAGTCCTCAAGGCTGGTTTGTAGTACAAAAGGCTTAGGGTCTTTAAGCAGGAATTCCGTCCTGTCGGCAGCTTCAATAAGTGCCTGTTGTATGTCTTTCCAAGGTACATCATACCCAATGGTTACGGTTGTATGCAGTATAAGTCCTTTACTAACAGTATCACTACTGTAATTAATGGTATGGCTGCTCATTACCGTAGAATTAGGTATGGATATAATTTCATTTTTAGTGGTACGTATACGTGTTACCAGTAGCGATTTCTCTATAACATCGCCCACTACATCACCAATTTTTACACGGTCGTTAATCTTGAACAGACGCATATAAGTAAGTACAATTCCGGCAATGATATTAGAAAGCGATCCCATAGACCCGAAAGTGAAAAGAAATCCTAAGAAAACCGATACACCTTTAAATACGGCAGAGTCGCTTCCCGGTAAGTAAGGGAAAATAACTATCAGTAAGAATGCGAGTATAAGTACACGAACAATCTGGTAAGTAGGGTTGGCCCAGTCGGGGTAAAAGCCATCTATATGCAGGTTGCCTCTTGCAATCTCATTTTTAAGGAATCGCGCAAATTTAAGGATATACCTGAATATGATTATCAGTACAATAATTGTAATAAGGTTAGGGAGGTAGCCCCACAAGCCGAAAGCAACTTTTTTAACCGGACTTAGTATATAACCAAACAGCGTTTCGGCAAAGTTTTGTGTCCACGGGAAAATACCAAACAATACCGGTAGGGCTATGTAAATAAGCAACAGGATAAACAGCCACTTGATAAGTTTGTTTACCAATAGCAAAAGGTTAACCTGTCTGTCGGCATCAAAAAGCTCGTAGGATTTTATTTTAATACCGTGTATCCTTTTATCTTTCTGCTGTTTTATTTTCTCAGCAGTCCAGCTGAATAATTTTCCTGAAAGGTATATCAAGAGTACCAGTAAACCTATAACCAGTAGAGCAAGGGCAACTTCTTTAGCGAGAGTCTTAAAACTGGTTTCATTTTTATAGGCAGTAATCTCATCGGTAATAATCTTCTGATATGCTTTTGCAAGCAGCTCTTTTGAGGTGTTGTTCCATATGGCATCATTTTCAGATACACTTACAATTATCCTGTCGTGGTAAACTAAATCAGCTGTTGTTTCGTTGTTTGAAGTTTTAAGCGAATCCGGTTCAAACAGTATGTTGTCGCCAAGTTCTTCTATGCGCCTTGTTATGGCTTGAGCCCTTTCGGCAGCGGAGAAGCTGCCCAACTTACTGTAAATATTGAACAGGGTATCGTTAAAAAAGCCCCTAACCGGGCTGCCTTTTATTTTAGAACGCAGTTTGTCTATCTGTTCCCTTTTAGCAGCAAGCCTGGTCGCTTCACGGTTTTCAAGCTCTTCCAGTTCTTTTTGGAGTTCTTCTTTCTTAAGGTTGTCGGTAGTTTTAAGAGATTGCAGCTGCTGTTCCAGTTCAGACTTCTTAACAGAGTCTTTTAACCGCTGCTGCTCGATTTGAGCCAGCTTAATGTTGTATGCTTCAAGAGTAACCGCATTAACAGAATCAGTTGCTTTTGCAATGCTATCTTTTTGGGCATAAATATTCTGCGATAATGTGAAGATAATTAGCGCAAAGAGTAAGCTGTAAAGTTTTTTCATCCTCATCCTGTGTTACAACACATAAATATAGGAATTTTTTCGGCTGTTCAAATTGATAATTCCTTTAGAAGGCGTATTTGTTTAATTTATTTCTTTATTATGAAGACTTCTGGTGTGTTTATTCATGCTTGATTTTGAAGCTGTGATATTAACTTTACTAGACACATTATCTCTCAAGTTTTTTAAAACCTCATTTAAATCATTTTTTTGATTAAGATTGATGGTCAAATTGAGTGCAGTACCATCAATTTTTATATTAATTATCTTGTCTTCTTTTTCAGATTTAAATATTCCATTATTTCCACTAGCTATAAAAAAGCTGCCTCCATTTAAACATATATTACTCGTCATAAATAATCCATATCCAGAATTTGCCCATTCACCTTTTGGTTTACGTTTTTGACCAGCATAAACTTTTCCAGACACACCAGGTAATAGACTTTGTTGTATTGCCTCCAAATCTGTAGAAATGTTTAATTTAGGGTTATTAGAAATAGATTTTCTAATCCCTATTCCTCTATCTAAAACCGCAAAAGATACTTTATTAAGAGAGGGTAGATATTGTGCACAGAATCCAAATTTATCGGACTCACTATGTTCAACTATATTTCTTAAGATTTCTCGAACACAATATTTTAAAATTTCAAAAAGATTTTCATCTTTTCCTTGAGTCAAAACATTACTAATTTCTGCTGCAAAATCTTCTAATATTTCGCCAGGATTAACAAACATATCTCTGGCAACCTGCTTTATATCATTAGTTTTGTAGATTCTAATAGGGATATATCTATTGTTGTTTTTTGCTTCACCTGGAAACTTTCCATGATTTAAACCAAAAGACTGAAAGAATCCCATATGTGCAGGATAAGTACAATGAGTAAAGTTTTTCGCAATAAATTCACTTTCAGAATTAGCTTTTTTAAATAAATGGATTTCACTACTCAATAAAAGTAAAGAAATGGAATCAATTCTAATTAGATTTTTAAAATCAAATATATATTTTTTACTGTTTCTTAAATCTTTAAAAGAGTTTATGAATTCTATTGTGTCCTCAAAAAATAAATATTTAGGAACTAGGATTATAAGTTCTTTCATAACTGTAATTTAAATCTTCTCCTGCAACACCTTAATTTCATCCCTTAGCTTGGCAGCCTGCATAAAGTCAAGATCTTTAGCGGCTTTTTCCATAGCCTTACGTTTTTCACGTATAATCTTTTCAATTTCGCCCTTGGCCATATAAGTGGTATCGGGTTCGGCAGCCATTTTAGGTGCGTTGTCATAATGGTACGACGAGATAGGGCTTTTGGTAAGCGAACTTTCAATTTTCTTATTAAGCGCTTTAGGTTCCAGTCCGTGTGCCGTATTAAAGTTCATTTGCTTTTCACGGCGGTAGTTGGTTTCGTCTATGGTACGCTGCATACTGTCGGTTATCTTATCGGCATACATAATTGCCTTACCGTTTACGTTACGGGCAGCACGACCCACAGTTTGTACCAGCGAGCGCGTACTTCTTAAAAACCCTTCCTTATCGGCATCCAGTATAGCCACAAGCGATACTTCCGGCAGGTCAAGCCCTTCCCTTAAAAGGTTAACCCCAATAAGCACATCAAACAATCCTTTACGTAAATCCTGCATGATCTCCACACGCTCCAATGTATCGACTTCCGAGTGGATATAACGGCAGCGAATGGATACTTTGGTTAGGTACTTGGCAAGTTCTTCGGCCATACGCTTGGTCAGGGTAGTAACCAATACGCGTTCGTCGGCCTCTACACGCTGTTGTATCTCTTCTATAAGGTCGTCTATCTGGTTAAGGCTTGGGCGTACTTCAATTATAGGGTCTAATAGCCCGGTAGGGCGTATAACCTGTTCTACATACACACCGCCGCTTTTTTGAAGCTCATAATCGGCAGGGGTGGCACTTACATATACTACCTGGTTTTGCAGCGCTTCGAACTCCTCAAATTTGAGCGGACGGTTATCCATAGCCGCAGGCAGCCTAAAGCCGTATTCCACAAGGTTTTCCTTACGTGAACGGTCACCACCATACATAGCGTGTACCTGAGAAACCGTTACGTGGCTTTCGTCAATCACCATAAGAAAATCATCAGGGAAATAATCCAGAAGGCAGAAAGGCCTTGTACCCGGTAACCTTCGGTCAAGATAGCGCGAGTAGTTCTCGATACCTGAACAGTAACCAAGTTCACGAATCATTTCAAGGTCAAAATTGGTACGCTCCTCAAGGCGTTTAGCTTCGAGGTGCTTGCCTATTTCCTTAAAGTAATCTACCTGTTTTACCAAATCCTGCTGTATTTCCCATATAGCACCCTGTAGCACATCGGGAGAGGTTACAAACATATTGGCAGGATAAATATTAAGGCGGTCGTATTTTTCTATTACAAGTGCTGTTTTGGCATCAAAGGCTTCAATTTCCTCAATCTCATCCCCAAAGAAATGCACTCGGAAAGGATCATCAGCATAACTGGGGAAAATCTCTACCGTATCCCCCTTAATACGGAAAGTACCCGGGGTAAATTCGGCTTCGGTACGGGAGTAAAGGCTCTGTACCAGCCTGTGTAAAAGTTTGGTTCTCGATATAACCTGATCGCGCTCTATAGAGATTACGTTCTTTTGAAACTCAACAGGGTTACCTATACCATACAGGCAGGAAACCGATGCAACCACAAGTACGTCGCGCCTTCCCGAAAGTAGGGAAGATGTGGTGCTTAAACGCATTTTTTCCAGCTCCTCGTTTATGGAAAGGTCTTTTTCTATATATGTTCCCGTTACGGGTATATAAGCTTCGGGCTGGTAGTAGTCGTAGTAAGACACAAAGTATTCAACCGCATTGTTAGGAAAAAACTGCTTGAATTCGCTGTACAGCTGTGCTGCCAGTGTTTTGTTATGTGCCAGTACAAGGGTAG
The DNA here is from genome assembly GCF_004151245.1 of Flavobacterium beibuense. GTDB lineage: Bacteria > Bacteroidota > Bacteroidia > Flavobacteriales > Flavobacteriaceae > Flavobacterium > Flavobacterium beibuense_A. The sequence goes on from NZ_JUIW01000006.1 coordinate 189,708, forward strand.
GTTTTTGTACCTCTTCCACAACGTTTGCCATGGTAAAGGTCTTACCCGAACCGGTAACCCCTAACAGAGTTTGAAAACGTTCCCCCGATTTTAATCCGTTACTGAGTTGTTTTATTGCTTCGGGCTGATCACCCATCGGCTTATAGTCTGATACTACCTTAAATTTCATTTCTTTTTCCTTGCTTTCCACAAAGATAGTGAAATAGATTTTTGGTTATTTGTTTATATGGTTATTCGGTTTGAAGTAATCAAATCAACGAATTAGCGTATAACCGACCTATATGTAAATCAATCAAAACATTCCATCATAAGGAGGTCACCTTCCTTATGCACTATGGTTACAATACCATCGTTTACGGTAGTATTGCTGCTGCCTGTGCGGTAACCAATAGTCAGTTCCTCATCATTAAGAGGGTACTTTAGGTTTTGTGTGCTTATACCCGATACTTTGCCTATAGGAATTAATGAAACAGGGGTACTGGCAGGGTACCATTTCTCAAACTTTTGTGGTAACAGGAAAATTTTAGAATGGTCGTCCAGTATCACTATTTTAATTAGGTTGCGGTAGCGCACTATATTGGTAATATTGGTAATGGTATGGTCGGCACGTTTACCGGTAGCCCAAATTACATTTACCGCGGGTATTTTACGTTCAATAAGGTAATCAAAGGCTTTTTCAAGATCTGTCTTTTCCTGATCCGGACTGTAAACAACCTCAAGCGGATACTGTAGGTCTTTGTATTTTTCGGAATCAAAATCGCCGTCAAAATCACCTAAAAGCACATCTATCTTAATGCCAAGTTCCATAACGCGTTCTATAGCATTATCCAGTACAATTACAAGTGGTGACCATTCCAGCAGCTGATCTGTTAACTCTCTTGAGCAGGCAGCGCCGTTAGCAATAATTAAAGCCGGTTCCTGGTCGTCCCTTACAATGTGGTGTGATGACATAGTTTTAATTTAGGCTGTAAAAATACAAACTTTACAGTACAATGCTATTCTACGGTGTAGGTTATAAAAGAACCTTCACTAAGCCTGAAATAACCCAGGGCATAATTGTCAGGATTAGTTTGGTTTACAATATTGCCCCTAACATTTATTGAAGGTGTTCTAAATGGATTTGTAACATTTTCTTCGTCTACAATGCTTAGCAGTTTAGACATATAATCAAAGTGTCTTGAAGAAATCCCGTAAAGGAAAGTTGTAATTTCATCTCCCGGCTTAAGGTCATCAAATATGGTTATGGTATAAGTGTAGTTGCCGTTTACAAAACGATCATCAAAAATAGCCACGCCGCCGCTGTATCCTTCACGGCCTATTTCCCTAAGGTAGTAGTTGGTTTCGGGAGGGTCTAGAAAGTAAGCTTTTAAGGACATGTCGTTAGGGTCAAAACCTTCATTAGTTAGTATCACTTCCTCAAGCTGAGGTACAGGCATTAGTGTTTCGGTAGCCGTAAATGTTTCTCCGTTAACTTCTACAAACAAAGTGTATGTTTCCCCGATTTCAGGATTAAAATTAATGCACGCGTATATACCCTGAAACCCTGATTTTTCTTCACTAAATTCAAACACATCATTTTTGCTGTTGGTAACATATACAGTAGCTCCGCTAACTATAGGAACGTCTGTATCATAAAACCCTGCGGTTGTGGTTAAACGTACTTCCTGATAATGTCCGGTAAATGTTTTCATCCAGTTAAAGGAGGCTTCTACAACCAGTCTGGGAGGAGCAGTGGGGAGGTCTAAATCAACAACGTCTTCACAGGCTGTGAAAAACAGTCCTGTGAAGACGAGTAATAAAGTGTATAGTTTTCTCATTCAGAAAGGTTTGCTGAAAACCTAACGCAAAAACTATGCTATTATTGAACTGTGTAATCAATTTTTACAGCCTGAGTTACACGAAAGTACCCCAAAGCATAATTATTGATGTCGTTTTGGTTAACCAGGTTACCTCTTACAGTAGACGGCGGAACCTGAAACGGACCACTACCTGCACCGCCTTCGGCAATTTCAATTAGCTGTCTCATATAGTTATAATACCTTTCAGAACTACTATGAAGACTTATATTTACAACCTGACCCGGTTCCAGATCTTCATCACTAAAAAAGTTGAACATTTCGTTCCCTTGGTTAAAGCGGTCTTCCATTGCATCATAATCAGGGTAAGGAATAACCGGGGCATCAAAGCGGCCTAGGTACCAGTTGTCTTCCTCTCCATTATCCTGAAAAAAGTATCTCACCTCTATTTCATCACCAAAAAAACCTCCTTCATTATTCTGTACTACCTCAGTAATATCAGGGCAGGCATAAAGTGTTTCGGTAGCTTTGAAGGTCTGTCCGCCTGAAACTACGGTAAGAACATATGTCTCACCAATTACAGGCTCAAAATTAATACAGTTATAAAGTCCTGTACCGGGATTTTCAACAAAATCGAATATTGTTCCGATTGAATTGGTTACAAATACTGTAGCACCCGATACAACAGGTACTTCAGGCTCATAATACCCTGCTGTAGTGGTTAGCCTTATGGTTTGTTCGCTACCATCGGTACCCTTAACCCAGTCAAGGGAAGCATCAACTACAAGGCGTGGTGGTGCAGTTTCAAGATCTACATCAACTACCTCTTCACAACTCGTGAATAAGGCTATGGTTACTATTGCTAATATGTATTTTATATTTTTCATGACGGTTCCTTAAAATTTAAAGTTATACGTAACGCTTGGTATAACACCAAAAATAGACAGCCTTACAGCCTCGTTGGCTCCTGTATCCTCATTTTGCCTGAATGTAATAGAAGCTGCATTCATCCTATTGTAAAGGTTGTAAATACTGAATACCCATTCTCCCTGCCATCCTTTTTTCTTTTCAGGTTTAGGAGTGTAAGTTGCCGATACATCCAGGTGATGGTAAGCAGGGTTTCTGTCCATGTTTCTTGCACCAAAACTAGGTACTACAACATCTCCGTACTGGTAATATCCGTTAGGGTACGTTACTGCCTGACCCGACTGTAGTGCGAATATCGCACCGAACGACCATTTAGGGTTAAGTTCATAACTTCCGGTAACAGAAAGATTATGTGTTTTGTCGTATCCTGCAAAATACCAGTCACCATTATTAATTCCCAGTTCATTTGGCGTTCTGCCCGGGGTTTGCTGTTCAGTACGGGATAGTGTGTAAGATATCCATCCTGTTAGCTTACCTGTATTTTTTCTAAACAATACTTCAAGTCCATAAGACCTTGCCCTTCCTGGTAGTACAACCTGTTCAATTGCTTCATTTGCAATAAGGTTAGCACCGTCAATATAGTCAAGCCTGTTTTTTATCTTTTTATAGTATACTTCTGTTTCAAGGCTGTAAGCCGCATCTTTAAAGTTTCTGAAGTATCCTACTGCATACTGGTCAAGCGTTTGCGGTTTCAGGTAATCATCACTTGGGGCCCAAACGTCTAACGGAGTAGGTGATGAGGTATTGGTTATAAGGTGAAGGTATTGTGCCATCCTGTTATAGGATGCCTTAACCGACTGCTCATCGTTTAATTTATAAGCAATACCTACACGAGGCTCAAGATTATTGAAGTCGGCTATAACATCACCGCTGCCATAATGTTTAGTATCTATTGGAGTAGCTTTTTCGTAGATTTTTAGCTCATCGTTAAAAACAACAGCCTGATTGTTGGTATAAATATTCATATCCTGTGCACCAAGCCTGTAGAACATACTATAGCGAAGGCCGTAGCTAACGGTAAGGTTTTCCGTAAGCTGCTGTTCTGCATCTATATAGATGGCAGGTTCAAAAGCATATTTTTTATCTAACTGGTCAGGGTTTATGTCGGAGTCTTCACCGCTTGGCTCAATTGTACCAGGGTTAAAGTCATAATAGATAGTATTAAGCCCGTAGTTTAATTTGAATTTATCTGACAGGTAATGTTTAAGGTCGTACTTGAAGTTGTAGTTTTTAATACCCGAATCCCAGTTTAAACCAACAAAATCAAGCTCTAAGCCATAGTAGTAATCGCTATAGATTAAAGACATGTTAGCAAATAGCTTCTCGCTGAAAAGGTGGTTCCAGCGAAGGTTTACCACAGCATTCCCGTATATGTTATTAAAGCTGTCGCTTATTTCTAATAAGTCACGCCCAAAATACCCTGATAAGTAAAGGTTATTGTTATCGTTAAGCTTGTAGCTTAGTTTAGTGTTAAGGTCATAAAAATAGGCACTGTTTTCTTCTCCTGCCAGTTTCATGAAAAGGTGTGCATAAGAAGCACGTCCTCCTATAAGGAAAGAACCTCTTTCTTTCACGATAGGACCCTCTGCCAGAATTCGGCTTGAAATGGCACCAATACCTCCAGTCATATGGAACTCGTTGCTGTTACCCTCTTTCTGGTAAATATCAAGTACCGAAGATAAACGTCCGCCATATCGTGCAGGGATACCACCTTTATAAAGCTTAAGGTCCTTAATAGCATCGGCATTAAAAACCGAGAAGAAACCGAAAAGGTGAGAGGAGTTGAATATGGTTGCCTCATCCAATAGTATAAGGTTTTGATCGGCAGCACCACCGCGTACGTTAAAGCCTGAAGCCCCTTCTCCCGCATTTGTAACACCCGGAAGTGTAAGGATTGATTTAAGTACATCAACCTCACCCATTACTACAGGCATCTTCTTGATTTCCTGAACCGATAGCTTATTAACGCTCATTTCGGGTGTGCGGATGTTTGCTTTTTGCTGATTGGCTGTAATTACTACTTCCTGTAACTCTTCACTGGATGAAGAGAGTTGAAAATTTTTCCTTACATTTTGATTAAGGGTAATGGTTTCGGTAATGGTACCAAAGCTTACATAGCTTATCTCTACCGTATAGGTTCCTGCCGGAAGTGAGATGGAAAAAAATCCGTACTGGTTTGTAGCGGCTACGGTTTCGGTTTCCTTAATGTAAACATTTGCTCCGATGAGAGTCTCATTACTGCTGTCATCTGATATGGTACCGCTTAGGGTAAACTTTTCCTGAGAAAAGACAACAGCCGTAAAGAACAATAGAAAGAATGCCGGGAGGCACCTTTGTTTAAAAGTGTTCATTTGTTGATTGATTGAAGTGATTAGTTTTTTTAGCAAATTCTTTGGAAAGCATAACTTTCCGGTATCGTAACGTCTTACAGACGAATTAAATTGTGTTGTGTTACATAATTGATGAATTTTTAATCGATTTACTCCTTTTTTTTGCGTGATTGTCACAATTTAAGTACATAAAAAAAAGCTGCCGGGTTAGGGCAGCTTTTAAAATATGATATGTTTGTTATTAAGCAAGTTTAGCTAATATGCTGTTAAGCGTTTCGCTTGGTCTCATAGCTTTATCAGTTTTAGCAAAATCAGGGTGGTAGTAACCACCTATTTCCTGTGGTTTGCCCTGAGCTCCAATTAACTCGTCGTTAATTTTAGCTTCATTAGCTGTAAGCTCTTGTGCAACAGGAGTGAATTTAGCTTTAAGTTCTGCATCCTTATTTTGAGCAGCAAGTGCCTGAGCCCAGTATAAAGCAAGGTAGAAATGGGAACCACGATTATCAATTTGTCCTACTTTACGTGCCGGAGACTTGTCGTTTTCAAGGAATTTCTCGTTAGCAGCATCTAAAGCTTCAGAAAGCACGATAGCTTTAGCGTTGTCCTGAGTTTGGCCTAGGTGCTCAAGAGAAACACCTAAAGCAAGGAACTCACCAAGAGAATCCCAACGAAGGTAACCTTCTTCCACAAACTGCTGAACGTGTTTAGGGGCAGAACCTCCCGCACCTGTTTCAAATAAACCACCACCATTCATTAACGGAACGATAGAAAGCATTTTTGCAGATGTACCAAGTTCAAGGATTGGGAATAAGTCTGTAAGATAATCACGTAATACATTACCTGTTACAGATATAGTGTCAAGACCTTTTCTTATTCTCTCTAAAGAGAATTTAGTAGCCTCGATAGGGTTCATGATATGGATTTCAAGACCGTTAGTATCGTGGTCTTTTAGATACGTTTTTACTTTTTCGATAATCTGAACATCGTGAGCTCTGTTTTCATCTAACCAAAATACAGCAGGAGTTGCAGATAATCTTGCACGATTTACGGCAAGTTTAACCCAGTCCTGGATAGGAGCATCCTTAGTCTGACACATTCTGAAGATATCACCAGCCTCAACATTCTGCTCCATATATACAGTACCGTTATTGTTGTCTGTAACCTTAACAACACCGTTTGCACTTAGTTGGAATGTTTTATCATGAGATCCATATTCTTCAGCTTTTTGAGCCATAAGGCCTACGTTTGGCACGCTACCCATAGTTGCAGGGTTAAATGCACCGTTAGCCTTACAGTCTTCTATTGTAGCTGTATATATGCCAGAGTAACTTCTGTCAGGGATAATGGCTAAAGTATCTTGTTGTTTTCCTGCAGCATTCCACATTTGTCCTGATGTACGAATCATAGCCGGCATAGAAGCATCTACAATAACGTCAGACGGAACGTGTAGGTTAGTAATACCCTGATCAGAGTTTACCATTGCAATAGCAGGACCGTTTTGGTACACCGCTTCGATAGCAGCTTTAACTTCTGCTTCCTGAGGAGTACCTGCAATTTTAGCATAAACATCACCTAATCCGTTTCTTGTATCAACACCAAGCTCGCTGAAAAGGGCTGCATATTTAGTAAATACATCTTTAAAGAACACTTCTACAATAGCACCGAAGATAATAGGATCTGAAACCTTCATCATGGTAGCTTTAAGGTGAACAGAGAATAATACACCCTGTTGTTTGGCAACTTCTACCTGCTCAGAAACAAAAGCCTTAAGTTTAGTAAGGTTAAGTGCAGAGCTGTCTATTATTTCTCCTGCCTTTAGCGGAGTACTTTGCTTAAGCACTGTTGTAGTACCGTCGTTAGCTGTGAATTCAATTCTTACATCAGTAGCTTCTTTTACAGTAACTGATTTCTCGCTACCATAAAAATCGCCTTCACTCATGCTTGCAACATGCGTTTTAGAGTCAGAAGACCATGCACCCATTGAGTGAGGGTGAGCTTTAGCGTAGTTCTTAACCGCTTTAGGTGCTCTACGGTCTGAGTTACCTTCACGTAAAACCGGGTTAACTGCAGAACCTAATACTTTAGCGTAACGAGCCTTGATTTCTTTTTCAGCGTCGTTTTTAGGCTCTTCAGGATATTCAGGAACATTATATCCCTGTGCTTTAAGTTCTTTTATGGCAGCTTTAAGCTGAGGAACAGAAGCAGATATATTTGGTAACTTGATAATGTTAGCTTCAGGGGTTTTAGCAAGTTCACCTAGTTCGCTTAACGCATCACCTATTTTTTGGTCTGCAGTAAGGTTTTCCGGGAAGTTTGCAAGTATTCTTCCTGCAAGTGAGATGTCTCTTGTTTCAAGCTGGATTCCGGCAGGAGCAGCAAACGACTGTACAATTGGAAGAAAAGAATGGGTAGCCAGCATAGGGGCTTCATCGGTTATTGTGTAAATAATCCTGGATGTTTTTGACATTTCTTTTACGTTTTTAAAGGCCCTTCCGGCCACACATCATGAAGCCAGCAGGTGTAATTATTAATGAGTTGTAATTTTGTTTGTGTGCTGTGCTTATAAGGGCTGTAGTAAATGGAGGTAGCCCAAGTAGTATCCCTAAAAAGCAGGCTTGCAAATATAGCAAAATCTAAATAAAAATCTTATTGGTAATTCTTTAAAAAAACGTTGTAGTAATTTAGGAATTCTCAATAAAAGGCATAAAAAAATCCCTATGCAATGCGTAGGGATTTTGTATAGTGCAATCAAAGAAATTATCTTCTTCTTTCTTTAATTTTTGCTTTTTTACCAGTAAGGTCTCTAAAGTAGAATATACGAGCTCTTCTAACTTTACCTCTTTGGTTAAGTTCAATTTTTTGTAATGCAGGCATGTTGATAGGGAAGATACGCTCTACACCTACTGAACCAGACATTTTACGAATGGTGAAAGTTTGAGTGATACCAGCACCTCTTTTTTGGATAACAACACCTTTAAAGAACTGAGTTCTTGTTTTTTCACCCTCTTTAATTTCGTAGTACACAGTAATTGTGTCTCCTGAGTTGAATTCAGGGAAATCTTTTTTCGCAACGAATTCGTCCTGAACGAATTTTACTAAATCAGACATGATTTTAAATTTATATAGTTTGAATCAGAACAACATTCACGGTTTTCGCCAGAGGTTGATCCGAAATTGGCTGCAAATATAGTTAATTTTTCTAAACGTCAAAACAAATTTAAGTGTAAAACAACTGTTTCTTAAATGTTAAGCTTCAGTTATTTAGCGTTATTTTGGTTTTATATATTACTCCAAAAGATCAGGCCTTCTGTTTTTTGTGTGTTCAAATGCTTTTTCTTCCCTCCATTTATCAATATTGGCAAAGTTTCCGCTTAAAAGCACATCAGGCACTTTCCATCCTTTATATTCCGCCGGGCGCGTGTAGATAGGAGGGGAAAGCAGATTGTCCTGAAAACTATCGGTAAGGGCAGAGGTTTCATTGCTTAATACTCCCGGTATAAGTCGTATTATGGAGTCGGCAACAACAGCTGCTGCAAGCTCACCTCCCGAAAGTACAAAATCTCCTATGGAAATCTCTTTGGTAATAAAATGATCGCGAACACGCTGATCAACACCTTTGTAATGTCCGCAAAGTATAATGATGTTTTTAAGTAACGACATTCGGTTAGCCATTCCCTGATTAAGGGTTTCTCCGTCCGGAGTCATATAGATAACCTCGTCATATTCCCTTTCGCTTTTAAGTTTGCTTATGCATGCGTCTATAGGTTCTATCATCATAACCATACCGGCACCTCCACCAAACTGGTAGTCGTCTACGTTTTTATGTTTGTTGGTGCTGTAATCCCTTAGGTTATGTAGATGTACTTCCACAAGGCCTTTGTCTATGGCGCGTTTAAGTATAGAGGCTTCAAACGGGCTTCTTAAAAGTTCGGGCAGTACAGTTATAATGTCTATGCGCATTTTTAAAGTTTCAGAGTTTTAAAGCGGCAAAGATACAAAGTTTAACGGCTAACCTGCAAAAGGGTTAGCCGTTGTTTATTATGATCCAAATTGTTTTAAATGGTGATCAAGGTGTTTGTACTGCAATGCGTCCCACTCTTCTATGTTCATTGTACCAAAGAATGGGTGTTTAAGGTTTTTTATACACTTGTGTCCATCTTTGGCAAAAACCTCTACAAGTTCTACAAGTTCATTTTTTGTGGTTTCAAAATCCGGCTCGTGTGATACCTTGAACTCTTTTGCGGTAGGCATGCCTTTACCAAAAGGCTGTGGCTGTAATAATTTCTTTTTGGCCGATTTGCCAAAAAAGAAAACAAGAAGCTTGTTTGGTTTTAATTCCAATGTCCCGTGGGCTACCTTAATAGGCTGCTGGCAGTGCAATAGCATTTGACTTACCGTCATTTTTCCCCATTGAGAAAGGGTAATTGGTGTAAGCTGATTAATTCTTTCTATAAGTTCTTTATTATCGGAGGGATTAAATATACTCGGCATAAGTTCGTTTTTTGAAAATTTCTCCCAAATTTAAGGATTATTCATCTAACTTTTTCACTGCTTTAAGCGCATAAACAAAAGGAATTTTGTTTTGCAAGTGAGGGATTCTAAAGTGTTTGCTTTCAAATTCTTCCATGTTGCTAAAGCAATTATAGGGAGAATAATCATACTCCTTAAAGGTCTTAATTTCAAGATTATTGGAAATCAGACTGGTAAAAACCTCGCTAAGGTCGTGGTTCCATGAAATGGTTTTGGCTTCCATGGGAGCTGCTTTATCTGCATAAGTTCCTGTTTCGGTTTCAATAATAGTTTCTACATTAAAATAGCTGTAGTCTATTTTTTGAAAACCACTGTCAAACATCCATACAAAAGGATGAAATTCGGCAAAAACAAAGCTGCCTCCCGGTTTTAAAAAATGGTTAATCACTTTTGCCCATTTATCAAGGTTGGGCAGCCAGCCAATAGTGCCGTAGCTGGTAAATACAATATCAAACTTTTCATTGAGATGATTGGGTAGGTTATACACATCACAACATATAAAATTGGCAGGTATTCCTGTGGTTACTGCAAGTTCTCGGGCTTTGTTAATGGCAACATCAGAAAGGTCTACTCCCGTAATCTGTGCGCCCATTCTTCCTAAAGACAAGGTGTCCTGACCGAAATGGCATTGCAGGTGCAGTATTTTTTTGCCTGTAATGTTGCCTAAAAGTTCAAGCTCAATGCTGTTTAGTGATGTTTCTCCGTTAAGAAACCCGGTCATGTTGTAGAAAGCGGAATCTATATGGAATTCTGTCTTTTTGTTCCAGGCTTCTTTGTTTATGTTTATGTAATTGCTTTCGTTTTCCATAGCTTTTGGGTTTGATATCCAAATTTACCTTTTTCTTATAATTCGTTATCAGGTTTAGTGGTAATTAATTTGTAAATTTGCGCCTCATAATAAAAAATAAAGACAGATGGAAAACGGAATTTACGCTAAATTCAATACCCCAAAAGGTTCTATTTTAGTAAAACTTACTCATGATAAAACGCCTGGTACTGTAGGTAACTTTGTAGGACTTGCCGAAGGTAATCTTGAAAACGATGCTAAGCCGCAAGGCAAACCATATTATAACGGACTTAAATTTCACAGGGTTATTCCTGATTTTATGATTCAGGGAGGATGCCCGGTAGGAACAGGTGTTGGTGGTCCTGGTTATCAGTTTGATGATGAGTTCCATCCGGAACTTAGACACGACAAGCCTGGAGTACTTTCTATGGCAAATGCAGGTCCCGGTACTAACGGATCTCAGTTCTTTATCACTCACGTAGAGACACCTTGGTTAGATAACAAACACACTGTTTTCGGACATGTGGTAGAAGGTCAGGATATTGTTGATGCTGTTGCTCAGGGAGATGCTATTGAAAGTATTGAGATTATCCGTGAAGGTGATGAGGCTAAAAATTGGAATGCGATTGAGGCTTTCAGAACTTTTGAAGGTTCACGAGAAAAACGTATTGCTGAGGAAAAAGAAAGAGCTGAAGCTGAAATGGAAAAGCTTGCTGCAGGTTTTGATAAAACAGACAGCGGACTTCGTTATAAAATAATCCAGAAAGGTAGCGGCAAGAAAGCTGAAAAAGGGAAAACTGTATCAGTTCACTACACAGGTTCTTTAGATAACGGACAGGTGTTTGATTCATCATACAAAAGAAAACAACCTATTGATTTTCCTCTAGGTATGGGGCATGTAATTGAAGGATGGGATGAAGGTATCGCTTTACTACAGGTTGGTGACAAAGCAAGATTTGTTATTCCTTCTCATCTGGGTTATGGTTCTCGTGGTGCAGGTGGTGTTATTCCGCCGGATGCTACACTTATTTTTGATGTGGAACTAATGGATGTAAAATAATAGTATTTAGTATTGAGATCTCAGAATTGAGATTTAAATACTTTTAAATATTCAAAGCGCTTCTTTTTGAGGCGCTTTTTTTATTGGAATACTTTTTGAATGTGATGTTTATATGGCTTATTTTTGTAAAATACATTACAGCGTTATGAAAAAGCTTTTATTCTTAGTTATAATATTGATAGGTTTTACCGCAAAAGCCCAATTGCCGGGTTCTACCATGCACTGCGGGTATGATTTTACATCATATTTGGTATTGCATGTACATGAGCAGGGTAAGGAGGAAAATGTAAAAAATCTTAAGATAACTGTTGTGGATAGCTTGGGGCGTGACCTTATTAATGTAAACAATATGTATAGCTGGAGTAATGCTAACAAACCGCTTCAATTTTCGCTTAACTATCTTATCGACGATAATAACAAAAGGCTGGAAGAAGGTGCTACTGCTACAAAAGAGCGTTGGTTTTTTCCTTTTGCCAAAGATAATTACCTGTTATCTGTAGCAAATACTTTTCCTGCTGATAGTTACAGTATAAAGGTTGAGGATACAACGGGAGCTTATAAACCTGTAATTATTCAGCTTTATGCTTACAATATGTATGTACTTTGCTCTAATGAAAGTAGAGACGCGGCTATGAAATTTGGGCGTAAAATGAATAAACCTTTGGAGATAGTACTTGAAAAGAAATAATTGTTAGTTTAGATAACTCTATTAATCTACCTCCATTTTATATTACACCCCATACTTGGTTTTTGAGGCTCAGGTATAGTACGGTTGTATAAAATGCCATCTATGGCATTACGCAGGTCGCTGCCGCTTACCGGTATATTATTGCCCGGACGGGAATCGTCAAGCTGCCCACGATATACCAGTCGGTTTTGAGAATCAAATAAGTAAAAATCAGGTGTACAGGCAGCATCGTATGCTTTCGCCACTTCCTGAGTTTCATCAAAAAGATAAGGGAAATCTATATCATTTTTAAAGGCAAACTCGGTCATACGGTCAGGGCCGTCCTGTGGGTATTTTACAGGATCGTTACTGCTAATGGCTACCATGCCTATTCCCTGTACGGTATAATCGTTGGCAATCATTACAATTTCCTCAAGAACATGTAATACAAAAGGGCAGTGGTTGCATATAAACATGACTAATGTGCCTTTTTCGCCTTTAATATCCTTAAATGAAAAACTGTTGCTGGAGTTGGTGTCTTTTAAATAGAACTCCGGTGCTATAGTACTTAACGGAAGCATGTTTGAGGGTGTGTTTGCCATTTCTTAGAAAAGATTTATTTTAGCAAATTACGATAAATTTTAAAATAAAATAAAAAAGAAAAAGCTATGTTAACATGGGAAGAATTTGAGAAAACCGAGATGCGGGTGGGTACTATAACAGCTGTAAATGATTTTCCGGAAGCCAGAAAGCCTGCCTATCAGCTTACTATAGATTTTGGTAATGAAATAGGAGTGAGGAAATCATCGGCACAAATTACAAAACGTTATACAAAGGAGCAGCTAACCGGAAGACAGATTGTTGCTGTGGTGAATTTTCCTAAAAAACAGATAGGAAAGTTTATGAGCGAATGCCTTGTCCTTGGTGCTATGGGTGCAGATAATGATATTGTACTGCTGGCACCCGATTTTAAAGTAGAAAACGGATTGCGTATAGGATAAAATAAAAAAACTGCCAATAGGCAGTTTTTTTATTAAATGTCGTCAAAGTTTACGTCTGTAAAGCTTTCGGTTGTAACAGTTTCCTCAGCTTTATCGGCAAACAGTTTTTTGAAATCTTTCTGGTGTCTTTCAGATATTACTTCTTCACCTTTATGTGCAAGTACATAATCGGTCATTTCATTAAGTATTTCTTTGAAAGCAGCGAAATCTTCCTTGTAAAGATAAATCTTGTGTTTTTTAAAGTGGAAAGAACCATCTTCTTCTGTAAACTTCTTGCTTTCAGTAACTGTTAGGTAGTAATCGTCAGCTTTAGTGGATCTCACATCAAAAAAATATGTCCTTCTTCCTGCCCTTAAAACTTTAGAAAAGATTTCTTCTTTTTCAAGCATGTCATTATCTCTCATAATCCTTCGTACTTTTTTAATTGGTTTATGTAGCTACCAAAAATCTAAAAAAAATCTTAATAATCCAACAATTTAATTTATTTCTTTTTCTGAAAGCTGTTTTAAATATAGCTCTTTGTAATATCCCGGCTCGTTTACAAGTTGATTGTGAGTTCCTTGCTGAATGATTTTTCCGTCCTCTAAAATAATGATCTTATCGGCATTCTTTGCAGAGGATACCCTGTGGCTTACAATAATAGTAGTCTTGTCTTTACAAAACTCCATAAGGTTGTTTAGTATAGCTTCCTCAGTTTCAGTGTCTACGGCAGAAAGCGAGTCGTCCAGTAACAGTACCGGTGCATTTTTAATCATGGCACGCGCAATAGAAACACGCTGTTTTTGCCCTCCCGAAAGTGTAATACCTCTTTCACCTAATATGGTTTCATATTCCTTGTTAAAAGCTATGATATTATTGTGTACCACCGCTTTTTTGGCAACGGAAACTACTTCTTCATCCGTAGCATATTCATCGCCAAATTTTATGTTATTCTTAATGGTGTCGGAGAAAAGAAATGCATCCTGAGGTACAAAGCCTACACTGTTTCTAAGATCATACAGATTGAGTTTTTTAATATCAGTACCATCAACTGTTATTTTTCCTTCCTGTATATCATACAGTCTGCTTATCAGGGAAAGGATAGTTGATTTACCGGATCCTGTTTTTCCTAAAATGGCCAGTGTTTTACCTTTATTAACATTAAATGATACATTTTTAAGTGCAGTAATGTTAGTGTCTTCGTAAGTGAAAGTAACATTGTTGAATGCTATATCACCTTCGATAACCGAGTGTTCCGGATTTGTGTTTTGTATTTCCGGCTCTGTTTTAAGGAACTCATTAATCCTTTTTTGTGAAGCCTCAGCTTCCTGAACCATACTGGATATCCATCCTAAAGAGGCAACAGGCCAGGTAAGCATATTTATATATAGTATGAATTGTGCAATGGTTCCTATTTCTGCAATGGTTCCGTCAATATACATTTTACCACCTACATATATTACAACAAGGTTACTAATACCTATTAGTAATATCATAAACGGACCAAATAAGGCACTTACCTTAGCAAGGCTCATGTTTTTGTCTTTACTATCTCTTGAAAGATCGGTAAAATCGTCCTGTTTTTGTTTTTCAAGTGCGTAGGCTTTTATTACCCTTATGCCTGAAAACATTTCCTGTGTAAATGTTGCAAGTTTAGACAGGTTTTCCTGATAGCGGGTGCTGCGTTTGTTTATTTCAACGCTTATCTTAAATATGCTATATGATAGTATAGGTAATGGCAGTAATGTGTAAAGAGTAAGTTTAGGCGATATAATTATCATGTGTGTGGTAATAACCGCAAAACGTATAATGGTGTTAAGGCTATACATTATGGCAGGGCCTACATAAGAACGTACTTTATTTACATCTTCGCTAATACGGTTCATAAGGTCACCTGTGCGGTTCTTTTTATAGAAGCTTTGTGAAAGCTTTTCATAATGCTCAAATATCTCGTTCTTTAAATCGAACTCAATATGCCTTGACATTACTATAATAGTCTGCCTCATAAAAAAGGTAAGTACACCGGCAAGCAGGGTAGTACCTATAATTATAAGGATACTGTGAAATATCTGTTGTTGAGCAACCGATGCTGTAATTTTACCCGAAGTTGCCTTTTCTATAGAGGTTAATATTGCCCCGGTATATTCCGGTGAAAATAAAGAGAATATATTGGCGATAATCGTGATAAAAATTCCTAAAAGAAATTGAAATTTATATTTTATAAAGTATTTGTTTAAATGCTGAAGTTCCTTCATGATAATATTGTTAAATCAGGATTTTTTTAGCTAAAATTGTTAAAATCAGATTATTGGTCAGGTAATTAGCCTATCAAAATTAATGTATTTTTATTATTGAAAACTTAAAAAAAAGGATTTATTTTGCCGTATCTTAAATTTAAATGTATTTTTGTACACTGTTTTTGAATAAATTTCAATTTAAAAAATATTATCATGATAACAGAAGTTGTTAAAGCTAACGAACTTACAAAAGTCGATCCGGTTTTTGGACAGGCTTCTTTCAATGACCACGAACAGATTGTTTTTTGTCATGACAAAGATACTGGTTTAAAAGCAATAATTGGTATTCATAATACAGTTTTAGGACCTGCACTTGGAGGTACAAGAATGTGGAAGTATGCAAACGAATGGGAAGCTTTAAACGACGTATTAAGGCTTTCAAGAGGTATGACATACAAATCGGCTATCTCAGGTCTTAACCTTGGTGGTGGTAAAGCTGTTATTATTGGTGATTCTAAATTAGATAAAACTCCTGAGCTTATTACAAGATTCGGTCAGTTTGTAAACTCTCTTAGCGGTAAATATATCACTGCAGAGGATGTGGGTACAACAACTCCAGATATGGACCTAATTCGTGATGTGACTCCTTATGTTACAGGTATCTCTGAAGAAAGAGGTGGTTCTGGTAACCCTTCTCCTGTAACTGCTTACGGTGTTTACATGGGTATGAAAGCTGCTGCTATGCACCAGTTTGGTTCTGCAAGCCTTGATGGTAAGAGAGTATTAGTACAGGGTACAGGTCACGTAGGTGAAACACTTATTGATTACCTTACTAAAGAAGGTGCTCTTGTACAGATATCTGATATCAACCAGGCAAGAATGGAAGAAGTAGGTGCTAAGTATGGTGCTAAAATATTTATGGGTGATGATATTTACAGTGCAGATGTAGATATTTATGCTCCTTGTGCTTTAGGTGCTACTGTAAACGATGAAACGATTGAAAGGCTAAAAGCTAAAGTTATTGCAGGTGCTGCAAATAACCAGCTTGCTAACGAAAATATTCACGGTAAGATGCTTCAGGAAAGAGGTATTCTTTATGCTCCTGACTTCTTGATCAATGCGGGTGGTATCATTAACGTTTATGCAGAGATTGCAGGTTATGATAAAGTAGAGGCAATGAAGAGAACAGAGAATATCTACAACACTACATTAGAGATATTCCATTTTGCAGAAGCTAACGGTGTAACTACACAGCAGGCTGCAATGTCTATCGCTCAAAAACGCATTGACGACAGAAAAAAAGAAATGGCTAAATAATAAGCCTTAAAAATAATATTACTATTTTTGCGAAGCGAAAGAAGACCTCTTTCGCTTCGTTAATTTTTAAAAGTTCTTACGTACGGATGTTAAACAGAAGACATATTCGTGTTAAAGTGATGCAGTCAATTTATGCGATGCATCAAAATGGTTCAGATAGCCTTGATAAGGAAGAGAAATTTCTTTTCCAGAGTATTGAAAACGTTCAGGACCTGTACCTGATTATGCTTTCTGCATTGGTAGAAATTCGTAACAGTGAAGAACTGTTTTTAGAGAGATCCAGCAAAAAGCACCTTGCTACCGCACTGGAACGCAATCCCAACAAAAAGTTTGTAAACAATATCGTACTTAAGCTTCTAAACGACAGCAATTCGTTAAGTATTGCTATGGAAGACAGGAAAATTACAAACTGGAAAAACAACGACGATTATATCCTTATTCTTCTTGAAGCTGTGAAAAGCAGCAAAGTATATGAAAAATATATGGAGACGAAGGAGAATAACTTTTTTGAAGACAGGGATTTTGTTGTAGACCTGTTTACAGAGGTAGTAGCGCCAAACGAAAAGCTGTATGAGTATCTTGAAGACCATAAATTAACATGGGTAGATGATATTCCGCTTGTTAATACAATGATCGTTAAGCAGCTTAAGCAGATAAAGAATGTTGAGGAGGATGTAGATGCCCTTTATATACCTAAGCTTTTTAAAGATATTGATGACAGGGAGTTTGTAAAAAGCCTGTTTAGAAAGACAGTACTTAATGAGTCTGAACTTTCTCAGGAGTTTATAGACAAAACCCCTAACTGGGATGCTGAGCGTATTGCTGAAATTGATTCTATTATCCTTAAAATGGCAATTTGCGAATTTTTAAAATTCCCGTCTATTCCTGTTAAGGTAACAATTAACGAATATCTTGAGATTGCGAAGGAGTATTCTACACCAAAAAGCAGTATCTTTATCAACGGTATTCTTGATAATTTGATTAAAGACTATCAAAACACCAATAAATTAGTAAAAACCGGAAGAGGTTTAATGTAGAACCAATTTAAAAAACTATTAGTTATGTTAAAAAAATCAGCTGCTATGCTGGCCATAGCATCTTTAGTACTTTCAGTTTCATGTAAGGAGAATGCAGCTCTTAAAATTGATGAAAACGCAGCAAAACAAGCAGAAATAGCTCATGCTGAAGCTGGAAAAATGCCAGTAATTAAATTTGAAACAACGGAACACGACTTTGGAACCATTAAACAAGGTGATAAAGTTGAGTATGTATATAAGTTTACAAACGAAGGTGCTGCAGATCTAGTAATCAGCCAGGTTAAGCCAAGCTGTGGATGTACTGCTCCTGAGTGGACTAAAACTCCTGTTGCACCGGGTGCGTCTGGTGAGATTAAAGTGGTTTTCGATTCTAACGGAAAATCAGGTAAACAAAGCAAAACTGTAAACGTACACTCTAATACTGAGTCAGGAACGGATGTGCTTAAGTTTACAGCAGAAATTAATGCTCCACAGGGAATAGGTGCAGCATCACACTAATATTTATAAAACAACATGGAAGCAATTCAACAGTTTGGTCCTTTAGTTTTAATTATTGCGGTATTTTATTTTTTAATGATTGTTCCGCAACAAAAGAGACAGAAAAAAGAAAAGGAATTTGAAAGTAATCTTAAGGTAGGTGATAAAATAGTTACTAAAAGCGGTATTCACGGTAAAATTGCTGAAATAGCAGAAACTACTGTAGTAATCGAAACTATGGCCGGTAAGCTTAAAATGGAGCGTTCGGCAATTTCATCTGAACTTTCTCAAAAGCTTCAGAACCAGAAATAAAAAAAATCCTCAGCAAACGCTGAGGATTTTTTATCTATACTTATCATTAAGCCCAATTCCGTTAAGGATCATGGGCTTAATTTTTTCCATTCTTGAAAGCCTTGTAGCGTCTCTCTTTGCAGTTTCAATAAATTCGGCATACTCACGTTGCTTAAAAGGGGTTAATTGCTCAAAAGCGGCTTTTAAGGCTGTAGAATTGTCCAGTTCTTCCTGAAGGTATTCGGGTATTACCGTTTCCCTTTTTTCTGGTTTAATTTCCAATCCGGCTTTCTCTACCTCAATAGCTTCGTTAATATACTTTAGCACTTCCTTTTCATTAACCTCTTCTGTTGAGGTAAAGCGCCATTGCCTTAACGACTTTGTATTTCCTTCGTTAGCGTTTACTAATACCCCTTTTTCATCTTTAAGAAAAACACCTTTAAAGAACCATATGGTAAAAAAGTTTTTGAAGCCGCCTATCCCTAAAACATTCTTGTCGTTATAGGTGTAAACAATACCTCCCCATTTGGTCGTTTCAGTTAACGGGGTTTTATTGATAATGCTTTTAAGCAGCTCAAGCTCTTCGGTCCACTGATTGTTCTTATTCCATGTTTTTCTTTCTTCCATGCCTATTTCTTTTCAGCTGTAAGCTCGGCAATCTTTACAATTACCTCTACAGCTTTTTGCATACTTTCTACAGGAACATACTCATATTTTCCGTGGAAGTTATGTCCACCCGCAAAAATATTAGGGCAAGGTAAGCCCATGTATGATAACTGAGAACCGTCTGTACCGCCTCTAATAGGTTTGATGATAGGTTTAATACCCAGTTCTTTCATTGCCTTTTCAGCGATTTCTACAATATGGAAAACAGGCTCAACCTTTTCTTTCATATTAAAGTACTGGTCTTTTATTTCAGCTACAGCTATATCACCGCCAAACTGCTTGGCATATTTTTCGTTGATACCTTCAGTAATCTTGGCAACAAGTTTTTTTCTTTTTTCAAATTTCTTTTTGTCGTGGTCACGGATAATAAGCTGAACCGTAGTTTCCTCAATACTTCCGCTAATTCCTGTTACGTGGAAGAATCCGTCATACCCTGAAGTTTTCTCAGGTACTTCTTCTTTAGGAAGTTTAGAGATAAACTTGTTAGCAAGTAACATAGAGTTTATCATTTTTCCTTTAGCATAACCAGGGTGCACACTTTTACCACTAAAAGTAATTTTAGCACCTGCTGCATTAAAGTTTTCGTATTCAAGTTCGCCTATCTGGCTGCCGTCCATAGTATAAGCCCACTCTGCACCAAATTTCTCTACGTCAAATTTATGAGCTCCACGGCCTATTTCTTCATCCGGAGTAAAACCTACACGTATTTTACCGTGCTTAATTTCAGGATGTTTAATAAGATACTCCATAGCAGTAACAATCTCTGTAATACCTGCTTTGTCGTCGGCTCCTAAAAGAGTCGTTCCATCGGTAGTAATAAGGGTTTGTCCTTTGTATTGTAAAAGGTCTTTAAAATAACCAGGAGACAGCACTATGTTTTGCTCTTTATTAAGTATTATGTCGCCACCATCATAGTTTTCTATAATTTGTGGTTTAACATTAGCTCCTGTAAAATCGGGAGTAGTATCAAAGTGAGAAACAAAGCCTATTACAGGTACTTCATGATCTACATTTGAGGGAAGGGTAGCCATAATATAAGCATGCTCATCTATGGTAACATCTTCCATGCCTATAGCCTTAAGTTCTTCTACAAGCTGGTTGGCAAGGTCCCATTGTTTTGCGGTACTGGGTGTAGTGTTAGAGTTTGGATCAGATTCTGTATCAACAGTGACATAGCTAATAAAGCGGTCAATAATATGCTGCATTTTTAATAAATTTTAAATGAAGCATCAAATTTACAATTTTGACCCGAAGTACAATAATTTTAAGCAGGTTAATAACCTAGTTTAAAGGTAGTGTAATGTTAAAAGTAGCCCCATTACCCGGTTGTGATTTTGCCGATATAGTTCCTCTGTGCTGTTCAACAATTTTTTTACAGATGCTAAGGCCTATTCCGGTACCGGCATAATCTCCTTTTCCATGAAGTCTTTGAAAGAGTTTAAATATCTGTTCGCTGTATTGCGCATCAAAACCAATACCGTTATCTGAGAAGATAAGATGGATTGTATTGGTTAAAGGGTTTATTTCGTGTGATATGGTAATAACCGGTTTTTCGCTGCTGTATTTTAATGAATTGCTTATAAGGTTAGAAAACAGCTGCTCCATTTGTAAGGGTATGGCCTTTATTGTAGGTAGCCAGCTTTTTTCAATTTTAGCTTTTTTCTCCTTTATTAAAAGCTCATAATCGGCAATAACATTATCAAGAATATCGTTGAGATTAACATCTACAAATTCTTTTTCTACAGATAGCCTGCTGTATACCAATACGTCTTTAATAAGCTGTGTCATACGTCCTGCAGAACTATGTATCTTTTTGATGTAGGGTTCTGCTTCTTCACGCGACATGTCCCTGTCCTTAATAAAGCTTATAAAGGTTTGTATTTTTCTTAGAGGCTCCTGTAAGTCATGACTGGCAATGTAGTTAAACGATTCCAGCTCCCTGTTGGAGTTTTCAAGCTGTATATTTTTTTGCTCCAGTAAAGAGTTCACTTTCTCTAACGATGCGGTTCTTTCTCTAACTTCTTCCTCAAGGCGGGAGTTAAACTCACTAAGTTCTTTTTGTACATTTTTACGGGCTGTAATATCGTTAAATATAACCGCTACTTTATTGTTGAGCTCTTCATTCAAAGGGAATGCAGAAACTTCATACCACCCGTTAATTAGCTCTTTAGCTTCCTGTTCAAAATATCGGGGTTTACCTGTTTTTGCAATTTCGCCATAAATTTCAAACCAGTGTTTTTCGTGATTGGGTTCTATTTCTTTCATGGTTTTGCCTATGGCGTCTTTTAATCCTGTTTGTTTTTCAAAAGCAGGATTGGTTTTTATGAACCGATAATCTGTAGCATTATTGTTTTCATCAAAAATTACCTCAATAATGCAAAACCCCTGGTCGACAGAGTTAAATAAAGAAAGGTACTTATCTTCAATCTGTTCTGCTAAAAGTGCATTTAGTTTTTTCTCAGCGACCTTCTGTTCGGTAATGTCTTCCCATACCCTAAAAACACCGTTACCTACCTTACTGTCAGATACTTTAAACCATTGTTGTTTTCCGTCAAGATTTTCATAATATCTAACCCAGTTTTGAGGCTCATTATCCAAAAAAGCTTTTTTAAGACTGCCTATCTGTGCTATCTGATCAGGCAATATTTCCATTAAAGTTTGTCCGGTTCGGTCTATGCCATTAAAAAAATCTATAGTACCACGACTTAGTAAAGTGAACCTGAAATCAATAATTTCTTTTTCTTCGTTATATACAGGAGTAAAGAATATACTACGATTATTAGGAGCATCAAATGCCATCTTCATAAGCTCAAAACTTATTGAGGCTGGTGCAGTATTTTCATTAATATCGTTCATGACAGTATATAGCTAGGTATGATTCAAATATAATGATTTAATAATGGTATTGATTTCAATGTTAGCTAAAGTTTGGTTAATTCTTTTCTTATGTTTTCTTTAGCATTACCCTCATATTTTTTCCTGAAAAATTCTGTTTTAAATATGTAATTCATGGAAAGAAAATGCTGTAAAACTTTTTTTCTCCCCGGTTTATACAAAATGTCCGGATAAAAGGAATATTCTTTTCTTACATTTTTTGAGTATTCATAATACATTTCCCAATCATATCCCAATATTGAAAGATCAGCATCAGTAAAGAGGTTCGTATCGGTGTCGCTAACGGGCAAGTGTGATTTAGTGGCTAAAATCAATTGTTTGCACTTTGCAATACTGTCTTCAGGGTAGTTTATAAGTTTTAAACGTTTTTCGGCAAGTAGAGCACTTTGCTCTTCGTTATCGTTTCTGGTTGACTTATAGATAATATCATGGTAGAACAAAGCAAAAAGAACTGTTTTCCAGTCTGTAATGAGCTCTTTACATAATAGCAACTCTTTATACATGTTTTCTAAATGTATAAGATTATGGTATTTGCGGTCTTTTCCGTTATAATGCTCGTTTATTTCAAGCCAAAATGTGTCGGCGGTTTCGTTTTTATATTGGCTTACCAGTTCTGTAAATACACTCTTAAGCATAGTGGTGATGTATAATTCCTTCAAAATTATGTATAACTTTTAAATTTTAAGGCTTATAAAGTTTATAATATTCTTCAGATAATCTTAAATTTGCACCCACAATAATTTAGCTATGTACAAATCTTTAATAAGGCCTGTATTATTCCGTTTCGATCCGGAAAAAATCCATCACTTTACATTTTCATCCATCAGATTTTTAAACAGTATACCGGGTATGCCATCGTTGCTTAAATCGATGTATGAGGTAAACGACCCGAAACTGGAGCGTGAAGTATTCGGACTAAAATTTAAGAATCCGGTAGGACTTGCTGCAGGACTTGATAAAGATGCAAAACTGTACAAAGAGCTAGGTAATCTGGGCTTCGGTTTTATTGAGATAGGTACACTTACTCCAAAGCCACAGGAAGGTAACCCTAAAAAAAGACTTTTCAGGCTTAAGGAAGATGGAGGGCTTATAAACCGCATGGGCTTTAACAATGGCGGAGTTGCTGCTGCGGTAGAACGCCTTAAAAAGAACCCGGCAGGTAAAGGCCACGTGCTTATAGGGGGTAACATCGGTAAAAACAAAGTAACCCCTAACGAAGATGCTGTAAGCGATTACGAAATATGCTTTGATGCCCTATATGATTATGTAGACTACTTTGTGGTAAATGTAAGTTCACCAAATACACCAAACCTTAGAGAGCTACAGGATAAAGAACCGCTTACTCAATTACTGCAAACACTACAGGATAAAAACCAGGCAAAACCGGTACAGAAACCGATATTGCTTAAAATAGCTCCTGATCTTACTGATAGCCAGTTGCTGGATATTATTGATATTGTAAAAACTACCAAAATAGCAGGTGTTATTGCTACCAACACTACCATTTCACGTGAAGGGCTAATATCTGAAAACCAAAAAGAAATGGGCGGACTTAGCGGTAAGCCTCTAACCAAAAGATCTACCGAGGTAATAAGATTCCTTTCTGAAAAGAGTGACAAGGCGTTTCCTATTATAGGGGTGGGAGGTATTCACTCTGCCGATGATGCCATAGAAAAGCTGGAAGCAGGTGCAAGCCTGGTACAGCTTTATACGGGCTTTATTTATGAAGGCCCCGGACTAATAAAAGCCATAAACAAAAGGCTGCTTGCTAAAAAGTAACCTTTAACTTTGTAAGGTTTTTTTAAGAGAAAACGATTTCGTTAAACCCGATTCTTTACTTATATTTGGGCCTCTATGAAACAGGTTAAGATTATCGAGTGTCCAAGAGATGCCATGCAGGGCATCAAAGCCTTTATACCAACAGATAAGAAAGTGGCTTATATACAGTCGCTTTTAAGGGTGGGGTTTGATACTATAGATTTTGGCAGTTTTGTATCGCCTAAAGCCATTCCTCAAATGCAGGATACTGCCGAGGTTTTGGCAAAGCTTGATTTGAGTGCTACAAAAAGTAAACTGTTAGCTATCATAGCTAATACCAAAGGGGCAGAGAATGCTTCGGTACACGGCGAAATACAATACTTAGGCTATCCGTTTTCCATATCGGAAAACTTCCAGATGCGTAATACGCATAAAACCATTGCCGAATCCATAATTACATTACAGGAAATACTGGATATTGCCGATAAAAGTAATAAGGAAGTGGTTGCTTACCTGTCTATGGGGTTTGGTAATCCTTATGGTGACCCATGGAATGTGGAAATAGTGGGGGAGTGGACCGAAAGGCTTGCCGGTATGGGAGTTAAAATCCTTTCACTGTCTGATACTATAGGCAGTTCGACTCCTGAAGTAATAGAGTATCTTTTCTCTAATCTTATCCCTAAATACCCTGAAATTGAATTTGGGGCACATTTGCACACTACTCCTGATAAATGGTTTGAAAAGGTAGATGCTGCGTACAAGGCGGGCTGTACACGTTTTGACGGGGCTATACAGGGCTTTGGCGGATGCCCTATGGCAAAAGACGACCTAACGGGTAATATGCCTACCGAAAAAATGCTTTCTTATTTTACAGCAGAGAAAGTTACAAGCAACCTAAACTCACTTAGTTTTGAGAGTGCCTACAACGAGGCTACCAAAATTTTTACTGAGTATCATTAATCAATACTACCCTTATTTGAAAATAAGCGCATGAAAAGGCTCCATCATTAAGTTTGAGTGGACGTCTACGTCATTACTCAAGTAGGTTATTATTACATCGGCTACATTTTCTTTATGTAAGAAAACCATCTGCCCATACTTATATCCTTTTCCGAATTCGCAATTAAACTCAAAAAAAGCAGATCCTCCTGCATCAGCATTAAATTCGCTTTTTACCGCCTCAGCAGGAAAAGGTCCTATTTCCGCTCCCTGTCCTGCGGTCATGTTGAGTACATTTGCCATTGTAGTTCCTTTGTAGATATTGTTAGGGTTTACCATTAAACAATTTTTGTCCAGTTTACATTTTTCATACTCTTCAATTTGCGGCTTAAGTGACCTTATGGTGTAGCGTATCTCAAAATCGGCATTCTTATTTTTTATAGCAAAGGAGTACCATAAATCCCTGTTTTTCTTTACAACGGTTTCTTTATAATTTTCCGGCATTACAAATTTAAGCCCAAGGGTGTCTGCTTCTTTTTGAAATTCTTCAACTTTTACGATTTTTTCCTGTTTATTTATAGTAAAAGCGCTTACTACTATTGCTAAAAGTAAAATTATGGTAATCTTTATTTTCATTATTGTATAGATGTCAGTTGGATGTTTACGAATATAATTATAAATACTCTCTATTTTATGATAAATTTATATTATTGAAACTCCTGTAGCACATTCAATAGAAATGTATTATATTTGCATGCAATTTAACGACAATTGCAACATGAAAGCACACACAACTAAAATCATCGGTGAAGGTCTAACTTACGATGATGTACTGCTGGTTCCAAATTATTCTGAGGTACTTCCGCGCGAAGTAAGTATCAAATCTAAATTCTCAAAAAACATAACATTAAACGTGCCTATCGTTTCGGCGGCTATGGACACGGTGACTGAAAGCGCTATGGCTATTGCTATGGCTCGTGAAGGTGGTATAGGTGTATTACATAAAAATATGACTATTGAGCACCAGGCTGCAGAGGTAAGAAAAGTGAAAAGGGCAGAGTCGGGTATGATTATAGATCCTGTTACGCTTCCTCTTAATGCAACTGTTGCTGATGCTAAAAATGCAATGCGTGAGTTTGGTATAGGTGGTATACCTGTAGTAGATGAAAACGGAATACTTAAAGGTATTGTTACTAATCGTGACCTTCGTTTTGAAAAAGACGGTTCACGCTCTATAGTTGAAGTAATGACTTCAGAAAACCTTGTAACGGCAGGTGAGGGTACAACCCTTGAGGTTGCCGAAGGTATTCTTCAGGAACATAAAATTGAAAAATTACCTGTTGTAAATGGTGACTACAAACTTGTAGGCCTTATTACATTTAGGGATATTACTAAACTTACACAAAAACCTATCGCTAACAAAGATACTTTCGGAAGACTGAGAGTAGCTGCTGCTTTAGGTGTTACTGCTGATGCTGTACAAAGGGCAGAAGCGCTTGTAAATGCCGGAGTTGATGCTGTTATTATTGATACGGCTCACGGACATACAAGAGGTGTTGTAAGTGTGTTGAAAGAAGTAAAAGCTAAATTCCCTCAGCTTGATGTTGTAGTAGGTAATATTGCTACTCCTGAAGCTGCTCTATACCTTGCAGAAAATGGTGCCGATGCTGTAAAAGTAGGTATTGGTCCCGGTTCAATATGTACTACACGTGTAGTTGCAGGTGTTGGTTTCCCTCAGTTCTCTGCGGTGCTTGAAGTAGCTGCTGCATTAAAAGGTACAGGTGTTCCTGTAATTGCAGATGGTGGTATCCGTTATACGGGTGATATTCCTAAGGCACTTGCTGCAGGGGCCGACTGCGTTATGCTTGGTTCGTTACTAGCAGGTACTAAAGAATCTCCTGGAGAGACAATCATATTTGAAGGAAGGAAGTTTAAATCTTATCGTGGTATGGGATCTGTTGAGGCTATGAAAGAAGGTTCTAAAGATCGTTACTTCCAGGATGTTGAGGATGATGTTAAGAAACTTGTTCCGGAAGGAATCGTTGGCCGAGTACCATACAAAGGAGAGCTTTTTGAAAGTATGCTTCAGTTTGTAGGAGGTCTTCGTGCAGGTATGGGTTACTGTGGTGCTAAAGATATCCCTACACTACAGGAAACAAGCCGTTTTGTACGTTTAACGTCAAGCGGTATATCTGAGAGCCATCCTCACAATGTGACTATCACTAAAGAGGCTCCAAACTATTCAAGATAAGACGGAAAGTCGAAAGACTTAAATCATAAAGAAAAAGCAGAAGTACTACTTCTGCTTTTTGTATTTATTGTATAGGCTCTTTTTATTTTTTGCTTTGTGAGTTTTCGAGGTTTTCTTTTCTCAGGTCTTCACTTTCCCAGGCATGATCATTAGCGCCAAGCTGTGCATAAAGGTCATTTTTAAGTAGTTGCTCCTGCATTTCAATCTCTTCTTTTGCAGTCATAAGAAAGGCTTTTTTATCATGGCGTTTTTGAGAAAGTCGTAATACGGCCTGCTCGTCATATTTTATGAAGCGTTGTCCCTGTCTGGTGGCAGTATAACGGCGATGGCCCAGTTCCACTAAGGCATCTACGCCTAAATGGACTGCACTATACAGGTTTTCACGATAAAACTGATTAATACCCATATCCACAAGCTCAAAAGCATTGCTGCGGTTTCTTGCCCTTGCCAATATCTTTAGGTGAGGGAAATGCTTGCGTATCATCTCTACAACGATAAGGTTTACTGCCGGGTTGTCTATCGCGGCAATAAAGAGCTTGGCATCTTCACAACCCGCTGCTTTAAGCAGTTCGAGTCTTGAGGCGTCTCCATAATATACCTTAAAGCCCATTTTACGCAGGGAATCTACCCTGTCAGAGTCCATATCCAATACCGTTGCCCCAATACCATTTGTTTTTAGTAAACGGCCTATGGTACTGCCAAAGTTCCCGAATCCGGCAATGATAACATCGTTCTTTTCATTTTCAATGTCATCATAATTTTTATTTGACTGTTTCTCTTTAACCCCAAAATAAGGGTCTATCCATTTTTCGTTTATCAGTAATAAAATGGGTGTACCCAGCATACTTAATGCTATTACTGCCATCATCTGGCTGGCGAGGTAAGTAGGCATAAGGTTAAGCTGTGTAGCAAAGCTCAGTATTACAAAACCAAACTCACCTCCCTGGCTCAATGCAAAGGAGAACAGTAGGTTTTGATCGGAACTCTTTTTATATATCTTACCAATGCCCAATAGGACAAAGAATTTTATAACGTTAAACAGCGTACAGAAAACAATGATAAACACAGGGTCTACCATTATAAGACTAAAGTTAATGGAAGCACCTACGCCAATAAAGAAAAGCCCTAAAAGTAATCCTTTAAAGGGGGCAATATCGCCTTCCAACTCGTGCCTGAACTCGCTGTTTGCCAATACCACACCCGCCATAAATGCACCAAGTGCGGGGCTTAGTCCGACTAACTGCATAATATAGGAAACGGCAAGTACTAATAAAAGGGCAGAGGCTGTAAAGAGTTCCTGTAGCCTTGTGTTGGCAATTACATGTAACAGCGGGACTATTATAAAACGTCCGGCAAGGTAAATAAGCCCTATAGTACCAAATACAATAAGGGTTTGCAGCCAGCCTTGTAAATTTGATATAAGCGATTCGTTTACGCCTGTATTTTGAACACCTTCAACAGCCAGCAATGGTAATATTGCCAGTATAGGTATTACGGCTATATCCTGAAACAATAAGACAGCAAATGCCGAACGGCCCATTGAGGTTTGTGATAATCCTTTCTCTTTAAGGGTTTGCAGTACAATAGCGGTTGAGGACAGTGTTAATGCCAGTGCAACAGCAAGTGTGGCCTGCCATTCCCAACGTAACACCAGTAAACAGGCTACAAAAAGGATAATACAGGTGCCGAATACCTGTAATGAACCCATGCCGACAATAAACCGTCGCATTTTCCAAAACTTATAAGGGTCGAGTTCCAGTCCGATAAGGAAAAGCATCATTACCACACCAAATTCGGCAAAGTGCATAATGTCTTCACCTTCCTGGCCAATAAGCCCCAATACAAACGGTCCTATTAGTATACCTGCAAAGAGGTAGCCTAATATGGAACTTAATCCAAATTTTTTGGCAATAGGTACGCATATAACGGCTGCAGCCAGATAAATTATCGACTCAAAGAAAAATCCGGTTTCCATAGTTTTTTAGCCTAGTTTAGTTGTGAACCAATCGTTAAAATACTGATAGTCGGATATTTCTTTAGGGTTTATGGGTTTATTAACCAGATACTCCAGTATCTGACCGTAAAGCTTTCCGTTCTCTTCATATCCTTCCGTGGTCATGGAGTGAGCGCCATGTACTATAAACGGAGGTAAATAGGTCAGGTTACAAACTTTAGCCGTTTGGTTAAACGGTTCCAGTAATTGTTGTATGGTATAACGATCGCGGCCTGTTTCGCTGTAGTTTTCCTTTCGGCCGCCGGTTGTAATAGTTTGTAGCAGCAGTTTGCCCTCAAGGGCTTTGCCGTCTTTTCCATAAGCCCAGCCGTGTTCCAGTACAATGTCTATCCACTGTTTTAAAAGTGGGGGACAGCTGTACCAGTACATAGGATGATGCCAGATGATGATGTCGTGAAGTAAAAGCAGCTCTTGTTCACGCTGCATATCAACATCAAATTCCGGATATTCCTGGTACAGGTCGTGAAACGTGATGTTAGGATTATCCGGAATGTGTTTTACAAGTACGTCATTAAGGTTCGATTTCTCGAATAGCGGGTGAGCGAAGAGAATAAGAACCCTGTTTGGCATACATTGTGTTTGTTGTTATGGTAATATACCTAAATAATTGGAAGGAGTAATTCTCATTAACTCCTCTTTAACGCTGTCTTTAACGTTAAGTGTTCCTATAAAGGCATGTATAGATTCCTTATTAATCACGTGGTTTGTCCTTGTAAGATCCTTAAGTGCCTCATACGGATTTGGATAACCTTCGCGACGTAGTATGGTTTGAATAGCCTCAGCCACTACAGCCCAGTTTCTCTCAAGATCTTCCTCAAATTTGTCAGCATTTAAAAGAAGCTTGTTAAGCCCTTTAAGTGTAGCTTCAAAAGCAATAATAGTGTGGCCAATAGGCACCCCTACATTTCTTAGTACCGTACTGTCTGTAAGGTCACGCTGTAATCTTGAAACCGGAAGCTTTGCAGCAAGGTGTTCAAAAATAGCGTTTGCTATACCCAGGTTACCTTCTGAGTTTTCAAAATCGATAGGGTTTACTTTATGTGGCATTGCAGAAGACCCAATCTCTCCGGCTTTAATTTTTTGCTTAAAGTAATCCATAGACACGTATGTCCATATATCCCTGTCAAGGTCTAGTATAATGTTGTTGATGCGTTTTAAGGCATCAAAAAAGGCTGCGAAATGGTCGTAGTGCTCAATTTGCGTAGTAGGGAATGAGTGTTTAAGCCCTAATGTACCTTCAACAAAATCATTACCGAATTTTCTCCAGTCGTTTTGCGGATAAGCGATAAAATGCGCATTAAAGTTACCTGTTGCACCACCAAACTTAGCTGCAAACGGTACGTTGAATAACAGTCGAAGCTGCTCTTCAAGCCTTTCAACAAATACAAGTATCTCTTTACCCAAGCGTGTAGGCGATGCCGGCTGGCCGTGAGTACGGGCAAGCATAGGTACATCTTTCCATTCAATGCTTAGTTCTTTAAGTTTAGAGATAACGCTTATCAGCGTTGGCATGTATACGTTTTCAAACGCTTCTTTTGTAGAAAGCGGAATAGCTGTGTTGTTAATATCCTGAGAAGTTAGTCCAAAGTGGATAAACTCTTTGTACTGCTCAAGCTTAAGCTTATCAAAAGCCGATTTTATAAAGTACTCAACCGCTTTTACATCGTGGTTGGTTGTTTTTTCAATTTCTTTTATCTGAAGTGCATCTTCTGAAGTGAAGTTTCTGTAAATATCGCGCAGCGGCTCAAAAACAGATTTGTCAACTCCCGCAAGCTGTGGTAACGGAAGTTCGCATAAGGCGATAAAATATTCAATCTCTACAAGCACCCTGTACTTAATAAGTGCTTCTTCAGAAAAATACCCTGATAATGATACGGTTTTATTTCTATATCTCCCGTCTATTGGGGAAATGGCATTCAGTTCAGATAAACTTTGCATTGTCTTTTGTTTAAAATAACGTATTTGCGCAAAGATAAACTTTTACAGGCAATTAAAGAAACCGCAAAGTCAATTAAATTGCCTTTATTTAATACTAAAACGGCTACATAGCAGTTAATAAAAGAAACCAAAACCACACTTGCCATGAAAAGACTTTTTTTGCTTTCCCTGTTTTTTGTAATCCTTACTTCATTTAAACCCAATAGCAATTCTTTTGACACTTTTGTAGCCGAAAACAAAGGCAAAGTAATACTTGTTGACTTTTGGGCAAGCTGGTGCGGGCCTTGCCGACAGGAACTGAATAAATTACCTAAGTTTAAAAGAAAGTTTGAAGGTAAGGGTGTAGTGTATGTCTATATCTCAATGGATATTGAAGAAGATAAATGGAAAAAGGCGATTGAGGAAGAAGGTCTTAGTAACGATACCCATTTTTTAGGTAAGTCTATTAAAGAATCGAAGGTGTTAAAAGGTCAGTCGGTTAGGGCTATCCCGAGGTATATGATAATCAATAAAAAGGGAGAGCTTGTAAATGCCGATGCCCCGCGTTACGGAAAAGATCTGGCAAAAGAAATTAAAAAATATCTGGAGGAATAACATGATAAAAATGATTTTTAAACACATCTTACTTTACACTATATTGATATCTGTATTTATTTCCTGTGGTAATAAAAATGAGGAAATAAAGGAACTCAATAAAATTAATCAAAATCATGTAGTGTTGATATTTGAAAAGAATGACGAAAAGCTAAAAAGTCTTTATTTATCAAAGGGTAAAGTATCCTATTGTCCTTTTGATGATTATGAAGCTAGATATTTTACTCCCCACCTGACTGGCGATACTATTACTATTAAAATGGATAAGCCTGCGTTATATTTAACCCATTTGTATAAAGAGGCTGAAACAGCAAATTATTTATTTAAAAAAGGAGATACAGTTGTTTTTACCTATAAGGAAGGAGTTCCGTCGGTAAAAGTAAAAAACAGGGTTTCTCTTAAATACGACACTGATTTTTCTGTTTCCTTTGAATCTAAAAAGCCTTTGGGATATGTTGAGTTTTTTGTTATAAACAAAAAATGGCGTACTGAGGAAGAAAAAGAAAAATATAAAAAAGAAGAGGCACTCTATTTTTCAAATACTGTTAAGAGTTTAGATTCCTTATTAGTTAAGGGGGAAATATCTAAAGAAGTATATGCTGCGCATAAAGCTAATAACAAATATTATAAGATAAATACAGAAAAATTGGTTTTTGATTTTGAAGGATTAATTAAACAAGAGGTTCAGTATGACGAATTTTTGTTTTTAGGAAGTTATAGGTATTTCTTAGAAAACTATGTTTATTATAAATATGGAATTTCACTATTGGATGATATTGACCCTTTTAGTTATGATATGAAGGCTGCTTTTGATTCTGTTTATAGTTCACAAGATTTTTCACCTAAGTGTAAAGAATTCCTTTTGACTGAGTTCTTTACAGAGATGGCTAAAACAGGTATTTCGACTAAAAATGACTTTGAAAAATTACAGGAAACCGTAAAGAATAAAGAGCTCATTAAAAGTTTGAAAAGAGATTATCTTCTGGATTTAGAAGAGGTAAGGAAAAAATCAGATAGTGTATATCTTATGAGCCACGATAAAAAGATTATTTCCCTTAATCAGCTTTTAAAAGAAAATGAAGGGCATGTTATTTATATAGATTTTTGGGCAAGTTGGTGTGCGCCTTGCATAAAAAATCTGCCTGAATCTTTAGAACTTAAAAAGGAGTATGAAAAGCAGGGAGTGAAGTTTTTATATCTTTCTATAGATAAAAATTTAGAGGAATGGCAAAAATCAATTAGAGATGAAAAACTACCTTATACTGACTGCTTTCTGGCTGTAAATTATCCGTCATCTAATTTTTATAAAAAGATGAAATTAAACAGTATTCCCAGATATATGCTTGTTAATAAAAAAGGAGAGTTCATAAATACGGACGCTCCGCGTTACAGAAAAGATCTGGCAAAAGAAATTGAAAAATATCTGGAGGAGTAATGAGTATTATAAGAAAAATCATATATTTTATAGTAATGTTTAGTAGTGCTGCTTATGCACAACAAAAACAAATTTGCTTTTTAGATATTATTTCTAATAAAGCTATAGATGATATTATTCTTAGAGAAAAAGAAAAGTTTTTAGGTACTACAGGTGCAGAAGGAAAAATTATTATAGCTAATGAGGTAAAGGAGATTTATGCAAGCCACATTAATTATAAAGACACTTTGTTTACAGCTATTAAAGACACACTTTTTTTAGAGCCTTTTCAAAACGGATTGAAGGAAGTTGTAATTAATGTTAGTGATTGTGATCATTATAAAAAGTATGGTTTTGTAATAAATTTTATAGATAATAATTTACACCTAAATCCTTTCGGCAATTTTGCACATAATACCCAGGCGGCTACTTTTATTCCTGCAGATGAAAATGTTGGTAAGGACATTAAAATACTTAAATACTGGCCTATCAATTTTTCAGGAGTTAAAAACCTAAAATATTTACCATTTAAAGCATTGCTTTATACTGTGGATACTGTTACAGGGATGCCAAAAGAAAAAATGTATGAAAGCGAAATTATAAAAAAGGAAAACAGAAAAAGATGGGTTGAGAAAAACATATTGCAAGAACATATCGTTATGCCTGAAGAGGGGATTTTTATTGTATTTGAAGTATTAGGCTGGAAAGATTATAAGCAGGAGTTTGTTCAGGCTAAATGTGGTACAATAGAAGCTGTACCTACTTTAAGTGCTAAATATCATGATGAAAACAATCCTCGTAAATCATATTACAGATACAAAGACAATGTATGGGAGTTTGTTTGCCATCATTTTATGATGGATATTGAGATGGACAAGTAGAGTGAAGTAAAGGAAAGTAATTTAATCAAACATTTCCAACAATCTCTCTTTAACCCTTTCCATACCTTCTGAGCCCATAAGTGGAAAAACTTCCAGTTTATTTCTCAAATTAGGTATTTGGGCAGGGTTGGGGTCTATGTAATAAATAGTAGTATTTGGTCTTGCAAAATCAATAAGTCCGGCTGCTGGATATACCTGTAACGAAGTACCTATTACAATAAGGTAATCGGCCTGATCTACAATAGTAATTGCGGGTTCTATTGCAGGGACTGCCTCACCAAACCATACAATGTGCGGTCGTAGCTGATGCCCGTCGGTATGCAGGTCACCTTCGTTAATATCTTTAGTCCATTCTATTATGTCATTAAGGTTATTAACACTGCGGGCCTTAAGTAGTTCGCCATGCAGGTGTAAAACGTTGGTGCTTCCGGCACGTTCGTGCAGGTCGTCAACGTTTTGTGTAATAACGGTAACATCAAAATGGTTTTCCAGTTCGGCAATAATGTGGTGTGCCTTGTTAGGAACAACTTCAAAAAGCTGTTGCCTTCGTTTGTTGTAAAAATCGAGTACCAGCGAAGGGTTTTTGCGCCAACCCTCGGGAGAAGCCACTTCCATCACGTCATGGCCCTCCCAAAGGCCGCCGGCATCACGAAATGTTTTTATTCCGCTTTCGGCGCTAACACCGGCACCCGATAATACAACAAGTTTCTTTTTCATTTATGTATTATACTTTACCTAAAGTATATAGTTGTTCAAGAGTAGGTGAAGGGCTACCGCCTGCAGGCTCAAGAGTAATACCAAAAGCCTCGGCACCTTCAAAATTGTCTACAGCATAGATACCTTTGTTTTCTGCCCTTTGTTCGTCGTCAAGTACACCTATGCTCGTTGGGGTAAGCTGCGGAGTAAGCTTTAAAGCCCATACCTGGTATACTTTACCCTGAGGGGGTTCCGGTAATCCGGCTATATCGACATAAATTTTATTGTCTTCGCTGTTTAAATACACTTTAGCAAATGCATCCGGAGCAACCTGTTGTCCCTCTAGCGGAATAACATCGTTGTTCTTCGCACGGATGATGGCAAGTGCTTTCTCGTTTTGCGTATTCTCTTCACTTACACTGGCAAGCATCTGCTCAAATTTATCTCTTTGTTTAGCTGCAGCCTGTACCTCTTCGGTAGCCTGGTTGTACTTATAGTACTGGAAGCCCAATCCGAATAAAAGGATAACAGCCGCTGCCCACCCGATAAAAGATGAAGTACTACTGCGTGGCATTTGCACAACACCATCATGTTTTTCGATAAGTTGCTGGCGAATTTTTTCATACACCTCTGCCGAAAGATATGGCGATACACTGTATGAAAGATCTATGATAGCCTTTTCTATAGATAGTATTTCGGCTCTCACATCCTCATTATTATCAGCCATTTCCTTTACCTGAAGATTCTCTTCTTCCGAAAGGAGGCCGAAAATATATAACTCTAAAATACCTGATTCAATATACTCTGTGTTCATTATACCTCTAATATAGTTCTTAAATCTCTAATACAATTTCTGTTTTGCGTTTTAACTGTACCCAGTGGTATGGCAAGTTCTTCCGATGCTTCCTGTTGGGTGTATCCCCTAAAGAAAAGCAGGTCGATGATGCGCACACATACCGGTTTCAGCTTCTTAACAAACTCACGTATACCTATGGCATCAATCCTGTTGGTAACTGTTGAATTGTTGTCAAGAATATGTACGAAATTGTCGGTAGAAAGGTTTTTTAAACTGTTATTATGGCTTTTAGATCTTAACTTGTCTATAGCTGTATTACGGGCTATGTTAAGAATCCATGTAAAAAAACGTCCTTTACTTTCGTTATAAGAGTCGATATTTTTCCAGATTTTTACAAAAACTTCCTGTAAAACATCTTCCGATTCTTCCTTGTCCTTTATAAGGTTGTAAATAACTCCGTAAAGGCTTTTGGAGTACATGTCATACAGCGTAGTGAATGCTTTGCTGTCTTTTTTGTAGATTTGTTCGAGTAATTCTTCCTGTGTCATATAATAATTGTGGTTTTGGCACTCCTAAGTTAGTAAAAGATTCTTAACATTTACCTTTATAATGAAAAATACCTGTGATAAAGCCTATCTTGATTATTTAGAAACGTTTATTACTGAAAGCAGAAAAGAGAACTTTATTAAGATATTGCAAAATCGCACCAAACATTTTGCCATAGCTATAGAAGATGTTTTTCAGCTACATAACACTAGTGCTGTAATGAGAACCTGTGAGGTTTTTGGGGTGCAGCAGCTTAATGTGGTAGAGGAGAAGTACGGTAAGCGTATTGATAAGGAAATTGCACTGGGAGCCCAAAAATGGGTAGATGTAAACCGATTTGCCACAACAACAAACTGTATAGATGATTTAAAAGCTAAAGGTTACAGGATTATTGCCACAACACCACACGAGGAGTCGTGTATGCTTGATGATTTTGATATTTCTCAGCCTGCAGCCATATTTTTCGGGACTGAGAAGATGGGACTTTCCGAAGAGGTTATGGAAAGGGCAGACGGCTTTTTAAAGATACCTATGGTTGGCTTTACAGAGAGTCTTAATATTTCATCCTCTGCAGCGATAGTGATACAAAATATTACCAGCCGATTGAGAAAGTCGGATATTGAATGGCAGTTAACTGAAGAGGAGATTCTTGAAAAAAGGATAGACTGGACTCGTAAATCGATAAAGGATATAGATTTTATAACTAAGAAATACCTGGAGCAGGAAGTTTAGTTTTTATCCCTGTTAAGGGCTTTGTACTCTTCATAACAACTGCTTATGGCATCCATAATCTGTAAGTCGTTAGCAGTTCTTATAAACTCTTCTGAATAGTTGCAGTTTTCAAGTATTTCTGCAATGTCTTCCGGCATAACGCCTAAAAGTGCAGCAAGTGTTTCACGGTCAAACTTAGTAGCTAACAGGTTTCTTACCGTATCATCTTTTTTCATTTCCCTTAACCTGCGCATTTCCTTTGGTTTTTTGCCAAATACATTATGCAGGAAATCGGCAGGGTTGAATACAGAGCTGATAATCTTTTTGAATGAGGAAGGCGATTTAGGGCCTCCTTCATAACCGTAATTAAGTCCGGAAATACTATATCGATGGTTTTCCTTAACAGGTACAAGCTTGGAGTCTACCTGAAGGTAGCCGGTAAGTCCGTATTTATTAATTACCACTTCTTCCAGGGCATAAGCCTTTTCTGTAAGCGGAATTTTTGTTGAGGTAGTATTTTTAATCCAGTCGTTAGTAACGCGAACCTTAATGGGCTGAAAACCTATAAGTGTTATGTGTATTGTATCGTTTACCTTAGCGTTGAGAGTGAAATACCCCTTACTGTCGGTAACTACCCCTTTTACGGAGTTAACATTAATAACCGTTGCGTTTTCAAGTGGCAGCATGTTTGAATTGTTTACAATAGTACCACTAACACTGGTTGAGTCTTCCTGCTTCTTTTCCTGTGCAAAAGAAGGGAACGACAGTGTTAAAAATAAAATAACTACAAAATATCTCATTGTTCGCTTTAGTAAGGTAAAAGTAATAAACAAACGCGATATTTTGTAGTTAGTATACAATTTATCTAAATAAATTAATTGCTTCTTCTGGGTTTTCTGTCTCGAGAGCCACTGTTGCTGTCCTTTCTTCTGGGAGCACCGCCATCTCTTCCGTCTCTTCTTGGTGGTCTTCCGCCTCCGAAAGAATCGCTTCTACGTTCACCTCTCGCGCCTCTGTTAGAGTTACCGCCGCTGCTTCTGCCGTTGTGGTCTCTGCGTCGGCTGTTAGAACCGCCATCATTCTTAGAAATTTCCACATTTATTTTTCTGCCCTCTAGGTGCATGCTGTTAAATGTATCCATTACTGTTTCGGCATGTTCTGCTTCTGTATTAAAGAAAGAGAAACCTTCTTTTACATCCACTTTAAAGATGTCATCACGACCCAGTCCAAGTGTATCACGAAGGAAATCTTTAAGGCTCATCCAGTCGAAATCATCTCTTGACCCTATGTTGATAAAGAAACGAACCGCACCGCTACCGGCACTGAAATCGCGTCTTTCTTCTCCGCCTTTTTGTGCAGAAAGGTCTTTATTCTTTTTGTAGTAGTTGATAAACCTGTTAAACTCTACCGATACCATTTTCTTGATAAGCTCCTCTTTAGTAAGGTCTTTCATAACCTCATAAATTGCAGGAAGGTAAGAGTCTATTTCGTGGTCTATTTCAACGTCTTTAATTCTGTTTGCTAAGTGGAAAAGCTGTATTTCGCAAATTTCGATACCTGAAGGGATAGATTTCTCCTCAAACTTTTGTTTAATAGTCCTTTCAATAGCATTAATCTTACGAAGCTCGCTCTTAGTGATAATAACGATTGATGTACCTAGCTTACCTGCACGACCTGTACGTCCGCTACGGTGGTTATAGGTTTCAATATCATCAGGAAGCTGGTAGTTAATTACGTGAGTTACGTTATCAACATCAATACCCCTTGCAGCTACGTCGGTAGCAACAAGCATTTGTATCTGCCTGTTTCTGAATGATTTCATTACCGCGTCACGTTGAGCCTGAGAAAGGTCTCCGTGTAATGCGGCGGCGTTATATCCGTTTTCTATAAGTTTTTCGGCAACAGCCTGAGTGTCTCTTTTTGTACGGCAGAAAACAACCGAGAAAATATCAGGGTTAGCATCTGCAAGACGTTTTAATGCTTCATAACGATCGCGTGCATTAACAAGGTAAAACTCGTGTGAAACCGTAGATGAACCTGAGTTTTTGTGTCCTACCGTAATTTCAAGTGGTTTTCTCATAAACTCACGTGCAATCCTTGCAACCTCCTGTGGCATTGTAGCCGAGAAAAGCCATGTGCTTTTGTCTGTAGGTGAAGTAGAAAGAATAGAAACGATATCATCATAGAATCCCATGTTAAGCATTTCATCTGCCTCATCAAGTACACAGTAATCTATTTGAGTAATATTAACCAATCCGCGGTTAATCATATCCTGCATTCTACCCGGTGTTGCCACAATAATTTGTGCACCTCTCCTAATTTCTTTTGCCTGCTCTGTAATACTGGCCCCGCCATAAACAGCAACAGTGTGTAGTCCCTTAACGTATTTAGAGTACAATTTTATCTCGTTAGTAATCTGTAAGCAAAGCTCACGTGTAGGAGATAAAATTAAAGCCTGAGTATTCTTATTTTCGGCATCTATCTTTTGAATTAGCGGGAAACCAAAGGCAGCAGTTTTACCTGTACCCGTTTGTGCTAATGCTACGATGTCTGTGTCTTTTTCCAATAATAGGGGAATCGCCTTTTCCTGTACCTCCGACGGATTTTCAAATCCTAGATCGTTTATCGCCCTCAGCAGCGATTCATTCAATCCTAATTGTTCAAATTTATTCATATATAATTTTAAAATAGCTGCAAAGGTACTGTTTATTAGCGAGATAAACTAATGGCTGAAGCAGTTTTATTTATATTAAAATTATTGAAAATCAACAAGTTAATTTTTTAAAAAGGCGATGAGTTGTTGTACGGCCCTGCCGCGATGGCTTAGTTTAGCTTTTTGGTCCATAGAAATTTGCGCAAATGTAAGGTTTAATCCTACAGGCTTAAATACCGGATCATAGCCAAAACCTTTATCTCCTGCCTTTTCGGTAGTGATTTCACCATTTACAATTCCTGTAAACAGGTGTTGCTCTCCGTTAAGGTTTAGGGCAATTACGGTTTTAAAAAACGCTTTTCTGTTTTCTTTGCCTTTAAGATTGGATAAAAGCTTATCCATATTATCGTTTGCATCTTTTTGTTCTCCGGCATAACGTGCTGAGTATACACCGGGTTCACCATTTAGCGCCTCTACTTCAAGTCCGGTATCATCAGCAAAACAATTATAGCCGTATTTTTCGGTAACGTAATTTGCTTTCAGGATGGCGTTGCCTTCTATGGTATAGGCTGTTTCGGGAATATCCTCAAAACATCCTATGTCTGCAAGGCTTAAAAGTTCTATGTCTGTTGGAAGTTGGTGTCTTATTTCCTGTATTTTATTTTTATTGTTTGAAGCAAAAACAAGTTTCATAATTATATGTTGTAAATATCTCTTTTTTCCTTTGAACAAAGGCGGTCAGTTATATTGGCGATTAATAACCAACGCACGTTATGCCCTTTTCTTACTCTGGCTGCGGTGTATATTACAGCGAAGAATTCAAAGGTATTAAAAAGAATTATAAACGACATGTAAATGATGTAAGGGGTTGTTAGGGCGTTAAACAGCGAGAAGAAGTGTTGATTATCGTCATAACTATGTTCAAAAACTTCTAACTTTATAAATATACCGATGCTCCATGCCCATGCCAAACTGTTAAAAGGGACCAATACTAATTGTGCAAGTACCGCCTGTATGGCATGCCATCTTATAAAATTAGAAGCCTTTCGTTTGGCAAGATAATAACCAAAGGAAGCAATAAGGTTTATTATGGGTAAAGGTAATCCACCCATTACGGCAACGACAGCCATTAAGTAGCCGTTAGAAGCCTGTTCATATTCATTTGGGTGTATGGCCTGCGGTTGTATTGTGTTATTCATAATCCTTTGCAAATATTCCAGCCCCAATTGGCTATGGTTAACAGTATTAAAATTATAGCTACCCATTTTATGCGAAGTGTTTTTTCAAACCTGAGGTAGCTTTTGTAAAGAGAATCTTTTTTAAAAAGAATGTCGTATAAAAGCCAGAGCGGTAAAACCAATAATCCGGCTGCTATAATGTATCCGAAGGGATTGAGCAGTAAGGCATCGTAAAAATTGCCTTTTGATATCTCAATAATGCTACGGGTACTGCCACAAGAAGGGCAGGCTATACCTGTTATGTTTTTAACAGGGCAGAAGGTTAGGTTATTATTTTGGTGTATATGTAATATAGACCATGCTGTATAAAAATAACCCGCTGTAAATACTGTTACTAAAATCAGATATAGCCTGTTTCTTGTCATAATTTATTAAAGAAAAGCCTGAAGTTTTTCCATGTTTTTATCTCTGGTAATATCCATAATAAGGAACCAGTCTATAATTGTCCATATACCAGCGCCACCACAGGTAAGCAGTTTGGCTACACCAAGACCGATATCACCTATAAGAAAACGGTCAATTGCCAGTCCGCCACCTACTATTGATACTATTAGTATTGTTGTAGGGTCTTTTAGATCCAGTGACTGAATCATGGCCCATTTCGATTCGTCTGCCATTAACAGTCTTTCGCGAATATAGTTTAAATGTTCGCCTTTAAAATACTTACCGTTCATCATGATGAACATGTCTACTTTTTGAGAATCCATAAAATTGATTGATTTTGGTTGTTAATATTGTTTTGATTTTGATTTGATGCTTAAATATATACATCGTCCTTAACAAATAAGTAACATTAACTGTATATTTGTTACACGTATTCTTGAAAATTATTATGAAGGTATGGATATAATAATTACTTTTGGTGCGTTTTTTTAAACATAGAAAAATTTCTAAAACAATGGTAAAAGATTTATTTGACAGGATACAAAAAAATAAAGGCCCTTTAGGAAAATGGGCTTCACAAGCTGAAGGTTATTTTGTTTTTCCTAAACTGGAAGGCCCTTTAGCAAACAGAATGATGTTTCACGGTAAAGAGGTTATTAACTGGAGTATAAACGATTACCTTGGATTAGCAAATCACCCTGAAGTAAGAAAAGTTGATGCTGAGGCAGCTGCCGAATTTGGTGCTGCATACCCTATGGGTGCAAGGATGATGTCTGGTCACACATCTGTTCACGAACAGTTGGAGCAGGAGCTTGCAGCATTTGTACACAAACAATCGGCATATTTATTAAACTTTGGTTACCAGGGTATGGTGTCTATTATTGATGCCCTTGTTTCTAAAAACGACATTATTGTATATGACGTAGACTCTCACGCATGTATTATAGACGGTGTTCGTCTTCACATGGGTAAGCGTTTTACATACAAGCATAACGACGTAGAAAGTTTAGAGAAAAACCTTGAGCGTGCTACTAACATGGCCGAGACTACAGGCGGAGGTATTCTTGTAATTACCGAGGGTGTATTTGGTATGAGAGGGCAGCAGGGTAAACTTAAAGAGATTGTAGCTCTTAAAGAGAAGTACAACTTTAGGTTATTAGTGGATGACGCACACGGTTTCGGTACACTTGGTAAAACAGGTGCCGGAGCAGGTGAGGAGCAGGAATGCCAGGATGGTATTGATGTTTACTTCTCTACGTTTGCAAAATCTATGGCAAGTATAGGAGCATTTGTCGCTGCTGATAAAGACGTTATTGATTTTCTTAAATATAACTTACGTTCGCAGATGTTTGCTAAATCATTACCAATGATCTTAGTGAAAGGGGCTTTAAAACGTTTGGATTTACTTAGAACAACTCCACAGCTTAAAGACAAGCTTTGGGAAAATGTAAATGCATTACAAAACGGATTAAAAGAGCGTGGCTTTAACATTGGAGATACTAATACATGTGTTACACCTGTATACCTTGAAGGTAGTATTCCTGAAGCTATGGTAATGGTAAATGACCTTCGTGAAAACTACAGTATTTTCCTTTCTATAGTTGTGTATCCTGTAATACCAAAAGGAATCATCCTTTTGAGAATGATCCCTACAGCTACTCATACTATGGAAGATATCAACATAACGCTTGCTGCGTATGAAGCTATCCGTGAGAAACTTGTAAATGGTACTTATAAGAAAATTGCTGAGCAGACAACAGTTGACGTTTCTGCAGAGTAATTAAAATATACTAAATAAAAAAGCCTCCTTTATTTAAGGAGGCTTTTTTGTTTACAAGACTTAACGGTTAGCCTATAAGTCCTTTTTATATGTCTTTCTGCGTTTGTGGATAATAGGGTTAAAGTTTTTCCACAGGTTGTTCATGGCATGGTTTTCTTCAAGCTCAGGAGTCCTTATACAGTTTTCTATCTTGTTTTTAGTGAATACCTTATGGAAGTCATCAAAAATAATGGCTGTAACGCCTTTGTTCTGATATTCCGGGTCAATACCTATAAGGTAAAAAACAACGTCCCTGCTGCTTTTACGTGCCTTTAAAAGGTGGATAAAACCAAACGGGAACAGTTTGCCTTTAGCTTTTATAAGTGCTTCAGAAAAAGAAGGCATTACTATCGTAAATGCTACCATATTATCGTTTTCATCCATTACAAATTTTATGTACTCCGGATTGATAAGTCCAATATATTTCTTTTTAAAGTACTCTATTTGTACATCACTTATAGCTACAAACGATGAAAGCCTTTCATAAGTAGTATTAAATAACTTAAACATTTTGTCTACATAAGGCATAACCTCTTTTGTGGAAGTAAAGCTTACCGACTTAAGGTTGTATCTTTTTCTGATAAGCTCGCTTGCTTTTTTAAAAGGGGCTGGATCCACATCAGTCATAGAGAAGATACTTTCCCTATACTCTTTTTCAATTGTAAAGCCCAGTTTTTCAAAATGTTCCTTGTAGTAAGGATAGTTATACCATGTAATCATGGTGCCTATCTGGTCGAACCCTTCGGTTAGTACACCTACTTTATCTAAGTTAGAGAAGCCCATAGGTCCTTCTACGTGGTCAAGATTGTGTTCACGGCCATATTCGTATACTTTTTCAAGGAGTGCTTTTGTAACTTCAATATCGTCAATTACATCAAACCACCCAAAGCGTACTTTTCTTTTTTGCTGGTTATTTACTTCCTGCCAGTTGATAATGGCAGCTGTTTTTCCTACTATTTTACCGTTTTTATAGGCCAGGTAGAATTTAGCCTCGGCATTTTCAAATGCAGGGTTTTTTGTCTTGTCAAAACTTTCAAGTTCTTCGGCTATTATTGGCGGAACCCAATACGGGTTATCTTTATATAAGTCGAACGAAAACTTTACAAAGTCTTTTAATTCGATTTTGGTTTTAGCTTCTTTTATAGTAATCATTTAATCTTCTCCTGTTTCAAATTCGTCTACGCGTTCTTTTTCTTTGTCCTTTTTCTTATCTTTTTTCTCTTCTTCTTTACTCTTTTCTTCCTCAAACTCAGCTTTACCAGGTAAAAGTATATCTCTGTAATCGGCATCAAAGCGCCATGATATACCTACACCTCCGTATAAAATGAAAGGAGTATCCTTAAAGTTTTTACTTATGGAAGCATCAACTTGTAAATTATCACTCAACAGGCGGGCAGCTCCTAATCTGAAAATAGCATCGGAGTAATAGTCACTGCTATATCCCTGGAATTCTCCAAAAGCTGACCATTTGTCATTAAATCCGTGTGTCAGTGTAGAGATAAATCCTATGCTGGGGTATTCGGTAGTTATCTTATCAGCAATAATATTGTTTACCCAAACCCATCTCCCGTAGTGGTTATGGGTAATAATCATAACTTTCGGACTAACCTTATCCTGCGGGAAAGTATACACACTCTTACCACCTACAAGGTTTACTCCGGCATAAGCAGCTACGGCAGGTATAAGGTTTCTCAACTTAAATTTATGATTGGCTTTCCAGCTGTATAAGTTTGGTTCCGGATTATAGTTTTTATCAGGATCGTAAATAAGGTATTTAGCTCCTAATATAAATGTTTTAAAGTCGTTACGGGTAGTGGTTTGCAGTGCGTTATCATACCAGTCAAACTGATACTGCACATCG
The DNA here is from genome assembly GCF_004151245.1 of Flavobacterium beibuense. Lineage (GTDB taxonomy): Bacteria > Bacteroidota > Bacteroidia > Flavobacteriales > Flavobacteriaceae > Flavobacterium > Flavobacterium beibuense_A. The sequence continues at coordinate 234,198 of NZ_JUIW01000006.1, forward strand.
GCAATAAACTCCAGTTCCTCAAGAAATGCACCATAGCGAAGCTGTAAATCCAGTCCTGCACCTTTGGCATCGTAGTTTAAAATATCGTGGTCTTCCCAAATACCATAAAGGCCCGATTCAAGTTGTAAAACAGTTTTACCAACTGCAAATCCTGACATGGATTTTCCCGGTCGGTTAGAGTTTATCTGATCGGTATATTGTGCATGTAAGCACGCAGATGATAGTAGTAAGGCAAGCGGAAAAATTTTTTTAATAAAATTCATGTTTGGCTCGTTTATTGAAAGTAATAAATTACATTTTCCCAAAAGTAGTATATTTTATTATTTTAAGGAAGGTAATTTATTTTTAAGGAAGAGATTCCGTAATTTTGAGAAAAAGTTATTACAATGGATACTGCAAGTTTTACAGGTTTATTAAAAACGATATTCTGGATTATAGTAATTTATTATTCACTTAGGTTTATTATGCGTTTACTGGCGCCTGTACTTATACAGCAGGTTGTTAAGAAGGCAGAGCAGAATTTTTATGGTAAGCAACAAGAATATTACAACCAGAATACCAATACTCAGCAGCAGTATGTAAAAAAAGAAGAACAGCCTAAAGAAAGTAAAAAAGTAGGCGAATATATTGACTTCGAAGAAATTGACTAAATAAAGCATAATCCCTCTTTAATGGAGGGATTTTTTATTTTATACCCTTTTATTAATTACTGTCTTATGGCAGTATTTTTAATGAAATTAAGTATCTTCACGGCGTTTAATCAAAAATCCGTAAAGGAAAAGAAATTAATAAAAGGTATATGAAAAATATCAGTAAGACCTATCAGCACCTGATTGCTATTGTTGGTTTTGTAGTTGTTTCGCTTATTTACTTTTATCCTGTTTTACAGGGTAAAAAAATATTCCAGTCAGACATTGTTCAGTACACCGGAATGGCAAAAGAGCAAAACGACTTCAGGAAAGAGATGGGGCAGGAGCCTTACTGGACAAACAGTGCCTTTGGAGGTATGCCAACTTATCAGTTAGGGGCAAATTACCCGCATAACTATATCAAGAAAATTGATAGTGTTTTACGTTTTCTTCCACGTCCTGCAGATTATTTATTCCTTTACTTTTTAGGGTTTTATATACTTATGATGGCTTTACGGGTTAGTCCGCTTAAGGCCTTTTTTGGTGCGCTTGCCTTTGGTTTGTCCACTTACCTCGTTATAATACTTGGAGTTGGGCATAACGCAAAAGCACATGCTATAGCCTATATGCCTATGGTTGTTGCGGGGGTTATAATGGTTTTCCAGCGAAGATATGTAGTGGGCGGATTGCTCACCATGATTGCTGCGGCACTCGAAATTAATGCCAACCATTTCCAGATGACCTACTACCTGTTACTGTTATTATTGATACTGGCTGTTTATTTTATAATTGAGATAATTAAGGATAAAGAATTTAAACATCTGGGTAAAGCGATAGGTGTGTTTGTTGTTGCCGGGATACTGGCCTTTGGTGCAAATGCCACTAATCTTATGGCTACTTCAGAGTATACCGGTTTCAGTATGCGAAGTAAAAGCGAGCTTACCTTTAATCCTGACGGTAGTGAAAACACCACAAAATCAGCCATGGATTATAGTTATATTACCGAATATAGCTATGGGAAGGCTGAAAGCTTTAACCTTATTGCACCAAGGCTTTTTGGTGGCGGTGCACGCGAGGATGTAGGCGAAGGGTCTCACATGTATGAATTTATACTTGGAGTAGGGGCATCTCCGGCTGAAGCCAGGGAATTTGCAGCCAATGTACCTACTTACTGGGGTGATCAGCCAATAGTTGAGGCTCCGGCATATATAGGTGCTATTGTATTCTTTTTAGCGATACTGGCCTTATTCATAGATAAGCGTAAAATAAAATATGCCTTTTTGGCAGGAGCTTTATTGTCGCTTATGCTTTCTTGGGGTAAAAACTTTCCGGGGCTTACAAACTTCTTTATCAATAATGTACCGCTATATGATAAGTTCAGAGCAGTATCATCTATACAGGTAATACTGGAATTATGTTTCCCTGTGCTTGCAATAATGGGATTACAGTCCTTCTTTAAATCAGAAAAGGAACAACAGTTAAAATCGCTTTATATAGCAGCAGGTAGCGTTTTAGGTATTTTAGTTATGCTGTTCCTGTTTAAAGGTTCGTTTGATTTTACAGGAGGAAGCGATGAGCAGATAAGACAGATGTACGGACAAATGGGACCTGATTTTGTTGAAGCATTAAAGGTACAGCGAGCACAAATGTATAGTTCAGACCTGTTAAGGTCCGGAGCGTTTATTCTTATTGCAGCAGCTGCACTATGGTTGTTTGTAAGTAAGAAAATAAGTGATATGACAGCTGTTTTGGTAGTATGCTGCCTAATGGTTATCGATCTTTTTGCTATCGACCAGAACTATGTAAATAAATCCAACTTTAAGAGTGCAAGACAGGTTGACAAACCTTTTGATGCTACTCCGGCAGATGAATATATACTTAAGGATACCACTAACTACAGGGTCTATGAACCATATGCAAGGCTACAAGGAAGAACTTCTTACTTCCACCAGTCAATAGGGGGGTATAGCGCAGTAAGACCACAAAGAACAGATCAGTTGTTTACTTATAACGTTGAGAGTAATCTTTCATCCCTTTTTACGGCTGTTAATCCTGAAACGATGAGTTTTGACAAGTCACTTCCTATATTGGATATGCTTAATATTAAGTATGTGCTGCTACAGTCTCAGGACGGGCAGGATATACCGGTTGAGAATCCGAATGCTAACGGAAGTGCCTGGTTTGTGAGCTCTGTTAAGGAAGTTTCAACACCGGATGAGGAAATGAAATCTTTGGATAACCTAGATACTAAAAATGTAGCTGTAGTTAACAAAACCAAATTTGGCAAAGAGTTAAGTAAAACATCTTTTGTAAAAGACAGTACGGCAACAATAAACCTTGTAACACATGAGTCTAATTATATCAGATATAAGACTGATAATGCAAACGACGGTTTAGCTGTTTTCTCAGAAATATATTATCCGAAAGGATGGAATGCTTTTATAGACGATAAACCGGCAACACACTTCCAGGCCGATTTTGTACTACGTGCCATGTATGTTCCGGCAGGTAAACACACCATAGAGTTTAAATTTGAACCTCAGGTTGTAAAAACAGGAAGTACCATAACGCTTATAAGTTTTATAGTTATGATACTGTTAGTGGTTGCAGGTGTTTATCTTAAAAAGAAAAAAACTCCGCAACCTGAAAAGGAATAGGTTTTAATGGACAAAGGAACTAACAAAAAAGTACTTATAGTAACCTACTATTGGCCTCCTGCGGGAGGGCCGGGTGTACAACGTTGGCTTAAGTTTGTAAAATACCTTCCTGATTTTGGTATTGAACCCATTGTCTATATACCTAAAAACCCGACTTATCCTTTAATTGATGAAGGATTACAGAGGGAGGTGAGCTACGGTACAAAAATCCTTAGGAACAATATAATTGAGCCCTATGGCTGGGCATCGGTATTTTCTAAAAAGAATACCAAAAAGATAAGCTCGGGTATTATCCCGGATAAAAAGAAGCAGTCGGCATTGCAACGATTAATGCTGTGGGTTAGGGGTAACTTGTTTATTCCTGACGCAAGGGTATTATGGGTAAGGCCTTCGGTAACTTATTTGTCGAATTATATTTTAGAAAATAAAATAGATACTATTATCACTACAGGTCCGCCTCACAGCCTTCATTTAATAGGCATGGAGCTTAAGAAGAGGCTTAAAGTGGAATGGATAGCCGATTTTAGGGATCCGTGGACAACCATAGGCTATCATAAGGAACTTAAGCTGTCTGCTAAATCGCAGCTGAGGCATAAGGATATGGAAAAGGCTGTACTAAACACGGCTGACAAGGTAATAGTAACCAGCTCTACCACTAAGGCGGAGTTTGAAGCCTTAACCGATAACCCCGTATCTGTAATTACCAATGGTTATGATATGGAAAAGATTACTAAAGAGCCGCTTGATGAAAAATTTACACTGGCACATATAGGCTCTTTTCTATCAGAGCGTAATCCTGAAATCTTATGGCAGTCGCTGGCGGAACTTGTTAATGAAAATGAAGCCTTTAAAGAGAAGTTTGAACTAAAGCTTATAGGTGCTGTTAGTCAGGAAGTATTTAATGCTATTGAGAAATACGGATTGTCTGATTATGTAAACGCCATGGGATATGTTTCGCATGACGAGGCTATTGCACAGCAGCGTAAATCGCAGGTATTACTCTTGGTGGAAATAGATTCACCTGATACCCGATGCATCATTCCGGGTAAGTTATTTGAGTATATGGTTTCTGAAAGGCCTGTACTAGCAATAGGGCCGGATGGTGCAGATTTTGCACAGATAATTAAGGCTACCAATACAGGGATGTTTGTAACATATAATGAAAAAGAATTGCTTAAAAAGGCTATTGAAGGCTATTTTAAACAGTTTACAGAAGGTAGTTTAAAGTCACATCCTATAGGTTTACAGCAGTATTCGCGTAAGAACCTTACAGGGCAGCTTGCAGATTTGTTAAAACAAAGTTAAAAAACAAAGATTTAGTTTTTTAAAAGCTCTAAAATTCTAACCTTTAGCTGGTTAAAAAGAAAATCCCGCTATTCTGGGAGAATAACGGGACTTAACAAACCAACCAACCAATTATTAACAAACCTCAAAATTAAAATCCTGAGATTTAATTAATTATTTACAATTACCGTGCCAAAAATTAACCTAAGGTTAATTATTTTTACAGCAATTGATAATACAAAATTAACGAATATTTAATTAATAAATTATAATTTACCTTTTAAATGTAGTTTCTTAAGTGAAATTTAATTTTGGATAACTAGTTGAAATTCTTCGTAGTACCTATAATTACTGGTGTTTAGAAGAATTTTTTGTATGTCGGAAAAAATTAAAAAAATTCTCCAAAGTGCCATAAAACTCCACTCGGGTCATGCACGAAACATTCACTGCCCCAATCCATCTCGCGAATAGGTACTAATCGCACTCCATCATATTTTTCAGAAAGGCCTAAAGTAACCAGTTTATCCCAAAAACTTTTTACATCATCAATTTCCATAAATACCATGGTATTGTCTATCCAGTCTTTTATATAGGCACGCTGAAGGTAAAAAGCCTGATTTCCGCTTTTAAACACCGACATATTGTGAGATAATACCTTTTCTTTAAAACCAAGGTCACGGTAAAAACTGCGCGAAACCTCAAAGTCTTTAGATCCTATAAAGGGGCGTATGGATTTGGCATTATGATTCATTGTTTAGAAAAGTTTTTTATAAGGTTTCTTCTTTATTAGCCAATAAATATAAAAAATGAGAAATGGAGACCATACAATTATAAAAAGTAATATCATAATTAATCAAATATTTATAGAATCTAAATGAAAAGAGGTTATATAAATATATCAATTATTATTTTATAATTTGTGAGAAAAAAAGCTACCGATTTTGCATATACAAAAAGAAAATAAACAATAACACAAACAGCAGGAACATAAATATAGCCGTACGGGAAGGAGGGTTGTCCTTTATTTCCTGGATGTTCTTTTTTTCTGTTTTGGTATCGTTGTTAGGGCGTACCGTGCTAATGAGTTTTATCCTGTTTAGCATGCGTACATTGCCATCAGCAATTTTAATAAGCTTTTCATGTATTGCAGGCCTGTTCTCTTCGTTAAGGAAGATACAGCAGGTAAGCGCTTCATCTATTATGAGGTGATTTACACCTATGTCCTGTTTTCTTATCAGGAGGTAAATGTTTTCGTCGTTCAGCAGGTTGTCAATTACCCTGTAGAGTGCTGTTTTGTTAATGTGCCCACCGGCATTCATTACGGCTTCCTTAATTTTTTTAATCTGTATAAGGAATTTTACGGGCGATGGTTTACCGGGTTCGCTGTATACCCTGCGGCCTTTTTTAAATCCTTTAAGATAATCATATTCAATTCTTGTTTCTTCGTCACTTAGTATGATGTAGGATTCTAATATCTCCTTAAAGCTTTCTTCGCTGTCTTTGTCGCCATTATTTTTATCAGGGTGGTACTTTACCGCCAAAAGCCTGTAAGCCTTTTTTATTTGGGCCTGCGAGCAATTGGGGGTAACACCCAGTATTTCATAATGGTTTTTCATTTAAGCAATCATTCGGATTGTAAAAATAAGGAATTTTGGTTGTGGTTTTTATATGTCATAGGCTGTAATTGCGAGGAGGTACGACGTGGCAATCTTTTAGTTTAAACCAAGGAGATTTCTCACTTCGATGCTCTACGTTCGAAATGACAGTGCGTAACCAGCAACTCGTAACAAATTATATCTTCTCCTTCAAATACTTTCCTGTTTCTGATTTAGGATTTTTGGCAATCTCTTCCGGAGTACCGAATGCAACCAGATGCCCGCCGTTTTCACCACCTTCAGGCCCAATGTCTATAATATAATCGGCACACTTAATAAGATCAAGGTTGTGTTCAATTACAATAATAGAGTGTCCTTTATCTATAAGGGCGTCAAACGAAGCCATCAGTTTCTTTATATCATGGAAATGGAGTCCGGTAGTAGGTTCGTCAAATACAAACAGTGCTTTGTCTTTTGTAGCTCCTTTTACCAGGAACGATGCCAGCTTAATACGTTGTGCCTCACCACCCGAAAGGGTAGAGGACGACTGACCCAACTGCACATACCCTAAACCAACATCCTGTAGCGGCTGTAGTTTCTGTACAATTTTGGCCTGCTTGTGCTCCCCAAAGAATGCCAGTGCATCATCTATGGTCATGGTAAGCACATCGTCTATATTTTTACCTTCAAAGGCAACTTCCAGTATCTCTTTCTTAAAGCGTTTTCCGTTACAGGTTTCACATTCAAGGTGTACATCGGCCATAAACTGCATTTCTATGGTAACCTCACCTTCACCTTTACAGGTTTCACAACGGCCCCCGTCTACATTAAAGGAGAAATGCTTCGCCTGATAGCCACGCAGTTTGGAAAGCTTTTGCTTGGAAAACAAATCCCTTATATCATCGTACGCCTTTATGTAAGTAACCGGATTGGAACGCGAGCTGCGGCCTATAGGGTTTTGGTCTACATATTCAATATGCCTGATGTGTGAATAGCTGCCCTGCAGTTCGGTAAACTGTCCTGCTTTTTCGCCCACACCTTCAAGCTTTTTCTGTATGGCAGGGAAAAGTATCTTTTTTACCAGCGTACTCTTACCACTACCCGAAACCCCTGTAATTACCGTAAGGCAATCCAGCGGGAAAGTAATATCTATGTTTTTAAGGTTGTTTTCACGTGCGCCAATAACATCCACATGGTTTTTAAACTTGCGGCGTTTTTTAGGTACGCTAATCTCCAGGTCACCGTTAAGGTATCTTGCTGTAAGTGAGTCCGACTTCAATATCTCAGCATAAGTACCCTGAGCTACCAGTCGGCCACCAAAGGTGCCTGCTTCCGGCCCGATGTCTATGATCATATCGGCAGCCTTCATGATATCCTCGTCGTGTTCAACCACAATTACGGTATTGCCCAGATCGCGAAGCCCTATAAGTACTTTAATAAGCCTTTCGGTATCTTTAGGGTGAAGCCCTATACTTGGCTCATCCAGAATATACATAGATCCCACAAGGCTACTGCCTAAGGATGTTGCCAGGTTAATACGCTGCGACTCACCACCCGATAGGGTAGATGACCTACGGTTAAGCGTTAGGTAATCCAGTCCCACTTCCTGAAGGAAACGCAGGCGGTTGTTTATCTCTATAAGCAGGCGCTTGGCTACTTTCTGGTCATATTCTGATAGTTGGATGCCATTGAAGAACTCGATAAGGTTTTTAATAGGCATATCCACAAGGTCGGATATGGTATGGTTATCTACCTTTACGTGATTGGCTTCCGGTTTAAGGCGTTTACCCTTACAGGCAGGACACTTGGTTTTGCCACGGTAACGTGAAAGCATCACACGATTTTGTATCTTATAGTTTTTCTCTTCCAGTTCGGCAAAAAAGTCATCCAGTCCGGTAAAGTACTGGTTACCTTTCCATATAAGCGCTTTGTCGCTTTCCGATAACTGGAAGTAGGGTTTGTGTATAGGGAAGTCAAATTTGTGTCCGTTGTTAACCAACTGGTCACGGTACCAACCCATACTCTCACCACGCCACGGATAGATTGCATTTTCATAAACCGAAAGGTCGGTATTTGGTATTACAAGCTCTTCGTCTATACCTACAATGCTGCCGTAACCTTCGCAGGAAGGACAGGCACCATATGGGTTATTAAAACTGAAAAGGTGTACGTTAGGCTCAAGGAAAGTAATACCATCCAGCTCAAAATTGTTGCTATAGGCAAATCGTTTTCCGGTGCTTACATCCTGAAGGAATGTTTCGCCCTTGCCTTCATAAAATGCAGTTTGTACAGCATCGGCAAGACGGTTGTAAAACTCCTCTTCGTCCTTAACCACAATACGGTCTATAATAAGCATTACCTCTTTGTTGGCAAAGTCGGTACTGCCTATAACCTCGTCAAGGCGCAGCATCTCGTTATCTACCAGTATACGGGCAAAACCCTGTTGTAATAGTACACCAAGTTTTTCTTCCAGTGTACGGCCTTTTTCTATATGTATAGGCGAAAGCAATAGCCAACGGCTGCCTTCTTCCTGTTTTTTTACCTCTTCCACCACATCGGTTACCGTATGCTTTTTCACCTCACGACCCGAAACAGGGGAGTAGGTACGGCCCACACGGGCAAAAAGCAGTTTTAGGTAATCGTAAATCTCGGTACTGGTACCTACGGTAGACCTGGCATTGGTAGTGTTTACCTTTTGCTCTATGGCAATAGCGGGCGCTATCCCTTTAATGTACTCTACTTTTGGTTTGTCCAGTCGGCCCAAAAACTGACGTGCATACGACGAAAGGCTTTCCACATAACGGCGCTGTCCTTCGGCATAAAGCGTATCAAACGCAAGGCTCGACTTACCGGAACCCGAAAGTCCGGTTATAACCACAAGTTTGTTGCGCGGAATGGCTACATCCACATTTTTAAGATTATGCAGCTGTGCGCCTTTTATAATTATGTTTTTTTTGGGTTCGAGTGTTGATATATCGGTTTTTATCATAGCAAAAAGGGTAATGCACAAAGATACTATTTTAGACCGAAAATTTTGTTAAAGGGGAGAAGGGATAAAGAGTTATATTTGGAGATAAAAAAGTTATGGAACAAGGACTGTTTGATATTATAGAGAGCTTTGCAATTCTTAAGAGAGGTGAGTTTTATATTATAGGCAATCTTAAAGAAGGTAAAGTTCAGGAAGGTTGGTTTATTAATATAGCATTTAATCCATCTTTAGCATTAAGTTTAAGAATAGCTTCAATAGAAGACGTAATTATATCAAATGATGAAATGAACTATAAGTTGTTAATAATAAGAACCGACAAGGAGACTATGGATTTATTATTAGCATTAAAAATAGGGGCTGAGTATGCCAATATAAGTATTGAGGGTAAGGATTAAATTATAAGAACTATATTGTTATAATCTCTACCAAAGTTATAGATATGGAACCTCTAACAGATAACGAATACCTCTTGCAAAAGTTCCCCGGAAAGGGAGGGTGGACCTATGCGACCATTCCTCAAATAAAACCAGATAAGGAAGCACCTTTTGGCTGGGTTAAGGTAAAAGGTAATATAGATGGTTATGAAATAAAAAGTTATCACCTTATGCCTATGGGTAACGGTAACCTGTTTTTACCTGTTAAGGCAGAAATTCGTAAAAAGATTAAAAAGCAGGCTGGGGATTATGTACATATAACATTGTATAAGGATGATTCGGTTTTTGAAGTGCCACAGGAAATTACAGACTGCCTTAAGCTCGAGCCGGGTGCTTTTGAAAAGTTCTTTGCAATTACAAAAGGACAACAGAAAATATTTGTTGACTGGATTTACAGTGCTAAAAAAGAGGAAACTAAAGCTAATAGGATTGCTAAAATGCTACAAATGCTTGAAAAAGGGGAAATGTTATAAAATTCATAAAACTTTGAAAAATGCTTTATACTCTGCTGTTTTTGGGGAATTTTAGTTTATTTATTGCGCTCCAAATGTTAAAATTTAGATTTATTTTTGCATATTAAAATTAAATTATGCTATATTTGGGATATAATTAATTCAAAATTAACATTGCCTATAGAAAAAATTACTTTTTAGGAACAGAAATAAAATTCTGGCTATTTATCGAACCCAAATTCAAAAAACTAAAAAGTATTGCTATGGCTAATGTTGTAATCCCAGATGCCGTTCTGGTTAAGAACTATATGAGCGGCGACGAAAATGCTCTTGCTTGTTTAATCAACAGGCACCAATCAAAAATCTACGGTTTTATTTACTCTAAAGTTACTGACAGGGATATTGCAGATGATATCTTTCAGGATACTTTTATTAAGGTTATCAAAACCCTTAAATCAAACGCGTATAATGAAGAGGGTAAGTTTCTTCCGTGGGTAATGCGTATTTCGCACAACCTTATTGTGGATCACTTCAGAAGAAATAAGAAAATGCCAATGCACCGTGAGACTGAAGAGTTTTCAATCTTTTCTATCATGACAGATAATGCTCCTAATATTGAGAGTATGTTAATTACTACTCAGGTAGAAAACGACCTGCAAAGACTTATTGAAGAGCTACCTGATGACCAGAAAGAGGTACTTCAAATGAGAATTTATCAGGATCTTAGTTTTAAGGAAATTGCCGATTTGACTGATGTTAGTATTAATACTGCATTAGGAAGAATGAGGTATGCTCTTATGAATTTGAGAAAACTGATAGAAAAAAATAAAATAATTTTGACGAATTAAACAATATGGGGGCTTCGTTTTGCGTTGTATAGAAAATTAAACATACATACATGGCAAAACTTTACTCTAAAAAGAAATTAGAAGCTCCGGAAATGTTACCAAAGAAAGAAACCATTGCATTTTTACTTAACTATTCTAAAGCATTGACGATAGTTAAGACTTCCGGTAACATTACCTTTGAGAGCATTGCTAATTAAGGAAACCTCCCGCTATTAACGGGAGGTTTTTTTATTGTACTCGTCTAATATGGTTTTGCGGCCTATAGTTCGTGTAATAGTGTCTTTCTCTAAATTCCAGCCTCGTGCAGGTGAATATTCCCTTCCGTACCATATAATCTGTAAGTGAAGGTCATTCCATAATTCTTCCGGAAAAAGTCTTTTGGCATCCTTTTCGGTTTGCACCACATTTTTACCATTACTGAAACCCCAACGGTACATTAATCGGTGTATATGGGTATCTACTGGAAAAGCAGGTACACCAAAAGCCTGAGACATAACCACGCTGGCCGTTTTGTGGCCTACAGCAGGTAATGCTTCCAGATCTTCAAAATTGGCAGGTACTTCACCGTTATGTTTATCTATAAGTATTTCAGACAGGCCGTGTATACCTTTTGCCTTCATTGGCGAAAGCCCTACAGGTTTAATTATTTCCCTTATTTCATCTACCGATAGTTTTATCATATCATACGGATTATCGGCGCGTTCAAAAAGGAGAGGGGTTATCTGGTTTACCCTTACGTCGGTACTTTGTGCCGACATCAATACGGCAATAAGCAGTGTATAGGGATCTTTATGATCTAACGGAATAGGAATAGTTGGATATATTTTGTTTAAGGTGTCTATTGTAAACTGTACCTTTTCTGCTTTGGTCATTTTTATGTATTTTTATGAAAAACAAATATACACTTATGACTACATTAAAAAAAGGAGATAAAGCTCCTGATTTTTCGGGAATTGACCAGGATGGAAACAAGCATACATTAGCCGACTATAAAGGTAAAAAACTGGTTGTTTTCTTTTATCCTAAAGCAAATACCCCGGGATGTACGGCAGAAGCCTGTGATTTAAGAGATAATTTTGAACGTTTTAAAGCCAATAACTACGAGCTTTTAGGTGTTAGCGCCGACTCGCAAAAGGCACAGGGTAAGTTTAGGGATAAGTATGAGTTTCCTTTTCCGCTTATTGCCGATGAGGATAAAGCAGTGATTAACGCCTTTGGCGTATGGGGACCTAAAAAGTTTATGGGCCGTGAGTATGACGGTATTCACCGAATCACATTTGTAATAGATGAAAACGGTATTATTGATGAGGTTATAGAAAAGGTAAAGACCAAGGCACATGCCGAACAGATACTAAAATAAAAAAGCAGCCAACAGGCTGCTTTTTTATTTTAGTATCTTCTGGAATTAGAAGTATATTTGGTGAAAATATAAAATCATGTTTAAAAAAAATATACCTTCTATTTTCTTTTTCTTTCTTTTTTTAGTTGCTAATGCTCAATGTGGGGATTATAGCCGCCTTCTAACTACTGGTCTAAGTAAAATACAGTTCTTTGATGATTTGCATGGTATTGCTTATGGATATAATACGTTGATAAAGACAGCAGATGGAGGTGATAGTTGGGAGTTTATTGATTTGCCAATAGTTCCTATGAATTCAAGTGAATTATTAAAAGTTGAAGTGATTGACGAGGACAATGCCGTTATTGCAGCATATAAAACCTTATTTAAAACTGATGATAAAGGTCAATCATGGTATCCAATTCCTTTGGAGATTCAAAGTTTAGAACTTACATCAGTTAGCTTTATTAATAACCAGACAGGGTTTATACTAGGAAAATCCAATGATGAAGAGATCCATTTATTTACTACCTCAGATGGTGCTAATACTTGGTCTGAATTAACAACTGACATAAATAATATTTCTGAATCAATTATTTCATTAATAGATATGAAGTTTGTTAACGAAAGCATAGGATTTATTTGGATTGGAGGTACAATATATAAAACTATTGACGGAGGTTATAATTGGCAGCAAATTGAAAATCCGAATAGTCCGTCTTCTATTTTAAAAAAAATAGAGTTGTTAGAAAATGGGCAGCTGTTAGCATCGTTTCATAATGGTCAATTGTCCTATTTTTATATGTCTTCAGATTTAGGCGTATCATGGGAAATTATGCCTGAATTGTCATATGATATGAATGACGAAATATATGCTACTTCTTCTTATTTTGATGTTTTTGAAAATAAAATACTAGTTATAGGTCAAACTACAGGAAGTAAGGGTCTTATTGTTTATGATTTTGAAAATGGAGTAATAGAAAATACCTTTAATATTCAAGCTTTTTTTTCAGAGTTTAATGATGTATGTGTAATAAATGAAAATACTATATATATAGTAAATAAATACGGTTTAGGATCTGACATGACATTAGGAAGAGAAATTTATAAAACTATTGATGGAGGAAATAATTGGGAGAGATTTGATGCACTTTCTTTGATGGGTGATTCTACTCAGACTAAATTATTGTCTAAAAGTAATGATAAATATGTATTTTTTAATTATGGTGGGTCTTTAGCTTCAGGACCAAAATTTAGTATATATACTTCTGATAATAACGGTGTAACATGGAAAGAGAAAGTAAGTCAAATAGAATCGGGCAATCTTTTGAATGTAATGCAAAATTATATTTGTTACATAACTTTTTCAGAAACCTTTGAAGGAATCTTGCATGAATCATTTGATTTTGGTGATACCTGGGCAGAAACTACATTTGCATTTCCTACATTTTCAAATACCCCGATTAATAGTTTATCACAATTTGAACAGTTAGGTCAAAATACCCTGATAAGAAAAATGTCTGGCGAAGGTACTATATCTTCTGATAAAGGAGAGACATGGACTTATATTAACTTACCGGATGCTATTGAAGATTCTGGTTTGGCAAATATTGAAGTCAAATCATTAGATGAAATATATGTATGGGGGGTAAATGATTTAGGAGATATGATAAATTTTGATTTTTATTTATATAAATCTGTTGATTTAGGTCAAACATGGGTTCAAATAGTTGATTTGCCAAATGTGGGGGTAGGTAATGCTATTTTTGGGGATGAAGAAGCACTTATTTCAGTAGGAAATAATATTTATTACAAATTAGATTTGAGTAGTAATAGTTATTCGCAAATAACTTTTATTCATCCTATGAATGAAACTTATGTCATTCCTGAGAATTTACTTATTCTTTCTGATGATATTTGGGTTTTACTTACAAATAGCATTTATATATCTAATGATGATGGTCAAACTTGGAATCAAAAAAATTGTAGTGTTTGTGATCCTCAAACATTAAAGGCTATTATTAATTCTGAAGGGAAAATTATATTGAGTAGCAAAAAAGGTATTGAAAGATTGGAACCATACGTTCCAAGTATACCTGTACTAATAGGTAATACAACCGTATATCTTGATTCTGAAGAGAACTATTATGTGGCATATGATGGTTATGCCGATGCTGAGTGGGAATTAGTATCTGGTGGTAATATTGGTAATACAAATACAGAAGCACAGTATATTACAGTTAACTGGACAGAGCCAGGAGATCATGATATTAAAGTAAAACATATAAATGATTGTGGAGAATCCGATTATGCGATATTAACAGTTACTGTTCTTAATGAACTATCTATAGATGATTTATCTAAATCTGATGTCATTGTATCACCTAACCCTTTTAGTGATGAGGTTAATATAACACTCGAGAACTTAGATGGAAAGTCAGAGGTTAAGATTGTCTCATTAGCAGGACAAGTTGTTTTTGAAAAAGTGTATGATGACTCATCTGAAATTATTATTAAAAACTTAAACAAGCTCTCGTCAGGAGTATATCTTTTGATAATTGAGAATGATGATAGCAGTTATGTAAAGAAAATTGTAAAAAGGTAACAATAAAAAAGCAGCCAACCGGCTGCTTTTTTATTGAATATTTACTTTGAAATAAAAGGCTGTTGGCCATCCATCTATTCCAACCTCTATATTTCTTATCCTGTCATCACGTATCATGTAATCAAACACTATAGTTGTATCTTTAACTTCCCTTTTAAAATCAACTGAGTCTTTCCATTCCATATAGAATACACTATTACTGTCTTTATCAATATAATAACTTTCTATAGGTTTTAATACCGAGGTTCTGTTTGTGTTGTTTCTTATCCTTACCAGGTGTGGTCCTGCATAATTAACTACTTTAAGCTTAAAATGGATAACGTTACCAACCCTTGCATTAATTATACCTGATTCAGGTTTGACGATTTTTATGTAAGGTATAATTCCTTTTTCGTAATAAGGTTGATTTTTATAGTCTTCCATAGCATTTACGTATGGTTTATGTCTTATCCACTCAGGGTCTTCAGGAAAGTGGTCAATCAGTAGTTTGTCGTGAGGAATAAGCCAATAAAAATCATTACGGCGTTTAACAAAACTTTCGAGTTTTCCTTTTTCATTTTTAAAACAAAAACCGGCTCCCCAGGTTGCATCTATATGGTAGTATTTGTCATCAATGAGCATTACGTTCCAGGCATGATCAAGCTTTCCTGTTTTTCCTATTTCCCCTTTTTTCTGTTTTATATATCCGCTAACAACAGAACTTTGTATACCGGATAAGTCACACATTTTTTTAAATAGCCACGAATATCCGGAACAGATCGCTTTCTTTTTAGTAATTATATTTTTTAAATAGTTGTCTTCCCATTTGGCGTATGCTTTACCATACTCTTTTCCTGCCTTATGCTCAGGCATGCCCATATCGCCGTCACCTTTATTATATGCTTTATAGTCGTATTCTATATTTTCTGTAATCCACATAAATATGGCACGGCTTTTCTCCAGCTGTGTAGTACAGTTTTTGGTTAGTTCACTAACTAATAAAGGTATGTCTCCTTTGTACTGGGTATAAACAGCAAGGCTATCAATTTCGTAATAAGGATTGTTGAATTTATAAAGCTTCTTTTCCTGAGCATTGCTTAAAAGGGTAAAGAGGATAAGGGTAAAGTAAATAAGTATTTTTTTCATTAAAAAGTAAGGTGATAAAGCGTAAATATAAAGAAAAAGCAGCCAATCGGCTGCTTTTTGATATTATTGGTTTTGTTCTGCTACAAGTTTTTTAGGATCGTAACCAAACAAATGGTTTTTCTTAATGGTTTCGGCTACACCCGGAGGGAGCATATCTTCCCAACCCGATTTTCCTTTGCTTATCATTTTTAATACCTCACGGGAGAAGATGTCAAGGTGATGTTCGTCCACATCCTTAATATCTATAACCTTACCATTGAATTTAAAGAACTTATAAAGTTCTTTCATTCTTGGGTGTACCATAAGGTTTTCAGAATCAACAATCTCGCCATTTTCTTTCATAGGGTACAAGAATACTTTAAGGTCGCGGTAGAATAGTTTACCAAATGCCTCGAGTATACCTCCGCTAAGGTGGCGATAGTATTTTTCGTCAAATATATCTACCAGGTTGTTTACACCCATTGCAAGTCCCATGCGGGCTTTGGTGTAGCTGGAGAAGTATTCAACTACTTTGTAATATTCCTGGAAATTGGAAATCATAACCGTTTGCCCCAGCGAACAAAGCAGTTCTGCTCTGTCCATAAAGTCACGCTCATCAATCTCCCCTTCAGATCGAAGGTTAGAAAGGGTGATTTCAAATATTACAAGAGCTTTATCTTTCTCAACTTTGTTTTCTTCGATAAACATTTGGTATGATTTCTCATACATGTCCATGTTTACCTTAGTAACCGGGCGGAAGCTACCTCTTAATGCAAGAATATTTTTCTTGTAAAGGATGGCTGCCGGAAGTATGTTGTGGCCATCCGGGCCAAACATTACCGCATCGGTCATTCCGTTTTTAACAAGCTGAAGGCTCATTAAGCGGTTATCCACATCGGCAAAGCGCGGACCTGAAAAGTTGATAGTATCAATTTCAAGCTGGTCTTTGTCTAAGTGATCGTATAAATAGCGTAAAAGTTTTTTAGGATCGTTGTATTTGTAGTAAGCACCATAAATAAGGTTAACACCCAGTATACCCAGTGTTTCCTGTTGTAGCCTGGCATCGTTTTCCTTAAAACGTATGTGAAGGGTAATTTCGTTATAATCTTCATCAGGTTCAACCTGGTATTTAATACCTATCCATCCGTGGCCTTTAAACTGCTTGGCAAAGTCTATGGTAGCAACGGTATTGGCATAGCTAAAAAACATCTTGTTGGGGTGCTTATCCCTTTTTAGCCTGTTTTCAATAAGCCTTACCTCATGTGCCAGCATTTTTTTAAGTCGGCTTTCGGTTACATATCTGCCGTCTTCTTCGTTACCGTAGATGGCGTCGCTAAAGTCTTTGTCGTAAGCAGACATGGCTTTTGCTATCGTACCCGAAGAACCACCAGCCCTGAAAAAATGGCGGACGGTTTCCTGTCCGGCGCCTATTTCTGCAAAAGTACCGTATATGTTCTCGTTAAGGTTTATCCTTAGAGCCTTGTCCTTTATAGAAGGAACGTGCTCAATAATCTTGTCTCCTTTCAGAGTGATATCAGAATCTTTTAATTTCATGGAAGTGCAATGATATTTGCAAAGTTAGGAAAAGAGGACTTTTAATAAAAGATAAATCCTATTTTTGTAAAAAAATAACGTGTGATTAAAGTATGGTTTTTAGGAACGGGAACTTCACAGGGCATACCTGTAATAGGATGTAACGACCCTGTTTGCCTTAGTAATGACCCCAGGGATAAGCGCCTTCGCGTATCGGTACTGATACAGTGGGACGATTATTCATACGTTATTGACTGCGGTCCTGATTTCAGGCAACAGATGCTTACTTCCCAATCCCAGAAACTTGACGGCATATTATTTACCCACGAACATGCAGACCATACCGCCGGACTTGATGATATAAGACCTTTTTTCTTCCGTCAGGGAGATATTCCCATATATGCCCATAAAAGGGTTTTAACCGAGCTTGAAAAAAGATTTGATTATATTTTTGAACAGGAAAACAAATATCCGGGAGCACCTTCTGTAAAAGAGCATGAGGTAAGAAACAATGAGCCTTTTACATTGGGTAATAAAACCGTAATTCCGGTGAATATAATGCATGGCAGCCTACAGGTTTTTGGATACAGAATTGATGATTTCGCTTACCTGACTGATGTTAAGGTAGTTGAAGCCGAGGAAAGAGATAAACTTAAAGGGTTGAAAGTACTGGTGGTTAGCGCTCTTAGGGAGGCGGAGCATCCTACGCATTTTAATCTTGATGAGGCTCTTGCGTTTATAAATGAGATTAAACCGGAAAGGGCTTACCTTACCCATATTAGCCATTTGATGGGATTTCATGCCGAAGTGCAAAATAAATTACCGGAAAATGTGTTTTTAGCTTATGATAACCTACAAATAACCCTATAACCCAATTATGAAAAAGAACATTTTTTTATACCTGTTTATTTTCTCTTTACTTATTAATGTTTTTACATACATGTACTTTACTAATAAGATGAAGTTTGAATCTACCAGAATTGAAAACCTTGAAATTAAGACTAACTCCTTAAAAGACAGTCTTAAAATGGAATCGGATAAGTTGTATGATGCTAATTATTTCACTTTAGAGCAAAATAATAATGCACAGGAATACTTTGCCGGTATGGATATAGAGAAGATACAAATAGCTGTAAGAGATGCTATTTATTCAGGTAACGCTAAAGCAGGAGGGAACCCTTTAATAAACTATCCGCAGATAGAAGGAAGGCCTTTTACAATTAACAGCTATAAGATACTTAATAACCGTTGGGTAATTGTCGATTTTTCTAACGGGAAAGTTTATGGAGAATCTATACTTAAATATTTTGTTGAAGACGACGGAAGCATAACTTTTGAGACTGCTGAGTCACTTTTACATGCCAATACGTTTAATTAATTTTCGTATTTTAGATTAATCAAATAGAAGACGATGAAAAAGTTATTGATGCTGCTGTTTGCAGGACTGTCATTTATTTCCTGTGAGCAAATGCTTAAAGATCGTGGAGGGGATGCAGAAGTTGAGCCGGAGAAAAAAGTTGTTTTAGGGAATGATAAGGATGCTAAAGGATGTGTTACTTCTGCAGGATACAGATGGTCTTTATTAAAGAAGGAATGTATAAGGGTTTTTGAAGACGGATACAGACTTAATCCGTTAAACGAACTGAAAGAAACAGGAAACTCGCTAAGCGCTTTTATTATTTTTAATGATGATAAGTCGGTTGCAGAACTGTTTTTACCCGATGGTTCAAAATCTTATCTTTTGTCTAAAAAAGAAGACGGGATTTATAAGTCAGATGAATGGGAACTTGAAGTTAATAAAGACTATACCTTATCTAAAAACGGTGTAGCAGCTTATGCCGGAGCACTTATTGAAGAGCACCGCGTAACAGGAGATGATAACGAACAGAGTTAAAAAAATATACAGTAATAAAAAAGGCGGTTTTAAACCGCCTTTTTTATTTTTTTAGCCATGCTAATAAATCGTAGAAGTTTTGCGGTGTTACACCATGCCCTACAGGGTATTCATGATACTCCACATCAAGATTAAGGTCTTTTAGTACTTCCGGGGCTTTTCTTGCCCAGTCTACCGGTATTACCTGATCTACCACACCGTGAGATATAAAGAAGCGTAGTTTTTCAATATCTTTTATATTAAAGCCTTTTTCAATAATATCAAGGTTAAGGTAACCGCTAAGAGCTACTACTCGCTGTATCTTTTCAGGATAGGTAAGCGCGATAGAATAGCTTAAAATAGCTCCCTGGCTAAAGCCTAAAAGGGTAACCTTGTCTGCATCTATAGGATATTTTTCTAAAAGCTCATCAATAAACTTTACTATCAGTTCCCTTGATTCTATTGCCTGATTGTCATCAGAGAATTTATTCATATCCGAATCAAAGCTAATGGCATACCAGGCGTTTCCGTATGGAGGGATTTGGTAGGGTGCCCTTGCAGAGATTATATAGTATTCTTCGGGTAACTGAGAAGCAAAAGAAAACAAATCTTCTTCGTTACTGCCATAACCGTGCAGCAGCAGAATTAACGGATTCTTTTCCTGTTTTACTTTAGGCTCTCTTATTAAATAATATAAAGATTCACTCATCATTAAAGTCCTTTAAAAAGTTTTTGAAAAAACGGACCAACTATTGGTGCTAATGACATTTGTCCCTGTATAGCTCCTAAAAAACCAAATACCCAAAGTATAAAAAAGAACAGGTAGAAAGCAGAACTCACCATCCAGCTGTCAAAATATCCGATAGGGTAACCTAAAGCTAAAAAAGTAAGTATTAATCCTAATGCCTGGCGTATATGAAAAGAGGCAAACGGGCTTTTTGTTTCACTGTTTTGAACAATAGCTATAATAGTACCTATTATGGTTAAGTAACTTATTATGGCAATGGTTTTTCCGTTATTATTTTCGGTATTCATTATTCGTTTATAATTAATTTTCCGTTGTTGTATATTCCGTATGCCTTACCTTTAAGTTCCTGTCCTAAAAAGGCAGAGTTCTTAGATTTTGAAAGGATATCGGCTTTTGTAAAGGTATGGTTTCCTTTTGTGGTAAACAGGGTAAAGGATGCCTTAGCATTCTCCTCAATGGCATGGTCTTCTACCTTAAAGATTTTTTTACCCGCTGTTAGTTTTTCAACGATAACATCTGTAGGCAATACATTCATTAATGCGCCAAAAGCAGTTTCAAGCCCTACAGTACCGTTTTTAGCCATGTCAAATTCCATCTTTTTCTGCTCAATGTCAAGCGGATTGTGGTCGCTTGTAATAATATCAATAGTACCGTCAAGAACACCTTCAATAAGCGCCTTTCTGATAGCATCCGGCCTTAGTGGCGGAGTTACTTTGTAACGGGTATCAAAATCTTTTAGTACTTCATCTGTCAATACCAAATGATGTACCGAAACACTGCATGTTACATTAAGTCCTTTAGCTTTAGCTTCACGTATCAGTTGTACAGATTTTTCGGTAGAAACTGTTGGGATATGCATTTTACCACCTGTATATTCAAGAAGGAACAGGTTACGGGCAATTTGTAATTCCTCTGCAAGGGCAGGTATGCCTTTAAGTCCTAATCGTGTACTTACTATGCCTTCGTGTACAACCCCTTTTCCTTTTATCTTGCTGTCATGTGCATAAGCAATTACAAGTCCATCAAAATCCTGAACATACTGTAATGCTATTTTAAGCAGGTTAGCATCGGCAAGGTCTTTATTATAATCACCAAAAGCAACTGCTCCGGCGTTTTGCATGTCATATAATTCGGCTATATCAAGGCCTTCGCTTCCTTTGGTAAGAGCCCCTATAGGGTGTATCGATGTAGCTGCATTACGGGCTTTACTAAGTACAAAACTTACATCTGCCTGATTATCTATAACAGGGTTTGCGTTAGGTTGCAGGGCAACATCGGTAAAACCGCTTCTTGCTGCAACATTAAGTCCGTTTTTAATGGTTTCCCTGTCTTCATAACCGGGCTCACCAAAGCTTACCGAACTGTCAAACCACCCTCTGGATATATGAAGGTTATCCAGTTGTATAATGTCAAAATTTGCTTCTTCGGCAATATCTTTTCCTATTTTGGTTATTACACCATTTTCTACTTTAATATCAACAGCCTGATTGTTGAATTTGCTGTTTTTATCAATAATGGTAGCGTTTTTAAAGATCAGGTTCATTTTACAAATTTTTGGATAAAAAGTTCTAATAACAGGAATACCAGCGTGCCGATAATAAACCATTTCCATAATTCGCTGGCAGTCCTTTGTGATTTAATATCGTTGTATACGGTTGAAACAGAATCTGTTTTTGTATAGTCTTTTAAAATGTTTTCGTTTTGCAGGCTCAGGTTACTTTCCGTTCGCGGATAATTAAAACTTACGTTCTTTAAAACCTCGTTGTTCTTAACCACGCTGTAGTTTCCTGCCGTTTCCGGATAATCGCCAAAAGAGAGCTTAATCTTGTTGTTAAGTATCTGCTGCATAGGGATAAAGTCGGTCTCCTCGTTTTTAATGGTTACTACTTCATCTTTAGAAAGCAGGGCATCTATAATTAGGCTTTGGTTTTCGCCTATTGTAATAGCTATTATACCTGTTTTTCCGCTGTTTTGAGCCATATTGTAAAAAGTAGGCACAATAAGCGGAGAGTTTTGAAAATTACTGTTTTGCTTATTGATAGCTGCCGAGAAGATATACACATTACCCAAACGGTTTGTAACCGATGCCAGGAAAGGGGTTTGATCGGCATAGCTTAATATTGGCAGGGCAGTGCCTGAAAGGGTGTAGGCCGAGTTTACCTTCGGGTATTGAAAATTATCGATTTTCTTCTCAAAAACAGTTTGATATAGTGGATGGCTAAATGAAATTTTAGTGATTTGCCTTTCGGTTTGTGTTGCTGCCTGAATTGTGGCGTTACCAAAGACCGAAAGCAGGCTGTTAAGGTTTTGTACAGAACCATCTGTAGCAGGTATAATAACGACATTACCGCCTTTTGCATAAAAAGATTTAAGGGTAGTAATTAATGCCTGAGGTATTTCCTTAAGCTCGTTAAGTATTATGGCATCCTGTTTTTCAAGACTGTTATAGTCTATAGCTCCTAACTCTGACGAAGTGAAAACAAAGTCGTCTTCGGTATAAATTCTGGAAAGGAAGTTGTTTTTAGCGTTTTCGCCAATAGCCAGTACATTAGATTTTTCAGGTTTAGTGATACTGAAATAATAATCGTTATCGTAAGAAAGGCTATTGTCTGAAATGGAAACATATCCGTGAAAATCTTTTTTAGGGATGGTGAAAGTCAGCGTTTCTGATGCCTCAGTAAACTTAGCAAGCGTTTTTGCTGTAAGTTCCTTGCCGTTGTATAAAGCTACAGATACATCGTTATCTGCTTTTCCGTAAGCCTTAAGCGTAACTCCTATTTCATAAAAATTATCCAGTGTTTGTGAAATGTAAACACTGTCTACAGCCACATTGGCTTTGTTTTCGGCTTTTGGGACTATAAAGTATACAGGTTTATCTGAATCAAGGCTGCTTATATTTTTGGTGTCTAGATTAATTGCATCGGTAATAACCACAATGTCTTTTCCTGTATTCGGTTTTTTTGTTTCTGCTTTGGTAAGCAGGAAGTCAGGATGAAAAGGCACCGAGCTGTAATTAGTGTTTTGCAGTTCTTTTTGTATTGTCTTTACATCGGTATCCCAATAGGCTCCTGTAGTTGTAATAAGCGAAAACTGCTGGTCTTCGGGGGTGTTTTCCAGTATATCCTGTACAGCCCTTTTAAGCAGTTCGCCCTTGCTTCCTTTTGCCTGCATTGAAAAGGAATTATCCAGCAGGATAACCATTTCGTTGCTTTTATTATTGCTGTCGTTCGCTTTAAAAAAGGGTTGGGCAAAAGCTATAATAAGGCATGCCAGTAAAAACAATCGTGTAAAAAGCAAGAGCCATTTCTTGATTTTAGAGCTTTTGCGGGTTTGCATATTAAGCTCTTTAAGGAAACGCACATTTGTAAAATATTCTTTCTGAAAGCGGCGCAGCTGGAATAAATGTACCAGGACGGGAATTACCAACAGGAATAAGAAGTAAAGGATTTCCGGGTGTTTGAACTGCATTTAGTTGAAAGTTTGTCAAAAATACAAATTTTTATTCTAAATGAAACAGCATATTCTCAGGATAAATTTCACATAATATTTAAATACCCTATTTTTGTTATCCTTAAATTACACACATGAAAATAGCCCGTTTACTTATTTTGTTAGGGTGCATGAGTTTACATGCACAGGATAATTATAACCTTATTGTAGGTACTTATACAAACGCCTGTCCAAGCAAGGGAATCTATGTGTATGATTTTAATGCAGCTACAGGAGAAACCAAACTTAAAAACAGTACCGAGGATGTTATTAACCCAAGCTATGTAACCGTTTCGGGAGATAATAAGTTTTTATACAGTGTTAACGAAAATGGAGAAGAAAGTACAGTTAGTGCTTTTAAGTACAATGCTGCTACCGGAAAAATAGAGCTGATTAATAAAAAAGATTCCAAAGGTGCCGACCCATGTTATATAATTAATGATGATAAGCATGTAATTGTGGCAAATTATTCAGGTGGTACAATAGCTGTTTTCGGGAAGGATAAACATGGCGGAATTACAAAAGCCAAACAGGTTATAAAACATAACGGAAGCAGTCTTAATAAGCAGCGCCAGGAAAGTGCCCATGTGCATATGGTGTATTTTTCTCCTGATAAAAAATATGTTTTTGCCAATGACTTAGGTACTGATAAGATTTATGTTTATAAATATGATAAGGATACCGATGATGAGGACAGTATATTAGTACTAGCCAATACTATTGATGTGAAAGGAGGTAGCGGACCAAGACATTTGGCTTTTAGCCCTAACGGTGTTTTCTTTTATGTACTGCAGGAACTGGATGGTACACTAACCTCTTACAGTTATGTAAAAGGGAAAGTTGAGAAGGTTCAGGAAACTACTATTGTTGCTGCCGGATTTACCGGACAAACAGGAGCAGCTGATATTCATATATCTCATGATGGTAAATATTTGTATGCTACTAACAGGGGAGATGCCAATACCATTACCGTATTTAAGGTACATGCCAATGGAAGGATTAATCAGGTACAGCAAATAACTACAGAAGGGCAGGGGCCACGTAACTTTGCTTTTGGGCCTAAGGAGAATTATTTACTGGTTGCTAACCAAATTAGTAATGATATTATATTGTTTAAAAGAGATAAGACTACGGGTTTACTAACCGATACGGGGAAATGTATAGAGCTTTGCTCTCCGGTTTGTTTAGTGTTTACTCCGGCTAAGTAATAAAAAAGAGGGATTATTTCCCTCTTTTTCTTTTTTGTGCTTTTTTCTTCTCGGCGTTACGGTTTCTTGGTTCTGTCTTTTTAGGGTTTCTTTTACCCGGACCACCAAGGTTAACCTTTTTGTTTTTGTCTTTTTTATCATGAAAGGCACCAGCGCCATCAAGTTTAGGTTTCTTTAAAAGAAACTTTACTTTCTTTCTCTCTTTTTCAAATTCAAGTAGCCTTTCTGCAATTTCAATATGTTCAGGCATTGAAAGTATTTCAATTTCCTTTTCCATTAAAAGCTCGGCTTCAATTTGCAGTTCTTCCTCTTTAGGGCCTATAAAGCTTATTGCTATACCGGTCTTATCGGCACGTCCTGTACGTCCAATACGGTGAATGTACTGCTCTTCAACCTCAGGAAATTCCATGTTTATTACATGAGATACATCCGATATATCAAGACCACGGGCCATAACATCGGTAGTTACAATACCTCTAAGTCCGCCATCCTGAAAGGTAGCCATAGTGTTTAGCCTGTAATTTTGCGATTTGTTGGAGTGTATAACACCAAACTGACCAGGAAAAGCCTCGTCAATCTGTTCCATTAAAATATCGGCAGTCTTTTTATTGTTTACAAACACCAGTACCCTGTTCATGTCCTCATTGCTTTCCAGCAGGTGTTTAAGTAAATTTATTTTTGTAAGGAAGTTTGGCACATGGTATCCCAGCTGTTTGATTTTTTCAAGCGGTGTACCCGATGCTGCCAGTGTTACCTCTTCAGGAAAATCAAAGAAATCGTTAAGTATTTCATCCACATCGTCTGTCATGGTAGCAGAGAAAAGGATATTTTGCCTTTTTTCCTTCATCATGGAAAGAATGGATGTTACCTGAAAACGGAATCCAAGGTTAAGGATTTCATCAAACTCATCAATCACCAGTTTTTGAAGGGCGTCAAAACGTACAACATTATCCAGTGCAAGGTCCATTAGCCTTCCCGGTGTGCCTACAAGTATATCCACACCCTCATAAACAAGGTTCTTTTGTGTATTAATATTTACACCCCCATATACACCAAGTGTACGGATTGACATGTATTTAGACAATTTTTCAACCTCTTCGGCTACCTGTACCACAAGTTCGCGGGTAGGTAATATAATAACTACACGCGGAGTATCCGTTTTAGCAAATTTCCATTGTTTTAATATAGGGAGTAGGTAGGCAAAGGTCTTCCCTGTACCTGTTTGTGCAATACCCATCATGTCGCGGCCTGAAAGTATTACGGGCATCGATTTTACCTGAATAGGCGTAGGGGTTTCAAACCCAAGTTCGTCAAGTGCTTTTTGAAGCGATTTAGGTAAATCAAGATCGTGAAATGTGGCCATTGCATTTTATTTTGTGCAAAGATAGGGTTTTTAAAAGCATTTATTTGCACACATCTTTTTAACCTGATTAAATAAATGGAGGGGTAAGCCTGTGTTTAAAAGAAAACAGTACCAGCCCTACTTTAGATTTTATTTCAAACTTTTCAAACAATGAAGTCCTGTAAGCTTCAATAGATTTAACCGACACGTTCATTAAATCGGCCATTTGCTCATAAGTAAGTTCTCTTTCATCGCAAACCAGCTCTAAAAAATTAAGTTCTCTGTCGGTAAGTTTTATAGAATTTTCATTTTCTGAAGGGAGATTATAGTTTCGCATACGCCTTAAAATATCGGTTACATTGTTATAGCCAATATTTATAATATTTTCTATGGCATATTTTAAATCGTGTGACGTACAGTTTTTATGTAAAAAACCTCTGGCACCATAATGGTAGGCAGCATTTATAATATCTTCATCAAAGTGTTGTGTAAGTAGTAATGTTTTGTATTCTTCCTCCTTTTTTTCAAGCTCCTTTAGCACTTCAAGTCCGTTTAAACCAGGCATGGAATAGTCCAGGATAATTAAATCAGGCTGTTTGCTAAAAGGGAGCGATTCAAGAAAAACAGATCCACTGTCAAATTCATATAATACATTATAATTTATTTTCTCAAGTAACTCTTTTAGTCCCTTACGTACAATTTCATGATCGTCTATAATACATATATTAAACTTTTCCATTACTAAGTTTCGGTTAGTTTTATCGTTGTACCTTCGTTTAGAACCGAATTTATTTCAACATCATAATTAATTAAGGCAGCACGGTTTGTAATATTTTTTAATCCAAGGGATACATTATTGTTTTTTGCAACATTG
Organism: Flavobacterium beibuense; assembly: GCF_004151245.1. GTDB lineage: Bacteria > Bacteroidota > Bacteroidia > Flavobacteriales > Flavobacteriaceae > Flavobacterium > Flavobacterium beibuense_A. The sequence goes on from NZ_JUIW01000006.1 coordinate 261,201, forward strand.
TAATCAAATCCTACTCCGTTATCACTTATCTTCATCATAAATTTTGGAGAGGTTATAAGTTCTATGTTTACCTGTGTTGCTTTTGAGTGCTTAAAAATATTGTTTACAATTTCCTGAAAAATTCTGTAAATCACAATTTTATTATCGGGGTCAAAAGATTTATTCCCTTTGTCTGAAGTGTTTAAACTGATTTTTATACGATTGTTTTTTTGAAGCCTTGTTACTTCACTTTCAATAGCTCTAACGAGATTTTGCTTTATAATTAACTGGTTATTAAGGGAGTGGCTGATACTCCTTATCGAACCCGATAATCTTTTCAACTGTTGTGAAACAGGTTCTATAACTGGTTCCAGTTCAGGAGAATCAAGCTTTATGTTTTCCAGCATAAAATTAATGTAGGTAAGTTGCTGGCCGGCATCATCATGTAAATCCTGAGAGATGTTATTTAAAACCTCTTCCTGAGTTTCTAAAACAGTTTCGGTAAGTGTTTTTTGAAAATCAAGATCTTTTTGATAAATAAGCCTGGTATAGCCTTTAACCTTGTTGATATATAATTTTATTAATAAAGCACAAAACAGTACCAGCAGGCTTACAAACAATAAGCTAATAATAATTCCAAAAGCTATTTTATTGTCCATTTTTAAGCTTATTTTCCTTATAAATATACACATTTATAAGGGTATAGTAAATGAAGTTAACAAAGTAGCCTATAAAATCATACAGGCTTATATGATTTATAATTATTGTATTTGATATAACCTTACTTTTAAACCCGAAAATAAAGCTGAGCCCGAAAATAAAGATTATGGGAGAGAAAAGTAACAGGTAGTTGTTAGAAGAAAAAAAGGAGAGATTATCTTTTTTTAGTTCAATAAAACTTATACAAATAAAAATAAGAATGTAAATAAAACCACCGGTTATAAATGTATAATGATTAAATTTTACAGGACCTTCATAGAACAAAAAGTTAAGAAGTGAAATAACAAAAAAAGCCATAAGAATTAAAAATATGGCTTTTTTAGCTATAAAGTTTTTACATAAAATATAAATCCATAAACTGTGGTGCAAAAATGCAGCAATAGTATATAATGCCCTAAATTCATTACCTGTTGAGAGTAAAAACAAAGTAATAATTTCTGTAAAAAATGACAGTGTAAGAATGCTTAATACAACTTTGTTTTCGGTTTTGTCAGGTTTTAAAAAAAACCATGCCATAAAAAAAGTTATAGCAACAAAAAACTGTGTAGGTTTTAATATCTCTGTTAGAAGCATTTATTATATAGCAGAATTATCTTTAGTAGGGTTTTGAGAAAAATCAAAATAAGAAAACGTGCCGCCGTTATATTGAATCAGGACCTTTTCATTTTGATTAGTATCTCTAAAAACATTGAAATCTAAGTCAGCATTCATATTACCATTTATTATACTCTTTATAAAAGGTATAGAGAAACATACTTTGTTTTTGTCGAAATTGCCAAATGAATATATTTTTGAAGGATTGTTTAAATCAATTTGAAGGTAATGCCTGTAGTTATCATTATCAAAATTACCTCCAATATTTGCTAATTCCTTTTTTATTGTTGCCACATTTAACCTTTTATATCCTGTAGTAGGAATAGTTACCCCCGAAGGTTTTAAGGTATGGGCCGCTTTTATATATCTGTAAGAAGCGTTATAGTTAATTTTATCTTCATTTTTAACTAACCAATTGGACCACTCTGTATTGTCTGTACCTGTTTTTTCAACATCTATAAATATATCTAAATCATTTATAATAGAATAGATGCAGTGTTTGTTTTGAGTTCTCCAGTTTTTGTCGGTTTTTAGGTAGTCAACAATAATTATGTTGTTTAAACTTTTTACAGAATCGTTTTCTGCTGTTTGGGCTGTCCTTTGTGAAGGTTCTTTTGTATTAGGCACAGGTGTTTCTAGTGTTTTTCTGCACGATACAAGTGTAAATGTTGCTAAAAAAATTAGTAATAAGTTTTTCATAATGTAAGGTTTTAGACGTTAATAGTATGCTTTGGTTTACAGCAAAGTTGAGGTATAATAAAAAATAGCACAATAGGTAAAACCCTACTGGTAAAGTATGTTTTTACATAATTAAAAGTAAGGAATATCTGTTAAAGTAGCATTCTTATTGATTGATAATCTTATGTATAGGCTAAAAACTTTTTTAGAATAGGGTTTTGCCTATAAAAATGCTTTTGGGATAACAGTAGCTTTGAGCTATAACCACAACAGCATTAAAAAATGAAACATTTAATCACCTTAGTATTTATTTTATTTTGCTCTTTAAGTTATGCGCAGAATGCGCCCTTTGAAGAGGCAAAGCAGGAACTGAAAGAACTTTATTCAAAGTTTACCAATAAGCAATTAGAACATAATAAAGAAAAGAAGAAACTTGAAGATAAAATTGCTGCTTACGATTATGATATTAAAGATGAAACACTAAAAACGCAACAATTAAAAGAAGTGCTTGACAGTATTTATATTAAACAACTTGTAGTAAAAGATAAATATTTGTTGAAAGGTGTACCGGGTGATTCCCTTACTGCTTATTTTCCTGTGCAGAAAAATTATACACTCACAGAAAAATCTTTAGTACCTAAAAAGAAAGATGAGGGAGAAAAGGAGGTATACATTATGTATGGCGACGGCAAGATTGTTGAAGAAAATGTTTTTAAAGGCGATAAAAGAGCTGAGGAAGTCTTTAAAGATATTTTTTCTATTAAAAGCGAAACCTGCCTTGGTAGTTTAGAGATACCGGGAGATAAACAAAAAATACAATTGTATACAAATAAATTCGCTCCTGTAAAAGATTCTTCAAAATATGTTTGCTTTAAAGAAGTTAAGTTTTCAATAAGAGGGGGAACTATTCACGATATAAGGGTATATGCTACAAACCAGGATAAGAGCCAACAATATCTTTTTGAAAACAAGATACCTATATCATTACTTAATTATACTCAAAATGCAGATAAAAACTATTTATTTCTAAAGATAGTTTCGTCTTTAAATACTGATACAATTCCTGATATATCTAAAAAGACGGGCACTCCGGCTAATCTCTATACTATAAAGCTAACTGATGTTTTGGTATATCTACCTAATCCGGGTAATAATTTTGTTCCTGAAGACATAGAATTTACACTGCCAACCAAGGATGAAGGGGCTAAGGACGCATTCAAACAAAGCAGAAGGGTATATAAAGTAAATCAGGATACTAACCTTCAAAGCATAATGGAAATGCGTACTTATACTGATTTTCTAGGGTTGTTTGACGATTCTGCAAATGGTATAGTTCAAATTGAGGGAAATGCAGATTTTTTTATTGCACCTTATCAATCAATTAGAGCATTTCCTTCAAATTTTTTCAGAAAAATATCACCGTATGTTCATTATTCAAGACTTGATGAGGACAATAGAGGGCTAACGCTTGCAAATGGTGATACAATAGGACATTTTAGGATTCCAAGAAGACTGGAAATTATAGAAAAATCATATTTGGATATGGGACTTATTCTAGATATCTTTAGTTTTTCTCCAAGGAAAGATTATCCTTTTAATATTAATCTATTTGGTTCTTTACGCTATCAGATTGCAACTATTGAACAGGAAGATGAGGAAAATGTAAATTTTAAGACTTATGGATTAGGAGGTGGATTAAGATTTGAATTCAGAAGATTTAATAATTTCGGATTTACATTGACACCAGAATTTACCTTTTATAACCATTTAAACCGATATGAATTTTTAAACAATCCGGATAATTTTTGGGTACTTAGAAATGAAGCAGAAATATATTATTATCCAGGAGAAACTAAATCACAGTCTATATTTTTAAGGCTTAGAACTTTTTGGGATACCGATGATGGTGAAGACTCTTTTTTTCAGCTTCAGTTTGGCTATAGGTTCTCTATTGGTTTAGGGAGTGTAAAGCAAAAACCTAGTAGTACTGATTAAAATTTTAAAGCCTGTTTATACAGGCTTTTTTTATTATAAAAAAATAGTAGGGGATTTTAGTTTTTAAATGTTTAAGTAAAAAGTTAGCTAAAACTTTATGGAAACAATATTTTTTTAACCTAAAATCAACTTGCTATGAAATTAAGATTACCTTTTTTAACCTTAATGGTTTTATTTGTTACCAGTGTATTTGCACAAACTACAGCAAACCAACCGCCTGATATTATGCAATGCAGCTATGAAATTTTTGACCTAACACAACAGGATCAAATTATTTTAGGAGATCAGGATCCTGAAATCTTTATGGTTACCTATCATGAGACACAAATTGATGCTGAAGCTGGGACAAATGCTATCCCTAATCCCATGCAGTATATTTCAATGGGAAACCAACAAATTATTTATGCAAGAGTATCAAATGCTGATGATGATAGTTTTGCTGTAACTTCTTTTTTGATTATGTGGTCAAGCTGGGAAGAAATACCTACCAACCCTATAAGTCCGATTGATGTATGTGATAGTGATGAGGACGGAATAGTTATAGTAGACCTTACGAGTGTAATTGATGAGGCTCTTGACGACCCTTCTTTATATAACATTACATTCCATTATATAGAAATGGACTTAATGAACGGTAATAATCCTATAGAGAATCCTGAATCTTTTTCTACGGATCAGATGGGTGAATGGTCAGAAATATGGATTAGAATAGAAAATCCTGAAACAGGATGCTATGAAATTCAATCAATTATTATAAATATAGTACCATGCACCGAAAATTTACTTTCCGGAACCCTTACTTTAGATTCTGAAGGTAACGGTTGTGAGAGTGGAGGTACTCCTGCAGCTTATGTTATGGTTTCACTTACTAATGGAAATGATTTCCGTTATACATTTACCGATGCAAACGGAAACTATACATTTTTAAATGTACCGGATGGGGTAAACTATATTAGCGTGATGGGACAGGGACCACAAACCTATCAAACTGTTCCGGCATCATACACGTTAACTACACCGGGAGTAATAGAGGGTAACAATTTTTGCCTTACAGCACCAGATCCGTATAATGATGTAATGGTATATATACTACCGTATCAGTTACCTAGACCTGGATTCCCTTTCCATTGTAAACTGTTACTTCAAAATTTAGGTAATACTACACTTAACGGTGCCGTTACACTTGAGTTTGATGATACTATCATGACTTATGATAGTTCTTCTCCTATGATGAATTTAACGGGTAATATTCTTGATGTTTATTATGCCAATCTTGAGCCATTTACACCACAATATGTAGATGTTTATTTTACAGTATTTACTCCGCCAACGGTAAATGCGGGAGATATTTTAAACCTTGTAGCTAATGTTACGGCTGTTGAAGGAGACGATAACCTTTCAAATAATGTTGATGAACTTGATCTTGAAGTTGTAAACTCATTTGACCCTAATGATATTGCGTGTCGTGAAGGCGAGTATATTACCGAAGAGCAGGCAGACGGATACCTTCATTATCTTATAAGGTTCCAAAATACAGGTAATGCCGATGCTGTGAATATAAGAGTAGAAGATATTCTGGATGATAAGTTTGATGTAGCAACTTTCCAGCCTATAGCTTCAAGCCATGATTACAGAGTAGAGATAGAAAACAATACGGTACAGTTTATATTTGATAATATTAACCTGCCTGGAGAAGAAGTTAACGAGCCTGAAAGCCATGGTTATGTAAGTTATAGAATAAAGCCAATGCCAAACGTACAGTTAGGTGATACTTTTGAAGCTACAGCAGGTATTTATTTCGACTTTAATGAGCCTATTATAACAAATACCGCTACCACAACTATTCAAAGTCTTAGTGTTGCCCAAAACAGCAAAGGTTTATTTGTTTTATATCCAAACCCTGCAAAAAACATGGTAAATATTGACTTTACAAAAAATACTGCTAATACTGTTAGCATTAGCGTATCTGATATTTCAGGCAAAACAGTACTTGCTAAAAATATTAGCAATGGCGAAAATTCATTTGATGTTTCATCACTTACATCAGGAATGTATTTTGTAAACATTAAAGCAGATAACAAACAACAGATTATTAAATTGATGATAGATTAAATATTAATTGTTACTAGGTTAAATACCCTGGCCATTGGTCAGGGTATTTTTTTGTTTTTATAATTTTTAATTGATAAAAATTAACCGCCTTTTTGTTAAAAAATTCATCATTTACAAGAGGAAGGTTGTTTTAATTACTTAATTTTAAATAACAAAACAAACCAATTCATGAAAGATAAAATAGTTCATAAGCTTAATGAACTGCAGGCTACTGCTATTTGTGGTAACGATATCAGTTCATCCTGCTTATATGTATCTGCCTTAACTATAGGATATGCAGGACAATATGCCTGGATATCACTTTTAGTGGTTGCGGTAGTATTATTTATGTTCAGGAAAATCTACGGTGAAGTAGTAGGTGCACTTCCGTTAAATGGAGGGGCTTACAATGTTTTATTAAATACCTCTTCTAAAAGGGTAGCCTCTATTGCCGCCATATTAACCGTACTCTCCTATATGGCTACGGCAGTTATTTCGGCAGGTGAGGCGATGCACTACCTCCACAATATCTTTCACGGACTTAATATAGAAATAGCAACGATTATTGTTTTACTCATATTTACAGGCCTGGCAATAATAGGTATAGGTGAATCGGCAGCAGTCGCGGTTTTTATCTTTATAGTTCATTTAGCTTCATTAACATTGTTGGTGGTAACTGCAATATTCTTTTTAATTAATCATGGTACTGAAACTTTTGAGTTTAACTGGAGTCTTCCCCATAACCCCCGGGGTATTGTGTATACCCTCTTTTTAGGCTTCTCGGCTGCAATGTTAGGTATTTCGGGTTTTGAGAGTTCTGCCAACTTTGTGGAAGAGCAGCAGCCCGGAGTTTTCAGGAAAACCCTGCGTAACATGTGGGCTATAGTCAGCTTTTTTAATCCGGTAATAGCCCTGCTTATTATAGCTATTTTACCCATAGTTCAACTAGACGGGCATAAGGAATCGTTATTGTCTTATCTGGGGCAAACTACAGGAGGCAACTGGTTATCATGGATAATTTCTATAGATGCTGTTTTAGTATTATGTGGTGCGGTTCTAACTTCTTTTGTAGGTGTTTCGGGACTACTTAAACGTATGACGTTAGACCGTATTTTACCTAACTATTTCCTTAAGGAAAATAAGAATGGAAGTAGTTACAGGATAATAATAACCTTCTTTATTTTATGTGTTTCTGTTTTATATGCTACTAAAGGTGACCTTGCATCTCTTGCAGGGGTTTATACCTTTTCTTTTTTAGCGGTTATGGCACTATTTGGAATAGGAAACCTGCTGCTTAAAATAAAGAGGAAAAGATTACCCCGACCGGAAAGAGCAAACGCCTTTGTTGTTGTTATTGCCATATGTTTTATAATAATAGGCTTTAGGGGTAATATGGTTGTAGGTGATAATGGAGAGGGAATGCAGGCATTTCAAACCTTTGTTCAATACCTAGTACCTGCTCTCATATTTGTTTTCCTTATGCTAAACAGGGCGGTTCTTATAAATGTGGCGGTAAGTGTAGTATCCTATTTTTACAAACCTATACGAAGATTTACAATAGTAAGTAACCGTTATCTGGAAAAACTGAATAGGAAGATACACTCTCAGGAGTTTGTTTTCTTTACAAAAGGCGATAACGTGGGCATACTTAATAAGGTAATGCAGTATGTTGAGGATAATGAAACCACAAAGAAACTAAAGATCGTAAATGTAAAATCTTCAGAAACTAATAATGAAGCCCTAAAAAAAGATTTAGAGGTTTTAGATAGAGCCTATCCGGAGATACATATTGAGTTTATAGAAATAAACGGAACATTTGGTCCTGACCTTATAGATGAACTTTCTGAAAAATGGGGCATCCCTAAAAACTTTATGTTTATAGGTTCACCCAGTGATAAATTCCCTTACAGGGTTTCAGAACTGGGAGGCGTAAGGCTCATTATGTAAGGATTATATTAAAGAAAAAAAATAAAAAGGTAGGGTTTTTATAATCTTGCCTTTTTTTATTGGTTTTATGTTAACGTATATTAACATTGGTTAACTTATAACTTATTGATTTGTAGTTAGATTTACACCCATCTATTAATTATTTATACCATTATGAAAAAATTTACATTACTCACATTACTACTGATAATGTCTTTAGGATATGGTCAGGTAACAAACGAAGGACGCCCGGCAAGTTGGCGCATAAAAGGAATAGAAAAGCCTCAGGCTATTATAATGCCTTCCTTTAATCTGGATTCCATTCAGGCTGAAGACAGGGTAAGGGATTTAGATCAAAACAAGCCATGGCGTTTTGGTTATGAATTTCTTACGGATAATAATCTTCAAAACAGCGGTGTTTGGCATACTATGCCTAACGGCGACAGGGTATGGAGAATTAGGTATGTATCTCAGGGTGCAAAGACTTTAAATTTTTTGTTCTCAGATTTTTATATGCCTAAAGGAGCAAAAGTATACCTGTACAATAATGACAGGAGCGATTTGCTGGGGGCTTATGACGAAAAGCAGAATAATGAAAGCAGGGTGTTGGGAACCTGGCTGGTAACCGGAGACGATATATGGATAGAGTATTTTGAGCCTGCTGCTGTAGCAGGGCAGGGTAAGCTTGAAATCTTTAAAGTAGTACACGGCTATCGCACGGTTACTTTAATTAACCCTGACAGTAATATTAATAACTCTCAGGACTGTCATTTTGATGCCGAATGCTTTTTGGAAGGTATTAATAATATCAAGGATATAAGCAAAAAATCGACAGGACTTATTATCGTTAATAATTCTAACTTTTGTTCGGGTACTCTTATTAATAATGTGAATAATGACGGCACCCCATATTTTCTAACTGCAAATCACTGTTATTCCGATCCAACGGAATGGGCTTTTATGTTCAATTGGGTAAGTCCTAATCCTGTTTGCGGAGGCGAGCAGCAAAGTGCCAATAATGCACCTAACTACTACCTAACCGCCAGTGGTGCACAGTTGAAAGCAAGAAAAGAGGAACCTGATTTTATGCTGGTTGAAATGACCTCGGATATTCCTGAAGAATGGGATGTTGTTTGGTCAGGTTGGGACAGGAGTGATGTACCCCCACCTTTTACTTATGGGCTTCACCATCCTTCAGGAGATATTATGAAGCTTAGTTATGATGCCAATCCTCCAATTCCACAAGATATAGAGGATAATGATATGGGATATATCTGGGTACAGGAAAGTATTGAAGTAGGTGCACTGGAGCCGGGATCGTCAGGTTCAGGTATGTTCGATAATACCGGAAGGCTTATAGGGCAGGCATGGTTTATAGCAGGTAATGTATGTAACGGTATTAATACAGGAGGGCTTTTAGTAGGCTATGGCAGGTTAGGGGTTTCATGGGATATGGGTGAAACACCGGATACAAGACTTAAAGACTGGCTTGATCCTGACAATACTGGGGCAATAACTACCAATTGGTACCCTCCGCAGGAATTTTATACCCTGGATGCTAAGGCTATTTTTTATGAACACGGATATAATCCTTGCGGTAATCAGGTAGCACCTGTTTTAAGATTAATCAATAACGGTACTCAAAATCTTACTTCTGTACAAATAAGCTGCAGTTTTAATGGTACAGAGCCTGTAATTATAGACTGGACAGGAAATATAGCCGAGAATGAAAGCGCTCTTATAGATCTGCCTCAAAATGCAACCGTGCTAGGGGAGAACACACTGGAGGTTATCGTGCTTAACCCGAATAATGGTACCGATGAAAATACAGCTAACAACAGTATCTATGAAAGTTTTGTTACTCCGGATACTATTGAAACATCAAATGTAGTATTTACGATAACTACCGATACTTATGGCGAAGAGGTTAGCTGGTCCCTTAAAGATGCAAGCGGTAATGTTATATATAGTGTAGCACCTGATTCATACGGAGACAATACAACATACAGTCAGACTTTTATGTTAGAGGAAGGATGTTATACATTTACTATAAAAGATGTTTATGGTGACGGAATATGCTGCTCTCAGGGAGATGGAAGTTATTCGCTTACCACAACATCGGGAGAGGTGATTGTACAGGGGGGCGACTATGGAGCACTGGAAACCACAACTTTTAAAATGGCTGATAATTTGGGAATTATTGATATGAAAGAAGAAAACCTGACGATTTATCCTAACCCTTCGTCAGGGATATTTACTATAGCGTCATCACAAAATATAGAAGGTACTGCTTATACAATATATAATATGTTAGGACAGGCTGTAAAATCGGGTAGTTTTGCTTCCGGTGCAAATACTGTCGACCTGGCAGAAGTACCAGAGGGTATATACCTTTTACAGGCCTCCGGCAACGGAAGGCAACAAACCTATAAACTTATAAAAGAGTAAATAAAAAAGAGGCCAGTGGCCTCTTTTTTATTGTATAATTATCTTTAAAACAAAAGCTTTGTCGTCAACTTTTTGCTTAGGAGTTTAAAATGAAGCCTTTGTCATCCATGCTGAAATCAATTTTTTCATTCAATCCCAGTACCGATAGTGATTTAAATATAGGTACATTACCTCACAGTATTTCTTAGTAAACGACTTTAGGGTTACTTCGGTATTTGCAATGGTATGGTTATTAATAATAAAAAGTATAAGCAAATACTTATTCATTACTTACAGTTTTTTAAACCTTATGGCTGCACCACCGGAAGCACCAAGTTTAAGTATTAATTTATCTTTTGCTGTAACGTTTTGTTTTGTAATGCTTACCTTATCAGGGTTATGAGTTTCATCTGTTCCTTCTGCATCTGCATAGATTTGAGCTTCATATTGAGCATCTGCATCAAGGAAGTCAAGGCTTACTTCAAGATCACGGGCTTTCTCATTTGTAATACTGCCTAAATACCAGTCGGCACCTTTAATATCCTTACGCGCAGTGGTTATGTATTCACCTATAGCACCGTTAAGTACTTTAGTGTCTTCCCAGTCTGTAGGTACATCTTTAAGGAACTGGAATGCAGGGTTACCTTCGTAGTTTTCAGGCAGGTCGGCAAGCATTTCAATAGGTGAGTAGATAGTAACATATAGGGCAAGTTGTTTTGCTGCTGTTGTATGTACTCTTTTACCGGGATATCCCTGTTTTACCTCCACGTCTAGTATGCCTGGGGTAAAGTCCATAGGTCCTGAAAGTAATCTTGTGAACGGCAGGATAGTTTCATGGCTTGGTGGGTTACCCTCACTCCATGCATTGTACTCCATACCACGAGAGCCCTCGCGTGCCATCATGTTAGGGTAAGTACGTCTTTCTCCCGTATCTTTTATAGGCTCGTGGAAGTTAACGGCTAAACCATACTCAGCAGCTTTTTTAAGTACATAACGGTAGTAGTTTACACCAAACTGACCGTGATGCCATTCTTTCATGTTTAATTTAGAACCTACCTGTCCGATTTTTACGTTATGTATACCTAAACGTTTGTAAAGAGCAAAACCTTCGTCTATTTCCTTAAGGTAGTTAATAAGGTTAGAGCCTGTTTCGTGATAGCCGATAATGTTTACACCTTTGCTTTTGCCGTACTCAACCACTTTTTCAAGATCGAAATTATCGGCATTTTCAGTAAAGCTGAACATGTGCATTCTATTTTCATACCAAGCCGGAGTCCAGCCTTTGTTCCATCCTTCAATAAGCAGGTAGTTAATGCCTTCTTTAGCATTAAAGTCTATATATTCTTTAGCGTGCGCTGTAGTTGCTCCCTGGGTTTCACTTTCCCAAAACGTGTATTTACCTATGTGCATACCCCACCATATACCTGTATATTTAAAAGGCTCTATGTATGATGTGTCCGTTAATACGTTTGGCTCATTAAGGTTTAATATCATGTAGGAAGTGATAAGTTCACCCGGTTTTTCACCTATCTGTATGGTTCTCCAAGGAGAAGTAAAGGTTTCGGTTGTGCGTACTTTTACACCGTCTGCCCACGGTACCAGTTCCGATTTAAGGTTAGAACCTTCGGTATGCCTTAGTACCATACTGGCAAAATCTGCCAGGTTGGCTTCGTGGAAGCTTAGTACCACTCCGTCTTTATTTTCTATTGTTAATGGTGTATGTACTACGTCCAGTGTACTTACCGGAGAAGCCTCATACAGATACTCATAACGGTTTTCCTGATAGGCAGGTATCCACCATGCTTTACCATCTTCCTTAAGGTTAAAGGCCGTAGCCTCGTCCATAATAAAGATGCTGTCTTTTACATTTTGTTTAGGGAATACATAGCGAAAAGCCACACCGTCATCAAAAGCACGGAACTGTATCTCTAAATTGTGTTTTTCTTTGCTTTGAAGCTTAACCACCATTTCGTTATAGTGGTTTCTTATATTTTTCTTTTCGCCCCAAACTTGTTCCCACGTATCGTCGTGTGTTGAGGTTTGTATATCTAACAATTCAAAATCTTTGCTCAGGTCTTCATTTTTAAGGATAAATCCAAGAGCCGAGGGGGTAATAATTTCCTTGCTATCATGGTTAACGGTATAGGTAGGTACCGAACCGTCTAAAGAGAAGGTAATTTTGTTCTCACCGTTTGGCGATGCCAGTTGGTGCGTTGTGTTTTTAGTTTCCGAACAGCTGGCTATAAGCAAGGCTAGTAGAGAAGGTAATAATAGTTTTCTTGTGGTCATGATAATTATATAAATAGATGTGCTTAAAATTAATAAAACCGGGGACAGGAAGTCTGAAAACTGCCCCCGGATGAGTATAATTACTAACCCAAACAACTTAATTTATTTTATCCACTCAGCTTAAAAGCAGTTTTACCGATTTCTTACGTACGAAGTAAGCATACCAAATGGCCGTAAAGCCCTAAAAAAAGTCCGCCACGTAGTGTGGTAGCATTAGCTCCGTTTAGTTAGTGTTCGTTGTCTTTGCTCTCCTGGTAAGTCTAGTAAGCGTTGGCAATTATCTGTTCAAATAATTCCTGCCTTCCGCTCATAGGTTTTGGTTCTCCGTTTTTGCGGGCAATTTCATTAAGGTTTTCTAGAGTGAGCTCTCCTTTTTCAAACCTTGCTCCATTGCCTGAATCGAAAGATTCATAACGGTCTTTACGTAATTGTAAGTAATTTGTGTTTTTAAGTACATGATCAGCACAAATAAGGCCACGCGCAAAAGTGTCCATACCTGATATGTGCGCTATAAATTTATCTTCAACATCGATTGAATTACGGCGTACTTTGGCATCAAAGTTTATACCTCCGTTATTAAGACCTCCGCTTTGAAGGAATATCATCATTGCCTGCGTAGTTTCATAAACATCTATAGGGAACTGGTCTGTATCCCATCCGTTTTGGTAATCTCCACGGTTAGCATCTATACTGCCTAAAAGGCCTGCGTCTGCAGCTACCTGAAGTTCGTGTTCAAAAGTGTGCCCTGCAAGTGTAGCGTGGTTTACTTCAAGATTCAGTTTAAAGTCATCCTGTAAGCCATATTTATTGATAAACCCTACACATGTGGCAGCATCATAATCATACTGATGTTTTGTTGGTTCCATAGGTTTAGGCTCGATAAGGAAAGTACCGTTAAACCCTTGTTTTCTTGCATAATCCCTGCAAGTACCTAAGAACATGGCAAGGTGATCCTGCTCTCTCTTCATATCGGTATTTAAAAGGCTCATATAACCTTCTCGGCCGCCCCAAAATACATAGTTAGAACCTCCTAATGCAATAGTAGCATCAATGGCAATTTTAGCCTGTGCACCGGCATAAGCAACCACATCAAAATTAGGGTTAGTGGATGCACCGTTCATGTAACGCGGATTTGTAAACAGGTTAGAAGTACCCCATAGAAGCTTAATACCTGTTTCCTGCTGTTTTTGTTTAGCATACTCCACCATTATCTGGATACGCTCTTCAAACTCAGCAAGGGTAGGGGCTTCATCTACCATATCTACATCATGAAAACAGTAGAACGGAATAGATAGTTTTGACATGAATTCAAAACCTGCATCCATTTTATCTTTTGCTCTTGCAATTGCATTTTCGCTTTTGTTCCATGCATGGTTTTCTGTAGAAGCACCAAACGGATCGTCTCCCGTGTTGCATAGCGTATGCCAGTATGCCATAGCAAAACGTAAGTGTTCTTTTAGTGTTTTTCCCGCCACTACGCGGTTTTCATCATACCATTTAAAAGCAAGCGGATTGTTGCTTTCCCTGCCTTCAAATTTGATTTTATCTATATTCTTAAAAAAAGTTTGAGTGCTTGTCTCCATTTTATTCCTGTATATTAATATTGATTTTCCATTCATTGTATATCTCTGCATACTGAGCTGTTAGTGCGCTGTTTGGTTCTATACGCTCTAAGCATTCCAGTTTTTCAAAAACCTGGTCCAGGGATGCATAATACCCGTAACCATAGGCAGCACCACGTGCGGCACCTTCTGCGCCCGAGGTATTGTACAGCTCAACCGTTGTTTGAGTAGTATTGGCAAAAATTTCTCTAAACACAGGGCTCAGGAATAAATTGGCCTTTCCGGCACGTACTATATCACCACCGGCACCTATTGATTTCATTACGTCAAAACCATAGTTCATTGCAAACACAATTCCTTCGCAGGCTGCACGTACCAGTTGTGGTGAACTATGTATGTTAAAGTTCAGGTTTTGTATTCCTGATGTTGCTTCCTTATTGTTGAAGATTCTTTCTACTCCGTTACCAAAAGGGTAGAAGCGAAGCCCTTTGCTGCCTGGTTGTGCTTTTGCAGCTTCGGCATTAAGGGTTTCATACGAAATAAGTTCGGGTCTGTCGGCCGACATTATTTTTCTTAACCATTGGTATAAAATACCCGATCCGTTAATGCAAAGCATAACTCCGTTGTGCTTGTCGGCAGGAGCATTGTTTACATGCAGGAATGTATTGATGCGGTTATTGGCATCATAAATAGCATTTTGGGAAACAGCATATACTACTGCCGATGTACCTGCTGTAGTTGCAATTTCCCCGGGTTTTAATACGTTTAGTGATAATGCATTGTTTGGCTGATCGCCTGCACGATACGTTATTTTTACATTAGGGTTCAGCCCTAATTCTGTAGCTACCTGAGGATTAATTTGTGCCTGATTGCCAAAGTTTGGTACTATTTCAGGGATAATCTCTTTAGATATGCCCATAGCATCCAGTATTTCGGTTGCTAATCTGCCTTCCTGGAAGTTCCATAGAGCAGCTTCCGATAAGCCTGATGTACTTGTTTGTGCAACTCCGGTTAGTTTAGCAGCAATATAATCGCCCGGAAGCATCATGTATTTTGCTTTTTCAAACAGTTCCGGCTGATTGTCTTTTACCCATTTAAGTTTAGAAGCGGTAAAATTGCCCGGACTGCCTAATATTAGTTCCTGACATTTTTGCGCCCCAATGCTATTGTATATGTTATTACCAATTTGTGCAGCACGGCTGTCGCACCAAATAATAGACGGCCTTATAACATTCAGATTCTCATCTGTAAGTACTAGACCATGCATTTGATAAGCAATGCCTATTCCGGCTATTTTGCTTATATCAGTATTACGTTTTGTTTTAAGTAGTCCAATTCCGTTTTTTACATATTGCCACCAATTTTCAGGGTCCTGTTCGGCCCACCCGTGTTGGGGAGCGACAATTTCCATTTCAAAATCAGGTACGCTTACAGATGATATAGTAGTTCCGCTCTCGGCATCCAGTACCGAAAGTTTAATTGAAGAACTTCCTAAATCTATACCTAGAAAATACATTGTTTATTAATAGATTATAATTATTATTCTGTTTTGTTTTTAAGCCATAAATGCTCCATTTCCTCAAGGGTTTTCCCTTTGGTTTCAGGAACGAATTTCCAAATGAACAGTGCCGATATTATTGCCATAACACCATATATCCAGTAGGAAAAGCCGTGATTGAACATTTGTGTAAGCGATTCGTTATTGTTCATCATAGGGAAGGTCCACGATACAACAAGGTTGGCAAGCCATTGTGCGGCTACGGCTACTGCCATAACACCTTTTATCTTGTTAGGGAATATTTCTGATAGCAATACCCATGTTATAGGACCCCACGACATGGCAAATGCAGCAATGTATAGCAGCATAAGTAGTAGAGACATTGTTGCGCTACCCTGTGAGTACAACACGGTACCAAGACCTAACATACTTACAGCCATAACAACACTACCTATAAGCATAAGCTTTTTACGTCCGTAGTTATCTACCGTAAAGATTGCAAGTATGGTAAACAGCATGTTTATGGCACCTACAATTATGGTTTGTATCATAGAAGCATCGGTGCCTAAGCCCATTCCCTTAAAAATTTCGGGAGCATAGTACAGTACTACGTTAATACCTACAAACTGTTGGAAAACAGAAAGTAATATACCTATTACTACTATAGTCCAGCCATAAGTTAACCAGTGTGCTTTTTTTACATTAAAAGAGCTTTTAATTTCCTGTAGTATGGTTTGTGCCTTTTCAGGCCCGTTAAGTTTAGCAAGTACGCTGGAAGCTTCTGCCTCTCTACCTTTCATTACCTGGAAACGTGGTGTTTTAGGAACAAAAAGAAGGAAAAGGAAGAATAATGTTGCCGGTATGTTTTCTGAAAGGAACATTAAGCGCCATCCGTCTGTATTAATCCATTCGGTTGTCTGCCCCTTTACTATAAAGTAGTTTACAAAGTAAACGATAAGCATACCGCTTACAATAGCAAACTGGTTACATGATACCAGTTTACCACGAATGTTTGCAGGAGCCATCTCAGCAATGTAAAGTGGTGCAAGCATACTTGCAAGCCCTACACCTATACCGCCTATTATTCTGTAAACGATAAATGAAGTAAGGCTACTGCCAAAGAATACGTTTATAACCTCTGGATAAGCCGATCCTGTTGCCGATATAATAAAAAGAGCCGCCGATAACAGCAGCCCGTTCCTTCTACCTATAGAGTTAGCAATCCTGTCCCCTGCAGCAGCACCAATAATACAGCCTACAAGTGCGCTGCTTACCATAAATCCTAAAATAGAGTTCTGTAAATTTTCGGTAAGTACAGGAGGAAGGGTTAAAAACTGATAGTAATAAAAAGCCCCTCCAAGTACAACTAATGCTGTAATTATGGCATAAGCGGTACTTCGTTTGTAAAATCTTAAAATAAAAGAGGCCGTTAAACCAATAACAGCCACAGTACACAATGTGATAATAATTTTAAACTCACTGATTGCTGATGATGCCGCAACTACATTGTTTGACAGGTCGCTGATAAAATAATCATTTAGAGCGCCAACAGCACCCGAGATTACTGCAGTGTCATAACCAAACAGCAAACCGCCCAAACTGGCCACTGCTGTTATAAGATAAATGCTGCTTTTATTTATTTTAGTTGAATTCATAAATTACTATATCGTTTTTTCTTATGGTTTATTTGACCACAAGTATAAAACATATTTTTATTATTAACAAAATATTACCTAAAAAAATTTACATTTAATAAATATTAGGACTAATAGCAGTAGAATCGGAAAAAATTAACTGATATTAGCATTTTGAAAAAAATGCCTATATTCGTTGGCGTTTTTAAAACAAATGAGGGGTGAAAAAAATTATCGATAAAGAATCAGGAAGAATTATTGAACGGTCAGTAATGAACTCAATCACTATTGACTGTGTTATATTCGGGTTCGATAAGGGAATGCTTGAAGTGTTATTGGTACAACACGGAGAAGGTATACGAAAAGGAGAATGGGGTCTTCCCGGAGGATGGATACGGGAGGAAGAAAGTATTGATAATGCAGCGCACAGACTACTTGCCGATTTAACAGGGCTTGACGATATATATCTTGAACAGCTTAAAGCATTTGGTGAGCCTGATCGTTTTCCTTTAGGACGTGTAATTACCATTGGCTATTTTGCCCTTATAAAACGTGAAGATTATAATGTTCGCGCTGGTTTTACAGCATCGGATGCCAAATGGTATAAAATAAGTGAAATACCAAAACTTATTTACGATCACAATAAGATTTTAGACTATAGCCTTGAACACCTTCGCAACCGTGTTAGACAGGCTCCTGTAGGATTTAACCTGTTGCCTGAAAAATTCACGCTTTTTGAGCTGATGAAGCTTTATGAGGAAATTTTAGGAATAGAGATGGACAAGTCTAATTTTAGACGTAAAATACTTAAAATGAAGTTATTGGTTCAGCTTGATGAAAAGCAGAAAGACGTATCGCATCGCGCAGCTAAGCTTTATGAGTTTGACCAGAAAATATATGAAAAGCTTACTAAAAAAGGCTTTAATTTTGAATTTTAAAAGATAGGCTTTACAGCCTGTTTTTTATTTATAACCGCATCATTTAATGGATAATAACAGTACCGCTTTCAACAATGTTGCAAAGCCTTTCGGCATATTGCCAAACGGTAAGCAGGTTAACAGCTATACTATAGCAAATACCTACGGAATAAGCCTTACGGTAATTAATTATGGAGCTACCATAACTTCGCTAAATGTGCCTAACTCAAAAGGAGAAGTTTATGATATCGTATTGGGGTTTGACACCCTTGAAGGTTATATAGATTCTTACAGTCTTCCTTCATCTCCTTATTTTGGGGCAATTATGGGTAGGTATGCCGGACGCATAAAGAACGGAAAATTCAGTTTAAACGGAACAGATTATACCCTCAATACTAATTTAGGGGAGCATCATCTTCATGGTGGAAACTTAGGGTTTGGCCGCGCATTTTGGGAGGTAACAGCCGTTGAAACCGGTGACAATCCTTATATTAAATTTAAGTATGTAAGCCCTGACGGAGAAGAAAACTTTCCGGGAGAACTTACTATTGAGGTTAAATATACCTTAACTGAGGATAATGAAATAGTTGTGGATTATGAAGCGGTGAGTGATAGGGATACCATAATCAATCTTACACAGCATAGTTACTTTAATCTGGAAGGGCATAAGAATAATATGGTAAATCAAGATTTACAGCTCTTTACAGATTCTATTGTTGAGACTGACGAGTTAAATATACCAACAGGAAATTTTATTGAGGCAACACAACAAGGTTTTGATTTTAAGCAAGCTGCGCCTTGTCCTAAGGTTATAGATACTTCTTTTGTACTTACCGATAATGATAAACCTGCAGCAATTTTAAGCAGTAAAAAATCGGGACTTAAAATGACGGTACATACTAACCAACCTTCAGTACATATTTATGTGGGAGGGAACTGTTTTGGTAAACTTAAAGGTAAAGAAGGAGCCGATTATAACACGCTTAGTGGTATTTGCTTTGAAACCCAAAACTTTCCTGATGCTCCAAACAGGGGTAATTTCCCTTCAGCAGTTTTAAGGAAAGGGGAGAAGTACAATCAAAAATCCATATTTAAACTGGAAAACATATAATCATATACTATAAGAAAAGCCAGTTTGAAGTATAAGGGTTAAAAAAAGCTAAATCTTATTTTTCCTACTTGACAAAATAAGATATAAGCTGTAAATTTATACTGCAAACCAATGTTTTATGGAGTTTATAGATTATTATAAAGTATTGGGAGTTGATAAAACAGCAACTACCGATGATATAAAAAAGGCCTACAGGAAACTGGCCCGCAAACTACACCCCGATTTAAATCCGGACGATAAAGAGGCGCATAAAAAGTTCCAGCAACTTAATGAGGCTAATGAAGTACTTAGTGATCCTGAGAAAAGGAAAAAATATGACAAGTACGGTAAGGACTGGGAGCACGGCGAAGAGTATGAAAAATACAGGCAGTCTCACCAGCGTCAATCTACTTCACAGGGTTTTACAGGACACGAATTTGAAGGAGGGGATTTCTCTGACTTTTTTGAATCAATGTTTGGCGGTGGCGGATTTAACCGCAGTAGCCGTAGCAGGCAGGCCCGCTTTAAAGGGCAGGACTATAATGCCGAACTTACCTTAACCCTGGATCAGGCTTCTACTACCCATAAACAAACTTTTACGGTTAATGGCAAAAGCCTGAGAATAACTGTACCCGCAGGTGTTGCCGACGGTCAGGTTATAAAACTTTCAGGACAGGGCGGCCAGGGTGCAAACGGCGGTCCTAATGGCGACTTATATATTACTTTTTCCGTAGTGAACTCTGATAACTTTAAAAGGCTGGGTGATGATTTGTATGCCGAAAAGGAAATAGATCTTTACATGGCTGTTCTTGGTGGCGAATTTATGTTTGACACTATGGACGGAAAAATTAAACTTAAGGTTGCGCCGGAAACCCAAAACGGTACTAAGATAAGAGTAAAAGGAAAAGGCTTTCCGGTGTATAAAAAGGAGGGTAACTTTGGCGATTTATATATAACCTATACGGTTAAAATACCTACCAATCTTACAGAGAAACAAAAAGAATTATTTACAGAATTGTCTAACCTTTCTAAACAATAAGATATGGATAGCAGGGAATATATACCGGTAAAAATATTTTGTGAGCATCACCGCATAGAGGTTTCTTTTATCAGCTCATTGCAGGAGTATAACCTAATAGAAATTGTTAGTGTTGAGAAAGAAGACTTTTTACCTGTTAGCCAGGTAAGTGAGGCCGAAAGAATGATAAGGCTGCATAACGAACTTAATATTAATACCGAAGGACTGGATGCCGTTTTGCATCTGCTTCAAAAAATGAGGGATATGCAGGGTGAAATAGCCCAACTAAGGAACAGATTACGCTTTTATGAACCCTAATAAAAACCAATGGATAAATTTAATCAACTTATAAACGGAGATAAACCTGTACTGGTAGATTTTTTTGCTACCTGGTGCGGGCCTTGCCAAATGCTGGCTCCCATTCTTAAAGAAGTAAAAGAGGATATGGGCGATGATATTACAATCATCAAAATAGATGTCGACAAGAACAGGCAACTGATGATGAACCCTCAGTTTCAGGTTAAGGGAGTACCCACAATCATGCTTTTCCAAAACGGTAAAATGTTATGGAGGCAATCAGGAGTGTTGCCTAAGGATGAAATAGTAAGAAGCATCAGGCAGCATATAAACTAATTTAAATCTCTATTTCAGTTCCCATTAAGGGAACACAACAATCAAAACCGTAGTGTTGGGTAATTTTAATACGCATTTCATCGGCAGGTTCATTTTCACCATGAACCAAAAATACCTTTTGCGGTTTCTTTTGCAGATCCGAAAGCCAGTTTAAAAGATCTTGTTGGTCACCATGTGCCGAAAGTCCCTGTATTTCAAGTATGTTGGCTTTTACAGAATAGTATTGTCCGTAAATCTTAATCTCTTTATCACCTTCTAAAAGCTTCCTGCCCCTTGTACCTTCAGCCTGATATCCTGTAAAAATAACCGTGGTTTCGGGTTTACCAATGCAGTGCTCAAAATAAGTAAGAAGTCTTCCGCCTGTGGCCATACCGCTTGCAGCAATCACTACTTTAGGTTTAGGATTTTCTATAACCGCTAGGGTATCTTCAAAACGTGATACTATAGAGAACATTCGTATCATTTCGGTGCATTCATAAGTAGTGAGTTTATGCCATTCGGCATTTTCTGTAAAAATGTTAAGTACATTGGCGCCCATGGGTGTATCCAGAATATAAGGCACATCAGGGATTCTTCCTTCTTTTTTAAGCTGCCATAATATAAACATTATAGATTGTGCCCTTTCTACAGCAAAGCCAGGTATTAATACCGTTCCGCCTTTAGCTATGGCATTGTTTATAAAAACTTCGAGTTCCAGTTTTACATCTGTATCAGGGTGTAGCCTTTTACCATAAGTACTTTCAAGAAAGATATAATCTGCCTTTCTGGGTTTTACAGGCGGGTACATAAGCACATCGTCATCACGACCTATATCTCCTGAAAAAACAAGGGTTTTACGTTCTGCATCAATAGTAATACTGCAGGCTCCTAAAATATGCCCGGCATTTGTAAAAACAGCAGATATTTCCGCATCCAGCGGTACATTCTCGTTGGGTTTAATAACCCTGAATAAAGGAAATACGTTTTCGGCTTGTTTAACGGTATAAAGTGGCTCTGCCTCTTTATGTTTTGAGTAATGTTCCCTATTTGCCTTTGCAGCTTCTTCTTCCTGAATTTTTGCACTGTCCAGTAGTATGAGCTTTGCTATTTCTTTTGTTGGTCTTGTACAGAATATCTTTCCTTTAAATCCCTGCTCTACAAGTCTTGGCAACCAACCGCAATGGTCAAGATGCCCGTGTGTAAGTAAAACATAATCTATTGTGGAAGGCAAAACAGGCAAAGGTTGCCAGTTAAGCTCCCGTAGTGCTTTCAGTCCCTGAAACAATCCGCAGTCTATAAGTATTCTTATTCCGTTAGTTTCTACAAGGGTTTTAGATCCGGTAACGGTGCCTGCACCGCCTATAAATTTTACTTTCATACTATAGGTAATTACAAAGTTCTGATGCTTCCTTTAAAATATTTTTCACCCGGTTATTGCTTATACCCAGTTTTTCAAGGGAATCGGAATTATTAATGAGTTCATTTACCAATATAATATCCAGTATAAGCAGTTTTTCTTTTTCTGCCATGCTTAACGTTGTAAGACAGGTTACAGGAAAAAGAAAGTTATTGTCTATTTTGGTTTTTATGTTGTCTTCGGGAGGGTAATTCCAGCTTAACAATTCCAGTCCTGAGCAGTTGGCAAAGGTTATGGCGTCCGATGTAAAGCGGTTATTGGTAACAATAATACATTTGTTTATAGTATCAGCATCACTAAAAACAGGTTGTGTTACTGCCTTTACATCATTGAATCTTGACAGGATGTACATAGGTACCTTTACATCTGAATGTGTGTTTTGATTGCTATGGAACTTGCATTCTACTATGGCTATAGTACTGTCTTTTTTAATGCAGACATCTATTTCATGAGAAACACATTTACCTTTAAGGGTTAGGTTGGTTTTTGTTTCAAAACCTTCAAAGCTGTATAAACGGGAAATAAACTTTTCAAAGAAGAAGCCAGCAGGCCCCAGTTGTCGCAAAGCTGTACGCAGGTTATATCTTGCGGCATGGGCATTAGCTTCCTTTTTTAAAAGGGAAAAAGCCTGTTTGTAAATTTGCCTCGTACTAATACCGTGATACAGGCTTTTTTCAATTTTATTCAGGACGCTCTTTACGGTTGCAGTATCGGCTCCGGATTTTTCAAGGGAACGCTTTAGTTTGTTCCGGTCAAAATCTACAATATGGCCTGAATTTTTAACTACCTTCATATTAATGTGTTATTGTATAAAGTTAGCTAAAATTAGTATGTGTGACTTTAATAACAAATGACAAAAGTCATCTTATAAAAACTTCATTGTTTTCATTCAGTTTTTAAGGTTATCAATCCATTTATCCAGCGGTAGATTTATTATTAGTCCAAAGCCATGTTCACCATAAGGATATAAAGCATTTCACTATAACCCCCGTTTTTTAATAAGGCTTTATAGCTAGTGCTGGCTCATTACTCTTTTATAAGCTGACAAATATCATTTTTTAGGGTGAATAGTTGCGCTAATTTTGACTTATCACTAATAAAATCACTAATCATGGAAAATAACATACTGCAAAAATATAATGTTCCCGGTCCACGCTATACCAGTTATCCTACTGTACCTTACTGGGATAATGGCGGCTTTACCTCTGATGTATGGAAACAAAGCTTTTTACAGGCATTTGATGAAAGTAATGCTACCGAAGGGATAAGCTTGTACATTCACCTGCCGTTTTGTGAGAGCATGTGTACGTTTTGCGGATGTAATAAAAGGGTAACCCGCAGGCATGAGGTTGAAACAACCTATATTACCGCAGTGTTGAACGAATGGAATATGTATTGTGATATCCTTCCTGAAAAACCAAGGGTGAAAGAACTGCACTTGGGAGGGGGGACACCCACTTTTTTTAGTCCGGAAAACATTGAAATACTTATAAACGGAATTTTTGACAGGGCAGAGAAGGCTTCTGATTATGAATTCAGTTTTGAAGGACACCCAAACAACACGACAAGAGAACACCTGCAAAAGCTTTACTATCTAGGATTCAGGAGGGTAAGCTTTGGCGTACAGGATTATGACGAAACTGTACAGAAAGCAATACACAGGCTGCAGCCTTTTCAAAATGTGGCAAAAGTGACCTTTTGGGCAAAAGAGATAGGCTATACTTCCATAAGCCATGATTTGGTTTTCGGGCTGCCATTCCAAAAAGTGGAAACTATGGTTGATACTATTGAGAAAACCAAAGCCCTTAACCCTGACAGGATTTCTTTTTACAGCTATGCACACGTGCCCTGGATAAAAGGGAACGGACAGCGAGGCTATGATGAAAAGAACCTACCTCAGGGTGAGGAAAAAAGAAAACTTTATGAGATAGGTAAAGTACTGCTTGGGGAAAATAATTATCATGAAATAGGTATGGATCATTTCGCCCTTAAAAGCGACGCTTTGTATACCGCATTAAAAGAAGGAAAGCTGCACCGCAATTTTATGGGATACAGTGCCTCTAAAACACAGTTGATGATAGGGCTGGGGGTATCTTCCATAAGTGACAGCTGGTATGCTTTTGTCCAAAACGAAAAAGTACTTGAGGACTATTATAAACGAATAGAGAGTAATGAATTACCTGTTTTTAGAGGGCATTTGCTTACCGATGAAGATCTTGTTATAAGAAGACACATACTGAATCTTATGTGCAGTTTTGAGACTTCATGGGAAGACAGTTCATTATATTTATCTGAATTGCCTGAAATCTTATTAAGCCTTAAAGAAATGGAAAACGACGGCTTACTGGAGTTTGGTAAAAGCAGTATAAAAGTTACCGAAGAAGGAAAAACATATATAAGGAATATATGTATGGCCTTTGATTTAAGGCTGAAACGAAAAGCACCGGAAACTAAATTGTTTTCAATGGTTGTTTAAATCACCCTTACCAACCTAACCTTCCAAAAGAAAAGCCCCTGAAATTTTCAGGGGCTTTTCGCAGTTGTTTATGTTTAGTTACTTGCAGTGTGGTATTTCCTGAACAAAAAGGGAATTGGTTTCGGGTGAAAGGTAAGGAATACCTAATCCTAATCCCCTTAGGATAAAGAAAGCCCCTATAATGGCTACCGCATAAGGTATAAAGCTGTTAAGTTTATTCCTTAAGGGCGAAGTAAGCATGTTGCTTACATATACCACAACGCTCATCATAGGTATAGTCCCTATACCGTAAAGAACCATATAGAGTCCTCCAAAAAGAGCATTTTGCATGGTGATAGCACCAAATAGGGCTGCATAAACCAATGCACAGGGTAAAAAGCCGTTAAGAAGCCCGGTAATAAAAATAGCTTTATTGCTTTTTTTCCTAAATTGGCTCCCTAGGCTACTTTTTACACTACTTATTACTCTATAGATAGGCTTAGAGAAATTATATTTGGCAAACTTCTTTTCCGGTACTGCTATTATCGTAATCATAATAATGCCGGAGGCTATGGCAACGTTTTGCTGCATTCCGGCCAGGTAAAGCCCCCTTCCCAACAATCCGAATATAATTCCCAATGAACCATAAGCCAAGAGCCTTCCGGTATGATACAAAAGGATCTGTATGGTTTTTTTTGTTTCATTGGTGCGGTCTACCGGTAGCATCATGGCAATAGGCCCGCACATGCCCATGCAGTGCAGGCTTGATATTAATCCTAATAAAAGTGCTGAATATAGCATACTCTTATTTTTTATTTTTAATAAACCGTAATCTCTTTACTATTGAGGTAGCCTATACCCTGATATTCCCAGTCAACAGTAATGTTCCAGCGGCCGTCTACCAAATCACTTTTAGGTATGAGCAGATGAGAAGCCGATATTGTTATTGGTTGTTCAATATCGAGCCTTTGGTTAGACGGCCTGTACAGGAACACTTTTCCTTTTATTTTTGCAGCATCAAAATCCTCAGGGAATTCTATTTCTATTCCTTTTTGAGTGCTGTTAATTGTTAGTTGATGGTGCAGGCTAACAGCATTTTCTTCCCTGTTAAGTTTGTCCTGCAGTATTCTTTCCTGTTTATAGTAATCCTCTACAACCAGTTCGTTATCATATTTACTGTCTGATTGTACTTTGAATACAAAAAACAGTATAAAGCTCATAAAAAGAGCAAATGCGATTACAATCCCTGTTCCCCAGTTAAATTTCATAATCATTTGTTTTTAATTAAAAGTCCTCGGACCTAAAAAGCTGCTTGACTCGGTTTCTATAAGTCGGTCACCGTCATAAACCTCAAGCAGTATTTTTGTTTTGTCGTCTTTAAGTAATGCTTCATTGATTTCCACAAACAATGTTCCTTGTGCAATACCAGCCTTAGGTACTTTAAAATGAGGGTTTCCCACTACTTTAACTACCCCTTTAGGTGTTTTTAGCTTAAAGTAAACATCATTAAAGTCTTTAGTGGTTTTATTCACTATTTTGTAGGTATACACATTGCTAATGTTTTCTCCTTTGTGCTCGTATAATTGCCCGGGTAATCTTAGTACTGTGGCTTCCACATCATTTCTTAAAAACAGCATACCTGTAAATATTCCCATAAGGATTAGCAGTACGGCAGTATAGCCTTTCATTCTGGCAGTAAAAACAAACTTTTCCTTTTTGGTTATTTCGTCTTCACTGGCATAACGTATAAGGTCTTTAGGAAACCCGACCCTTTCCATTACAG
This sequence comes from Flavobacterium beibuense, assembly GCF_004151245.1. Taxonomy (GTDB): domain Bacteria; phylum Bacteroidota; class Bacteroidia; order Flavobacteriales; family Flavobacteriaceae; genus Flavobacterium; species Flavobacterium beibuense_A. The sequence goes on from NZ_JUIW01000006.1 coordinate 287,886, forward strand.
TATTACATTCGTCTATACAGGCTGTACAGTTAATGCATTCCAGCTGCGTTCCGTTTCTTATGTCTATACCGGTAGGACAAACATGTACACAAAGCTTGCAGTCTATACAATCTCCTTTTCCGGATGTAGCCCTGTCTTCGTTCTTGACTATTTTACCGCGCCCGTTTTCACTTTCACCTCTTTTATGATCGTAGGCTACAATTATCGATTTGTTATCCAGCAGCACTCCCTGAAGTCTTCCGTACGGACAGGCTATAATACAAACCTGTTCCCGAAACCAGATATAAATAAAGTAAAATACCGCAGTAAATATCAGCAGGGCTATAAGTGTACTTACATGCTGTCCGGGCCCGTCTGTTATCATTTGTATCAGCTTGTCACTTCCTGATAGGTATGCGAGAAACACATTGGCTATAAGGAATGATATGATAAAGAAGATAAACCACTTGAGGGCCTTTTTTCTTATTTTTTCGGTATCCCATTTTTGCTTATCCAGTTTAATCTGGACATTCCTGTCGCCTTCAATCCAGTATTCTATCCTGCGGAAAACCATTTCCATAAAGATGGTTTGCGGGCAAACCCAACCACAAAACAGCCTCCCGAAAGCAACGGTAAACAGTGCCACAAATATTACCCCTATAATCATGGAGATTACAAACAGGTGGAAATCCTGTGGCCAGAACGGGAAACCAAATATATTGAACCTGCGTTCCAACACATTGAACATAAGGAACTGGTTTCCGTTTATTTTTACAAAGGGAGCACTAAACAGGAAGAGAAGTAAAAAGTAACTGACTAATTTGCGGTACCTGTATAGTTTTCCCGAAGGTTTCTTAGGATATATCCAAGACCTTTTACCTTCTTCATTTATGGTCGCTATCCTGTCCCTAAACTCTTCTTCCTGTATATTGCTCATGGTATTTAGCTTTGTTTATCGGCTACTTCGGGGGTTTCTTCTGTTGTTTGCTGCGTAGCTTCTGCATTTGGCTTATCGCTATCGGTTTTGGCCTCGTCTTTCCATATTTCTCCGTCCGGAGCTTTAGGGTCTATAGGATTTGTACCCTGTAAAGACAATACATAACTGGCTACTAACTGAATTTCTGAAGGTTTGAGAGTACCTTTCCAGGCCACCATGCCCTTACCGTCACGTCCGCCTTCGGTAATAGTGTGGAATACATTTTTAATGCCTCCACCTAAAATCCAGTACTCATCGGTAAGGTTAGGGCCAATAGTACCTCCGGCATCTGCCCTGTGGCAGGCTACACAATTGGTTTCAAAAATCTTTTTACCTTCTGCCAAATCAGATGCTTCGGTTAAAAGTGTTACGCTGTTGGCATCAATACGGTCTTTAGCCAGCCTGTTATATTCCTCAACTGCTATACGGGCTTCTTCCATTTCAATCTCAAATTCCTTTTTCTGGTCAGGGCCATCAAGAATGTGGTACTTTACAAGGTAAACCAATCCGAATAGTATAGTTACATAGAAAAGGTTTATCCACCATGGTGGTAACACATTATCAAGCTCTTTAATACCGTCATAATCATGATTGAGTAATATTTCGCCTTCTTCTTCAATAGGTTTTACTTTTACAAACCAGCTTTTTATTTTTTTGTAAAGCTTGGTGTCCTTAAATTCTATAGTATCGGCTTCAGCCAGTTTTTTCTTCTGTTCTTCGGTAAGGATGCTGTAAGTAACCCTGTCTATGGCACTAATGGTTATTTCTATTGCTACCTGAAGGAACAGGAAGAAAAACAGGAATATTGACACTTCTGGGTATTTTAGGAAGGCAGGCCTGTCTCCTGAATCTATAAAGTATTCCAGAGCCATGAAAACCAATGCAAAAATTACAGGGACCCTAACATATACCGGTATAAATTTTTTCATAGTAATAAGTTTGTGTTCAACTATTGGTTATCGTTATCGTTGTCTGAGAACGGAAGGTTACTCATCTCGGTTATCTTTTCTTTTTTGTAGGTATATACCCAAGTATACAGTACAACAAAAAAGATGAAGAAAATAAGCAGCGATAAGATAGGGTATACCTCAATTCCTGAGATGCTCTCCATATTGTGTTTTATAAACTTTAGCATGGCTTATTGTTTTGAGTTATGGGCTGTAGCCGGTTTAATTTTAATATCGGTTCCAAGGCGTTGCAGGTAGGCAATTAGTGCTGTAATTTCCCTGTCTTTCATAAGGGTAAACTGTTCACCGTTTGCCAGAGCCGCTTTTTTGCTGGCTTCATAGCTTTTTACAAAGTCAGGGTCTATATGTAAATTCTCTTCAATTTTTGCTGCCTGTGCATCCATAGACTGCTGTGCATTGGCAATATCTTCATCCGTATAAGGAACACCCAATTTTACCATTACCTGCATTTTTTTCTCAGTCTCGCTACGGTTCATTTTCTTGTTGTCAAACAGCCATTTGTAGGATGGCATTATAGAACCTGCCGATGTACTTTGAGGATCCCACATGTGGTTAAAATGCCAGTTGTCGCTGTATTTGCCACCTATACGCATAAGGTCCGGTCCGGTCCGCTTAGATCCCCACAGGAACGGGTGATCGTATACATATTCTCCCGATTTAGAGTATTCACCATAGCGTTCTACTTCCGATCTGAACGGACGTATCATTTGAGAGTGACAGTTTACACATCCTTCCCTTATGTACAGGTCACGACCTTCAAGCTCTAACGGGGTATAAGGTTTAACCGTAGATATGGTTGGTATGTTAGATTTTACCATTATGGTAGGTACAATTTGTATAATACCACCTATAAGTATTGCAATAGTTGCAAGTATGGTAAGCTGTATAGGTTTTCTTTCCAACCATGGGTGGAATTTCTCACCCTTCATTCTTCTGCCTGTTATCCTTTCCAGTTTAGGAGCTTCTGCCAGTTCATCTTCAACGGCTTTACCCTGGCGGATTGTCATTATAATGTTGTATACCAGTACTAAAAGTCCTATTACGAATAAGGTACCGCCTATGGCCCTCATCCAGTACATTGGCATAATCTGTTTTACAGTTTCCAGGAAGTTACCGTATTTAAGAGTACCGTCCGGATTAAACTGTTTCCACATAGAAGCCTGTACAAAACCTGCAACATACATTGGTAAGGCATATAGTATGATACCCAGTGTACCTATCCAGAAGTGGAAGTTGGCAAGCCTAACAGAGTAAAGAGATGTTTTTGTCATTCTTGGTATTAACCAGTAAATCATACCAAAGGTTAGGAAACCGTTCCATGCCAGTGCACCTACGTGTACGTGTGCTACAATCCAGTCGCTAAAGTGGGCAATAGCATTAACGTTTTTAAGCGATAGCATAGGACCTTCAAATGTTGCCATACCATATCCGGTAATTGCAACCACAAAGAATTTTAAAACAGGGTCTGTACGTACTTTATCCCACGCGCCCCTTAGGGTAAGTAAACCGTTTATCATACCACCCCATGACGGAGCTATAAGCATTACAGAAAACACAACCCCCAGGTTTTGAGCCCAGTCCGGCAGGGCAGAGTACAACAGATGGTGAGGTCCTGCCCATATATAGATAAATATTAACGACCAGAAGTGGATAATAGACAGTCTGTATGAATATACCGGTCTGTTTGCCGCTTTAGGCAGATAATAATACATTAACCCAAGGAAAGGAGTTGTAAGGAAAAATGCCACAGCATTATGACCGTACCACCATTGTACTAGGGCATCCTGCACACCGGCATAAACAGAGTAACTTTTCATTCCGTTTACCGGAAGTTCAAGGCTGTTAAAGATGTGAAGAACGGCAACCGTTACAAAAGTTGCAAGGTAAAACCATATGGCTACATATAGATGGCGTTCTCTTCTCCTTAAAATGGTACCTATCATGTTAATACCAAAAACAACCCAAACAATAGCTATAGCTATATCTATAGGCCATTCCAGTTCGGCATATTCTTTAGAGGTGGTATATCCTAACGGAAGTGATATGGCTGCGGCAACAATAATAAGCTGCCATCCCCAAAAATTTACATTACTTAAAAAATCGCTGTACATGCGGGTCTTAAGTAGCCTTTGCATGGAGTAGTAAACCCCTGCAAAAGTGGCATTACCCACAAAGGCGAAAATAACTGCATTAGTGTGTAATGGCCTTAATCGGCCGTAGCTTAGCCACGAAATACCTTCGGTTAAACCGGGAAACATGTACATAGAGGCTATCAGCAAGCCTACAAGCATTCCTACAACCCCAAATAAGATGGTGGCATAGAGGAATTTTTTAACTATTTTATTGTCGTAATAAAATTGCTGCACTTCCATATTAATTTGTGTTATTATGATTGTTTTCTTTTTTCTTTAACTCATCGTCAAAAAGCATTCTTACAGACGGGGTGTAGTCATCGTCATACTGGCCTGTTTTTACTGCCCTTATAAAGGCTACGCAAAACAGTATAGCCACAACGATACTGATGGAGATTAGTAAATAAATGACGCTCATACTTATTGGTTTTATGTTAACAAAACTACTGTTGCACCGCCTGATAAAACATGATATTTATCATGCATACATGGTTTTTTGATTAAATTTTCAGGCTTTTTTTCGGGCATAATAATTACTCATAACAGTTACAAAACTTATAATGGTAATAGTGCTTAAAGGCATGACTATAGCTGCTGTTAGCGGAGTAAGTTTTCCGGCTATGGCAGCCGATAATCCAAAGGCATTGTAGAGCAGGGAAATACCAAAACTCATTTTGATAGTCTTAACCGCATTTTTGGATAGTTTGAGAAAATAATTAATGCTTTCAAACTTAGAAGCATCGAGTATACCATCGCAGGCAGGGGAGAATACATTAATATCTTCTGATATTGATATCCCAATATTGCTTTGTGCCAGTGCTCCCGCATCATTCAGGCCGTCGCCTATCATCATTACATTTTTTCCTTCTTTTTGCAGACTTTCTATAAAGGCCAGTTTTTGTTCCGGTTTTTGATTGAATACACATAATGTTCCCGGAGGTACCAATTGTTTTAGCATTTCGCGTTCGCCTTCGTTATCTCCCGAAAGTATTTTGAGTTCATATCGTTTGCTCAGGTTTTCAAGAAGAGGTTTAAGGCCGTTTCTATAACTGTTTGCAAAAACATATTTACCTTTATAAACCTTATTAATGCTTATGTATACTGCAGTTTGTAAGGTTTGTACTTTAGAAACACCAACAAAATCTGCCGATCCTATTTTTATTAAATTACCATCTATATGGCCTTTAATGCCTTTACCTGTAATTTCATCAAAATCATCAACCAATATAATAGCTGCATTCGGAAGAAAATCATATAACCTCCTGCTTAAAGGGTGGTTAGATCCCCTCAGGATATTTTTCACCATTAGGATTTCTTCTTCAGTGAGCCCGTTTCCTTCATAAAAAATATCCGATTTCTTACTGGTGGTTATAGTACCTGTTTTATCAAAAACTATGGTATCGACCTTAGCCATCTGTTCTACAACTGTAGCATTTTTGAGATAAAGCTTTTTGTTTCCCATAATTCTTAAAATATTTCCCAGCGTAAAAGGAGCACTTAATGCCAGTGCACAAGGGCATGCCACAATAAGTACGGCAGTAAATACATTAAAGGCGGTGGTTACATCTATAAAAAGCCAGTATAAAAGTGATACCAATGCAGTAATGAGTAATAAGGGAGTAAAGAAGCGGCTTATGGTATCGGTAATTGTTTTATAATCCTGCCTGTCTTTTTTGATGAATATGTCGTTACTCCATAGTTGTGTAAGGTAGCTTTGGGAAACGGAACTCAATACTTCCATTTCAATTATCTTACCTGTTTGTTTGCCTCCGGCAAAAAGCTTATCGCCCGATTTTTTGGTAATTGGGTCGGCCTCTCCGGTTACAAAGCTGTAGTCTATGGCGGTATTATCACTTATAAGAATACCGTCTACCGGTATAAGTTCCTGATTACGTATAAGAAGCCTGTCGCCCGCAGCAACATCATAAACAGGTACCGAAACTTCACTACGGTCCGGAAGTATTTTAGTAACCGCAATGGGGAAGTAGGATTTAAAATCTCTTTCAAACGAAAGGAAATTGTATGTTTTCTGTTGAAAGAACCGACCTAAAAGCATAAAGAATACCAGTCCGGTTAGGCTGTCAAAAAATCCCTGTCCGTAGTCGAATATGATATCAACCGTACTTCTCACGAACATTACAATAATACCTAATGCTATAGGTACATCAATATTGAGCATTCCGGTTTTGAGACTTTTCCATGCCGATGAATAATACCCGCTTGCTGCATAAAGGAAAGATGGGAGTGAAAGCCCAAATATCAGCCATCGGAAAAAGCTTTTGTAATTATCCAGCCAGTATTCTTCCATTTCAAAATACTCAGGAAATGAAAGCAGCATAACATTACCGAAGCAAAAGAATGCCACCCCCAACTTATAAATCAGTTCTCGATTTACCTTTTTCTTTTTCTGTTCATAATTGTCCAGACTTATGTAAGGCTCATAGCCAATTTTGCAGAGCAGATGTACTATTTCTTTTAGGGTTGTTTTTTCAGGATTGAAAACAATACGTACTTTTTTGTTATGGAAGTTTACCTGAGAACTGCTAACACCTATATTGATTTTGTTGAGGTTCTCCAATATCCAGATGCAGGAACTGCAATGAATGTGCGGAATATATAAGGAAACGATGTGTGTTTCCTGCTCATGGAACTCTAACAGGCGATAAACGATTTCCTCATTATCAAGAAAATCATACTTGCCATTAGTGTCTTTAGGAGTAGCTCCCGGTGTTTTTTCAAAAGAATAATAATCTGTAAGCCCGTTAAGGGTAAAAATCTCATATACGGTTTTACAGCCATAACAGCAAAAGGATTTATCGTCAAAAACAATCTCTTCTTTATCTGTATAACCTAACCCGCAATGATAACAATTTTGCGTGTTCATAATCTGCTCATTTACCTGATGCAAAATTGATGCACACTTAAAAAATAAAATATGATATTTGTCATACAATATGTACATTTGTGTGTCCAAATAAAAATTGCCCTATGAGTAAATGTGAACAGTGTATAGTACGGGAATTCAGCTCCTTAAAAGCGCTGAATAAAGATGAATTACTCAGGATGGCTAACTGCAAGACGTCTTACATTATTAAAAAAGGCGAACCTATTTTTACAGAAGGCGAAAATGTAAACGGCATTTTTTGTGTAAAAGATGGTGTTTGTAAACTCTCTAAATTAAGTGCAAACGGAAACGAACAGATTGTTAAGCTGGTTTCTAAAGGCGAACTTCTGGGCCAACGCTCAATGATAAGTGACGAACCTGTAAACCTAAGTGCTGTAGCACTGGAAGACATGGAGGTTTGTTTTGTGCCTAAAAGCGAAATTGTATCCTTTTTCAATCATAACAATCAGTTTTCCATGAATGTTATGAAATCCATTTGCGGAGACCTTAAAGAAGCCGATGACCATTTGGTAAACATGGCTCAAAAATCGGTTAGGCAAAGGCTTGCAGAAACTCTTTTATACCTCCATGATACTTTTGGTACTAATGAGGATAAAAGCCTTCACATAAAATTATCCCGCGAAGAAATTGCCGGTATGGTAGGTACTGCTACTGAGAGCTGTATCAGGCTTTTATCGGAATTTAATAAAAGTGGCCTCATTGAGCTTTCGGGTAAAAAAATAATCATTAAAGATTTTAAAGGGCTTAAGTCTATATAAGATTAAAAAAATATTGATCTTCATTTTTATGTATTTGGCATTATTTTTGTCTAAAGGCATAAAGAATTTAAATACTTACTTTTTTATAACCTAAAAAATATGGTTTTGTTTAATATAGTGAGTACCGTTCAGGCAATGACTTTGTTACTTTAATGTTACCTGCTGGTAATTAATATGGAACAGTTTGCCTATATAACTAACTTTATGTAAGTTTGCGCCCAAATGAAGAAGTTTTTAATCAGGTTTTTTCTATTAATAAGCGTTGTCCTAATAGGATATGGGAAACTATACCCTAATGCTTACCATAGTAACCTTGTCCATTCTTCAGAAAAAATATCAATTCAAAACTCAGAATATGCTTCCTTAGTAAATTTCCAGAGTGATGATATTACAACAATCAAATCTCCTTCTGCTCACGAGCTTAAATCTAACGAAGATTTACATGCTACAGATAATGAGGTAGAGGAGGATGAATCATTCTCTTTTAAAAAATACTTAGAAGCCAGTAACTTTTTTACTGCTGTACTTTATGCCCAAATATTGGGATTCTTTTTCTTATTTACTAAAAAACGCTTATCGCCAGATGGGCTGTTTTCCTATTTCTCATCTTGTAGAAAATTTATCGTATTCAGGGTAATCAGAATTTGATTTATTTTCTTTTTTAGGGTAATACTTGTATTTCCCTTATTTCCTCACAGTTTATTATTACTGTATAAGCATTAACAGGACCATTTGGTTTTGAACATGCAAAGTGTATCTGATATACGCACTTTCTAAAAAAATTATCAAGAAAAATCATATTGTTTTTAAAACGCTAAGTTATTATGAAGAGAATCCTCATGATTATGAGCTTGTGTGCATTTGCATTTTTTACAAGCTGTAAAACTGAAAAAGAAGAAAAAGAGAAAGAAACTGAGTTTCTTGTTACCAATCCGGTAAAAATGGACACAACACTTACTAAAGAGTATGTGTGCCAAATACACTCAATACAGCACATTGAGCTAAGAGCGCAGGAGAGAGGTTATCTTGAAAAAATTTATGTAGATGAAGGACAGGCTGTAAAAAAAGGACAGCTAATGTTTCAAATCATGCCTAAACTGTATGAAGCTGAAATGAAAAAAGCAGAAGCAGAGGCAAAATTTGCAGAGATTGAATACCAGAATACTAAAAGTCTTGCCGACAGAAATGTTGTAGCTCCTAATGAGCTTGCAATGGCAAAAGCAAAACTGGACAAGGCAAACGCAGAGCTTTCATTGGCTAAAGTTCATCTTCAGTTTACTGAAATAAGAGCTCCTTTTGATGGTATTGTAGACCGTTTTCACGTAAGGCTGGGTAGTCTTATAGAAGAAGGAGAACTGCTTACAAACCTTTCTGATAACAGTAAGATGTGGGTTTACTATAACGTGCCTGAAGCAGAGTATCTTGAGTACAAAGCAGAAACAAAGGATAATAAAAAGATTAATGTAGACCTGATAATGGCTAACAGCAAAAAGTTTGGTCACGAAGGTGTTGTTGAAACTATTGAAGCAGATTTTGACAACGAAACAGGTAACATTCCTTTCAGGGCTACTTTCCCTAATCCAGACAGATTACTAAGACATGGTGAAACAGGTAATATACTAGTGTCTATACCTATTAAAAACGCGATGCTTATACCACAAAAGGCAACTTTTGAGGTGCTTGACAAAAAATATGTTTATGTAATTGATAAAGATCACAAGATAAAATCGAGAGAGATTACAATTGAAGCTGAGCTGCCTCACTTATTTGTAATTAAAAACGGTTTATCTACAGATGATAAAATTCTTCTTGAAGGTTTACGTCTTGTTAAGGAAAATGAGAAAATTGAATACAAACTTCAGGATCCTAAGCAGGTTATGTCGCATTTAGAGCTTTATGCAGAATAATCTAATCGAATAACTTAAAAAGAAGAAAAAATGTTTAGCAAATTCATACACAGGCCTGTATTTGCGATTGTAATTTCGATTATGATTGTGTTTATGGGTACTCTGGCAATTAAACAATTGCCTACTTCGCAATTTCCGGATATTGCGCCTACAACAGTAAATATATTTATTGCTTATCCGGGTTCGAGTGCAGACGTTTTGGTTAAATCAACTCTTATTACGTTAGAGAATGCTATTAATGGTGTTCAGGACATGCGTTATATGGCAACGGATGCTACCAGTGCCGGTGAAGCTACTTTGAGAATTATTTTTGAACCGGGGACCGACCCCAATCAGGCCGTTATCCGGGTGAAGACCCGGGTAGATCAGGTAATGCCGCTTTTGCCGGAACTGGTACAGCGTGAAGGGGTAGTTATTACTCCTATCCAGCCTAGTATGTTGATGTACGTTAACCTTTATGCAACGGGCAAAAACATGGACGAAAAGTTCCTGTATAACTATGCCAACGTTAAAATGCTTCCTGAAATTAACAGGATTAAAGGGGTTGCAAGATCACAAATATTAGGTAGTAGGACTTATGCGATGCGTATTTGGTTAAATCCGGATCGTATGAGAGCCTATAATGTTTCTGTAGATGAGGTTATGGAAGCTTTGAGCGAACAAAGTATTGTTGGTCGTCCTGGACGTATAGGACAGAGTTCGGGTATACAGGCTCAGTCCTTAGAATATGTATTGACCTATAAGGGTAGATATAGTGAGCCGGAAGAATACAATAATGTAATTATCCGTGCCAATGCAGAAGGTGAGGCCATTCGCCTTAAAGATATAGGTAGGGCAGAGCTGGGTAGTGAGTTCTTTGATATTTACTCAAATCTTGACGGACACCCTTCAGCATCTATCGTATTAAAACAGAACTATGGTAGTAATGCCAACGACGTAATTAAAAACGTTAAGGAAAAACTAGAAGAGCTTAAAGAAAGTTTCCCTGAGGGACTTGACTATAAAATCAGTTACGACGTTTCTAAGTTTCTTGATGCGTCTATGGAACAGGTTATCCATACCTTAAGGGACGCGTTTATATTAGTTGCTCTTGTGGTATTTGTGTTCCTTGGAGACTGGCGATCTACGCTTATCCCTATATTAGCGGTACCGGTATCGCTCGTGGGGGCGTTCTTTGTTATCCAGTTCTTCGGGATATCGATAAACCTTGTAACGTTATTTGCACTCGTACTGGCAATTGGTATCGTTGTGGATGACGCGATTGTGGTTGTAGAGGCGGTACATGCCAAGTTTGATGAGTTTCCTAACATTACGCCATATAATGCGGTTAAAAAGGTATTAGGTGAAATTAGTGGTGCGGTAATAGCAATTACTGCGGTAATGGTATCGGTATTCATACCTATTTCATTCATGTCTGGTCCGGTAGGTACATTCTACAGGCAGTTCTCTATTACTATGGCAAGTTCCATTGTAATTTCAGCATTAATCGCGCTTACGCTTACGCCGGTATTGTGTGCCATGTTACTTAAAAACCACCATGCACACCCTCATAAGAAAAACATTCTTACCAAATCGCTTGACAGCTTTAACCGAGGGTTTGATAAAATGACAGGTAAATATGTTGCCATACTTAAAAGGATGGTTAACAGAAGATTACTTACATTCATCATATTACTGGCATTTTGTGCAGGTACGTTCTATGTAAACAAGATACTTCCTTCAGGATTTATACCAAGTGAGGACCAGGGTACTATTTATGCGATTATCCAGACTCCTCCGGGATCTACACTGGAAACAACAAACCAGGTATCACAAAGATTACAGAAAATATGTGAGGATATAGACGGAGTAGAATCAGTATCATCTCTTGCAGGGTATGAGATTATGACCGAAGGTAGGGGCTCTAACGCAGGTACCTGTCTTATTAACCTAAAAGAATGGTCTGACAGGGAGCATACAGTTACCGAGATAATGGAAGAGCTTGAAGAGAAATCTAAAGGTTTAGGTGCCAAGATAGAGTTCTTTGAACCGCCGGCCATTCCAGGTTTCGGTTCATCAGGAGGTTTCTCTATGCGTTTATTAGATAAAAACACTACAACAGATTATCAGGATTTTGATAAGATAAACAAAGAGTTCATGGAGAACTTAGGTAAGCGTAAAGAGTTAACGGGTTTGTTTACTTTCTTCGCGGCTAACTATCCACAATATGAGCTTATTGTAGACAACGACTTAGCAATGCAGAAAGGAGTTTCTATTGGTAAAGCAATGGAGAATCTTGATATCCTTATTGGTAGTACCTATGAGCAAGGGTTTATTAAATTCGGACGCTTCTTTAAAGTATATGTTCAGTCAGACCCTAAATACAGAAGACTTCCATCAGATGTACTTAACCTGTTCATTAAAAACGATCATGGCGAGATGGTTCCCTATTCGGCTTTCATGAAGCTTAAGAAAACACAGGGACCTAACGAGATTACACGTTATAACATGTACAACTCAGCAGCTATACAGGGTCTTCCTGCTAAAGGCTATACAACAGCAGATGCTATTCAGGCTGTTAGAGAAGTTGCTAAGGAAACATTACCAAAAGGATATGATATAGCATGGGAAGGTCTTTCCTTTGATGAGGCAAACAGAGGTAACGAATCTATTTACATTTTCCTTATTGTATTAGCGTTTGTATACTTTGTACTTGCTGCACAGTATGAAAGTTTCATCATTCCGTTGGCGGTTGTATTCTCTTTACCGGTTGGTATTTTCGGTTCATTCCTATTGCTTAAGATAATGGGACTTGAAAATAACATCTATGCACAAATTGGTCTAATCATGCTTGTGGGTCTGCTCGGTAAGAATGCTGTACTTATCGTTGAGTTTGCGGTACAGAAGCGGCACGAAGGCTTCACGCTGTATGATGCAGCGATTGAAGGGGCTAAAGTACGTTTCAGACCGATCCTTATGACGTCGTTTGCATTTATCGCGGGTCTTATCCCGTTAATGATTGCTACAGGAGCAGGGGCTATAGGTAACAGGACACTGGGTTCGGCAGCATTAGGAGGTATGTTATTTGGTACCATCTTCGGTGTAATTATAGTACCTGGACTGTACTTTATTTTCGGCTCGATGGCTGATGGCAGAAAACTGATTAAATATGAGGAAGACAGTTCTTTATCAGAAGAATTTGTTCATCAGATAGATAAATTCCAAAACACAGATGAAACCGATGAAACTGAGTAATATGTCTAAAATAAGAATGTATAAATATGCAGGGGTAGCCTTAATTGTATTAAGTTTTACCGGTTGTAAGACACCTGCTTTGGTTCAAAGAACAGAAAATACTACAGTACTTGCGAATTATGAAAATGCTTCGCAGGATACTGTAAATGTGGCAACATTAACGTGGAAGGAATATTTTACCGACCCTTATCTTGACACATTGATTGAAACAGCACTAAAAAATAACCAGGAGTTAAACATAACGCTTCAGGAGATAGAGATTGCCAAAAACGAGATTAGGGCAAGAAAAGGGGAGTATTTACCTTTTGTAGGCCTTAAAGGCGGAGCCGGTGTAGAAAAAGTAGGTAGGTATACAAGCCAGGGTGCTAATGATGCCAATACCGAAATTAAACCGGGAAAGGAATTTCCAGATCCGCTACCTGATTTTATGGTAGGTGCTTATGCAAGCTGGGAAATAGATATTTGGGGTAAACTGCATAATGCTAAAAAAGCAGCAATAAGCAGGTACCTGTCTACAGTAGAAGGTAAAAACTTTATGGTTACTAACCTTATTGCTGAGATAGCTAATTCTTATTATGAGTTGCTTGCCCTTGATAATCAGCTTGAGATTGTAAATCAGAATATCGAGATACAGAGTAACGCACTAGAGATCGTTAAATTACAAAAGCAGGCTGCACGCACTACAGAACTTGCTGTACGCAAGTTTGAGGCTGAAGTTTTAAAAACAAGAAGCCTTCAGTACGACATTCAGCAGAGTATAGTTGAGACAGAAAACAGGATTAATTACCTGGCAGGTAGATTCCCACAGCATGTGGAAAGGGATCATACTACTTTCGGAAGTATATTACCTACAACTGTTAAGGCAGGTATACCGTCTCAATTACTTGCAAATCGCCCGGATATTAAACAGGCTGAGTTTGAACTTGCAGCTTCTAAGTTAGATGTAAAGGTTGCGAAGGCCAAATTCTATCCTTCACTGGGTATTACCGCAGGTATAGGTTATCAGGCATTTAATCCGTCTTATTTAATTAAGACGCCTCAATCACTATTATACTCACTTGCGGGCGACTTAACAGCTCCTTTAATCAACAGAAATGCAATTAAAGCAGAGTATTACAGTGCTAACTCAAGACAGTTACAGGCTGTGTATGATTATGAGCGTACCATATTAAACGGTTATATAGAGGTGGCTAACCAGCTTTCTAAGATCAAAAATCTTGAAAAGAGTTATGATTTAAGATCACAACAGGTTGATGCACTAACTGAATCGATTAATATCTCAAATGACTTATTTAAATCGGCAAGAGCAGATTACATGGAAGTTTTACTAACCCAGCGTGATGCTCTTGAGTCGAGATTTGAACTTATAGAAACCAGGAAACAACAGCTTAATGCAGTAGTTAATATTTACAAAGCATTAGGTGGTGGCTGGAACTAAAAATAAACTGTAGGCTTATTCTTCATAAGCTAATTAGGTTTGGTTAAGTTGGTAAACCCCTTCAAGGTAATTGCTTGAAGGGGTTTTATATTTGTAAAATAAAAAAGCAGCCTTTCAGGCTGCTTTTTTTGTACACTGATATAATGTTAGAAAAAAGCATATCTCAGCTTAATACCATAAGCTATCAGGCGTACGTCTTTAGTGTAAGATGAATTGATTACTGAATTGTATTTTAAGTTTACAGGTATTTCATCAGAAGGATAATTAACTACGTTTTCTTCTTTACTGTCGGCTATTGAGTTAAAACCATAGTCTAAGAACAGACCTATATAACATGAATTATGGTCACCTACATATTGCTTAACACCGCTCTCTAAAGTTCCTGACCACGCTATTTTGGTTTCAAGATCCTGTTTTCCCGGTCTTACTCCGGAGAAAGAACCAAAGCCCATAAACGTAGGTCCAAACAGTTCGGCATTATATTGCGGATAATAACCACTGGTTGATACCCTCTCTATAGTGGTTTCATATTCTCCTTTTATTGCAAAACCTGCCTTAGCTCCTACAGTAATATAAAAGTCAGTTATTCCGTCTCCGGTTTCAAACTGAACCGTTACCGGTATATTTACATAATGCAGTTTTTGGTTTTCTCTGTAACTCGTCATATTATACCTGAACTCAAAAGGATCGTTCTCAAAATCAACGGCATTATAGCTTCCGCTTGCAAAATCAAACCGTGCATTTGAATTATACGTCTGGTATTCGCCTCCAAGTCCTATACTCCAGTTATCATTCAGGAAATAGGAATATTTAAGCCCTAACTGAACACCATGCTCGTGATCTACCTGTCCGCCTTCAAGGTCGTAATATATGGATGAGAAAACACCTCCTGCATACATGGAAAACTCATGTTTTTCCTCCTGTGCATATATTTTAGTGAAGCCCGTAAGCGCTAAGGCCAACATAACCGACTTAACTGTAAACTGTGAAAAATTATATTTCTTCATGATATGTATTTTTTGTGTTGTACAATATAAACCCCTGCCCACAGGCAGGGGGTGGTAGTGATCTATCGTACAATTACTTTAAATGTTTTACTGTAGTTAGCCGATTTTAACATTACTATATAAACAGCTTCTTCCATAGGAGCATCAATCTCGGTTATCCTTGATGAAGATTTTACTTCTTTTACAAGTGCACCGTTAAGCGTATAGACAGCAATAGTCATATTTTCAAGCTCAATTGCAGGTAAATCAGCCTCAATGGTAAGTTTTTGTCCGAAAGCAACAGGGTTAGGGTATAACCTTGCACTGTTAATATGCTGAAGGAAAATTTGTCCAAGACATGTTTGAAGTACCTCACCCTGAGCAGTAGTAACTTTTACCATATATTCTGCATCAGGATCCAGCATATCACCAGAATTGTTACCGGCAGAGTAGTACTGTTCTGTACCTACAAGCTGACCGTTTCTGTACCATTCGTAAGCTGTAAATTCATAACCACCATTGTTTTGCGGGTTATTGTTTACTAATAGTACATTATCAAATTTCTGAACTACGATATCAGAGAAATCAAAGCGTCTTTCTACAGTTACGGTATATGTTTCTGTAGAAATTCCATCCTCAGATGTTACCGTTACCGTTGCAGTATAAATACCCGGCTGTGGTGTTTGTATAGTAAATGTATGGCCCGGTTGTACAGTAGCACCTACCTCGGTTACTATTGTAACCTCTACTGAATCTGAATTATCTCCACAATCAATTAGGTGGTAAATGTTACTTTGAGGTGTATCATACGTTACATCGCCAACAACCATAGTGAATATTGATGCATCACTACTTTCAATAATAAGTGGTTGTTCAACTTCCTGAGCAGGCAGGTAATTTTCGTTACCATCCTGATGAGCAGTGATTGTAATTTCACCGGATGTTAGTAAAGTTACCCATCCTGTTGAAGATACATTAGCAGCAGGATCTGGTGAAGTATAGGTATAAGTATAGTATACTTCAAGTCCAGATGAGGCTGTAGCATCCAGTTGGAAATCTACATCAGTTTCAAGGTTTTTAACCGAAAGAGGATCAAATGTGATTGTTTGCGGAGCCCTTTCGATTGTGATAGTAGCCGTTAAAGTAACAGGAGCACAGTTAAAGGCTTCCGGTTGCGGCATAACAACTGCAGTTACTGTATATATGCCTGCGTTTACAGCACCATTATCACTTCCTGTTTCCGGAGATGTTGTATAAGTAACCGTAGCTCCTACAGGAAGATTGTTTACGTTAATGCTTTGTACAGTTCCGTTATATACAAATTCAGCATCATCAAATGTTACAGCATTAAGAGGAGACTCTTCAACTGTTACAGTTTGTGTTTGAGATGTAGTGTTTCCATTACCATCATCATATGTCCATGTTATTACATAAGTACCTACTTCTGTATAATCTAATGGATCTGTAGTAGTAGCGTTAAGTACACCGGCACAGTTATCTGTAGCAGTTGGAACCGGAATCTCATCACTCATTACACCACAGTAGTTAACTATCTCCGGTAGGTTAATTACATCGGCTACAGGAGCAGTAGTATCATCAACCACTACGGTTTGCGTTTGTGTGGTTGTATTTCCATTACCATCGTTGTAGATCCATGTAATAGTATATGTACCCTGAGCAGTGTAAGTAAGCGGATCTGTAGTTGTAGCTGTTACAGTACCGGCACAGTTATCGGTAGCTGTAGGAGCAGTAATCATACCTGCTGGCACATTACACTCTACAGTTACTGTTGGTAATGTAGCAACGTTAGCTACAGGGGCAGTAATATCATCTACTATCACAGTTTGTGTTTGTGTAGTTATATTTCCGTTACCGTCGTTGTACGTCCACGTTATTGTGTATGTACCCTGAGCAGTATAAGTAAATGGACTTGTAGTAGTACCCGTTATAGTTCCCACACAGTTGTCGGTAGCAGTAGGAGCAGTAATCATACCTGCCGGTACGCTGCATTCTACAGTTACTGTTGGTAGTGTAGTAACATCAGCTACAGGAGCAGTAATATCATCTACAATAACAGTTTGTGTTTGTGTAGAAGAGTTTCCGTTACCGTCGTTGTACGTCCACGTTATTGTGTATGTACCCTGAGCAGTATAAGTAAGCGGATCTGTAGTTGTAGCTGTTACGGTTCCCACACAGTTATCGGTAGCAGTAGGAGCAGTAATCATACCTGCCGGTACGCTACATTCTACAGTTACAGTTGGTATTGTAGCTAAATCAGCTACAGGGGCAGTAATATCATCTACTATAACAGTTTGTGTTTGTGTAGAAGAGTTTCCGTTACCGTCGTTATACGTCCATGTTATTGTATATGTACCCTGAGTAGTGTAAATAAGCGGATCTGTAGTTGTACCCGTTAAAGTACCCACACAGTTATCGGTAGCAGTAGGAGCAGTAATCATACCTGCCGGTACGTTACATTCTACAGTTACTGTTGGTAGTGTGGCAACATCAGCTACAGGAGCAGTAACATCCGGAGTTGTTACTACAGTTACTGAATCGATTAATGTACATCCGTTGTCATCTGTTATGGTAACAGTATACGTTCCGTCAGTAAGACCTACTAAAGAAGCTGTAGAAGCACCGTTAGACCATAAGTACTCGTAAGGAGCTGTACCACCTGTTACGGTTACTGTAGCAGTACCATCTGAACTACCGGGACAGCTAACATTAACTGAGTTGAATGATGCAGTAAGAGCATCCGGCTCGTCAATAGTTATAGTTTGATCAACTGTACATCCGTTATCGTCAGTAACAGTTAGGGTATATGTACCTGCAGTTAAGGTTGTAGGGTTCGCACCAACTACTCCTGAATCAGACCAGGAGTAGGAATAAGGTGCTACACCTCCCGAAACTGTTGCAGTAGCCGACCCATTACTACCACCGTTACAGGTTACATTTGATGTTAATATTGTTAAGTTAAGACTTGTAGGTTCGTCAATAGTTACCGAAGTATTAGCAGTACATCCGTTAGCATCGGTTACAGTTACATTATAAGTTCCGGCTTCAAGCCCTGCTACCGTAGCCGTAGTGGCGCCGTTAGACCATAGGTATTCATAAGAAGCGGTACCTCCGTTTGCTGTTACTGTTGCACTACCTGTAGCTGCACCATTACAAAGAATATTTGTTTGAGAACTTATCGAAGCAGAAAGCGCAGTAGGTTCATTAACCGTTACTGATGCAGTTGTTGTACATCCTTTAGCATCTGTTACGGTCACATCATAAGTACCAGCCGATAATCCGGTCATATCTTCAGTAGTAGCAGTATTACTCCATACAAAACCATAAGGAGCAGTACCCCCTGTTACGGTTAAGTCAATAGTACCGTTGCTACCGCCATTACAGCTAACATTTGTAGCTACACCGCTTGCAGAAAGTACAGTAGGTTCGTTAATCGTTACCGATGCAGTTGCAGTACAACCGTTAGCATCTGTTACGGTCACATCATAAGTACCAGCCGATAATCCGGTCATATCTTCTGTAGTTGCAGTGTTACTCCATACAAAAGTATAAGGAGCAGTACCACCTGTTACTGTTAAGTCTATAGTACCGTTGCTACCACCGTTACAGCTAACCGCCGTAGTTACACTAGAAGCAATAAGAGCATTAGGCTCAGTAACAGTTGCTGATGCAGTTGTTGTACATCCGTTAGCATCTGTTACGGTCACATTATAAGTACCAGCTGATAATCCGGTCATATCTTCAGTAATAGCAGTATTACTCCATACAAAAGCATAAGGAGCAGTACCACCTGTTACTGTTAAATCAATTGTACCATTGCTACTGCCATTACAGCTAACATTTGTAGCTATAGCGCTGGCAGAAAGCGCAGTTGTTGGTTGAGTTATAGTTACCGAAGAGTTGGTTGTACATAAGTTAGCATCTGTTATTAAAACAGTATATGTACCTGCAGTAAGGCCTGTTGTCGTAGCAGTAGAAGCACTGTTAGACCATAAATAAGTATAAGGAGCAGTACCACCTGTAACAGTTACTGTAGCGCTCCCTGTAGTACCACCATTACATGCAATATTAGTTTGTGAACTGATATAAGCAGAAAGTACAGTAGGTTGCGTTATTGTTACTGATTTTGTTGTATTACATAAATTACCATCAGTTACTGTAACTGTGTAAGTACCTGCTGCAAGTCCTGATGCTGTAGCAGCATTACCACCAGTAGGAGCCCAGGAATAAGTATAAGGAGCAGTACCACCTGTAACAGTTACTGTAGCAGATCCGTTTGTACCACCATTACAAGCAACATTTGTTTGAGATGAAATAGAAGCAGAAAGTGCTGTAGGTTGTGTTATTGTTACAGATGCAGTTGTTGTACAACCGTTAGCATCGGTTACAGTTACATCATATGTTCCTGCAGCTAATCCTGTCATATCTTCTGTAGTTGCAGAGTTACTCCATACAAAAGCATAAGGAGCAGTACCACCTGTTACTGTTAAATCAATTGTACCATTGCTAACGCCATTACAGCTAACATTTGTAGCTACAGTACTGGCAGAAAGCGCAGTTGTTGGCTCAGTTATTGTTACCGAAGTATTGGTTGTACATAAGTTACCATCAGTTACGGTAACTGTGTAAGTACCTGCTGCAAGCCCTGAGGCAGTAGCGGCATTACCACCTGCAGGAGCCCAAGAATAAGTATATGTTCCTGTACCACCTGTAACAGTTACCGTAGCGCTACCTGTAGCTCCGCCATTACAAGCCACATTTGTTTGAGATGAAATAGAAGCAGAAAGTACAGTAGGCTCGTTAACAGTTACTGATGCAGTTGCAGTACAACCGTTATCATCTGTTACGGTCACATCATAAGTACCAGCCGATAATCCTGTCATATCTTCTGTAATGGCAGTGTTACTCCATGCAAAAGTATAAGGAGTAGTACCACCTGTTACGGTTAAGTCAATAGTACCGTTACTACCTCCGTTACAGGAAACGTCGCTTGCTATATAAGAAATAGAAGGTGCAGGGTTTACTATAACATCTACTGTTTCCCTTGTTCCTGAAGGTATTAAGGTTTTGTAGTGTATACGTCCATTAAAGGTACGAGGATTGTAAACAGCTCCGGTTCCCTGGGTAAATGGATATTCAAGACCAACACCAGTACTAACTGTTAATGTACCGTCAGAATATGTACTTCCTCCATTTGAATAATTAAGAGATACCGCAGTTGTAGCCGAAGTGACATATATACTATAGGTTTGACCAGCCGGAATGCTAAGATTACCTACAGATATAGTAATGGGTGAACCTGTATAGGTAACGGTTGTACTACCTAATAATGTCCATGCATCAGGATTATTTTCAAATCCTGAATAAGTACCTGCTTTATAGTATACCTCAATGGGGCAGCTTCCCATCGGGCTTATATCAAAACCTGTAATTACCTGATCAGAAGTAAAGATAACATCAAACATATTACCTCTATGGTTATTACCTGATGCAAATGTAGTTTCAACTGTATTCTGAGGACCAAATCCGACTGCTTCTACATAATAGGTAGTATTTGCAGAGAGTACAGGAGTTGTATATTCGTTTCCTGAAGCTATAGATGTTCCCGCCACAGGTACATCATACCATTCATATCCATCGGCTCCGGTAGCTGTTAATATTGCAGTAGTATTTTCACAGGTTTCATTTCCTGTAACCACAATAGGTATTGGTTGTGTAATAGTAACACTAGCTGTTGTAGTACAATTATTAGCATCTGTTATTACTACATTGTAAGTGCCTGCTGTAACACCGCTTATTGAAGCTGTAGTTGCAGAATTACTCCAAGCGTAAGTATAAGAAGATGTACCTCCGATTACATTTACCGTAGCAGCACCATCACTACCACCATTTACACTAACGTTATTATCAACGATAGTACTAGCTGTAAGTTCCATAGGTTGGAAAACAATTCTCGAAGCAGTTGTAGTACATCCGTTAGCATCGGTTACAGTTACATTGTAAGTACCGGCAGTTAACCCGGTTAAATCTTCTGTAGTTTCTCCGCCATCCCATTCAAAAGAATAAGGGGCAGTACCACCTGTTACAGTTAAGTCAATACTACCATTACTGTCACCATAACAGCTAACATTTGTAGCTATTGTAGAAGCACTAAATGCTGTGGTTGGTTCTGTAATTGTTACGCTTGCTGTATTTGAACATAAATTATCATCGGTAATAGTTACAGTATATGTTCCGGCAGCAACATCGGCTATAGAAGCCGTAGTGGCTCCGTTGTCCCAAGAATATGTGTATGGAGGTGTACCACCACTTGCCGAAGCCGTAGCCCCACCATTATTCCCACCATTACAGCTCACGTTTGCATCAACAGTAGCTGATGCTGTAATTCCGTTTGATACTATGGTTACACTTGCCGTAGCAGTACAACTATTGGCATCAGTTATAGTTACACTATAAGTTCCTGCCGGCACATCTGTTATAGTAGCTGTGACAGCACTGTTAGACCATTCATAAGTATAAGGAGCGGTACCGCCTGCGGCACTCGCAGTTGCTTGTCCGTTACTGGTATTACATGTTTCATTTGAGTTTACAACAGCATTAACAATAAGTGCTGGAAGCTGAGTAATAGTAAAGCTTTGAGAACTTGTACAACCGTTTAGATCGGTTACAGTACAAGTCCATGTGCCTGCAGTTAATCCAGATACCGATGTAGTCCCGTCACCTGTAGGGTTACCCGGCGTCCAGTTGTAGGTGTATCCACCTGCACCCCCTGTGGCAGCATTAACACTAGCAGTACCTGTTGCACCACCATTACAAGCTACGTTAGTTTGTGAAGAAGGTGTAAGAGATAGTGCTGTAGGCTGATCTACAGTAACAGTTTTTGTTATCTCGCAGTTACTTGCATCTGTTATGGTACAGGTATAGGTTCCTGCCGCAAGCCCTGAGGCAGTAGCATTTGTGCCTCCCGAAGGAGCCCATGAATAAGTGTATGATGGACTACCTCCACTTACCGATACACTTGCAGTACCATTAGTTCCACCGTTACAGCTCACATCTGTTTTTGATGTTGTAGCGCTAAGTTCAGTGGTAGGCTCATTTACAGTAACAGTTTTTGTTATCTGGCAGTTATTGGCATCAGTTATTGTACAGGTATAAGTCCCTGCCGCCAGCCCTGTGGCGG
>NZ_JUIW01000007.1 GCF_004151245.1 Flavobacterium beibuense
GATAGGGTTTTTTGTTTTGTATAATTGACTAATATTTACTTACTATAAGCAAAACCCTATCATAGAAATAGGGTTTTTGTATTTATAACTGTTTTATTACTGCATGGTAGTAAAAATCATATTTTAACTGTTATTTAAAAAATGATTATATAGAAGGTAATTTATCGATGAATTAACACTTTATAACGATTTAGGTGTTAAATATTTAATAAATAATTATATAATTGTGCACTTAATCTAAACTTAAAACGTTATAAAATACGTATATAACTGCATCAAAATTATTTGATTACACTCTGTCAGGAAATGAAATTATTTAAGCTTTTATTACTTTTACTGTTACTTTCAACAGCTTCAGTTAATGCACAATTGTCTGATTTTACCTTGGATGTTTCCCATACCGACGAAACATGTTTTGGTAACGGCAGCCTTACTTTTGAAGTTTCAAACCTAACTCCCGATGCAACGGTATTATACACCATATATCTGTTGCCGGACACTGATACTCCCATTGCAGTAATTACTGAAAATACTTTAGGGAGTTTGACATCAGGTACTTACAGGGTGATTGCCACACAAACATTAGAGGACGAATCTAACACACAGCAGCAGGATGTTGTTATAGAAGACCTTATTCAGGATTTTGCCATTTCGGTTTCTTCAGCCGATGAAGCCTGCTCATCAGGAGCCACAATTGTAGTGACAGCGACAGAAGGAGAGATTTTTCAGTGCGAAATAATATCAGGACCAGAAACACGTCCGCTACAAACCGAGCATGAATTTACCGGTTTACCTGCCGGAACCTATAATATAAGGGCTTTTGACGTCTGTGGTATTGGTAAAGTAAAAACCTATGTGCTTGAGGTTTTGGATTTAGATCCCGATATTTCGGCATCTTTTTATCCTGATGTTGTTATTAATTCGTGTGATTCTATAACGGTAAGTAATACGGTAAGCCTTGAAACGGCCACAATTTCTTATCCGGTAACCATTCAATATACTATTCATATACCCGGTGAAGATGATGTGGTTACTACTCAGGTATACGAGTCAGGAGCACCTAACAGCTTGGAAGTTTCAGAAGAGATGCCTCTTATAGATGGTGTTAGCTATGATATTACTATTTCTAACGGTTGTGGCGATTCGGTAACATCTACGGCTAATTTTATAGATTCTGAAATAGACTTAACACTTCTTAGTCAGCGCGGTATATGCGGTACACGTTATTTGGTGCTTAATGCCGCAAGGTTTATGGGATCGTACACCGTGACTTTCCTTAATGCACCGGATGACTTTAACCCTGCTGATTTTATGCCTAATCCAAACGGGCCATTTACAGAAGGGAGTATTGCTTATGGTGATGAAGAAAATCCTATACCCTACGGAACATATGAAGTGATAATTGAAGACGAATGCGGGCGTACAGTTCAGGATATTGTAAATGTGGAATTTGAACCTTATGTACCGGCAGTAACAGGACGCAATAACGGTTGTTTTTCTCTGTTTGGACGAATAAGGATAAGCATTCCCGAAATAGAAATTGTTTCTGCAACTATTGTTTCTGCACCTGATACGTATACAGAAACGCTTCCTCAGGATGTAACAGCAAACATTACACAAGCGGGTATTTTAGCTCTTAATAATTTACCTATCGGGTTTTATACTATAGAGTTTACAGACGAGTGTGGCTACGAATATACTGAAGAAGTGGAAGTACCCGAGTTTGTAGAACAGGATTTTGACGGAAACACTTCGCCGTCTTGTGAAGAGGGAGTAGGGAGTGTTATGGTTTCCAGCGGTAACGGGCCATTGTTGTCTATGCAGATAACTTCGGCACCGGCATCATTTCCGGAATCTTTACCGTATGATGTTACCTCGTTTATAGATACTAATGCCGGAGATTTGTTTATGTCTGATCTTCCGGAGGGTCAGTATACTTTTGAAGGAACCGACCACTGTAACCTTACCAAGACATTTTCAATACTTATAGAGGGTTACCATCCTCCTACAGATACTTTTATATTCACTCCGCAATGTGGTAACTTTAGTATTATGGTTACGGATGGCAGTAACGGACTTAATGCTGCTCAGTACTGGCTTCAGCATTTTGATACCGCTACACAAACCTGGGGGCACCCAGCAACGGGAGTAGCCTATGTAGAAGGTACTGTGCCGGATAGCTCTAACTCTATACAGCTTACGAATAATCAGGCGATGAATAACCTTAACTATTCGGGAGATTTCAGGATCATTAAAAAGCATGAAAGCTTCGGGAACGGTTCAGAAACTGTTATTTGTGTAGAAGATTTTGGAGAATTTAATTATACGGAAACACTTTCGGTAGCAGGTGCATATACTATGGCTTGTGCCGGTAATCCGAATGATGTTTATCTTGATATTTTAGGATATCCTACCTCTATAAGGATTACACACATGAACGGAAGCCCTTTTGTGGTAGACAATGGTACTAATCCTATTTTTACCGATTTAGAGGAGGCTGAATATACCTTTAGAATAGAAGATAACTGTGGTAATAGAGTTGTACGTTCTTTTAACGTACAGTCGCTACCTTCTATCGCTACGGCTAATGAAGTGAGCGATATGATTGCGTGTGTGCCGGAAGGTACAGGAAATACCAATGAGTTTGACCTGACCGAACAGAATGCAACTCTTTTAGGCGACCAGTCGGCATCGTTATATACCATTACCTATTATGCAACGCCTCAGGATGCACAGGCAGGAACTAATCCGCTGCCGTCGTTATATAACAATATCATTAACGGACAAAACATTTATGCAAGGGTAGAGCACAACCAGATAGACCTTTGTTTTGATGTTACTTCCTTCAGACTTTTTGTTGGGGAAATTCCGGAACCGGAAATCAATACCACAGGGGTTCTTTGTAACGGTAATGCAACACAAATTACGGCACAGGGCGGTTTTGCTGCCTACAGCTGGTCTACAGGAGAAACTACTCGTACTATTACCGCTACCCAGCCGGGAACTTATACCGTTACCGTACAGCGTGCTTATGGCGACAGGTATTGTGAGGGTTCGTCGTCGGTAGAAGTGGTACCATCAGAAGCACCGCAAAGTATTGAAGTCTCTATAAGCGACTGGACAAACGACAATAATACCATAACCGTTGCAGCGATAGGGGCAGGGGATTATGAATATTCCATAGACGGAATCAACTATCAGGATGATAATACATTTTATAACCTTGAAACAGGTATTTATGTGGTATATGTAAGGGATAAAAACGGATGTGGCGCCGACTCTGACGAAGTAGCCCTGCTGCATTACCCTAATTACTTTACGCCAAACGGAGACAGCCACCATGACAGATGGAGGATTGAATATTCGTTAGAGGAGCCTAATTTAAAGGTGGATATTTATGACCGATACGGCAAACTGCTTATAAGTTTTGGCCCGCAATATGAAGGATGGGACGGCACTTATAACGGGCATCCGCTGCCATCTACAGATTACTGGTTTGTAGTAACCAGACAGGACGGAAGGCAACACAGGGGACACTTTTCCCTAATAAGATAATGGTATTTTTATAAAAATGAATTTGGGTATAATGTTATAAGAAATTACGTAATAACTTATAATGTTATACCCTAAAGGTTATTTTCACCTAAAGGAAAAAATGGTTACTTTTATCGCGGTTCCCCACCTCATAACCAAACCAATACAACACCTTAAAATGAGACCGTTCTTTAAAAATCAACCTGATCCCAAACCCCAGCATGAACACCACATTAGCTACAGGCATGATGTAGGCGAAGAAGTTTTTTTTATGTACATGAATGGCGTAAGAAAAGCTACAATAACCAATATCGTCATTAAAAAGAGTAGGAAAGCTACTGATATTTGGTGTGTGGTAGACAAAAACCCATGCAGACCCCTACACAGCAAGACATTTAGGGAAGAAGAGCTTTACAGTACCAAAGCAGAGTTACTGGAGTCGCTTTAGGTATTAATTTCCAAATCCCTTATATAGTCTTCGTATTCGTAGAAAAACAATTCAAAAGCCCCCATTTTCTCATTAAAGAAGTCGAATATCTCATCCCACGTGTTCCTGTTATGCAGGCTTATCCCTGTTTTTTCAACCCAAATACGGCTAATGGCCTTTCCTGTTTCCAGGTAATGCTCCCTGTCCAGTATGGCATCCGGAAGGTATTCTTCAAGCAGTATGTTTTTTAGCGATTCTATCTTTTCAAAATAAATTTTACGCTTTTCATCCTCTTTAGGTTCAATGTCCAGCATTACGCGTGCCTTTTTGTTATCC
Source organism: Flavobacterium beibuense (assembly GCF_004151245.1). GTDB lineage: Bacteria > Bacteroidota > Bacteroidia > Flavobacteriales > Flavobacteriaceae > Flavobacterium > Flavobacterium beibuense_A. Next base: position 4,298 of record NZ_JUIW01000007.1, read on the forward strand.
ACATAAAACTTAAAGGATACATCCTTGATCTTGGTATCATACAACAGCCATTTTCGCGGATAGGCATTGGCAAATGCTGTCCAAAATTCCTTTTTCATCTGTTGTGCTTCGGCTTTGCTAAACATGCTTATAGGGTTTTAAATGTCCTCTTTTTGGAGTACCTTTATAGGTAAATAGATTATTACCTAATGAAGTTTACTGACTTTTTAAATTATGTACCAAAAATACTAAATCAGGAGTTACCAGCCCTTAATGCGCATGCAAAAATGGCTCCCAGTGAAAGAATACAATCGCTAAACCCTGATTTTTATAAAGATAGCAACCCCAAGCAAAGTGCCGTAATGATGCTGTTTTACCCTAAACAGGAGCAAACACACCTTATTTTGATAAGGCGTAACGAATATCCGGGAGTGCATTCGGCACAAATATCCTTTCCGGGAGGACAGGTAGATCCTGAGGATGTGGACCTGAAGCATACGGCCCTTCGTGAAACTTATGAGGAAATAGGGGTAACACCTGCAGAAATTGATGTGGTTATGCCCTTTAGCCAGATCTATATACCGCCCAGTAACTTTTTGGTTAAGCCTTTTATGGGGCTGGCGGCACAAACCCCTGTGTTTGTACCCAATCCGGATGAAGTAACGGCGCTTATAGAGCTTCCGTTAGATGTATTTCTGGACGATTCGATAGTAATCAATACCGAGATGAAAACCTCTTATGCACAAAAAATAGCGGTTCCGGCCTTTAAGTTTGAGGACTATATAGTTTGGGGAGCTACCGCAATGATAATGAGCGAACTTAAAGAAACAATAAAAAACGCACTATAATGCGTACGATTTCGTAATTTTGCTGTTTGATATAGTAAAGAAGTATGGGTTTATTTAAAAGAAATCCGTTTGGACATATATTATTTTTAAAGAGATGGCTTATACGCACTTTTGGCGTACTTACCCACAGGCGTTACCGCGGTTTTAATGAGCTTCAGATAGAAGGTTCTGAAATTATAAAAACTCTGCCGGGACAAAACGTTCTTTTTATTTCTAATCACCAAACCTATTTTGCCGATGTAGTGGCAATGTTTCATGTGTTTAACGCCAGTTTAAAGGGCAGGGTAGACAGCATTAAGAATGTGGGCTACCTGTGGCACCCTAAGCTTAACATTTATTATGTGGCGGCAAAGGAGACTATGAAGTCCGGACTGTTACCAAGGATACTCGCCTATGCCGGCGCTATTACGGTAGAGCGTACCTGGAGGGCAAAAGGGCAGGATGTACAGAGAGAAGTGAATCCAAACGACACAGAAAATATAAGAATAGCACTGGAAGACGGATGGGTTATTACCTTCCCGCAGGGAACCACAAAGCCGTTTAAACCTATCCGTAAAGGTACAGCACACATTATCAAACAACACAAACCGATTGTTGTTCCTATAGTGATAGATGGTTTTAGGCGTTCGTTTGACAAAAAAGGGCTAAGGATGAAGAAGAAAGGGATATTGCAGTCCTTTATTATTAAAGAGCCTTTAGAGATTGATTATGATAACGATACCATAGATGAGATTGTAGAGAAAATAGAATATGCCATTGAGCAACACCCTTCTTTCCTGAAGGTTATTCCTGCCGAAGAGCTGGAAGCACAGGAAGAACTGAATAAAAAGCGACAGTGGGATTATTAAAATACAAAAGAGGCTATTTAGCCTCTTTTTTTTGTTTACTCTATTAATTGTTGAGATTTTTCGACTCCACTTCGTTTGGCTCAAAATGACAGACTCTCTTAATTTTATAAAGGTTTTCCATTTCGACCGCAGCGCAGCGTAGTGGAGAAATCTCAATTATATAAATGAGGGTTTTAATTCCCTATGGTGTTTTCCTTTTGTTGCGGAGTATTGTTGTTTAATATATCCTCCTGCTTATCCTGTTTGTTTTTGCCCGGTATTTTATAGTTTAATGAAAAACCTACTCGCCTCGAGTCATACTTGTTGTCCGAAGAAAGGTTTGTGCCTACCAGGCCATAATTTTGTGTGTTGGTATTAAACACATCGTTTACATAAACCGAAACGGAAAGGTTATCTGAAAGGAACTTTCTTGAAAAGGTTAGGTCCAGTCGCTGATAAATAGGTTGCTTTACCGTATAATACAAATAATTACCACCAGAGCTGGTAGTGTTAAAGTTTGCGGTGAACTTTACCTTTTTTGGTAAGATAAGCTGAGACATAAGGTTAAAGTTCCAAACGGCTTTTGTATCTAAACCCGGAATGATGTTTTTTCGCGATCCGGCATAAATATACAGGAAGTTTATCTCATCGGGATTAAAATTCATTTTCAGGGTTTCGGTAAGGCCTTTTGTAAAAAGCATATATGGCACCGGTATACCAAAATTAAAATTGCGGGTGGTTACCTTATCTACATTTTCCGAAACTCTCGCGGCTGTGCTTTCATCGGTGGTTATAACACGTGTTGTAATTTCGTTATTGGCTTCGGTAATGGAGTAGTTTATAAAAAAGTACTCAAAAGCATTTAATTCTATTTCGTAATTGTTGTATATGGTAGGCTCCAGGTTAGGATTTCCGTAAAACTCTATATTGGGGTTCTGGTAGTTCGTGTTGTTTGGATTTAGTGCAGATGTATCGGGCAGGCTTATCTTTTTGTTATAGTTTGCCTTGGCATATATTTGCGGTATTAATGTGTATTGCACTGTACCGTTGTAAAAGAAACGGGTTTGGTTAAACGGTATAAGGTTATCGGTATCGGTATTTCCTTCTATGTTATACGACTCCAGGCGACCTCCTGCGATAAACTCAAGCTTTTTGTAGGTAGTTTGAGCTTCTGCATAGGCAGCATACGTGCTACGCCTGTAATCCAGATTTGTAGTACCAAAGCTCATTGCCTGAAAGTCCAATAAATCGGCTAAGACCCCTGTACTTATTTTTCCCTTGTCTAAAAGACTTATGTCCTGTGAATAATCAGTCTTAAACTGATAGAAATCCTGATTGCTGTCGTTGCTTAAAACATCATTTTGAGTGATTCTTGACTGCTGATCGAAATTACCGTCGTTGTTATTGTAATTGAAAAGGAAGTCCAGTTTTTTTAAAGGATTTTCAAAGCGTTTTTGGTAAGTAAGCGCCACATCGTTATAAAAGTTCTTAGTATGGCTTTTGTCGCTTGCGGTAAACCCAAGACCGGATGCTTCAACATAAGAGCTGTTATTGCTTGTGGAAATGTTGTAGTTAACAAGCAACCTGTCGTACTTAAAGTCAAACTTTACACCTGTTCTCAGGTAGTAGTACCTGTTATACCTGTCAGAATAGTTATTGGTAATAACAACATCAGGGCTATAAAAATTGCCTCTGTTGTAGCTTTCACCGTAAGATTGCCCACCCTGTAGCTGCCAGCTAAAAAGCTTGTTTGCGGCACTTAATGTAACACTGTTGTTAAACCTGTGTCTTGCCTTATCATAATTGGTATAACTGTATCCGTTAGAGTAGGTGGCACTCAGGTCTTTTTTAGCATTTTTTGCGGTTACTATGTTTATGATGGCTCCGCCGGAAGTAGCGGGGAACTCTGCACCGGGATTCGTAATTATCTCTACCTTTTCTACGGTATTAGCGGGCATTGACTCTAAATAGGTCATTAACTCGTTTGAGTAAATGTTTAAAGGACGCCCATCCATATAAACCTGAAGGGCTTTACCCTGATATATCGCACCGCCAACTTCTGAAATGATAAGCCCCGGAAGTTTTCTAAGCCCTTCCATAAGTGATCCCGAATTAAGATAATCCTGTTCGGAAAAATCAAAAATAACACGGTCTGCTGTTCTCTCTACTGCTTTTTTCTTTTTATCAATAACCACTTCATTAAGTTCAGAGTCCATTTGCTTAATGCTGTCGTTTGCGGTTTTATCCTGTGCAAACATACTGATTGATAGTACTGTTAACAGTAGCGTGTAGAAGAACTTCATAAGGCGTGTTTTAGGTTGATTGATTGATGATTGGCAATAAATATAGGATTTATTGTACTAATTGCCAAAAGGATATGTTTAGCAGATAATTACTTAACCGCTTCTACCTTATAACCTTTTTTTCTAAGGAGCATAATTACGCCTTCCTTACCGCCCAGGTGGGCAGCGCCTACACCAAAAAAGGTAGGGGATTGTTTGGCTGTTTCATCTATTTTAGGAATCCAGTTTTTGTTACGGTTATTAAGCAGTACATCTGCATTATCGCCATACATTTTATTTTCGCTGTCGGCCATGAATTTCATAATCGCGTTAAGGTCTTTAGTACGGTAAACCTCCTGCATTTTATCAAATTCTGCCTTGTCTTTTTCAATACCGTCTTTTGCCGTTTTAAGCAGTTCGTTCATTTGTTCCTCATAGGAAATATCGTCAAATACTGCCAACTGCTCCTCTAAAGTTTCCAGCCCGTAAACCTCTTCTTTCTGCTCGTGGGTAACCTTCATCAGTTCCTCTTCAAAAGACTGCATAGGGCAGTCCATGTACTTAGGCATAAGCGACATGCTTATCATAGAAGGCTTAAAACGATTCATCATTTTAAGCGGTATACCCAGTTCTTTGGTAATAAAAGCATCTAAAACCGCAAGGTCTTCTGTTGTAGCAAGGGAATCGAGGGTTACGCCGTCTTTCATCATCATACCGCCCATCATTCCTGCTTTCATGGCAGGGTCGTCCATATCGAGCTCTAAGTATAGCTGCCTGGTATCGTTTAGGGCTTTTATTACGTGCTCGTCCAGTGTGGCATCGCAGGTAACGTGTATGGTGCCAAAGATGTATGAAGGCTCCTTAATACCGTTACCGGAAATTTTCCATAACAGAGATTTTTCAAGCTGTTGTGCATTTAAGCCAATGGTAAAAAGTGATATAGCGGCGATAAGAAGTTTTTTCATGGTATCTCTTTATATTTCTATTTTTTTAAGTTCCTGATAGTTTCTGTTAAGGCGTTTAAGCAGTAAGCCATATATAAGCTTATAGAATAACCAAAATAGTGCTACAAACAGCAAAATAGCTATTATACCTACACCATAATAAAGCAGGTTAATTACAAAACCTTTTCCTTCCTGTTCTGCTTCCTGGAATAATTCAATCCACTTAGGGTCATAAGTATGTACATATTGAATGGAAATTAATGCCAGGATAAAAGTAGCAATAAGTTTTACCATTATATAACGGGAAACAATTTTTCTGGACTTTAAAATGTTAGCCATTAGGTTTTTAACCTTATCTGTATTTTTAATTTTTTTGTAGTTAATATAAAACAGGTACATGAAAACTACATTTATACCCATGTCTATAACAGTGAAGGTTATGTTTAGAACCTCACCCATGTAGTTTACCATTGTTTTTGCGTTTTGAGTATCGCTTAGCATTAATGAAAGTGTTAGGAAAACCGCAAATTCAATAATGCTTATAAACAATATCCATTTTACTATAGAAGACGACTTTTTATGGAGCATGCCATAAATTTCGTGCTCAGAGATCCTTGGGTAGCGGTCTCCGTTCTTCTGCCAGTCATTTTTTAATTTATCTAATACGTCCATCTTATATCCTTGTTACGGATTTAATATTTTTTTCAGTTTCCCTTTTATTCTGTTCATTTTTACCCTTGCGTTCACTTCGCTAATACCAAGGGTGTCGGCAATCTCGCCATAGTCCTTATCCTCAAGGTACATAAACACCAGTGCCTTTTCTATATCGTTAAGCTGATGCACCGCCTGGTAGAGGAGTTTGAGGTGTTCTTCTTCTTCATAATCATATTCCTCCTGATTTACTTTATGTATGGTGTTGTTAAACTCTACGGTATTAACCGTTCTTGATTTTTTTCGGTAAAGGGTAATGGCCGTATTAAGTGCCACCCTGTATGCCCAGGTAGTAAATTTAGAGTCGCCCCTAAATTGCGGAAACGCTTTCCATAGCTGTATGGTAATTTCCTGAAAAAGGTCTTTGTGGGCATCTTCACTATCCGTGTAGAGCCTGCATATTTTGTGTATCAGGTTTTGATTTTCCTGAAGCTGTTCAACAAATGACCTTTCTAATTCCGATCCCATGATGTATTGGTATATGGAAATGTAAAAATGTTACACCTTGTTATAAATCTTTTTCTTTATAATAATTCACTAAGTATCCCACAAATTTGCTATAGGTTTCAAGTCCATCTTTCTGGTGGTTCATTTTCAGGTAATTATCATAAAAACCTTTAAAAATAACTTCTATAAAAGAGGAGTAATAATCGTTAAACTGTTCGCTTTCCTCAAAGTTGCGAAGTATACCGTTATTAATAAGCGGCAGCAGGCTCTTTGCCTGTTCCTCATCTATCTTTTCTATATTCCTTAAACAGTATTTTAAGGCAAACACGTAGCCCGAATATTTAAAGTATAAATCGTCGTTATGTATAGATGCCATATACCCAATAAAGTTGGCCTCGCTTTCGCTGGCATAACCCAACTGGTGCGACATCTCGTGGCAGGTGGTGGTAGGGTAGTTGTACAACGGAAGGTTGTAGTTTACCTGAGCCTCATTGGTAAACGGGTTAAGGTATCCGCCAAAGCCCATGTAAGACAGTGGCGTACTTATAAGCGACGACTTAACGCTTTCGGTCTTATACGTAAAAAACGGATATACCTTTGAAAGGTTGTCGTATCCGTTTTGAGCCTTATCATAAATCTGGCTTACTGTATACGGGTTTACCACCTTTAAACTGTCGTTAGGTTCAATAAGGTTATGCATGTTATTGGCTTTTACAATAAGGCGCTTGGTAAAGGCCAGCAGCTCGTCCTGAGTATATTTTTTTTCGAAGCCCATTTTTTCGTTCAGCGGAACCCTATGGTAGTTTACCGCCCAAAGTGAATAGAACAAAAAGTAGAATACCGAGAAAAAGCTAAGTATGCTTAAAATATTGCTTTTGTACTCCCTACGCCATGTTTTTCGGGTTTTCCAGAGCCAGCGAAGAATAAAGAAAATAACAATGCCATAAATGATGTCGCCTACTGAGAAGCCGAATAATCCGAAAAAAGTACGGGAGCATTTTGCGATAAAAGGGTAGAGGCCGTTGCTGTAATAGTTCTCAACAAATTCGGGGAAAAAAGATAATACGTTTACAATCAATATCTGTACAAACAGCAAAATACTCAGTATAATCTTTTTCTTCATCAGGTTAATGTCTATGAGTTGTAAATATAAGTAGTATTTTTGTACTGATAAACTGTTACTGTGTTAACCCGATGAAAAAGATTGATGCTCCCGAGAAGGTTATTTTTATGTGTGACGGAAAAAAATGCGGCCGCTACAACAAGTCGTTGCGCAAATGCTTTAAGGAGGAACTTAAAGAGGCAGGGCTTAAAAAGGACGTGGAGATTATTCGTATGGATTGTACCGATAATTGTAAGAACGCTCCCGTAATAAGCCTGCAGCCGCAAAACGTATGGCTTGCCGAAGTAAGCGAAAAGGCCGTACCGCAAATAGTAAAAGAATATTTAGTAAATAATAGTAAACAATAAATTTAATGAGCCAGGAAGTAAGAAACCTTGAGCCTAAAGCGCTCTGGAACAAATTTGCCGACCTGAATGCCGTACCAAGGCCTTCTAAAAAAGAAGAAAGGGTAATTGCCTTTATGAAAGACTTTGGTGCTAAACTGGGGCTGGAAACCATAGAAGACGAAGTAGGTAACGTTATTATAAAAAAGCCTGCCACACCGGGCATGGAAAACCGCAAAACCATTGTTATGCAGTCGCATCTTGATATGGTGCATCAAAAAAATGCCGATACGGTTTTTGATTTTGATACTCAGGGTATCGAGATGTATGTGGATGGCGACTGGGTACGTGCTAAAGGTACAACCCTGGGGGCAGATAACGGTTTAGGTGTTGCTACCATTATGGCTGTTTTAGAAAGCACAGATATTAAACACCCTGCTATAGAAGCCCTTTTCACTATTGATGAAGAAACAGGAATGACAGGTGCAATGGGCCTTAAAGGCGGACTACTAAACGGTGAGATACTGCTTAACCTGGATACCGAAGAGGATGATGAAATTGATATAGGATGTGCAGGTGGCGTTGATGTAACTGCCGAAAGGGCGTATAACGAAGAAGAAACTCCGGAGAACTCTGTAGGGTATACCATTACCATAAAAGGCCTTAACGGCGGACACAGCGGTATGGATATAGACAAAGGTTTAGGGAATGCCAATAAGATTATGAACCGCCTGTTATTTGACAGCTTTGAGAACTTCGGTCTTCAGATTGTTGAGATTAACGGAGGAAGCCTTCGTAATGCTATTCCGCGTGAGAGCTTTGCTAAGGTTGTTATTTCTGAAATTTTTGATGAGGCTTTTGTGTTTGATATGCAGGAGGTTATCAACGATATTAAAACAGAATTCAAAACTACCGAACCTAACCTTGAAATAAAGATAGAGAAATTAGGCGATACACCTGCTAAGGTTATGGAACTTGGTGTTCAGGAAGGCCTTGTGCGTGCACTTTATACTGCACACAACGGGGTATACCGCATGAGTGCCGATATGGAAAACCTTGTGGAAACGTCAAACAACATTGCAAGGGTAATTGTAAAAGACGGTAAGATACACATAGGGTGCTTAACGCGCTCGTCTGTAGAAACGTCTAAGTTTGACCTTGCCAATGCGCTTCGTTCGGCATTCGAACTGATAGGCTGTGAGGTCACCTTCTCTGGTTCTTACCCGGGATGGACACCTAACGTTAGCTCGCCTATACTTGAAGTATTAAAAGAGATATACGAAAAGCAAAATAACGAGAAACCTCACGTTGTGGCATGCCACGCCGGGCTTGAGTGTGGTATATTAGGTACTAACTACCCTGATATGGATATGATATCGTTTGGCCCTACCATTAAAGGGGCGCACTCTCCGGATGAAAGAGCAAGTATCAAATCGGCTCAAAAATACTGGAAATTCGTACTTGAGATATTAGAAAATATCCCGATGAAAAACTAATATAAGCTGTTTATTTACAGTAAATTAAAATCCCCGCAACAGCGGGGATTTTTTTTATTAAAAACTATTGTAAAATATATACCTTTAAATCGCTTTTAGCGTTATTCAATAAACCACCTTATTTAATGAAAAAGATATTGTTTGCAGCATTGTTTGCCTGCATCTTGTTTTCCTGTAAACAAAACAAACCGGAAACGGTAGAGCGTGCCTTTTACTATTGGAAAAGTAATGAATGGCATATTAGTGAGATTGAAACAAACGTACTTGACTCAGCTCAGGTCACTAAAGTTTATGTCAAGTTTTTTGAAGTGGAAAAGAACGATGTTATGGGTAATATTCCTATTTCAAAAACATCATTGTCTTTTTATGACATAAAGGATTCCTTTACTTTTGTTCCTACGGTTTATTTGCATAACGATGTTTTTTCTAAGATAGATAAAGGCGGCCTTGACACCCTGGCAAATAATGTAAACTACCTGATAGATAAGTATGTCAATGATAAGTTGGTGCCCGATGCGGTTACAGAGTACCAAATGGATTGCGACTGGACACCGTCTACTAAAGACAATTATTTTTATTTCCTTAAAAAGTTAAAAGAGCTTTCGGGTAAAAAAATAAGTTGTACGCTAAGGCTCTATCCCTATAAGTATGCCGATAAGATGGGAGTACCTCCTGTAGACAGTGCCATGCTTATGTGCTATAACCTTATTAACCCAATGAAAAACCACGACAAGAACTCAATATTAGATATTGATGAACTGTCTTCTTACCTGGGAGATTTTAATTACCCGCTTCACCTTGATGTGGCTTTGCCTTTATATTCGTGGGCGCATGTATACCAAAACAATCAGTTTGTACAGGTATTGTATACCGATATTAAGGAGCTTAAAAAATCCCTTAAACCACAAAAAGACCTGTGGTATGAAGTTACCGAAGATATAGAGGTAAACGATTTTTACTTAAGGAAAGGCGATAAAGTAAAAATTGAAGAAATGAGCGCCGACTATATTAATAAAGCGATTGCCGTTATAACTAAGAAAGTGCCTTTTGATAAAAACATTACGGTAAGCTTTTTCCATCTTGACGAAACACAACTAAGCCCTTACACAAATGAAGAGATTTCAGCTTTTTATACTGGTTTTACTAAGTAGCTCTATTATAGGGTATCCCTGTGGGTATTACCCTTATGGCGATGATGTACGCATGTGCTTTTTTAAGCCTGAAAGTCAGGATTACGAATATTATTCACCATTTTTCTATACCTCACAGTATTTTAACGACATTGAGGCAGATAACGGCACACATGATTTGCCTAACGATATTTTTTGGTATAACTACTGTAATGGTAAAGTACCTATGCCGGCTGTAAAAGAGTGTGTTTATGCTCTTCCTGCAAATGATTTGGACAAGGCTTCACTTAACGGTATGGTTCAGCATCTTATTAATGCCAATGATACCGATGCGCTCAACTATTTAAGGTTTGCCAAACAGTGTGAGCCCGCTAACGGGGTTTATAGTGATCCGTGGGAAAAGGATGAAGAAAGTTTGGTAAAACAAAGACAACAACTTATAGCAAAGGCTATTGAGTATAGTGAGGCATCCGGTAAAAAGGAATTTAAACAGCGTTATGCTTTTTTAGCCATACGCCTGGCGTATTACAATGGTAATTATGACACTATAAGGAGCTTATATAAGGAGCTATTCTTACAATCGGCAAACAAAGATGTGGTGTATTACTGGGCAATGTATTTTTATACATTAACTGTTCAGGACAATGCACAAGCGGGCTACTATGCAGCACAGGTATTTGCCAATGCGCCCGACAAGCGTTTTGCAGTTTACAGCTCGTTTGAAAAGAATCAGCCCCTGGATGAGGTTTTACGCTTTGCCCAAAACGATAAGGAAAAAGCGAATATTTATGTTTTAGCTGCTATTAGAAAACTTGACAGGACTTTAGATTATATGGAGAAAGCATATAAACTTGATTCCAATAACGAGGGGCTTGGCTTTATTATGCTAAGGGAGGTAAACAAATTGGAAGACTGGATACATACGCCTTACTATACACTTTTTACTCCGGGAGTAACGACAGAAAATTATCCTGACAGTACTGAAGAAGTTATAATGAAAAGGGTGGAACAAGACAGGCAGTATGCCCGTGAGGTGCTATTGTTTGTAAATTCTATGAAGACCGACGATGTGTACTGGCTACAGGTAAAGGCTAATTTAGAGCTGCTTACGCAACAGTATAAGGAGTGTTTAAAGACTGTAAAAAAGCTGAATAAAAAGAAAATAGATACTATTGAGGCTAAAAATCAGATTGAAAAGATATATGCTATAGCAGTAACGGCTTCTCAGGAAAAAGGTAAGGCTGTAATTCCTAAAAAAGTAAAACCGCTGCTGCTAAAGTTTAAGGATGACCAAAGGTTTGTTTTTGCCATTGGCAGGGAGTTGGAGTATAAAGGTAACACTACCGATGCGGCTTTAATGTATTGTAATCTTGTAAGTAAATTTTATGGAGAAGGTAACCGATGGTCTGATGTTTTCTGGAAGGACGGAAAAAATACAGGTAATGATTACGACTACTATAACGACTGGTTTACTTATCTTGATTTTAATTATACACCGCAGCAAATAGAGCAACTTATAGAAAACATAAAGAACAATAAGGCTAACGATTCGTTTTCCGAGTGGAAATACTCCTGGATAACGACTAAGCTAAGTGTTCTATATGACCTGTTGGGAACAAAATACATAAGGTTAAATAAGCTTGAAGAAGCTGCCGCAGTATATGAAAAGGCAGGGAACAGGCACTGGGAAGACAACTATGGCTTTTGGGAAAGAAAATCGTTTTTTAGTAATGGGAATCAGTTTGATCAAAATCCTTTCTATACGCTTAAATATACTCCGGAGTTTATCCCGATGCGTGATACAATTAAGCTGAACAAGTATACGGTAACAAAGCAGCTTATTAATTATCTGGCGAAAGCAGAGGATAAAAATGAAAAGGACAGGGATTATTATTATTTCCTTGTGGCCAACTGTTATTATAATATGACCAATTACGGTAACTCATGGATGATGCGACGTTATTATAAGAGTTACTCTGAAATAAAAGGCCTTGAAGATGATGAGGAATATTACGATTGCATTTTGGCTAAAAAATATTATTACAAAGCCTTTGAAAATGCTAAAACAGATAAGTTTAAAGCACTTTGCTTAAGGATGATAGCTGCCTGTAATAAGAATGAAGATGATAAAGAGTTATTGGAATTTGCAACAAGCAAGGAAATGTATGAGGAACTAACCTCTAACTGTACACGATTTGCAGATTATTTTAAAGCAAGAAGATAAAACAAAAATCCCCGCAATAGCGGGGATTTTTATGTTAGATTATTTAACAGGAGCATTAGTGTAGCCAAAAAGATTTATTTTTGAATTATTGATCTTATATACTACAACCACTCTTATTTCTTGATTAGCTGAGGTTTCTTTAGGAATATAGTCAAATTCAAATTTATTATCTCCCGTCTTTTTATACTCAATTTTGTTGCTGTCATCATATATGTTTGATTCATTATAATAATGAAGCTCAAACTCCGGGTATTTCTGTATTTCAGATAGTATACCCTCTATGGTATTTACTTTATTTGATTTTAGTTCGAATGTTTGAGGGATAAGGTATAACTGAGTGTTTTCAGCTTTCTCAAGTTCGCTTTTAGAAATAATATCGATAAGTGAATCATTCTGTTTTTCCAAAGATGATACTTTTATGGTTAAGTTTCTCTAATTCATTATTGTTACAAGAGATTAAACAAACTGAAATTATTAAAGGGAATAGTATATGTTTCATGATATCACAATATTAAACTTATCTAATAAGCCTGTTACGTCAGGTAGTGAGAATTTAGCTTTTTTAATGCGGTTCTGTTCCGGGTCTATGGAGTAGTTTATTGAGGAACGCAAATCGGCTTTCTCCAATATGGTATTTTCAAATATGGCATGTTTAAAGTCGCAGTTGGTAAACGAAGCCTCGGTAAAATCGGTTTCTGTAAGGTCGGCTTCCTGCAGGTTGCAGTTTATAAAGTGCGACTTTTTAAGCTTAAGCTGATAGAACGAAGTAAGGTTTAGGTAGCAGTCGGTAAAGTTCATGGCAAGCAAAAACGGATCGGCAATGCTAAAGTTAAGCCCCGTTAGTTTACAGTCTTTAAAAAACACTTCTTTAAACCCTGTGCCCTTGCATTTTGCATTGCTAAAGTTACAGTCGGTAAAGTCACATTCGGTAAACATCACACCGGTTAAATCTGTTCCCGAGAAATTACAACCCGTAAACGTGCAGTTTTCATATTCGCCTCTGGCAAATGCTGAGGTGGTGTAATCTTTACCTTTAAAATCGATACCTTCTGTAAACTCCATAATTTTTTATTGAAGTGCTAAAATAAGAAAGTATCCTGAGTTGAGATTGAGATTTCTCGACTGCACTGCGTTCCGCTCGAAATGACAGAGCATCTTAATATCATAAAGGGTTTCCATTTCGACCTTGTGGAGAAATCTTAAACATTTAGTAATTGAGATTTCTCCACTTCGCTTCGCTGCGGTCGAAATGACAGAAATTATCTTCTTTGAAGAGGAAATTGTTCTGTTGCCGGTTTACCGTTTTTAGTGCCAAATATCTCTGCCATAAGTGAGTCTGCCGATATTTTGTTGTAAACAATTTTGTTGGGATAGTCGTGTGCCGGATTTTCAAAAACAATCTGTGCATCGGTTGCAGCCGTCATTTCAAAACCTACAGGCTGTTCGTTATTTTGTCCGGGTACGGTAACAATGTAAGTAAGCTTTCCGTTGGCTTCCACAAGATCTGCCTTTTCGGCAAAAACAGTGTCTTTGCTGTTAATTACAAAGTAGGATTCCCCTTTGTAAACCGAATCGTTTTCCTTTTTCCATCGTTCGGTAAGTTCGCCTTCTTCGCTTACGCTTCCCCATTCGCCTAAAAGCCAGCTGGCTTTTTCAAGCTCGTTGTAAGTCTTGGCTTGTGTAACAGGAATAGCTTCGGCATTTTGTGTTGTTTCTTTCTTGCAGGAAAAAGCAATGCAGCCCAGTGCTATTGCAAATAATAGGGTAATCTTTCTTTTCATGATTATAGTTTTGTTTTATAAGGCAAAGATGAGGTTTGCCTTAAAACAAAAATTGTAAAAAAGCGTCATCAGTCATCAAAACTGAAATGTTTTACCATTTCGAGGTTTTCAGAGAAGTACTGCTTAGGGTTAAGCCCTGTAAAATCTTTAAAGTCTTTAATAAAATGTGCCTGATCATAAAAGCCTCCTTCATAAGCAATGGTGGTAAAACTTTTAAACTCCTTATTCTCTATAAGCTGAAGCATGTTTTGAAAACGGGTTATACGGGCAAACAGTTTAGGTGTAATACCCACAGCCGCTGTAAACCTGCGTTCCAGCTGGCGCTTACTTATTTTAAGTTCATCGGCCAATTCGTCTACAGCTATGTTGCCCACACTTTTTATCATGGCGTCTACACAGTGTTCTACCGGAGCGTTGTCTATCTTGTATTCTTTCCTTTTGCCTAAAAGAAACTCCTCTAAAACGGCAACCCGTTCTTCGTTTGTGGAACAGGCAAGCATACGTTTTTCCAGCGCCTCACCGTCTTTACCCCAAACCTGAGCTATGGTAAGTGTATTGCCTGTAAAGGTGTCTACATCAAAATCTATAAAAGGCTGTAATCCGGCGGGATGCATTCTGGCACTAAAAACGCCTATTTTACCCAGTGCCTGTAACTCAAAAAAGGTTTTTAGTTGCCCGTGTATAAAGCAGGGCTCCTGAATATGGAATTCGGTTTCCGTATCATATTTACGCCAACGGTCGCTGTAGTTAAAGATAAGCTCGATGCAGCCATCGGGAAAAATACGCTCCCTCTCATGTTGAAAGCCATCTACCATATCTTCTATACTCCAGTATAGTTTTACCTGTTTTGCCAGTTGGGGGTTGGGTTTGTAGGTCTTATATTCCATGTGTCCAAATTAACCAAAAAAACGATACTAAAAAGCCTCTGTAGCTAGTATGCCGTTTATCGCCGCTCCGGCTTTGTTGCCCGTTGCCACTGCGGTTGCCACGCTTCGCATAGGGGTTGTGTTATCTCCGGCAGCATAAATACCTTCTACAGTAGTCTTTTGCAGGAAGTCTACCTTTAAGTAACCCATTTCGTCCATCTCGCAGCCCAGTTTTTCGGGCAGGGTACAGTGCTGTTTAGGGGTTGGCCTGTAATACACCACTCCAAGAGGAAAAGCCTTTCCGTTGGCAGAGATAAGCGCTTCTGCCTGTCCTTTGGTGTGCTTTACCTTTATTATCCTGTCTTCTATAATGGTAATATTATGTCGTGCAAACTGCTTTAGTTGCTCGTCGTTAAACTCGGCGGGGCCGTTGGTGTAAATTGTAATGTCGTTAGTAAGTTGCAGCAGTAAGGCAGCATAGTGATGGGCGGCTTCACCGTTACCCACTATACCTGTTTTTTTGTTTCTTGCCTCATAGCCGTGGCAGTAGGGGCAATGCACTACAGATATTCCCCAGCAGTCTTCAAAGTTATCTATTGCAGGCAGCTCGTCGGTTACTCCGGTAGCAAAAAGTAATTTAAGCGCGGTTACTGTTTTGCCTCTTTGGGTTTGTATGCTAAAAGTATGGTTAAGTTTTTGAGCATCGGTAACGGTATCATTTAAAAAGCTTACGGTAGGGTAGGCTAATACTTCGGTCTTAGTCCTTTGTGCTATATCGGCAGGTGTTTTACCGTCGTTAGTAATAAAGTTGTGGGAGTGTGGCGTGTGCCTGTTGCAGGGCTTACCACTGTCTATAACCAAAACTTTTCGTTGTGAACGCCCTAACGCCATTGCTGCCGAAAGCCCAGAGTAGCTTCCGCCAATGATGATAACTTCGTAATCTGTTTGCATGGAATTTGATTTTTTGATTGATGATTGAACCGTGATTGTTTGGCAAATGTATATAAATTTTGTATTATTGCAATGCGATTGCATTAATTTATCGCAACAAAATTGCATTAGTAATGAAAAGACGTAATACACCGGCAAAAAGTACTATAATGACACTGCTTAAATCGGCAGAGTCGGCCCTTAGTCAGGATATGATAGAGGAGAAGGTAAAAGGGGATATGGACAGGGTAACCATATACCGTGTGCTTAACAGCTTTTGTGAAGACGGTATAACACACAAGATACTTGCCGATAACGGTAAATATTATTTCGCCCTTTGCGACAGCTGTAATGATGAGGTACACAACCATGATCATTTTCATTTTAGGTGTACCAAGTGCGAAAAGGTAGAATGCCTGGACGAGCAGGTAACGATAAAACTGCCCGATGGCTATGTAATGAAAAGCATAAACAGCTGGGTAACCGGTGAGTGTAAAAACTGTTCATAAAAAAAGGAGACAAAACTGTCTCCTTTTTTTTTTTATTGGTTTGGTACCCCCGTTCCTTACAAAGTTTAAAAAATAATTTGAATTTGAATTATAGTGTTGATGATTGCGCCTCGACATCTTCAATCTTTTCATAGATTTTAGAAAACTCATGAGGCTGTGGGTTGGCATAAGTAAAATACATCTTGTCATTCCCTGCAGGAAAAGTCAGTTTGTAGTTTACAGGCCAGTAAGTCGATTCGGTGTCAATAGCATAAACGTCACCTTCTACCTGTGTCCAGGTTAGTGCCTGAATGTGTGTGCCGTCAGGACAATTTTTCCTGAAGGCTCCGGTTCCGTCCTGCTGGATTAAGAAAATTTCTCTTTGGCATTCGTCGGCAATAGGTGTATAAACTCCGTCATACATGGTTCCTGTTGCTTTCCATACGCCAAAAATAGATGCTGGTTGTTGCGATGATTTATCGGTACCTGCCATTGTGTTGTCTTCATCCCCGCTACAGGCAGTAACCAATAATAGTAAAAATAGCGGAGCAATGGTTAAAAATCCTTTTTTTAAGCTTTGCATAAATTTAATGTGTATTCGTGTAAGGAGGGGGTGCAAAGATATACGTTAAATAAAGAAATGAAGATGTAACAAATGTTAATTAATTGATTTCTAAGGGTTTAATTGTAAGAAAAAACTTGGTAATTCAATAGTTAACAAACACTTTGTAACGGTTTGCGTAAAATACTATAAACAAAAAAAGCCCGTAAACATGATGCCTACGGACTTTTAAAACGATGTTTTTGCTTTAGGAAAGAGTAATAAGCCATAGTTTAAACCAAAATAGCATTAATAGAAAATAATACAGGAAAATTTCGTACTTTTGCACCTCGAAAATAAGGAGAAAAAAACATGTTAGACAGGTTACAGATAATAAAACAGCGCTTTGATGAGATTTCAGACCTTATCATTCAGCCGGATGTGATATCCGACCAAAAGCGTTATGTACAGCTAAATAAAGAGTACAAAGACCTGAAAGGGCTTGTGGAAAAACGCGAAGAGTACATTAAAGTAACAGGAAGCATTAAGGAAGCTCAGGAAATTATAGCCGACGGCAGCGATGCAGAGATGGTGGAGATGGCTAAAATGGAACTTGACGAAGCTAAAGAGCGCCTGCCACAGCTTGAAGATGAAATAAAATTCATGCTTATACCTAAAGATCCTGAAGACGCTAAAAACGTAATGGTGGAGATTCGTGCCGGTACAGGTGGCGACGAGGCGAGTATTTTTGCCGGAGACCTTTTCAGGATGTATACAAAATACTGCGAAAACCAAGGCTGGAGAACCAGCGTTGTAGATATTAGCGAAGGTACATCGGGTGGATTTAAAGAGGTTATCTTTGAAGTTACCGGAGACGATGTATATGGTACACTTAAGTTTGAAGCGGGTGTACACCGTGTACAGCGTGTACCGCAAACAGAAACTCAGGGACGTATACATACATCTGCAGCGACTGTAATGGTATTACCGGAGGCTGAGGAGTTTGATGTACAAATTGATATGAACGATGTTCGTATTGACCTTTTCTGTTCGTCAGGACCTGGTGGTCAGTCAGTAAATACAACCAAATCGGCTGTACGTATGACGCACATCCCAACCGGACTTGTGGCACAGTGTCAGGACGAGAAATCGCAGCATAAAAACAAGGACAAGGCTTTACAGGTACTTCGTTCTCGTTTATATGAAATGGAACTTGCCAAGAAACAGGAAGCCGATGCTGCTAAGCGTAATTCGCAGGTAAGCAGTGGTGACCGTTCGGCTAAGATTCGTACCTACAACTACCCGCAGGGGCGTGTAACCGATCACAGAATTGGCCTTACGCTTTATGACCTTGACGGTGTAATGAACGGAAACATACAAAAGCTTATTGATGAAATACAGCTTGTAAATAATACAGAGAAACTTAAAGAAAGTGAAGTTTACTAAAAAATAATAATCCCGCCAGTTGGCGGGATTTTTTTATTGTACTGAATCTAAAAAAAATATCCCGCCAATCGGCAGGATACTTCAGAGTAATAGATATAAGGATTAGTAGTAATTAGTTCGTTGCTGCATTTTTCCAATAGATAAGAATGTCGTTAATAACCTTTTTGAATTTGGTATAGCTTATAGGTTTTGTAAAATACCCCTGTATGGACAGCTGAAAAGCTTTCCGCATGTTTTCCTCACTACTGTCTGACGTGGTAAGGAATATAAAAGGTATGGCACGTTCCCTTATTTTGGCATCGTTAAAAATAAGGTTACGCAGGTCGAACCCGTTTATTACCGGCATGTTTATATCGGAAATGATAAGGAACGGATCGCAGTCATCCGATTTTAAAAAGTCGATAACATGGGTAGCGTCTTCTATAAAAACCAGTCGGTTTTCATAGTTATGCTCTTTGCCGAGTTCTTCAAAAATGCTGATAAGGATATCCCTGTCGTCAGCATCATCTTCAATAATGATAATGTCTCCGTGTATATTCATATTTGTGGGGGGCAGGTGGGTATTTATAAAATAAATTTAAATCTATAAATTAAATTAATATAAAACTAACAAGAGTAACCTTACTTTCTAACAAATTTCGTTAAACTGTATTTTAGTGTCGACGAACGCCTGCCAACCATATAATTTTAAGATGTGAAATGCAATTTGTATTTTTGCAGACTAAGCCAATAAGGCAAACAAAAAAACATACAGCACAGCATGACCACGCAACAGCTTCACCAAAACATTCTTGATAAAAAATCATTTTTATGTATAGGCCTTGATGCAGACCTTAATAAGATTCCGCCACACTTACTGGCTACCGAGGATCCTATTTTTGAGTTTAATAAAGCCATTATAGATGCTACCCACGACCTTGCGGTAGCCTATAAACCCAATACGGCTTTTTTTGAGGCATACGGACTGAAAGGATGGCTGTCGCTGGAAAAAACCATAAACTACATTAACCACATGCATCCGGAGATATTTACCATTGCCGATGCTAAACGTGGCGATATAGGCAATACCTCTACCATGTATGCCAAGGCTTTTTTAGAAGACCTTAATTTTGATTCGGTTACCGTTGCGCCTTATATGGGTAAAGACAGTGTAGAGCCGTTTTTGGCTTTTAAAAACAAGTTTGCCATTATGCTGGCGTTAACCTCTAACGAAGGTGCTTTTGATTTCCAAACCAAAATTGTTGATGGGGAAGAGCTGTACAAAACGGTTCTTAAAACCTCTAAGACATGGAAAAACAGCGAGAACCTTATGTATGTTGTAGGGGCTACTAAAGCAGAGTACTTTACCGAAATAAGAAAGATTGTGCCGGAAAGCTTTTTACTTGTACCGGGTGTGGGCGCACAAGGAGGCAGTCTGCAGGAAGTTTGCAAGTATGGAATGAGTAAAAATGTAGGACTGCTTATAAACTCTTCACGAGGTATTATATATGCTTCTAACGGAAACGACTTTGCCGAAAAGGCAAGGGAAGAGGCTTTAAAAATGCAACAGGAAATGGCAGCACTGCTGTAAATTTTTCCACTCCGCTTCGCCCGAAACGGAAAATAAACCCAAAACTTGGAACAGACAAAAACATATACAGACCAGTTAGGCAATACTATTACGCTTAGCAAAACGCCTATGCGTATAGTATCGTTAGTGCCTTCGCAAACAGAACTTCTTTTTGACCTTGGCCTTGAGGATAAGATAGTGGGTATTACCAAATTTTGCGTTCACCCTTATCACCTAAAGCAAACCAAAAAGATAATAGGAGGGACTAAAAAAGTTCACGTTGAGAAAATAAGGCTTTTACAGCCCGATATTATTATTGCCAATAAGGAAGAGAATACTCAGGAAATTGTGGAGCAGTTGCAGGAAATTGCGCCTGTATGGGTTAGCGATATCATTACAGTGGAAGATAACCTGAAGATGATAGAAGAACTGGGCAAAATATTCTCGGTACGTACCAAGGCACAAAACTGGATTGATAAGATAAACTTCGGGCTGCAGGATTTTAAAAACTTTATGAAGGATAAGCCTTTTAAACGATCGGCTTACTTTATCTGGAAGAATCCGTATATGGTTGCCGGTGGTAATAACTTTATCAACGAAATGCTTAAGCTTAACCATTTCACTAATATCTACGAAGACAGGGACAGCCGTTATCCGGAAGTGATTGTACAAAAAATGAGGATACAGGGCGACCCTCAGGTTATATTCCTTTCGTCTGAGCCTTACCCTTTTAAGGATGAGGATGCTTTTGAACTGGGAAGGCATACCCACCATGCACAAACTGTTTTTGTTGATGGCGAGATGTTCTCGTGGTATGGTACCAGGCTGGTAAAGGCGTTTACTTACTTTAAACAGTTACAGGAAAGAATAGAGGAGCCTGTTTAGTTAGTAGTTCCCCTCTTGAGAGGGGTGGCGAAGCCGGGGTGTGTCATTGCGAGCGAAATGCAGTGTAGCGAGGCAATCTCTTGTCCTTTTGTCCTGCCACAAAAGAACGAAAAAGGCACGGCTATGACTCCTTAAGCTAAAAATTACTGCACTTGGCTAAACCATCCGAACTCGGCTTGCACCTCACACAGCGGATGCTTTTTTACGCCTCGCTTGTAATTTTCTTTACGCTACGGAGCCTGATGCCGCAGCTTCACTCTGATGTTGTTGATGCAGTTCCTGAGTTATGGGTTAAGTGTTCTTCCCGTCATTGCGAGGCACGAATCAATGTTTGTCATTTCGAAACGAAACGCAGTGTAGTGAGACACGAGGCTGTAAGCCGAACTGATGAAATAAATCTCTCGGAGATGTCTCCCTCCGGTTCGACATGACAGTAACGTAGTATCCTGACGAAGCAATCTTTCTTCCATTCCGACTGTAGCGATAGCGTAATGGAGACACGAGGCTGTAGCCGAACTGATGAAATAAATCTCTACTATAATTAAGGATTTCTCCACTCCATTGCATTTCGGTCGGCTCGAGGGCTTGCCCGACTGGCGAAGCAAATGGAAACAGCACTACGTTTCGCTTGTAATAACAGGAAACTTTACTTCTTTCCCAGTTTTTTAAAGTACTCTATATACTCTTTAGCGGTGTTAAACTCTTCATACCCGCCACGTTCTATAACACGACCGTATTTGTCTAAAAGTACGATGTAAGGGAAAAAGCCGTTACGGTTGTAACGCTCGGCAAGTATAATTTTAGGGTCGTTTATATCTACAGGATCAGCTTCGCCTTTCTTTTGCAGGAAGTCGGCACGAAGCAGCACCCAGTTTTTCTCGGCTTCAGCCTTAAATTCGGGGTTTTGCCACACTTTCTTTTCCAGTTCTATGCAACGGGCACACCAGTCGGATCCCGAAAAGACAAGAAGTATGTTTTTGTTTTGGGCAACAGCTTTGCTCTTTGCCGCTTCTAATTCAGTATTCCACTCCTGGCAAAAGCCTACAGCACTCAGCATAAGGCATACAAACAATACGCACTTTTTCACGACTCCATATTTTGCGCAAATGTAGAAAACAAAACGATTTAAAAAACAGCGGGTTAAAAATATTTTGAAGTGTATAAAAGCAAAAATGCCAATAGCAATTACTACCGGCACTTTTTTTTTAACTAACCCTAACCAAATGTGAGAAAACTATTTATTTTCAAAGTGCAAATTACTTAAAAATAATAGGATTGTATGTTAAGGTAATGTTATATGTATTTATCTGTAAATTAAATTATTAGCTTATTAATTGTCCTGTAAAGCGAATACTTTTTTTAATAAAACAGAAGTCCTTTCGTTAATATTATTTCTAATTTCTTTCTCTTCTACGGCTATCATGGTAAAAACTCCGTCCAGTGCTTTATTTGTTACATAATCTGTAAGATCGGGGTTTACATCTTGGGTAAGGGGCAGGGCATTGTACTTGGTTATTATGTTGCTCCAAACCTTATCGGCACCCACTTTACTGAACGACGATTTTATAACCGGATTAAACTTGGCATAAAGCTGTGTAGTGGTGGTGTTTTGCAGATAGGTAGTAGCCGACCTGTCGTTACCCATGAGTATGTTGCGGGCATCATTAAAGGTCATGTCTTTTACTGCGGTAACAAATATGGGTGTTGCCTCTTTTACGGCATCTTCGGCAGCGCGGTTCATCATTTTAAGGCCTTCGTCTGCTAACGAGCCTAAACCAACCTGACGCAGTGCCTTATCCACTTTTTGAAGCTCTTCGGGCAACAATATCTTTACCAGGCTGTTTTTGTAAAAACCATCGGTAGCGGTAAGCTTAGTTACCTGTTTGTCAATTCCCTTATCAAGGGCCTCCTTAAGTCCGGCAGCTATATCGGCATTGCTTATTATACCGGTTTGCGGATACTGCTCTGCTATCTGTTGCAGTTCGGCACATCCGGAAAAAGAAATCGACGCCATTATGGCTATAACGGGAATAATTAGTCTTTTCATAAAAGTTGGTTTGTTATTGGCTTAGTCCTGTAATGCAAATACCTTTTTAAGCAGGTCTGATGTACGGGATGATAAATCGGTTCTTATCTGTTTTTCCTCTACAGATATCATGGTGAATACACCACTCATAGCCTTGCTGGTTACATAATCGGTAAGGTTAGGGTTTACGTCTTTAGTAAGCGGCAGCGAATTGTATTTCTCAATTATTGTTGCCCATACCTTATCGGCACCCACCTTGTCCAGCGATGTTTTTACCACCGGGCTAAACTTGTCGTATAACTGTGTTGAGGTTGTTTTCTCTAAATAGGTAGTAGCCGATCTGTCGTCGCCCATAAGTATGTTTTTAGCATCGCTAAAAGTCATGCTTGTTACCGCATTCACAAAAATAGGGGTAGCCTCTTTTACGGCATCCTCGGCAGCGCGGTTCAGTACTAAAAGCCCTTCGTCGGCCAGATTACCCATACCTACGCTTCTAAGTGTTTTGTCTACTTTTTGAAGTTCTTCGGGTAAAAGTATCTTTACCATATCGTT
The DNA here is from genome assembly GCF_004151245.1 of Flavobacterium beibuense. Lineage (GTDB taxonomy): Bacteria > Bacteroidota > Bacteroidia > Flavobacteriales > Flavobacteriaceae > Flavobacterium > Flavobacterium beibuense_A. Next base: position 27,696 of record NZ_JUIW01000007.1, read on the forward strand.
TTTATAGAAACCGTCTACAGCAGTAAGCTTGGTTACCTGCTCGTCTATCCCTTTGTTAAGGGCTTCCTTAAGTGCCGAAGCAATATCGGCATTACTAAGGCCTGTACTTGTTCCGGTTACGTCGGTTACTTTATCTTTTGCCTTGTTTATAAGGCCTCCCAGTTGTGCATTAGATGCCAGTGGCAGTAATAGAATGGCGAATACTACTTTTTTCATGAATACTATTTTCTTCAAAAATAAACAAAAACCGTTCCAAGCAAAATATAGAGTCGTTTTATTGACAGTAAAATATAGTTAGTTTACCGACGGACGGTTTATCGGCATGTCCTGTTCCTTTAGCTTTAAGTAGCTGCCTACATTAAACAGTATTACCGATATTACGATAACAAAATATGCCATAGCCTGTATTAACGTAACATTCTCGTCATAATATACTATGGCCAGTGTAAACGCGATGATTGGGTTAAGGTATATCAATATCCCAACGGTGGAAGAGTTGATTCCCTTTAGCGCAAACAGGTTAAGGAACATAGGTATTATGGTAAAGCCTACGGCTATCATAATTATAAAATAATAGAATAAAGGCTCTGTAGGTACGGGGCCGCTGTAAGGCTTGTAAAACGGAAGCAGTATAAGTGCCGTAAACCCTATTTGCAGGGTAAGGAGTATAAACCTGTCGGGCATCGTGATTCTTTTTTGCAGTACAAGGTATACCGCATAGGTAGAGGCAATAACCACGCTGTAAAGTGCACTGGTAAAACTGTTGTAAGATAGTATCACGCAGCTAAGCATACTTAGAAATACCGATAGCCATTGTAGCCTGGTAAGTTTTTCCTTTAGTATAAACCAAGCAAATACCGTGGTAAGTATGGGGCATACCATATAGGCAAACGAGGCTGCTTTTACGCTTATGTGGTTCATTACGTATATAAAGAAAAACCAGTTTGCGGTAAGCAATAGCGAACTACCGAAAATAAGCAGCCACTGGTTTCGTTTTTCCTTTTTGGTAAGTGCGGTAAAATAGTTTTTGGTTTCTTTTATCTTATCTCTTCTAAATGCAATGTTAATAAGCAGCATGATAATAATGCAGGCAAAAACACGATAAAAAAGTATGTCAAGAGAAGGGTATAAATAAAGGGGCTTAAGCACAATGCTAAAAAATCCCCATATAATAAAGGCTGAAATGGCAGCCATGTAGTGTTTAGGAAGTTTCATCTCCGTGTAAATAAGCCGCAAATGTAGTGAACAACTCCCTATGCAAAAGTTAAAACATTGTAAATATGATGCAGGCAATCATAACATTTTTTAGTCATGATTTAACTATTTGATTTATTGAGAGATAGTATTTATGCGTATCTTGCATAGATGTTTTTGAAAGATAAGATTTAAGGTATGCAAATTATCGAGCTTGAACTGCTTAGCAGCAATTTAGCAGAGACCGAGAGTTTTTATAAAAGAGTTTTAGGGTTGAAGGCAGAACTATCTGATAAATTTTCTGTAACATTTGCAATAGGTTATACCAAACTTATTTTTAGATATGCCGAAGGCCAGAACCCCGTTTACCACTTTGCTATAGATATCCCGAACAACCGTTTTGATCAGGCATATTCAATAATGAAGTCACGCATTGATTTGATTCCCATTGAAAAGGAAAACGACATTGCCGACTTTACCAATTGGGATGCCCAGTCATTTTATTTTTATGATAACAACGGTAATATACTGGAGTTTATAACCCGGTATCCTAACCGTGAAACCTCTACCCACGATTTTAACTCCAAGTCGTACCTATCCATAAGTGAGGTGGGACTGGTAACCAATGATGTGCCGCGCCTTGCCGATCAGTTAAAGAAAGAGTTTGGCGTTCCCATATTTCACAGGCAGCCCAGGGGCAGTAAGTTTACCGTATCGGGAGACGACCAAGGCCTGTTTATAATTGCCGCTAAGGGCAGGGACTGGTATCCTACCAAAGTAAAATCGGCTTCGTTTCGCACTCGTATATTGTTTATGAATGAGGGAAACCTTTATCATATTGTAAGGTAGTTCTTTAAAATTTACTACAACGTTTTTTATAGGCCCTGTTTGTTTTGAAATCTTCAATAAATACGTAAATTGCGGGCTTAAAATTGAGATTATTATAAAGATGGAGCAAGTACAGCCTTATATTCCTAAACATAAAGTTAGAATAGTAACCGCAGCATCCCTGTTTGACGGGCACGATGCAGCTATAAACATCATGCGCCGAATTATTCAGGCAACGGGTGTTGAGGTAATTCACTTAGGGCACGACCGAAGTGTGGAAGAAGTAGTAAATACTGCCATACAGGAAGATGCAAACGCCATTGCTATGACCTCATACCAGGGCGGGCACAACGAATATTTTAAATACATGTACGACCTGCTTAAAGAAAAAGGGGCGGGACATATTAAAATATTTGGCGGCGGGGGCGGAGTTATCCTTCCCGAAGAGATAAAAGAGCTTCATGAGTACGGTATTACAAGAATATACTCTCCGGATGACGGGCGTGAGCTTGGACTACAGGGTATGATTAACGACCTTGTACAAAGGGCAGACTATCCGGTGGGCGATACCCTTAACGGTGAGGTGAACCATCTTACAGATAAAAACCCAACGGCTATTGCAAGGGTAATATCTTCTGCGGAGAACTTCCCTGAAGTTGCAAAAGAAACCCTTGATACCATACACAAACAAAACGAAACGTCTAAAATTCCTGTATTGGGTATTACCGGTACGGGTGGTGCAGGTAAATCATCATTAGTAGATGAGCTTGTACGCCGTTTCCTTATCGATTTCCCTGAAAAAACTATCGGACTTATATCTGTAGACCCGTCTAAACGTAAAACGGGTGGTGCCTTACTGGGCGACCGTATCAGGATGAATGCCATAAACAACCCAAGGGTTTATATGCGTTCGCTAGCCACACGCCAGTCTAACCTTGCCCTTTCTAAATATGTGGCAGAGGCTATACAGGTGCTTAAGGCGGCTAAATATGATTTAATTATCCTTGAAACTTCGGGTATCGGGCAAAGTGATACTGAGATCCTTGACCATTCGGATGTTTCGCTGTATGTAATGACACCGGAGTTTGGTGCTGCTACTCAGCTGGAAAAAATTGATATGCTTGATTTTGCCGATCTTGTTGCTATTAACAAGTTTGACAAACGCGGTTCGCTTGATGCGCTTCGTGATGTGAAAAAGCAATACCAGCGTAACCACAACCTGTGGGATGCCAACCCGGACGACCTTCCGGTATTTGGTACCATAGCCTCTCAGTTTAACGACCCGGGTATGAATACGCTTTACAAAGCGATTATGGATAAGATTGTGGAGAAAACAGAATCTGACCTTAAGTCGACTTTTGAGATTACCCGTGAAATGAGCGAGAAGATATTTGTTATCCCTCCGCACAGAACACGTTACCTGAGTGAAATTGCAGAAAATAACCGCAGCTATGACGAAACAGCGGCTTCACAGCAGGATGTGGCACAAAAGCTATACGGTATCTTTAAAACCATAGAGACCGTAAGCGGTAAGGTTCCGCAGATAAATAAAGCGGGTATAGACGATGCCTCAGTAGCAGTTACTGATGCAGATAAGTCACTATTCACAGATTTATTACTAAAAGAGTTTGACCGTGTAAAAATGAACCTTGACCCATACAACTGGGAGGTTATACTTACATGGGACGAAAAAGTAAACAAATACAAAAATCCTGTTTATTCCTTTAAGGTAAGGGATAAGGAGATTAAGATACAAACGCATACCGAATCGCTTTCGCACACGCAGATACCTAAAGTTGCCCTGCCTAAATACCAGGCTTGGGGTGATATTTTAAGATGGTGCCTGCAGGAAAACGTACCGGGAGAATTCCCTTATACTTCCGGATTATATCCGTTTAAGAGAGAAGGGGAAGACCCAACGCGTATGTTTGCAGGAGAGGGCGGACCTGAACGTACTAACAGACGTTTTCACTATGTGAGTTTAGGTATGCCGGCCAAACGTTTATCTACAGCGTTTGACAGTGTTACCCTTTATGGTAATGACCCTGATCACCGTCCGGATATTTATGGTAAGATTGGTAATGCGGGTGTATCTATCTGCTGCTTAGACGATGCCAAAAAACTATACTCGGGCTTTAACCTTGCACACCCTATGACATCGGTGAGTATGACCATTAACGGTCCGGCGCCTATGTTGTTAGGCTTCTTTATGAATGCGGCTATCGACCAGCAGTGTGAGCTTTACATTAAGGAAAACGGCCTTGAAAAAGAGGTAGACGATAAGATAAACAAGATATACAAAGAAAAAGGGGTGGAAAGGCCACGTTACAATGGTGCATTGCCACAGGGTAACGACGGACTTGGGCTTATGCTTTTAGGTGTAACCGGAGACCAGGTACTTCCTGCCGATGTATATAACGAAATAAAAGTACGTACCCTGTCGCAGGTACGTGGTACGGTACAGGCAGATATCCTTAAGGAAGACCAGGCACAAAATACCTGTATCTTCTCAACTGAGTTTGCCCTTCGCCTAATGGGTGACGTACAGGAGTACTTTATCCAGAAAAACGTAAGGAACTTCTATTCGGTTTCCATTTCAGGATACCACATTGCCGAGGCAGGTGCTAACCCTATTACACAGTTGGCATTTACCCTAGCAAACGGATTTACCTATGTGGAGTACTACCTGAGCCGTGGTATGAACATTAACGATTTTGGACCAAACCTTTCGTTCTTCTTCTCTAATGGTATTGACCCTGAGTATGCGGTTATAGGCCGTGTGGCAAGAAGAATTTGGGCTAAGGCGCTTAAAAATAAATATGGTGCTAACGAGCGTGCACAAATGCTTAAGTACCACATTCAAACGTCGGGTCGCTCGCTACACGCGCAGGAAATCGACTTTAACGATATCCGTACTACATTACAGGCACTTTACGCCATTTACGATAACTGTAACTCGCTGCATACAAACGCTTATGATGAGGCTATTACAACGCCTACCGAAGAAAGCGTGCGCCGTGCAATGGCAATTCAGCTAATTATTAACAAAGAGCTGGGGCTGGCTAAAAACGAAAACCCAATACAGGGATCGTTTATTATTGAAGAGCTTACCGATCTTGTTGAGGAGGCTGTACTTACAGAGTTTGACCGTATTACCGAAAGAGGTGGTGTACTGGGTGCTATGGAAACTATGTACCAGCGTTCTAAAATACAGGAAGAAAGCCTTTACTACGAAACCCTTAAGCATACAGGAGAGTTTCCTATTATCGGGGTGAATACCTTCCTGAGCTCTAAAGGTTCGCCTACGGTTGTTCCTGCTGAGGTTATACGTGCTACTGAAGAGGAGAAACAGTTCCAGATTAATACCCTTGAGAGCCTACATAAAGGTAATGCACAAAAGGTTAAGGAACAGCTTGCCCTTGTACAGGAAGCAGCAATACAAAACCAAAATATGTTTGAGCGCCTTATGGAAGCCGCTAAGGTTTGTTCGTTGGGTCAGATTACTTCGGCATTGTTTGAAGTGGGCGGGCAGTACCGCAGAAATATGTAATTTTTACTTGGATTTAAAATTTAAGATTGAAATATTTAAAGAGAAGCCTCCCGATAGGGGAGGCTTTTTGTTATGTTGAAATTATTTAGTTACTTAGTAGCTATAACCTTTTTAAACCACACCTATGAAACTACGACTATTAGCCCTTTCATTTTTTATTGTTTTAATGGCATGTTCATCAGATGACGGGAGTGAGCCTGTAAATGAAAATCCGGAGGTAGTAAAAGATATATACAAGTTTACTACTTACAGCTATGGAGAAACTACTCCTTCCAGTATTGCTACTTTTAGTGATAATAAGATAGATGAAACAATTTCGTATGTTGGAGGACAGTTTAATCAGAGGCAAAAATATATATATAATGAGCAGGGAGTTTTAACAGAAATTCATTTGTTAGACGAACAAGGCAATTTTATAAGTAAATATATGCAGTTTGTTTATGATGAGCTGGGAAGGATGATTAGTTATCAACTGTTTTATATTGACGGGACTTCGGCAACATATGAAGAAATGGTTTACAATGAGGATAATACCATATCAAGGTACCGAACACTAAATGTTGAAAGTACTTTATACAAAAAATATTTTTTAAATGATACAGGTCGCATTTATAAAATGGAGACTTACACTAACGGCAACACGTCTACTGTTGAGGCAATTTACAATGGTAATAATATAACTTCATTAATATATGATAATTACACTTATAATTATACATATGATACAGCTACTGAGGTAAAAGGCGATTTTTTAAAGCTTAACAGGAACCATTTTGATAACAATGAGGTTAACATTATCCTGTACGGTGGCTTTATTTATATAATTAATAATGCAGACAATTATTACATTAAGGAAGAAGCAACAACAGGCTTTACACATGAACGTATTTTTGAATTTGACGAAGACGGGTTTCCTAACAAAATATCTACAAGCTATGATGGAGAGCCTGCAGGAGACATAATTATTGAATATACAACAAATTAATACTGCCACACCTAATGAAACTACGACTATTAGCCCTTTCATTTTTTATTTAATAAGGAAAAGAATGATGAGAAAAGTATTTTGCATATTGGTTTTCCTGGCTATAGGATGTAAATCTTCATTCAATAAAGAAAAAGAGAAATCATTCTTTGCTCACGATATATCTTCTATAGTTGATTTGGATGCTACAGAAGCATACCCTGTCATAAAAAAGAAAAGGAAGTTCATGGATATTTTGAAACATTACAACCCTTCGGAGCACACATTTGTTGTTTCATTAAAGCATGGGGACAGATATAGAACAGATCACTTAGCAGATAGGTCTGAGTTGCTTAAAGAAGAGATTTTTAAAGAAGGAGTTGATACAACTGGTTTTAAAATAAAAGCTTTTTTTGATATTGATTTAATGCTTAAAGAACCCAGGCTGGAAAAAAGCAGAATTATGATAGTTGATAACAAAACCTACTCCAGATTATTAGAAGAAAGAGGAAAACCGGTTCTTGGCGAATATTAGATATTATAGCATTTCAAACCTCCCTTATCGGGGGGCTTTTTGTTATGTTAAAATAATTTAGTTATTTAGTAGCTATAACCTTTTAAACCACACCTATGAAACTACGACTATTAGCCCTTTCATTTTTTATTGTTTTAATGGCATGTTCATCAGACGATGGAGATGATCCTGTGAATACAGAGAAAAATCTTTTGGAAGTCAATATAACTAACGATTATTATAAGTTTAGATATGAATTTTCCGGAAATAAGCTAAGTGAAATATATCAGTACGATTTGAACAATAATCTGCTAAATGCGTATGAATATCATTATTCGGCAAATGGTATATTGAATGATATTGTGTATCTGGATAATTTGATGCAGCCTACCGGAACTCATAATGAGTTTACTTATGATAGTCAGGGAAGAATGATTAAGGATGCACTTAAAGGCTTTAATAATCAGGGAGAAGAAATAGAAGACTATACAGAGTTTATTTATAATAGTGATAATACCATAACTGCAAATGATGTTTATGTTAATACAGTTCCTGAAACAAAAACTTACTATTTAAACTCTCAGGGGATAGTTTACAAGATAGTAAGGGAATTAGTTGGTAATGTAAACACAGAGGAAGTTGTATATGTCGATGGTTGCATAGTTAGCGATACTCATGGAGGTTATACAACAACATATACCTATGATGCCACTACAGAGGTAAAAGGACATTATTTAAAATCAGATTTAAACATGTTTAATGGTAATGTGCTTAATCATCAGTTGTTTGCAAGGGGGTTTGTGAATAAGAGTTATACGAGGTATATAAGTTCAGTTGAAAATCCTTTTACTAGTGTTAGTTATACTTATATGTTTGATGAAGATGGCTATCCTGTAAATAGATCTATGTATTCAGACAATGTTCTTCTAGCAGAAGAAACCATAACCTACGAATAAAAAAAGCCTCCCAATCGGGAGGTTTTTTTTGTATATAATATAGTTTTTTGCTTTCTTGCAGTCTTATAATAATTAAACCACGCCTAATGAAACTGCGCTTATTATTTTTTGCGGCATTCCTGTCGCTTGCTTCTTGTTCATCTGATGATAGTACAGATCCGGTAAATGAAAATCCGGACCCTACACCACCTGTTGAAAAAAATCTTAAGAAAATAAAGGAGTACTATGTAAACGGAGAAAGTGAGCAGCTTATCATGGTTACTTTATGTGCGAATAATAAAATAGACCAGATGATTGGATATGAAAATGATGATCCTTTGGAAATTGGTTCTATTTATGATTACTCTTACAATGCCCAAGGCAGGCTTAGTGATATAGATGTTCATTTTTATAATGGTTTTACCGACTCTTCTTCTTCATTTGAATATGATGAGCAGGGGAGGCTGATAAATTTTGATAATGTTAACGATGGTTCTTCAACACACTGGAGAAGGGAATATACTTATAACAATGAGGATAATGTGGTAACGGGTGATTATGATCCGGGAGGGAATTTACCCAATACATTTTATCTAAACGGCGACGGGATTATTTATAAAATGGAATATATAAATGAATATTACAACTCTGCAACAGAAGTTAACTATGAGGGTAATAATATTCTTTCCCGTACATTAACATCTTATGGCTCCAGCACAGTAAATTACACTTATGATTATGAAACCGAAGTGAAAGGGGAGTACTTAAACCTTTTCAGAAACTCATTTGGAGGTTTAAGTAATATGGTTTTGTATGAAGTAGATTTTAATTTTGCTCTTTCATCCCCTGATAATTACCGATTAACTGAAAGTAAAACTAACAGTACTGATATTAATTATTATTATGAATATTCTTTTGATGAAGAAGGTTACCCTGTAGAAGTACGTGAACTGTATAATAATGGTAACGTTTTCAAAAAGATTGTTATAGAATACGAATAAACTAAAACCATACCAATGAAATTAAGATTATTATTTTTTGCGGCATTCCTGTCGCTTGCCTCTTGTTCGTCTGACGATAGTACAGATCCTGTAAACGGAAATCCGGTAGACAAGAATTTAAAAGAGATTGCCCGTTATAATGACGGAGAAGATCAAATTAGTGAGCTTAGAAAGTTTACAGATAACAAAATGACTGAAAGGTATATCTATAACGAAGGAGAAGCTTATTTTTCTGATTTATATACTTATAATGAGCAGGGGCTATTAATAAGCCGAACTGCAAGTATTGAAGATCAGACTGCAGTTACAGAAATAACTTATGATGAGTTAGGAAAAATAATTGCCATGGATGTAACCTCTTCTTTTTCAGGAAATCCTTATTCAGTAGATCATTCTACTGTAGATTATACAGAAGAAGGCGTGATTAAGGTAACAATGATTAATGTTCAGGGAAGCGATACAACTGTTTCAAAGTACAATTATTACCTTGATGCTCAGGGAAGGGTTTATAAGATAGCAAGCGTAAATAGTAATGAAGAATTAAATTATTTATGTGAAGCAGTTTACAATGGGAATAATGTTGTAACCTACTATAGTAATATGGATAGTGAAACCGGTACATATTTAAACTCGAGCATTTATACGTATGATAATGAAACCGTGGTAAAAGGTGACTTCCTTAAAATTGCTTATAACCAGTTTGGTGATAATAAGGCAAACCATGTGTTGTTTAAACAAACAGGTATAGTAGGTATAGCAGTAATTTCAGAAAATTACTTAATAGCTAATGAAACTGTTAGTTTTGATCAGGAATATAGCGGTACAGTAACCTATGAATTTGATAATGACGGTTTCCCGGTTAAGCAAACAGCTTTTGTTGATGGTGAAGTCGATCCGGTATCAGAATTTGTAATTACTTATGAATAATAAAACTTTAAGATAAAAAAAGCCTCCCAATTGGGAGGCTTTTTGTTTAAAACACATACCCTAAAAGGTAGTATATTATTATAAAGGCTATAATGGTACCAAAGCACCCAAATCCCAGTTTTTTAGCTCCCCAGCCAGCAAGAAGCGCCTTAAATATCCCTCTCATAGTTTTTCTTTTTTAATAAATGTAGTAGTAATTATTTAAAAAAATAATAGTATTTAACGTATCGTTAAATGGAGTGATTTGAGTGTAAAAATCAAATACTCTTTATAAATAAAGGCTTACAGTAGTATAACATATAAGGGGCATTAAGTTATCCTTTTATGAAATTTATTTAAATTTTGAATTTTGTAACAGTTTTTTTCTTACATTTATATATCCCCGCTTAACGAAGATACCTATGCAAAAAACCTTACTTTTTGCAGTTGTGCTATTATGCGTGTTACCTAGCCCTGCGCAAACTACGACAGCCTCTTCTTTTATGCATAAGGGAGAACAGGCTTTTGAGCAAAAAAACTATACTGCAGCTATTATGGCTTTTATGCAGAGTGTAGACCATGCAAAGAAAAGCAGAGACACACTTACCCTTATAAACAGCTATAACTACCTGGGATCGGTATATATTATGGCGGATCAGCCAAGGGAAGCCCTCGATTATTATTTACTATCACTTAGCCTGCACAAACAGCAGGGTAACTACAAAAGCATTGCCGAAACCGCAAAACAGGTAGCCGTACTCTATACTTCTGCAAACGAGTATGACGCTGCCATACAGTATTACAAAGAAGCTCAGCAGTATGCCATACTGGCCAAAAGTTCGAACATTGAGGCTGGTAGTTTGGGCGGACTGGGTATGGTGTATGAAAAACAGCAAAAGTATGATATGGCACTTTCGGTTTACAGGAGGGCCATCAGGATCTATGAAACCAATAACGATGTGCTGGGCAAAGCTGTTTTACTGAGTGCTATGGGTAATGTTTACAACCATACAGGGTATTTTAATCTTGCAGAGCAAAACTATAAGGAGGCACTTGGTTATTTTAACGAGAGTGACGAACGAAAAAAAGTAGCCGAAACACTAAACGATTTGGGTGAAACATTTGCCGGTGCAGGCGATTATAACGAGTCCCTGAAACTACATAAACAGGCCTATCTTGATGCGGTAGAGATAAAGTATGACGAAGCGGTGGTAGATGCCTGCAAAGGACTTTCTAAAGCTTATGATCATCTGGAGGAGTATGAAAATACCATCTTATATCAAAAGCTTTATGAGCAGAAAAGGGATAGTCTTGAGGCGCGTTTAGCTTTACAGGAGAATGCAAAAGCCCAGATGAGGTATGAAACCCAAAAGGCAAAGAGCCAGATGGAAATAATGGCACTTACGGAAAAGATAAATAAGCTGGAGGCAGGCAACCAGTCGGCATTACTGAATGATAAATACAGTCTTATAGCTATATCGGGCGGGTTTGCGGTTATGTCTTCTTTTTTGATTTTTATGTGGTTTCAAAAGGCAAGGCTTAAAAAGAAATACAAAAAGCAGCTAGCGAGAATGGCTTCGCAAAGACGAAAGCAAAATGAAAAGCTTACCCATGTAAAAGAACTTTATACCCACCTTGATAACAGGCTGGGGGAGGTGTATTACCTAAACGATGAGTTAAGCCGTAAAGCTGTGGGTGCTCCCTCTATTAGAGTTTCTAATGAGGCACTACATAATGCTACGGTTAAGATACACGAGGACATAAGCGATTTGGTATGGGCATTGGAGAAGGAAAATGCCAGTCCTCAAAATTTGGCAAACGGCATGTGTGATTTCGCTTCAGGCTATTTAAAAAATCATCATGTGGAGTCGGTTTTTTCGGTAGATCCCGATATGCCTTCGGTAAAAATGTCGGGTTCGGCAAGAAAAGAGCTCGCTATTGTGCTTAAAGAATGTCTTAATGCCATAGCGGTAAAAGCTAAAGCAAACAAGGTGTTTTTAGGTATTACAACCAAGGATGACAAGATGCAGATAACTGTAAGAGATAATGGTTCAGGTAATTACGTGGATTATAGCGACGGAAAACTAAAATCGTTATATAAAAGACTTAAAAATATTGGCGGAGAAACCTTTGTTGAAAGTTTGCCGGGATGGGGAACAACAATCACAATTTCGACTCCTTTTGAGAGTTTTGATGAAGAAATTTAAAAATAATTTATAAGAATAATTTGACTCGAAGTTTTATAGCACCAAATTTTTATGTTTATCGCTATCTCCTTTAAAATTACGGATTTCCTCATTTTGTGAAATTTGTTAAATAGGAATAATTCTACTTTTTTATAACAGTTTAGAAAGAAAATTCTTAAAGCACATTTTTATGCTTGCAATAATTTATTTTTAATAATACGCGAGAAATTAACATTTTGTTTATATTGCATTGAGATATTTTCTATTTTTGCTAAGCCCAATCAAAAATTTTAATGAAGAAAACCTTACCGTTTTTACTGCTATTATTCGGTTTCTACTGTTACGCACAGGAAGAGAATGCTGAGTATTTCCTAAACCAGGGAACAAAACAAATTTCACAAAACCATTATCAGGAGGCTATAGATGCTTTTCAGCAAAGTGTTGACCTTGCTACTGATGCCGGCGATAAGAAAGCTCTTGGAAAGGCCTATGCAGGCTTAGGCAACGCTTATCATAAAGCTGAGCAGACAAAAGCTGCTGTTAAAAGTTATCTTTTGGCTCTAAGCAACTTTAAAGCCATTAACGATGGTAATGGAATTGCAACAACTTCTAAGTCGCTAGGAGAGGTATATGCCGATGAGAAAGACTACGGCCTTTCGGTTCAGTATTATACTTATGGTATAAAAGAGGCCAAAAAGCTTAACAACGAGTTGCTGGAAGCCGAAACACTTGTTGCTATAGGCAGCGTGTATGAACTTCAGCAAAAACCGGAGCCGGCACTTGATGCCTACAGCCGTGCACTTGCCATTTACCGTGCAAGAGGTAAAAACAGCGAAGCAGGGCATACACTTAGCAAAATGGGTAATGCCTACAGAAAGAAAACCGATTATGTACAGTCTATACTTAATTACAAAGAGGCGTTGGGCTATTTCGCCGGACTGGACGACAGGAGAAACGTAACGGCAACCCTGAGCAGCCTTGGTAAAGTGCATGCACTTAACGATGACTACAGTGAGTCGTTAAGGCTTTATGAGCAGGCTTACCTTGATGCAACCTCAATGAAGTACAATGAGGTGGTAATAGAGTCGTGCCTGGGTATGGCTATAGCTTATGAAAAACTTAAACAATATCCTGAGTCGATAAGATATCATAAACTGTACGAGCAGAAAAAAGACAGTTTTACTAATGTTAAACATGCAAAACAAATGGCTGCATTACAACTTAAGTATGAAAAACAACTTAAGTTTAGCCAGCCGGGTGATGATGAGGAAGAAACTGTATCTGCCGGAGGCGACAGCATAAGCAGAGAAGAATATGAGGCTACAAAAAGAATAAGGATAATTATAATTGCAGTATGTTCTGTACTTGTTCTTTTAGTTATTGGCTGGTTTTGGAAAAGAAAACAACAGCTTAAAACAAAACTTCGTGAAGAAAGAATGTATAACGAGGCAGAAAGGCAGGAACGCCTTCGCCTTGTGCAGGACATCCATTCTGATATCGATTCCAAGCTTTCTAAAATAAATTACCTGAGTGAAGCCATAGTAGAAAAAACAAACGGTATGCCTACTGTTAGAAGTAACGGAGAGGCAATGCAGGATACTACCAAAATGATTGAGGAGAACATTCGCGATCTTGTTTGGCTGCTTACGCCTAAATCCACTACGCTTTCCAGCTATATTACCAGTACTCAGGAATATGTAACCAACTATTTTAAAGACAGCCCTGTTGAGGTATTGTTCTCTATGCCTGATAAGCCTTCTACAAACACCATTGTAAAGGAAAGTCAGCGTGAGCTTACTGCAGCCATTAAAGAAAGCCTTGAAGGTATTGGCGAAGATCCGCAGGCATCTAAAGTTTTCTTTGGTATGTCGTTTACAGGTACAAGGTTAATGGTATCTATTAAGGATAATGGTACCGGAGGCGACAGAAACGATTCGCGTAAGAAAACAATGGAAGGCCACGTAACCGGAATAGGCGGTATAATGAAAATTGATGCCGAACCAGGTTGGGGTACCATGGTAAAAATGATTATCCCTATAAACAAACAGTTTAAAAAGATTAAAAAGATCTAATTATATACCAAGCTTCAAATAACCTATATGCAGCTCATCTTCTACAGGATGGGCTGTTTTTGTTATGGAGAAACTGTATTTTTCTTTATAGTGGGGCAGGAGTATGTCTTCCACATTATGCATGTCGTCTATATCAAGAGCATATTTATCATCTATGTGGGACTCGGCACCCTTAAACCCGCAGTGTTTATAGAAAGTTGTTTGCTTGGCAGCTTTTACGGCTTCGGCCATAGTTTGGGCAACCATAAGAGTTTTGTAGTGGTATTCTTCAAAATCTCCGGGCTTGTAACCACCCAGATTAATAAAAAACAATTTTTCGGCAATATTGCTATCCTGTTTAGACGTTATGGTAATGGCATATTCGCCTACGTGTGTAACTTCTCTCCAGGAGTCTACATGAAGCCTTCCGCCGTCGGGCCAAAAGGTATACATATCGGGAATAAGTTCCTCGATTGAGGTACCAATTCCAAAAAAATATCGTGTTGTTCTGTTAAGCGGCCTTTTGGCGTGCAGCCCAGTAAAACCTTGTATAATTTGAGATTTTGTTCCATACTGAAACAAAGGTATTTAAATTTTTTTTCATTATTTTTCGCTACAAATAATTTTTTGGTTCAGTTTTTGGAAATACCTTTATAAACAATAAAATTTTTAACATTATGAGAAAGATATTTTTACTTCTAAGCGTAGTAGGTTTGTTTACATTATCGTCGTGTGTTGATGATGATCCGGATGTTATATATGAAACTAGTTATTTTGAAGCTGAGGTTTTCGAAGTTAATCAGGCTACATTTAGTTTTGACAATAGTACAGGGTATTATACTTCACAATACATTTTAGACCCTGCATTATATCCTGCAGATATGGTTTTAGTTTACCGTTTAAAAGATGTGGTTAACAATAGCGATGTGTGGGAAATGATACCAAAGACCATTTACTATGACAATGGTGATTATGTAGAGTTTGATTTTGACTTTACCCGTAACGATATTGTTTTCTATATGGGGGCTAATTATGATTTAGGTACAAATCCTAACTTCCTTCAAAATCAGGTTTTCAGGGTAGTAATTATACCTGGATATGATAACTCTGCAAGAATAGATCTTACAGATTATAATAACGTTATTAGAGAGTTTAATATTGACGAAAGCAATATGAAAACTTTAAAACTGAAATAATACCAGATTTCCATATCAAAAAGAAAAGCAGGCCTAAAGCCTGCTTTCTTCATTTATGAACATAATCGAATTAAAACTTCTCAAGATGTTTGGTAATAGTGTTTTTTAATTTCCTCCTAAAATAAATCTGATCAGGATTACCAAAGTATTTAGTGATGGTTAAACGTGCCATTAAATAGCTTAGGGTAGACTCTGCACCCTGATTAAGGTTTACATTGTGCTGCTCAAGTCCGTCAAAACAACCTCCGGTGCACGGGTTATAAATAATCTGTTGCAGGTGATTGTTACCTAAAAACCAGTTAAAGGCAATTTCCATTTTAGCAAGGTATTTTTCTTCCTTAAAAATATCATGGAATTTGCGTAATGCCAGTATGGTATAAGCCACATCTATAGGTTGTTCGCCATAACGCTTTTTATCCTCCTGGCCTTTAAAATACCATCCGTCGTTTGGTACGACCCTAATAGAGTTTTCATCAAAAATTACATCCAGTAAAAAGTCCATAGACTCTTTAGCTATGTCTTTGTAAACTTCTTCGCCTGTAATAGTATAGCAAAGTAACATTGCTTCAGGCAGTACACTGTTAGCATACGTTAAATAACTCTCAAACCAGTACCAGTTTTCCTCTTTTTCGTGGCGGTACATTTGTACCATCCTGTCGGCAAACAGTTTTATGTATATAATAGTATCGTCGTCTTTTATTGTCCTGTTATAGTAGTAAAGTCCTTTAATAACAAAAGCCATAGCACGGGTAGAATAAATACCTTTTGTTAGAGATAAAGAATTTTGGAACATCGCTTCAGCCCTTTGTACATATTCCGTAGGCAGCACATTTGCTACAGATATCAAATAACCCAACGCCCACATGGCACGACCCGCACTGTCTTCAAGGTTTTCGTTGTTGTTTTGTTCTGTAAAGTTCTTATCAATATCTACATAGTTGATGAATCGGCCATCTTTCATATGGCAATATTCTATATAACTTAAATATGTATTTATGTAAGGCAGTACACTTTCGTCTTTATATTTTTTGTAGTGCTGACACATTGCAATAAGTGCACGTGCATTATCATCCACCGTATAACCTGATGCCTTATCGGGTCTGTTTAGTTTAGAAAACTGCAGCATACCAAAATCTGTGGTCATTGCCTTAATGTGATTAAGGTTCACTTCAGGATTGCGGTACTGAAGTCTTATTGCGTTTCCCGCAGTCTGTTCCAATAGTATGGCATGGTCTACAGCGGAGTTTTCCCAAGCGGTATGTATAATTTTATGCAGGCCGTTTAATACCATTGTTTCGCGCAGCGTATCGTCGGCTAACAGTTTATTAATAGCTTTTGCTAGTTGTGGCGAATTTCCGAAATCGAAAGTTATACCTGTATCTCCGGCCAGTACTTCGCGTGCATGCGGAATAGGGGTAGATATTATGGCACAGCCACAGCTAAGCGCATACGAGAATGTCCCGCTTACTGCTTGGTTAGGGTCTTTAGAAGTAAACAGGTAAATATCTGTCATCTGCAGGTATTCTAACAGTTCCGGCAGGGGCACATACTTATTGATAAAAGCCACATGGTTCTCAAGGCCAAGTTCGTTTATCTTCTGGATAAGTGAATCCCTGTAGGTTTCACCTTCATGTAAAAATACCGTAGGGTGTGTTTTACCTATAATAAGGAATAACACGTCAGGATTTTTCCTGATAACCTGAGGTAGTGCCTCTAAGGTAGTTTCAATACTTTTACCTGAGCTTAAAAGCCCGAAAGTAGAGAGTATGCTTCTTCCTTCATAGCCGTATTTGGCCTTCATGTTATTTTTATCAGAATGCTCAACCAAATGCGTTCCGTGTGGTATAACCGTAATAAGGTTACGGTCTATTATGTAGTCGCGCACCAGTATATCGGCCGCGTTGTTTGTCATTACTATAAGTGAGTCTACCCTGTTAAGTATATGCTGTACGTTAGCTTTAAAAACTTCGTCGGGGTTAGGCAGTACGGTATGGAAAACCACTGTTAGCGGTTTTTGTACTGCATCTATAAACTCATTGAATTCTTTAGTGCTTTCGGCAAAAAGACCAAACTCGTGCTGTATAAGCACTACTTTAATGTTTTCGTCTTCATTTAATGCCCTGGCAAGTTCCCTGTACGATTCCGGTTCAGATGTGTCAAGTATGTATTTTACATCGGGATCGGTATAGGTATGTTTTTCATTTTTGTTTTCCAACGCGCATATCTTGATAGAAAAAGACTCCACATACTGATTGTTAAGGGCCTTAATAAGGTCCTGAGAGTATGTAGCTATACCACACTGCCTTGGGGGGAAGGTAGTAATCACTACAATTTCCGGTAAAGGTTTACTATTATCTATATCCTTTACTATCTGCTCAATTAGTAATGGGTACTGCTGGTATTTGTTACCGGCATTATTTCTGTTTTTCATGGCGTGGCATTATTTTTTTTTAAGTTTAATTTTAATCGATTTAAAAACCGGTTATAAAGGCTATAACCGGTTTCAAAAGTGTTTATAATAATAAATAAGGGACTCCTTCTTATTATGTTTTATGCCTTGGCAGCGCTGTTTACCCATTCATTAGCTCTTTCTTTTGCGCTGTTTACTGCTTCTTTAGTTTCAGAAGCGGCATTTTTAAGTTCTTTACCGGCTTTACGCTGTAATTCGTTTAATTTACCTTTAAAATGGTCTTTTGCCTGAGCGGCATTTGCTTCAAAATTTTTCCTGTCATTCCTTCTCTTTGCAAAGTAAGCAGCTACACCTGCTAAGGCTACAGCTCCCGCTGTGATACCTATTATTGTTTTCCTGTTCATTTTTTTTTATATTTAGGTTATAAAATTTCAATCACCTAAAATTACCACAATCTTTACCTAAGGCGTGTTTTGGTTATGGAATATTTAACACAATTAACAATGCTTTGAGAATTTTAAATTTTATTTAACTGATGTAAGAATTTTTTTGAAAAAAATGCAATATAAAGTTAAGTAATAGTTGTATAAGTGTCAAGTTTAGGGTAGGGTATTTTTATTTTAGGGGTAATTTTTATTAAGTTAGTAAAATTTTGAAATATGACCCCCTAAAAAATAGGGGTATCTTAATTTTGAATGTAAAATTTTATATATTTGCATCGATTTTTAATATCATTAATAATTTAAAATTTAGTTTCATGTCAACAATTCGTTTTCAGGCCTTAAAAGAAACCGCAGGCAGAAAGCCGGTTAAAGTAGAAGAACTGGACCGTAAATCTGCTATTTTCGGTACCAATGTGTTCAACGACAAGTCTATGCGTCAATTTTTAACGCCTGAGGCATACCAGGCAGTAAAAGGAGCTGTACAGTATGGAACAAAAATTGAAAGAAAACTGGCTGATTATGTAGCTATGGGTATGAAAGAGTGGGCTCTTTCTAAAGGTGTAACGCACTATACTCACTGGTTCCAGCCATTAACAGGTACTACTGCAGAGAAGCACGATGCTTTCTTCGAAACTTCTTTTGACGGTAGCGACCCAATAGAAAAATTTGGTGGCAGCCAGTTAGTACAACAGGAGCCGGATGCTTCAAGTTTCCCTAACGGAGGTATTCGTAATACTTTTGAAGCTCGTGGTTATACTGCATGGGACCCAACATCACCAGCCTTTATATTTGGTACTACTTTATGTATACCTACTGTGTTTGTTTCTTACACAGGTGAGGCACTGGATTATAAAACTCCGTTATTACGTGCACTACATTCTATAGACGAAGCTGCTACAGATGTATGCCGTTACTTTGATAAAAACGTTAAGAAAGTTACTCCAACCCTTGGTTGGGAACAGGAATATTTCCTTATAGATGCAGCCCTTGCTGCTTCAAGACCGGATATTACACTTACAGGTCGTACACTTTTAGGACATACTTCTGCAAAAGGGCAGCAGTTAGAAGACCACTATTTTGGTTCTATCCCTACAAGGGTTCTTAATTATATGAGAGACCTTGAAAACGAGTGTATGCTTTTAGGTATACCTGTAAAAACACGTCACAACGAGGTTGCTCCTAACCAGTTTGAGCTTGCTCCTATATTTGAGGAAACTAACCTTGCTGTAGACCACAACTCATTACTAATGGATGTAATGCAGAAAGTTGCAGAGCGCCATGACTTTAAAGTGCTTTTCCACGAAAAGCCATTTCAGGGAGTAAACGGTAGCGGTAAGCACAACAACTGGTCGCTTGCTACAGATACAGGTGTTAACCTGTTAGGCCCTGGTAAAACGCCAATGAGCAACTTACAGTTCCTTACTTTCTTTATCAACACTATTAAAGCTGTTTACACTAACGAGCAACTGATGAGAGCTTCTATCGCTTCTGCTTCAAACGATCACAGACTTGGAGCTAACGAGGCACCGCCGGCAATCATCTCTGTATTTATCGGTCAGCAGCTTACAAAAGTTCTTGAGGAGCTTGAAGGTGTATCAAACGGTAAACTTTCTCCTGAAGAGAAAACAGATCTTAAACTTAACGTAGTAGGTAAAATTCCGGATGTATTACTTGATAATACCGACAGAAACAGAACTTCTCCGTTTGCCTTTACAGGTAATAAATTTGAGTTCAGGGCAGTAGGTTCAAGCGCTAACTGTGCTAACTCAATGACAATTCTTAATGCTATCGTAGCTAAACAGCTTAAAGACTTCAAGAAAGAGGTTGACGCGCTTATTGCTGCTAAAGGCATGAAGAAAGACGATGCTATCTTCAATATCTTAAGAGAGTACATTAAAGAAACTAAAAACATCCTTTTTGAAGGTGACGGTTACAGCGACGAGTGGGAAAAAGAGGCTGCTAAACGCGGACTAAGCAACAACAAAACTACTCCACAGGCACTTAAGGCTAAAGTTTCTAAACAATCTCTTGCTTTATTTGAAGAGCTTGGCGTAATGAACCACGTTGAGGTTGAAGCTCGTTATGAAATTGAACTTGAAGAGTACGTTAAAAAAATCCAGATTGAAGGCCGTGTGTTAGGCGATATTGCACGCAACCACGTAGTACCTACAGCTATCCGTTACCAAAACATCCTTATCGAGAACGTAAAAGGTCTTAAAGAGATATTTGGTCAGGATTTTGAAACAATCGGTAAAGAGCAGATTATCCTTATCAAAGAAATTTCTGAGCACATTGCGGGTATTAACTCTAAAGTGGAAGAAATGACTGAAGAGCGTAAAAAAGCTAATAACCTTAGCAATACTGAGGAAATGGCTGCTGCTTACTGCGATAACGTAAAACCTTACTTTGACGTAATTAGAAAGCACTGTGACAAACTGGAGCTTCTTGTTGACGATGAGTTATGGACACTTACTAAATACAGAGAGTTATTATTTACAAGATAGTAGCTTACGTTATAAAACCGAAGCCCTGCGCATTGCGCAGGGCTTTTTTTATACTAAAACGCTTAGAAGAGGCGTTTCTATAAAAAAGAATTAACCAACCCCTCATGAAAAACACCTTTACCTTACTTATGCTGGCTGTTATTTTCTTTACACAGGCCCAGCAGAAACACACCGTTTATTTTGATTTTGATATCGATGAGGCAAACAGTTCATCTGTTACCAGACTGGACGACTGGATGACCCAAAACAAAAATGCCATTATAGAAAAAGTATATGGCTATGCCGACAGCAAAGGGAATAACGATTATAATATACACCTTTCACAACGCAGGGCTAATGATGTACTAAACAGGCTTAAGGCTTATGGTATTGCCGTAAACAACAATGTTGAAGTAAAAGCCTTTGGCGAGGATTTTGAGCAGGATAAAAATGAGACAAAAAATAGAAAGGTAGATATTTACTATTCGCTAAACGATGAAGTCAGGCCTGAGCCTAAGCCGGATGATCCTGATTCTTATGAATATGAATTTTCTCAAAGAGTAAAGCTCTCAAGGGTAGGAGACAAGTTTAAACTGGATAATCTGAATTTTTATGGAGGTACAGCCGAGTTATTGCCGGAATCAAGACCTGTGCTTGCAGGTCTGTTAAAGGTAATGAAAGAAAATCCTAATCTTAAAATAGAAATTCAGGGGCATGTATGTTGCAACCTAAATAAAGATCATCCTTTATCAAAAGAGCGGGCGATTACTGTATATACTTATTTACAGGTTCATGGAATTGATACTTCCAGAATATCCTATAAAAATTTTGGAGGGAGCTCGCCGATATACAAGATACCGGAAATGACGGAAATGGAAAAAACCGCTAACCGAAGAGTTGAAATAGAAATAATTGCTAATTAGTTTATAATGAAACACACCTTTACCTTATTAATGCTGGTAGTTTTTACCCTTACCCAGGCCCAGCAGAAACACACCGTTTATTTTGATTTTGATATTGATGAGGCAAACAATTCGTCTGTTACCAGACTGGACGACTGGATGACCCAAAACAAGAATGCCATTGTAGAAAAAGTGTATGGCTATGCCGACAGCAAAGGGAATAATGATTATAATATACTCCTTTCACAACGCAGGGCCGACGATGTGCTAAACAGGCTTAAGGCTTATGGTATTGCCGTAAACAACAATGTTGAAGTAAAAGCCTTTGGCGAGGATTTTGAGCAGGATGAAAATCAGGCAAAAAACCGAAAGGTGGAAATTTATTATACCCTGACAGAGCAAGCAAGACCTGAACCCAAGCCCGACAAGCCTGAATTTACCAAAAAAGTAGAAGAGGCTAAAGTAGGGGATAAGCTAAGGCTACCCAAACTTTATTTTTACAATAACTCTGATATTGTCGTTCCCGGTTCTAAGCCAACGTTAAGTGAACTGTTGGTTATTATGCGTAACAACCCTAAACTTAAAATAGACATTCAGGGGCATATATGCTGCCAGACAGTAGAAACGGGCGATATATCTGCCAAACGTGCCAAGGCAGTATATAACTTTTTAGTGCGTAACGGTATAGATAGTAAGAGATTATCGTATCAGGGATTTAAAAGCAGCCGCCCTGTTTATCCTTTACCGGAAAAGAATGAGGATGAGCGCGATGCCAACAGGCGTGTAGAGATTGAGATAATAGAGAATTAACTTTTTTGTAATAAATAAAAGGTTATTTTCGTAATGTATCAGAAAACATAAAAATGAGAAACCCAGTTTTAATAATACTGTTTTTTTTGCTGTCGTTTACCGCAACTGCCCAAAAGCAATATTCTCTTTATTTTGATTCCAATAAATATGAGATTGATCCCGCTTCTGACCAGATGCGGATCTTTAAGTCATGGATGGCGGCAAACAAGGATTCCAAAATTGTTTCCATTAACGGTTTTACCGACGAGGATGGTACGATAACATCTAACGATACACTGGCACAGCGTAGGGTTGCTTATGTATTCGGACTTATAAACGGGAACATTAAAATAAGGGACGATTTTGAAACCCGCAGTTTTGGTGAGCTTCATAAGCATTATGACGAAAAGGCTAAAAACAGGAGGGTAGATATATTTTACATCCGTAAGGACGAGCTGCATCGTGAAAACGAGATTTTAGGCATAGAGGAAGAGCCTAAACCCGAACCGGAAAAGAAACCTATAGTATATACCGAGAAGATTGTACTTCGCAATCCTAACGGTACTACCGATGAGATAGTACTGGATACGGTTTTTATGAAAAAAGTGGGTACGGCAAAACCGGGTGAGCACCTGGCTATGAAAAACCTTAACTTTTATGAAAACACTTTTGCCATAACCCAGGAGTCACGACCAAGGCTGTTTGAGCTGCTGGAAGTTATGCGCGTACATCCTAAGCTTAAAATTAAGATACAGGGACATATTTGCTGTATGGAAGGCGATCCGCGTGACCTGAGCACCAAAAGGGCTAAGGCAGTGTTTATGTTCCTTCAGCAGTATGGTGTGCCTAAAAGCCGCCTTTCGTTTGAAGGCTTGGGGACTACACAACCGCTTTACCCGTTACCGGAAAACAATGAGGAAGAACGCGCCGCTAACCGCCGTGTAGAGATTCTTGTTGTGGAAAACGAGTAACTCCTTTTTATTTTAAATGATGAATTTTAAATTTTGAATGCTTTCCCGTCATTGCGAAGGATGAAGCAATCTGTTTTTCCATTCCGACTGTAGCGATAGCGTAATGGAGGAATCTCAAAGATTAATAAACTTAAATAAAGAGTAAGAGATGTCTCCCTGTGGTCGACATGACAAACAGAGTGTTTCATTGCAACTAAATACTTTTTCTTTTGTCTTGACACAAAAGAACCAAAAAGTCAAGGCTAAGACTCCTTAAGCTGAAAATTACTGCACTCAGCTAAACCATCCGAACTCGGCTGTCGCCTCAAACAGCGGATGCTTCTTAACGCCTCGCTTGTAATTTTCTTAACGCTACGGAGCCTGATGCCGTAGCTTCACTCGGTTGTTAATGGGTTTGTCACTGCGAGGAGGTACGACCACGCTATACGTGGCAAGCTGAGGCAATCTGTTTTTTTCCATTCCGACTGTAGCGATAGCGTAATGGAGGAATCTCTTAATATGTTAGATTTCTCCGCTGCACTGCGTTTCGGTCGAAATGGAAGAGGGATTACATATAAACAAAAAAATCCCCGCTATTGCGGGGATTAGTATCTGTAAAAATTATTCTTTAAAATCAACCGACAGGGAGTTAACACAGTAACGCTGTCCTGTAGGTGTGGGTCCGTCATCAAATACATGGCCCAGGTGTCCACCGCAATTAGCACACATTATCTCGGTACGTATCATACCATGAGAGGTATCTTTTACATATTCAATTTTTCCCGGTAGCGCTTCGTCAAACGAAGGCCATCCGCAATGGGAATCAAATTTTGAATCGGAAGCAAACAGCGGTTCGCCACAGGCTCCACATACATAAGTACCTTTTTCAAAATGAAGATTGTACTTACCGGAGTGCGGGAACTCGGTGCCTTTTTGCCTAAGTATCTTATAACGTTCAAAACCTAACTGTTCTTTCCATTCGGCTTCAGATTTGTTTACTTTATAGTCTTTCATTTACTTACTGGTTTTTAGTTTTTTTTAAGCTCTTCGGCAGGGATAAATTTAATGGATACCGAATTAGTACAAAAACGGTTTCCGGTAGTTTCCTTAGGTCCGTCATCAAATACGTGTCCCAGGTGTCCGCCGCAATTGGCACACATTACCTCTGTACGGTGCATGCCGTGTGTAAAGTCTTCTTTATATACAACCGAACCTTTTATAGCCTGGTCAAACGAAGGCCATCCGCAGTGAGAGTCAAACTTATTGTCTGATTTAAACAGAGGGTTTCCGCACGCAGCGCATACATATACGCCATCTTCAAAAAACTCATCATATTTACCGGTGTAAGCGCGTTCGGTTCCTTTTCCGCGAAGTACCTCATATTCCTCTGGGGTAAGCTGCTCTTTCCACTGGGCATCGGTTTTGTTTACCTTAAACTGTCCTTTGGCTTCGGTTTTTGCTGTTTCTTTGTCTTTTTTTGTTTGCCCGTTGCACGCCGTTAGGGTGAACAGGATTAGTAAGGCCATTATTTTTTTCATGCTAGTAAGAATTGGGTTAACGTTTTGATGACCGTACTGTCTCCCAAAATTTTGCGATGTCCCAAACCCTGCGTAATAACCAGCTGGCTATCTGCCAAATGGTTGTGAATGTGGTGTGCAGCGGTAACAGGTACATCGGTGTCGTTTTCGTCGTGAACAACCATAACGGGTACAGTAACTGCCTGTGCTGCTATATACGCTGAATAGGTATTGATGGTTTCGCCAAACTTCTTTTCAAACAGTTTTATCATCAGGTTACCAGTACCAATATTCATGCCTAACTGATGTATAAAATGATCCATTATATCTTTTATCACATCGCCGCTGCCTATTATAACAGCTTTTTCTACCTGTAGATCGCGTTTAATGGCATTTAGTACACTCATACCGCCCAGGGAATGCCCTATGGCAAAGGTAAACGGACCGTATACTTTTTGCAGTTCGAGTATGCAGGCAATAAACTCGGTCATGTCGCTGGTCTTTCCGGGCGACTTTCCGTGTGCAGGAGCATCAAAGCTAATGGTGCTGTATCCTTTTTTAAGCATCTTGTCTGCAATGGAGTGCAGTTGCGTTCCGCGTCCGCTCCAGCCGTGTACCAGCAGTACTTTTTTATCCGATTCACTATAGTGGTAAACCATTATCTTTTTGTTTAGTGCAGGTATGTTTATAAGCTCCTGCCTGCTTTCGGCATCCATTTTTTCTTCCCTTTTTGGTATAGGGAATTTAATTGGGGTAATAAATATTTTCATGGCAAACTTGGCCGCCATTTTTACCGATGTGGCTTCCAGTATTTTAGCCGTAATGCGTATGGGCTTGGGTATAGCCATACTTTGGCGTTGTGAGCCGCTGTTTATAGACATAATGAGATGCGATTAATACCTGCAAGTTAGATATTTCTTACCTTACACTGTATTAAAATTGAATTAAAAACCACTTTTAGCCACTTTGGTATTTGGTGCTGAAATAATAATGTTGTGATGCTCAAAACCTTCACAATATTTTAACTGACTGGTGGTATTTATTAGGAAAATTACAGGAAAATATTTACTAATTTTGAACTGGATAACCAATTCTACGCGATTATGAGAAAGAGTGTTTTAGTATTATCAGGTTTTATACTGATGATGTTTTTTGCGTGTACCACAAATCCTTTTACAGGTAAAACGCAGTTTAATGCCGTATCTAACGACCAGATTTTTCCGGCAGCTTTTCAGCAGTATGACGAGTTTTTAAAGGAAAACAAGGTAATTACCGGTACAGCCGAGGCAAGAATGGTAACAACTGTAGGGCAAAAAATTGCTGCTGCTGCAGAGAAATACCTTAATGCAAACGGATATCAGGGATATCTTAAAGACTATAAATGGGAGTACCATTTAGTAGAGGATCCTTCGTTAAACGCATGGTGTATGCCGGGTGGTAAAATTGTGGTATATTCCGGTATATTGCCGGTTACTAAAACTGAGGCGGGATTAGCAACAGTATTAGGTCACGAAATATCGCACGCGTTACTTAACCACGGTGGTCAGCGTATGACGGCACAACAGGCACAACAGGTAGGTGCTGCCGTTTTAGGTGCTGCAACAACCGGAGAGAGTGAGGCTGCACAGCAAATATACATGCAGGCTTATGGTGTGGGATCAAATGTTTTAGGTGTATTGCCATTTAGCAGAAACCACGAGAGCGAAGCTGATAAATACGGACTTATACTTATGGCTATTGCAGGATACAACCCTGATGATGCCCTTGCTTTCTGGCAAAGAATGTCGGCTCAGGGCGGCGGCGGTACTCCGGAACTGCTTAGTACGCACCCAAGTGATGCTACAAGGATTGCTAACCTTCAAAAAATGATTCCCGAAGCTAAAGCTGAAGCAGCTAAGTTTGGGGTAACGTTTAAATAAGACTTAGAGATAAAAGATAAGAGATGTGAGACATCTGTTTATAATATATAGCCCCGCGAAAGCGGGGCTTTTTTTATTGTTCTTTTGTCATTGCGAGGAGGAACGACCCCGCTGTGCGTGGCAGGCTGTGGCAATCTGTTTTTTCCATTCCGACTGTAGCGATAGCGTAATGGAGGAATCTCATGAGTAAGAGATGTCTTTCTTCGGTTATGACAAGCTGGGTGTTAACTCTGTGACAAAACACATCTTCTTTTGTCTTGACACAAAAGAACCATCACGATGTGGCGTGACTGCGACTATGGCTCCTTAAGCTAAAAATTACTGCATTCGGCTAAACCATCCGAACTCGGCTGTCGCCTCAAACAGCGGATGCTTCTTTACGCCTCACTTGTAATTTTCTTTACGCTACAGAGCCTGATGCCATAGCTTCACTCGGTTGTACACTGTTCACTACAACTGAACACTTTTTTATTATCTTTCAGTTATGAAAAAACTAATCGCCTTACATGTACTACTTTTATTCCTGTGCTGTGGAACTTCTAAAAATATAGAACAAGATACGCCAGCTCCAGAGTTTAAGGAGGTTGCGGTAAATGTAAATCCGTATATAGAAAAATTGGGCCTTGAAGATAAGGATGCTCTAGTGATTGTCATGTCTGAATCTACTGTTAGATGTATGTGTACAGAAAATAGTTTTCTGGTTATGCTTAGCGATGGCAGGATGTTTAAATATGCTACTACAGATGAGGACTATAAGGAACTTAAAAGTATGGAAGTAACAGATGCCGCCGAAAAAGAGAGACTTACAAAAACGGTAAACAGTATTAACGATATAGATACCGATACTTTTAAAAATCCTCCTGCAAGAGTTATGGTTTCAGATTGTGCTGGTTATGATTTAGAAATCTACAAAGGCACAACAGGCCAGATTTTTGATGTTTATGCTCCCGAAATGTATATAGAACAGAAACTTCCGCGTTATAAGGAAAGGAAAAAGCTTGTAAAGGTTATAGAAGTATTGGATTTTTACAATGAACTTTTTAAATATTAAGTGTTTGCTTATGGTTTTTGAAAGTAAGATAACGATAGCGGTTTGTAATGCCAATAAACTAAAGGAAAAGAAATTTGAAGAGCATTATATTTCTTTGAAAAAAACAACAGAAGGGTATAAGGTTTCACTTGTGTATCATTTTCCTTTTGAAGTTTATCCCAACCCTCAGGTGCTTACTATCAGTAACGGAGAGGCATCTTATATAGATTCGTTATCTTATATAAAAGAAAAAACTTTTACTCTTAACGGTAACGGAATTGTGGTAAAAAAGTACAAGCTGCATGATGATATGTGGGCTTATGGCAATGTATATATAAACGATTCCCTTGGGATTATTATTGACAGACAGATAACAAAGTTTGAGGAAGTGGTTACTTTATTTGATACCGCAACTTTAACCGAATTACATACAGCTATATTAGCCGATCACGATTTTTTTGAACTTGATATTAAATAGTTTGCTGTGAAAAAATACTTTACTCTATTCTTTTTACTACTCTGTAGTTTTTTACAGGCTCAGGATATACCGGGAGTTGAACCTTTTGAGTTTCAAAAGAGTCAGTTGCGCCAAAATCCGTATGTAGAGGAGTTGGGTTTAGACGATAAAAATGCACTTATTATAAAAACACAGGCATATAGTCCGTGGAGTTTGGGGAAAAGTTCGAGTTACCTTGTTGTTTTAACTAATGGTAAAATGTTTAAGTATTACCGTTATATACATACCGCATATAGCGAAGATGTACTTAAAAGCAGCGAGATTACCGATGCTGCCGAAAAAACAAAACTTCTTAAGCTTATAAACGCTACTACCCAAATAAAAAGCGGGATGCTTAACATTACAAAAAAGGATACGGGAGAAGAACTTGTTATTTTCGATGCCGGTACCTGTAGCATAGAGATACATCAGGGTGAACTTATGTCGGTACTTGAGAGTTATGCACCACATGAAGCTATTGAGTATGGATATCCGGGAGCAGAGGAAAGGCAAAAACTGCTGGATGCAGCAAATGGTTTTAATTTTTATGACGACCTGTTTAGAGAAGTGATTTATATTGAGTTTAATGATAATGCTCAAAACACCAGTAAAGAACTTAAATATAATAATATTGAGTTTAGGGAAGAACCTTACATTTACGACGATAGATTTGAATTTGATACCCTAAGGAAGAAACCGCAAGAAGTAAAATATATTGATATTAAAGACAAATTGCTAAGCAAAACAGAGGCAAATAAAAGGCTTCAGTATCTTTGTGATAAAGAAACAAAAGAATATATAAAAAACAGTCAGGATAAACGCCCTATACCGCCGCCTTATTATCCTGAAAGGTTTTTTAGTAAAGTTTACCTTTATGTAAAGACTGATGATAAAAAAGGTTTGCTTTATGAGGTTACCTGGCGTTGCAAAGCATTGAAAACCCCTTTAGATTAATGAAAAACACTTAGCGTTGTCATTGCGAGGAGGAACGACGTGGCAATCTGTTTTTTCCATTCCGACTGTAGCGATAGCGTAATGGAGGAATCTCAAGAGTAAGAGATGTCTCCTGCCATCGACATGACAAGTACACTGTTCACTACATACCAAAATCTAACGCTGCGATAATCCTATAATCCAAAAAATAAGTTAGTTTTGGCAAAACAAACCAAATAATTAAGTATGTCAGTACAATTACAAAAAGGCGATAAAAAGCTTCTTACAGCCTGGGCGTTTTACGATTGGGCCAACTCTGTTTACAGCCTTGTAATCGCTTCGGCGGTTTTCCCTATATTTTATGATTTACTTTTTGATAAAAGGGATAAGTATATTGCTGTTTTTGGCAGTAATGTAAAAGATACCGCATTAATGAGCTTTGTAACCGCTTTTGCCTTTTTGGTAGTGGCGTTTATTTCGCCATTGCTTTCGGGTATTGCCGATTACAGCGGAAACAAAAAAGTGTTCCTTAAGCTTTTTTGCTACTTAGGGGCGTTGTCTTGTATCGGGCTGTATTGGTTTAATCTGGATGATATTTACTGGAGCCTTGTATGCTACTTTTTCGGACTTATAGGTTTTTGGGGCAGCCTTGTGTTCTATAACTCCTACCTGCCCGATGTTGCTTATCCTGAACAACAGGACGACATTAGTGCAAAAGGATATTCGTTAGGGTATATAGGTAGTGTTATCCTTCTTGTTTTTAACCTTGTTATGGTAATGAAGCCGGGATGGTTTGGTATTGAAGGTGAAGGTAATGTAGCTGCCGAAAAAGCCATGCGTTGGTCGTTTGTATCGGTAGGAGTGTGGTGGATACTGTTTAGCCAGTACACCTATTATCATTTACCGAAAGGAAATAAAGAAAGGAATAAAGTAACCGGAGATGTTATGCTTAATGGCTTTAGGGAACTGCGTAAAGTATGGGGACAGCTAAAGCAAACCACTATGCTTAAACGTTACCTTGGAGCATTTTTTGTTTACAGTATGGCAGTACAAACCGTAATGCTTGTTGCAACTTATTTTGGAGCTAAAGAAGTACAGTGGGGTGAAGGCGGTAAACAAATGGGACTTATTGTAAGTATTCTGCTAATACAGCTTGTAGCGGTAGCGGGAGCAATGATAACATCGGCACTTTCTAAAAAATACGGAAACATAAAAACACTTATAGGTATTAATGCCGTTTGGGCAGTAATTTGTGTGGCTGCATTTTTTGTAACGCTGCCTATACACTTTTATGTAACAGCTGGTTTTGTAGGTTTGGTAATGGGTGGTATACAATCGCTTTCAAGAAGTACCTATTCTAAAATGCTGCCTGAAACTCAGGATACAGCGTCGTTTTTCAGCTTTTATGACGTTACCGAAAAGATAGGTATTGTAATAGGTATGGTACTTTATGGTGCTATAGACCAATATTTTGGCAGTATGCGTTATTCTGTCGTATTCCTTACATTATTCTTTGTAATAGGTATCTTTTTACTGATGCGTGTATTAAAAAAACATTAAGATATTAAAAAAAATAATTTATATTTGGACACCTAACAATCAAAAACCAAATGAAGAAATTACAAAGATTATCGGCTGTAGTACTGTTTCTTTCAGTACTTAGTTTTGTTTCATGTGATACAGAACCTGTAGATCCGGTTCTTTTAGATAATGTTAATAATCCGGAAAATCCGGGTACAAACCCTAACAATCCTACCAATCCCGGTACGAGTGATGGTAGTTATTGGCCAATGGCATTAAATAACGAGTGGGTTTTTGATGTAGAAGACGAAGGCGAAAGCCCAATGAAAATAACAAGCACCGAATCTATAGGCGGTAATACATATTATAGGGTTAATTATAGTTTTGCCAGTTCAGGTACGGGTGACCTTACCGGAGAGGCTACAAACCTATTACGTCATAATAACGGAGATTATTCGGTTAGGATAAGTGTAATTGTTCCTGATGAACAGGGTATGCAGATTACCGTTTCACCTTATGAGTATACAATACTTAAGGATTATCTTGAACCGGGTCAAAGCTGGACACAGGATGTACAGCAAACAACGACATACCAAATGCCGGGCATAACGATACCTCCAATGGTTATGAACTTCCACATTGAGAATATAATTCAGGAAAAAGGAATAACTGTAACGGTAAATGGTGTTAGCTATGAAAATGTAATAAAAGTAAAACAAACGCAAACCATTACCAGCAACCTTACACCGGGTATGGTGCTAACGGTTTACTACTGGTTCGCTAAAGATGTGGGACCTATAAAATCAGAATCACAAAGCAGTAATTTTACATCAAGCAGCACGCTTGTGTCTTACACGCTTAATTAAGAATATAGAAAAAAAGAAGTTATGAAAAAGATGAAAATTGTACAGGTATTTACACTTCTGTTTTTGGCCATAGGCTTTGTAGCCTGTGATACAGAACCAGTAGATCCGGTATTATTAGATAATATTGGTAATCCGGGAACTTCACAGGGAACATTTAAAGTAGACTTTAGCGGTCAGACTTATGAAGCTACAGCTATAACAGCTGTTATTAACGATGGGATGCTTGCTATTAGCGGATACAGAGGCAGCGGTGGAAACACTGAGCAAATTGCCTTTTTAGTTCCGAATCCGGAAGTTGGTTCTTTTAGCGGAGACGATCTATTAATGTACTACCAACCGGCAGGTGAAGAGTACCAATATATCAATTTTAACCTTGAGCAGGTTTCAGGCTCTGTAAATATTACAAGTATCGATACGGCAAACCATACGGTTTCGGGTACTTTTAGTTTTACAGGATGGTGGAGTAACGACGAGGAGGAAGTTGCACCAATTGAATTTACAAACGGTTCGTTTACCAATGTTACTTATCAGGGTACTATGCCTGGTGGTGGCGAAACAGGAGATGATATTTTAACTGCTGTTTTAGACGGTACAAACTTTCCTGTAGCTAATGTTGCTGTGGCAGTTGCTGATGGTGGTTTAGGTGAAACAATAAGCATAAACGGACTTGATGCTAACCAAAATAAAGTTATTGTAAGTATGAAGGCTTCTTTAAATCCGGGAACATACAATATTACAGGTAATATACTTGAAGATGTTGTAGGAGGAAGATATACCACTACATCACCTGAGGCTATGTATATGGCTACGACAGGAAGTGTAACCATAAACAGTAAAACAGAAACAAGAATAGCAGGTACATTTGCCTTTACTGCTACAGGTAGTGAGGGAACCGTAACGGTTACAGAAGGTACTTTTGATGTGGATTACAGTTTCTAAAATTTTAGTTTCGAACTACTAACTCAAACTACTATATCTACCGGAACGCCCCGCTTTTGTGGGGCGTTTCAATTTTAAATTATGAGAAGAATAAACACTTTACTTTTAGCTGTCCTTTCGGTATTTTTTTGTTTAGTTTCCTGTAACAGCGATGATAACAATGATGTGCTTACGGCACCATACATAAGGTTTGTAAGGCCGGATATAACTGTCGCAAACACCACAAACCCTACAGCGGTTATAAAAAACGACGGGAGGATTGAAATAAAATTCAGTTCAGATGTATTTACGTTTTTGGTCACTTTCTCTTATAACGGAGAAGGTACTTATACCGATTCCTTATATTTTGTCCATTCGGATACAGGTGTCCCAATCTATTTTTCAGGTTATTCAGGTTCAGGTTATGTAACCATTTCTGAGGTTAATATGGATGATTTGACAATAACGGGTACTTTTGAACTCTCCGGAGGCTATTCTTATTCGGTTTATCCTAA
The DNA here is from genome assembly GCF_004151245.1 of Flavobacterium beibuense. GTDB lineage: Bacteria > Bacteroidota > Bacteroidia > Flavobacteriales > Flavobacteriaceae > Flavobacterium > Flavobacterium beibuense_A. The sequence continues at coordinate 60,713 of NZ_JUIW01000007.1, forward strand.
TCTTACCCTTAAACAAGGTGAATTTGTTCAGGTTCCTTTGATTATAGAGTAATAAAGGATGATGGGTAAAGAATAAAATTTACAACTAATATAAACTACTATTATCCGCCTTTTAGGCGGATTTTTTTATAATAAAAGTAAATAATCACTATGGCATAATGATTGCCTTAATACTGCGTTACTATACCAGTAAATGCCTTGCAATTACTGGTATTCAGTTAAATAATTTCCCTTATTAAAATAGGGGAGTTATTTTTGCATCTATGTTTAATGACAAAATGACTTATAATAAGCATGTCTAATCAGAAAATACTAAATATTGACAGTTTGTCACTTCAGGAACTGGATACAGATGCGGAATTGATTCCGTTAATGACTCCGGAGGATGAAGAGGAAATGAATAATGAGCAGCTTCCCGATGACCTCGCTATATTGCCGCTACGTAATATGGTGCTTTTCCCGGGGGTGGTAATTCCTATTACTGCAGGCCGCGACAAGTCTATCAAACTTATAAACGAAGCCAACGCCGGCGGTAAGATTATTGGCGTCGTGGCTCAAAAAGATGAGAAGGTTGAAGAGCCTACTGCAAACGATATTCATAAAGTAGGTACGGTAGCCCGTATACTTCGTGTGCTTAAAATGCCCGATGGTAACACAACCGTTATCATTCAGGGTAAAAAACGCTTTGAAATTGATCAGGTAACTACAGAGGAGCCTTACCTGCGTGCAACCATTAAAGAGGTTGCCGAAGAACGCCCTGAAAAAGGGGAGGTAGAGTTTGCTACTATTATCGAGTCGATTAAGGAACTGGCTATCCAGATTATTAAGGAGAGCCCTAACATCCCTACAGAGGCTACATTTGCTATCAAAAATATTGAAAGTGAATCGTTTTTGGTAAACTTCGTGTCTTCAAACATGAGCCTTTCGGTTAAGGAAAAGCAGGAGCTTCTTGCTAAAAATAACCTTAAGGAGCGTGCGCTGGAAACCCTTCGCCACATGAACCTTGAGCTGCAAAAGCTGGAACTTAAAAACGACATCCAGAGTAAGGTGCGTTTTGACTTAGACCAACAGCAGCGTGAGTACTTCCTGCATCAGCAAATGAAAACCATTCAGGAAGAACTGGGTGGCGTTTCTCACGATCAGGAGATAGAGGAAATGCGCAAGAAAGGGAAAAACAAGAAGTGGAACCAAAAAACCAAGGAGCACTTTGAGAAAGAGCTTGCCAAGCTACAGCGTATGAATCCGCAGGTGGCAGAGTTTGCCATTCAGCGTAACTACTTAGAGCTGATGCTTGACCTGCCGTGGAATGAATTCTCTAAAGACAAGTTTGATCTTAAGCGTGCCGAGAAGATATTACACAGAGACCATTTTGGGCTTGAAGACGTTAAGAAACGTATTATAGAGTACTTAGCAGTGCTTAAGCTTAGAAACGACATGAAATCGCCTATATTATGCCTTTACGGACCTCCGGGGGTTGGTAAAACATCCATAGGTAAGTCGGTTGCCGAAGCACTGGGCCGTGAGTATATCCGTATCTCATTAGGCGGACTTCGTGATGAGGCAGAAATTCGCGGACACCGTAAAACATATATTGGTGCTATGCCGGGCCGTATCATTCAGAGTATAAAAAAGGCGGGGACAAGCAACCCTGTATTTGTACTGGATGAGATAGATAAGTTATCTACAGGGCCAAGCGGTGATCCGTCGAGTGCGCTGCTTGAGGTATTAGATCCTGAACAAAACTCAGAGTTTTATGATAACTTCCTGGAGCTTGGCTTCGACCTTAGTAAGGTAATGTTTATAGCTACGTCTAACAATATGTCTACCATTCAGCCGGCACTTCGCGACAGAATGGAAATTATAAACATGACGGGCTACACCATAGAAGAAAAAGTAGAGATCGCTAAACGCCACCTGTTGCCTAAACAGCTTAAAGAGCACGGACTAACCGATAAAGACTTTAGCATGAGCAAAAAGGTTCTTGAAAAGGTAGTTACGGGTTATACAAGAGAGTCGGGCGTACGCGGACTTGAAAAGCAGATCGCAAAAATGATAAGGCACGTTGCCAAGAGCATTGCCATGGAAGAGGAGTACAACCACAAAGCTACTGAAGCTGATGTTCTTGAAGTACTGGGCGCACCTAAAATGGAGCGCGACAAGTATGAAAATAACGAGATTGCCGGTGTGGTTACAGGACTTGCCTGGACAAGCGTAGGCGGAGATATATTGTTTATCGAATCGTTGCTTAGCAAAGGTAAAGGTACACTTACCATGACAGGAAACCTGGGTAATGTAATGAAGGAGTCGGCCACTATTGCGCTGGAGTATATTAAGGCCAATGCAGAGCAGTTGGGTATTAGTCCGGAAGTGATTTCAAATTACAACGTACACATTCATGTACCAGAGGGAGCTACGCCAAAAGACGGACCAAGTGCCGGTATTGCAATGCTAACCTCGCTGGTATCGTCGTTCACGCAAAGAAGGATTAAAAAGAACCTTGCTATGACAGGTGAAATTACCCTTCGCGGACGCGTATTGCCTGTGGGCGGTATTAAAGAAAAAATACTTGCAGCAAAAAGGGCGGGTATTAAGGAGATTATCCTTTGTGAGGAAAACCGTCGTGACATAGATGAAATTAAGCAGGAATACCTTCAGGGGTTAACATTCCACTATGTTAGTGAAATGAGCCAGGTGGTTAAACATGCTATTACCGACCAAAAGGTGAAGAATGCTAAAACACTATAATTTCAAATAGGTTATAATACTACTACTTGAAAGGAGAAACGGCTAAGTGATATCTTAGCCGTTTTTTTAGTTCCCCTCTTGAGAGGGGTTAGGGGTGTGTCATCCTGATGAAAGAAGGGACTTTTTATATTCTGCCTGATAACGTAATGGAGAAATCTCATACAAAATAGAGATTGCCACAGCCTGCTACGCACTGCGGGGTAGTTGCTTCTCGCAATGACAGTAAGGCGTTGTCATTCCGATACGAAACGTAGTGTAGTGAGGAATCTCTAATTACAATTAATACTTCTTCTTTTGTCTTGACACAAAAGAACCAAAAAGTCAAGGCTAAGACTCCTTAAGCTAAAAATTACTTCACTAGGCTAAACCATCCGAACTCGGCTATCGCCTCAAACAGCGGATGCTTTTTAACGCCTCGCTTGTAATTTTCTTTACGCTACGGAGCCTGATGCCAGAACTTCACTCGGTTGTCATTGCGAACCTGCGAAGCAATCTATTATAAGATTGAGTGTTACCTTCTGAGAGGGGATTGGGTTTGTCCTCGAATCAATGTTAAACAACACTAAACAATAATTAGCAAATAAGAATATTATTTAAAATAAAGCCTTAACTTGTTATGATATAGGTTTTAATAATACTCCCTATGAAAAAAATAATCCCCCTTATTATTTTTATTACCCTTACATCATGCAGTAGCAGTGTTACGGTAATAACGGCTAATGATGTATATGGTTATAGTATAACCTCTAAAAACTTCGGGGAATTTAGCAATCCTAACAAAACTACCTTAAAGCAGGTTAAGAGTAAGGATGTGGCTGCGGAGTTCGATTACATGAAAAATTATCTTATAACCGGGAGGGAGCACCTTTTCCCCGATGGGGTTTTTACCTATGCCTTTGTTAAGGATAGTGACACCATTTATGCCAGCTCTAACCTAAGGTACTGGTGGTATAAGGAAAAGGTAATACTATATCAGTCACCTATTATCAATACTGAGACCATAACGGAATTATAGTATGTGCTTGTCATTGCGAGCCTGCGAAGCAATCTGTTATAGGGGTGCGAGTTCCCCTCTTGAGGTGCCTGTCACGCCTTAGCGTGAGGGCTAGGGGTGTCCGTTTAATTGTGAATTTCAAATTATGAATTATGAGATGTCTCTCTGCGGTCGACATGACAGGAATGTGTGTGTTATACTGATGACAGGGAGGATTCCATTTAAAATTCAAAATTCATCATTTAAGAATAGAGATCACCACGTTATGTTTCACTCCGTTCACGATGACATAATAGACTGTCTATTATCTATCATCTCACATCTCATATCTAATCTCTCATTTCCCAATTCTCGTAAATAAAAAAATAATATCTTCGCAGCTGCGTTATAGTATGCAGAAAACTTACAGACAATAATGTTCAAAAAAGCGTTTATTTACCTCTTTTTATTCACCACGGCTCTCACATACAGCCAAATAGGGGGTAAATACACTTATCAGTTCCTAAATTTGGTTACCTCACCCCGTCAGGCGGCTTTGGGCGGTAAGATTATTACCCTTTACGATTATGATGTAAACCAGGCCATTTATAACCCTGCAACCATTAACAGGGAGATGGATAACCACCTTTCGGCAAACTATGGTAACTACTATGGTGAGGTTAATTATGGTACGGCTGCCTATGCCTATACATGGGACAGGCACGTGCAAACCTTTCATATGGGGGTTAACTATGTAGATTACGGAACTTTTGAAGGGCGCGATCAAAACGGACTGCTTACGGGCGACTTTACCGGAAGCGAGATAGCGCTTTCTTTTGGATATGCTTACAATGTGCCTTATACAACCCTGTATTTCGGTACTAATCTTAAGTTTATATCTTCAACTCTTGAAAGCTACAACTCCTTTGGGGTAGCACTCGATCTAGGAGCTATTTATATTGACGAGGATAACGATATTCACTATGCGCTTGCTTTACGCAACATGGGTACGCAGATTAGCACCTATGCCGGACTGCAGGAAAAGCTTCCGTTTGAAATTATAGCGGGTATATCGCAGGAAGTAGAGAATGTGCCTATACGCTGGCATATTACCCTTGAGAATCTGCAACAGTGGAATATTGCCTTTTCTAACCCTAACCGTAGCGAACAGAGTATAGACGGCGAAGTGACCGAAGAAAAAGTTTCATTTATCAATAATGCACTGCGACACGTTATTTTAGGTGCCGAACTTTTCCCGGGTAAGAGCTTTAACCTTAGGTTGGGCTATAACTTTAGGAGAGGGCAGGAACTGAGTATTGTAGACAAACGAACTTTTTCTGGAATTTCTGCGGGAGTAAGCATAAGGTTTAATAAATTGCGCTTTGATTATTCGTACTCAAAGTATACCCTTGCAGCCAATACCAGCCTGTTTGGGCTAACCATTAACCTTCAGTAAATTGGATAAGAAAATAACGATTGCCATAGACGGCTTTTCTTCTACCGGAAAAAGTACGCTGGCAAAGCAGCTTGCAAAACATTTGGGCTATGTGTATGTGGATACGGGCGCTATGTACCGTGCCGTTACCCTTTTTGCGATGCAAAACGGACTGATTTCGCAGGATTTTTTTAACCGTGAAGGATTAATAGAACACCTACAGGATATCACACTTCAGTTTTTATACAATCCGGTGCTTGAGTTTGCCGAAATGTATCTTAACGAAGAGAATGTTGAAAAGGAAATACGCACCCTTGCTGTATCGCAACTGGTGAGCCGTGTTGCCGAAGTACCAGAAGTGCGCCATAAACTGGTAGAACAGCAAAAGCACATGGGTGAGAAGAAAGGTGTGGTTATGGATGGCAGGGATATAGGTACGGTTGTTTTCCCTAATGCCGAACTAAAGATATACATGAACGCCAGTCCCGAAACGCGTGCTCAGCGTCGTTTTAAGGAACTTACAGGGTTGGGGCAGGAGGTAACTTATGAAGAGGTGTATAACAACGTGATAGAGCGTGATTACATTGATACGCACCGTGCCGATTCTCCGCTTGTAAAAGCCGATGATGCCATAGAGATGGACAATAGCACTATTACCAAGCAGGAACAGCTGCAAAAGGTAATTGATATTGTTAATGAGCTGCTGGCGAAGTAATTTCTTATTTAATGCAAAAAAAACTGCTTTTTATATTTGGCGCCATAGTGCTTTTTCAGCTGTTTTATTTTTTACGAAAAAGTATGGGCAACCGCAGGCGAACTAACGCAGTGGCGGTTTTTAGCAGGGCTAATCTTCGCAGTTGGTTTGTAATAGTACTTTTGGTTTTACTACTGTTTTTTATGATGACATAAAAAGTTATTTTAAATGATGGATTTTAAATTGAAATCATCCTTTAGAATTATCAACTTTAAACTTTATTGTATTTTATATTTTAAAGTAGGAATCTAAAAAATTTAACAATACTAAGAAGGTGTCTTTTTGCGTTTTTCTCTTACATTTACGGCACAACCGCGCATATTAATATTACCTAACCACACACACCATGAACAGAAAGTACACCTTACTGCTTATTCTGTTATTGTTAACCATTGCCTCTGTTTTGTACTGGCGTAACTTTTATACGCCTTTTTACCCTGTGGGATACAAGGGAGGTGAGTATATAGTTAACAATACAGAACCCTTATCGAAATCTTTTAACCATAATATTACTCAGGTATTAGAGTATTATGATGAAGATTACAAAATATGTCAGGGCATAGTACATGTAAAAAACAGCCTTCATAAAAATGATGCCCTAATGTATAACTATACCCGTAAGGCTCAGGATTCCGTTTGGATGGTAAAACATGATATGGAGTATAAACCATAATGTTTATATTTACCTGCCAAAACAAATTTTTATGAAATACCTTACCCTATTGTGCGCAGCATTTATACTAATCGGCTGTACTTTTAAAACCCAGGCAGATAATGTTGCCGAAGACCAGGCTAAAGGCCGCGAACTGGCCGCTGCTTTTTATGGTTATGAAGAAAACCATTCAAGAGACTCCATTTACAGTATGTGCCATGAAAGCTTTAATCAGCAGGAGTTCACCAACCTTTTTCTTAAAAAGGACTCGCTGTTTGGAGATGTTTTTTCTGTAAATATACTGGAGGCTCAAACAAGGAGGCTAAATGTTAATACCGATCGTTTTGTAAAATATCTTATCAAGTCGAAAATAATTTATGATAAGGGACCTGTATATGAGTACCTGTATTTTGTTGATGAAGGAAATGGTAATCCTAAAATATTACAATACACGTTTAATACAGTAGATCCTCAATTGTATCTTGAAGAAGAGAAGTAGGTATAAATACAATTATATCTCCTTTCTTAAAAAGGGGTAATCTATTTCTTATAGATAAATTATATTTCTGTAAGTCAATAGTTTATATTTGTTTGTTTTAATTTACAGAGATATGAACAGACTTATATTTTTTCTGATTTTATTAGCCGGTATTTCGGTTAATGCCCAGGACTCAAAACTGATTGCTTCGTGTTGCGGTAAGTGTACAGGAAGCGCTTATTGTTCAGCCTGTAAAAATTGTTCGGCCTGTAAGCATTGTTCTAAAGAGGGTGGAAGCTGCGGGGTGTGTGAATCAAAATCTAAACCAAAGGCCGAAAAGAGTACCCAGCCTTCCGGTTATAATTATAAAACATCAACATCCGATAGTACAGATGAGGTTATAATACTTTCAGTTATTCCTGCAGAAGTTAATCTATACTCAGGTCCGGGAACTAATTATAAGGTTATTGAGAAGCTTAAAAAAGGTAATAGTATGGTAGTTATTGCCTATAACGGAGATTGGGTTAAGGTAAAGGCTGTAAATTCCAGAAACACAGGATATGTACTTTTAAAGGATGTTAGATAAATCTCATTACGTTTTTCTTATTGTAAAAACTTTCCTGTTATAAAAGTTAAATTATCTGATTTTTAGATATTTATGTAAAAATGTAGTATGTTTTTAATTATATAATATGTACCTTTATAAAAGGTAAATTATTATTTACTATTATTGGTTAATGATGGCCCCGGTTACAAAAAGTAGCCGGGGCTTTTATTTTTTTGATACTTAAGTTCAAAAAATCTGCCCGATAATTATATGTAAGCTTTTGCGTTATATTTGTAATACCATTTATATAACGCAAAATGAAAGCCTTACTAACACTTTTGCTCGTATTTCTATCCATAACATTTGTTTATGCTCAGGAAGATGAAGATGCTTATGAGTACGACTCATTACCTAGCTATACTTATAACTGCGGCTGGAACAAAAGCCTTTCCATAGAAGAACGCAATAAAATTTTTCCGTTTAGTCAAGCTAAGAACATAGTTTTATTAGCTTATCCTAATCATGGAGTTACTGGTAATAAAATAAATCAGGATAGTTTGGATATTGCCGGGGCAGCAAAGCACTATAATATGCCTGTTTTAAACAAATGGATTGTTGAATCTAAATACCGTAATAAAATATATTTTTCTACTGAAGAAGTAGGGCTTTCCAAAAAAGGAATAAACGAATTATCAAATCTACTATTTAACTATACAATAGATGAGAAGCTAAAGTATCCTGTTTTAACTGAGGAGAGTACATGTTATAGCCCCAGAAATGCAATATTGTTTTTTGATGAAAAAGATAATTTAATAGCCTGTATTGAAATTTGTTTTGAATGTATGTCTATTTACTTAATAAAAGGAGAAGACGATATTTTGCATGAAGCTATATTAGAATTTCGATTAGGAGGTTATTCGTGTAATGAAAAGTTTACACTACTTAGAGAATTTTTTATAGAGCAGGGAATCGACTTTGGTGCTGTAAACATTGATTAATTGAGGCTTTTCTTACTTTTTAAATCTAACTCAATCAGCAACTTAAGCATTTCTTAAGAATATAAAATAACATCTAAAAAAAATACTATGCACTCATAATAAATGACTTACGGTAAATTTTAACATTAATTTAATACGGTTTTCCGTAAAAAATTAACAAACAATTAATAAATTTGCCCGCCTCGTTGAAATAGATTTGAGTAATAGTAGATGAGGAAAACAAAATATTTGTTATGGGCAGGGCTTAGTAACCCCTGCTCCTTTTTTTGTAAGTATTTAGCAAAAAGCCGTAAGGTATTCTTAAAGTTGTGTTATACTTTTCATAAATACAGGTACAACGCAAAATAAGGTTAGCTACCTTGCCGTTACAAAATCATGTCAGTCACCTTACTGTAAAAATTTACCACATTTTACACAAAACCGATTACTAAACTCAAACCCGATTGACATGGATTACATTGTACCGATTTTAGCCCTGGGGCTATTAAGCTATTTAGCGTTTTTGATTTATAAAGATTTAAAAAGAAGACATAAGAAGAGGGATTTTTATTAATAGTTTTTCTCGTTGGTCTGGTTGTTTGCCTTACAAGGTTGTTGTTTTGGCGAATTGTAACCCCACAGCAAACAGCCATGCCAACCTCTTCAAAATATAACAAACTTACTGCTGTGCTTTATAAAACTTATTTACGATAACGTTTTAATTTTCCTAAATTTGCACTTTGTAAACAAACAAGAATGTTAGAAGCTGCAAACACTACACTGGGTACGGAGATGGAACAATACTTTAAAAAGTTCCGTAATAATATTGTGGGTATCGATCAGGAGTTCAATACTCCGTTTGGTAAACAGAAAATTGTTTATACCGACTGGACTGCCAGCGGCAGGCTGTACCGTCCTATAGAAGATAAACTGCTTAATGAGTTTGGTCCGTTTGTGGCCAATACCCATACCGAGACTACAATATCGGGTACGGCTATGACAAATGCTTATCATGAAGCACGTCACATTATTAAGCACCACGTTAATGCAGGTCCTGATGACATACTGATTACAGATGGTAGCGGTATGACAGGTGTTGTAAACAAATTCCAGAGGATACTGGGGCTTAAGGTGCCGGAAAACCTAAGGGAGTTTACTACCATACCTGAGGAGAAAAGACCCGTTGTGTTTGTTTCTCACATGGAGCACCACTCTAACCAAACATCGTGGTTGGAAACCATTGCCCGTGTTGAGGTTATCCCTGCGTGTCCCGAAGGGCTTATCTGCCTTGACAGCTTTAAAGAACTTTTAGAAAAACATAAAGACCGTACACTTAAAATAGCTTCTGTAACAGGATGCTCTAACGTTACGGGTATAAGAACAAAATACCATGAGGTTGCAAAACTTATACACCAGTACAACGGTGTTTGCTTTGTAGATTTTGCCTGTAGTGCACCTTATGTAAACATAGATATGCACCCTGCCGATGAAGAGGCTTACCTTGATGCCATCTTCTTTTCTCCGCACAAATTCCTTGGTGGTCCCGGCACATCAGGCGTGTTAATCTTCAACAAAAAACTATACAAAAACATGGTACCCGATCATCCGGGTGGAGGTACGGTAAGCTGGACCAATCCGTGGGGTGAGCACAAATACCTTGATAACATCGAAGAGCGTGAAGACGGTGGTACACCGGGCTTCCTTCAGGTTATAAAAACTGCTTTGTGTGTTAAGCTAAAAGAACAGATGGGTGTAGATAACATCCTTAAAAGAGAACATGAAATTATAGATTACATCTTTAGTCAGTTTAAGGATGTAAACAGTATTAATATACTGGCGCCACAGCACCAGGACAGGCTGGGGGTTATTTCTTTCTTTATAGATAACCTTCACTTTAACCTTGGGGTTAAAATACTTAACGACAAGTTTGGTATACAAACTCGTGGCGGATGCAGCTGTGCGGGCACTTATGGCCATTACCTGCTGCATGTGGATGAGGAGAAATCACACTATCTTACCAATAAGATTACAGAGGGCGACCTTATACAAAAACCGGGATGGATTAGAATGTCTATTCACCCAACAACTACCAATGCAGAGATTGAGTATGTGTGCCAATGCATAAAAGAACTGGCACTAAACCATGAAGAATGGGCTAAAGACTATACTTATAACAGGGCAAACAACGAGTTTACACACGTTAATGCACAACCTGTTGTACAAGATATGGTAGAGAACTGGTTTAAGCTTTAGGCGGATATCCCGGCGGATCGTTGCGGCGGTTTTTAAATCGCTTGTGTGTCCACAGGTAATAAGCCGGAGCCTCCCTTATCTGGTCTTCCAGTAAACGAAGGAAAATATCGGTTAACCCGAAGTTAGGAACTTCTTGAGGGTTACCTTCAAACGGAATAAACGTGGCCTTATAATGGCCGCGTTTTATTTTTTCGCCCTTTACATAAATCACGTTCATGTCCAGTTTTTTGGTAAGTAGTTCGGCACCGCCATGCACGGGTACTTCCATACCAAAGAATTTGCCCCAGTAAGGTACGCGGTATATTTTAGGGCTTTGGTCACTTAAAAATCCGTAAACGCCAAGGATGCCTTTACGTTTGTTGTTTTTCATTACAGATACGCTCTCTTTGGTATCTATCAGTTCGGCACCAAGCCTGCGGCGCAGCTTTATTACCAGCCTGTCAAAATAAGGATTTGCCAGTTTTTTATAGATACCAAAACCTTTATGAGTGGTAAAGCCGCGGCTCATGTTTAAAAGCCATTCATAACTGGCATAATGGCCGCAAATAAGGGCAATGCTCTTTCCTTTAGCCTCATACTCGTTAATTAGCTCCATGTTAGTGATAACAAAGCGTTTTTCAAGCTCTTTTTGGCTTATGCTAATGGTTTTTACCATTTCTACTATAGTGTCGCAAAAATGGCGGTAAAATTCCTTCTCTGTTTTTTTACGCTGCTCTTCGGTATGTTCCGGCAGGCATAGGGCAAGATTAAGGCGCACCACCTTTTTACGGTATCCTATTACATGGTATACCAACACATAAGCAAAATCGGAAAATATATAAAGTAACCTGAATGGTAGTATAGAGATTAGCCAAAGTATGGGATAGGCTATGATATATGCTAAAAACTGCATTCTTTAAATTTTTACAAATATACTTTATTATCGTTTATTTAAGCTTTTCTTTCCTAAACGGTAGGAAAAGTTTCAATACTATTGGTTAAATTTACATTTTAAAATTGAATATGGGAATAGAAAATATTGTAGTTTGGGTAATAATTGGTATTACCGCATTAGTAAGCTTTAAAGGATTTGATAATGTATATTTTTTCAGGAAATACGACTTTCACATAGGTAGTATAAGGGCAGGGGAACAGCACCGTATGTTTACCAGTGCGTTTTTGCATGCCGACCCCGTTCACCTTATTTTTAATATGTATACGCTATACATATTTGCACCTATTGTGTTAGGTGGACTTGGAGTAATAAACTTCCTTATTATTTACTTTGCCAGCCTTATATGTGGTAATCTGTTAACACTGTCTATTCATAAAAATGATTTGCATTACAGGGCTATTGGCGCATCGGGTGCGGTAATGGGAGTTATCTATTCGGCGGTATTGCTTGCCCCGGACATGAACATACTTTTATTCTTTGTCGTACCAATGCCACTATATGTTTTTGGATTGGGATACCTTATATACTCCATTTATGGTATGAGGGCCAAAGCCGATAATATAGGCCATACGGCACACTTTGGAGGTGCCATAGGCGGACTCGTATTTACGCTTTGTAAAAGGCCCGAACTTTTCCAGACACAAACTCTTGTAATAGGCTTACTTATAGTACCTATAGTTATTTTGTTCTTTATGGCCCGATCAGGGAAGATATAATTTATAAGAATGGAAATAAGTATAGGATCTACGTTCTCAAGAGAATTTACTTGGGAAGAGAGGACCGTTACCCTCGAATTAACAAAATCATTAAATGCTTTTTTTGAAAATAAAAATTACGGAGAGATCGATTTAATTTATGTTAGTGCTATTTGCGTTTCTAAAGGATTTAAGCCCTTTTTTAAACAAAAAAGAAACAGATGGTCAAAAGAAAAAAACGCACTAGAGTATGAATATGAGTTGGATTTTGATACATTCTTTCACTTAAATCTTTCCGATAAAAAAGATAAGATTATTCAGGGATTTTTGTCTAAAACAAGAGAAGTCAGTTACAATTACAAAAACAAGTTTGATTTTAACTGGGAAGCTTTTTTAGATGATCTTGAAAAGAATTTATCATAAAAAAATATCATTTACCATCCGTTTGATTATCATTTTCTTAACGCTCGTTGTTGTAAGGTTTACCTAATTTTGTAGGAAACTTTGCCGTTATTGGCACGCATTTTGGATTTCAACAAACAAAATAAAAAATACAGACTATGAAAAAAATTGCATTAGTATTAGTAATGATGGTTGCCGGAGCAGTAAATGCCCAAACCGGTTCACAAATTCCGCAGGTAACGGTAACAGGGGAAGGTATAATAAGAGTAGTGCCCGATATGGCTACCATAACCATAGGGGTTAACAACCAGGGTAATGACTCGGCCGATGTTAAAAAGGAAAACGATAAGGCAGTTGATGCAGTACTTAAATACCTTAAAAAATCAGGTATAGATGCAAAAGACTATCAAACGCAGCGCGTCTACCTAAACAGGAACTACGATTACGATAAAAAGAAATACTATTACTCGGCTTCACAAACCATTACGGTTAAGCTAAGAGACCTTACAAAATATGACGCACTTATGGGCGGACTGGTAGAGTCGGGCGTAAATAACATTCAGGGAGTGGAGTTTGAGTCGTCTAAGCAAAAAGAATATGAAACTCAGGCAAGGAGAGAGGCGATGCTGGATGCTAAAAAGAAAGCACAGGAGTATATGTCGGCTTTAAACCAGGAGATGGGTCCTGCCATTATGATAAACGAAAACGCAGTATCGTCTTATATGCCAATGCGTACTATGGCAATGTATGATAAGGCTGAGGCTGGCGGACAAAGAGAAACCATAGCTGCCGGAGAAATAGAAATTAAGGCAAATGTAACCGTAGGTTTTATTATCAAAATAAACTCGAACGACCTACGTAATTAAAATAATCGCAGAAAATTTAATTATAGAAAGTGAATCCCCGTAGCCGAAAGGTTGCGGGGATTTTTTTTGCGTGAAAACCACAAACAACACTTAAAGGATTGTTAAATATTTGTCTTTCAGGAATTTATTTTGTTAATTTTAATAACGTTTTAACACGCTCTTAAAAAACATAATGTCGACCTGAAACAGGTTAAATGTTGTTCCTTCCCCGGGAAATGCGCCCCGGGGATTTCCTTTCTTCAGGTTTAAAAATATAAAGATTTCATTTAAATCAGGTTAATTATTGTAATCCCCACCAATTTCCCCTGCAGAGTGATGCAGGGGAAATTTTTTACCTCAAATGCCTCAAAAGTTCACAAAATGCTGTTGGATTTCTAACCAATAATTATAACAGCTTATGAAACTAAAATTTTTACTCCTTATCTTATTTATAGGGTTTTTATCCTATGCGCAAAACAAACCTAATATTTTGGTTATTATGGTTGATGATGTGGCGCCTAATTCCCTTAGTGCCTATTCGTTAGGTATGCAGTACCCAACACCGCATATAGACAGGATTGCCAAAGAAGGAGTTTTGTTTACAGATCATTATTCGCAGCCCAGCTGTACCGCAGGGCGTGCTGCATTTATAACAGGACAAAAACCCGTAAGAACAGGCCTGACTACCGTAGGGCAGCCGGGTAATCCGCTGGGGCTTAAATTTGAAGACCCAACCATTGCCGAGCTTTTAAAACCTATGGGTTACATGACAGGGCAATTTGGTAAAAACCATTTGGGCGACCGTAATGAGCATTTACCAACAGTACATGGGTTTGACGAGTTTTATGGCAACCTGTACCACCTAAACGTATCGGAAGAGCCGGAACAGCCTGATTACCCTAAAAGCAAGGAATTTGCCGAAAAATATGGTCCTCGTGGTGTTATAGAGTCTTATGCCTCAACAAAAGACGACGGTACGGAAGACCCAAGATTCGGGCGTGTGGGCAAACAACGCATTAAAGACACAGGACCACTTACTACAGAGCGTATGAAAACTTTTGACGATACGCTGGTAGCAAAATCTAAAGACTTTATGAAACGCGCTAAAGATGCCAATAAACCTTTCTTTATATGGCATGCTACAAGCGTATGCACGTGTATACTCACTTAAAGGACGAACATAAAAACCTTGCGGGGAAGATAAGTACTGACACTGATAAATTTGGTAGCGGACTTATGGAGCATGATATGCAGGTAGGCGAGCTGTTAGATTATCTGGATGAGCTTGGTATTGCTGAAAATACAATTGTTATTTATACTACAGATAACGGACCTGAGCAAAGTACATGGCCCGATGCCGGTACAACTATGTTTAGGGGAGAAAAAATGACAACCTGGGAAGGCGGGCTTCGATCTCCGTTTTTGGTAAGATGGCCGGGTAAAATTCCTGCGGGACTTATACGAAACGGAATTTCGGCACACGAAGATGTACTGCCTACACTTATGGCAGCTGCCAGTAATCCTAACGTTATTGAAGAACTTAAAAAAGGCAAGAAGGCTGGTAATATGACCTATAAGGTGCATATAGACGGATTTAACAACCTTGATTACTGGACGGGTAAAACAGATGAGTCGGCACGTAATTATTTCTTCTATTATTATGAATCGAGCTTAACGGCAATGCGTGTAGGCCCTTGGAAAATGCACTTTGCTACTAAAGAGCGTTATTTTGACGATATGGTATCGCACACCATGCCTATGCTGTTTAACCTTAGGAAAGACCCGTTTGAGCATTATGATGATATAACAGGTTTCCATCAGATAATGATGAAATCGTGGGTAATGCAGCCGGCTATCGGATTGCTTACAGAGCACCTTGAAACATTTAAGGAGTTTCCGCCAAGGCAGGCAGCAGCTTCGCTGGATATAAACAAAGCAATAGAACAGATATTGCAGGCAGGCAGCAGACAGTAGTTTTTTCATTATATTAATTTACTCCGGCTCTATAGGAGTCGGGGTAATTATTTTAAAGGCATTTTAATGCCCGTATAACCACAATCAACCAACCAATATATGAATAGTAAACTAATCACCCCTGTAACAAGGCTGTTTGCTTTCTTCATGCTTTTCATTTCTTTAGCGGCATGTAAGCAGGAACCTGCTAAAGATATTCAGACAGGAACAGAAACGACTGAGGTAAGCGAAAATGCAGATCCGCTACCGTCATGGAATGACGGAGCCAATAAAGAAGCCATTATCAGTTATGTAAAAGATGTAACTACTGAGGGTAGTGCTTCTTTTATTCCTGTAGCCGACCGTATTGCCACATTTGATAATGATGGCACCCTATGGAGCGAGCAACCGGCTTATTTCCAGTTGTTTTTTGCTATGGACAGGATAAAAGCCCTTTCGGCAGACCACCCGGAGTGGAAAAACAAGCAGCCATATAAGGCCGTGCTGGATAACGATATGGATGCACTTATGCAACAGGGAGAAAAAGGCCTTATGGAAATAGTAATGGTATCGCACAGCGGTGTAACTACCGATGAGTTTGATACCATTGTAAAAGACTGGATTGCTACCGCCAAACACCCAACCAAAAATGTACCCTATACTGATTTAATCTTTAAGCCCATGCTGGAGCTTGTAAAATATTTACAGGCAAACGACTTTAAAGTATTTATAGTTTCAGGTGGAGGGTTGGGCTTTATGCGTGCCTGGGCCGAAGGTGTTTATGGTATACCCAAAGACCAGACTGTGGGCAGTAGTAATAAAACCGAGTTTGACTACAATAATGGAAACCCGGTTATAAGAATATTGCCTCAGCTTGAATTTATGGATGACAAGGAAGGTAAGCCTGTTGCCATAAATAAATTTATAGGGCGCAAGCCTGTTTTTGCAGCAGGAAATTCTGATGGCGATTTGCAAATGTTGCAATATGCTGCTTCAAACAGTTACAAGAATTTTGAACTGTATGTACACCATACCGATTCTATAAGGGAATGGGCTTATGACAGGAAATCGCATATAGGTAAACTTGACAAAGGCCTTGACGAGGCCAGCCAAAAAGGCTGGACAGTAGTTAACATGAAAGACGACTGGAAGAAAGTGTATAATTCAGATAAATAGTTTAAGGATATAATTATATAGATATATAAAGATAACAATCAAATCACTGTAATCACTACCACATCTTTTTACATTCAATTAGTGGTCGGCCAATCCTGGCGCGACTTTGAGCCTCTACCACAGGACTAATCACTGGCGGAAAATTAATTTTTCATCATTAACCAATAGATTTTACTATTTATTGAAATCTAATCGAACCACTAAATTAATTTGTTATGAATGTTACTACTATGAGAAAAGGCGTGCTGTTTATGTTGCTATGCCTTGTACCCGCGCTTACCAAAACCTTTGCCCAGTCTGACCCCCGACAGGTAAGAAAAGAAAATTTTAAAGGCGTTATAGAGCTCGATGTAAGGGACTCTAAAGCCGATTGGGATCCTTATACACTTAAATCGGCACCCGAAGGAGCACCAAACATATTGTTTGTACTGTTTGATGATACAGGGCAGGCTGCCTGGTCGCCTTTTGGAGGGGCTATTAACATGCCTACACTTCAAAAACTTGCCGATAACGGTCTTATTTACAGCCAGTGGCACACTACGGCCTTATGTTCGCCTACACGTTCTACTTTATTGACAGGGCGTAATCACCACTTAACAGGTAATGCTGCCATTACAGAAGCTACAGACGGTTATCCCGGCTCTAATGGGCGTATACCTAAACAATGTGCCACGATAGCACAAATATTACAGGAAAACGGCTGGAGTACGTTTTGGATAGGTAAAAACCATAATGTCCCGGAGCAGGATGTGGCATCGGGGGCATCGAGAACCCAATGGCCTACCCAAATGGGCTTTGACCGCTATTATGGCTTTTTGGGTGGCGAAACCAACCAGTGGTATCCTGATCTTGTAGAGGATAATCATTTTACAGAGCAGCCTTATGGCCCTGAGGATGGCTATCACTTATCTAAAGATTTAGCCGATAAGGCCATACAGTATATTCAGGATCAAAAAGCTACAAACCCTTCTAAACCCTGGTATATGTGGTTTTGTCCAGGTGCTAACCATGCACCGCACCACGCACCACAGGAATTTATAGACAGATACAAAGGCAAGTTTGACGAAGGTTATGATGCATACCGCAAATGGGTAGTACCACGCATGATTGCAAAAGGCATTATACCAAAAGATACCAAGATGGAAGACTTTAATCCGCTTCCGCCAAATGTATCTAATCCGGGAGACTATGTTAAGCCTTGGAATAAGTTAAGTGCCGATGAGAAAAAGCTATTCTCTAAACTGGCTGAGGTATATGCAGGCTTCTCTGAATATACCGATTATCAGGTAGGTAGGATAGTAGAATACCTTGAAAGAACGGGTCAGCTTGAAAACACAATAGTTATTTATGCTGCCGATAACGGAGCTTCGGGAGAGGGTTCGCCAAACGGATCGGTAAACGAAAACAAATTCTTTAACGGTTACCCCGATGAGCTTTCAGAAAACATGAAATATATTGATAAGCTGGGAGGGCCTGATACGTATGAACATTACCCTACAGGATGGGCAGCAGCGTTTTCTGCTCCTTATAAAATGTTTAAACGATACAGCGAATATTCAGGAGGTACCTGTGATCCGCTTGTAATATCATGGCCTAAAGGTATTAAGGCACGTGGTGAGGTAAGAAACCAATACCACCACAGTACCGATATTGTACCTACAATACTGGAAATTTGCGGACTTGAAATACCTAAAACCTTTAATGGTGTGGGGCAGTACCCGTTATCAGGGGTTTCTATGCGATACAGTTTTGATGCTTCGCCAACAGCACCAACCCAAAAGCACGTACAATATTATGCCATGCTAGGTTCCAGGGCTA
Source organism: Flavobacterium beibuense (assembly GCF_004151245.1). Classification (GTDB taxonomy): domain Bacteria; phylum Bacteroidota; class Bacteroidia; order Flavobacteriales; family Flavobacteriaceae; genus Flavobacterium; species Flavobacterium beibuense_A. The sequence continues at coordinate 79,350 of NZ_JUIW01000007.1, forward strand.
TATGGAAAGACGGTTGGAAAGCCGTAGCGCTACATGCACCGTTAACAGGTAAAGGAAACTTTGACAAAGATGAATGGGAACTGTACCATGTGGATGTAGACAGAAGTGAATCTGTTAACCTTGCTAAAAGAATCCTGAGAAACTAAAAGAGTTAGTAGATCTTTGGTTTGAAGAGGCCGATAAAAACCTTGTGTTACCTCTGGACGACCGTACTGCCTTAGAAGTTTTAGGAACAGAGCGTCCGTCTCAGGAAAAGCCAAGAACAAGATACATTTATTATCCGCACACTGCACCGGTACCGGAAGGTGTTGCTGTTAGTATTCGTGGTCGTTCATACAAAATTGTTGCCGACGTGGATGTTAAGGATGCCAACGCATCGGGAGTGTTGTTCGCTCACGGTTCACGTTTTGGAGGACATTCCTTATTTATAAAAGACAAGAAACTGTACTATGTGTATAACTTCCTTGGCATTAAACCGGAACAACAGTTTGTATCATCTGTTCCTGTAACTACAGGTAAGCATACTTTTGGTGCCGAGTTTATCAGGGAAAAAACAGGAGATAAAGGTGAGCAGATAGGTAAATGCATACTGTATATAGACGGTAAAAAAGTTGCCGAAGGCCCTATGAGAACACAGCCCGGTAAGTTTACCCTTTCGGGCGACGGACTTTGTGTAGGGTTTGACAGTGGCGATGCCGTAAGCGAACTGTACAAAACACCGGGAACCTTTAAAGGAGGAACAATAATAGGTGTGGGTGTAGATATTAGTGAAGAAAGCTTTGTTGATCTTGAAGCCGAAGCAGCCAGAATGATGAAGAGAGATTAGATTTCATTTATAGTGTAAAGCCCTAATCCTTTTTTAGGATGGGGCTTTATTTTTTAAAATTTAATTTAAATAAAGATTTTTATGCGTAAAGTTTTACTTTTCTCTCTGTTTATACTGTTGGCAGGCTGTTATCCTGACGGACCTGAGTATACAGACGAACTCGACTCGGTTTATACCAATTATTCTCCTGATTTTAATTTTTCACAAACATATACTTATTCCTTACCCGATGGAGTAATTGATGTATCCGGAAGCCAGAATTTCAACCCCGATTTTATAGATACTAATTTTAGTAATGCTATAATAAACTCACTAAGAACTAACCTTAACGCACAGGGATGGACAGAAGTAGATGAGAATGACGACCCTGATATTATAGTGCTTGCTGCTGCAATGGACTCTAATTTCCTATACTATAGTGTAGACTGGTGGGGCTGGTATTATCCGGGGTATTTTCCCGGATGGGGCTGGTACTACCCGGGCTACTTCCCAACATATGTAAGCGGATTTAGTGTAGGTACGATAGTGATACAGATGACAAGCCCTTCGGGCATTGCAGATAATCAGGTTCCTGTAGAGTGGGTATGTGTTATAAACGGCCTTTTAGAAGGTAGTGATGCCTATATAATAGACAGGATAGATGCTAATATAGATCAGGCATTTATGCAATCTCCGTTTAACAATTAAATCCCTGTATTATGAAGATAAAAATAGTTTTAGCAGCAATTTTTTCCCTTATATGCGCACAGGGATTTTCTCAGGATTCGTTTGGTTCGGTAAATTATTCAATAGGTTTTCCTTCGGGTGACCTTAAGGATTTTACCGATAATGTAAGCGGAAGGGGAGTAGCGGTAGATTATGCCTTTATGTTAAAGAGCAATGTAAGTATTGGGTTTGGTATTGGGTTGCAAACCTTTTATGAAGAAAAAGGATACAGCTCACTAACCGATGGTACACAAACTCTTTCGGGTAAACAGTTTAACTATGTAAATGCATTACCACTTTATATAAACGGGGCATATTATTTTGGTAACAGCCCTAATGTAAAGCCTTACTTAGGCATAGGCTTGGGCACTATGTATGTAGACAAAAGAGCCGATATAGGGATTTTTGAAGTTGTAAACGACGGCTGGGCATTTTTGGTTAAGCCTGAAGTTGGCCTTCAGTATAAAGCCGCCGCTAATATAGGGCTTAACCTTTCTTACAGATACAATTATGCTTCTGATATAGATAATGTAGGTAGTATGACTTATTCGTCTGTAATGATAGGGGCAGTATGGTTTTATTAAAGCCTGTAATTTTAGGTAGCTTATTACGAATTAATTACAATTTTAAATACTGAAGCCAATCAGTTATTTTTAAAAAACACCTTTGGTAAGAATTATCATTAACTAACACTAACCATTATGAAAAAAAGTTATGTTCTTGCTTTCCTTTTTTTAGGAATGCTTACAGTAAAAGCACAGGACGATGCAGAAGCACTTGCTAAAAAACTTGCTAACCCCATTGCATCGCTTATAAGCGTACCTTTTCAGAATAACAGCGATTATGGTATTGGAGATCTTAACGGATCCAGAAATACCATGAATTTTCAGCCTGTTATTCCGGTAAGCCTAAATGAGAACTGGAACCTGATAAACAGGGTAATCCTTCCGGTGGTAACTCAGTATAATATTACCGGAGTGGGCGAAAAACAAAACGGACTGAGCGATGCGGTTGTGAGTAGTTTTATGAGTCCTAAAAACTCTAAAAACGGACTTACATGGGGTGTAGGGCCTGCCTTACTTTTACCGGTAGGTACAGACGATTACCTTACCACCAAAAAGTTTGGTGTGGGGCCAACAGCAGTTGCCTTAAAACAATCTAACGGGTGGACGTATGGTGCCCTTGTAAACCAGATATGGAGTGTGGCTGGAAGCAGCGACAGACCCGATGTGAGCCAGATGTTCCTTCAGCCTTTTGTTACCTATAACTGGCAAAGCGGTGCCGGACTGGGGGGTAATATGGAAATGACTCAGGACTGGCAAAACAGTAATACTACCTTATGGCTTAACCCAACACTAAGCGGGGTAACAAGCCTGGGCGGGCAAAAAGTATCTATTGTTGTTGGGCCAAGGTTTAACCTTGCAGCTCCCGATGGTGCCAAAACCGACTGGGGTTGGCGTGCCGTACTTATTTTCCTTTTCCCTAAATAATACATAGTGTGCCTATTAGCGGTAACAATAAAAAAAAATGGCTTTACCTGTTTTTACTAACAGGTTTTGCCGTTTACTCCCAAACTGAAAACTATATGCAGTTTTGGAACGAATATGCTTTTGTAAAAGACATTAATGAAAAATGGTCGCTTGAGGCCGATATGGGTATAACAACCAGCGGAATACCTGAGCATAACAATATTTTTTACAATTTAATACAGTTTTACGGTAGGGGCTGGGCACATTATTATCCCTCAGAAAGGGTTAAGATATCCTTTTTCTATGCTTTTTTTTACAATACAAATGTGCCGGAGCTTTTACAGGACAAATCTCCCGAGCACAGGCTGGCTACACAGTTCACTTATTTGATGACAAAAACCAGGCTGCGAACCAACTTAAGAGGCAGGCTGGAAGACAGGCATCTGGAAAATGATGCCGGTTATTTTGAAGCGGTTATGCGGTTAAGAATGCAGGCAAAGGCAACTTATCCGTTAAACGGACCTATAATTAAACCCGGAGTTGTTTATGCGTTTATGTCTGATGAAGTTATGTTTAAAACACGAAGCAGTATTAGTGGTAACACCTTTTTTGACAGAAACCGTTTAACTGTTGGTTTTGGTTATTCATTTGTCAATGAGTTTCAGGTAGAGCTGTCTTATGTAAACGAACTTTTGCCAAGACCTGATAAAACCTCGAGTTATGATGCCATTCAGGTAAATGTGGTTTTTACCGATTTGTTTTCAGATCTGTTTAAAGGGAAATTTAAAAGAGAAAAAACAGCTATTGATAAGTAGGTTTTATTTTTCTCCTTTTTTAAGAAAGTACAAACTCGCAGCCAGTAAAAATACAGCGCCCGGAAGTATTAATTGTGCCGTGGTAAAGTTACCGTGCTTAAGTACTTTGTGCAGCGCCAAATCGGCAATATAGCTAACTACAAATGTGGTTAGTATGGTTTCCCATAATATTATTTTAAGTTCGGTAAGGTTCTTCATCTGTAACCATTTGGGTAATGCGGCTACCATTTTTGTTTTCTCTTCCGATTCTTCTGTAAATAAAACACTTATACCCAACGAAAAAATAAAAAATACTAACGATATAAGTACAAAATCTACTGTTTTAAGCATGCCGGCAGCTATAAGTGCAGGTTTATTTGTGACATCTTCAAAAACAACCTTAAGCGCCTCAACAAAATCAACACCTGCAAGAATGAGTGTTACGAGTCCGCAAAGGAATACTAACAGTGAAACTAATTTAGACAGGTTTCCCAATAAAGTAAAAAGAAGTTTCATAATAGGCGGGTTTTGAATTACTTATCCTAAGTTAAGTAATTTCCTTTAAATGTTAAAATTAAATAGTAACAGTTTAAAAGACCCCTTCGCGTATTTTGTTGCGGTGCTGCTCTCCCCAGCTAACCAGTGCATTCAATACTGGCTCTAAAGTATCGCTGTATGGCGTTATAACATATTCTACAACAACCGGAGTTTCGGCATATACCTTTCGTTCTATAAGTCCGTTAGCCTCGAGGTCTTTTAATTCGCCCGACAAAACCTTTGCCGACAGTCCCGGTATGGAACGTTGTATTTCGTTAAAACGTGTGTGGCCGTTACGCAGCGATATTATAATGCGTAATTTCCATTTACCGCCTATAACGTAAAAGGAATCACTCATGGCATTTAAGGCTGCCGTACAGCTTTGCTGGTCGTGTACTTTTTCTGAATTTTTCATTTTTACTTACCTGTATGTTAGTGCTTACCTTTGGGTAACTGCTAACTTTTAGAAAGTAAATGTACGTAAGTTTGTGGTATAAAACCAAACAGATTTTTACAATGAAGAAAAACAGGATTATTTATTGGGTAACAACATCGCTGGCTATGCTTATGGGCGGTGTATCCGGATTTTTATATTTATTAATGCCGCAAATGGAAGAGGCTTTTAAGCTTTTGGGCTTCCCTGATTATTTTAGGATAGAGCTGGGTATAGCAAAAATAATAGGTTTGTTTGTTATACTACTTCCTCAGGTTCCTGCCAGGTTTAAGGAATGGGCTTATACAGGATTTGGTATCGTGTTTATCTCGGCTATTATAGCACACACAGTTGTGCAGGGTTTTGCAACAGCAATAGCGCCTATTATTGTATTGATATTACTAAGTGTTTCTTATACCTATTATCATAAACTACAGGCTGTAAAGATTACAAAATAATTGTTTGTTTTTTGATTATCTATCTGATAATTGATGTATAAAGGCAGCCTAAAAGGCTGTCTTTTTTGTTTATAGCCAATAAGGATACATATTTTACCATTTTGGCTACTTTATAACTTTTATGTTGCGGCAATTTTGCATTATAAATAAATTACTACAATATGAAAACAATTTTTATTACTGGAGCTTCTTCAGGATTAGGAAAAGAAACAGCAAAATTATTTCAGCGTAAAGGATGGCGTGTTATTGCTACTATGCGTAACCCTGAAAAAGAACAAGAACTTAATTTATTGAATAATGTTCATTTGCTTGCTATGGATATAACTGATAGTGTACAGGTAAAGCAGGCTTTTAAAGAAGCAGTTTCAATAGCAACTATTGATGTGGTTTTTAACAATGCAGGATATGGGCTTGTCGGTCCGTTTGAAACATATACTGAGCAGCAGATTGCAAGGCAGATAGACACTAACCTTAACGGAGTATTACGTGTAGCACATCCGTTTGTATCTTATTTCAGGGAGAAAGGTATTAAGGGTATTTTTATTACAACTACATCCATATATGGTATTGTTGCTAATCCGTTGTCATCAATATACTGTGCAACTAAGTTTGCTTTAGAAGGATGGAGTGAAAGCATGGGTTATGATATGGCTGCTTTTGGTATTAAATTTAAAACCATCGCTCCGGGTGGTATAAAAACCAGTTTTGCAGGAGCTGCTATGGATCTTACTTACCACGAAGCTTATAACCCTATTTTAGAGCGTATGACAAAAGGTTTTGAAAGTGGTGAGCTAATTCATTTTACTGAACCTGAAGAAATAGCCCAAAGGGTATATGAGGCAGCTACAGACGGGACAGATACTATACGCTATGTGGCAGGTATTGATGCTGTTGAAATTAGCCGTTTAAGGGATGATTTAGGAATTGAAGCTAACAGCAGGCGCATTAATGAAATATATAAGGTTAAAAACTTCCTTAACTTTTAAATATCTTTGTTAAATGGAAAATTTACCCCATACTTTTAACTCCATATCCCAGCTGAATAAAGCATTAGGTTTGCCTGCACCATTACATCCGCTTATAAGTATTGCTAATTATGCTGATATTACGGCAGATGTTAGTGAGCTTTCTAAAGCCCTTGTACTAAATATGTACAAAGTGTCGTTTAAATTTAATTTTAGCGGAAAATTAAAATATGGTCAGCAATATTATGACTTTGAAGAAGGGGGATTAAGTTTTTCTTCTCCTATGCAGGTTCTCTCTGTTGCAGGCGGAGATGCCGATTATGCAGGACTTACGTTACTTATTCATCCTGATTTTTTGCGTAATCACAAACTGGCTGCAACTATAAAGAATTACGGTTTTTTTTCATATTCAGTTAATGAGGCCTTATGTCTTTCACAGCAGGAAAAAGAGATAATTACTGCACTTTTTGAAAGTATCATGCGTGAATTAAAATCCTCTATAGATAATTTTAGCCAGGATATTATTATTTCTCAAATAGAACAGTTGCTTAATTATAGTAATCGTTTTTATAACAGGCAATTTATAACCCGAAAAGTTGTGCATAACGACTTGCTTGAAAGCTTTGACGAAATACTGAAAACCTATTTTGACAGGGAAGAATCATTATTTGAGGGTGTACCGTCAGTGGTTGATATAGCCGATAAGCTGGGTGTATCTCAACGCTATTTAAGTGATATGTTAAAGTCGTTAACCGGAATGAATACTCAGCAGTATCTTCAGATTAAAATGCTTGATAAGGCAAAAGAACTTTTAAGTACCAGTACTCTGAGTATCTCACAAATTGCCTATCATTTAGGGTTTGAATATCCTCAGTCTTTTAATAAACTATTTAAGCGTAAAACAGGTATGAAACCGCTTGAGTACAGACAATCATTCAACTAACATCAATCAAAAAAATAATATTTATGTCTTATTGCAATTATATTCCAACTATGGAAGAACCCAGGCGCAGCCTGCACAAAAATTATCATGATAATCATTATGGCTTTCCTATTCATGATGATAACGAGTTATTAGGGAGGCTTATAATGGAGATTAACCAGGCAGGTTTAAGCTGGGAAACAATATTAAAAAAAGAGGCTTCATTCAGGAAGGCATACGATAACTTTAATATTAATAAAATTGCTGCATATACTGATACAGACAGAGAAAGGCTTTTAAATGATCCCGGTATTATTCGTAATAAACTTAAGGTTAATGCGGCTATAGAAAATGCTAAAACCATACAGTTATTACAAAAGGAATTTGGCTCTTTTGAAAAATGGTTAGAACATCACCATCCCAAAACTAAAGAAGAGTGGGTTAAACTTTTTAAAAAGAATTTTAAGTTTACAGGAGGAGAAATTGTAAACGAATTTTTAATGAGTATTGGCTACCTGCCGGGTGCACATTCTGAAACCTGTAGTGTGTATCATAAAACTTTAAAACAAAATCCAATGTGGGCAAGGCAATAGGTTATGGAAATAAAGGAATTTATAGACAGTTGGCTGGAAGCAACAAATAGCATTGATACAAAACACTATTTAGATTTTTTTCTCCCGGAGGCAATTTTGGACGATCCTTCAGTAGGAGAAAAATTTACAGGCCATTCAGGTATTAAATATTATTTTGAGAGTTATTTTATAGGTTATAATACGCAAACAGTTTTAAATGAACTGATAGTAAACAAAGATAATAGTGCCTAATTTAGAAGTGGAATTTACAGGCGATTTTCCTGAGAGGGTTATTAGAGGGAGTTTTGATTTACTTTTTAAGAACAATAAAATAGCTTATGTAAAAGCTGATTTAATCCATTAAAATATATAGATATGAGTAATGATTTTGACTCCATAGTAAAACGTTCTGTTGCGTTAAGAAAAAAATATCACGAACTTGAAATACAACATCATAATAGTGAATGGACAATAGAAGAAGATGCTCTGGCATATCTTACGGATGCCGGATTAGTAGGCAGAAATATAATGTCGCAGGAAGGTCGTTGGCCCAAGATTAATTCTAAAGAAGAACTTGAACATAAACTTGGAGAAAACATCTGGTGGCTTATTGTTTTGGCTGAAAGATTGGGTATTGATATTAAAGAAGCAACAGAAAGATTTTTAACCAGGACAGAACAGCTTTTATAACATAATTATAAAAGTATAAAACTAAATGAGTAATGAGTTAAGTTTTGATTTAACAGATATATTTGAGAAAAGTTCGTAACGGGTAAAATATAGGTATAAAAAAAAGCTCCGATTTTCATCGAAGCTTTTTGTTTTGTGGGGAGAGCAGGATTCGAACCTGCGAAGGTTTCCCAACGGATTTACAGTCCGTCCTCGTTGGCCGCTTGAGTATCTCCCCATGCCATTTTAGACATGCATTGTTGTTTAATGCGGTGCAAATATAGTACTGTTTTCTTACTATACAAACATATTTAGGGCTATTTTAAAAACTATTTTTTAATTAGCTGGAAGCTAAATAAATATAGCTGCATATTTTTTTACAGGTGCATGAAGTTATCATTAAAATATGTTAATGTCTTTATATATCCCCGTGTAAGTAGTATTTTTGGTATCGTGAAAAAAGCACTTGTTTACATATTAATTTCGCTTATGAGCCTTAATTGCCTAAGCATACGGGAGTTTTTAAAAGTACCCGTATTGTGCCAGCATTTTATAGAGCATAAAAAAGCCGATAATGAAATAAGCCCGCTCGATTTTCTCGCCATGCATTACTGGGGGAACGATCTTAATGATAACGACGACAGCCGCGACATGCAGCTTCCGTTTAAGAACATTGTTAATCATACTGCCCCTGTACTGTTTTTACCTCAAAACCATATTGAAGAGCTTACGGTTTTTGTGCAGCCTGTTGCAAAAAATACTCAGACTCATAAAAAAGACCTGTACAGCTGTATTTATTATTCTTCCCTCATAAAACCACCTGCTGTTTAATTTGATTTGAAAGGGCTTTTGCCCTGCACAACTTATAACCTGTAGCACGGGGCTACAGGGCATCTTTTTATTTTTTAACCTAAAAATTTACTTATCATGAAAAAAAGTATTGCTATGCTTGCTATTGCAGGCTTATCGTTATTCGCTTCTTGCGGAGAAAACAAAGACACCGACATCGTAGAATCTGGAACTTACCAGGGTAAAGCCGAAGAGGTTGATGCCGATGAAAAAGAGATCTATGTAAGAACTGCCGATGACAAGCTTTTAGAGCTTTATTTTACCGATAACACCCAACTTACAAAAGATGGTGCTGCGGTTGAGTTTGATGCGCTTCACGAAGGTGGAAACGTTGAGGTGAAAGTGGAGAAAAAAGGGAACAGGCTGGAGCCTTTATCAGTTAGTATATTAGACTAACCCTTTAATACAAATGGTATGTGGAGAACAGAACTGTTTCATCCGCTTATAGTACATTTGCCTGTAGTTACCCTGCTGCTGGCATCAGTAGCAGGGCTGCTCAGGCTTTCGGCTAGAGGCAATAACGAATTTTTAGGTAAACTAACTTTTGTAATGCTGGTTATAGGTGTTATATCGGGTTGGGCGGGTATTTACAGCGGCCAGCTTGCCTATAATGTGGAGGTACGCAAAATATGCGACCCCAAGGTGTTGCAAAACCATCAGTACTGGAGCTATGTATCGCTTATAGTGTATACTGTGGTACTTATAATAAAGATGCTAAAAAAATATATTGCTGCATTTAATGCAGTAATTATTAATGTTTTAATCGTAATTTTATTGATAGCGGGAGGAATAGCATTAGGCTATGCAGGCCATTTAGGCGCTTCTGTTGTTTATGAACAGGGAGCCGGGGTGCATAAGCCTGCCGATGACTGTTCTGACTACAATCCCGATTAGTTTGTATGTTAGAAGAAAACACAAATGTAAAGAAAGCCATAAGGGCTACCTATTTCAGCATAATAGGCAATGCATCGCTGGCATTGCTAAAGGGTGCAGCAGGTTTTTTCGGTAATTCCTATGCGCTTATAGCCGACGCTATTGAGTCGACTACCGATATCTTTTCTTCTATACTGGTATTATTTGGTATAAAATATTCCACACGCCCGGCAGATGACAATCATCCGTACGGACATGGAAGGGCAGAGGCGCTTATTACCTTTATTGTGGTTGGCTTTTTAATTACGGCTGCCACAGTAATTGCTTATGAGAGTATACTGAATATACAAACGCCACACGACCTGCCGCAAAGCTGGACGCTTTTTGTATTGGGTGCCATTATTATATGGAAAGAGGTTTCTTTCAGGCTGGTGCTTAAAAAGAGTAAGGAAACCAATAGTTCTGCCCTTAGAGCTGATGCCTGGCACCATCGCAGTGATGCCATTACATCTGTAGCGGCGTTTATAGGTATTTCCATAGCGCTTTTTTGCGGTAAAGGATTTGAATCGGCCGATGACTGGGCGGCTCTTTTTGCTTCCGGATTTATTATCTATAACAGCTATCTTATTTTTCGTCCTGCATTGGGCGAGATAATGGATGAGCATCTGTATGATGATGTAGTGGAGGAGATAAGGAAAGCAGCGCTAAAAGTAAACGGTATACTGGGAACAGAAAAGTGCTTTGTAAGGAAAACGGGTATGGTATACCATGTGGAGCTTCATGCCATTGTTAGTGCCGATATAACAGTGAAGGAAGGGCATAAGCTGGCGCACAACCTTGAAGATTATTTAAGGAGGGATATTCCCGGTATGGGGCGTATACTTATACACGTAGAACCTGATGATTACAGCTGATTATATAAAAAGAACCTCCTGCTTTGGCAGGGGTTATTTTTTCTCTTCCATTTCGAGCGAAACGCAGTGTAGTCGAGAAATCTAATAAATAGGTTTCAGAGATTTCTCCACAAGGTCGAAATGGAAACCTCTAAAACAGCTTCTCTATAAAAGCTGCGGATAAGCGTAATGTCTCTTCCGGAGTCTCCTTATGTGGTGTATGTCCGGTGGCGGGTAGTAACTGTTTTTCTACTCTTCCGGATACATTGTTTACTATTCCGTTAACCTGTTCCAGACTGCCGAATTCATCATCCGTTCCCTGAATAACCAGAAGCGGACAGGTAATTGCAGGAAGAAAGCCTGTTATGTTCCAGTCCTTGAAATCGTGGCGTGTCCAGGTTTGTGTCCATGCCCTGAAAAGGATATCTGTATTGGCTCCGTGGTATTTTTCCAGACGTTGTTTAAGGTTGGTATTTTTATAGGCTTGGGCGGCAGCTCTTATTCCGTTAAGGGTAATTTCTTCTACAAATATATGGGCGGCTTCAGCTATAACGGCGGTTATAGTTTCCGGATACTTTGCAGCAGTAAGAAGGGCTATGGTGCCACCGTCGCTGTGTCCAAACAGGATAGGGGAGCTTATATTAAGTGCTGCAAGCAAATCATGTAAGGCATCGGCCTGAGGTTCCATATAAGTTATTGGTCTTGGAACATCAGGCATTGCATCCGATTTTCCGTAACCCAACCTGTCGTACACTAAAACATTACATTGGGTCAGTTCGGCAAGTTTATCAGGGAAGTCCCTCCAAAGCTCAACACATCCTAAAGAGTCGTGCAGGAATACAAGCGTATGCCTGCCCGGATAATTGTTTTTATAGTGATAGTTTAAGTTGTTTCCCTGTATGCTTATAAGGTTTGCTTTCATGAAGGCTAAAATAAGGCAATAAAAAAACCGTTTCAAAATGTCATTTTAAATGCAGTTTGTCATTTCGACCAAAGGAGAAATCTCGAATTATGATTGAGATTCTTCTCTTTACTGCATTACCTTCGGAATGACACGTTGAAACAGTCTCTTATTATAATGATTTACTGGTTTAAAAGTTCCAGTACTTTAGCTTTAAGTTCTTCGCCCCTAAGGTTACGTGCCACGATAGTACCGTTTTTATCTAAAATTACGGTAGCCGGAATAGAACTTACGCCAAACTCCTTCGCGATAGGCTCATCCCAACCCTTAAGGTTAGAGATATGGTACCATGTTAGGTTATCCTTTTCTATAGCGCCCTGCCACTTTGCATCATTATTATCCAGTGAAACGCCAATTATATTAAGACCTTTACCGTGAAGCTCGTTGTACATAGCGACTACGTTAGGGTTTTCTTTACGGCATGGACCGCACCATGAAGCCCAAAAGTCGATAACGGTTACTTTACCCATTGCCTCCTTAAGCGAGAATGTTTTGCCATCTGGTGTTGAAGCACTAAAGTCAGGACATTTTTTACCAACCTCTGTAGCTTCCATAGCCTTTTCTTTTACAAGCATCTGGTTAAGGTAATTATCTATTTTCTGGCCCATTTCAGTTTGCTTTGAATCGGCACTTAGCTTATCAAATACCGGCTTGATCTCTTTAGCTTTTGCATTTTGATCGTTAAGTATTATGGGGAATAACTCCAGGCATATAATACTGTTAGGGTTTTGTTCTATAAAAGCGATGTACGATTTGTTTTTTTCTGCCGTAAGGGCTTCATATTCCTTCGCAATTCTGTTTTGGGTCTCAATGTCTCCCGAAGCTTTAGCCTGATTAAAGTTTTCAAAATGAGTATCTTTAAAAGCTTCTTCTTTTTTACCTAAGTCGGCAATTATTATGTTAAGCTTGTTTAAAGCATCATTATTAAGTGTACCGCCTACAACCGATTTAGGTATGTCCTGAGTATTTACTTTTACAGTAATAGTACCTTTTTCTATGAAAAGACCTATTTGCCCATCCTCAAGTTTGTCTTCAATATATAACAGGCGCTGTTGAGGTTTATCGGACTCTCCGGTAAAAGTAAAAGCTCCTTTTTTTACGACTACTGAGTCCAGTTTCTTTATGGATTTATCAACAGTTTCTGCCAGATATATTTTTTTACCGTTAAAGTCGGCACTTATCGTTCCTGATATTTTGTACTCTTTTCCTTTATAGTCAGTCATCTTGAAAGACATTAGGGTTAAAAGTACTGCTGTAACTGCAAGTATTTTTTTCATAGTGATTTGGTTTTTATTGAACTGCTAATTTATTTAAAAATAAATAAACCATGGATTATAGAAACAAAAAAGCACGGAGGCTATCCGTGCTTTATTATAATGTAAGCTGTAATTATTGAGCTAAAAGCTCTTTTACTTTAGCTTTAAGTTCTTCGCCTCTTAGGTTTTTAGCAACAATTTTACCTGAAGCATCAAGTATGAAAGTTGCAGGGATACCGTTTACACCATATTCTTTAGCGATAGGATCTTCCCAACCTTTAAGGTGAGAAATGTGCTGCCATGTAAGTTTATCTGCAGCTATAGCATCTTTCCATTTTGCAGCGTCCTGATCAAGAGAAACACCTATAATATTAAGGCCTTTACCGTGAAGTTCGTTGTACATAGCCACTACGTTAGGGTTTTCCTGACGGCATGGTCCGCACCATGAAGCCCAAAAGTCGATAATGGTAACTTTACCCATAGCTTCCTTAAGAGAAAGAGTTTTTCCGTCTGGTGTTGCAGCAGAAAAATCAGGAGCCATTGTACCTTCGGCAACTTTAGCCTGGGCAGCTTCCATTTCAGCCATTTTAGTTAGGTGCTCACCAATTTTTTTACCAAGCTCTGTTTCTTTAACTTCAGGAGAAAGCTTGTTGTATAACGCCTGAATATCTGCAGCTTTTTTGTCCTGATCATTAAATAGAGGAGGGAAAGCTTTGATGGTAACAAGAGCGTTAGGATTTTCTTCTATGAAAGCAACATATTTCTTGTTGTTTTCTTTGCTCATGTTTTGGTAATCCTTAATGATTTTGTTTTGAGTAACAGTATCGTTTTCAGCTTTAGCTTTGTTAAATAATTCCATGTTTTTTTCCTGGAAAGCTTTGTCACCTCTGCCTGCCTCCATAGCAAGTTTAGTGTATTTTGCCTGAGCGTCGTTGTTAAGCGTACCTGAAACAACAGAGTTGAACAGGGTATCTTTATTAACTTCTACAGCTATGTGTCCTTCTTCTGTATAAACAAAAACAGCACCATCCTGATCTTTACCTTCAATAAAGATAAGACGCTCTTTTGGTGTTTCAGAAATTCCTTTAAATGTGAATTTACCATTTTCAACCACAGCTGTATCAAGGGCTGTCATTGGGCTCATAGGATTTTCAGACTGTTCTTTAAGGAAAACCTGCTTACCGTTAAAGGCAGGGTCTATAGTACCAGAGATTTCGTACTCGTTTTCTTTAAGCTTGTTGCACGATACGGCTAAGGCAGCAGTAAGAGCAAATACAAGGAATTTTTTCATTATGTTTTCCGATTTAGATTTAAGCTGCTAAATTATCTAAAATTAAGAACTATATAGCAGTGTTAACAATTATTTTATTTTTATGAATTACTGCACGAAGTCTGGCCTGTAACTACCGGTACATTTGTGTTTTTAATACCGCCAAAACCTTTCTCCACATTAATCATATTATGGTAGCCTCTTGCTTTCAAAATTGATGCCATGATTACCGAGCGGTAACCACCTGCACAATGCAGGTAATAATCACCATCTTTAGGAACTTCGGCTAGTTGTTCGTTTACAAAATCAAGCGGAATGTTAAGCGCATCGGCTACGTGACCGCCGCTGTACTCACCCGGCTTTCTTGAGTCTACTACAGTTATAGGGTTTTTAGCAAAACCTTCTGCAAACTCTTCCGGTGAAATAGAACGGATGCTTTCCGTTTCAAAGCCTGCTGCTGTCCATGCATCAATACCTCCTTTAAGATAACCTAAGGTGTTATCAAAACCTACACGGGCAAGCCTTGTTACGGTTTCTTCCTCTTTACCTTCGGGAGTTACTAAAAGAATAGGCTGGTTTACATCGCGGATAAGCGCACCTACCCAAGGGGCAAAACCACCATGAAGGCCTATAAATATAGAATTAGGGATGTGTTGTTTTACAAAGTCGTTTTCATGTCTTACGTCAAGCACTATAGCACCCGTACTGTTTGCCGTAGCTTCCAGTTCCTGAGCCGTTAATGGCTTAACGCCTTTTTCAAGAACAGTATCAAGGCTCTCATACCCCTTAATGTTCATTAATACATTTTGAGGGAAATAGGCTGGGGGAGCACCAAGTCCGTCAAGAAGCTCGGCAGTAAATTCCTCCTTAGTCATATCTGCCCTTAAGGCATAGTTTGTTTTCTTTTGGTTACCCAGTGTATCGGTAGTTTCTTTGCTCATGTTCTTTCCGCATGCGCTTCCCGCACCGTGGCTAGGGTAAACAGTAATATCATCCGGAAGGACCATTATTTTGTTGCGAAGAGAATCGTACAGGTGAGAGGCAAGAACCTCTTGAGTAAGTTCACTTGTTAGTGCCTGTGCAAGATCGGGTCTTCCCACATCACCAATAAACAATGTATCTCCGGTTATAATACCGTGGATACTGTTGTTTTCGTCTATTAACAGATAGCAGGTGCTTTCTAAAGTATGCCCGGGAGTGTGGATAGCCCTAATGGTATAATTACCCACTTTAAACTCCTGATTGTCGGTTGCTATAACGGCATCAAATTCGGGTGCGGCAGTAGGGCCGTACACAATTTGTGCACCTGTTTTTTTAGCAAGATCCAGGTGTCCCGAAACGAAATCGGCATGGAAATGGGTTTCAAAAATGTATTTGATTTTAGCATTGTCTTTTGCCGCCTTGTCTATATAGGGCTGCACTTCCCTTAGCGGATCAAAAATAGCTGCTTCCCCGTTGCTTTCAAGATAGTAGGCTGCCTGTGCAATACAGCCTGTATATATTTGTTCTATTTTCATATCAGTAGTTTGATTAAAATCCGAAAAATTCTTTTGAGAAGATAAAGCAGGCCATAACCAGTATAAATATACCAAAACCTTTTTTAAGCTGCTTCTCGTTTACATACCTGTGCAGGTAAGTGCCCACAAATATACCAAAAATGGAAATGGCAGTAAAGGATAAAAGAAACTGCCAGTCAATTACAGTATTGTGCAGGTCGCCCATAAAGCCTGTAATTGAGTTTATAGCAATGATTAGCAGAGAAGTACCTACTGCCTTTTTCATGCTTAGATTGCCGAAAAATACCAGCATGGGTATTATTAAAAATCCGCCTCCGGCACCTACAAGCCCCATGGTAATACCTGTTAGTATAATGTAGGGTAATATGTAGATATAGCTTGTATTATTATTTTGAGCAGCAGTCTCGATGGCCTTATTTTTTTTAAAAAGCATGGAAAGCGCTGCCAACAGCATTATTATGGCAAAAACTACCATAATAAACGTACCTTTGCTTAGTGTAAAGCTTTGTGTTTCAATAAGGTTTTGAGGAATTGCAGGTACAATATACCTGCGGGTGCAATATACTGTTATAAAAGACGGAACGGCTATAAAAAGCCCCTGTTTTACGGCTACATTACCTTTAAGGTAGTTTTGAACTCCGCCAAAGGCCGATGTGGTACCAACAATAAAAAGGGAATAGCCTGTGGCTGCAACCGGGTTAATGCCCATTACGTATACTAATAAGGGGACTGTAAGTATAGATCCCCCGCCACCCATAAGTCCTAAAACAAGGCCTATGGCACAGGCGCCGGCATAAGCTGTTAAAAGTTCCATTTTTTTAGTTAGGTGGGGTAAATATATATGAAATAAGCGAGAACTATTTATAACTTAATTAATTAAAAAATCATGGCATTATAGCATGTTGATAATTAAAGAGTTACAAAAAGCTCAAGTTTGGTATATTTTATGATATAGATATTTTTAAGGTTTAAAAAAAGGTACAAATTGAAGCAATCACAATTTTAGGTTTTATTTTTTGTAAAATTATTAATCAAACCGTTTTGCGTATTGGTAATTCATATATATTTGTATGCCTTTTTTAGGTAATATGTTATAAAAACACACGTTGTAAAAATTTTGTTATGGCAACAACACAAGAGCCCCGTCGCGTGGGCATGTATGAAAATGTAAAGAACCAGTTTGAAAAAGCTGCGGCCGTAATGGGACTGGATGAAAGCGTTAAAAAAATCCTTTCTATTACAAATAATGAAATCGTTGTTCACTTTCCTGTAAAAATGGACAATGGTCAGGTTGAAGTTTTTACAGGCTACAGGGTACAGCATAACAATGCGTTAGGCCCTTACAAAGGTGGTTTAAGATATCACCCTACTGTAGATATTGATGCTGCAAGAGCACTTGCTACATGGATGACATGGAAAACATCTCTTGCCGGACTTCCTTACGGAGGTGGTAAAGGTGGTATTCAGTTAGATCCAAAACTATACTCTCAGGGAGAACTTGAAAGAATTACAAGACGTTTTACTTATGCACTTGGTGATAACATAGGCCCTGAGCACGATATTCCTGCTCCGGACGTTAATACTAACGCACAAATGATGGCTTGGATTGCAGATACTTATATGTCTACAAAATCGCCAAGTGAGCGTTCTAAAAACCAACACGTTGTTACCGGTAAACCGGTAGGATCAGGAGGTCTTGAAGGCCGTGACCGTGCAACAGGTTTTGGTGTGGTTGTTACACTGGAGTCGTGGGCTAAACTTAACGGTACTTCTCTTGAAGGTAAGAGATATATCGTTCAGGGGTTTGGTAACGTAGGTTACTGGGCTGCACACTTTATGCATAAAAACGGTGCTATACTAATAGGTGTTCAGGATGCTACAGGTACTATTTATAACCCTGAAGGTATAGATCCTGAAGCTTTATTAAGATACCAAAGTGATAACGCTACCATTACAGGTTATAAAGGTACACAGGATTACCCGTCTGAAGATTTCTTCGGTATTGACTGTGATATCATTATCCCTGCTGCTCTGGGTAACCAGATTACCGAAGAGAATGCAAATACTATTAAAGCTAAAGTGGTTGCAGAAGGTGCTAACGGGCCAATTGATACAGAAGGTGAAGCTATACTTTTAGCTAACGGTGTACAAATGATTCCGGATATCCTTTGTAACTCAGGAGGTGTAATAGGCAGTTACTTTGAGTGGCTTCAAAACCGTAACGGTGAGATATGGACTATGGACGATGTTATCGTGAAGCTTAGAAAGAAACTTGAAGATGCTTTCAATAAAGTAATCAATACTTCAGTTCAGTATAAAACCGACTGGAGAACGGCTGCTTACATACAGGCACTTACCCGTATAGAAATGGCATATAAACAAAGAGGTATTTTCCCTTAATGTTTTTATCATAACTAAAATAAACTCAAAAAGCAGCCTTTTGGCTGCTTTTATTTTTATAAGACTATTTAGATGATAGATGATAGACTTTAGATAGGGTTTAGCGTTTAGTTTTAGATAATTAGGTGTGAGTAAGTTTCCCTCTTGAGAGGGGTAGGGGTGTGTCTTTTTTAATATGAATTTTTAGATGTCTCTCTGCGGTCGACATGACAGTACTGTTTGTCATTGCGAGGCACGAAGCAATCTATTATTTACTTCTTCTTTTGTCTTGACACAAAAGAACCAAAAAGTCAAGTCTATGACTCCTTAAGCTAAAAATTACTGCACTTGGCTAAAGCATCCGAACTCGCTGCTCTCAAACAGCGGATGCTTCTTAACGCCTCGCTTGTAATTTTTTTAATTCTACGGAGCCTAATGCCGAAGCTTCACTCGATTGTCACGAAGCAGTATTGTCATTGCTAGGCATGAAGCAGGGATTGAGTAAGTTCCCCTCTTGAGAGGGGTAGGGGTGTGTCTTTTTTAATATGAATTTTTAGATGTCTCCCTGTGGTCGACATGACATTAGTGTTTATCATTGCGAGGTACAAAGTAATCTTAAAAAATTAGGTATATATTCAAATTGTATTACTCAATCAATTTTCATTCCATGTTCAGGATCATAATTATCCTCAGTAAGTCTATATAAAAACACACGTAAACTGTCTCTTTTCATCAACATTTGTATCTCGTTTTCATTATATGAAAGAACTTTAAAAGTGTCTCCTATAATTAAATTATTAATTTCTTTGTCATAACTCCATTTTTTGGAATCCGGCATTTCTTCTATCCTTAAATATTCATAATTGCTGGGAAGATCAAAAACTCTATATATTCCATTCCTGTCAAACACATAATACGATAAATTTTTTTCTCCTTCTTTTATACTGTCCTTTCTAAAAAGCCATTTCTTATCAGTAAGTAGTCTTTCGAAATCTGATCTCGAACTACACGAACAGATTCCCATTAATAAAATGAACAGTATATACTTAAAGTTTAAGATTTTCATATTTTTTGTGGTAAGGTTAAAATTCATGTTCTTTTGTCTTAATGCAAGATAATGAAAAAGTTAGTCTTGTATAATGGAGATGTCTCCCTGCGGTCGACATGACAGTATTGTTTGTTATTGCGAACTTTAGGAGGAATCTCAATTCAAGATAACAAAAAAGCAGCCCTAAAGCTGCTTTTTTGTTTTATGTGTTTAAGAGTTATCCTCCCATATATTCGTCGTCTCCGCCACCGTTTTGTCTTTCTTCCTTCATGCGTTGCTGCTTGTTCATATTAAAGCGGTAAGTGAAGGAAAGGGTAACCTGTCTTTGTCTCCACTGCCATTCACTGTATGATGAAACAGTTGGCAGGTTAGTGTAGCCTTTTCTCTTGTTAGAGTTAAAGATATCGCTAACGTTAAGTGTAACAGTAGCTTTTTCTTTAAGCACATCTTTACTTAATGCTGTGTTGAAATGCATTATGCCAAGGTTACGGCCCTGTGCCGTGTTTTGAGGAGCATTGTAAGTACCGTTTATCTGCCAGTCAATTTTCCATGGCAGGTTCATTTTACTGCTTGCTCTTGTAAACCAGCTGTAGGCAGTATTGTCAAAGTTTTGGTAGTCTGTAATAACCTCTCCGTCAGTGTTAGTGTAGGTCCATGAGTAGTCGCCATCGGTTTCAACCCTAAAGAAGTTAAAGTTGGCATTAAGTTTCCACCATCTAAACGGATTATAGTTTGCCGTTAGCTCAAAACCAAATCGGTATTCTTTAGCAAGGTTAATAGGCGATACATAAGTAACCGGAGTTTCTCCCGGTAGAGCATCTTCAGTCCTTCTTACAAACTGGAAAGAGTCGTTTGTTATATTAAAGTAAGCCGAAGAGCTTAAAGTAACCTTATCCCATTTTTTAAGGTAGCCTATATCAAATGCATCAGTCATAGACGGATTTAAGTCCGGGTTACCCTGAAATATATTAATGTTACTCTGTAAGCTTGAGAAAGGGTTTATAAAACGACCTCTTGGCCTGTTAATCCTGCGGCTGTAGCTTATGTTTGCGCTCGTTCCTTCTGAGAACTCATAAGTAAGGAAAGCACTTGGGAAAAAGTTATTGTATTTTTTCTTATTGAAATCGTCAGCACTTAAAAGGTTTACATCAATATTAGAGTCTTCCCAACGAAGCCCAAGAAGGTAAGAGAATTTCTCTCCGAATTTAGAACCATATTGTGCATAGAAAGCGTTTACATATTCGTTATACTCCAGCATGCTGCTAAAGTTAGCGTTAGGCTGCCATACACCGGCATCATCAAGTATTTCGGCACGGGCATCGGTATTCATTTGGGTAAAGCTACCGCGGTAACCTGCTTCAAAACGGCTTTCTTCGCCTAAAGGCAATACATAATCGGCCTGTACAAGTGTGCGTTTTTCCTCTTCATGATTCAGGGTTCTTTCAGTAGAGCTGTCATCCGGATTTGTACTGCCTAAAATCATATCACTAATTTGTGAGTTCTCATCATCAGTACTTCTGGAAATGGTAGCATCTACTTTAAGTTCGTGTCCGTCGCCGTTAAACTTCTTAAGGAAGCTTGTGGTGTAGTTAAAGTTTCTGTCTTCCTCGTCTTCAAGGTTGTAACGGTAACGTGTGTTGTTAAAAGTACCGTCGGCAAAATAGTTGTAATAGTACGTATCGGTAGGGTTGTCTCCATTACTGTTTCTTGCAGAAACCGAGTTTGTCCAGCTGAAAGTAGTATCAATATCCCACTCAAAGCCTACTGTTGCGTTATAGCCTTTACGTTTTCTTTCGTTTGTTCTGCGCTCGTTAATAAAGCTGGTAGTGTTTCCGTCTCCGTCAAAATATTCAGAATCGGTCATGCTGTTACCAGGGCTGTTCCTGTAGTTATAGCCAAGGTTAGTGAAGAAATTGAATTTCTCTGTCCTGAAGTTAAGGTTACCCATAATACCGTGGTTGGCAGGGTCACCGGTATTTGCAGTTACCGAACCGTTAAAGCCCTGAGCTTTACCTTTTTTAAGGATGATGTTGATAATACCACCACCACCTTCGGCATCATAACGGGCAGAAGGGTTAGTAATAACCTCAATCTTATCTACAGAGTCGGCCGGAAGCACCCTAAGTACATCGGCTAGGTTAGCACCATATAGGTTAGATGGCTTACCGTCTATCATAATTGTAACGCTTTCGTTACCTCTCAGGCTTACGTTACCTTCAACGTCTACGGTTACCGATGGTACATTGTCAAGCACGTCGCTTATTGTACCACCCTTAACGATCATGTCCTGACCTACGTTGTATACTTTTTTATCAAGCTTGATGTCTACGGTAGAGCGTTCGGCCCTAATTTCAACTGTTTTAAGCAGTGTGGCATCTGGAGCCATAATTACAGAACCCAAATCGGTATCTGCTGTAATTGTCTTATTGCTTATAACCTGAGATTTAAAGGATATAAAGTCAAATTTTATATTGTAAGTACCTGCCGGAACCTGAACGCTGTATGATCCCTTTTCGTTGGTCATGGCACCGTTTACGGTATTGTTATCGGTAGTTTGTATTGTTACGGTAGCAAATTCTAAAGGCTGCTTGGTTTCCTGGTCTATAAGTTTACCGCTTATGGTAACATTGCCGGGTTTACCTTGAGAAAATGAAATAAATGAGGTTAATAGTAATAGAATTAATAATGCGGATTGTATTTTTTTCATGAAGATGATACTTTTATTGCGGGTTTGACTACAAAAAACGTCCCAGGTTTAATGGCAGGTGCAATAAAAAAATGTTAAAGTTTTTAAATGATTTCTTTGATTCTCTCAGCAGGGCGTGCCACTACAGCCTTTTCTCCGTTTACCACAATAGGGCGCTCTATAAGGGCAGGGTGCTCCAGCATGGCTTCAATCACCTCATCATCAGTAAGTTGCTTTCCTTTATAGTTTTCTGTCCAAACTTTTTCTTTGGTTCTTACAAGCTCCAGAGGAGTTATATTAAGCTTTTTTATAATTGAGGTAAGTTCGTTTTTGGTAAGAGGTTCGTTTAAATATTTTACGGTAGTAAACGGTTTTCCTTCCATTTCTAACAGCTGCAGGCCTTCTCTGGATTTACTGCATCTGGGGTTATGGTATATAGTAATCATGGTTGATGAATTTTTTTGCAAAGAACGGCATTATAATTTTAAAATTGAATTAACTTAGGGCAAACAAATTTTAAACTCTCAATTTCACCACATGTTTATAGAACAGGCTCATCGCAAGGATTTTAATTTTGCACTGTATTTACCTATACCAATAGTTTTTTTAGTGATGATGGTGCTTAATTATGCCGCTATAAAGTTTTTAAATATAAATACCGAGGAGCTGTTGCGCCAGGAAGTAGCAAGAAAAGGAGCCAATAGGGTGTTTTTTGATCTTATCGCGCCACTTGCCGTTGGTCTTATTCTGTTGTTACTATATGTAAAGTTTATTCATAAACAAACTATACGCAGCCTTACTACCGCCAGAAAAAAGGTTGACTGGAAACGTATTTTCTTTGCTTTCGGAATATGGTCGGCATTTACAATGGCAGTGACTTTGTTTGATTACTATTCTCATCCCGAAAATTATGTATGGAATTTTAAACCGGTTCCTTTTGCCATACTTGCAGCTTTGTCAATAGTACTAATACCTATGCAAACCAGTTTTGAGGAATACCTTTTTAGGGGATACCTTATGCAGGGCATTGGGGTACAAACAAGAAGCAGGCTGGCGGCATTGCTTACCACATCCATAATATTCGGACTTATGCATATCGCTAATCCTGAAGTGGATAAAATGGGCTATATAATCATGATCTATTATATAGGAACGGGGCTGTTTTTAGGAATAATTACATTAATGGACGAGGGTATGGAACTGGCATTGGGGTTTCATGCTGCCAATAACCTTATAACAGCATTACTGGTAACTTCTGACTGGACTGCGTTTCAAACCCATTCTGTATTAAAAGAAGTATCTGAACCTGCTATGGGATTGAGCGTTGTGTTACCTGTTTTTATCATTTTCCCGATTCTTTTATTTATCTTTAGTAAGAAATATAACTGGCACAACTGGAAAGAAAAACTGACCGGTAAACTTGAACTACCAGCCAACGATAGTATTAACCAAATATCCTCCCCACATGAGTAACCCAGACTATCACTTTGTACACAGCGGCTTTAAACTTAATGGCTTTCATCTAAATGAAGATGACCTTTGCCGCACTGCTTACATTTACATTAAAGAAGGTGAACCGCACGAAAAAGCGGTAGGCGAATTTTTATTAGACTGGTTTGACCACCGAGACTTTATAGAAATGCAAACATCGGGTACTACGGGACTGCCTAAAATGATAAGGGTAGAGAAACAGGCCATGGTTAACTCGGCATTGGCAACTGGTGAATTTTTTGACCTTGACGAAGGTATTAAAGTACTGCACTGCCTGCCTACACAGTTTGTAGCGGGTAAAATGATGCTGGTACGTGCCTTTATATTAGGATGGGATATGGATATGATTGCTCCGGTGTCACATCCGTTAGAGAGGCTGGACACCGTGTACGATTTTAGTGCTATGGTACCGCTGCAGGCTCAAAACAGCCTTATGCAGTTAAAGCAGGTTAAAAAACTCATACTGGGCGGTGCTAAAGTAAGCCAGGCACTTAGTAACCAACTGAAAGGTATGCCAACCAAAATTTATGAGACCTACGGCATGACCGAAACCATTACGCATATTGCAGCCAAACCGATAGGAGATGAGGCATTTACCGTATTGCCTAATGTGGAGATAAGTCAGGATGAAAGACATTGTCTTGTAATAGATCCTTATATTATTTGCGACGAGCCCGTTGTTACTAACGATGTGGTAGAGATTGTAAGCGATACACAGTTTATATGGTTAGGGCGTTATGACAACGTGATTAACAGTGGCGGTGTTAAGCTGTACCCTGAACAGATTGAAGAAAAACTATCTGAATATATAAACAGGCGTTACTTTGTAAAAGGGATGCCTGACGAAACCCTTGGCGAAAAACTGGTACTTGTTATAGAAGGCGAGCCTTACGCCCTGGAAGACGATGTGTTTAAAAGGTTAGGCAAGTTCGAAAAACCAAAAGAGATACTGTTTGTACCTAAGTTTGCCGAAACCGTTAGTGGTAAGGTAATACGCGATAAATCGTTACAGGAGGTTTAATAACAGATATAAATACATTTAAAAAAATCCCCATTAAGGGGATTTTTTACTTCTTATCCACTTTAATATAAAACTCAGTTACTTTAGGCTTTATATCGTTAATAGATTTTGTTTCCACTTTTAGGGTCTGCCATTTGTCGGTACCCTGTAAGCGTATTTCCTTATCGTTTATATCTACAGCAACAGGCATAGCGAAAGAAGGTTCATCGACTTTCCAGCGGTATTGCAGTTTGTTGCCGTCAAGCTTCAGTTCAAGTTCCGGAATGTTCCTGTAGCGCAGGTATTGGTTAAATACAGGCTGAAGGTCTATACCACTTTCCTTACTAAAGAAATCAATTACCGTTTGCCCGTCTATTACCTGTTTTTTATAGGTTTCGGAATATTTAAGCAGCATTGCCCACCATTTGGCATCGTCGTTTACGATATGCCTGATAGTGTTTAGCATAAGCGCACCCTTAAAGTACATATCGCCCGATCCTTCCTTATTTACACCAAAAACACCTATTACGGGTTTATCGTTCATAACGCTCATACGCTGGCCGTATACATATTTCATCGCCTGGTCGTAGCCGTGAAGGCATTCCAGATACACGGTTTCGCTATAAGTGGTAAAGCTTTCATGAATCCACATATCGGCAATATCCTTAGAGGTAATGCTATTACCAAACCATTCGTGTCCTGTTTCATGGATTATAATGTAATCAAACAATAATCCCACACCTGTGAAGGAAAGGTCTCCGCCACGATAGCCCATGCGGTAACCGTTACCATAGGCCACAGCACTTTGATGTTCCATACCCAGATACGGAGTTTCAACAAGTTTGTAACCGTCTTCCTTAAATGGATATTCGCCAAACTTTGTCTGAAAACATTCCATCATAGGTTTAACCTGTTCAAACTGTTTTTTGGCTTTTTCTTCGTTGTACTTCAATACATAATAATCCAGGTCCAGTCCGTCAAGATTGTCGTGTATATGGGCATAATCGGCAATGTTTACCGTGATGTCGTAGTTATTGATAGGATTTTTAACCTCCCAGTCCCAGCGGGTGTAGCCATTTTTAAGGTCCTCGCTGCCTGTAAAACGCCCGTTGGAAACATTCATAAGTCCGTTAGGTACTGCCACTTTTATGGTTGCGCCATTATCGGGCTCGTCACTTTGGTGGTCTTTTACCGGATACCAAAGGCTGGCACCCGTACCCTGAACCGCAACGCCTATCCACGGTTTACCTGTTTTATCTTTAGTGAAAACAAAACCGCCATCCCAAGGGGCATTTGCCGCTACTTTAGGCTTACCGGAATAATTGAATCGCAGTTTTTGCTCACTGCCTTTTTTAAGCGGGGCAGGGAAGCTGATAAAAACAGCATCGTTATCGCGTTTGTATTGTAAAGTTTGCCCATTGAGAACAATACTTTCAATCTTCATGTTCTCAAAAAGGTCAAGCTGTATCCTGTCGGTATCATCGGTTACCTTAAAAGTAATGTCGTTGTAGCCGTTTATATACCTTTTGTCAGGGTCTATGGTTATGTTAAGGTCATAACGTTGTACATCAAAGCTGGTACGCTCATGACGAAGCCCGCCCTGAAGGCTGTCCCTGCGGGTATAGTTTTGTGCATTAAGACTGTTAATACCCAATACGGCTAACGCAATTATTAAGGTGTTTTTCATGATAAACAGTTTTATAAACTATTAGTCATGAAATGTAAGAAATTGTTACCAATAAAAAAACAGGAAAACCATTAAGCCATATGTTGGTTTACCGCTTCGGGGTGCAGTACAGGCAATGGTATAATGTTATCTCCGTTAACAGCGCAGGCTACCTTGTTAAGATAATCAAGATCTATGCGAAGTTTCATTTCTTCCAGTTCCTTTTTGTTTATTTTCTTGAAGTTTTCAAGCAAAAACTCTTTCATGGCATCAAAAAGCACCAGTGAAAGCTGTATGTGCAGGTCGCCTGAATTTTTAATGCTTTCGCCCATAGATATAAGCACAGGATAAATTCTTGCGTTATCACTGTCACAAACAAAAGGAGGGAGGGAGGTTATGTAAAGGCCGTCTTCTATAACGGTAATGCTAACCTGAACGATGGTGTTAAGTTTTGCATTAACGGCAATGCCTTTACGGGTTAAAAGCTCGGCAACAAAATAGTACTCAAGGTAATTTGTTACTTTGTCTATCGCTACAACGTTTTTAAGTTCGTCGTCGCAGCTAACATTCATAATTAGCTTTTTCATAAAGATAAGGTTTGGTTGGTAATAACAGTATATACGAACGACGTTTACTGTTGGTTTTAAAAATTCTGATTTTTTTTTCAGATTATTTTAAAACTGCAGTAACAATAGTGATCTCGCGATCTATATACTCTACATTATTACTCAAAACCTGCTCAGTATCCTCTATGGTATCGAGTATTTTAAAACCTGTATCTTTTAATAATTTTTCTACATCGGCAGCTTCATACATGGTGAATCCATACTTAGCAAACGGAATTTTTATCATAGTGCTTTTGGGGATAAAACCTATAGATACTGTACCTCCCGGCTGCATAACTCGGGCTATTTCGGCAGCATAAGCCTGAGGGGCTTTCCAAAAATAAATGGTGTTAACTGTAAATGCTTTTTTAAAGAATTCTGTTTCAAAGGGCAGGGTGTCGCCATTTGTAAGTATAAAAGAGGCATTAACCTGACTGGCGTTAAGTTTTTGTGCCTGATGAATCATTGTTTCCGAAATATCGGCTCCGTAATAAAGAGTATCGGCAGTTTTAGTAACAGAACTTACATGAGCTCCGTTGCCGGGGCCAATTTCTAAAACGGTGTCTCCTTCTTTAATATGAAGTGAGTCTATAACCTTATTGATAAGGTTACCGTTTGTAAAGTTCATCATTTCAGCCACTTCCAAACCTGTTTTTCCTTCAGGATGGCTTAACTGGCGGGCCAGTTCCTGTAGCTGATTTTCAGTTAGTTTCATGATGGGGGTTTTTTAGCTTAGTTTCCAATAAATTTAGCAAAAAAAAAACGGCTTTAAAAGAGCCGGTTTGATAAATATTCAGGATTAATTACTGATCTGATTTGTATAAAAACAATAGCGCCTTATCAAAGCGATTGCGCCATGCTTTTTCATTGTGCTCTTCTCCTTCAAATACCTGAGAAAGGTAATTGTCGTTTTGGGCATAACCACTTCTTTCCATAATTGCATCAACCTGCTGCTGATGGTCTTCATAATACTGGTCTAAAGAGGCAGTACCCAAGTCAAAATAGAATCGGTGTGATTTAGGAGCGGGCACATGCATTTCCATATATTTTCTTATAGCTTCGGCAGGGTTAGTGTCGTTATTATCAAAAAATACAGGCCAGTGTGTAGAAAGGCCTGCTGCCTTACTAAATACCTCAGGATATTCAAAAGCGGCATACATAGATATAAGTCCGCCCATAGAACTTCCGCATATAGCAGTGTTTTTGGCATCCTTTAAAGTCCTGAAATGAGAATCTATATAAGGTTTTAGTTCTGCTACAATAAACTTAAGGTATTCGTCCCCTAAAAATTGTTTTTTATTTGAGCCGTCTTTTTGTGCAAGCTCCATAACCTGTTTTTTCTCACTATCGGTAAGATACTGAGCTGCATTCTCCGGGAAATACTCTAAAAACCTGTCGGGAGTATTCCATATGGCAACTATAATAACCGGACCTATCTTATCCTGCTTTATCAAATCGAGTGCAGTACGCCCGGCCTGCCATGAAGTGTTATCCGTAGCTGTCTCGTCGTTAAGTACATTTTGTCCGTCCTGCATGTATAGTACAGGGTAGCTCATGTTCTTATCGGTTTCATAGTTTGGCGGAAGCCAGACATCTACCTGTCTTGCATCTACATATTCTGACTCAAAGTGTTCTAACGTACGTACATCCTGAGCATTGGCTACAGGAGTAAGTGCTAAAAAGCATAAAGCAGCTTTTATAAGAGATCGTTTCATAATTTTTGTTTAGGGTTGAGACGTAAATATAAAAATTATACCTGTATCACGCCAAGATTAAACGGTTTTTCTATAGGAGCGTGGTTAGCAGCTTCTATACCCATAGATATCCATGTACGGGTTTCAAGAGGGTCTATAATAGCATCTGTCCATATTCTTGAAGCGGCATAGTAAGGAGATACCTGAGCATCATACTTTGCCTTGATCTTGTTAAACATTTCCTCTTCTTTCTCCGGAGTAATTTCTTCTCCTCTTGCTTTTAGCGAAGAAGCCTCAATTTGCAGTAATACCTTAGCTGCCTGAGTCCCCCCCATAACGGCAAGCTCAGCACTTGGCCAGGCAAAAATAAGACGAGGGTCATATGCCTTACCGCACATTGCATAGTTACCGGCACCATAAGAGTTACCCACAACTACAGTAAACTTAGGCACAACCGAGTTACTCACGGCATTTACCATTTTAGCCCCGTCTTTAATTATACCGCCATGCTCACTCTTAGAACCTACCATAAAGCCTGTAACATCCTGAAGGAATACAAGCGGTATTTTCTTTTGGTTACAGTTGGCAATAAACCTTGTGGCCTTATCGGCACTGTCTGAATAGATAACACCACCAAACTGCATTTCACCTTTTTTAGACTTAACCACTTTACGCTGGTTGGCCACAATACCTACAGCCCAGCCATCTATACGGGCATAGCCTGTAATGATGGTTTGTCCATAGCCGGCTTTGTATTCTTCAAACTCGCTGTTGTCTACAAGCCTTTTTATAATTTCCATCATGTCATACTGCTCAGAACGTTGCTTAGGCAGTATACCGTATATCTCGTTAGGGTCAAGAGCAGGCTTTTGAGGTTGTGTACGGCTGTATCCTGCCTTTTCAAAATCGCCTATCTTGTCTACTATGTTTCTTATAGTGTTTAGGGCATCCTTATCGTCTTTTGCCTTATAATCGGTAACACCTGATATTTCGCAGTGTGTAGTAGCCCCACCCAGTGTTTCGTTATCAATGTTTTCGCCTATGGCAGCCTTAACAAGGTAGCTTCCCGCAAGGAAAATACTTCCTGTTTTGTCTACAATAAGGGCTTCGTCGCTCATAATAGGCAGGTAGGCACCACCGGCAACACAACTACCCATAACGGCAGCAATTTGTGTAATACCCATGCTGCTCATAACCGCATTGTTACGGAAGATGCGCCCAAAGTGTTCCTTATCAGGGAAAATCTCATCCTGCATTGGCAGGTAAACACCCGCGCTGTCTACAAGATAAATAATAGGAAGTTTGTTCTCTATGGCTATTTCCTGGGCACGCAGGTTTTTCTTTCCGGTAATAGGGAACCACGCTCCGGCTTTTACGGTAGCATCATTAGCAACCACTATACATTGTTTTCCGCTAACATAGCCAATTTTTACAACCACACCCCCAGAAGGGCAACCGCCGTGTACGGCATACATCCCGTCTCCGGCAAAGGCGCCTATTTCTATGCTCTCGGTATTTTTATCTAAAAGGTAATCTATACGTTCGCGTGCGGTCATTTTGCCTTCGCCGTGAAGTTTGGCAATTCTTTTTTCTCCGCCGCCAAGCTTTACTTTAGCCAGCTTTTGTTTCAGTTGGGAAAGTAGGAGCTTGTTGTGGTCTTCATTCTTATTGAAGTTAATATCCATGGAACTTATGTCTTTTTTTGTGATAGTTGTAATTTAAGTGCTGCTAAAATACGAAAACGTTTGATATTAGCAGTGAAAACAGCTAATGTGTTACAAATTTTTAAAAGTTAATCAATAAAAAAAGGACAACCTTTAAAGCTGTCCTTTTTTTATTGATTAACCTAAACTATATTTTATAAACCAAAGAAGTTTAGTAAGTCTGTTTTAATGGCTTCATTAACGGTAGCTGCAAGCATAACCGAAATAATAAGGCCTATAGCAGCAAAAGAGAAGTCTTTACCAATCATCTTAAGTGCTTTGTTCTTGTGTTTTTTACCTTTTTTAAGACGGGCAAGGTTAATGGCTATTTCGCGTCCGCCAATTAAACCAAGGAAAACCCATGTTGTACTCATTGGTACAGTACTTATAAATAACTTATAGATAAGGATAAGTGCATACGAAAGGTCTATAAGGGTAGCAGCTCTAACATCGCTAACACGTGATTTTTCGCTAACTACTTTCTGAATCCTGTCACCACGCAGGTAGAATAATATACCTAAACCTAAGAAGATAACAACACAGAAAATAATAAACTGTGTAACGTCAAGCCTTCTTGGAAGGAATACCGCAACGTTTGCACCATCCTGCATTACCCATACCGACCAAAGGATACCACTCACAATCCATTGCGCTACCATCCATGAAGGGTGAATTTTACGGCCTTTAAATTTCCTGCGTATGTAGTTGTAACCAAAGAACCATATAAGTACAGATAGTACAAAAGCAATTACATAACCTGATAAACTCTTTGTTATCATAGAAGTGATACCGCTTGAGCTTGAACTGAATACGCTTAGCATAAGGAATGTGGTAGATACCGGCATTCTTAACCTTGTAAGTATTAGCAGTACCAGCGGAGCCATAAGCATAAAGAACGAGAAGTTCTCAGGGTGCGGGTACTTACTTACATCTTCGGCATCAATAAGCCTTCCGTAAGTAACGTCTCCGTTTAACGTAAACCAGCTAATTGCAATGGTTACTAAAAATATGGCACCAATGTAAAGCCACAGTACATACCATTTGCGGTGCTTGTTACTTTCAATAAAAGTACCTAAAGACTGGATACTGTCGTTAGAAACAGTTGCATAGGCAGCTGTTAGGAAGCCAATCCACATGGCAATTTGCGGCTGGTTGTAAAACAGCGCACTAAATATGAAAATGCAGAAGATAATGATTAGGAAAATCTTTTCGTTAGAAAATCTCTCAATTAAACTTAATGGAGGAATCGACTTTTTTTTGTATTTCATTTTCATACTTAGGGGTAGTTTTAAAAATCGTTGCAAAAGTACTTACTTAAAAAAGCTGCCTGCGATGTCTAGTTTTAAGTTATTGTTAATTAATCAATAATTAAAAATTAAATTTGAAGTTAACTATTTTTTAATTCATTCTCAGTAGTTTATTTGCATCTTCCCAAAAATTATTTTCCTGATTTTTAAAATAATGCAAAAAGGAAGGCTAGCTTCTTCAATATTTTAATAACACTCGGTTGATTATAACTTAACGATTTCTTAACATTAGTTAGGTACATTTGCCGCAAAATATTATTCATGTCAATAAACAGTATCTTCCAGTTTCTTGTTCCGAAGGATAAGAAATTTTTCCCGCTATTTGAACAGGCAACACAAAACCTTGTGCATCTTGCTGAAACACTGCACGAAGCGGTTAACGCCCCTAAGAACAAAAGGGACGAATACTTTACTAAAGTAGAAGAGTTAGAAGGCATAATTGAAGGGATAGCCCACAGGACTAACCTTGAACTAAGCAAAAACTTTATCACACCTTTTGACAGGGAAGATATATATTCGCTTATTACTGCAATTGATGATGTGGCCGACTATATGTATGGTGCAGCAAGCAGAATGAGACTGTATCAGGTAGAGAAGATTACTAAGTCTATAAGAAAGATGACCGAAATTAACCTTGAAGCATGCCAGCTTATACAGGGTGCGGTTGCCGACCTGAAGGACATGAAAAACCTTAAAGGTATTGCTGATGCCTGCAAGAAGATAAACAAGCTTGAAAATAAATCTGACAGCGTTTTTGATAAGGCAGTTGCCGATATTTTTGAAAACGAAACAGATGCTATAAATGTAATTAAATACAAAGAGGTTCTTGCTGCGCTGGAGTCGGCAGCAGATAAATGTAAGGGTGTGGCGAACGTTTTAGAGTCTATCGCTGTAAAACATTCATAAAACGCAAACCCCTAACTGATTTACCATGACGCTACTTATTATAATCATATTTTTAGCATTAATATTTGATTACATTAACGGTTTTCACGATGCGGCAAACTCCATTGCCACTATCGTTGCTACTAAGGTATTAACGCCTTTTCAGGCGGTACTATGGGCAGCCTTCTTTAACTTCCTGGCTTACTTTATCTCAAAATACTGGATAGGGGAGTTTAAAATTGGTAATACCATTGCAAAAACAGTTAGCGAAGATTTTATTACACTGGAGGTTATACTTGCCGGACTTATAGCAGCCATAACATGGAACCTGCTTACCTGGAAACTGGGTATACCATCGTCATCTTCACACACGCTAATAGGTGGTTTTATGGGTGCTGCATTGGCACATGCTTTTACTATACCGGGAGCCGATATAAGCACTGTAGTTAACTATGCTAAGGTTATACCTATTATACTGTTTATTTTTATGGCTCCGCTATTAGGTATGGTGGTAGCCTATTTCTTAACGATACTCATACTCAATATATGTAGAAAAGCAAACCCTTCTAAAGCCGATAAATGGTTTAGGAGGTTACAGCTGGTATCGTCAGCATTGTTTAGCCTTGGGCATGGTGCTAACGATGCACAAAAGGTTATGGGTATTATAGGTGCTGCGGTAATTTACTTTCAGGTTAACATAAAGCATGATGCAGCTTACATGGCTGTAGAAAACAAGTTTGCGTATTTTGTAGACCACTGGAGCTGGGTGCCGCTTGCGAGTTTTATTATGATAGGTTTAGGTACCATGAGTGGCGGTTGGAAAATCGTTAAAACAATGGGATCTAAAATTACTAAAGTAAACTCATTAGAGGGAGTTGCTGCCGAGACTGCAGGTGCTATCACACTATATACTACCGAGCATTTTGGTATTCCGGTTTCTACTACACACACAATTACAGGTTCTATTATAGGTGTGGGTGTAACAAAAAGGGTATCGGCTGTA
Source organism: Flavobacterium beibuense (assembly GCF_004151245.1). Classification (GTDB taxonomy): domain Bacteria; phylum Bacteroidota; class Bacteroidia; order Flavobacteriales; family Flavobacteriaceae; genus Flavobacterium; species Flavobacterium beibuense_A. Next base: position 112,786 of record NZ_JUIW01000007.1, read on the forward strand.
AGATGGGGAGTAACCATTAGCCTTCTTTGGGCTTGGATATTAACCATACCGGTATCGGCTATACTTGCTGCTATAATTTACTATGTAGTGAGTATTTTCTAAAGGATAGTTTTATAATTATAATATTTTTTGAAAAGCATATATCTGTAAAGGGTATATGCTTTTTTTTATTTTTGAAGTAAAATTAAATGCCTTACATGAAAACAGTATTATTGATAGAATATTTTGACAGAGAAACTGAACTTTTTGTTGGTGAAATAGATATATCAAAATATGACTTAAAAAAAATTAATAGTATTTGTCCTCCCTTGACAGCGAAGGATTATCCAATATATCCGGAAGAGGGAGATGATAAATACATTAATGGGTATGATTTTAACGAGAAGGAATTTAATGAACTGAAGGAGTATATTCATGAGTTGAAAAACATGGATCTTTCAAAATATGTCTATAGTATAGGAACTTTTCAGGATAAGTGAAGTGATGTATTCCAGAAGTACTGATTAGTAAATTTTTAAACTTATAAATAGTAAAAAGCCCGTAGTTAATCACCAACCTACGGGCTTTTCGGTTTAAGAATATAGATATTGAATTATAATGCAGGATACCTATCCAAAATATTCCTGCAGGTCTTCTTTTTCATATTTAAGCGGAAGTGAAACAATAAAGGAAGATCCTTTATCCTTTCCGGCACTTTTTGCCTCAATAGTGCCATGGTGCAGCTCTACAAACGATTTGGTGATAGATAATCCCAGTCCGTTTGAGTTTTCTTTGCCTGTTGGCTTAGAGCTTAATTTTGCAAACTTAGTGTACAGCTTGCTTATATCTGCAGGGCTTAATCCCTGTCCTTCATCCTGAACTTCTATACGGATAAAATTATCCTCTAGTGTTGCAATTATCCTTATGGTAGTGCCTGCATAAGAATATTTTAGTGCATTACTAACCAGATTGTGTAAAATATCTCCAATTTTAACCTTGTCGGCATATATTTTTGGCAGCTTAGGATCGTGCTCAAGCTGTATGGCCTGGTTTTTCCTGTTTGCCAGTAATTCAAAACTTATAAGCAGCTTATTGAAAATCTCATTTAAGTCTACTTCTTCAATATTTAATGTAAGCCTGTGTTCGTCTTCTTCGGCTTGTTTTAGCAGGTCACTAAGTTTAGACTGAATACGCAGCACACATGCTTTTATCATGCCGCTCATCCTTTCCACCTTTGTGGTGTCTTTGGTTAAAATCTCATTGGCAAGCTTAATTGATGCCAGAGGGTTTTTAATTTCGTGCAGCGCAATATTCATAAGGTCTATTTGCGACTCTATACTTTTGCGGTAGCGCATGCGGCTTTCCAGCTTATTCACTATTATTTTAGACAGTGTTTTAAGCATGTCAAGCTGAGAATCGGTAACCTCACGCGGAACAGTATCTACAACACAAACGGTACCTACTGTATAACCCTCAGGAGATTTTAACGGCGCCCCCGCATAAAAACGAATTCCGTCTTCACCTGCAACATATGGGCTTTCCATTAAATCGGGAGATGTATGGGTGTCATTAAATACCGTAACATTATCCTCAAGTATGGCAAGCGAGCATAGGCTGTCCCTACGGTCTATAATATTATTACGAAGAAGGCTCAGGTTCGACTTTAAAAACACCCTGTCTTCGTCCACAAACGATATAAACGCACTGGTCGTATTAAAAATTTGTGCTGCCAGCAATGCAATCTTGTCAAACGCCTCTTCACTATGAGTATCAAGAATCCTGTACTCATAAAGTTTTTCCAACCTTTGTGCGTCGTTTAACGGGATTATGGATGTTGGTCTTGTATAAATCATTTTGCCTCCTAAAAAGAGTTTTTTGTGTGGGGATAAACTCCTTTTTCTACTTCTTTCTTCTTCGAAGGTAAGTTTAAATTTCGTACAAATAAAACTTTAGCGAAATGTTATAACGGATAGCGTAGTAAAGTATAAACTTATGGTAAAAAAGGTTCATTTTCTACCTCATAAATGAGAGGAAGCGATACAAAAAAGCTGGTTCCCATTTCTTTTCCGGGGCTTGTAGCATAGATATCTCCATGATGCATTTCCACCATGGTTTTGCATATGGAAAGCCCCAGTCCGTTTGAGGTTTCCTTGCCGGTAGGTTTTGCGCTGAGCTTTGCAAATTTGGTAAAAAGTTTGCTTAGATCATCTTCATTAAGTCCTTGTCCGTTATCACGGAATTCTATTTCAACCGTGTCTTTTTCTCGTTTTACCGAGATGTTAATTTCTGAGTCGTAGTAAGAATATTTTAACGCATTACTTAACAGATTGTGGAAAACATCGGTAATCTTTTTTCTGTCGATATAAACAGGGGGGATGCCACTGCCGTAATGCAGGAAAATGGTTTGTCTTTTTTTGTTTGCCTGTAGCTGAAAACTTTCCAGAAGGGAATCGAATATCTCCCTTAAATTGGTTTCCTCAATGCTTAGTTTTTGCTGAACTTCTTCCTCTTCACTATGTTTAAGCAGATCAGACAGTTTGGTTTGTATACGGATAACGCTTTCCCTAACCATCTGGTGCATAGTATCACATCGGGTAGGGTCTTTTTTTATTACGTCGTTAGCCAGTTTAATAGAAGCCAGCGGATTTTTTATCTCATGAAGCGTAATGTTCATCAGTTCGTTTTGTGCCTTTAGCAGATTTTTATAGCGCAGGCGAAGTTCAAGCTTATTAACAACTAAATCGGCAAGGTTTTTAAGCATTTCCTGTTTTTTGGCGCTAACTTTTGCTGTACGGGGTTTTTTGTCGGCCACACAAACGGTTCCTAACAAATAACCTTCGGGGCTGCGAAGCGGCGCTCCTACATAAAAGCGCACACCGTTTTTCTTTTTTACCAGCAGACTGTCTTTTACATTTTCGTTTTCCAGTGCATCATAAATAATGGTGCAATCCTCACCCATAATAGCCATACCGCAAAGCGATTTTTCACGCGGAACCACATTGCCTTCAAACGGGCTCACATTTGCTTTAATAAACACCCTGTCTTCATCTACAAAAGTGACAAAGGCATAAGGGGTCTTAAATATTTTTGAAGCTAAGTGAGCAATCTTGTCAAAAGTATCCTCGGGGTGGGTATCAAGTATTTGATACTCATACAGCTTTTGCAACCTGAGGCTGTCATTTTCGGGTATAAAAAAGTCAGCTATATGATTCATTGTGGGAGGATTTATTGGTTATACAACGTTAAACAGTTGTAAAAAAGAACACCCTAAATTACAATAAATTTTGTAAACCTATTGTAAGAAAGGGTGTTAATTTTGAAGTTTACAGATAAATCCTGCTATTCGTCGCCTTTTTGTCCCATCATCATAAGATAGGCTTTAAGGAACTCATCTATGTTACCGTTCATCACGCCATCTACATCACTGGTTTCATATCCGCTACGCACATCTTTAACCAGTTTATAAGGGTGCATCACGTAATTACGTATTTGAGAACCCCACTCGATTTTCATCTTGTTGGCCTCAATTTCATCACGAACAGCCTGACGTTTTTTAAGCTCAATTTCATAAAGCTGCGATTTTAACAATTGCATAGCTTTTGTTTTATTATCAAGCTGCGAACGCGTCTCTGAGTTTTCAATGATAATTCCGGTAGGGTGGTGGCGAAGTCGTACTGCGGTTTCCACCTTGTTTACGTTTTGTCCTCCCGCACCACTGGAACGCATTGTTTCCCAGGAGATATCTGCCGGGCTTATATCAATTTCGATAGTGTCATCTGCCAGCGGGTATACATATACCGATGCAAACGAGGTATGCCTTTTGGCATTACTGTCAAACGGAGAAATACGCACAAGCCTGTGTACGCCGTTTTCACCTTTCAGGTATCCAAAGGAATATTCGCCCTCAAATTCAAGGGTAACGGTTTTTACACCGGCAACCTCACCTTCCTGGAAGTTAAGTTCGCGCACTTTGTAGCCTTCTTTTTCGCCCCACATAATATACATACGCATAAGCATAGATGCCCAGTCGCAGCTTTCGGTACCACCGGCACCGGCTGTAATCTGTAGTACCGCACTAAGGGAATCTCCCTCGTCGCTAAGCATGTTTTTAAACTCAAGGTTTTCTATGTGGCTTGTAGTAAGCTGGTACTGCTCCTCCAGTTCTTCCTCGGTAGCGTCACCTTCTTTAAAAAACTCGTAAATCACCTGTAGCTCTTCGGCCATTGCCATACCTTTTTCATAATCTTCTACCCACTTCTTTTTAGAGCGCAGGTTTCTTACAACAATTTCGGCTTCTTTGGCGTTGTTCCAAAAGTCGGGTGCAAAGGTTTTTTCTTCTTCGTTGGTAATCTCAATCAGTTTCCTGTCGATGTCAAAGATACCTCCTCAGCGCACCAAGGCGCTCCATAATACCTTTAATTTGTTCGGTATTTGTCATAAATAAATGTAGTTTTGTATTGCAAAAATAAGCTATACTTTTCATAATATGGAAATAAATTTAGTAAGTGACACGGTAACGAAGCCATCTCACGATATGTTGCAGCACATGTTTAGGGCGCGGGTAGGCGATGATGTTTATAAACAGGACCCTACCGTTAACGAACTGGAGCAATCCGTAGCCGATTTATTTGGCATGGAGGCAGCTTTATTTTTTCCTTCGGGCACTATGGCAAACCAAACAGCCATTAAACTACACACTAACCCCGGGGAGCAGGTAATATGCGATAAATATGCACACATATATAACTATGAAGGAGGAGGAGCATCGTTTAACAGCGGAGTATCGTGCAGGCTTATTGACGGCGACAGAGGTATGATAACTGCAGGGCAGGTGGCAGAAGCCATTAATCCGCCCGATTTTTACCATAGTCCGCTAACAAGCCTGGTTAGTTTAGAGAATACTACAAATAAAGGCGGTGGCGCCTGTTATGATATTGAGACCCTAGCGCAGATAAAAGAAGTTTGTGTTGCTCATAACCTTAAATACCATCTTGATGGTGCAAGGCTTTGGAATGCCCTTGTGGCAAGAAGACAGCACCCTAAGCAGTTTGGTGATTTGTTTGATACCATTTCGGTTTGCCTTAGCAAGGGACTTGGTGCTCCGGTGGGTTCTATACTGTTAGGTAGTAAGGAAGATATGAACAGGGCGCTGCGTGTAAGAAAGATATTAGGTGGCGGTATGCGCCAGGCAGGATATCTTGCTGCGGCAGGGCTTTATGCTTTACAGCACAACGTAGGCCGACTTGAGGAAGACCATAAAAAGGCAAAAGACATAGGTAATCTTTTGCAGCAATTACCGTGGGTTGAAAAAGTGGAGCCGGTAGAAACCAATATCCTTATTTTCTCTATAAAGCCACAGTACAGCGAAGCTACCCTTATGGAGAAGCTAAAACAAAAAAGCATTTTTATAAGCTCGCTGGGTAAAGGTAAGCTACGTATTGTAACCCATTTAGATTATAAAGGTGTAATGCACGACTATGTAATGGAGACATTGCAGAAGCTTACTTTGTAGTTTGGGGTTTCGGCTTTAGGTTGTCATTGCGAGGAGGAACGACGTGGCAATCTCGTCTTCTTTAGGTTATATTCTTTTACGTGAATAAACTACAAGTTCTTCATTAGTTTTATCATATAGAAAAAGCCTTCCAAAATAACAGCCGGAAAAGTAAAAGCTGTTTTTGCGATTAAGGTTTGCATCTGCAGGTTTTTGAGGATTTTGTTTAAATATCACGGTAGAACCTGTTATTTCAAAATCCTGATTGTTTGCTATAGGATCGCCTAAATAAGTCCCGGACTCATACAACCATGTTTCTTTGGTTCTATTAGGCATCCATATGTATCTGTCGGTTATTATGAGGAGGATTACAAAGCCTGCTATGTATAATTTTACTTTCTTTCTCATCTAACTCAAAGAAATTTCCAGGTTCATTATGTCACGTTTGATTTCGGGTATAACAAAGCCAAATTTCTTGAGACTTTCAGGGCTTTGTTTTAATACCGACTGATATTTTTCCTGATTAACAACAAAAACAATAACATACTCATTCTTTTTGGAAACAGTATTTAAATTAGTTTCGTTGAACTCTAAAAGTTCAGAGGGTTTGTTTAAATCGATAAAAACTACATCAAAGTCCGTTATTGGCGTAATGGTTTTTGAGTTGTCTTTAAACCAGCCGTAATCGTTAACTGAAGTAAACTCTGTTTTGCTCATTATATAAAGTTGTTTGCCGTAAATGTTCCATAACAACATCCTGAAGAGAAAGAGAGACATTGCGCCAAAAAATATAAATATTATAAACAAAGCAAATGGAGTTGCTATTCTTTGGCTAAAACCTATAATTGAAAGTAATGGTGCTAAAGCAAAAATCAGCAATATAAGCCTATAAAAAAAGTTAGCAGGTTTAACGGTAAGTTCAAGAAAGGTTTTATTATTTTTGGTTTCTATACGGTACATAGGTATGGTTTATTGGTTAAGCAAGTATAATATAAAAAGCGCGGATAATTAATCCGCGCTTTTTTTAAAATCTTTAATAATAGTTATTATTTAAACATGTCCATACCCGGTATGTTAGGCATGCCATCTTTAGCAACTGCACCAAGCTCGGCTTCGTTTACCGATGTTGCTTTTGCAATAGCCTTATTCATAACCAGTACCAGGTAATCTTCAAGTTGTTCTTTATCTTCTAACAGTTCATCTGCCACAGTAACCGATTTTATTTCGCGGTTAGCAGTAAGCGTAACTTTTAATAGTCCGTCGCTGCTTTGCTCATCTACCAGTACAGTGTCAAGCCTTTTTTTTGTTTCTTCCATTTTTTGCTGGGTCTCCTTAAGTTTACCCATCATACCCATAATATCTCCAAACATTGTTTTTTGTTTTTAATTAGTTCGCAAAAATATTAAAAAATGAAAATGTTTTACACCTCCTTAATCCTTCTTTAACGCTTACAGGCAGAAACAAGGTAGAGGTTAACAGTTTGTTCACACATATTGCTAAATGTGTTTTTGCATACTCTGCACTATAATATAGTTATTAACCGTTTATTGTGCAAACATTTTTTTGATTTTATAAAAATTATTACCTAAAAATATTAAATTGCGTAGTTATATGCTAATCATTTAAAAGAATGAAAAAACACTTACTTTTAAGTTGTGTTTGTGTTATTTTTGCATGCGACCAAACTAAAAAATCTAAAATGACAGAAACCGAGGCAGCACCCGTGGCTGCAATTAAACCTCATAAACTGGAAAAACACGGCGATGTTAGGATAGATAATTACTACTGGCTAAACGAGAGGGAAAACCCGGAGGTAATTGATTATCTTAATAAAGAGAATGAATATTACCAACATGCCACTGCCCATACCAAAGAGTTTCAAAAAGAGCTTTTTGAGGAAATGAAAGGCAGGATTAAGGAAGATGACTCTTCTGTCCCTTACCTGTATAACGGCTACTACTATATTACCCGTTATGAAAAAGGTAAAGATTACCCAATTTATGCCCGCAAAAAAGGAAGCCTTGATGCACCTGAGGAAATTATGTTCGACTGTAACAAGATGGCAGAAGGCCACAGTTACTTTCAGCTAAACGGAATAAACATAAGCGAAGACAATAAGTGGGCTGCTTTTGGTGTAGATACCGTTTCCAGAAGGCAATACACCATTCAGGTAAAAAACCTTGCTACAGGAGAGGTACTTCCGTTTAAAATAGAAAACACGACAGGCGGTTCTACATGGGCCGGCGATAATAAAACGCTTTTCTATACAAGAAAAGATGCTGTTACCCTTCGTTCGGAAAAGATCTACAAACATATAATGGGCAACGATACGGCTAAAGACGACCTTGTTTTTCATGAGAAAGACGATACCTTTAGCACTTTTGTTTATAAAGAGAAATCTAAAAAATATATTGTAATAGGTTCAAGCAGTACCCTTACCAGTGAGTACAGGATACTGGATGCCAAAAAACCTGATGGGGAATTTAAGATTTTCCAGAAAAGGACACGCGGTCTGGAATATGATATTAGCCACTATGGCGACAAGTTCTATATAGTTACCAATAAGGATAAGGCTACTAACTTTAAGCTTATGGTAACGCCTGAAGACAAGACCGGTATGGAGAACTGGGCCGACGTGCTTGAGCATCGTGAGGATGTACTTGTAGAAGGGATAGATATATTTAAAAACTATCTTGTGGTTAGCGAACGTTCTAACGGACTAAATAAAATACGCATCCGCCCGTGGAGTGGTGCAGATGAGTACTATCTTCCGTTTGATATAGAAACCTATACAGCTTATACTACTACCAATGTTGATTTTGATACCGATGTGCTGCGCTACGGATACCAGTCTATGGCTACGCCAAGTTCTGTTATCGACTTTAATATGAAAACCCGCGAAAAAACCGTTAGGAAAGAGCAGGAAGTATTAGGTGGTAAGTTTGATAAAAACAATTATGAGGAGAAAAGGGTATGGGCTACCGCACAGGATGGTACCAAAGTACCTATCTCTGTGGTGTACCGCAAAGGAATTAAGCAGGATGGCAGTAATCCGTTATTGTTATACGCTTATGGCTCTTATGGCGCCAGTATGGACCCGTATTTCTCATCCATAAGACTTAGTCTTTTAGACAGGGGCTTTATATATGCCATTGCCCACATAAGGGGCGGGGAAGACCTGGGTAGGGAATGGTATGAAAACGGTAAGCTTCTTAAAAAGAAAAATACATTTACAGACTTTATTGACTGCTCTACATATGTTATAGAGCAAAGATATACATCGCCGGAGCATTTATATGCCGAGGGCGGATCGGCAGGAGGGCTGCTTATGGGGGCTGTTGTAAATATGGCACCGCAGCTGTACCACGGAGTTATCGCACAGGTAGCTTTTGTGGATGTTGTTACCACTATGCTAGACGATTCTATCCCATTAACAACGGGAGAATATGACGAGTGGGGTAATCCGAATGAGAAAGAATATTATGATTACATGAAGTCGTATTCACCTTATGACAACGTAACGGCACAGGATTATCCTAACATGCTTGTTACAACGGGACTACACGACTCTCAGGTTCAGTATTGGGAGCCCGCCAAATGGGTAGCCAAATTAAGGGCAACAAAAACCGACAGCAATAAGCTGTATCTTGACACCAATATGGATGCAGGGCACGGCGGGGCTTCAGGAAGATTTGAAGCCTTAAAAGAGGTCGCCAAAGAGTATAGTTTTTTACTAGATTTGGAAGGAATTCAGGAGTAATTAAATTTTTTTTGTTAGATTTGCAAGGTTTTGAGGTCAATTAAACTTTGTATATAGTTTACCTTACTAACTTATTTTTTATGAAAGAAGAAATAAAAGCCTATAATAATGTATTGGAATTAATTGGGAATACACCACTAATTAAACTCAATAAAGTTACACAAGGGTTAAAAGGAAATTTTTACGCAAAAGTAGAGGCATTTAATCCGGGCCATTCAACTAAAGACAGGATTGCATTATACATCATTGAAGAAGCCGAGAGAAAAGGTATCCTTAAACCGGGAGACACTATTATCGAGACTACTTCGGGTAATACCGGCTTTAGTGTTGCTATGGTTAGCATTATTAAAGGTTATGACTGCATACTGGCAGTAAGCTCTAAATCATCAAGAGATAAAATTGATATGTTGCGCGCTATGGGAGCAAAAGTTTATGTTTGCCCGGCTAACGTATCTGCAGATGACCCTAGATCTTACTACAATGTTGCTAAAAGGCTTCACGAAGAAATTAAAGGGTCTGTTTACATTAACCAGTACTTTAACGACTTAAATGTAGACGCTCACTATAACTCTACAGGACCGGAGATATGGGAACAAACAAACGGTAAAATTACCCACCTTGTTGCCTGTAGCGGTACCGGAGGAACTATATCGGGTGCTGCCCGTTTCCTTAAGGAACAAAATCCAAACATCAAGATTCTAGGTGTTGATGCTTTTGGTTCGGTACTTAAAAAATACCACGAAACTAAAGAATTTGATAATGAGGAGATCTATCCTTACAGAATAGAAGGTTTAGGTAAAAACCTTATCCCAACTGCTACTGATTTTGACGTAATAGACAAATTCATTAAGGTATCTGACGAAGACAGTGCGCACACCGCAAGGCACATTGCAAAAACAGAAGGCCTTTTTGTTGGGTATACCAGCGGAGCTGCACTACAGGCTGTTAAGCAATATGCTGAAGCAGGCGAGTTTGATGAGAACAGCAACGTTATCATGATATTCCCTGATCACGGATCGCGCTATATGAGCAAAGTATTTAGTGATGAATGGATGAATGAGCAGGGCTTTTTTGACAGTGTTAATGTTGAAGAAACTCAAAAAATAGAATTTATTAAGTAATAGCTTAGTACCAAAAATATTAAAAAGCCATCCTTAACGGGATGGCTTTTTTTGTTGGATGCAGGTTATACGGATAATGCTATCCGGTATGTTGAGATTATGAGTAAAGCTTTGGTTTAAAAAAACCATCCCGGCTCAGGGGATGGTTTTCGAAGTGAATGAAAAGTAAGTATAAAAAGGTTAAAACGCAGCTACTCGGAATTCACCGCCTCCCTGACGCTTTAAATCCTGAGTTTTAGGGTTACCGTCAACAATCACGTTGCCGGAACCGCTTATTTTTCCTGTAATGGCTTTGTTGCAAACTATGTCGGCATTACCTGAACCCGATACGGTAACATTTACATTAGCGCATTCAAGTTTTTTAGCCTCCATGCTGCCTGAACCTATAACCTTACACTGAAAGTCCTGTACGGCGCCCGTAAGTGTAATAGTACCAGATCCCAGCACGCAGGCTTCGCTTTTTGCCGCATAAAGGTCAAGGTTTATACTGCCCGGCCCCTCTAACATAACCTTCATATTGGTTTTAAGTGTAGGGTTTGCAGTAATAGTACCCGATCCTTTTAGGTAAACTTCGTTTAGTGAGGTATAATAAGGTATTTTGATTTTTACCTTATTGTTTTTGTGTGCTTTAAAATTGATGCCCTTAGGTAACTGTATGGTAAGTGTTCTGTCGGTAACATCTGCTTTAACAAGGCTTACAATATTTTCACATCCTTCAAGGGTAATAGAGCCTGTAGTGCCCGATACTAGCTGTACCTCAAAAGGCCCGTCTACCCTAAGCGATGTAAATTCTGTAACTGTTCTTTGTTCTTTAACTTTTTTTCCGTTGCCATATATTGGCTCTTGTGCCTGTGCGGCACCGGTTAGCAGGGTGAATAGCCCTACTAACAATAATAACTGTTTTTTCATGATGATTGATTTTTTGATTGATGATGATGATGATTGATTGTCTTATAGTGTAAGACGATTTTGCTCCATAAAAGGTTGTTTTAGATTACTTACTTTTTTTAATTACTTCCTAAATTTATATTTCCGTATTCACAATTAATAGATACTTTATTAACTCCACTCTTCTTATAATACCCCTTATACTGGGCGCTGGTATTCTTTATGTTCTTTTGGGTAAAATTGAGCCCTCTTTGTTCGTTAAGGTTACCGTAGTTGAGTGAAAAATCAAAGTCAAAACTAAAGTTTTCGCTCATGTTTATGTTTACATTGGTGTATGTACTGTTTATAGTAATAAACTCGGCACTGGATGCAATGTTCTTGATGTCTACATTGCCATAATTTGAGCTGAGGTTGAGAGATTTGTTAATGGTACCAAAACGCAATCCTACATAATCCCCGTTGACGTTAATCCTGTCGGCCGATTTGATTTTTACATCACCATATTCGGCTTTAAGAGAAATATCTTTTACGTTATCAATACTGAAATTGGTATAAGAGCTTTTTGCATTAACCGTATTGGCCTTAGCAATGTTTACTCCGGAGTATTCACATTTAATATCAACATTATTGATATAGGTTATGCTACTGCCGTCGCAATATTCCATATTAATGTAGTTTGAACCGTTATTAAGTTCGCCCGCATTAATATTACCGTACTGGCATTTAAGCTGAGAGGCTCCGTTAATAGTACCCAGTGTTATGCCACCATACTGGTTTTTAAGCGTTATAGCGCCTTTACGCGGTATTTTGATGGTGTAGTTAATTTCTATACTGGTTCCTGATCCTGAACCCTCTATTTGGGTTTTGCATGCAACCAGGCTTTTAGTGGCATTTAGTGCTACATCAATACCGTTAAGCCTTTTGTTTACCTTATCTTCGCTATTGCCCGATACTTTTATAACAACATCTACACTGGTTTTGTTTTCGTCCCAGGTGGTAACATATATGTTTCCGTATTGGTTGTTTACTTCAAGTGCGGCATCGGCATTAACAAGGTATACCTTCTGTATTTTTTTCTCCTTGGTGTACTTCCCTTTAATTTCTCGTGTTACAAAACTGCAAAGAGGTATAATAAGGAGTACAGCCATCAATTTAAGTGGTAGCGTTTTCATGGTAGTCTTCTTTAATTTTTTTGATATTTTCTATACGGGTAAGCACATCTTCTAAAAACGAAATACGCGTTTGTAAATTGGTAATCATGGCATGTATAAGCTGTTTGCTTTCGCCTTTTTCTATTAGCTCCTGCGTAAGCTTATCATAGTCCTGCTCGAGTTTTTTCATCTGCACTAAGGCATCCTGTACAATCATTTGGGTTTCAGGGCTTTTTTCCTTTTCCACTTTGGCCAGTTCTTTTTCAATAATGGCGGCAAAGTAGGTCTGGGTTTCCTGTACCTTAGGCGATACCTTAGCTACCTGCTGATTGTTGTTACCGTTGGTATCTTCGTTGTACACATTAAAAATCCCGAACAATATAAGTACGGCAGCGGCAATAGGCAGCAGTATAAGAATAGGCGAATGCTTTTTCTTTTTACCGTCAAGCCTGTCTAAAAAACGCTGTTGGTGTCCCAGTACAGGCTCGTGGTTGTCCCACTGACCTTCCAGGCGTTTAAAGAGTTCGTTTAAATTTTTATCCTCGTTCATGGTGTTGTAATTTTTTAAGCAGACTTTCCTTAGCCCTGCTTATGGTTGTCCGGCAATTGCCGGGCGTTATCTGCATTATCTCACTTATCTCTTCATTATCGTACCCTTCTATAAAAAGCAGGGTTAGTACTAACCGGTAATTTTCGTTTAAAGACTGTATGGCACCCATTACCTGTTGCAGCTGCAGCTGCTGAAAATCCAGTTTTGCCTCTTCGCTGTCATCATTGTCTTCAAGCTTATATAACACATTATCTATCGGATCCATAGCACCCCGGTTAAGTTTCTTGTAGTTATCGAGGCTGTGATTAACTACAATCTTTTTAAGCCAGGCGCCAAAGGCTACTTCACCTTTAAACGAATCGAGCTTTGTAAAAGCTTTTAAGAACGACTCCTGCATTACATCTTCGGCCCAATGTTCATCCTTTACTATGCGAAGTGCAGTATTATACATGGCCCTATAATACATATTATAGACCTCAAACTGCGCATTACGGTTTCCCGCCCTGCATAGTGTTATCAGATGGTTGATATCAGTGGTTGTTCTTTCCAACTTTTGTTGCCCGGTTTATTATAATGACTGATAGCTTTTTAAATTGTTACAGTTGGCCAAAAAAAATATCACCTTAAAAGTACTGTTTTTTATTGAGGGCTTATTTTTCCTGTTAATTTTAGATTGCGGCTAATTTGATTTTCCCTTATATTTACAGGGTAATCATCTCAAATTTATACCATGAAGAAAATTATTGTAGTGGCTGCATTGTTTGCGGCTAATTTTTTAAGTGCACAGGCATTTAACGGAAAAGGAGATACTAAACTGCAAATAGGGGCCACACTTCAGGATGGTGGAAGCGGTATAGCCGGCACTGTAGATTTTGGTCTTGGCGATAATCTTTCTTTTGGTTTTCAGGCAGGTTATATGCTGGGTGCCGATGAGATACTGGGGGAAAAAGCCGATTTTGTAGACAGGGTAGATGCTAAAGTACGCCTTAATGCTAACCTAAGCGATGTTATAGGTTTAGAGCAGCTTGATATTTATCCGGGGCTTAATTTAGGCATCCATAATTTTGGAGCTCATTTAGGTTTCCGTTATTTCTTTACTGACGGATTTGGACTTTACACTGAATCATCTATACCAATTGCGACTTACAAAAGCAGTCCGGAAGGATTTGACAAGTACAACAACCAGTTTGTATGGCAAATAGGGGCTTCGTTTAATTTATAAAAACAACTAACTATAATAAAAGGCAGTCTATTTGGCTGCCTTTTTTATGATAATTGAATTAATGAAGAAAATTGTATTAATTTACTCTCTAATAGTCTATTTAATTGCCTTTGTAGTTTCTTTCACTACGATGTTTCAAAAGATCTATTTTGAAGGCATGTTTTTCCTTTTGTATAGTTCATTGGGTCTATTTTGTATTTATAATTTATACTATAAAAGACTAATGAGATTTTCTTTATCGGTTTTAATAATTACTAACTTATTTCAATCGGTTAGTTTTTTATTAGGAGGGGTTAATTATAACTTTATATTAGGAAGCCAGTTATCGTTGAAGATTTTTAGATACGATGATTTAAAGCTTTCCTTTAATTTTTTTCCCTATCGATTAGAAGCGATATTTGAGTCGGTAAATACAGAAAGTTTTTCTTTCGAAATAAATGTTGTACAGTTAATCCTAACACTGTTTTTTGTGTCCTGTATTTCAAAATATGACAAAGAAATGAAGGGAAATAGTATACAAGATTAATATGAAGAACAAAATTATCTTAATTACAGCTTTAATGTTTTTTGCCTGTGGTAAAAAAGAAGATATGATATTGCCTGAAGCAAAAATAGGGGATACTACTAATAAAGCAGCTGATAGTATTGTATTAAAGCAAATACGTTCTTTTAACGAATATTCTTTAGACTCTATTGTTGAGGTGATTTATGGAAAGAATTTAGTTCAAAAAGCCATTATAGATAAAGACTCTATTAAACTATATAAACCATTAGTAGATTTGTTTGGCACTCAGGGATTAAAGAGTATATATTATAAGTTCTCGCCTGATGATAAATTAATGTTTGGAAAGGGATGGGTTCCCGGAAGAATTAATAAATTGATTTTTGAAAATAATGCCGCTGCAGCAAAGTCTTATTCAAAGTTCATGGATGATTTTCTTCATCATAAATATGAAAATGAAGGCTTTTTTGAATTTAAAGCAGGAATGATATGTTTTATTGATGCTAATACTATTTATCTGATACCTGTTATAGATTCCTGCGGAGACCGAAAGAATATAAATGCAATTTGGAATATTATAAAGGACAGTGTTGTGGCTCCGTCTTCAAAAGGTATAAAAATGTATTGTGCTTTAGATGAATATGAAATTATTGAGTAGTTACCTTAGATTAATTAGGATCATATGAAGTATAATTATAAAAAGAATGTCCTTGTTAAGCTATTCTATATAGTTTGTGTAATTAGTTTAGTTTCGTGTAGGGATGAGGAGAGCAGTAACTACGACCTCAAAATTTTATCAAGAGGACCGGGAACTTGTGTCAATTTATTATTATATAACAAATCTGGTGAAGGTAAACTAATCAGAGGGAGGACTAAGGATTTTTATAAATCTGATTTTAATGGTTTTGATAGGATTGATATTGATACTGTATTTAAAATCAAATTTGTTGAAGATTTAAATGCTATTAATAAAAAGCTTGATAGTATTGAAGGTATTGATTTGGTGACCGGGAAATTTGCACATGATGGTAAACACACTGAAATTTATATCAATAATCAGAAGAAAATAGATGTCTACGGCTTTAGAAATGAAGAGTTAACTTATTTTTATCTAAAGTTTTTTAATTCTCTGCCTTATGATATTAATACATTTTGTGAGAGTGATCAGCTAGACTAATTTTAATTAGTAAGAATTATACACTAGAGCTCACGTAGAATTCCTTTTGCATAAATGATAGATATATGAAAAAAACATATGACGAAGAAGCAAAAAAGCTTGCTAATGCAATTGATATAGCGCTGGATGCTTTTGAACAATATCCTGTTAAAGGTCTTACTCCTGATCAAAGGAATATGATGATAAATTCGTACTTAGAGTTTAGACATTCTGCTTTAAATCCGTTACCGCAATATAAAAAACTTGCAAGTTTGAAATACCTGATTACTGATGTATTCATCTATTTTAATGAGGCTACGGGAGATACTGTAGAGTATTTTTGGAAACAGATACATCTAAATAATTTAGATTATCAAAGAGAGAATAAGCTTTTAAAAATTTTAAAGAGACAAAAAATTAAAGACAGGATTGAATATGAGTATGTAACTGATATAATGGTTCATTATCACCAACAAGGGTTAATTAGTGACGAAGAATTACTTCAAATACAAAAAATGATTGAAGCATTCGAAAATAAAAGAATCGTTTAAAGTACTATTTGTTCTTTTTCATCAATTAAAAAATCTGTAAAACAGCACTATCACTAAAAAGCTAGCCAGGTTTACCAAAGCTATTGCTTTTAGGCCTGCAAAATTTCTATTCTTAATTGTATTAAATACCCAGTATACCAAGGCTACCAAAATAATAAGGAGTGAAGGTATAGTGAACAGCTCCAGTAAAAATGAATAAACCGTAGTATTTGCGCTATTGGTTAAGTTTAAAATAAACATCACTACAAAATAAAGCAGGGCGGCAATACTGGCTATGTATATAATTTTTTTAAATTCTTCTTTCATGTTTATTTCTTTAAGGTTATAGGGTGTGATTTAAATAAAGGATGAAATATACATAAAAAGCTGCCCAAAGAGCAGCTTTTTATGTTATGAAAACAGGATAATTATTATTCCTGCATTGTATGATACACGTTCATTACGTCGTCGTCTTCCTCAATTTTTTCAAGAAGCTTTTCAACGTCAGCCTGTTGTTCTTCGGTAAGTTCTTTTGTTACCTGAGGAATCCTGTCAAATCCTGATGAAAGGATTTCAAGGCCACGGCTTTCAAGTTCTTTTTGTATAGCACCAAAACTTTCAAAAGGGGCATACATCATGATACCGTCTTCGTCAGCAAAAATTTCTTCAACGCCAAAGTCGATCATTTCAAGCTCAAGCTCTTCTACATCCTGACCTTCTGCCGGAATACGGAAGTTACAGGTATGGTCGAACATAAACTCTACCGAACCCTGAGTACCCATAGTACCGTTACATTTATTAAAATAACTGCGTATGTTAGCTACTGTACGGTTATTGTTATCGGTAGCTGTTTCTATAAGGATAGCGATACCGTGTGGTGCATAGCCTTCAAACAATACCTCTTTAAAGTTAGCGGTATCTTTGTCACTTGCTTTTTTAATTGCCCTTTCAACATTGTCTTTAGGCATGTTTGCCGCTTTGGCATTTTGTATAACTGCTCTTAAACGTGCATTGGTTTCCGGGTTAGGGCCACCTTCCTTAACGGCAATTACTATATCTTTTCCAATTCTTGTAAACGTTTTGGCCATTGCCGACCAACGTTTCATTTTTCTGGCTTTTCTAAATTCAAACGCTCTTCCCATATATTATTTTATTTGGAGGAACAAAAATAAACTTATTCGGTGTTTTTCCAAAATCTAAATGGAACAGTTTTACAAAAATCAGGGGATATAGTTACCTGTTTTCTAAATTATAAAGGTCGGTAAGTATATTTACAGCCTCTTTAATGTATAAATTGTTTTTTACGAGCTTAACACGGTGTTCATTAGTGTTGCTTAAAAAATCGTCATACATAATACGCTGATAGGTATCGCGGGATGTTGCCACATGAGGGTTTTGAACTTTATCTTCAAAAACGCTTATGCTTTTCCAAATGCTGTCCATAGTGTGTACATCGGTAAACACTCCGTCAAAATTAAGGCCAACGGGATCTTTATCGTCTTTATGCAGTTTGTCTATCTTTTGGTTTACTGAGAGAATATCATTAAAATCGGTATCGCTTTTTACCCTTTCTTCACTTAGTGTTACTGCCTGTTTATAAAAGCGCCTGTTTTCTTTATGGAACCTCACCCTGAACTTTATACTGTCGTTAGGCAATGCGTTGGGTTCGGTTTTTTCACGTGGCAAAAATTCATCCAGATAGGAGGGGAGTTCTATATCAGGCTCAATACCTATATATTGATTGCTTTTGCCCGTAATACGGTAAAATTTATCTATGGTTACCTTTACAAAATCGGTTGGGTCCTTTTCCTGAAGCTGGTAAATGGTTTGCATGGTGGCTTTGCCCATAGTGGTATTGCCCGCTATAATGGCGCGCCCATAATCCTGCATTACACCTGTAAAGAATTCGCTTGCCGAGGCCGAAAACCCGTTTACGAGTATTACAAGAGGTCCATCGTATATGGTGCCGCGCATGTAGTCTTTAATTACTTTGCTGGTTTTATTCTTATCGGTTACTATGCAAACGGGGCCAAAGTCTATAAACATACCTGCCAGTTTGGTTACCTCATCCATAGAGCCGCCACCGTTAAACTGAAGGTCTATTATGAGTCCGTTAATGTTTTCGCCTCTAAGTTTTAAAACCTCTTTTGCCACATCATCGGCACAACCATGATAGTTCTTATCGTCTATAGCAGTGTAAAAGCTGGGTATCTTTATATAACCCATAGGCAGGGTATCGCCTATAACAAAGCTGTATACTGCATTATCTTCGGTACGCATTACCTTTTTTTCAAGGTCTACACTGTAAACGGTTCCGTCATTTTTGCGCAGGGTAAGCTGCACGGTTTTGTAGGCATCGCTAAATACAATGTTGGTAATTGTTTCTATTGAGGCACAGGTAACGGCATATTCCCTGTTTTCGGAAGCCAGTTTAAGTATCTGGTCGCCTTTATCTATTTTCTGGGTTTTATAGGCCGGACCGCCGGGAACAACTTCCTGTACTATTATTTCCTCATTCTCGTTTTGGCTGACATAAATGCCCAGCGAATAATTTTCATCTGACACAGTAGATAGGAAAGCTGCCTTGTCGTTATAATTAAAGTAATTGGTATGCGGATCGAAATAACTACAAAAAGCAGCATAAAACTTATGGTATATAACCTTATCAAGTCCTTCTTCCGGATTTAGCAAACCTTCGGCTCGGCACAGGTAGGCATCGGTAATTTTAGCCTTTGCGGCACCCTGCAGGCTGGGTAATTGCGCTTTAAGGGAATCTTTATCCTTACTGAGTTTAGCGATATCTTCCAGTACATCATAAGTGATTTTCTTTCGGATAAGCTTTTTAAGCTGTTCCTTTTCGGTACGGTACGGAAAATAATTTTTGGAGTAATAGATAGAATCAGTACTGTTCAGGTCTAAATCCTCATGATTTATTTCGTTTATAATATCTATGTTCCGTTCCAGCGCTTTTTTATAGGTAACTACAAAATCGGTAAAAAAGGCACAGTTCCCCTCAGTAATATAATCATCAATGTTATACTCGTGTTTGGCAAGCAAATCCGTGTCCTCCTTAAGGAACAGGATACGGTTATCATCCAGGTCACGCATTACCCTATTAAACACATAAGCCGACAGGCTATCGTCTGTCGGCTTAGGTTTAAAGTGTTCGCTTTTTAAAAGCTCGTTTATATTGTAAAACACACCGCAGGCCTGCTCATGGTTTTGTGCTCCCACCATTAATGGAAGAAAACAGGCTATTGCGTATATGTTTTTCATAGGCCTCTACTTTTTGTAGAAAGGAAGCTTCACTACTTTAGCAGCAATGTCGTTTTTCCTTATCCTGATGTATATCTCGCTGTCCGGAGCAGCATAGGCAGTTGGCACATAGCCTAACCCGATACCTTTACCTAATGAAGGCGCCATAGTACCCGATGTAACTATACCTATTACATTACCGTCTTTGTCTACAATTTCATAGTCGTGTCTTGGTATACCTCTTTCTATTAACTCAAAACCAACAAGTTTTCTGCTAACACCTTCTTCTTTTTGCTTTTTGATAGCTTCGCTGTTAGTGAAATCTTTAGTGAACTTAGTGATCCATCCAAGGCCTGCCTCAATAGGCGAAGTGGTATCGTTAATATCGTTACCATATAGGCAAAAGCCCATTTCTAGCCTTAAAGTGTCGCGTGCAGCAAGACCAATTGGCTTAATGCCATAAGCAGCTCCTGCCTCAAACACCCTGTTCCAAACTTGTTCAATATCGGAATTTTTTACGTAAATTTCAAATCCTCCGCTGCCTGTATAACCTGTTGCAGAGACAATTACATCGCTAACACCAGCAAAATCGGCTACTTCGAAGTGATAATATTTTATTTCAGAAAGGTCTACAGAAGTTAAAGACTGCATTGCTTCGGCAGCTTTAGGCCCCTGGATAGCAAGTAATGAATACTCATCAGAAGCATTTACCATAATAGCACCCATATCATTTTTAGAAGAAATCCAGTTCCAGTCTTTCTCTATGTTTGATGCATTTACTACCAAAAGATATTTTTCCTCACCCATTTTGTAAACAATAAGGTCGTCTACAATACCACCGTTCTCGTTAGGAAGGCAAGAGTACTGGGCACGCCCTACAGTTAGGGTAGAGGCATCGTTTGTTGTAACTTTTTGAATAAGGTCAAGTGCTTTTGGCCCGGTAATAAAGAATTCACCCATATGAGATACATCAAAAACCCCAACACCGTTTCTTACGGTTTCGTGTTCTGCATTTACCCCTTCATATTGTACAGGCATATTGTAACCTGCAAATGGTACCATTTTAGCCCCAAGGCCTTCGTGTATGTGCGTTAGCGCAGTATTTTTCATCTAGAATATTAATATAGTTTCAACGCCGCTAATTTATTGAAAAAAACGCACTAATAGCGATTGATTTTCAGGAAATACAAATTATTTCACAAATTTTAGCTTCGTTCTTAAAAGATTATGTAGCGGGAGTTATAATACACGTTAAATATTTGTTGCAGCAATCTGCTATGTAAGAACATTATTATAAATTTACTTAGTAAATACATTGCAAACAATACCATAACCATGAAAATTTTTGACGTTGCAGCAAACAGGGAAGCCGACAGGGTTACTGTAGAAAAGCAGGGAATTACTTACTATGAACTTATGGAAAGGGCAGGTAACGAGTTGTTCCTTTGGCTAAAGCGCAACTTTCCTGATAAGGAAACGCTGTTTCATGTTATATGCGGGCAGGGCAATAACGGTGGTGACGGACTTGTGGTAGCGCGACTGCTGTATGAATCTAAATATAGGGTGGTACTTGATATACTGGAAGATGCCGGAAAACCCACTCCCGATTTTACCGCTAACCTAAAGCGTATTAATAAGGAAGGTATTAAATACAACAATAAGCAAATAGATACTTATGGCGATGGTAAACTGGTAATTGTAGATGCTATTTTTGGTATCGGACTTAGCCGTGAGCCCCAAGGTATGGTGAAGGAGATGATAGAAAAGATAAACCACAGTAATGCCTACGTGGTTTCTATAGATGTGCCATCGGGTGTATTTATGGACAGAAAAACCGAATTTGCCGTAAAAAGCGACGCTGTACTTACTTTTCAGCAGCCCAAGCTGTCGTTTTATCTGGCAGATAACTATAAATACATTAAGCATGTTGAAATACTGGATATAGGTCTTGACAAAGAGTTTATACATAGTGTGGAAACCAACTTTTACCTAACCGACCATCTGGCAGCACATAAACGCTACCGTCCTGTAGATGTGTTTACACATAAGGGCAAGCAGGGACATGCATTACTAATAGGAGGGAGTTATGGCAAAATAGGGGCGGTATGCCTTTCAGCAAAAGCGGCATTAATGTCGGGTTGCGGACTAGTAACAGCTTATCTGCCCAAGTGTGGGTATACCATAATACAGTCGGCTTTTCCCGAAGCTATGGCAATTACCGACGGAGAGGAACATATAACTCATATTAATTTTGACTTTCAACCCAAAGCCATAGGTATAGGCCCGGGGTTAGGGCAGCATCCCGAAACTCAAAAGGCTTTTCATGATTTTTTAAACCGATACAAACATCAGTTGGTTATAGATGCCGACGGGTTAAATATACTTTCCTATAATAAGGAGTGGTTAGGGCTATTGCCGGAAGATACAATACTTACCCCTCACCCTAAAGAACTGGAAAGGATTATGGGAAGCTGGAGCGACGGTTTTGATAAGATTGAAAAGATGATAGCCTTTAGTAAAAAGCATAATGTGGTTCTTGTCGCAAAAGATGCCCGTACTCAGGTTGTGTATAAAGATCATGTTTATATAAATGCGTCTGGTAATGCGGCACTGGCAACAGGCGGAAGCGGGGATGTGCTTACCGGTATCATTACCGGATTATTGGCCCAAGGTTATGATGCGGTAGATGCAGCCGTATTTGGAGTATATCTTCACGGGCTTACTTCCGATATTGCCGTTCCCGAGACAGGAATGCAGGCATTTACAGCCTCGATGATACTGGATTATATAGGAAAAGCCTATCATAAAATCGAAGCAGATCATCCTTAATATTGAAAAGTTGACAAAAATCTTGTTTTTTATCTAAGGTTTAGTGAATTTTGGGGCTTCAATCAAACTGATAAATGGAAACAATACATTATATAAGCAGTGACCTGCTTTCTATTGAAGTCGTAAATGAAATTATAACTCAGGGTAAAAAACTGGAACTTAGCGAAGAGGCCAGGGCTAATATAGAAAAATGCCGCACTTACCTTGATGAGAAAATGAAATCGCACAGCGACCCAATTTATGGTATCAATACCGGCTTCGGTTCGCTTTATAATGTAAAGATCTCTAACGAAAACTTATCGCAGTTACAGGAAAACCTTGTAAAATCGCATGCCTGCGGAACAGGGGATGAAGTACCTGATGAGATTGTAAAAATCATGCTCCTTTTAAAGATACAGTCTTTAAGCTACGGACACTCTGGTGTACAGCTTGAAACGGTAGAAAGGCTGGTAGATTTTTACAACAACGATATTTTACCTGTAGTTTACAATCAGGGTTCGTTAGGTGCTTCGGGCGACTTGGCTCCGTTAGCACATTTATCCCTGCCGCTTCTTGGAGAAGGAGAGGTTTATATGGATGGTTTCCGTCAGCCGGCACAAAAAGTGCTTGACAAGATGGGGTGGAAGCCTATCGTTTTAAAATCTAAAGAAGGACTGGCATTACTAAACGGTACTCAGTTTATGAGTTCGTATGGTATATATGTATTACTTAAGTCAGTTAAATATTCTTATTTAGCCGACGTAATTGGGGCTATTTCTTTAGAAGGTTTTGACGGAAGGATAGAACCTTTTAATGAGCTTATTCATATGATACGCCCTCATAAGGGGCAAATCGTTACCGCTAGGCGTTACAACGAACTTCTTGAAGATAGCGAAATTATAGCTCAGGCTAAAAAGCATGTACAGGATCCGTATTCTTTCCGTTGTATCCCTCAGGTGCATGGTGCTACTAAGGATACCATAGATTATGTAAAGAAAGTTTTCCGTACCGAAATCAACTCGGTTACCGATAATCCTAATATATTTATTGAAAGCGACCAGATTATTTCGGGAGGTAACTTCCACGGGCAGCCATTGGCGTTAACGCTTGACTTTTTAGGTATAGCGCTTGCTGAACTGGGTAGTATTTCTGAAAGAAGGACGTATCAGCTTATTTCCGGCCTTCGCGGATTACCTCCGTTCCTTGTATCTAACCCGGGGCTTAACTCAGGATTTATGATTCCGCAGTATACTGCAGCAAGTATCGTAAGCCAGAACAAACAGCTTTGTACACCTGCAAGTGCCGATAGTATAGTATCGAGCAACGGACAGGAAGACCACGTAAGTATGGGGGCTAATGCGGCTACAAAAGCATTAAGGATTATTGAAAACCTTGAGCGCATATTAGCCATAGAGCTTATGAACGCTTCTCAGGCTATAGAGTTTAGAAGGCCGCTTAAATCGAGTGAGTTTATCGAGATGTTCCTTAAATCATACAGACAAGAAGTTCCTCTTGTGGAGAACGACAGGATACTGCACTACGATATCGAGAATACGATAGCTTTCCTAAACAATCTGCAAATAGACGAAACAGTATTTGAATAATAAAAAAAGCCTCCGGATAAGGAGGCTTTTTTGTTTAATTAATCGGTAAGTGTTATTTCCATAACCATTTTAGCATAACCGTTTGCTGTTTTAGGATTTGGTATCCAGATCCCGTTTTTATAAGACCATCCTTCCATGGCTTCTGTTGCTTCACAAAGAATAGGGGGACCATAGCCATACATATGTGCAGGATATGAATCGTTGTCACCTGTTAGAGAAAGCCTGTTCTCTTTTATTGTAAGATATTCAACTACAATAAATAAGCCCTCTTCCGGAATTTTAATTGGAATTTTGGAGAAATCAACTTCAGCATATTTCTGCTTTTTGTCAACGGTTATTAAAATATTTTCTCCATAAAGATAATCGCCGGGACTTCCGTCAGGCTTTACAGAACATAACCTGATATTGAAAGTATATTTCTTTTGGGCATCAACTTTTAATCTTACTTTATCAATATAAGGAGTAGTATTATATTCAGGGTTGAACGGTATATATCGTGCGTGCAGTAGTGAACCATTCATTCCGCCGCCGGAGCCACTCCATGTCTTTTTAGCTTTTTTAGTTTTTATAGTTAATGAGTTTTCTTTTTTTCTTGATCCAATTACTACTTCATTAAGTGCTATAGGCTTTGATTCAAGATAAATAGTATCCTGCATATCAGATACTTTTAATGAGGCTGTATCATAACCTACGGCACTAAAGAGAACTGTTTTAGACTGGTCTGTTTTAGGTAATGTAAAATGGCCGCTTTCATCTGCGTTAAACTCTATTTTTTCATCAGATACCGATATGTTTACATAAGGCACGGGTTCTTCGGATTCCTTATCTAATATAATTTTCGTTTGTCCAAAAGCACTTATCGAGAATAGTGCTGTGAGAAAAAGTAAAAGTTTACCGTTCATATTTTTTTATTGCAATGTAGAATAAAAATACCCATTTATGGGTATTTTTTTTTGAGGTTAACCAAGGGAACTTTGTAGTTGCAGGTTTTTTTACAAAAAACGGGTAATGAGTGATTTATCCTTACGAATTTTCAATAGTCAGTTTTTGGATAAATCATTGTTAAAAATTCAAAAAACAACTTAAAAAGTGACTTTTTTTTGTAGGAAAAATAAAGAAAATGTAAAAAAAGCCTTTATAAAGCAAAGTTAATTAAATCTTAAAATAAAAACATAAAATACTATATATTAGCTATTTAAAACTAAATATAAATTGCTTGTGAAAATATAATTACTTACAAACCAAAAACGGATTTGAATATTTATTAAGTGGATATTCAGTAGGAACCAATCTTTTACTTCAAACCCCTATTTATGATTTCAAAAAAATTACTAAACCTGGCGTTGACCTTTTTTGCAGTATTTGCATATCAGGCCGCCTTTTCTCAATGTGCCAATCAGGGTACAGACCCCTCGCAGGATTTTGACTGTGACGGTGTAATTAACAGTATAGACCTTGATGATGATAACGACGGTATTCTGGATACCGATGAATGTAATGTAACTGTTGAGGCAACCACATTTAATTTATTTGCTCCGCCTAACTATGCCAGCCCTAGTGAAGTATGGAATATTAATATTTCAGGTCCTAGTGGTACACTGGTTGCTTTTAACGGAGCGAATTATACTATTCCTGTAACAGGAGCACTTTTAATAAGTGTTCCGGGTACGGTTGTTCCCGATCTTACAGAGAATGTTGTTGAGTCTGGCAAGAGCCTGCCATTAGTTGCCAGTCAGCCGGTTACTGTTACTCACGAATCTACAGGAGGTGCCCTGAGTGATTCATGGGTTGTAATTCCTGAAAAGATTTGGGGAAATACATACAGGCTGTTTTCTTATACCTATGCAGGTAATGCTATTAATGATCAGTATGCCATGATTTATAGTGCTACTGATAATAATAATGTTATTATTAAAAATAAAGCAGGAGTAATACAAAAGAACTTTATATTAAATAACGGACAGACTTACCTGCAGGCAGGCGCAGCACTTGATATGACCGGGTGGACTGTTGAATCAACAGAAAATGTAGGTATAATAGTTGGTGTTAAATGTGCTAATTCTGGTATAGGATATTGTGATAATATTGATGAGATGATTTTGCCTTCTAATTTATTAGGAACAAAATTTTATATACCTAACGGAGCCAATAATACTACTTATGTAATGGCAGATGAAGCTGCTACTACAGTAACTCTTAACGGTAATCTTGTAACTACATTAACAAATGCCGGCGATGTTTATTCTTTTACAGTTTCAGCAACAGCATTAAATGTTGTTCAAACAAATAAAAAAGCAACAGTATGGCAGTTAAGCCCTAATGATACTGACCCCGCATGGCTATTGGTATTGGATGAAGGTAAAGCGGTAAAAAGCTTTAATTTCACAACACCTTCCTCAATGACTGCTTCAAACGTGATTTCTCTAATAGTGCCAACAGCGAGTACTTCGCTTATATTGTTTAATGGTACTCCTGTAACAGGATGGTCTCCTTATCCAAGCCAGCCAAATGTTTCTTATGCAGAAGTTTCAGGTATAGGTGCGGGAGCATCAGTTAGCGTAACATCAACAACTGGTCAGGTGCCAATACTTTCATCTTATACAGGGGTAGGAGGAGCGATAACTAACTCAACAGCACCTTCTATAGGAAACTTTAGTGTAGAAGACGGATCTCAAAGCTTTGCCGATTGTGGAGATACAGATAACGATGGTTTTCTTGATTATATGGACTTAGATAGCGATGGCGATGGTTGTAGCGATGCTAATGAAGCATACGGACTTGCAGATGCCGACGGTAACGATGGGGATATGTATTTTGGAGTTGGTCCTGTTGCCGTAAATCCTGACGGAACTGTTATAGGTGCTTCTTATACAAGTACAAATAATAATGTTGTTTCGGTAGGTTCTCAAAGTACAATAGATAACCAACCTACAGAGCAAACAGGTGTAATAGGTGCTAATGTTATATTTAGTGTTGCTGTTTCAGGAGGATCGGGAACTACAAACTACCAATGGCAGGAAAGTACTGATAATGGTACTACTTGGGCAGATATTACAGATGGAGGTGTTTACAGTAATGCTACTACTAATGCACTTATCATAACAGGTGTTACAGCATTAATGGACGGATATGATTACAGGGTTGTAATTACACAATCTGATTTTATTTGTGCGAATGTTATATCAGACGCTGCCAATCTTTGTGTGGTATCACAATCTACAGCAGCTGTAGATTATAGTAATAACACATGTAATATAGTTACTGTAACAGGTAATGTTCCTGTACTTGGTACAGGTATGTGGAGCGTGATTACAGGTACAGGCGGTGCCTTTACTGTTGATACCGATGCGGTAACTACTTTTACGGGTACACCTGGCGCAACCTATGTTTTAAGATGGACCATAACTAACGGAAGCTGCTTTACAGCAGCTGATGTAACGGTAAATCTTCCTGCTCCGCCAACTCTTTCAATAGGATCTCAGGTTGATGTACTTTGTAACGGACAATCAACAGGTGAAGCTACTGTAGGTGTTGCCGGTGGTTTAACTCCGTATACTTATTTATGGAATAACGGACAAACTACAGCTACCGCAACCGGATTGGCAGCGGGTAACTATACTGTTACTGTAACGGATGCTAACGGATGTTCGGCAACTCAGGACTTTACGATAGATGAACCTACTGTACTTAATGTTTCGTCAACTCAGGTTAATGTACTATGTAATGGTGCTGCAACGGGTGAGGCTACTGTAACAGTAACCGGAGGTTTAGCTCCTTATACTTATTTATGGAGTGACGGACAAACTACAGCTACTGCAACAGGACTTGTAGCAGGAAATTACAGTGTTGTAGTAACCGATGATAACGGATGTACTTATAACGAAGACTTTACTATTGATGAGCCGGATGCTATTACGGCAACACCAAATACCAACCAGGTAGATGTACTTTGTAACGGTGATGCTACAGGTGAAGCAACAATAGTAGTTACAGGTGGTATGACTCCATATTCTTACTTATGGAATGATGGTCAAACAACAGCTACTGCGACAGGACTTACGGCAGGACTTTATTCGGTAGAAGTAACCGATGATAATGGCTGTGTGTTTAACTACGACTTTACAATTAACGAACCTGCTGCATTAGCAATTGCGGCTTCACAAACCGATGTTTTATGTTATGGTGCTTCTACAGGTGCTGCTTCAGTAGTGGTATCAGGAGGTGTTAGCCCTTATACATACGAATGGAGTAACGGTGAAACTACAGATGCTATTTCAGATATTCCTTCGGGAGATTACTATGTAACCGTTACGGATGACAACGGATGTACCTTAGTACAAAACTTTACCATAAATGAACCTACTGAGCTGAATGTATTGGTGGATCAGGTAGATATATTATGTAATGGTGCTGCAACAGGAGAGGCTACTGTTACAGTATCGGGTGGTGTTGGTCCGTATACTTATTTATGGAGCGACGGACAAACTACAGCGACTGCAACAGGACTTGTGGCAGGTATATATAACGTAACAATAACTGATGATAACGGTTGTACTTTTAATCAGGAGTTTGGCTTTGGTGAGCCGGATGCTATTACAGCTACACCTAATACAACACAGTCTGACGTTCTTTGTAACGGAGAGTCTAATGGTGAGGCGACAATAGCAGTAACAGGAGGTGTTGGCCCGTACACATATTTATGGAGTGACGGACAAACTACAGCAACGGCAACAGGATTGGCAGTTGGTTCTTACTCTGTTGAGGTGACAGATGATAACGGCTGTGTATTTAACTACGACTTTACAATTAACGAACCAACCCTGTTAACGGGAGTAGCTACACAGGCAGATGTGCTATGTAACGGTAACGCTACAGGTACTGCTACAATTACGGTTTCTGGAGGTGTAGCTCCGTATGCTTATGCATGGAGTAATGGCCAAACAACTGCTACGGCTAATGCACTTGCAGCAGGCGATTACAATGTGGTTGTAACCGATGCAAACGGATGTACAATAACTCAGGATTATACAATTACTGAGCCTACATTACTAACAACTACTTCAGGAGGCGTTAATATAACATGCTTTAATGCGGCAAACGGATCGGCTACGGTAGTTGCTGCGGGTGGTGTAGCTCCTTATACTTATTTATGGAGTAATGGTGAAACTACTGCTACTATAGCAAACCTTACCCCGGGAGCATATACAGCTACGGTAACCGATGCTAACGGATGTACTTCTGCATCTACAATTATTATCACCCAGCCACAGGTCTTAACGGGTTATATAGCACAAACTAACGTGGCTTGTAACGGAGGTGGTAATGGTACTGCTACAATTTACGTAAATGGTGGTACGGCCCCGTATACTTATGTTTGGAATACAGGTTCTACAGCCCAAACAATAGCAGGGCTTTCGGCAGGCAGTTACAGTGTGACCATTACTGATGCTAACGGATGCCAACTGGTAAGAAATGCAACTATATCTCAGCCATCACCATTATTTATAGCGGCGGGTCAGGTAAACCCAACCTGTGTGAGTTCTAATAACGGTACTGCAAGTGTTACAGCTTACGGAGGTACTGCACCATACACTTACTTATGGTCTACAGGTGCTACCACAACAACAGTTTCTAACCTGGCAGCAGGTAGCTATACTGTTTTTGTAACCGATGCTCACGGATGTACTGAAAACAGTGTAGTGAACATTCAGGGACTTCCGGCAGCATCTATAACGGCTCAGCCGGCAGATGAACTTGCAGTTAACGATGGTAATGCTCACTTTGTGGCTACAGTTGCCAATGCACTTACTTACCAATGGCAGGAAAGCGTAGACGGTGGTGTTACATGGAATAATGTGGTTAACGGAGGTGTAAACCCAACTTACATGGGAGCGCAAACCAATACACTTGTTTTGGTGCATATTCCTTTAAGCCATAACGGACGCAGATATAGGGTTATAATTAACGGAGTAATAGGCTGTACTCAAACAACCCAACCTGCTTTACTGACTGTAACCAATAATATTTGGGCAACCGATGATGACTTTACAAACAATCCTGTTTACACAGGAAACGGAGGTATAGCCGGAAACATATTTGATAACGATACATTTAACGGCGGTTCTGTAAACGGAGCAGACGTTACTGTGAGTATTGTTAACGATGGCGGACTTACAGGTGTGTCTATTGATACCGATGGTAATTTAATAGTGCCAGTAGGAGCAACTCCGGGTACTTATGTGGTAGTTTACGAGATTTGTAATACTGATGTAACGACAAGCTGCGATACGGCAGAAGTTACGGTTGTGGTTTCTTCAGTATTAGGGGTAGAAGACTTTACGGTTATAAAACCGGAAGTATATCCTAACCCTGCCTCGACAGAAGTGTTTATCAAACTACCTGAAAATACTTATACGGAAGGGATGCATTTAGCCATTTACGACCTTAACGGAAGGCTGGTTAAACAGCAGGCAATTACATCTGAACTTACAAGGGTAGATATTGAGGCGCTTGAAGCAGCCGAGTATATACTTACCATTGCTACAGAACAGGGTACTGTTTCTAAGAGGATAGTGAAGAGAAGATAATAACTCTTACAGATAAAAAAATCCCCATGCGAAAGCGTGGGGATTTTTGTTTATAGATCTTTGTGTTTTGTTACTTTTTTAGCTCTTCAATATTTGTCAATAATGTATAGTCAAATTATTTTTCAATAAGGCTTAACCATTGTTTTATTACGGTTTGCAGCGCTTGTTTTTTAGCCTCAAGGTCAGCTTTATTCTTAATGGTAACCATACGGCGGCCATCGGTATAATTGCCTTCCAGTATTCCGGTAGTGTCGTTAATCGTGGCACCGGTAGGAAAAACAAGCATTATATCACCATTTTTCCTCAAATTATATACCACAAGATCCCTTTTGTATTCTTTTGCGTCAAATTCCTTCATTTCACCTGTGTAGTAAAAGGCAGGGGAGTTCCATTTTATATGCTCGCCTATCTCGTTATCGGTTTCCAGTATAGCCTCACGAATGGCCTGCATGGTTTGTGCTGTTTCGGTTTCCATTTTAGCAATATGGCTGGTTACCTGTTCGGTTGATGTTGGTTTAGACATAGTTTATTTTTTATGTTCGTGCTTTAATAGGGAAAACATAACTGAGTCTTCCATTTTACCGTTAACATTATAATGCTCGCGCAGTGTACCTTCAAAGGTAAAATTGAAGTTCTTTAAGATCTTTAGTGATGCTGCATTATCGTTTGCTGTTAATGCCTCAACACGATGCAGGTTCATTTTCTCAAAACCATAGTCGAGTACTGCTTTTACGGCTTCACTCATAAGCCCCTGTTGCTTGTAATTGTCATAAAACAGTCCGTAGCCCAGTTCGGCCCTGTCGTGAAAAGGGTACCAGGTATGAAAGCCGCATCCGCCTATAACCTTGCCGTTCTCCTTATCTATTAGCTGAAAATTTATAAAGGTTCGGTTATAGGTTTGCAGTCCCTTTTGGTATTTTTCCTTTTCTTTTTCAAGCGATTCAAAATCGGCGAGGCCTAAAAAATCGATAATAGAATTATCGTCCATAGTAGTAAAAACCTGCTCCATGACCAGCGGAGTAAGCTTTCTGAGACGTAGTCTCTGCGTTTCAAGGATTTCCATATTGGGTGGTGATTACATTATTCTTAAACTACCCCAAGTTATGGATTTTTTTCTTTCAGATTAACTTATTGATTCTTTCAAAATCTTCGTGGTTTGGAAAAGCAAACACCCTTATTAAAAGATTCCCGTTTATAAGTTCCAGTTGAAGATTTAGTTCGTTATCAAACTTCTCGAATATTTTTTTCGCTTTTGCAATGTCAAAACCTCTTTTAACGGTAAACACCCTGTGTTTTTTTAGATGTATATCATCCTTATACAGAAGCTTCCCCAAAAATCGGTCTACATCGGTAAGCTTTTTCATAAAGTAATGCCCGGAGGCATGGTTTACCTTAATCCAAAATACAAGATTATTTCCCACACTAAAAATGGTTTTATTATTAAGAGTCCATATATCTTTAATACTTTGAGAAGGATATTGTGATATAATGACTGTACTCTTTAAGAAGTCTAATTTATCTATATCCGGATTAAAATCAGAAAGTTTAAAAGGGGAATGGGTAACAGTAGAAAGAGTATTTATTGTATTTTTAATCCTTTCCCTTTCATAACCCTGTGTTATCAAAAAGCTATAAAACTTGTTTAGTAAGATTTCATTTTTGTCCATATATTGCCTACGAAGCTTAGCAGTATGTTTTTTCTGCTCTTCGTCAGGTTCATGCCATTCACCTGATTCGGCTTCTTCAAGGGTTATGTAGGCTTCGGTTTCAGGCTCAAACAAAAGATTGTCTTTAGATTTTTTCTCTTCTTCCTCTTTCTCTTTTTTTTCCTCTTTTGCAATCTTAAAAAAAGGGATAAAAAGTATAAGAAAAAAAACAATTAAGAAAATTACCTGTCCTGTAGAGATAGTGAATGGTAAGGTGATATTAAAAGAAATGATTTCCAAATATTAATCCATTGTTTTCTTTTCCTTTTTCTTAACTATAAAAACATTGTCAAACCTTTGAAAGTCCGGATTTTTTTCAACCTGTATTTTTTGGGTATAGGAGCTATCGGTTGTTTTAACAATGGTAACTGTCATAAGTCCCACTTTAAGTACCTCCCTGTTTCTTTCTATAGTAGTGGCTGTTGGTTCAACAGTATATGTACAGTCGTCTACCCACTTTATTTTAAAGTCATACGTTTCGGCAGAATCTTCCATCCTTTCTGTTTGTATGTCGTCTTTACGGGTTATAATGCATACCTTTTTAGTAGCAGGGTCAATTATCTTAAATGTCCCGTTCCTGAATTTCAGGCAGTCATTCTGCTTGTTAAATCCGCTTAGCAGTATAAACAAACCCATACATAATATTGCTGTCTTAATTTTCATGGCTATTTATTTAAGAATGAATTTGATTTTCTGTTGATAATCAGTTTAATAATAAGAAGGATTACTGCTAGTACTTCTGTAAGCGATCCGTAAATAATCATTTCAGAAGCCCAAGGCCAGTGCATGACCTTAAACATTGCTCCAACTATTGTGATTGATAATCCTAATAAAAATACAACAATTATTAACCAGTTCTTCATAATTAAATATTAAAATAAAGACATATTAATCCTACAATTGCGGGTAATGCCTGTATGTAGAAAATACTTTTTTGTACCGTTGAGGCTCCATACATACCTGCAATTGCCACACAGCCAAGAAAGAACATAGCCACATTAATTCGCCACTCCTCATTTTCTATAAAAAGCGACCAAAGCAGCCCGGCTGCCAAAAAGCCATTGTACAAACCCTGGTTTGCTGCCATAGGTTTGGTTTTTTCAAAAAGTTCGGCAGGAAACTTTTTAAAAACTTTCCTGCCGCGTGTTGTCCAGGCAAAGCTTTCTAACCAAAAAATGTAAAGGTGGAGCATTGCCACTATAACTATTATTGAAGAAGAAATTATTGCCATAGCTGTATGTTTTAAATTTTAAAATTCTTTTCTATTGCCCGTATCATTTCTCCGGCGATATCTTTATTAGTAGCGCCTTCTATACCTTCAAGACCGGGAGAGGAGTTAACCTCAAGCAGCAATGGCCCTTTAGACGAACGTATGATATCTACACCCGCTACCTTAAGCCCCATAGCCTTAGCGGCTTTAATGGCTATCTTTTTTTCTTCAGCCGTAGCTTTGATTACCGAAGCCGTGCCACCTAAGTGGATATTAGCCCTGAACTCACCCGGAAGTGCCTCTCGCTGAATAGCAGCAACCACTTTACCGTCTATCACAAAACAGCGTATATCCTTACCGTTTGCTTCTTTAATGAATTCCTGTACCAAAATGTTAGCGTTAAGGCTTTTAAAGGCGTTTATAACACTCTCTGCCGCCTTTTTCGTTTCTGCCAGTACAACGCCTTTACCTTGTGTGCCTTCAAGCAACTTTACGATAAGGGGAGAACCGCCTACCATTTTAATAAGGTCGTTAGTATCAAGAGGGGAGTTGGCAAACCCTGTTGTAGGGATATCAACACCACTGTTTAACAGTAATTGTAACGAATACAGTTTATCCCTTGACTGACTTATGGCTGCAGCCGAGTTAAGGCAAAATACCTTAAGTGCTTCAAAATGGCGTGTAAGTGCACAGCCGTAAAATGTCATACTAGGGCGTATACGCGGAATAACCGCATCAAAATCGTTTAAAACCCTGCCACCCCTGTAATGAATTTCGGGAGTTTCGGCATCCAGCTTCATGTAGCAGTACTTAAGGTTAAGGAAATGCATTTCGTGTCCGCGCATTTCACCGGCCTCCATAATACGCCTGTTGCTGTAAAGATCAGGGTTACTGGCTAGTACACCTATGCGAAGCCCTTTTTTAGGCTCTTCATTTTTATTGTAGTATTCCTTTAGTTTTTCGGTTGTAGGTTGCCCTAAAAGATATTTTTGCTCAGGATCTACTAATATGCGTCCGCTCATGGCTTCGCGTCCTAACAACATACGGAAACCCATAGAGTCACGGTTGGTAAGTGTTACTTCAACCTCCCAGTTAGAGTCGCCCACCTGTATATTAGCCTTTATCACATAGCGTTTTTCGCGGTATCCGCTAGAGCTTTTTACAATACGTTTGTCTACCAGCGGAGCCTCACAATGTATAACGGTTTTGGTGTTGTTTTGTATTGGGTTAATATCAAACCTAACCCAGTTGTCGCCATCTTTTATAAACGGGTGGATGTTAATGGCATGAAGGGCAGAAGTCTTGGCACCGGAGTCTACACGGGCCTTAATAGCAGGTATTCCCAAGTTAGGGAATGCGCACCATTCTTCACTTCCTACGATAACTTTGTCGAGCATTTTTACTTGTATTATATACTTCTAAAGTACTACTTTTTTTAGATAAGTAAAGTGGTTACCGTATTTTTATTTAAAATTTAATATTACTATCCTCACAATTTGACTATGAGGTTTTTAGTGATTTAATCCCTATTTTTGATTTTTCAGACTTAAATATTGAAAATAAGATTTACATCCTCTTTTAACGATGTAAATCAACTAAACACAGATAATGAAATACAAATCATATTATTACCTACTACTTGTTTTATTGATGGCACCATCATTAAGGGCTCAATACACTACGCCGTATTGGACAACATTACAGGAAGATAATCTAAAAGATCAGGTTAAAACTATTCGTTTTTTCTTTACTCACCATAAAGAAGACTTGGAATTCAAAACTTTAAGAAGATATAAGGTTAAGAACGATATCGTTGATAAAGGATATGTTGAATTTGATACTATAGGGATGGAGGTAGTGAGTCTTATGTTTTTAAAAGATTCCATTAATGAACCTATAAACCCTAAAATTATAAACTACTATAAATACTATAGTAATAATATAAAGGAGCAGGCTTTAAAAGAAAAAAAAAGTAAGGTATTATGGCCTGCTTTTAATGCGCTGAGTCTGAGATTGGATGTAGATGTTTATAGCAGAGGCACTGGAGTCGAAATTGAACCAAACCGACAATCAATCCGTTATGTATATAACTACAACGATAACAATCAAATTTCCGAGGAGGTAGAATACCAGCTTTTTGAGGATTACGATGATGATTCATGGCTCGAGAATAGTACTGATTATCAAATATGGTCTCGTATATTATTTTATTACAATACGCAGGGACAGTTAATAAAACAGACAATTGATGCAGGTGAAACTATGAAAGATTCTAATTATCTTTCCTACAATGTGCACAATTTATCCTTGTCATTCCGTGCAGAGATGTACCGAACCTTTCAATACGATGACAAGGGTAGGCTAAAGGAGGTAAGCTTTTTTGTAAATGATACTCTGGTGTTTAACGAAAAATACAGTTATGACGAAAGTGGAAATTTTATTACAAAGGTCGATCGTTATCTCAAGCATATTATAAAATATTACACCCAGTGGCCAGCTGAGAAAATGACTGCCAGCTACAATAGTAAGGGTGATATTACAGAGTTAATCTTTTATCCTGATGGTAATGAGGAACAGCAAGTCAATAACCGTTACTACGAATATGAGTACGATGACCATGAAAACTGGATTAAATGTAAACTGTACTTAGAGGGCAACAAAAACGAACCTACCCTTGTTGCTGAAAGAATAATTGAGTATTATAATTAGGGATAAAAAACTTCTCATTTGGCGTGCAGCTGTGCTAAAGATTTCTCATTCCGTTTCACTGCATATCGAAATGACACGGTTTAAAAACAAAAAATCCCCGACACATTTGTCGGGGATTTTCTAAATATATATTCTAAACTATTAACTGGCCGGGTTCTCCGCTTTTTTAATAGTTACTTCAAGTTCCTGTTCGTTACTGTCAAGATCCATAAAGATTTCGTCTCCGGCACCTATTTTAGAAGTAATAATCTCTTCTGCAAGGGTATCTTCAACATATTTCTGGATAGCTCTTTTAAGAGGCCTTGCACCATACTGCTTGTCAAACCCTTTATCGGCAATAAAGTTTTTGGCTTTTTCACTCAGCGTGATGTTATATCCAAGATCTTTAATCCTTGCGTAAAGTTTAGCAAGCTCGATTTCGATAATCTTGTCGATATCCTCTTTTTCAAGCGGATTAAACACGATAATATCATCTATCCTGTTGATAAATTCAGGAGCAAATGTCTTTTTAAGGGCACTTTCAATAACACCTTTTGTATGCTCGTCTGCCTGTGCTTTTTTAGCAGCAGTACCAAAACCAACACCCTGGCCAAAGTCCTTAATTTGTCTTGCACCAACGTTAGATGTCATAATTATGATAGTGTTCCTAAAGTCTATTTTCCTGCCAAGGCTGTCTGTAAGGTAACCATCATCCAGTACCTGTAATAGCATGTTAAATACATCAGGGTGAGCTTTTTCAATCTCATCAAGAAGTACTACACAGTAAGGTTTCCTGCGTACTTTTTCAGTAAGCTGTCCGCCTTCTTCATAACCTACATATCCCGGAGGCGCACCTACAAGCCTTGATATGGCAAATTTCTCCATGTACTCACTCATGTCAATACGTACAAGTGCATCTTCAGAGTCAAACAGTTCTTTTGCCAGTACCTTAGCCAGCTGTGTTTTACCAACACCTGTTTGCCCAAGGAAGATAAAAGAACCTATCGGTTTGTTAGGGTCTTTAAGTCCGGCACGGTTACGCTGTATTGATTTTGCAATCTTTGCAACAGCATCATCCTGACCTATAACTTTGCTTCTGATCAGTTCAGGCAGGTGAGCCAGTTTGTTGCTCTCGGTTTGAGCAATACGGTTTACAGGAATACCTGTCATCATAGATACTACATCTGCCACATTGTCTTCTGTTACGGTAACGCGATTGTTTTTAGCGTCTTCTTCCCATTGCTCCTGAGCGATGGCAAGGTCTTTTTCAATCCGTTTTTCGTCGTCACGAAGCTTAGCGGCCTCTTCATATTTCTGTTTTTTAACTACCGAGTTTTTAAGCTCACGTACTTCTTCCAGCTGTCTTTCAAGATCCAGTATCTGTTTAGGTACATCTATATTAGTAATGTGTACTCTTGAACCAGCCTCGTCAAGCGCATCAATAGCTTTGTCCGGAAGGAAACGCTCGCTCATATAGCGGTTAGTTAACTTAACACAAGCCTCAATAGCCTCAGGTGTATAGTTAACATTGTGGTGCTCTTCATACTTACCTTTAATGTTGTTAAGTATGGTAATTGTTTCTTCTACCGATGTAGGCTCTACCATTACTTTCTGGAAACGTCTTTCAAGCGCTCCGTCTTTTTCAATGTATTGTCTGTACTCATCAAGGGTAGTAGCACCAATACATTGTATTTCGCCTCTTGCAAGGGCAGGCTTAAACATGTTGCTGGCATCCAGCGAACCTGTAGCGCCACCTGCACCTACAATGGTGTGTATCTCATCGATAAACAGAATGATGTCGTCATTCTTTTCC
Organism: Flavobacterium beibuense; assembly: GCF_004151245.1. Taxonomy (GTDB): domain Bacteria; phylum Bacteroidota; class Bacteroidia; order Flavobacteriales; family Flavobacteriaceae; genus Flavobacterium; species Flavobacterium beibuense_A. The sequence goes on from NZ_JUIW01000007.1 coordinate 150,807, forward strand.
AGCTCGTTCATTACGGCTTTCATACGCTCTTCAAACTGGCCACGGTATTTAGTACCTGCCACTAAGCTGGCAAGGTCTAATGTTACCACACGTTTGTTGAAAAGTATGCGTGATACTTTTTTCTGTATGATACGCAGGGCCAAACCTTCTGCAATGGCCGATTTACCCACACCGGGTTCACCAATTAGCAGTGGATTGTTTTTCTTTCTGCGGCTAAGTATTTGCGAAACACGTTCAATCTCTTTTTCACGACCAACAACAGGGTCAAGTTTGCCTTCTTCGGCAAGCTCTGTAAGGTCACGGCCAAAATTGTCTAATACCGGGGTTTTAGATTTTTTGCTGGCTTTGCCACCCTGTGGGTTAGGGTTATTAAAGGTGCTTTCGCGCATACTGTCATCCTGTCCTGCATCATCGTTGTAAGACTCAGCCCTTGGCTGGTTTTCCATATAATCTTCTTCGCTTGATGTCATGTTGATAAATTGTTCTTTAACTGTTTCGTAATCGATTTTTAGCTTATTAAGCAACTTTGTCGTAGGGTCGTTTTCGTTGCGCAAAATACACAACAGTAAATGTGCCGTACTTATAGAGGTACTCTGAAAAACCTTGGCTTCCAGAAATGTTGTTCTAAGGGCACGCTCTGCCTGACGCGTTAAGTGCAGGTTTTTCTTATCGTTCCCGCGCTCTGCGTTTGGGTTGGCAGGGCTTAATATTTCTACTTTTCTTCTTAAATGATCTAAATCAACAGATATATTATTAAGTATAGAAATTGCTTTGCCGTTTCCGTCCCTCAAAATCCCCAACATCAAATGTTCTGTACCAATAAAGTCGTGGCCCAGGCGTAAAGCCTCCTCTTTACTGTAGGTAATTACGTCTTTGACCCTTGGTGAAAAATTATCATCCATAATAATGTAATTGATACTGTAAATTTAACTATTTAAATAAGATTTTACAAAAACCGTACCTAGTAACGGTCTGTCATGCTAATTGACAAAAAAAATGGCAGAAAAGGAAATTATATAACATTAGTTTATTAACCGTTTAGCGGGTTAATAATGTTAATAAATGGTGGAAATTAATTGATTTTTAACTGGAGAGTCCCGTCAAAAATGCGTATATTGGCACGTTTTGAAATAAAAATAATTTTTAATTTAACTATTTATGTCTGAAGGAGAAAAGTTAATTCCTATTAACATCGAAGACCAAATGAAATCGGCATACATTGACTATTCAATGTCGGTAATTGTATCGAGGGCGCTTCCTGATGTTAGAGATGGCTTGAAACCCGTACATCGAAGAGTACTTTACGGAATGTATGAACTTGGGGTACTTTCAAATAGAGCTTATAAAAAATCGGCAAGGATTGTAGGTGAGGTTCTTGGTAAATACCACCCTCACGGCGATACATCTGTTTACGACGCCATGGTGCGTATGGCCCAGGACTGGAGTTTAAGATATCTTTTAGTAGACGGGCAGGGTAACTTTGGATCGGTAGACGGTGACAGTCCGGCTGCAATGCGTTATACCGAGGCAAGGATGAGAAAAATATCGGAAGATATTATGGCCGACCTTGACAAAGAGACAGTAGACTTTCAGTTAAACTTTGACGATACATTACAGGAGCCAACCGTAATGCCTACACGTGTGCCAAACCTTCTTGTTAACGGTGCATCGGGTATTGCAGTAGGTATGGCTACAAATATGCCGCCGCACAACCTTACAGAGGTGGTAGACGGTACCCTGGCATATATAGACAACAACGATATTGAAATAGACGAACTTATGAACTATGTAAAAGCACCTGATTTCCCTACGGGAGGTGTTATTTACGGTTATGAGGGCGTGCGCGAAGCTTTTAAAACAGGCCGTGGTAGGGTTGTAATGAGAGCTAAGGCAAACTTTGAAGAAATTGATGGTAAGGAATGTATTGTTGTTACAGAAATTCCTTATCAGGTGAACAAGGCAGAGATGATTAAAAAGACTGCTGAACTTGTTAACGAAAAGAGAATTGAGGGTATTTCCAACATCCGTGACGAATCGGACAGGAAAGGTATGCGTATTGTATATATCCTTAAAAGAGAGGCTGTGCCAAATGTGGTGCTGAATACTCTATATAAGTATACACAATTACAGTCGTCTTTTAGTGTAAACAACATTGCGCTTGTTAACGGAAGGCCTCATACATTAAACCTTAAAGAGCTTATCCATTACTTTGTGGAGCACCGCCACGATGTGGTTGTAAGAAGAACTCAATATGAACTTCGCAAAGCAGAAGAGCGTGCACACATATTAGAAGGTCTTATCATTGCTTCTGATAATATTGATGAGGTAATCGCGCTTATCCGTGGGTCTAAAGACGGAGAAGAGGCTCGTGCTAAATTAATGGAAAGGTTTAATCTTAGCGAAATTCAGGCTAAAGCGATTGTAGAGATGCGTTTAAGGCAGCTTACAGGACTGGAGCAGGATAAACTGAGAGCAGAATATGAGGATATCATGAAGTTAATTGCTGAATTGAAAGCCTTATTAGAAAGCAAAGAGCTAAGAATGCAGCTTATTAAAGAAGAGCTGATTGAAATAAGAGATAAATATGGCGATGAGCGCCGTTCTCAAATAGAATACTCTGGTGGAGATGTAAGTATTGAAGACCTTATTGCTGATGAGAATGTGGTTATTACCATTTCTCACGCAGGTTACATTAAACGTACACCACTATCAGAATACAAAACCCAAAACAGGGGAGGAGTAGGACAAAAAGGTTCGGCAACACGTGATCAGGACTTCCTGGAGCACCTGTTTGTTGCTACTAACCACCAGTACATGTTATTCTTTACTCAAAAAGGAAAATGTTTCTGGATGAGGGTTTATGAAATTCCTGAAGGTAATAAAACAAGTAAAGGACGTGCTATACAAAACCTTATCAACATCGAGAACGATGACAAGGTTAAGGCATTTATCTGTACACTTGACCTTAAGAACGAGGAGTACACCAACAGTCATTATGTAATTATGGCTACTAAAAAAGGTATTGTTAAAAAGACATTACTTGAGCAGTACTCACGCCCAAGGTTAAACGGTATTAATGCAATTACAATTCGCGAAGACGACGAACTGTTAGAAGCAAAACTAACCACGGGTGAAAGCCAGGTGCTTCTTGCGGTTAAGTCAGGTAAACTTGTTCGTTTTGAAGAAGGAAAAACCCGCCCTATGGGTCGTAGCGCATCAGGGGTGCGTGGTATAACGCTTCAGGATGACAACGATGAGGTAATCGGCATGATTTCTGTAAATGATATGAACAGCGAGATCCTTGTTGTGTCTGAAAAAGGATACGGTAAGCGTTCAAGTCTTGAAGATTACAGGATAACAAACCGTGGAGGTAAAGGTGTTAAGACCCTTAATATTACAGATAAGACAGGTAAGCTTGTTGCAATTAACAATGTAACCGATGCTGATGATCTAATGATTATCAATAAATCGGGCTTAACGATAAGAATGCAGGTATCAGACCTAAGGGTTATGGGGCGTGCTACACAAGGTGTACGACTTATTAATATTAAAGGAAATGACTCTATCGCTGCCGTTGCAAAAGTTATGCGTGAGGAGGAAGGCGAAGATGTTATTGATGCAGAAGATGTATCGGCAGAAACAACCGATGATACAACTGCAAACGAAAATCAAAACCAGGAATAAACTTTAAAACCCGAATACAATGAAAGCTAAATATGCAATTGCTGCATCTTTATTAATTTCTATAGGTGCTTATGCTCAAAAGGACGAGCTTAAGCAAATGAAAAAAATTCTAAATAAAGAACAGCCTACTGCAGAAGACCTGCAGAAATTAAAGCAGCTTATCGATCAGGCAGAGCCTTTAATGGCTAATGCTGATGATAAGCAAAAAGCAGACTTTTACTATTACAAAGGGAACTATGACCTTATAACAGCTTTAACAAAAATGGATCAGAACGCAATTAAAGCCGCGATTGCTGATTTTGATAAAGTGCTTGAGCTGGAGAAAAATACTAAGCGTGAATATACCAAAGAGATTACTGAGGAAATCTATCCGGACATAAGTAAAGGTATGTTAAGCATTGCTAAAGAGCTTGGTGCTAACCAAAACTACAAAGCAGCCGTGCCTTTGTATGAAATGGCTTATGAGCTTAATAAAAAAGATACTATTAATCTTTACAACGCTGCTGCTTATGCAATTAACGCTAAAGATTATGATGCATCTCTTAAATACTTTGAAGAGCTTGACCGTTTAGGGTTCACCAACAAAAGATTAAGCTATACTGCTACAAGCCCTGAAGGTGAAGTACAGTACTTTAATGATAAAAAAACAAGAGATCTTTACATTCAAACGGCTAGTTATACAAACCCGGGTGTCCATAAAGATCCTTCTGTAAGAGGTGATATCATTAAAAACATAGCGCTTCTTTACATCCAGAAAGGTGATAAGGATAAAGCTATGCAGGCTATTGCAAAAGCTAAAAAACAAAATCCTGATGATATAGGTCTTTTATCTGCAGAGTCTCAAATCTATTTTGAGTCTGGTGATATGGAGAACTACCAAAGGGTAATTAAGGATATCTTAAACTTAGGTTCTAAAGATCCTAACCTTTACTTTAACCTTGGTGTTACTTCTGCTCAGGCAGGCCAGAAAGAAGAGGCTAAACAATATTACCAAAAAGCTATTGAGATAGATCCTAAATATGCTGCTGCTTATTATAACATTGGTGTATTACTTCTTGATGGTGAGGATGCTATTGTTAGTGAAATGAATGGTCTTGGTACTTCTAAAAAAGATATGGCTCGTTACGACCAGCTTAAAGAAAAGAGGGATGCCATTTATAAGGAGTCTTTATCTTATGTAAAGAAAGCTTATGATATGGAAACCAATCCTGAGAACAAAGAGCAGTTTAAAGCGCTTTTAGCTAGTCTTTATACAGGTCTTGATATGATGGATGAGGCAAATGCCCTTAAAAAGAAATAAATAGCTTAAAAAGCTTTAAAATATAAAAGGGTTGTTTTTTAGCAACCCTTTTTTAATTTGTTAAAGTATGGATATTCTGAAAAAGCGAGGTATTAAGCTGCTTAATAAGGAGGTTAAAGGCTATAATTACAAATGTAGTAATGGAGTAGATGTGGATATGGGCTTTATAGTCGAATATAGACATATTGATACAATTAATGAGATTGTTGAGGATATAGATAAGGCTTTAGCAGGAAATTTTGATCAGATTGGAAATGATTTTATTGGTACTGATGCAGGAGGTATAGCTTTTATTACGCCTAATGGTATTGAATTTTATGATGAGGATGGAAAAAATATTTTACCTCCGGTATGTCCTTTAGATGAGTTTAAAGATTTGCTTATTGTGTGGAGAGATTTTCTTAACACACCTCCTTATAGCGGACAAAAAATGAATTAAAAAAGCCTCCCAAAAAGGAGGCTTTATATTTATTGCTTAAGACTGTTATCTTAACTGGGCACCTGTTTGTGTTTCCAGGTTCTGTCTTATTTTTGTCATTAACTTATCGATCTGATCGTCTTTAAGGGTCTTAGTGCTGTCCTGAATAGTAAAGCTTACAGCATACGACTTTTTACCTTCCGGAAGGTTTTTACCTTCATACACGTCAAACAGGTTAATGTCTTTTAATAAAGATTTTTCTGTTTGTCTTGCTATAGCATAAATATCCTTAAATGTTACATTGCTGTCAACAAGCAGGGCAAGGTCTCTTCTAACTTCCGGGAACTTGGATAGTTCTGTAAACTTGATTTTAGCAGATACAACTTTAATTAATGCGGCCCAGTTAAAGTCGGCAAAGAAAACTTCCTGCTTTATATCAAAATGCTTTAAAACCAGTTTTTTAACGCTTCCCATCTCTACTAAAACTTCATTTCCTAAAGTGTAAGCTAAACCTTCTGAGAACACATCGTTTGTAACAGGTTGTGTCTGAGCTTTGTTAATCCCCAGTCTGGATAAAACCATGTCTACATAACCTTTAAACATAAAAAAGTCTGAAGGCTTTTGTTGTTGTGTCCAGCTCTCTGCATTACGGTCTCCGGTAACGGTTAACGTTAGGTGTTTATTCTCGTCATATCCTGAAGGAAGCTTATGGTACGATTTACCAAACTCAAATAATTTAAGATCACTTCTCTTTCTGTTTATGTTGAATGATACCGCTTCAAGTGCGCTGAAAAGTAATGATTGCCTCATTGCAGAAAGGTCACTGCTTAGCGGATTAAGCATAATTACATTGAACTCTTCCTTAAGGTTTTCGCTTAACTTAACATATTCCGGTGATGTAAGCGAGTTAGCCATCATTTCGTTAAATCCTACAGCTACCAGTTGGTTTGCTGTAATGTTTTGCAGCTTGTAATCTTCTGTACGTGCCGAGTTAGACATAGAGGCGTTAAGCTTTTGAGAGAAGCTTACGTTGTTGTATCCGTAAACTCTTAAAATCTCTTCTATAACGTCTATCTCCCTTTCAACATCTACTCTGTATGAAGGTATTACAAGGCCAACACCAACATCAGACATGCTGTTGATTTTTATATCAAGTGAAACCAGTATTTTCTTGATGGTTTCTTTGCTTATTTCCTGACCGATTACTCTTTCAACATTTTTAAAGTTTACAAAAACCTGATGGTCTTCAATCTTTTTAGGGTAAATGTCTATAACATCAGATGTTATTTCGCCACCACCTGTTTCCTGTATAAGCAGGGCAGCTCTTTTAAGAGCATATTCTGTTATTGTAGGGTCTATACCTCTTTCAAAACGGAAAGAAGCATCGGTGCTTATGCCATGGCGTTTAGCTGTTTTTCTTATTGATACAGGGTTAAAGTAAGCACTCTCTAAGAATATGGAAGAGGTGTTTTCGCTAACTCCTGATTTTTTACCTCCCAGTACACCGGCAATACACATAGGTCCGTTTTCGTCACAAATCATAAGGTCGTCCTCATGTAATGTGCGCTCAACATCATCCAGTGTAATGAATTTAGTTCCTGCTTCGGCAGTTTTTACAACAATTTTATTGCCCCTTATTTTAGTGGCATCAAAAGCGTGTAACGGCTGGCCAAGCTCATGCAGAACGTAATTTGTAACGTCTACCACATTATTTTTTGGTGTAATGCCTATAGCCATAAGCCTGTTTTGTAACCATGCAGGAGAAGGCTGTACCGTAATTCCTGATATGGTTACACCACAGTAACGCGGAGCCAGTTTATTGTCATCAACTTTTACGTCGATTTTAAGTGTACGCTTATCAATCCTAAAATTGCTTACAGAAGGAGTAATAAGCTCTGTATTTACATTGCGCTGAGTCATACCGGCACGAAGGTCTCGGGCAACTCCCCAGTGACTCATAGCGTCGGCACGGTTAGGCGTAAGTCCTATTTCAAAAACCTCATCGGTTTCAATATTAAAAATCTTAGATGCAGGAGTTCCTGGTTTTAGGTCTTCACCTAATATCATTATACCCTCATGGCTTTGACCAAGGCCAAGCTCATCTTCGGCACAAATCATACCGTGGCTTTCTTCTCCGCGTATTTTTCCTTTCTTGATCTGGAAACCGTTTCCTTCAGCATCATATAGGGTAGTACCTATGGTTGCTACAGGAACTTTTTGTCCGGCAGCTACATTAGGTGCTCCGCAAACAATCTGTACGGGAGGATTACCATCCCCAAGGTCTACAGTTGTAACCTTAAGCTTATCGGCATTAGGGTGTTGTATGCAAGAAAGCACATGGCCCACTACTACACCTTCAAGTCCGCCTTTAAGCGACTCAAACTTATCAACTCCTTCCACTTCAAGGCCAAGGTCTGTAAGCAGGTCGGCTGTTTCTTCTGAGTTCCAGTCTAATTTAATGAATTGTTTTAACCAATTGTAGGATATACGCATTGCATTTTTTGTTTTAAAGCATGCAAAGATAATAATTGTGATTGAAAACAGTGGAATATAAACCCTTGTTTAGCATTAAAAAAGTGAAAATAATCACACTAAAAATTTCTTAAAATTTATAATCCCTAAAAAACCAAAGCCTGCTAAAATGAGCAGGCTTTGGTTATATTTAGATTTATTGGGTCGATTGCATGAAAATACACCGCTATACTTTTGGTTTAGCCGGCATTAGGTCATTGTTCATATCAGGTGCTTCAGACAGGTTTTTTTCCTGCTTAAAGTTATCCTGATTACTGTCTTCAGTTTTGTTGTGGGTAATGTTACTGCATGCAGTAACTACCATCAACAATAGCATTGCTGTAATTGGGGCAGCAAATTGCTGTAAGGTGCGTTTCATAATGTTGCGTTTACTGTTTTTTTATTCTTTTTAGCTAGTAGAATTAACAGTGTCGGCATTTGGGGTTAAGCAAATGTATGTTTATTTTTTTTAATGTTATATGCTTAGTATCAAATTTTTAACAATAATTATCTTTATAATTAAAAAATAATTATAAAGTAATTACTCTATGATTATTTTTTTGGCAGTACTACCATCTTTACTTTTTACAGAGACTATATAAGTTCCAGGACTGGTAATGTTTATAGTTGTATTTATAGTTGTAATTTCCTGCTCAAGTATCTTTTGTCCTAATGTGTTATAAACTTTTGCTGTGCACGGATAACTTTCTGTCTGAATGTTAAAGCTGCCTTTAGAAGGGTTGGGGTATACAATCAGAGTGTTTTCATTTTTGTTAAACTCAGGATTATCTAAGCTGTATGATAAAGACTGGAAAGCATTAATTCTGCCATGTCCGTAATAAATGTCAAACCCGGGTGTATCTTCCAATGTGCTTCCTACCTGATCTTCGGCTGTATTTTCGATTATAGACTTAATTTGGGCTGGTGTTCTGCTTGGATCCTGAGCTAAAAGTAATGCGGCTAACCCGGATACATATGGTGTTGCCTGAGATGTGCCACCCCAGTATATTCCATATTCTGTATTTGAAGTATGCGAAAGGCCATAAATAAAATTACCCGGAGCAACTACAGATATATGATCCCCATAATTACTGCCGCTATTTGAATCCCAAAAGAAAGGTTGTGTTCTGCTGTCATTAGGATTTGTTGACCCAACAGCAATAACCCCTTCAAAATTGGCAGGATAAAAAGGTATTGAGGTGTTAAAATTCATCATGCAGGCTACTACAACCACATTATTGTTAAGTGCATATTGAACAGCTTCTTCAAGTACCTGTGAATACTGATTACCGCCAACAGAAAGATTAATAACCCTTGCTCCGTTATCTGCGGCATAAATAATAGCATCATACCACCATGAATAATTTCCGTTGTTATTAGCATTAAGTCCTTTTAGTGTCATGATCTTACAGTTAAGATCTACCCCGGAATATCCTGATAAATTATTACCGTTTGCAGCGATAATGCCCGTTACATTGGTACCGTGGCCATGATCGTCAAAAGGAAAAGGTACATTCGAAACAAAATCCCAACCAAAAAAATCGTTTATATAGCCATTATTGTCATTATCAATATCATCATCAAAATTGACTGTCTCAGCTTCGTTAGACCAAAGTCGTCCCTCAAATTCAGGATGTTCTAAATTTAGCCCACTGTCCATTACCGCAACAATTATTTCGCTGCTTCCCTGTTCAATATCCCAGGCAGCTTCCATATCTATATCAGCGCCTGATATCGAAGGCGACAGGTTAAAGCTACCATCGTTATGTAAACCCCATTGCCTAAAATAGAATTGGTCGTTAGGTGTCATGTTAAACTTTTTACCGCCACCTTGGCCTATATAGTCAGGCTCTGCATATTCAACTGTTTGAAGCTGACTGTAAGCCTTTACCAAATTTTCAATATTAGTGTCGTTGGGGAATGAAATTGTAAAGAGTTGGGATTTAGATTTTTTACCTGATTTTAATTTTGTAATCCCGGCCGCATTATAATTTTTTGCTATGCTGTCTATTTGTACAATACCTGTAGAATTATTGTTTAAGGTAATATTTTCTACACTGCTTTTAAGCTTAATGGTAATACGATTAGTTTTTGGGGTTTGCGCATTAATTGTAAAAGATAATAAGAAAGCGCATGAAAGTAATAGTTTTTTCATAGGTGTGTTTAATTATTTTCGTAAAAATATTAAATTAATTTTAGTGTTATTTCTCAAAAGCATTTATGTTTTCCAAATTTCCAAGTTCGTCAAGATAAGCGATAAATACTGCACCTTCCGGAGGATAGTGCATATTGATTCTTTTAAGTTGTCCGTTTTCTTTAACCAGGCTTAACTCAAGTCTGTTAGGTTTGGTTTGCCATTCTTTTCTGTTAACTGCAATAACATGTATACCGTTTACCTTTTGATTGTACTCTTTGCAAATTTCTGTTTTCTGAATATAAAGAGTATCACGCCCTTTTGCTTCCGGATGTAAAAAATGCTGCACTTCCTTATGCCTAATAATATCAGTTATCAGGTTACACTGATTACTTTTTTGCAGACAACAAAACAGGCTGATAAAAATATAAACGGCGATTGTTTTCATAGTAAAGGTATTTTTTGATTTCTCTATTTTATATAATATATATTTACATCTATTAATTCATTTTGGTTATTAATATCAGCTATTATACAAACACCCTGTATAGGATATCTGATATTAATTTTAGTCAAATTGTTTTCAGATATAATAGAGGTAACCTTGAAATAATTTTTTAAATTTTTTATTTCGTCTTCTTCAATCATAATAACTGTTAGCTCTCCAATTTTGGTGTCTGTATCATTACAAAAGTTATTTTTTAAGACATATAATTTTTTTCTGTCTTCCAGTTCTGTGTGTAATAGTTTTTGAACTTTTACATTTTGTATTATCTCTTTAAGGGCACAAGATCTCGATGCTTCTTGAGTTGATGAATTTAATAACAGAAGCACAGGATATAAGACATAAACGGCGATTGTTTTCATAGTGAATGGTAATTTATACAAAAAAAAAGCCATCCGATTCAGGAAGGCTTATATTCATATTATGGTTTAGCTATAAGCAATTCTTCTTTAGCACGTTTCTTTGCCGGGCCATACTCTACATATACATGATATAGTTTATCATCTTCTGTAACTCTGGTAACTTTAAGGTTGTATTTGTCTTTAAAAATAAAGGAATTACAATCTGTAGGTGCTCCGTCAGCACAAACTGTAATGATAAGGTTTTGAGAAGCCTCATCGGTTTCAGGCATATTTGCACTTCCTGATTCGTTATAATTAATAATGGTAGATAGTGATCCCAATTTAACGGGATAACTGGTGTAACTATCTATTGAACCTAACAGGTTACTAAACTCTTTGTTTTCTAATTTTTGAGTTAATGTTGTTTGAGAGTGTGCAAACTGTGTAAGAGCACAAACTGCAAGTATTAATACAGTTTTACGGAAGGTGTTTTTCATGTTGGTAATAGTTTGGTTGTTGTTTCTGTATATGCAATTTAATACTTTTTGATAAATAACTTAAGTAGCCTGCATAATATTAGCTAAGGTTGTTTAATTTAGAATCTCTTTTGAAATTAAATTACATAAATTTGAAGTTTCAACCCCTTTTATATGAAAAAACTATTTTTTAGCCTGTTGTTCCTTTTTACACTAACCTTACAGGCACAGCTGAAAAGCCCTTCAGAATTTATACCAAGTTACGGGAGCCAGGTAAGCTATTACCATCAGTTAGAAAATTACTTTACGCATTTAACCCAAAATTCAGATTACATACTTAAAAAGCCTTACGGTTATACTTATCAGGAGCGAAGCCTTAATGTATATTACATTTCCACTCCGCAAAACCTGAAAGATCTTGAAAACATAAGGCAAAACCATCTGTATCAAATTGGGCTATCAGACAAAAAACCAACCACAACCGTTAACGATAAAGCTATAGTATGGCTTAGTTTTAATGTACACGGTAATGAGCCCGGTGCTGCCGAAAGCTCTATGAATGTGGCCTTTGAGCTTATAAACCCAAATAATAAGAAGACCAAAGAATGGCTGGAGAATACCATAATTATATTAGACCCATGCCTGAACCCGGACGGATATTCCCGTTATGGAAACTGGCTTAGGGATGTAACGGGGCAACAGCTTCATCCGGGGCTGACTGACAGGGAGCATATGGAACCTTGGCCGGGTGGCAGGCAAAACCATTATGCGTATGACCTTAACCGTGACTGGGCATGGCAAACGCAGGCGGAGTCGCAACAGCGCATAAGGCTTTTTAATGAGTGGATGCCAATGGTACATGTGGATGTCCATGAAATGGGATATAACGAGCCTTATTTTTTTCCTCCTGCAGCAGAGCCAATGCATGAATATATCACTCAGGCGCAAAAAGATTTTCATGTTGCAATAGGGGAAATGACTTCAAAACGATTTGACCTAAAGGGATGGAACTACTATACAAGAGAGCGTTTCGATTTGTTTTATCCGAGCTATGGTGATACTTATCCGAGTTTTAATGGTGCCGTGGGGATGACGTATGAACAGGGTGGTATAGGAGCCGGAAGGGCAGTGGTAATGAGCAACGGAAATATACTAACGCTACAGGACAGGATAGATCACCATACCGAAGCAGTACTTACCGCGGTTGAAACGGCTTCCTGGCAAAAGGATAAGTTGGTTAAAAACTTCCGTCAGTATTACAAAGACGGCAGGGAAGGTAATAAAGGAAAATATAAAACCTACATTATAAAAAATAACGGTAAGACACAGCAGCTTGCCGAGCTGCTGGAACGAAATAAGATTCAGTTTGCTTATGCCAAAGAGTCTAAAAAGTTAAACGGTTACAGCTATATGGCAAATGGCGATAAAGATTTTACCGTAGAGCCTAACGATTTAATAATAAGTGTCAAGCAGCCTAAAAGCATACTTACACAGGTGTTGTTTGAACCTGCACCTAAACTTACCGACAGCCTATCGTATGATATAACCGCCTGGGCACTGCCTTATGCCTATGGAGTGGAGAGTTATGCACTTAAAAACAACCCTAAAATTGATACCAAAAAAGAGATTAGCTATCAGGGTAAACTTGACTTTGAAAGGGCTTATGCTTACTACATTCCCTGGAATGGAAGGGCTTCGGCAAGAACGCTTTCCTGTCTGCTTAAAAGCGGGATAAAGGTACGCTCAGCCAGAAAAGCATCTTTCTTCAGAGGTGTAAGGATCAAACCGGGAGATTTAATTGTACTTAAAGGAGATAACCAAAATCTGTACGATTTTAAAAACAGTATGGATATGCTACTGGAAAACAAACCCGATTATGAAGTTTTGGAAAGTGGCTTTTCTTTAGAAGGTGGTGACTTAGGAGGAGAGTATTATCCTTTACTTAGTGCGCCAAAAGTATTATTGCTTTCGGGAGAGACTGTAAGTGCTACCGATTTTGGACAGGCATGGTTTTACTTCGATCAGATGATAGAATATCCCGTAAGTATAGTGGATGTTAGAAATATTGGCAGGATTAACTTTAGTGATTTTACAACCATAGTATTGGCAGATGGCTGGTATGATTTTACCGAAGACCAAAAAAATGATTTGGATAATTTTATTAAAGACGGTGGCAAAGTAATTGCAATTGGCAATGCGCTGGGTATTTTTGAAGACAGGGCAGGGTATAACCTTACGCGTTTTGCTTCGGAACAGGATAAACAGGAAGAACTTGACCGTAAGGAGGAAGAGGCTTTAAAAGCCCGTTTTATGGATTATAAAAATGCCGAAAGACGTTCAATATCAGAGTCGGTGCCGGGGGCGGTGGTAGAAAATGTAATAGATAAGTCACATCCGCTTTCTTACGGACTTGGCGACAAGTATTACAGCCTTAAAACCAGCGATACCCATTACCAGTTACTTAAGGATGCCTGGAATGTGGCCTATGTACCAAAGGATTACATAAGCTTTGGTTTTATTGGACAAAACCTTAGAAAAAAACTGGAAAACACTGTTACCTTTGCTGTAGAACAAAAAGGCAGCGGACAGGTAATTTATATGATAGATAACCCATTGTTCAGAGGATTTTGGGAAAACGGTAACCTGCTTTTCAGCAATGCCATATTTTTAGTGGATTAAATAAAAATTTATGAAAAAAAGACTTTTTGAGAGATCGTTTTATGTACTTGGATTACTTTCTATGATTACGTTAACGTCTCCTTTTTTTAGTTACAGGCCTACCGCAGTAACAACAAACGACTGGTTTATATGGGGAAACTTTAACCTGCTGGATATTGTTGTGGAAGGGCTTCCGCGATTTTCTAAGGTAGCAATGAGCGATACCATGAAATTAGTTATCGTAATAAGTACTATTATACTTGCACTTGGCGTTTTCCAGTTTGTAGGTTCTCTTTTTAAACAGCGCAAACAGGTATTGTTTTCGGCGATAACCCTTTTTGTATTGCTTGCAGGCGGAATTATCTATATTAAATCCGGAGGATATGATATTACCGTTAAGGCAGGATATTATATTTTTATGGCGCTTGAAGCTGCTGTTATTACAATGGGAATACTGTTAGGAAAGAAAACAGAAAAAAACGTAGCATAAATATAACCCACCCCCGCCATTAACCAACAATGAAAAGATTACTACTGCCATTGGCAGCATTACTTGTTGTGTCATGTCATACAGATATTGACGACAACGGAACCGCAAACAATAACAACGGGGAGAATCCCGGGGAAACAGTTATAGATTACAGGCAGGAAATGCGCCAGCTTGTAATTAACATCAGCCAAAAGGCCAAAGGGATAAGTCCCGGCTTTGCGGTCATTCCCCAAAACGGTATTGAACTGCTTACCAATAACGGAGATCCGTTTGGTTCGCTAAACTTACCTTATCTTAATTCCATAGACGGGCACGGACAGGAAGACCTGATATATGGTTATAATAACGACGATGAAGCTACACCTGCCGATGTAACCGACTATCTAAAGAATTTCTTGGACAGGTCTAAGGAGTTTGGTAAAAAGATATTGGTTACAGATTATTGTACTTTAGCGTCTCATATGGAGAATTCCTATCTTCAAAATGAGGATAGTGAGTATATTTCTTTTGCAGCCCCTAACAGGGAATTAAATGTTATACCGGAGCCATATCCTTATAACTCTAATGTTGCAAATATATCCCAGCTATCACAGGCCAAAAACTTTTTATACCTTATAAATCCTGAAAATTATAGCAGTAAACAGGAGTTTATTGCTGCCGTGGCACAAACTGATTATGATGTAATTATAATGGATTTGTTTTTAAACGGACAGGCTTTTACTGCAACCGAAGTGTCTCAGTTAAAGACTAAAGCAAACGTTGGTAGTCGCATGGTAATATGCTATATGTCTATAGGTGAGGCAGAAGATTATCGTTATTACTGGCAGCAGGAGTGGAGTACAACTCCGCCGGAATGGATAGCAGCAGAGAACCCTGACTGGGGAGGTAATTATAAGGTAAAGTACTGGAATGAGGAATGGAAATCCATTATCTATTCAGGGCAGGGATCGTATCTTGATACGATACTACAGGCAGGCTTTAATGGGGTATACCTTGATATTATTGATGCCTTTGAGTATTTTGAAGAATAATATAAAACGCCCCTTTTGGGGCGTTTTTATTTATTGGTTAATGAATGCAGGATGTATATGTTATGGCGAACAATTAATCAAAGTATCTTTCCAAAATTTCGTCAAGCATCATAACGGTTAGCGGCTTCGTCTTAAAGGCAGACAGTATGCCAAGTGATCTTGCTTTATCCATATCATCCGGATTTTCTGATGTGGTAAGCATTACCACAATCATTTTGCAATGCAGATTTTTATCCAGTTTTTCGTATTCTTCTAAAAATTCCCATCCGTTCATGCCCGGCATGTTAATGTCAAGAAAAATAAGATCAGGATGTTTTTCCCCGTTATCTTCTTTTCTCTTTAGGTACTCCAGTGCTTCTTCGGCAGACTCCTTTACAACAACATGCTTTGCAGCATTATTTTTTTTAATTACTCTTTCGTGAAAAAAGTTGTCGATCTTATTGTCGTCAACCAGCATTATGCAATTTACCTGCCTTATCATAACATCATTATCCATTTTGTATAAATTTTGAAATTGTAAACTTAAATGTACTTCCTGTTCCTAATTCTGATTCTACCCATATTTTACCCTTGTGAAGCCCCACAACTTTATAACAATGTGCCAGCCCTATACCATGTCCCTCATACTCATCTTCTTTATGCAGGCTTTTAAAAATCTGGAAAATACGGTCAAAGTATCTGGGGTTAATACCTATCCCGTTATCGGTTACCCAAAACTCATAATAATCTTTTTCTTCGTGGCAATGTATCTTTACCTCACATGGTACATCCTTTTTCCTGAATTTAATAGCGTTATTAATAAGGTTTTGAAAAACCAGTCTCAACTCTACTTTATAAGCATATACTTGAGGCATTACACCATATGTTATCTCTGCGTTTGATTCCTTTATTAGTCTGTTTAAATCGGTAATAACCTCTTTGACCATATCGTTACAGTCCACATAGCTAAGCTCCCTGTCTTTACCCAGTCTTGCAAAATCCAGCAGTGATTTAACCAAAAGTGACATTCTTCCTGTGGCATCGTTTATTGTATTGAGATAGCTTTTTAACTCATCTTTTAACTCATGACCGTAATCTTCTTCAATAACCTGAATAAAATTGCTTACAGTTCTTATAGGCTCCTGTAAATCGTGTGAGGCTATGTAATTAAACTGTTCCAATTCTTTATTCCTTATCTGAAGTTCCTGAAGCTGGTCTTTAATAATAGTTTCGTTCCGCTTACGTTCGGTAATATCTATTACCGAAGCCAGTATTACATTGTCGGTATTTGTGGCTAACGGATTAAGGCCTATTTCTACAGGAAACTCGGTACCGTCCTTTTTTACTGCATATAAATCTCTCCCCGCTCCAAAGTATCTTGCAGTTGGTAGTTCGTGATAACTTCCTCTGTTTTTAGGGTGTCGTTTTCTTGATTTTTTAGGGACGAGTATATCTATAGACTGTCCTACAAGCTCTTGTTTAGTATAGCCAAAAAGTTTTTCTGCCTGCTCGTTAATCAGGGTAATGTCACCTTCGGGGTTTGATATTATAAATGCATTTGGTGCCGACTCAATCACGCTTCTAAAGTGTTGTTCTGCCATTTTTTGTTTTCTCTCAGATGTATTTATGGCATTTGCAGCTTTGTAAATAAAACAAAAGCATATAAGTATAAACCCAATTGAGGTAAGGGCAAGACTTGGTTTTAATCCCATAATTGATCCTGAATCCACACTAAAATTGCTATGGTCAAAAAATTGCAGTCTCAGGTATGTTACTATTATTATTAGCGCGAATAGCTGTAAAAAAAGGCGCTTTGCAATTATATTTCCTGTTTCTTTTACTGTAAATATTCTTGTAAACCCAATCTCAGGATAAAGCATACTGGCACTCATAGACAAAATACTAAAGCTTATGGCTGTATGTATGGCTATTGGTGTTAAAAAGCTGAATTTATATAGACTGGGTACACTAAAAAAATATCCTATTATGCATATAAAGGAAATTACCGTTACAAAATGAAAGGCATACTGGCAGTAAATCCTTAGTTTTTGAAATAAGGCAGCGCAAAACATAGAGGCCCCCATTACTATAAATAATACAGATGTTATGGGAGACATACGTCCCGGATAGGCTTCATGTTTTTCTATTCCCACTAAATCAGGATATAACAGTTGATCTACACCTAAATCTATAGATAAAATTCCCTGACACAAGGATGCAAGGGCATGTATTGCCACAAACATTTCCATTAACAGGATCGTAGCCGAAATTCTTTTAATAGAAGTAGAAGCTACCAGGCAAAACGACAGCACTAAAAATGAAAGAGCTGTGTTAAACTTCATGGATATATATCCGTCAAGTATGCTTTTTAATACTTCTATATTAAAAAACCAACCTATTAAAACTGCTATTGAGAGGGTTAAAACAAGAAGACCTCCAATAGTAACAAAACGAATTTGATTAATCTTTTTGCTTAGCATAGTCAAACCAGAGTAACATTAATACATACGTGTATTGGATAGGATTTGGATGCTAAAATATATAGAAATATTTATAATATAGATTTTTAGCTATGAAGTGAATAGTTGAGACTGTAAAATGCAGTTTTGTGTAGATTAATGGTTTTCTGTAACTTGAATAATTATTTTTTTATAATACCTTGATAGTCAGCAAGTCCATATTCATTTAAATACTCCCTTACTTCCATTAATACAAAACCTAATAGGTTTTCTCCTCTCCATGAATAAATATTTTTTATTGCCGGATTATCGTGTGTAAGACCTACGCCCCAGATAATATCTACAGGACTGGCTTCTACCAGTACACGATTTCCGGTTTGTATCAGGTATTCGCCTAATTCTTTATGCTGACTGAATTTATGTATGTTGCCTTCTTTTACAATATCAAACTTACGTTCGTTCCACAGGTCATCATTATAATTAGAAACCTGTCGGCCCAAATCTTTTGCTTCTCCGGGTTTGTTACAGGCTACAATTTCCTCAAACTTCTGTTGGTCATTAAATAGTAAGGCTTTATGTGCCATCATCCAGTGTTCAGATGTTTTATAGATTATACCGTTAACGGTAAAAGGGCTTTCATACCACTGGCTGAAAATGAACTTTCCAATTTCGTTGTTATGATTTGCGGTATTTCCCCAAAAGTAAAGGTATTTTAAAGGTTTACCGTTTTCATGTTCATCGGTTAGCCACTGCATGGTATATTTAGGCATGGTAATTTTCTTTGACGGCAAAAATAATAATATTTTAAAGGCACTAGGGGATTAGCCAAATTACTTTAAGAATTATTGTATTTACTTTCGGTTATATAATTATATCAGGCAGACAGAAGTTCATAATTTTCGTCAATCCGTTAAAAGTTTCTAAAAGTTATAAAAAAGAAAATGTCATCTTGTCATATAGTTCTGTCATTTTATAGTGCTTTTGGCTATTGGCACAAAGATTGACTATTTGTAAGCATCAATAATATTTAGAAATCGAATTCAAAAAATAAACTATTTTAAAATGAGTAAAATAATCGGAATTGACTTAGGAACAACCAACTCGTGTGTAGCCGTAATGGAAGGTAACGAGCCTGTAGTTATTCCTAATGCTGAAGGAAAAAGAACAACGCCGTCGGTTATAGCATTTGTAGAAGGTGGCGAAATTAAGGTGGGTGACCCTGCAAAACGTCAGGCTGTTACTAACCCTACTAAGACAATATCATCCATAAAACGTTTTATGGGTAACAAATTCTCTGAAAGTTCAAAAGAAGCAGGTAACGTTCCTTATAAAGTGATGAAAGGTGATAACGATACTCCTCGTGTAGATATCGACGGACGCCTTTACACGCCGCAGGAACTTTCTGCAATGACACTTCAGAAAATGAAGAAAACTGCTGAGGATTACCTTGGACAAACAGTAACTGAAGCGGTTATTACAGTACCGGCTTACTTTAACGATGCGCAGCGTCAGGCTACTAAAGAAGCAGGTGAAATTGCAGGTCTTAAAGTAAGAAGGATTATAAACGAGCCTACAGCGGCTGCTCTTGCTTATGGTCTTGACAAAAGTGGTAAAGACCAAAAGATTGCCGTATATGACCTTGGTGGTGGTACATTTGATATCTCTATCCTTGAGTTAGGTGACGGTGTATTTGAAGTACTTTCTACTAATGGTGATACTCACCTTGGTGGTGATGACTTCGACCAGGTAATTATAGACTGGTTAGCAAACGAATTTAATAGTGAAGAAGGTGTAGACCTGCGTAAAGATGCTATGGCATTACAACGTTTAAAAGAGGCTGCAGAGAAAGCAAAAATCGAGCTTTCTTCTTCTACACAAACTGAAATAAACTTACCATATGTTACTGCTACCGCTAGCGGACCTAAGCACCTTGTAAAAACACTTACAAGAGCCAAGTTTGAGCAACTTGCAGACGATTTAGTACAGCGTTCTATGAAACCTGTTGCTAAAGCTTTACAGGATGCTGGTTTATCTAAATCGGATATTGATGAGGTAATCCTTGTGGGTGGTTCTACACGTATTCCTAGAATACAGGAAGAAGTAGAGAAATTCTTTGGTAAAAAACCTTCTAAAGGTGTTAACCCGGATGAGGTTGTGGCAATTGGTGCTGCTATTCAGGGTGGTGTATTAACAGGTGACGTTAAAGATGTACTTCTGTTAGACGTTACTCCGCTTTCATTAGGTATCGAGACTATGGGTGGTGTTATGACTAAATTAATAGAGGCTAACACAACTATCCCAACTAAAAAATCTCAGGTATTCTCTACAGCGGCAGATAACCAGCCATCGGTAGAAATCCACGTATTACAGGGTGAAAGACCAATGGCTCAGGATAACAAGACTATCGGTCGTTTCCACTTAGACGGTATTCCGCCGGCACAAAGAGGTGTACCTCAAATTGAAGTAACATTTGATATTGATGCTAACGGTATCATTAAAGTATCTGCTACAGATAAAGGAACAGGTAAATCACACGATATCCGTATCGAGGCTTCTTCAGGATTAACTCAGGAAGAAATCGAAAGAATGCGTCAGGAAGCAGAAGCTAATGCTGATGCCGATAAAGCAGCGAAAGAAAAAGTAGATAAGCTTAACGAAGCTGATGCTATGATTTTCCAAACTGAAAAACAGCTTACAGAGTTTGGTGACAAACTATCTGACAGCAACAAGCAGCCAATTCAGTCGGCTCTTGAAGAACTTAAAAAAGCTTACGAAACTAAAGATGTAGCTACTATTCAACCGGCTCTTGATAAAATCAACGAGGCTTGGAAAAATGCATCTGAGGAAATGTACAAAGCTCAGGCAGAAGGCGGAGCTCAGGGTGGTGCAGACCAAGGTCAGCCACAGGGTGATGCTCAGGCAGAAGGCGATAACGTACAGGACGTAGACTTTGAAGAAGTGAAATAATTACAGTACTAAGATTTTAGTACAAAGTATTAAGATAAAAAAACGCCCCGCAATTGCGGGGCGTTTTTGTTTTGTAACTATTCCGGTTCTTGATTCAATATGAGATTTCTTATATGGTCATTGTCATTTCGACCGCAATGAAATGGAGTGGAGAAATCTCAATTCAAAATTTAAAACTCATCATTTATAATAACTTACTCAACGATAAGTCCAAGTCCTTCAATGTAACCTTTGTTTTGAAAACAGTTTTTGTACAGGCAGTTTTCAAGGAACTTGTTTAGTGCTTTTTGTGCAATAGCCCTGTCCGGCATGTTTTCACGTATTTTTTCGTAAGAGCTACGGTCGCTTTGCGAGTAGCGTACAATAACCGCATAATCTTCGGGCATGGTAAAATTCATTATGCCCTTAGTATTGTCCATTTTTTTATATGGCCAAAAACACCAGTTGATATTGTTTTGGTCTAACAGCAATCTGAAATCCATAACCCATTCATCGGTATTTTCTCCGGTTTCACCAATGTAAATCGGTACATTGTGCTTATCGCGGAAATCAACATATTTTTGAATGGCTGCCTGCTCTACATCAAACCAGTATTTGTGGAACTCATAAACAATGTTATCGTCAATAATAGATTCAAATACGTCAAAGTCACCTGCCCAAACCGATCCGTTTAAGAATATGGTGTGGTCTTTATCTACCGAACGGATGTCTTTTACCATTCGCTGGTATAATGTAAACAGCCTGTGGTTGTAATCGGGTATCTCCTTGACAAAGTAGTGTGCAAAAGGCTCATTTACCACGTCGTACCCAATAATTATAGGATCTCCTTTATACTTTTTGGCAATCTTCATCCACACTTCGCTCATTAAGTCCTGAGACGATTTACTGAAAAACAACCACGGATAGCCGTAACTGTCGTCTATATTATCTCCGGTTTGCCCGCCCGGCGCGCAGTGCATGTCTAAGAGGACATACAGGTTTTCCTTCCTGCACCATTCTATTACACGGTCAAAATATTTAAACCCGGCATTTTGTGTACCCATATAGGTTTCGTCGGTAAACATTTTGTAGTGAAACGGTAAACGGATATGATTACAACCTATTCGCTTAAGGTATTTAATATCCTCCTGAGTAATGTAGTTGTCAAGATATTTGTGCCAAAATACGGTAAGGCTGTCCGGGCCTATCATTTCATGCAGTAGCTGGTCTATTTGCCTTGGGGCTGCTACTTTTCCCGTTTTAAACATATAGCCTTCGGGAACCAACCAGTTACCCAGGTTTGTGCCTTTTAGTGTGATAGGATTTCCGTTTGGCTCTATAATTTGTGAGCCATTGGTTTTTGCAACTTTGTTTTTTTGTGCTGTGGCGGGTGATGTAAATGCCATGCATAAGGCAAATGCCAACAGCACGTTAGAGGTTTTCTTTAAAATCATTTAGACGCGTATTATTAATAGGTCCTAAAGATAAAGAATATAACTTATGTTAGGATTTACTCTTTTGGTTTGGTTTTTACTTCAACCATACCAACAGCTATAATAGGCCCTATATCTTCAAGCACTACTAAAAGGTCATTCTTGTTTGTAATAATCAGACTCTGCATCACATGTCCCTTGTATGCTATATTTATTTCATCGTTAAGAGAAACATCAATTTCATAAACACCATTTTTATTTTCAGATGTTTGTATTTTTTTAGTTACGTTCCTTACAATGGCTTCTTGTAATAAACCGGTACTGTCTTTTACCGTAATTTTAATGGTAGTATTTTGTTTAGAAGCTGTTGAATTTGTTTCTTTTACAGGTTTATTCTCAGTTTGAACTACCTTTTGTTTTTCCTGTGCTGTAGCTTTGTAAGAACCTAAAGTAACAAAGCTTAAAACTCCGGCTGCAACTGCTGTCCAAACTGTGCTTTTTTCTTTTGGGACTACCAAATCCCTTTCCAGTTGAGAAGAAGAGAAGCGCCCGCAAAGGTTTTTATTATTGCGTATTGCATTAGCAATTTCCCTGTCGGATGCCATTGTAAAGTCAATTACGTTTTTCTGGCAGACGGTACAAAACTTACCTTTATCGGCAGGAGTCATTTCATCCCATTTTTCATGGCACGGCTGCGGGATTGTTATTTGGATTGGTTTCCTCATTACCTGAATATATTACCTATAGAGTGAAACATACGGCCAAAGAATGAGCGTTTTTCTTTACAAATAATAATACCTTGAGAAAGGCTTACTCCCCCAATTAAAGTTACATTAATTCTTGAGTGATTTATTACGTTTACGCTATTAGATTCTAAACCTATAAATGAAAACTCAAGTATATCTCCTTTTTGTACTTCGATAGAATAGTTTCCTTCTATATCTGTCTGAGTTCCTCTAGCAGTTCCTTTTATAATAACATTAGCACTAGGTAAGGGACCCCATTCATCACTTACAGTTCCGTTAATAATCAATTTTTCAGGGATATCATTCTGAGGTATGGAATCGGTTTTACTATCGGTTTGCTCTGTTTTTACGGTTTCCTGTGCTGAGGCTTTGTAAGAACCTAAAGTAACAAAGCTCAAAACTCCGGCGGCAACTGCTGTCCAAACTGTGCTTTTTTCTTTTGGGACTACCAAATCCCTTTCCAGTTGAGAAGAAGAGAAGCGCCCGCAAAGGCTTTTATTATTGCGTATTGCATTAGCAATTTCCCTGTCGGATGCCTTAGTAAAGTCAATAACGTTTTTCTGGCAGGCAGCACAAAACCTGCCTTTATCAACAGGAGTCATTTCATCCCATTTTTCATGGCATGGCTGGGGGATTGCTATTTGGATTGGTTTAGGCATGAAGTAAATATAAATAAAAGCTTTTAATTATTTCTTTTACATTTATATACAGATAAAAAAAACAGGCTTTAAAGCCTGTTTAAATAATTTTTTTTATTACCCTAAGCTTGTGTGTATGCCTGCGGGTATCAATATTATAAATACCAAGATGATCCAGCCTGTCTATGCGTACTTTGCCGTGCCCGTGTATAATGTAGTTATCTTCCATAATGATACCTACATGTATAATATTACCTTCCTCATTATCAAAAAAGGCAAGGTCGCCCGGTTCACTTTCCTCAATAAAACTTAAGGCTTCCCCCTGTGTTGCCTGTTGTGATGCATCACGTTGCAGGTGGTATCCGTTAAGTTTGTAAACCATTTGCGTAAAGCCTGAACAATCTATGCCAAAAGGCGTTTTGCCTCCCCATAAGTAAGGAGCATTAAGATACATAAAGGCTGTTCGCAACAGGTTTTCCTTTGGGTTAACGCCGGATGTCTTTAAACCTTCAAATGAGAAATTTTCGGTATTGATATCAGGAAAGTCTAAAAAGGATAATGAAGTCCCTATAGGAATAGGAACCAGTAAATTATTTGGTGTGGTAATGTATTCTATCAGGTCGGCATTTAAAACAGCAGGGCAGGAGGTAAGATTGTTGTAATCTGCCTCGGTAATAGTTTTGTACTGTTTGTTGTCTATCCACCCTTTGTAGCCATCATAAGCCAGCTCTATGTGTGACCATTTTTCCTTTTGCTGTAAAATTTTAAAATGTTCACCAAATAAAACCTGAGATGTCATTTCACTTCTGTCATTAGCTTCTAAACGAAGAGGGACAATAGCAAGATTACAAATACCAAACATTTATAACTTTTTATTTATGATTTATTATTGGTTGTGTTGCTTTTATTAAAAAGAAACGCTGCTCCAAGCATAACCACAAATATAGCGGTTAATTCTGAAGCAGCGTTACATGGTGTAGCTGTTTTCGCAAAAGTTAATAACAGCTTATAAAAATAACCAATTATTATGCACGTTCAATAACAATTGCAGAAGCACCACCACCACCGTTACAAATAGCGGCAGCTCCGGTTTTTGCATTGTTTTGCTCAAGTACGTTAAGCAGGGTAACAATAATTCTTGCTCCAGAACATCCCAGAGGGTGACCAAGAGATACTGCACCACCGTTTACGTTTACTTTAGAGGCATCAAGGCCTAATATTTTAGAGTTAGCGATTCCCACTACAGAGAAAGCCTCATTAAATTCGAAGAAATCTACATCATCTTTAGTGATACCGGCTTTGTCTAATGCTTTTGGTAAAGCTTTAGCCGGAGATGTGGTAAACCATTTTGGCTCCTGTTCTGCATCAGCATACGATTTGATATAAGCAAGAGGCTTAAGGCCAAGTTCGTTTGCTTTCTCTTCGCTCATTAATATAAGTGCAGCAGCACCATCATTAATAGTAGAAGCATTTGCAGCAGTTACAGTTCCGTCTTTAGTAAATACAGCGTTAAGAGAAGGGATCTTGTCTAATTTTACATTAGTGTACTCCTCATCTTTAGTAACCATTACAGGCTCGCCTCTTCTTTGAGGTACAGCAACAGGAACAACCTCGTTATCAAATTTACCGGCATCCCATGCAGCTGCAGAGCGCGTGTAAGATTCGATTGCAAAAGCATCCTGCTCTTCTCTTGTAATTTTATATTCTGTAGCACAAAGGTCTGCACATACACCCATTGCATTATTATCATAAGCATCGGTTAGACCGTCTTTCTGTAAACCGTCTACCATAGTAGCAGGACCAAACTTATAACCGTTTCTCATGTGTACATAGTGAGGTATAAGGCTCATATTTTCCATACCACCCGCAACAACTACGTCTGCATCTCCACATATAATGCTTTGGGCACCCTGCATAACAGCTTTCATACCAGATGCACATACTTTATTTACTGTAGTAGCAATAACGTTATCTGGTAAACCTGCAAATCTTGATGCCTGTCTTGCCGGAGCCTGACCAACACCTGCCTGTACTACGTTACCCATTAATACTTCGTCTACATGCTTAGGGTCTAAGTTTATTTTATCTAAAGCACCTTTAATGGCAGCACCGCCAAGGTGTGCAGCCGATACGGTAGAAAGAGCCCCCATAAAACTTCCTATTGGAGTTCTTACTGCCGAAACGATTACTACTTTTTTGCTCATTGTATTGTCTTTTGTTTGTTGAAGTTGCGAATTTAATGATTTTTTAGTCCAAAAAAAACAAAGTATTTAAAAATAACTAACAATTTACATGATTTGTTAGGAATGATTTTGCAATACGTGAATTTCATACAATAAAAGCCTTGCAATAGCTTTTTCTAATGTTTTTTAACCTGAATTGTATTTGGTTTTTAATCAGTTTATGAATCATTATTTAAAGGATAAATTTTCAAAAGTAGGTTTTGTATTACAAAGTAGTCAATAATAAGTATTTTTTACGTGTTTTATATTGCTTGTTACGTATTTTCCACATGATAAAATCAGTATTAAGTGGTATTTGTAACATGGCTTAAAGAAGGGATATTTGCATGTGTATTCTAACGAACAGGTAATACCTGCTCAATTTGAGTTTATGGTGGGAAAATCCCTCCTAACGGGGGGATTTTTATTTAAACTCTTAATTTTTCAATTTAGAAAGTAGTTTTTTATTAATAGATGCAGGATTAAAAATTGCTAAAATTCCCCTCCTTACCAGGGGAATTTTTCGTTTTTAATCCTGTCTTTTTATTTAGGCAAGTACTACATTTAAGCTTATATCTGCATTAATAGCTTTTGATATAGGACAAATCTGTTTTGCTTTTTGTGCAATTTCAGTAAACTGCTCGCTAGTTATTCCCGGTACGCTTCCGGTAAGATCTAATACGATTGTTGTAATTGTACCGTCTTCAAAAGTTACTTTAGCTTCGGTGTCAAGGTTGTCTGCTGTAAAACCTGCCTCATTTAAAAGGAAGCTTAACTGCATGGTGAAACATCCTGAGTGTGCTGCTGCCAGTAGTTCTTCGGGGTTAGTACCTACACCGTCTGCAAATCTTGTTTTAAAAGATAGTTGTGTGTCGTTTAGTACTGTACTTTGAGTTGATACTTTACCTGTACCTTCCATTCCTGTACCTTTCCAGTTTGCTGTTGCTTTTCTTGTAAATTTCATGATATAAAATATTTAATTGTTATTATTTATTCTTTTGTTTAGTTAAGTTTTTCTTTTAAAGCGTCTATTGCCTGTTTTATTGCTGCTCTTGGTGCCGGTGTGTTAGTAATAGGATTAAGCATTACAAAGTCGTGTATGGTTCCTATATATCTTGTAGAGGTTACCTTAACACCTGCTGCATTTAGTTTTTTGGCGTAAGCTTCGCCTTCGTCCCTAAGAACATCATTTTCTGCAACGATTACCAATGCTTCTGGTAATCCTTTTAACTGTTCTATATCTGCCCTAAGCGGAGAGGCTGTAATCTGGTTTCTGTCTGCCTTGTTTGGAGCATATACATTCCAAAACCAAACCATTGCATTAAGAGTTAAGAAATGCCCTGTAGAAAATTGTTGGTAAGAAGCTGTATCAAACTCAGCATTTGTAACAGGGTAGAAGAGAAGCTGAAAATCTATTTGCGGTCCTTTACGTTCTTTAGCCATTAGGGTTACTGCAATTGCCATATTACCACCCACGCTGTCACCACCTACAGCCAGTTTAGTTGTATTAAGCCCTAATGATGCTCCGTTTTGTTTAATCCATTTGGTGGCTGCATAGGCTTCCTCATTGGCTACCGGAAATTGGGCTTCAGGTGCCGGAGTATAGTTTACAAATACTACTGCTATATTGGCACCTACTGCGAGTTCTTTTATTAGCCTGTCGTGTGTAAAGGAGTTTCCTAAAATCCATCCGCCTCCGTGAAAATACATTAGTACGGGTAGTTTTTCTTTGCTTCCTTTAGGTTTTACAATTCGTATTGATACTGTTTTTCCGTCTTGTGTAATTGTTCTTTCCTCTACATCGGCATCAGGTCTTTTATAATCTCCTGTTTGTGCATTGATTAATACGTTACGCGCATCATTAATAGATAGCTCATAAATTTGAGGGCCATTGCCACCATGTACTGCTTTAAGAAACTCTCTTGTTTCTTTTTCCATACTGTAATTTCCTGCAAGTGAAATATCTGTTTGACTGTTAGCGGCTGTTACTCCAAGTAACAAAACTGCTGTTGATAATAATTTTTTCATCGTATTGAGATTTAAGTTTATAATTCGTTCGATTTGATGAGTCAAAATTATTGCAACATGATTTATAAATCAAATTAATAATTTTTTACCTTTATAAAAATATTTTATAATCATGACGATACAGCAACTTAAATATATAACAGCACTGGACGAGCACCGCAACTTTGTAAAGGCGGCAGAAGAATGTATGGTTACGCAGCCCGGACTTACCATTCAGCTTAAAAACCTGGAAGAAGAAATAGGGGTAAAAATATTTGACCGTACCAAAGTGCCCTTAAAGCCCACAAAAGCCGGAAAGGAAATAATAAGCCGTGCCAAAAAGATTTTAAGAGAGGTAGAGGGTATACGTGAATTTGTTATTTATGAAAAGAACCAGTTGGAAGGTGAATGTACCATTGGTGTTATTTCTACGCTTTCTCCATATCTGGTGCCACAGTTTATAAAGAAGATGAAGGAGGTGGCTCCTAAAATGCACTTTACCATAAAAGAACTGCCTACTGGGTTATTGATTAACGATGCCCTTACGGGTGATATTGATATCGCCTTAATGGCAACCCCAACAGGTGCTAACGGACTAAAGGAGTATCCGGTGTTTTACGAACCGTTTGTGGCTTACCTTCACGAAGGACATAAAATGAGAGGTGCTGAGTATTACGAATTGCAGCCGCAGGATAAGCCCCAGCTTTTGCTTTTGGAGCATGAATACTGCTACAATGCACAGCTGTTGGATATATGCCAACTTACAAAGGGTGCAGATAAGCACGACGGGTTTACTTATGACATAAGTTCAATTGAGACCCTAAAGAACCTCGTTAAGGCCAATTTGGGTTTTGCCATATTGCCGTTGCTTAGTGTTATTAATGAAGAGGAAAGCCCAATGTATAAGGAGTTTAAAGACCCCAAGCCTGTTAGGGAAATAAGCCTTGTAGTAGCTGAAACCTTTTCGCGTAAGCTGTTACTGCAAAAAATTAGCGAAACCATTTATGCCTGCCTGCCCGAAAGCATGAAACAGGATTTTAAATACAAAAAGATTCAGTGGAATGACTCTCCTTATTTTATAGAATCGGTTAAGAGATTTTTATAATTCAAGTTCCATTTGTATGTTACAGCGAGCATAGGGTGTTGAGGCTCTTTTTACACGAACAAACCCCGACTTCTCATATAAAGTAATGGCAGGGGTAAGTATGGTATTGCTTTCCAGATACAGCCATTTTCCCCCTTTACTTTTTGCCTTTTCAATCACGGCCTGCATTAGTCTTTTGCCAATGCCTTTTCCCTGCACGTTTGGAGATACGGCCATTTTGGCCAGTTCAAAGTCATATTTATCATCGTCCATCTTAATAAGGGCACAGGTGCCTACAGGTTCATTATTATATAAGACCATAACAATATAACCACCTTTGTCGAGTATATAACTTTCAGGATTATCAAGCGCTTTGTAATCGGCTTCTTCCATTACAAAGTATTTGGATATCCATTCTTCATTAAGATTTTTAAAAGCTTGTTTGTATTGAGGGATATAATCGGTAATTAAAATACTATCGGTAATCATTTTTATAGCGTAATATTCTTTTGTAAAGGTAGTAAATACGGCAGTTGTAAAAAATTTTTAATTTTTTTCTATTTAGTGTCCATTTTTTCATTTCTCAGTCATCATTAGGGTGTAGTTCAATTATTAATCAATCAAAAATTAAAGAAAATGGAACAGAGAATCAATCCTTTCGAAACACGTTACAATGCATTAAAACCTTTATTTGGTTTTGGAGTTTACCTTTCTAAAGCTTCAATAGAAAAAGAATTACTTCATTTAATCTATTACAGGGTATCTCAGCTTAACGGATGTGCTTATTGTTTAGATATGCATGCTAAAGACCTTAGGGTAATGGGTGAGAGCGAACAAAGATTATACATGCTTTCTGCTTGGGAAGAATCTCCAATTTATACCGAGAGAGAGCGTGCAGCATTTGCATGGGCTGAAGCAGTAACTAATTTAGCCGACGGTCATGTAAAAGATGCTGTATATGCCCAAGCAGGAAAGCAATTTAGTGAAGCAGAGTTAATAGATCTTACCATTGCCATTATTGCCATAAATGGTTTTAACAGGCTTAATGTGGCTTTCCGTACACCGGCGGGTAATTATGTGCCGGGGATGCATGCACATCATGTGAATAATAATTAATAACAGTATCATTAAAATTTTTATATTCATCCTTAAATAACAAGACAATGAAAGAGTTCGCATTATTATTCCGTCATATAGAAGATTTTAAAAACCTTCCCGATAGTGAAAAACCTGCTGTAGAAAAGAAATGGCAGGACTGGATAGGTGGTATTGCCGCACAGGGTAAACTGGCAAATATGGGAGCCCGACTGGCAGCAGAAGGTAAAGTACTAAAACCCGGAGGTGTGATTACCGATGGCCCTTTTGTTGAGATAAGGGAATGTCTTGGCGGACTTATTGTAGTTAAGGCAGATACTATGGAAGAGGCGGTAACGCTGGCACATGGCTGTCCGGCTATGGAGAGGGGCGGAAGCGTAGAGGTACGTCCTATATTTTAAGAGTTAACAATTAATAATAAACCCGTAGTAATGCGGGTTTATATCTTTTTATGGAAAAGGATTTTTTAAAGCAGCTGTTTCAGCAGGAATTTTCTAAAATGGTAGCCGTAATAAGTAAATTGTACGGCCTTGCTCATATTGAGATTGCCGAAGATGTGGTAAGCGAAACCTTTTTGCAGGCCGCCGAAACATGGGAAACAAAGGAAATGCCTCAAAACCCTACGGCATGGTTATATACGGTGGCTAAGCAAAAAACGCTGTATCATTTTCGTCGTAATAAAATATTTGATGAGAAGATAGTTCCGCAAATAAAACAGGATGCTGATAAAGAAATTACGGAGCCTGATTTTTCGCAACAGGAAATAAAGGACAGTCAGTTGCAAATGCTTTTTGCAATATGTAATCCTGCTATAGCAGGTGAGGCACAAATAGGGCTGGCATTACGCATTTTATGTGGTTTTGGTATTGACGAAATTGCCGAAGCTTTTCTTTCAAACAAAGAGACCATAAACAAAAGACTGTTTAGGGCTAAGGAAAAACTGCGTACGGAAAAGATAAAAATGGAGTTTCCGCCGGAAGAGCAGGTAAGCCAGAGGCTGGATAATGTACTGCATATTATTTACCTGTTGTTTAATGAAGGGTATTATTCTCAAACAGATAATGCCATACTCCGTAGGGATCTTTGTATTGAAGCATTGCGCCTTGGCCTTATGCTTACCGATTACAACCTTACTAATCTACCCAAAACCAATGCGCTTATAGCACTTATGTGTTTTCATGCTTCCCGTTTTGAAGCCAGGCAGGATAGCGAAAATGACTATATACTGTATGAATCGCAAAACCATGATTTATGGGATACCGATATGATAAAGAGGGGGATTAGGTATCTAAATCTTTCGGTGCAGGGTGATGAGGTGACTTCCTATCATATAGAAGCCCAGATAGCCTATCATCATTGCCTTACCGATGATGTACCTAATAAGTGGCAGGATATACTGCAATTGTATAACCAACTGTTGCAGATTAATTATTCTCCTGCGGTAGCCCTTAACCGTACCTATGCATTATATAGGGCAGACGGTAGGGAAGCAGCCATTAAGGAAGCCGAAAAGCTAAAACTTGAAAACAATCATTTTTATCATATCCTTTTAGGCGAGTTATACAGTGGGGCAGATAACAAAAAAGCAAGGCATAATCTTGAGACGGCTTTAAAACTATCTAAAAATGATGCCGAGAAAAAAGGTATTGAAGAAAAGATAAAAAGGTTGTAAATAAAAAAGAGAAGGAACTAAGCCTTCTCTCTTTCTGCATCTGTTTGTTAAAATATACTACGCGGTTTCTTCCTTAATAAATTCACCTGAGTTTTTAAAATAGGCAGCGATGTCTTTACCGTCTTTGGTAAGTACAAATTTATAATCGGTGCCATCCTGAGCCACATAAGCATTTACTAAAGCATATCCCGCATATTTATCTACGGCGCTTTTAAGTACTGCCGGTGCAATGTCGCCCTGTTCAATTACTTTATATTCTTTTTCCTGATAATTTACCGTTGTATTTGCTGATGTTCTTATTTGGTTAACGGTTACAGCATTGGCTGCAAAAGCCAGTACTAATGCTGCAGATAAAAATAAATTTTTCATAGTCTTTTTCATTTTTCAAGTTATATGCATTGTATAATGAAATAATTATGCCGTTACGGTTTTGTTGGTAAAAACAGTTATTTTTAAACACTTTTGTGGGGAAAGCGTTTAATTTGTGTGTAGAGGTTCTACAGTTTGTTGTATATTTGCCCTGTAATTAAAAGACATAACTATATGTGATTAATAATTTCTTTTCGGTAATAAAACAGGCGGCCACACTTAGGCTGTGATTATTTAATTATTCAGATAAAGAAATTATTATGCTTATTCTACAAAATGTATGTTATACACATACAAACAGGGATATACTATTCTCTAATGTAAATATTACCCTAAACAAACATGAAAAGATTGCCTTAATAGGTAATAACGGGGTAGGAAAATCAACACTTTTAAAAATACTGGCAGGTTTACTACAGCCTGCCGAAGGCCTTTTTAAAACCGACTCTGTACCTTATTATGTTCCTCAGCTTTTGGGGCAGTATAATGATATGACAATTGCAGAGGCTTTGGGTATTCATAAAAAGCTAAATGCCTATAATGAAATTCTTTCGGGTAATGTAACCGAAAAGAATATGGCAGTACTTGATGACGATTGGAGTATTGAAGAACGCTATACTGAGGCTTTTGCCCAGTGGGGGCTTAAGGGTGTAAACCCTATGCAAAAGATGAACTCCCTTAGCGGCGGGCAAAAAACAAAAGTGTTTTTAGCAGGTATCCTTATTCATAATCCTGAAATGGTATTGCTTGATGAACCCAGTAACCATCTTGATACAGAAGGAAGAAAAATTCTCTACGATTTTATAAAAACAACAAACACTTCGCTTATTATTGTTAGCCATGACAGGACACTGCTTAATCTGTTAACTACTGTTTGCGAGCTTACCCCTAAAGGGATTAATGTGTATGGCGGTAATTATGATTTTTATGCTGAGCAGAAGAAGATAGAAGCAGAGGCTCTTGAAAATGACTTAAAGAGCAGGGAAAAGGCTTTGCGTAAAGCCAAAGAAGTAGAAAAGGAAACCATTGAGAGGCAACAAAAGCTTGACTCAAGAGGTAAGAAGAAACAGGAAAAAGCAGGTTTGCCTACCATTTCCATGAATACCTTAAAGAATAGTGCAGAGAAAAGCACGGCTAAGATAAAAGGTGTACATGCAGAAAAGGTGGCATCTTTAACAAAAGATCTACAGGATTTGCGTTCAGGTTTATCGGGAACCGATAAGATGAAGGTGAATCTTGACAGTTCTGACTTGCATAAAGGGAAAGTACTTGTAAAGGCTCAGGACATTAATATAAGTTATGATAGTGAGCCTTTATGGAAAAACCCTTTAAGTTTTGATGTTATCAGCGGGGAACGTATTGCTATAAAGGGGGCTAATGGTAGCGGTAAAACCTCTTTAATAAAAATAATAACAGGAGAACTTGAGCCTGTAGGTAATATTAAAAGAGCTGATTTCAGGACAGTATATGTAAATCAGGAATATTCTCTTTTAAAAGATGATTTGAGCGTGTATCAACAGGCACAGGAGTTTAATACGGGAGGATTGCAGGAGCACGATATTAAGATGCGGCTTAACAGGTTTTTATTTTCTGCTGAGTATTGGGATAAACCATGCAGTGTGCTTAGCGGAGGAGAAAAAATGAGGTTATTGCTATGTGCCCTTACAATTGGCAATCAGGCACCTGATGTAATTATTTTAGATGAACCAACCAATAATCTTGATATCCTTAATCTGGAAATTTTGACGCAGGCAATTAATCAGTATCAGGGAACATTAATAGTAGTATCACACGATGAATACTTTCTAAAAGAGATAAATGTAAACAGGAAGGTTATCCTAAAGTGAAAAATTTAAGATTTCCTTAAGATTGTTTAGGTGGTTCAATTTATTATTTCTGTGCCCGTTATGGAATTATAATACCATAATGATGATTAGAAGATTGATTTTGTTTTTAGTGTTGTGCCCGCTAACACTAAAAGCACAGAAAGCCCAAAATGAAGCCGACACCATTGTTAATGCTGTTTCCCCTAAAGTTCACAATTTTAAAGCACATTATCTTATAGTTCCTGTGGCATTAATAGGGTATGGGATAATAGGACAGGATAACGGACAGTTTCAAAAAATTAATAACAGCATAAGGAATGAGGTTGTAGAGGATATTGACCAAAAAATAACCATAGACGACTTTATGCAGTATGCCCCTGCGGCATCAGTATTTGCCTTAAACCTTTCGGGTGTTAAAGGCGAGCACGATCTTAAGGACTGTACCATAATTATGGCTACTTCTTATTTGGTTATGAGCAGTACCGTACTGAGCCTGAAATCGTTTACGCATGTACAGCGTCCTGATGGCAGTTCGTATAATTCGTTTCCGTCAGGACATACGGCTACTGCTTTTGCCGGAGCCGAGTTTTTATGGCAGGAATACAAGGATAAGTCGGTTTGGTACGGAATATCAGGCTATATAGTAGCTACGGGTACAGGTATGTTCAGGATGTATAACAACAGGCACTGGCTTACCGATGTGGCTGCCGGAGCCGGTATAGGTATACTGAGTACCAAGTTTGCCTACTGGGTATATCCGTTCTTAAAGGAAAAGGTTTTTAAAGGCAATAAAGGAGAGAAAAAGGTAACTGCCATGGCAATGCCTTTTTATAACGGAGAGCAGTTTGGAGGGGCCATGACAATAAGATTTTAGTTTTGTTAAGATTTGTTTAACAGGAATTTACTTTTTTAATTTATTTTCGCAAACGTAATCCAGATACCCCTAAACCGTAAAATGATAAAGAAGCTTATTTTGTTTTTGGCATTGTTCCCCTTTGTGCTTACTGCACAGGATACCACTACCGCTACAGATACTATTGTAAAGAATGATTTTTCGGCAGCTAAATACCATTTTAAACTAAAGCAGGTTATTATCCCTTCTACACTTATAGCGTATGGTGTAATAGGGCTTAATAACGACGATATTAAAAAGCTGAATACCGATGTAAGGGATGAGGTTTTAAGAAACGAACATAAAGAACGTACCATAGACGATGTTACCCGTTTTGTACCTATGCTTTCGGTATATGCCCTAAACCTTGTTGGGGTAGAAGGAGAGCATAATTTTAAGGACAGGACCATTATACTTACGACTTCTTTATTGATAACATTTACCACTGTGCGTAGCCTTAAGGCTATGACCGATGTACAGCGACCTGATATTACGGCTTACAATTCGTTTCCATCGGGGCATACAGCTACTGCTTTTGCAGGTGCCGAGTTCTTGTTACAGGAATATAAGGATAAATCTATTTGGTATGGTATATCGGGGTATGTGGTTGCTACAGGTACGGGGCTTATGCGAATCTATAACAACAGGCACTGGCTTACCGATGTGGCGGCAGGAGCCGGTATAGGTATACTAAGTACCAAAATTGCCTACTGGGTATACCCGTTTTTAAAGAACAGGATATTTAAGGATAAGAAAGGTGAGAAGCAGATTACCGCTATGATAATGCCTTTTTATAACGGAGAACAGTTTGGTGGGGGAATGGTAGTGAGGTTTTAAAAACTGAAAGCGCATAAAAACAAAAAAGCCTTTGATTTCTCAAAGGCTTTTTGTGATCGCGACAGGATTCGAACCTGTGACCGCCTGCTTAGAAGGCAGGTGCTCTATCCAGCTGAGCTACGCGACCTGAAAAAGTTTGTGTTAGTTCTTTTCGTCGGGGTGGCAGGATTCGAACCTGCGACCTCCTGGTCCCAAACCAGGCGCGATGACCGGGCTACGCTACACCCCGAAAAGAAGCGGAGAGACAGGGATTCGAACCCTGGCGACGGTTACCCGCCGACAGATTAGCAATCTGCTCCGTTACCACTCCGGCACCTCTCCTCTTTGCTCAAGGCTTTAAGCCTTTTTTGCGGTTGCAAATGTAGATGATGATTCTCTTTTCTGCAACTATTTTTAAAGGTTTTTTTAATTTTTTTGAAACATTTATTTAAAGTCTTTAACAGTCAGTATAATAGCAAAAGTAAAAATTTGTAGTTTTTTACTTAACACACTTCATGTATTTGATAAAATAACTGTCGGGAGTATAATTTTGCCCCATTGTTTCCGATTTAAGGTTGCTGCTTAAAGGGTAATCTACCGTCTCTCCGGAGTACTTCACCCTCATAAAAGATATGGGAGATTCGTCTAAATCTTCAATAGATCCTTTTGTGAAAAGAAAGTTTCCGCTAAGCATTCTTATGTTTTTCTTCTCAACACTGTCATAAACCAGTCCGGAGCATTGGTCTTCGCTAATGCAAATAAGGGTAACGATCTTTCCGTTTAAAAGCTGCAGGTGTATGCGCGACTTATTATTAAGGCAGTATACTTTTGGGAACTCGTTGCTCTTTGCCAGTAGTTGAAAGTTTAATACAGGTATGCCGTCGTGGTTGCTAAGGGAAAAGAATATAAACGATGAGGTACCTCCAAAAACCTTTTCAAACATAAGGTATTCGGGTGTCGATTTTATTTCTCCTGTTTCGGTGCTTATTACGGTATAATTACAGTCGTCTTGCTGTGCATTTGCGGTTAAACCCAGTAACAGTAACAATAGCAGTATGCTCTTTTTCATATATAAGGTGATATTTTTATTATTGACAGCGTGGTGCCAAATATAAACAAAAAGGCCAATGCCTGCCTGTAAAATTTAGGTTTAATTTAATAATTAAGGCTGTAATTATCGTTGTGTGATACTGCAGGTTTTTGTAATTTGACAACCGTAAAATCCGCATCATGATCAATAAGAATTTTTTATTTCCGGCTATAGCCATAACCTCTGTTGTTATGTTTTCCTGTATTAAAAAAGAGAAGAAGGAAAACTATACCCAAAGCACTCCTGTTATAGCCGAAAAAGGCTATCAGACCGATGCTGCACAAAATTACCACAACTACTGTGCAGGCTGCCACGGCGAAAAGATGGATATGTTTGTAGACCGCCAATGGAAGCATGGCAGGGAACTTAAAGATTTGGTTTTTGGTATTAAAAACGGTTATAAGGACGAGGGTATGCCTGCTTTTGCAGAAACCTTTAGTGATAAGGAGACCGAAGAGCTTGCGCAATATATATTAGACGGCATTAAGAATGTAGATCGCTATAACTTTGACGATAAGCCTAAAACAAACCTGTTTGAAAGCGATAACTTTACAATAAAACTGGATACTGTAGCTACAGGTATTGCCGTTCCTTGGGGTATTGCCTTTTTATCTGGCGGAGAACTGTTAGTAACAGATCGTGGTGGTAAAATGTACCGTGTTAAGGACAGGAAAAATACAGAAGTTAACGGAGTTCCCGATGTTGTGGCAGAAGGACAGGGCGGGCTTCTTGATGTGGTTACCGATGTAGATTATGAAAATAACAGTATTATATATTTCTCCTATTCAAAAGGGAAGAAAGTAAACGGGAAAACGCTTGCCACTACTGCGGTAATGAGGGCAAAGCTTAACGGTAATAAATTGACCGACCAAAAGATAATTTTTGAGGCTAATCCATATGCGCCTACGCGCCACCATTATGGCAGCAGGCTGGTATTGGATAAAGGTTACCTGTACATATCGGTTGGGGAAAGGGGTAATGAGAATCAAAACCCGCAAAGCCTTGATGATAACCAGTTGGGTAAAATACACCGCATTTATCCTGACGGAAGGATTCCTGCCAACAATCCGTTTAAGGATGATAAAGGTAAGCCTACTACTGTTTATTGCTATGGTAACCGTAA
This sequence comes from Flavobacterium beibuense, assembly GCF_004151245.1. Taxonomy (GTDB): domain Bacteria; phylum Bacteroidota; class Bacteroidia; order Flavobacteriales; family Flavobacteriaceae; genus Flavobacterium; species Flavobacterium beibuense_A. The sequence continues at coordinate 188,752 of NZ_JUIW01000007.1, forward strand.
CCCGCAAAGTTTGGCAATCAATCCGTCTACAGGGGAATTATGGGAAACAGAACATGGCCCACGCGGAGGTGATGAGATAAACATCATCAAACCGGGAGATAATTACGGTTGGCCAAAAGTAAGCTACGGAATAAACTATAACGGAAAAGTAATAACCGACAAAACGACTGGCCCCGGATTTACAGATCCTATTCATTACTGGATACCGTCTATCGCGCCAAGCGGAATGACATTTGTTACCAGCGATCATTACAAAGGATGGAAAGGAAACCTGCTTGTAGGCTCGCTTAGGTTTCAGTATTTAAATCTATGCTATCTTGAGGGTAACAAAGTGGTTAAGGAAGAAATGCTGCTTAAAAACATAGGCCGTTTACGTGATGTAAGGCAGGGACCTGATGGCTTCATCTATGTAGCAGTAGAAGATGCTAAAGGAAGTGTATTCAGATTAAGGAAGTTTACTCCTTAATCAGGCTTTGCTGCAAATAAGCATTAGTTTATTATTGTCCTTATCGGTAGTAAAAAAGGCATAGGTGTCTCCGCCGTCCTTTATTTTCCATTTCTTGCGCAGTTCCTCTACAGGTATAGGAAAGTTACGCACAGTAATGTTCATTTTCTTTCCTTCGGTGTGCTTTTTCATCTCAGGTTTACTGTAAGGTATAATTTCCTGAATAATGAACCTGCGCCCCGGAAAATAAGTCAGGCTATCGCTTGTGTAAAGCTGTGTATGCTTGTGTAGCTTGTACAAACCAAACTGTTTGCCCACAGCATTAAATGCTCCGGACTTCATTACGGCACTATTGGGTTCATAAAGGTAGTGCAGGGGTAAAGAATATACGGTATCTGGCTCATCCTCTATAGGGGTAGTAAATACTTCCGGTTCGCCGTCTTTGGTTAGGTTTACGGCATGTAATGTAGGGGAGCCTTCAAAACCTTTTTCAAGACTCCATAAAAGTTCCTTTACTTCGTTATTGAGCGCTGTAATATATATATCCTTAACGGAATGCAGTTCGCTTAATCCGGCTGATATATCCAGTAACGGAGCCGTTTTTATAAGAATATTGTTGCTGTATTTAAAATAGGTGTCTAAAAGCTCCGGTACGTTAGGCAGGCAATCTTTTAGCATAAATACCTTACCCTTTACATCACTTCGTCGCGACGGGTCTATGTAAATCCAGTCCCATTGTTTATCCAGTCTGGTGAGTATATCAAAGCTGTCTCCCGTATGGCATGCTATATTGACAATACCCATAGTGCTAATATTATTAGCAACAATTTGGGATAGCTGTTCGTTCATTTCGCAATGGGCAACTTTGCTAATGGTTTTAGCAAAATAGAAATCGTCTACACCAAAACCTCCCGTAAGGTCTATAAGGCTTTCGCCCGAAACCAAAGAGGCCTTGTATTGTGCCGTAACTTCTGATGATGTCTGCTCTACCGATACTTTTGAAGGGTAGATGATGTTTTGCGTTTTAAACCATGTAGGCAGTTTGTCCTTAGCCTTTTGGCGTGCAGCTATCTGGTTTAGGATATCGGTCCATTCCACATTGGGAAACGGATTTTTCTGCAATGCCAGTTTGGTGACATCACTATCGGTATTATCCCAAATAAACTGCTGTACCTGCGGGTCTAAAATTGTATGCGGCAAACTATAGGTCTTTCGTTAGTATTTTTACAACCGGGTTTTGCGGGAAGAATTCTTTAGCCACAACTTTAATAGCTGTATATACAGGAACGGCTATAATCATTCCCAGTATTCCGAAAACAAAACCACTGGCCAAAATTACTATAAATATTTCCAACGGATGCGAGTTTACACTATTTGAAAATATAAGCGGTGTACTCACATTGTTATCTATTGCCTGTGCAATACTATAACCTATTACCACATAGATGGTTGTTGACAGCATTTCTCCCTGATGCTCCGGGCCAATATGCCCCAGCATGGTAAGTACAATTACCAAAACGGTAGCAATAAGCGGACCTACATACGGAATGATATTTAAGAATGCCGTTATAAAGGCAATGATAAAGGCATTTTCCACTCCAAAAATAAGCAGTACTATAAGGTACATAACAAACAGTATGCTCATTTGTATAATAAGCCCGATAAAGTAGCGACTTAACAGGTGGTTTACTTTTTTTATGGAATGAAGTATTTTTTCTTCGTGCTCATCCGGTAATATTTTCCTGAAGCTTTTGGTAAACAATTCAGTGTCCTTAAGGAAGAAGAACGAAATAAACAGTACCGATGCCAGTCCTACACCAAATCCGCTAAGGATACCTACCAGTGAATTAATAAAATTAGGAATAAACTTAAAGTTGATGCTTGAGGTGATATCGGCTTCTTTCATTAGTTTATCCGTATCGATATTGTAATCGGAAAAGTAACTTTTAATATGCATTATAACACTGTTTAAGTCTCCCTGTAGTTTATCGGTGTCGAGTAGTGACAGATTGTGACTTTGTGTAATAATAAGCGGAACAAACAATAATATAAAACCTATAAGCAATAAGAGTAATAGCGCGAGTGTAGTTATTACCGCAAGCGTGTGTTTAAACTTGAGCTTATTTTCCAGAAAATGGATAATAGGCGAGGCAATAAGGGCTACTACCAAGGCGATAGCAAGATAGATAAATAGTACCTGGATTTTATATAAAAACAGCAGCAGTAAAAATATAGCAGCTAAAATAAGTACAGCCCTAACGATTCCGTTTGCTATGGTTTTTGATGTTATCATGTTTGATGATTGATTAGTTACCGTGAATGTATGAAAAAAAGCCCAATATTAAATGGATGTTAACCAATTTTTGAGGTTATGTCGTAAAGGGCAATTCCCACAGCCTGAACCACATTCATGCTACTGTTATCGCCAAACATTTCAATATGTACGGTTTGATTGGCAAGTTGTAAAAATTCAGGGCTAATGCCAGATACTTCGCTGCCGGCTATAAGTGCAATAGGCTTATCAGTAGTAAACTGAGCCGATTTTAGCGGAGTGCTCATATCGGTAATTTCCAGGGCTACAATATGGTAATCGTTTTGGGTAAGCAGGGTAACAGCATCCTGTGTACTTTGTATCACGCGGTGCTTAACCATATTATGTGTGCTGCGTGAGGTGCGGTTTATTTTACGGGGGGTAAGGGCAATGCCTTCGCCTACAAAAATTATCTCGCTAACGCCAAAAGCTTCGGCAATACGGAAAATAGAACCTATGTTAGGCTGAAATACGATATTATCGCAAACCAGCGTAACAGGAAAAGTCTTTTTATTAAAAATGGATTCGTTGTGGGTAAGCTGCTGCGACATTAATTATTAAATGCGTAGTTAACAATGTTGGCACCCATTTTAAGTGCTTTTTCCCTTACCTCTTTAGGGTCGTTGTGTACTTCAGGGTCTTCCCATCCGTCACCAAGGTCGGTTTCAACAGTGTACAGTAATACCAGCCTGCCTTCTATAAAGATGCCGAAAGCCTGTGGCTGCTTGTTGTCGTGTTCGTGTATTTTAGGCAATCCGTTAGGGAAATTGAACGGACCTTTAAATATTTCGTGAGAAGATGGTACTGGCAGTAGTTCCTTATCAGGGAAAATACGTTTTATTTCGCGGCGTATGTACTGATCCATACCGTAGTTATCGTCTATATGTAAAAAACCTCCCGAAGTAAGGTAGTTGCGCAGGTTGGCAATATCGTTATCGCTAAATACCACGTTACCATGCCCCGTCATGTGTATAAAAGGGTAAGAAAACAAATCAGGGCTTCCCGGTTCTACCGTTGCTATTTTGGTATTAATCCTGGTGCTTATGTTCTGGTTACAGAATTTGGCAAGGTTAGGTACCGATGTAGGGTTACCATACCAGTCGCCACCACCCGAATATTTTAATACCGCAATATCCTGTGCCAGTAAAAGCGCAGGTGCCAGCAATAGTAGTGTAAGGAGTTTTTTCATGATGTAAATATAAGGAAAGTTGGTTTAAGTCTTCTTTTGTCCTGACACAAAAGAACCAAAAAGTCAAGGCTATGACTCATTAGGTAAATTGGGCTTATTGTTATTTCGAACGAAATGAAATATAGTGAGAAATCTCAATTCTACTTAATAATAATTTTTTTACTCTCTCAAAATCTTTTCCATGGCTTTGCCTTTAGCCAGTTCGTCTACCAGTTTATCAAGGTAGCGTATCTGTTGCATTAGCGGCACTTCAATATCTTCCACACGATAGCCGCAAATAACGCCTGTAATTTTTGATGCGTTTGGGTTAATGGTTGCCTGAGTAAAAAAGTCTTCAAAATTGGTCTTGTTATCAAGATGCTGCTGTAATGTTTTTGCATCATATCCTGTAAGCCAGTGGATAATATGGTCTACTTCTTCTTTAGTGCGGCCCTTTTTCTCTACTTTGGTAAGGTAGTGAGGGTATACACCTGCAAATGACATTTTTAGTATCCTTTGGTAGTTCTTATCGTCCATTTTGATTGCTGATTTTGATTAAGGCTAAGGTACAAAAAATGAATTGTTTCATAATTCTTTTGTCTTTATACAAAAGAATCAAAGTCAAGGTTATTAATTTAAATTGAAGTTTATTTACTCATTTACAAAAGCCACACTATGTGCTGCCACTACAGCAGCGGTTTCGGTACGCAGGCGGGTATTGCCTAATGATACAGGTATAAAACCACGGCTTAAGGCAAGCTGTATTTCCTTAGGGGAGAAATCGCCTTCAGGGCCTATAAGTATGGTAATTTTCTCTTTTGGCGTAACTTCGTTTTTAAGCAGTTTCTTTTCGGTTTCCTCGCAGTGAGCAATAAACAGCTTACTGTCCTTATCGGTAGTTTCTATAAAATCGTTAAGTGAAACAGCTTCATTAAGCTTTGGCATATAATACTGCACCGATTGCTTCATGGCGCTGTGCAGTATCTTTTCAAACCTGTCGGTCTTAACGTTTGTACGTTCGCTGTGTTCACAAATAATAGGGGTAATTTCATGTATGCCTATTTCGGTAGCCTTCTCTAAAAACCATTCATAACGGTCGTTCATTTTAGTAGGTGCCACTGCAAGATGCAAATAATAGGACATAGGCTCAAAAAACTCCTTTTTGGTTATCTTAACCTCACATTTTTTATCGTTTGCAAAAGTAATTTCCGAAATAAACAAAAGCCCTTCTCCATTGGTAATGTTAATGGTGTCGCCTTCCTTTTTGCGTAATACTTTAACTATGTGGCGGCTCTCATCCTTATCAAAAGTAAAGGTGCTTTCTTCCGCTTTAAGCTGTGGGTTATAAAATAATTGCATTATAGTTCTATCCTTGCTTTAGACACCACAGAGGCATCGTTAAACTCGTGTTTTAAAAACTTATGGTAACCCACAATGCCTATCATAGCAGCATTATCGGTAGTATATTCAAATTTAGGAATAAAGGTTTTCCATCCGTATTTCTTTTCGGCTTCCTTAAGTGTTTTACGAATGCCGCTGTTTGCCGAAACCCCACCGCCAATGGCTATCTGTTTAATTCCGGTTTCCTTTACGGCAAGTTTTATCTTATCCATAAGGATATTGATAATGGTATACTGGATGGAAGCACATATATCGTGTAGGTTTTCCGCAACAAAGTTGGGGTTTTCCTCAGTTTTCTTTTGTATAAAATAAAGTATCTGGGTTTTTAGTCCGCTAAAACTAAAATTTAGTCCGGGCACTTTAGGCTTGGTAAAAGGAAAAGCCTTAGGGTTTCCTTCCTGTGCATATTTATCAATTAAAGGCCCGCCGGGATAAGGCAGTCCTAATATTTTAGCACTTTTGTCAAAAGCTTCACCTACAGCATCATCGGTAGTTTCGCCTATAACCTCCATGGTAAAATAGTCGGTTACCTTTACAATTTGGGTATGCCCGCCGCTAATGGTCATTGCCAGAAACGGAAACTCAGGCATATCAAAACCTTCTTCCTCAATAAAATGTGCCAGTATGTGTGCCTGCATGTGGTTTACGGCGATAAGCGGAACATCAAGCGCCATAGCCATAGACTTGGCAAATGAACTCCCCACAAGTAATGATCCCATTAATCCGGGACCCTGTGTAAAGGCAACAGCACTAAGCTCTTCACGATTAACTCCGGCTTTTTTAAGTGCCACATCTATAACGGGTACAATATTTTGCTGATGCGCCCTTGAGGCAAGCTCCGGTACAACACCTCCATACTCTTCATGAACGGCCTGTCTGGCCACAATATTAGACAATACTTTGTTATTTTTTAATATAGCGGCGGCAGTGTCGTCACACGAACTTTCTATGGCAAGGATATATGTGGGTTTTTCCTGCATAATTTAGGCACGGATTTTGAGTTACAAAATTGGGTTAAAGCAATTTTAACACTACACAAATTTTCCTACTTTTGTGAGATAATTGCTGATCCCCTTCCAAACGCAAAATTAAAACAAATAGCAGTATCAAAAAATTTAAAAAAATACTTATTCGTACTCTGATAGGAATTATCCTGTTTTTGCTGCTGCTAGCCATTGCACTATCACTTCCTTTTGTGCAAACCAAAATAGGTAAAATAGCAACAGATAAGCTTAATGAACAGTTTGGTACACATATAAGTATCGATAAGGTTGCGGTTACTGTTTTTGGTAGTGTAAAGCTTAAAGGGGTACTTATTTTAGATCATCATAATGATACCCTGGCTTATGCCACAAGGTTGCAAACCAATTTGCTTAGCTTTAGAAATATTGCCGACAGCCGACTGGAGTTTGGTAAAATAAAGGCCGATAACCTTAACGTACACATGAAAACCTACAAGGGGGAAGACAGTTCCAGTCTTGATGTTTTTGTAAAAGCTTTTGATAACGGTAAGCCGGGATCAGGTAAGTTCAGGATGCTGGCAAGCAATATTACTGTTGTAGACGGCAGGTTCAGGCTTACAAACGAAAATACCACTACACCTAAGGCACTTGACTTTAAAAAGCTAAACGGAAGCCTTAATGACTTCTTTATTAAGGGAAGCGACATTAGCGCAGATATAAAGAAACTTTCATTTTTAGATCACAGGGGGCTTACAGTTAAAAACCTGAAAGGCGGATTCTCTTATTCTAAAACCGACATTAAGTTGGAAAACATGGAACTGGTAACGGCAGAGTCGGCCTTAAAGGGAAGCGTAGTGCTTACCTACACCAGGGAGAAGATGAGGGATTTCCTAAATCAGGTAGCATTTGATTTTAAGGTAGAAAGGGCTTATGTATCTTCAAACGAGCTTAATTATTTTTATGATGAGTTTGGTGAGAACCAAAAGTTCTATCTGTCTACAACCTTAAAAGGGCCGCTTAATAACTTTGTATTATACGACCTTAAATTGCTTGATGCCCAGCAATCGGAAATTATAGGTAATGTAAACTTCAGGAACCTTTTTGATAAAACAGGGCCCGGCTTTTACATGAATGGTGATTTTGACAGGATTACTTCAAACTACCTTCACCTTAGGGATATAATGCCAAGAATACTGGGTAAGAGTTTACCTCCGGTACTGGAAAATCTTGGGATGGTAAACCTTAACGGTAATGTTGTACTTACCAGAACCGACCTTACAACTAACATTAGTATGATTTCGGAACTTGGTGCGGCACAAACCAATCTTGCCATTAAAGACTTTAATAAACCTGATATTGCTTCGTATACCGGTGTTATAGATCTTGATAAACTGAATCTTGGTAAACTGTTTAACCAAAACGGACTGCAAAGCACAACCGCTCACCTTGAAGTAGAGGGTAGGGGCTTTAATAAACAATCGCTTAATACCATTGTAAAGGGGGATATTGCCCAAATGGTATTTAACGGTTACAATTACAAAAAGATAGATATAGACGGCCGTATGAAGTGGCCTTACTTTAAAGGTATTGTAAACAGTAACGATCCTAATCTTCTTATGTCTTTTAACGGTTTGGTAGACATGAGTAAGAAGGAGAAAGAGTATGATTTTCATGCTGTTGTTGATTATGCCGACCTTGCTGTACTTAACATAATAAAAAATGATACTCTTTCCATATTTAAAGGAGACTTTACCTTTAAGGCTACCGGAAATGATTTAGACGACCTTGCCGGTAATCTTGATGTTACTCAGTTGTCATATCAAAACAGCAGGGGTGACTATTATTTTGAAGACTTTAGGGTAGAATCTTTATTTGACGAACAGGGTGTAAGGACTGTAAGTATTAATTCGCCCGATATTATAGAAGGAAGGATAAGAGGTAAGTTCTACACTAAAGAAATTCCTGATCTGGTAGAGAATGCTCTTGGTAGTTTATATGCGAACTATTCGCCTAACAAGATTAAACCGGGACAGTTTATAACCTTTAACTTTAATATTTATAATAAGGTTATAGGGATATTCCTTCCCGATGTTACTATAAACAAGGATACCCACATACGAGGCAGGATAAATGGTGATGAAGGAATTTTTAAGCTGGATTTTGATTCACCTAATATTATTGCTTATAAAAATGAGTTTAATAACATCAACCTTGAGGTAGATAATAAAAACCCACTTTATAATGCCTATATTAAAGTAGACAGTATGAGGGTTAAGAAGTATAAGGTGTCTGACTTTAATCTTATCAACGTAACCCAAAACGATACACTGTATGTAAGAACAGAGTTTAAGGGCGGGAATAAGGAGCAGGACTTCTTTAACCTTAACTTATATCACACTATAGATGAGCAAAACCGTTCGGTAGTGGGATTAAAGAAATCGGAGGTTAATTTTAAGGAATACCTGTGGTTCCTTAACGAAGATGACACACGTGACAATAAGATCGTATTCAATAAAAAGCTTACTGATTTTACTATAGATAAGATAGCACTATCTCATAAAGATCAACGCGTTGAGCTAAACGGTGTTTTAAAGGACTCTACTTATAAAGATATAAATCTAAGCTTTAAGGATGTAGACCTTCATAAGGTTACACCTAGTCTTGATAGTCTTGATTTTGGCGGAAGGCTTAACGGAAAAGTAAGCCTTAAGCAACAAAGACAGGTATATGAACCTTCTGCCGATATACTTGTAGACAGCCTTTCTTTAAATAATCACAGGCTGGGAGATCTTAGCCTTGAGGTTACAGGTGATGAAGATTTGAGAAGCTTTAAAGTAAACACCTCTATTGTTAAAGATTATAAAGAGACTTTCTTTACCATTGGTACGTTGCAGGTAGTAGACAGGCAAACCTATATGGATCTTGATGCTGTATTCTCAGGCTTTGAGCTCAGTCCTTTAGAAACATTCTTAAAATCGATTTTTCCTGAAATACGCGGACTGGCATCGGGTAGGGCAACTGTTATAGGGCCTGCCAGAGCACCTAAGATTGATGGTAGGTTGTATGTTAGGGATGGAGGAGTAAAAATAGGATATCTTAATACCGACTATAATTTTGAACAGGATGCTACTATTGATATAACCGAAGAGAAACTAATCTTCAGGGATATGGTACTTACTGATACTAAGTACAAAACAAACGGTATGCTAAGTGGTCATATAGATCATCATTATTTTAAAGACTGGAGGCTCTCTTTAGCAATAGAATCCCAGAACATGTTGGTTCTCGATACAGAGGAAACTGATGAATCACTGTTTTATGGTACGGCATTTATTGGCGGCAGGGCGTCAATAAGTGGTCCTACATCTGCCTTACTGATTACTGCTAATGCAACCTCTAAAAAAGGTACTGTAATTAAAATTCCTATAAGCAATGCGGCAACTGCCGAGGGCAACAATTCTTATATACATTATATAAGTCCGGAAGAGAAGGCAAATCTTGCGGCAACAGGAATTTTGCCTAAAACATTTAATGGTATTGAAATGGAGTTTGATTTTGATGTTACTCCAGATGCTACGATTGATATTATTATAGATAAAGATACCGGTCATAGTTTATCGGCACAGGGGTATGGTACATTATTACTTAATATAAATACCCTTGGTAAGTTTAATATGAACGGGGATTTCTCATTAACAAAAGGGGTTTATAACTTTAAATACGGAGGTCTCTTAGACAAGAAGTTTACTGCTAAACCGGGAGGAACAATTGTTTGGGACGGTGACCCTACAAGGGCACGTATTAATATAGAAGCTATTTATAAAACCTATGCAAACCCTTCGGTACTGTTAGAAAATCCTGCGTTTAACAGGAACATTCAGGTTGAGGTGGTAACATTGCTTACCGGTAATATAATGAGCTTTGAGCCGGAGTTTAATATTAACTTCCCAACCGTAAGTTCGGTAATGAAAGCTGATTTGGATTACAGGCTTAGCGATCCTAACAACAGGAAGAATCAGGCATTGGGATTATTGGCAACAGGTAGCTTTATAAGCCCTACCAGTGTAAACACTTACGGAGCCTTTTTTGAAAGGGCAAGTAGTGTTGTAAATAGTTGGCTTTCTGACGATGATGGTAAGCTTAATATAGGTTTAAACTATGTAAATGGTGTCAGGGATCCTTATGCAGAAACTAACTCCAGTATCGGTTTAACACTTAATACCGAAATAAACGACAGGATTACCGTAAACGGACAGTTAGGGGTACCTGTAGGAGGGGTTAACGAATCGGTTATTGCAGGTAATGTGGAAATGCAGCTTCGTTTAAATGACGATGGTAGCCTTAAGGCACGGGTGTTTAACAGGGAAAACGACATTAATTTCCTGGGTGAGGGTATAGGTTACACACAAGGTGTGGGTTTAACCTACTCGGTAGGATTCAATACCTTGAGAGAACTTTATAATAAGGTGTTTTCTGCTAAAGCAGAAAAAGACAAAAACAAGAACAGTACGAATGATATACCCGATTCAGACTTCTCTGAAGAATATATAAAGTTTATGGAAGATAAGAATAAGAAAAAAACGAATGATGAGGATGAGGAGCCTGATAAGGTTCCTGACCCATATGATATGCAAGATTCTACACCATAAATTTCATTATTCATAAAAAGCGGGTGATTTTTAAAAATTATCCGCTTTTTTATTTTTCGTAAATCAAAAACTGAGAAAAACTTATTAACGAAAACGTTTGAAATGTTGCGTAATTAATAATATAATGCATATTATAGTAAAATAATGATATAAAATTATTAGTTTTACAATTAAATACTAAAAAATGTCTACTAATATTAAAAAAATAGGCGTGCTGACATCGGGAGGAGATTCACCCGGAATGAATGCCGCCATCAGAGCCGTTGTTAGGACGTGCGCATATCACAATATAGAATGTACCGGTATTTACCGAGGCTATCAGGGGATGATTGAAGGAGACTTTAAAGAGATGGGAGCCAGGAGTGTAAATAACATTATTAATAAAGGAGGGACTATTCTTAAATCGGCAAGATCTAAAGAGTTCATGACTCCGGAAGGGCGTAAAAAAGCGCACGAAAATCTTGTAAAAAACAATATCGATGCTCTTGTTATAATAGGTGGTAATGGTAGTTTTACCGGTGGACTTATATTTAACGATGAGTACAAATTTCCTGTAATAGGCATACCGGGTACCATTGATAACGATATTTATGGTACAAGCCATACTTTAGGCTATGATACTGCACTTAACACCGTTGTGGAAGCGATTGATAAAATCAGGGATACGGCGAGTTCACACAACAGACTTTTCTTTATTGAGGTTATGGGACGTGATGCAGGGCACATTGCCCTTAATGCAGGTATTGGCGCCGGTGCAGAGGAAATCCTTATTCCGGAAGAGGATATGGGTCTTGACAGGCTTCTAGACTCTCTAAGAAAAAGTAAGGCTTCAGGAAAATCTTCAAGTATAGTTGTTATTGCCGAAGGTGATAAGATTGGTAAAAATGCATTTGAGCTAAAAGACTATGTTGAGGAAAACATGCCGGAGTATGATGTACGTGTATCTATACTTGGGCACATGCAGCGTGGTGGTTCACCATCATGCTTTGACAGGGTACTTGCCAGCAGATTGGGCGTAAAAGCAGTAGAAACACTGCTGGAAGGCAAATCTAATTATATGGTAGGCCTTATTAAGGATGAGGTTGAGCTTACACCGCTTGAAAACGCAGTTAAAGGCAAATCTCAGGTTGATAAAGAATTAATAAGAGTATCGGACATTGTTTCGATATAATTAATAATAAGTGTATCTATAAACAACAAAAAAACAAATTAAGTAAAATGGCAACAGTAAAATTAGGTATTAATGGTTTCGGAAGGATCGGCCGCATCGTCTTTCGTGAAACTATTAACCGCGATAATGTTGAAGTTGTAGCTATTAATGACCTTCTTGATGTAGATCATTTAGCTTACCTTTTAAAGTATGACTCAGTTCACGGAAACTTTAAAGGAACAGTTGAAGTTAAAGACGGACAACTTTATGTAAACGATAAACAAATAAGAGTAACTGCAGAAAAAGACCCTACAGCCCTTAAATGGAATGAGGCAGGAGTTGATGTAGTTGCAGAATGTACAGGTATTTTTACAACGCTTGAAAAAGCGCAGTTACACATAGATGGTGGTGCTAAAAAAGTAATTATTTCTGCACCGTCTGCCGATGCCCCAATGTTTGTAATGGGAGTTAACCACGATAAGCTTACTGCAGCAGATAAAATTGTATCAAACGCATCTTGTACAACAAACTGTCTTGCTCCGCTTGCTAAGGTAATTAACGATAACTTTGGTATAGAAGAAGGTTTAATGACAACTATTCACGCTACTACAGCTACTCAGCTTACAGTAGACGGACCTTCAAGAAAAGATTTCCGTGGTGGTAGAGCTGCTTTACTAAACATTATTCCTGCAAGTACAGGTGCTGCAAAAGCAGTAGGTAAAGTAATTCCTGAACTTAACGGTAAACTTACAGGTATGTCTATGCGTGTACCGGTAGCAGATGTATCGGTAGTAGACCTAACGGTAAAACTTAAAAAAGAAACAACTTACGAAGAGATAATGAGCGTTCTTAAAAATGCTTCAGAAACTAATATGAAAGGTATTTTAGGTTTTACTGAAGACGACGTTGTATCTCAGGATTTCATAGGTGATTCAAGAACAAGTATTGTAGATGCTAAAGCCGGTATTGGTCTTAACTCTACTTTCTTTAAACTTGTATCATGGTATGATAACGAATATGGTTACTCAAGCAAGCTAATTGACCTTGCGGTTCACGTAGCTTCGTTGTAATTTTCAATAACTTATCCCGTCTTTTCTAGATAAAAAGACGGGATTTTTTATTTTTGTAACCTCAAGACTTAACTCTTTTATAACACAAAGTACTTCTAAGTACATATAACTAAACTCAAACTTAACTCAAAAACGTACTTAATTTAAAATGAAATTATTAGTAGACAGCGGTGCTACAAAAGCCGACTGGATTGCTCTTGATGATAATGGCAACCGGCTTTTTACCACACAAACTTTAGGGCTAAGCCCCGAAGTTATTAATAAGGAGGAAGCTATTGAAAGGCTTAACGACCGCTTTGATATTTACAATAACCGTAAGGATGTTTCCCATCTTTATTTTTATGGTGCAGGTTGTGGTACAGACAGGATGAAGAAATTCATGAAAGATATATTTGTAGAGTTTTTCCCTAATGCCGAAGTAGTTTCTGTACAGGAAGACACTTATGCAGCTGCTTATGCTACAAACCCTACAAAAGATAAATCTATTATCTGTATATTGGGTACAGGCTCAAACTGCAGTTATTTTGACGGTGAAGAGCTTCAGCAAAAAGTACAGTCTCTGGGCTATATTGCTATGGACGATTGCAGTGGTAACCGTTTTGGTCGCGAACTGGTACGTGCTTATTATTTCAATAAAATGCCTCAGGATCTGGCTAAACAATTTGAAAGTGAATACAATTTAGATCCTGATGTAATTAAACATAACCTTTACAAAGAGCCAAACCCAAATGCATATCTGGCTACGTTTGCTAAGTTTTTAATTCAACATAAAGATGATAGTTTCATAAAAGAAATTATTGTTGATGCAATGCAAACTTTTGTAGATTGCTATATTAAACAATATGAGAATGCACACGAAGTGCCTGTGCATTTTGTAGGTTCTATTGCTTTTTACCTGAAATCAGAACTTGCAGAGGTTTTATCTAAAAACGGATTAAAACTGGGTAATGTATTAAGAAGGCCTATAGATGGCTTAATAGAATACCACAAGTTAAACTAATATACTTTATATGGAAATTGCTATTATTGCCCACGATGGTATGAAAGCCGAAATGGTACAGTTTTTAAATAAGAATAAAGAGCTTTTAGCTAAAGAGCACATAAAGCTTATTGCAACTGGTACTACGGGCAGTAAGGCAGAAAAAGCCGGATTTAAAGTAAACAAAATGCTTTCGGGCCCATTAGGCGGCGACGCTCAGATTGCCGCCAGGGTAGCCGAAGGGAAAACACAAATGGTTTTCTTTTTTAAAGATCCGCTGGCGAGCCATGCTCACGAGGCAGATATAAATATGCTTATACGTGTGTGTGATGTGCACAATGTGCCGCTTGCTACAAACCCTGCCACGGCAGAGCTGCTTTTGCAGGCTATTTCACAGCAACCATAGAGATTTCCACATTAACGTTTTTTGGCAGACATGCCACCTGAACCGTTTCTCTTGCAGGAGCGGTTTTTTCGTCAAAATAGGCAGCATATACTCCGTTTATTTTGGCAAAATCATTCATATCGCTGATAAAGATAGTAGACTTGATAACATCGCCAAAAGTCATTTCAGCCGCTTCAAGAACCGCTTTCATGTTTTCCATTACCTGCTTCGTTTCTGTTTCAATATCGTCTAATACAAGCTCTCCTGTTGCAGGATTGATAGCTATTTGTCCCGAAGTATAAAGTGTGTTGCCACTAAGTACTGCCTGGCTGTATGGCCCAATAGGGGCAGGTGCTTTTTCTGTAAAGATTATTTTTTTCATGATATAAGAATTAACGTATTTTAATTTTCAGTTTTTTAATGTCTTTGGCAAATTTAAGCCATGTCTTCTCATTTATGGAAGTGGCATAATAACTTTTGACTTTATAATCGGTTAAAATAATTTTTAAGGAGTTGGGTTTTCCTCTTTGAGATCCTCCGTGTCTTAATACAATTTCCCTGATATCTTTTGTACTGTAAGCAGTTTTTTTCCAAAACAGAATATGGTTTTTGATAACTATATAATCATCATTCATTTCAAAATAATAATTGAAATATATAAGTATTACTGTGTGACAGGATAAAAATATAAATAATATCAAATCGCTCCAGCTTAAAGATTTAACGATTATAACTTTAAACATTACTGCAATTATCATTAGGGAGGAGATATTCCTCAGGCTAAAGAAAGGATTTCCTTTGTAAGAATCAAAAGCCAAGTCCTGATTGTTTATTTCTCCGCTTTTTTCCTCAACCGTATATATGATTTTGTTGTTTAATTTGTAATCTAAAAAAACTTTTAAATCTGCTGCGTTAGAATAAAAATCATCATAAATGCAGACAGCTCTGTTGTTCTTAAAAACAATTTTAGCTCCTTCTAAATAATCTCTAAACAAAGGATGAAAGTGCTTATCGGCAAACTTTATACTTTTTATATAAGACAGTTTATAAGAAGCTTTATTTATATAGATATCAGATTCGGTAATTTTTATAGTAGGGCAGGTTTTAAATATTTTATACACTAAAAACAAAGCTAAAGAAACAACAAGTATTGCTAAAAAAAGGAAAGTAATATTGTTTGCCTCTTTTCTTTTTAAATATGTGTCTAATAGAAATGAAGCAAACAGCAATATCACAGCCATTACTATAAATAAAGCAAAATAAAATTTTAAAGGATGTCTATTAGAACGTATTTTATCCATTCTAATCTTCTACATTGATGTTTAGGTCTTCTACAGTCTCTTTAAGCGAAGCCCACGTGCTGTCATATAAACCTGCGGCAAAGTATTTTTTGCTGTTGTAATCTTTAGTAACAATTTGTAAAGCTTCCGGAAAACCATAAGTATGTTCAAATGAAATTTTACTTATCTCATCTAAATTGTAGGTTCTTTTACGAGTAAATAAAATATGATTTTTTACAATCAGTCTATTATTACTAATCTCAAAATAATAAAATAAGGGTATATGTAATGCCACTACGAGCACAGAAAATAGTATATAAGATACAATATTAAAAAGAGGGTTAGCCTGTATTAAACCGATTAAAAGCATTACTAATAAAAGGCAGAGAAAACCACCTCTAACGCTAAAAATAAAAAAGTTTTTAAAGCTAACACTACCTATGTTATAGTTAGTATTTATGATTTTCTCTTTTACTGGTTCTATGTTATTAGGATTAGTTACAGAAAGCAGGAATTTTTTAAGCTCAGCAGTATTACTATACATATCATCGTAGATATACTTTACTGTATTGTCTTTAAAATAAATAGCTGCGCCTTCGGTACCACCATGTTTACCTGAAAGTTTCAGCTTTTCTATATCTGTGATAAAGTATGTTTTTGAGTTAAAACTTATGGTTTGCCTTGTAATCTTTATTGTATAGGCAGTTTGCGCATATTTAAACGCAAGCCAAAGAGAGAAAAAAAGAAATAAGAAACCTAAAATAGGCATTATATGAATATTAAGCTGTTTGCTTTTATCTTCGAGATAGATAATCATAATGAAAGTGAATATCAATAACGAAAAAATGAGCAGGTAGCTTAAGTGCCCGTAATATTTTAAAAAGCTTTTTTTGGAAACAACCTTTTCCATTGTGATTAGTTTCCTATTCTCCTGTCCGGAACCTGACGCTTGTCCCATTTGATATCACTTAGGATAGAAGATTTGATACCGATAAAGAAGCCCCAATATTTATTGTAGCCGTTAGGTACCCAGTTAAAGTCCATACGCCAGCTTAAAAGGTCGCGTTCAAAACGTAACTGTGTAAAGGTAACCCCTTTGTTTACAAAGTCGTAACCGGTAGAGATACCAACTTTCCAGCGAGGGGTAATATCAACGTTACCCGATACCATCAGGGAGTTATTGGTAATTTCACTTTGCCTGTTACTGTTGTTATAGGTTACAGACCATGCCAGCCTGAAATTCCAAGGGAAGGTTGAGTTATAGAAAGTACCCCCGCTTTTATCGCTCTTTTCCTCATCATCGTCATTAAACATACTCTGGCGTTGGTCGCTCATGTCTACACCGGTACCAAATAAATCGTCATCACGGCCACCGTTTCGAGCCGTTTGATCATCTTTGTTTTTTCCGGCTCCGGCCTGCCCGTCTGTACTGCTTATAGAGTAACCCATGGTTACGTTAGCACTTGTAAGCCTGAAAAGACTACCGCCGTTATCTATGTTATAAACATCAATCCTTCTTCCACCATTGTCAATAGCATAAGGGTCTAAGGTAGCACCAAAGTTAAGGTTAAGCTTCTGTTTGAAAAGGGTAGTACCCCCGGTTACCCTTAACGGAGCCCATGCCAGTGAATCGGCAGCAATATTGTAGCTGGTGGTAAAGTTTAGGTTATTAAGAAGCATTACTTTTTTAGGTTCGTCTGATGATTCATCATCATTACGCACCTTAGCTTCAAAAGTGTTGTTTAGGCCAAGACCTACGCTGTTAGCAAAGTTTTGACTTGGGGCACCAAATAAACCGCCTTCAAAACGTGTAAAATCTGCATAATTCTCTCCGCTGGCATCAAGTTGGTATACATCATAATACTGGTCGAAAGCAGGAGTGTAGCTATATGATACAGAAGGACGCATTACATGTCGAAGCGCCTGGAATTTTTTATCCTCACCAAAATTAAATGTACCGTAAATAGTAGTACCTATACTAGATGAAAAGTTGTAGGTTCTAAATGCATCAAAACCTCTTATATCATTTATATCAACTTTTCCTGTGGTGGGGTTGTATTTCTTTTCGATAGTATTAAACACCCATGTTTCCTGATAGTTTGTACTGGCAGAGACACTAAAGTACTTAAACACCTTAAAGTTTGTACTAAGCGGTATAGAGTGCTGTAAGCCTGTTTTTGCATCCCTAAACATTTCCGGCTTAAAGAAAAGCGAATCAGTTGTCTGGAAACTGTTTTCTCCTCTTACGTTATATTGAAGGTTTATGTTTTTTATAAAACCTTTTTTAGGTTCGTCGTCTTTAGCGAAAGGGAAAATCCTGTCTACACTTGCCTGTAGGGTAGGGAGGCTCATGGTAATACTCTCGGTATTGGTATTTTGCGAGTGCCTTGCCGTAAGCGAGAAGTTTACCTGCGGTACGGTTTGAAATGTTTTGGAGTAACTTATAGATGAGCTTAAGGTATTATTAAGGCTCGATCCTACGTTTACCGTATTTAACGACTGCCTGAAGTACTGGCTACTACCTAAGTTAACACTTGCAGAAAATCTTGAGTTAGGACTTGCCTTTGCATCCTGGCTGTGCGACCACTGAATGTTATATTGTCTTGATCTGGAATAATCGGGAAAACCACGCTCACTTTGAATAATGTTTTCAAAACGTAAGTTTACGTTACCTCTGTATTTGTATCGTTTGGCATATTGGGACTCTGCTCTTAAACCATAACTACCGTTAGTATAATAGTCTCCGGTAACAGCTAAATCATAATAATCACTAAGGGCAAAGTAGTAACCTCCGTTTTGAAGGAAATATCCCTGATTTTGGTTATCACCAAAAGTAGGCATTATAAAACCTGATGTTGCCTCTTCGGTCATAGGGAAAAAAGCAAAAGGTATACCAATAGGTGTAGGTACATCCTCTATCCACATTAGGGTGGGGCCAACTACTACTTTTTTGCCGGGAACAAATTTTATTTTATCTGCCCTAAATTCATATTCAGGATCTTCAGTATTTTTAGAAGTTGTAAATCTTGCTTTTTTTATGAAGATTACCGAGTCGTTTTCCTTTTTGGTAATCTCTCCATAAACCCAAAATTCCCCTTGGTTAGTTCTGGAGTTCCATACCCTTGCTTTTTGGGTTTTGGAATTAAAGTGAATAGAGTCGGCCTCTACTACCTGGGTTCCCTGTTTAAAGTATGGATATTGGGTATAATTGCCTAAAGAGTCTTTAATTCTTCCGGCAAAAACTTCGTTTTTGGTTTCGTCAAATACAATAATTCCTGCTTTTAGCTCGATATCTTTATAATAAACCTCTGCTTCATCATAAAGAGTGGCCTTATTGGTTCTTACGTCATAGCTTTCATAGCCTTTGGCGGTTCTTTTTACCGGAGCATCAATACCGTTTCTTTTTTTATTGGTATCGTTTTGTACGGCTTTTGGTTGTTCAGGAATAACAATTTTTGTAGTATCCGGAATTTCCGGTTCGCTAATTTCCTTATTTTCAGCCTTTCTGAATTCTCCGTTTTTTGGAGTTTCCTGAGCTGACATTTTACAAATTCCCATTGTTAGGAAAATTGCTGATAAAACGATATGAAATAAGTTTGTGCGCAACGGTTTTAATGCTATTTTTGTAAAAATATGGCTTATTTTTTGAAGTGTCAAACATACAATAATTTTGCCAAAAATAATTGCTAAATCTTATTATAAACATAAGCTGAACAATAACAAGATGATAATGAAAGGGAATACGAAAAAAAAGCTGAGATTATTACTGTTCTTAATGGTTTTTACGGTATCGTTTGGCCAGGACAGCGGGAAATTCAAAGTAGTTCTTGATGCCGGGCATGGCGGTAAGGATTACGGTGCTATGTATAATGGTTTTATAGAGAAGAATATAGCGCTGGATGTTACCCTTAGAGTAGGTAAAATACTTGAGAAGGAAAGTGATATCCAGGTAATATATACAAGAAAGACAGACGTTTTTATTGAGCTTAAGGAGAGGCCGAAAATTGCCAATAAGGCAGATGCCAATCTTTTTGTGTCTATACACTGTAA
This sequence comes from Flavobacterium beibuense, assembly GCF_004151245.1. Classification (GTDB taxonomy): domain Bacteria; phylum Bacteroidota; class Bacteroidia; order Flavobacteriales; family Flavobacteriaceae; genus Flavobacterium; species Flavobacterium beibuense_A. The sequence goes on from NZ_JUIW01000007.1 coordinate 208,602, forward strand.
TGCAGAAACCAAGAAAACTGCACACGGGGCGGAGACCTTTATAATGGGTTTAACCAAAAATGCATCTAATCTTGAGGTTGCAAAAATGGAAAATGCCGTGTGGGAACTGGAAGACGATAAGACCAGTTATGCAGGTTTTGATCCTAACAAACCGGAGAGCTTACTTAAATTCCAGCTTATGCAGGAAGAGTACAGAGGGGAGAGCTTTGCTGCAGCAGTAAAAGTTCAGCACGGACTTGCAAAAGATTTGAAAAGAAATGACAGAGGTGTTAAAGATGCACCTTTTTGGGTACTACACGGTGTAGCCATGCCGGGTATACTTATAGAACTTGGTTTCCTTTCCTTTAAGAGCGAAGGGGAGTACCTAAACTCAGAAAAAGGTAAAACCGAACTTGCCGAGGCTGTAGCCAGAGGTATTATAGAGTTTAAAAAAGAAAACTTTACACCACTTAGTTCTATAAGCGGTTATGTAAAGCCTGCGGAAACTACCACTCCAAAAACTGAAACACCAAAAGAGTCTCCTGCTGCACAAACAGCTAAAGACGGAGCTGTATTTAAAGTACAGATTGCTGCCGGAAGCAGTGACCTTGCCACAACCCCTTCTAATTTTAAAGGACTTAATAATATAAGTAAAGAAAAAGACGGCAAGGTTGTTAAATATTACTACGGAGAAGTGTCTGATTATAATGAGGCACAAAACCTTTTATCGGAGGCAAAGGCCAAGGGTTACAAGGATGCGTTTGTAGTAGCATTTAAAAATGGTAAGAAAATTTCTGTAAATGAAGCTTTAAAGGGTAAGTAAACCTTTAAAATAATATTCACAATAAAATTATTTATTTGTCCTACATTTGTTTTTATTAAAATAATCAATTTTGAAAGTAACAAGAGAAGTTAAAACAGCCATTTTGGTTATAGGTGCTATTTTGGTATTTATATGGGGCTATATGTTTTTAAGAGGTAAGGATTTATTTAATTCTTACAAAACATTTTACGTAGTTTATGATAATGTGGAAGGCCTTTCACATTCTGCTCCTGTAACTATAAACGGTCTTGTAATAGGGCAGGTTACAGATATAAGCTTTGTTGATATGCAGAGCGGAAAGCTACGTGTTGAAATGCAGGTTGATACCGATTTTCCTATTTCAAAAACAAGTTTGGCAACTTTATATTCTCCGGATTTACTTGGGGGTAAACAAATTGAAATTATACCGGATATGAAAAATCCTGTAGCTGCCGAAAACGGAGAAGTTCTTACTGCAGGCTCTAAACCGGGAACTGTAGATATGGTTGCACAACAACTGGCGCCATTAAAGAATAAAGTGGAATCAACTGTTGTAAGTGCAGACAGCCTTTTAAGAAGCATCAATAATGTTATGGATATGAAAACTCAGGAAAACCTGAGACAGGCCATAGCAGATATGAAAGAAACAATGGGGCAGTTCAATCAGGCTTCCCGTTCGTTAAACGGTATACTTGCTTCAAACAAGTCTAAAATAGACGGTACACTTACTAATTTAGAAACCGCATCAGGAAATTTTGCCCAGATTTCAGATTCACTTAATAAGGTTAACCTTGCCGAAACAGTTAGAAAACTTGAAAACTCGCTTGCCAGTGTAGACCAGATACTGGGAGACGTACAGCAAGGTAAAGGTACATTAGGTAAATTGATGAAAGATGAAGCGATGTATAACAACCTTACAGATGCTTCCAACGAACTTAAAGAACTGCTTGCCGACTTTAAGAACAACCCGAAACGTTATGTACATTTCTCGGTTTTCGGTAAAAAAGGAACACCTTACGTAGAAGAAAAAAAGTAACTAGTAATAGTATTAAAAGGAACTAATCACCTCCTATAACATGAGCTACATAGACAATATACTTTTTGTAATTATACTTGCCGCAGGTTTTGGATATTTTGCGCTTAACATTAAAAAGCTGATAAGAAATATAAAGCTGGGCAGGGATATAGACCGCAATGATAATCCTAAAGAGCGTTGGGCTAACATGACAATGATTGCTTTGGGTCAGTCTAAAATGGTTAGAAGGCCGGTTGCGGGTATATTACACATTATAGTATATGTAGGTTTTGTTGTTATTAATATAGAGCTTTTAGAAATTATTATAGACGGTGTTTTTGGTACCCACAGGCTTTTCTCTTTTATGGGAGGCTTCTATAATGTGCTTATTGGCTTTTTTGAGGTTTTAGCACTTGGTGTTATTGTTTCTGTTGCTATTTTCTATATAAGAAGAAATATTATAAGGTTATGGCGTTTTGCTCATGGTGACCTTAAAGGCTGGCCTAAGAGCGATGCTAATATTATCCTTTATTTTGAAACGGTACTTATGTTACTGTTCCTTACCATGAATGCTGCAGATTACCATTTACAGATGGCAGGAGCAGAGCATTTTGTAAGGGCAGGGGCATTTCCTGTATCTCAGTTCATTGAGCCGTTGTTTAACGGTATGAGTGAAGGCACGGTAATGATTATAGAACGTGCTACATGGTGGATGCACATTATAGGTATACTTATATTTATGAATTACCTGTATTTCTCTAAGCACTTACACATACTGTTGGCATTCCCTAATACTTATTATGCGAACCTTAAGCCTAAAGGGCAGTTTGATAACCTTGAGTCGGTTACAAATGAGGTTAAACTGATGATGGATCCAAATGCCGATCCGTTTGCTGCACCTGCTGCCGATGCTGCAGAGATACCTGCTAAGTTTGGTGCCAGCGATGTTCAGGATCTTAACTGGGTTCAGTTAATGAATGCTTATACCTGTACTGAGTGTGGCAGATGTACATCCTCATGCCCTGCTAATCTTACAGGTAAAAAACTTTCCCCAAGAAAGATTATGATGGATACCCGCGACAGACTTGAAGAGGTGGGTAAGAACATAGATGCAAATAAAGGTGTGTTTGTAGACGATGGCAAATCGTTACTTAACGACTACATCACTCCCGAAGAGCTATGGGCATGTACAAGCTGTAACGGTTGTGTGGAAGCCTGCCCTGTAAACATAGATCCTCTTTCTATCATTATGGATATGAGAAGGTATCTTGTAATGGAGCAGAGTGCTGCACCTACTGAGCTTAACAATATGATGACAAATGTTGAGAACAACGGTGCGCCTTGGCAGTACAATCAAATGGATAGGTTAAACTGGAAAGACGAAGCATAATGAAAAAAGAGGATATAGATAAAAATTTATTGCCACTTACTGTAAATGGTGAGCATTTGAGTCCGGTACTTCCTCCGGGAATAAAAAACTACCTTATAGATATAGACGGTACCATTTGTGACGATATCCCTAACGAAGAACCGGAAAGGATGGCTACTGCCGAGGTATACCCTGATGCATTGGCTACGCTTAATAGATGGTTTGACGAAGGTCATGTTATCTTCTTCTTTACATCACGCACAGAAGAGCACCGTGCAGTAACAGAAGAATGGCTTAAAAAGCACGGCTTTAAATACCACGGTATGCTTATGGGTAAGCCAAGAGGGGGTAACTATCACTGGATAGACAATCACCTTGTTAAGGCCACACGTTACAGAGGACAATTTACAGATTTAATAGAAAAAGAAGTTACCATCCAGGTTTTTGATGATGGTAAGCACGAATAAAGATATTATGAGTCAGGAAAATTTAACAGTGCCTACAATGGCCGAAATGCTGGCACAGGGCAAACAGCCTGAAGTATTATTTTGGGTAGGATGCTCGGGCAGTTTTGACGACAGGGCAAAAAAAATCACTAAAGCATTTGTGAAAATACTTAATCAGGCAAATGTTTCGTTTGCAGTATTAGGTACTGAAGAAAGCTGTACCGGAGACCCTGCTAAAAGGGCCGGTAACGAGTTTTTATTCCAAATGCAGGCAATGATGAACATTGAGGTTCTTAACGGATATGAGGTTAAGAAAATTGTTACTGCATGCCCGCACTGTTTTAATACCATAAAAAATGAATATCCCGGTTTAGGAGGTAAATATGAAGTGGTTCACCATACAGAGTTCCTTAAGTCATTATTAGATGACGGCAGGTTAACCATTGAAGGAGGCCAGTTTAAGGGTAAGAAAATTACTTTTCATGACCCGTGTTACCTGGGCAGGGCTAATAATGTATATGAAGCTCCGCGTGACCTTATTGAAAAGCTGGATGCCGAGTTAGTAGAAATGAAACGTTCCCGTAGAAACGGACTTTGCTGTGGTGCCGGAGGCGCACAGATGTTTAAAGAGCCGGAGCCGGGTAATAAGGACGTAAATGTGGAAAGGACAGAAGATGCCCTTGAAACCCAGCCGGAAATTATTGCGGCAGGTTGTCCGTTTTGTAATACCATGCTAACAGACGGTGTTAAAGCTAAGAACAGGGAAGCGGACGTTAAAGTAATGGATGTGGCAGAACTTATTGCCAACGCTAAGGATTTATAAAAATTAATTATGTACGTTCCCTTTGATACATTGCCTGAAGAATCCAGAATATGGATCTATCAGTCAAACAGGAAATTCTCTGATGAAGAGATTTCCGAAATTGATGAAGCACTTAAAGGCTTTGTCGAAAACTGGGCAGCTCACGGCACAGGCCTTGAAGCTTCTTATCAGATAAAATACAGCAGGTTTATTATACTGGCTGTTAATCAGGATACCCAGTCGGCTACAGGCTGCTCTATAGATGCATCGGTGCATTTTATTCAGGAGCTGGAAAAGAAATATAATGTAGACCTGCTTGATAAAATGAATGTAACCTTTAAGAATGGTGAGCACATTGCACACAAAACGCTTATTGAGTTCAGGAAAATGGCAAAAGAAAAAGCCGTTTCTGCAAATACGGTAGTTTTTAATAATCTTGTCAATACAATAGGAGAATGGCAGGATTATTGGGAGGTACCTGCAGGTGAGAGCTGGCATAGCCGCTTCTTTTAAAAGAGGCAGAATAACAATATGTAAGATCATCATTCTACGCCTTGTATAGTGATGATTTTATTTTTTAAAAAAACAAGAGATTTAATGAGGTTATACGCGATATTCTTTCTTCTTTTAGTGCAGTGTGTATTTGCACAGCAGGCACCCTTTAATAATTATAAAACTCCGGCCGAACGCAAATGGACCGATAGTATTTATAATTCATTAAGCTTTGAGGAAAGGGTAGGGCAACTGTTTATGGTAGCGGCATACTCTAATAAGGATGCTGCACATGTACAGGAAGTTGATAAACTTGTTAGGGATTACAAAGTGGGTGGGCTGATATTCTTTCAGGGTGGTCCAGTTAGACAGGCTAAGCTAACCAACCGTTATCAGTCACAGGCAAAAACGCCTTTGTTTATAGGTATAGATGGTGAGTGGGGACTTAGTATGCGTTTGGATTCTACTTATCGCTATCCGTGGAATATGACGCTAGGAGCTATTCAGGATATGCGTCTTATTGAGACTATGGGCGAGCAGATGGCCATGCAGTCTAAAAGGATGGGCATACAGTTTAATTTTGCCCCTGTTCTGGATGTGAACGTAAATCCTAAAAATCCTATTATCGGTAACCGTTCTTTTGGTGAAGATAAAGTAAACGTTACCGAAAGAGCACTTGCTTTAATGAAAGGACTGCAGAGTCAGGGTGTATATGCTACCGGAAAACACTTTCCCGGACATGGTGACACGGCTACCGATTCGCATTATTCATTACCATACCTTCCGTTTACTACACAGAGACTGGAAGATTTGGAATTCTATCCGTATAAAAAACTATTTAACGAAGGGCTTGCCAGTATAATGGTGGCACACCTTAACGTACCCAGTATAGAACCTACCGAAAATTATCCTACATCACTTTCCTATAATGTTGTAACCAATATTGTTAAGGGAGAAATGGGTTATGACGGACTTATTTTTACTGATGCGCTAAACATGAAAGGAGCCAGTAACTATATGCAGCCGGGAGAAATAGACCTTGAGGCATTTTTGGCAGGAAATGATGTTTTGCTTTTTGCAGAGAATGTGCCTGTGGCTATCGAAAAATTTAGGGAAGCTTACGCTCAAAACGTACTTACAGAAGAACGTTTGGCTTACTCGGTAAAAAAGATACTGGCTTATAAATACAGGGCAGGACTTAATAAGTACAAACCTATTGATATTACCCATTTGTATTCAGATCTTAACGAATACATCTATGACGACCTTAATTACAAGCTGTATGAAAATGCGGTTACGGTTATAAAGAACGATAATACAACATTGCCTATCCGTAGTCTGGTTAACGAGAAGATAGCCTATATAAAAATGGGCGATGCCGATAATACAGACTTTGTAGAGAAGCTACAGTCTTATGCCGATGTTACTGTATTGGAGGAACAAACACTTCCGTTATATAAGGAAAAGCTTAAGGATTTTACCAAGGTTATTATTGGTTTCCATAAGGCAGACGGTGCCTGGAAGAACCATAATTTTACAGATGCCGAACTGGAGTGGATATCAGCTATTGCTAAAATAAAACCTGTTATACTTGCTGCTTTTGTTAAGCCTTATGCGCTTATGCAGATTAAGGATTTTACCAATATAAAAAGCGTTGTCCTGGCCTACCAAAATAATGCAATTGCCTCGACAGTTGCCGCAGAGGTTATCTTTGGTGCATTAGGCTCTAAAGGAAAGCTGCCTGTATCTATAAATAATTCGTTTACGGTAAATACGGGTATTGAAACCGAAACTACAGGAAGGCTTGCATTTACTACTCCGGGCAATGCAGGTATGGATGCTGCAAAGCTAACACAAATAGACCTGCTGGCACAAAAAGCCATAGATGGTAAAATGACACCGGGTATGCAGGTACTTGTGGCACGTAACGGTAAGGTGGTGTACCAAAAGTCGTTTGGTTATCATACTTATGAGAAGGAAACTCCTGTAACCAATTCAGATATTTATGATGTTGCTTCGCTTACTAAAGTATTATCCACATTACCACATGTTATGCAGATGTATGAGCACGGTAAGCTAAAAATGGATACGAAGTTAGGCAGCATGCTTAGCGAATTCAAGAATACCGATAAGAAGGATATTATACTTAAGGATATGCTTTTGCATCAGGCGCGATTCCAGCCGTGGATGCCGTTTTATGTAGCAACGCTTGACAGTACGAAACACCCTTCTGAAAAATATTACAGAGATCATTATGAGCCGGAGTTCCCGCTTCAGGTAGCAGAAATGCTTTTTCTGAGAAAGGATTATCCGGATACGATTGTAAAACGAATTGCAGACAGCAAGCTATTGCCTAAAAAGCAATACCGCTACAGCGATTTTACCTTTATCCTTCTTAAGGAATATCTGGAAAGGGTTAAAGGCAAACCGCTTGATGTTTTAAGTGACGAAGAGTTCTACAAACCGCTTGGTGCTGCACATACTACTTACAACCCGTTACGCAAATGGGATATGAGTATCATCCCGCCTACAGAGATAGATAACTACTACCGTTATCAGGTAATACAGGGATATGTACACGATATGGCTGCCGCGATGGAAGATGGTGTGGCAGGACATGCCGGACTTTTCTCTAACAGTATGGATGTGGCCAAAATTATGCAGATGTACCTTAACGGGGGAGAATATGGCGGACACAGGTTTTTTACTCAGCAAACTTTTGATATCTTTAATACCTGCTACGGATGTGAAGACGGAAACAGGAGAGGGCTTGGTTTAGACAAACCTCAGATTGAAAACCCTGGGCCAACTTGTGACTGTGTTTCCAAATCGAGTTTTGGACATACAGGCTTTACAGGCACCATGGCATGGGCAGACCCTGCTACGGGCGTAGTATATGTGTTCCTGTCTAACAGGACATATCCTGAAGCTACCGAAAATAAACTCTCTAAAGAGAACATAAGGGAGGATATACAAAAGGTTATTCAGGAGTCTATTATTCAAAATTAGTAACTACTAAAACACATAATTATGCAGTACCATGTAAATACTCCAGAAGAATATATGGAGGCCATACCCGAAGAAAGAAGGCCGTATATAGAAAAACTGCGTGATACTATTAACAGTAATCTGCCGAAAGGCTTTCAGGAAGGCACGGGATATGGTATGCTGAGCTGGTCAATACCACACAGTACTTATCCTGCAGGTTACCATTGTGATCCTAAGACTCCGTTGCCTTTTCTAAGCATTGGTTCCCAAAAGAATTTTGTTGCCCTTTATCATATGGGTGTTTATGCCGATAAGGAACTTCATGACTGGTTTGTAAGCGAATACCCTAAACATAGCAAAACAAAACTGGATATGGGAAAAAGCTGTGTGCGTTTTAAAAAGCCCGAGGCTATTCCGTATGAGCTTATAGGTGAACTGGTTTCGAAAATGACACCACAACAGTGGATTGATTTATATGAATCGAACCTAAAAGCCAAATAATTTTTTATAAGGTAATTATTACGTTAATTTCAGGATAAAAACGGGGCAGCCCGTTTTTTTTATTTAATTTCGTTATACTTATTTAGTCTTTTATGAAAATCGCAATAGTATGTTATCCAACCTTTGGCGGTAGTGGTGTTGTCGCTACCGAACTGGGATTGGAACTGGCACGCCGCGGTCACGAAATACACTTTATTACGTATAGCCAGCCCGTGCGTCTCGCCTTATTAAACCCCAATTTACATTACCACGAAGTACACGTTCCGGAATATCCTTTATTTCATTACCAACCTTATGAGCTAGCCCTTTCCAGTAAACTGGTAGATATGGTTAAACTGCATGGTATAGAACTGCTGCATGTACATTATGCAATTCCGCATGCCTACGCCGGTTATATGGCTAAGAAAATGCTGAAGGAGCAGGGAATTAAAATTCCAATGGTAACCACGCTTCACGGTACAGATATTACCCTTGTGGGTAATCACCCTTTTTATAAACCGGCTGTAAGTTTCAGTATTAACCATAGTGATGTGGTAACATCGGTATCCCAGGCTTTAAAAGACGATACCTATAAACTTTTTGACATTAAAAGGGATATAGAGGTTATACCTAACTTTATCGAGGTTGATAAAAAGAAAATAGAGGAAAACTCCCCATGCCACCGCTCTATGATGGCTACCGAAACCCAAAAGATCATTACACACATCAGTAACTTCCGTAAGGTTAAACGCATACCGGATGTGATTAAGATTTTTTATGAGATACAAAAGGTTATGCCTGCCAAGCTTATGCTGGTAGGAGACGGACCTGAAAAAGAACCTGCAGAAAAGCTTTGTGATCAGTTAGGCCTAGCCGATAAGGTTATCTTCTTTGGTAACAGTAGCGAGATTAACGAGATACTTTGTTTTACCGATTTATTCCTTTTACCGTCTGAAACCGAAAGTTTTGGGCTTGCCGCACTGGAAGCCATGTCTAACGGTGTACCTGTAATATCAAGTAATACAGGTGGTCTTCCTGAGGTTAACAGAGAAGGCTACTCGGGTTATCTGGCTAATGTAGGTGATGTGGAAACAATGGCTAAGAGGGCAATTTCTATTCTGCAAGACGACAAAGTACTTTTACAATTTAAAAACAACGCTCTTAAAGTGGCACAGGAGTTTGATATACAAAATGTTGTACCTTTATATGAGAAACTATACCGTAAAGCCTTAAAACAAAAATAGACTATGAAAAGATTAGCATTATTATCAATACTGTTTTTACTTGTGAGTTGTGTAACTCATCAGAAAGGTGAAGACGGTAAACCCGGCCAACCAGGAAAATCAGCTATGGCAAACAATTATGAAATATTAACCCAAAGCGGTTATGGAGGACATGAGACTGCTTTTAATGAAGTTATCACCTCTCAGGAACGACTTGATGAACTGTACAGGGAGCTTAACATTGAAAGTGTACCAACAGTTGATTTTAGCGATAATAATGTTGTAGCCTTATTTATGGGGCAAAAATCGAGTGGGGGATACAGTATAAGTATAGATAATGTAAAGATTGAAAACAAGACCGCTTTTGTAAAAGTAAAAACTACCAAACCCCGAGAAGGGGAAACAGTTACAATGGCCCTTACACAGCCTTACTGCATAGCAACAATTACAAAAACAGATAAAGTTACTTTTGAATAAATAAAAATCCCGATAAAGTCGGGATTTTTTATTTTATAGATTTAATATCAGTTTTGGTTGAATCCCATTTTATTTCATCAGGATTATAATATTTACCGCTTTTCTTGTATTGTAACAATACATCTTCCTGTTCTGTAGTTTTGCGACATACAATAGCCCTGTAATAGTGATCTGTATTAAAAATATTATAAAGTTTATCTATTTGAGGAGACTTGAAAGAGTCCTTTTGTGAACCGATATAAATAAGTATAGACTCTTTAGGTTTTATGGAGTCCATAACCCTTGATCTGAAAAAGGTTTCAAAATCACTATCCGGTATATGAATAATATCTTTAGGATAAAGTTTTATGTATGGGGCAGGGAATGGCCCAAACTCCATACCTGTTCCACAAAAAACAGGCTCATAAGCCCGTGAATGATAAAAATAGTATATATGATTTAGCGAATCAATTATAAAATTATAGTTTGAATAATATTGGTTATCATATATTAAAGGAATAGTAGGTATTATATCAGCAGAGGAATCCTTTTCATGAAGTTTTTTTGCATTCTTTTTATATTCAATTTCGTATAGCTGCCTTTGTGCCTCTATTGTATAATACATTGTACTATTATCCACAGGAGCAGTACTTTCCTTGCAGGAAATAATAAATAAAACTCCTATGAATAATAGTTTTTTCATGCTTTATTTAACTTTTAGCTCCACATAAACCGGCAAATGGTCTGACGGGTACCTACAGTCTTTAGAGTCGCTTAAAACGGCATATTTTAAAACCTTCATTTTCTTTTTGGCTGTAAATATGTAGTCTATCCTTGTTGTTACGGGTTTATGAAACTCAAAGGCGTTAAACGTACCGTCTGGGCCAAACACAAACTGAGCTGTCTTTTTGGAATCGTTCAGTTCTGCCGACATTGCTTTTATACTTTCCGTGTTTTCTTCCAGGTTAAAATCTCCTGTTACCACAAACGGAAAATCATCCTTATTTACTTCTTTAATCTTGTCGGTTATAAGCTTAACGCTGTTTTGTCTCGCCAAATTGCCTACATGGTCAAAGTGTGTGTTGAATACCCATATTTTTTGTTTGGTCTTGTGGTTTTCAAAAAGCCCGTAAGTACAAACACGGTTATAGGCAGCATCCCAGCCTTTAGAAGGTATATTTGGCGTTTCAGATAACCAAAAAGTATGGTTTTCCAGCATTTTGTATTTTGTCTTGTTATAGAAGATTGCCGAAAATTCACCTTTGTCTTTCCCGTCATCACGACCTACACCAACATGGTCGTAATCTGTTAATGCCTCGCCAAGATATTTCATCTGGTTAGGCAGCGCCTCCTGAACCCCCATAAAATCGGGCTCATAAAACTGTACCTGTTTGGCAAGCATCTCTTTCCTGTTATCCCAACGGTTTTCACCATCGCTTGCTACATCCAGTCTGATGTTGTAGGTCATAACTTTTACATCCTGTGCTTTTGCATTAAAAGCAAACAGCCCTAAGGCCATTAAAACAATTTTTTTCATAGTTAAACATTTACACTTGTCAGGTAACCGTGCGTTACCAGTTCCTGTGAATTATCAATAGGTATTATTTTTCCGTTTTTAAGTAACATGTTTTTATCACTAACCTCAAGCACATCAACATAATAATGATCTGTTATTATTATGCCTTTCTCTTTCTTCAGTTTTAGTAAAAACTCTTTTATTTTCTCTTTGTACAAAGGCTCTACCATAGAAAAAGGTTCATCGAGCATTAGGAAAGGGTGCGGCAAATGGGATATTAGTAACAGCTCCAGGTAACGTAGTTGTCCCATAGAAAGTTCGCCTACCTTCCTGTCGGCAAGTTTATTAATTTCAGGTAGATATAAAAGTTTATCCTGCAGGCTTCCTTTTTCAAGAACTATAGGAATAACATTTTTAACGGTCTTGTTCTTTGGAAGGAAAGGGTACTGAGGTAAATAGGCTATTTTTTGTTTGGCAATAATTTCTTTAGGGGAGTAGTGCTTACCATCAATGCTTAGAGAAACACTTTCGGCTTTCTGAGTTCCAAAAATAACTTTAAGTATGGTCGATTTGCCACAGCCATTACGCCCAAAGATACCTGTAATTTCTCCGGTTTCACAACGTATATAAGCGTTGTCCAGCACCGTTTTATTACCAAACGTTTTTATTATTCCGGTTGCAGAAAGGCTTTGTTTCACAATAATGATATAATAATAAGCAGGGGTAGGGCAATGGCAGCATTTATGGCAAATGTCATTACTCCCAGTTTTAATTTGCTAAACCCCAGGTTATGGTATAAATAAAATTCGTTTTTATAAAAATAGTAAAAGCCATAAAAGCCTACTGCCAGTCCAAAAGTACATAACAGTACAGGAAACCATATAATCATATTGACAGATGCAATGGCACTGGCAATAACGTTAAAGAGGTTTACCCTGAAAAAAAAACTCCAGTAAGCCCTCATAGTTTAGTCGCGTTTACGGCTTACCAAAAGTTTATCTACTATTCTTTGCGACATAGGGTCTATATCCTGTTCGTCTCCGGTAACTAAAATCCCTTTTGTACCGCTTTTGGATTCTATACCATAAACAGTAGCCTCATCATCAGGATTACTCTCACCTTCGTAGTAATAAATATGGGAAATTTCAAAATCCTCAGCTTCAAATTTACCGGAACTGCAAACCAGACAGTTTTCATGCAGGTTAAAATCTTCGGTAAATCCTTTTTGTCTTAATTCTTCAATAGCTTTTAATACCGTAGCATAATGGTATGTGGGTTTCATAACAGTAATTTTTTTATAGTTGGTAGTCAAATTTACTATATTACTGCAATTATCCCGTGTTAAAAAATTAAAATTACAGGCTAGCCAAGCTTTTTGGTGAATTTAAAGTGACTCTCTGCAAAACCGTTATTAATGTAAAAGCGATGTGCTTCTGTTCTTCTTTTGTTAGAGGTTACCTCAAGCAGTTCGTGTCCTTGTTGCTTTAATATATCTTCAAGTGCCTGCAAAAGAAAACGACCTACTTTTCTGTCTCGATAATCGGTAGCTATAAATAGTTCCTGAATCTCAAAAACCATACATTGATGGTGCAACAGTATTTGCCCATGGGAGCTGCAAAAGCCAATTACATTTTTAACGGTATCTGTAGCTACCAGATAGATATTGTTTTTGTTTTCAAGGTTTTCAAAGTAATACTTTTCAAAAGTATCATAATCAAAAACTGTGTTTTCGAGCTCGTTTATAAACCCGTAAACAACCCTGACATCTTCTTGTGTGGCAAACCTTGTAGTCATAGTTTCAGGTGATTAGTGTCTCAAATGTAAACAAAAAAACGCTGGTTAATACCAGCGTTTTTTCTTTTTCTTTGAAGCCTCAGATTTTCTTGAGTTAGATTTTCCTCCCGGCTTTGATTTGCCGCTTCGGGCATTTTTATTTTTGTTCCTTAAATCAGGTTTTTGTCCTTCAGGTTTGTTTTCTTTATCCTGCTCGGTAAACGGATAAGGATGTTCTTCCATAACCTTAAGCTTCATGCGGATAAGCTTTTCTATATCCTTAAGGTAAGGAAGTTCATCGCGTCCGCAAAAAGATATTGCCAGTCCTGAGTTACCCGCACGTCCTGTACGCCCAATACGGTGTACATAGGTTTCAGGTATGTTAGGCAGGTCAAAGTTCACCACATAAGGCAAGCTTTCTATATCAATACCCCTTGCAGCAATATCTGTTGCTACCAGTACAGATATCTCTTTATTTTTAAAGGCATCTAACATACGTTGTCTTGCACTTTGTGACTTGTCACCATGTATTGCGCCTGCTTCAACACCGTTTTTCTTTAGTGCCTTAACCACATTGTCCGCACCATGTTTGGTACGTGTAAATACCAGTACATTCTTAAGGTTTTCGTTGCGTATAAGGTGATACAACAGCTTACGTTTATCGGCTTTGTCTACAAGATACAACTGTTGCTTTACCTTTTCGGCAGTTGATGATATAGGTGTTACCGAAACATACTTAGGATTGGTTAAAAAAGTATCTGCCAGTTCACGTATAGGTAAAGGCATCGTAGCCGAAAACAGTAATGTTTGCCTGTTATCCGGAGTAAGCTTAATAATCTTCTTTACATCATTAATAAAGCCCATGTCCAGCATCTGGTCGGCTTCATCAAGCACTAAAAAGTGCAGGTGGTCTAAATCTACAAATCCCTGTTTATGCAGGTCTAAAAGCCTTCCCGGAGTAGCGATAAGAATATCAACCCCTTTTTTAAGCTGATCTACCTGCGGAGTCTGGTTAACTCCGCCAAAAATAGTTACCTGACGTATGTTTGTGTATTTACCGTAAGTATCGAAGCTTTCACCAACCTGTAATGCAAGTTCGCGGGTAGGGGTAACAACAAGTGCCCTGATAAGTTTTCTCTTTTTTGCCGAGCCTACTATGCGGTGTAATATATTAAGCATAGGGATGGCGAATGCTGCAGTTTTACCTGTACCGGTTTGTGCGCAACCCACAAGATCATTTTCTTCCAGAATAACCGGAATAGCCTGCTCCTGTATTGGAGTAGGATTTTCATACCCTTCATCTGCAAGGGCCTGCTGTATGTTCTTAAGTAAATTAAGATCTTCAAATTTCATCATAAACACATTATGCCCGGTTTAGTTAACCAGGCAGGTTGCAAAGGTACGTTAAAATAAATTAGTGCTATTCTCCGCCTTTAGCTTTAATAAAATCGGTTACAAGATAGGCTATAAGCTTACCCGTAAGGTGGCTGTTCTTGTCGTTGTCCAGAGCCGGCGCTCCTTCACAAAGGTGCAGATAAGCAGTATTTTTGTTTTTCCCGAAGTAATGAATAAACTGCCTTACTTTCTCAATACTAAAACCGCTTGGCGTCATGGCACTACTGGCTACGTTAGGCAGGGAGTCAAGGTCTATTTCTATACCAAAATACTCATCTTCTATATATCCTAAAGCATGTGCCATTTCATCGCTAAAGCTTCTTTCCTTTCTTATGGCAATCTGCTCATAGGTATTATAACGTATACGTTCGCTAAGTTTTTTAATATTTTCCATTACACCTTTTGAGGCGTAGTTTTCATGTAGCCCGAAAATAAAATACTTTTTAAGGAAGCCTTCTTCCATTGCGTAAGAAAATCCGTTCCCACTGTGTCGTCCTTCAAGCTGTCGGAAATCGGTATGGGCATCAAAGTTAATTGCATTAACGGGCTTGCCTTTTGCCAGTGCGGCACCTTTAATATTACCATAAGCATTGTTATGCCCGCCACCTATAATAATAGGAGTTTTTCCCGCAGAGATAATTTTTGCTACAATATGAGACACCTCCTTGTCAACTTTTTCTACAAGTAGCGAAAGTTGTTTTCTGTCTTCCTTAACGGTTACATCAAGTGCTTCGGCTTCTTTCATGATACCCGAAACATCTATATGTCCTAAAATAAGCAAACGGTTACCTTTACAAAACTTGTTATGTTGAAGGTTAACTATTGCTTTTATGGCAGTTTCCCATGCTGTATCTGCACCGGGTCTTCCAAAATTTGCCCTTACTCCAAGATCTTCAGGAACACCTAAAAGCACAAAGTCTGCCTCTGCCGACTTCAGGTATTCAAAAGTTTTCTCCTCTTTAGGGATGGTAAGTATTCTCTCACCAAATTTTATTTCCCCGCTTCTGTGCGAAGTATATTTTGATAAGTCTGTTTCTGTGAACTTTATTATATTTTCCATACGATTATTATGCGATTCAAAAATACTATTTTCCTATAAAATTTCGTTAAAAAGCAATCATAGAATTAAAATATGTATAAATTTGGCAAAAACAATTTAATAAATAATGGAACAACAAAAAAGTAATTCTAGTTTAAAAGCGATTATAGTAGTACTATCCATACTACTAGTTGGCAGCCTTGCGTACATGTACAAAATGAGTACAGATAATGAGGCTACTGAGAAACAGTACATTTCGGAAAAAGATGGTCTTATTGCTGATCTTGAAGCTGAAAAAGCCAGGTATGAAAATGTTGTAGCAGAGAATGCAGACATTAAAGCCCAAATTGAAACAGCGAAGGCAAACATCGATGATTTAATTGCACAGCTTAAAAAATCTAAAGGCGATAATGCTTCTTTACAGAAATACAAAAACGATTATTTTAGATTGAAGCGTGAAATGGATAATCTTATTGCCGAGAACAAAAGGCTGACTGAAGAAAACCAGTCTCTTACTATGGAGCGTGACAGCACTATTGTAGTTCTTGATGATACAAGAAAATACAATGACACTCTTGTTTCTCAAAACGAAAAACTTAGCAAAACTGTAGAAAAAGCATCTAAACTTTCTATTGTTAACCTTAAAGCTGAGGCGTTTAAAGAGAGAAGTTCAGGAAAACTTGTTGCTACTGATAAAGCAAGACGTGTAGACAAACTTAAAATAACTTTTACCATTGCAGCTAACGAAGTGGCTCAAACAGGTAACAGAATGTTCTACGTACAGGTTATAGACAGCAAAAATAATGTTCTTGGTGAAAAACAAACTGAAACATTTGGTGACTATACACTTACTTACAGCTTTATCACTAATGCTATCTATGAAAACAAATCTATCATAGTAAGCGAAATCCTTTCAGGAGATAACTTTGAAAAAGGTCTTTACCATGTAAATCTTTTTGATAAAGATCAGCTTGTGGCTAACGCTACATTTACTTTGAAATAACAGAAATCATATCTGTAATAAAAAAGGAGCCAATTGGCTCCTTTTTCTTTTTTATATCAGTATTATTAAATCATTTGTCCTTCTATAATAACCGAATCGATAAGGTTACTGCCAAAAGCATAAGGTAGCTGGTAATAGGAGGTAAGGGGCTTAGTAATTATAAGGTTAGCCCTTTTTCCTTTTGTAATGCTACCATGGGTTTTAGCAAGATCCATAGCATAAGCACCATTTATGGTAGCTGCATTTATGGCTTCTTCCGGAGTCATTTTCATTTTTATGCAGGCAGTTGCCACTACAAGGTTCATGTTTCCTGATGGGGTAGTGCCCGGGTTAAAGTCGGTAGCAAGGGCAAGGGGTAATCCGGCTTCCATCATTTTGCGTGCTGGAGTATACGGAATGCTGATAAAGAATGAACAGGTAGGCAAAGCCACAGGCATTGTTTTAGTACCTTTTAATGCTTCAATATCTTCATCTGTTACAATTTCAAGATGGTCTACACTTAGGGCATCATGCTTAACACAGGCTTCTATACCTTTAATGGCTGTAAACTGGTTAACGTGAATTTTAGCCTGAAGGCCGTATTTTTTACCGGCTTCCATAATGCGTTCTGTTTCTTCTACCGAGAAATATCCTGTTTCAAGAAAAGCATCAATATAATCGGCCAGTTTCTCTTCAGCTATTTTAGGTAGCATTTCTTTTACTATAAGGTCTATATAGGCACTGTGATTCTCTTTATATTCAGTAGGGAAGGCATGTGCGCCTAAAAAAGTAGCTTTTATGGCAACAGGATATTCTTCCCTAAGTCTTTTTATAACCCTAAGCATTTTAAGTTCGCCATCTACAGTAAGGCCGTAACCCGATTTAATTTCCACTGCTCCTGTTCCCTGCTGCATAACCTCTTCAAGGCGGCTGCGGGATTGCAGGTAAAGGTCTTCTTCTGAAGTTTCATTAAGCTTTTTTGCTGAGTTAAGTATACCTCCGCCACGGGAAGCTATCTCTTCATAGCTAAGTCCGTTAATGCGGTCTACAAATTCCTGTTCGCGGTTTCCGGCATATACAATATGGGTATGGCTGTCGCACCAGGCAGGTAAAACTGTTTTGCCTGTAGCATCTATAGTATTGGCATCAATAACATCAGGGCACTTTTCCATAGAACCATAATCAGCTATAATGTTGTTTTCAATTAAAAGAAAAGCATTTTGTAAAGAAGGCAGCACGGCCATGTCTTTTCCTGAGACTTTTTCAATTCCATCCTCTCTTACCTGCAGCAATTCCTTAATATTCTTAATAAGTATCTTCATGAATTAAACTTTTTGTAAAAATAGAATGGATTTTAAAAAACTCCTATATTTATAGAAACAAATCGATATGAAAAGAATCAAATACCGAAAAGTACGCAAAGTTCAGCCCAATTATTATGAGTATACGGGAGTATATAATAACGAACCGGTTGAAATGCAGCTTTTTGTTTATGATGAAAACGGATATAAGGAATACCAAAAAGTACCCTTAGATATCATTCATAAAGAATGTAATAATCATGTAGATTCTCAAAGTATAAGATGGCTTAATATACACGGGCTTCACGATGTGGAACTGATTAAGCAGATAGGAGAGATGCTGCATGTGGAAAGTTTTATAATTGGCGATATACTTAATACCTCGAGGCGAACACGTATAGAAGAACTTGGTAATGATGTTTTGTTCTTTAGCGTAAAATCGGCATTACCAGAAGAAGAGGAAGGTAACATCAGTACCGAGCAGATAAGTTTTTTATTAAAGGATAATCTGATTATCTCTTTTCAGGAAAAGAAAAGCGATTATTTTTCGCATATAAGAGAACGTATCCGTACCGGAACAGGTGTAGTAAGAAAAAAGAAAAACGACTACCTGTTGTACCTTATGCTCGATGCCATAATGGAGAACTTTTTTATCAATATTGAAAAGTATGAGGACCGTATTGAACGCTTAAGCCTGCAGGCTAAAACCGACCACCGTGCTGATTTTATTGCCGATATTGAAAAGACAAAGGAAAACCTTAATTTCCTTAAACGCTCCATAACTCCTTTAAGGGAGGCGCTTTTTAATATTAAAAACGATGAGGAAGAGCAGGACTATGAAACTATTAATAAAACAACCTATACTTTCTTTTCACGTCTGCATCAAAAAAGCCTTGAACTGCTGGACCAGATTGAGTATGATATGAACTCGCTGGACAGTGCTTCCAACTTCTATTATTCGGCACAGGGGCAGCGCATGAATGAGATTATGAAAATGCTTACCATTTTCTCTGTTATATTTATGCCTATGACCTTTGTGGTTGGTGTATACGGGATGAATTTTGATAATATACCCGAACTTCATTATCAAAACGGCTACTATTATGCTTTAGGGGTAATGGTAACCTTAGCTATAATTATGGTAATCTATTTTAAACGTAAGAAGTGGTTTTAATATGCAAAAGTTTGTAAGTGACATATCCAAAAGACAGTTCCCGGATTCGGAAAAGGTATCAGCAAAATTAGTACGCGAGCCTATACTGGACATTATTAAAAAAGATCATCCTGATTTTAATGAGGACTGCAGTCTTTCACTTTCTGAACTGAGCCATTACAGGAAGAAATACATATCAAACTTTATGAATACCCAAATGGGTGAGCTTACAGATATGGAACAAAAAGTGGTGGAATCCCTTAATGAAAAAACACTCATAAGCAACACTCTTGCCGATGAGGAGGAAAACACTACTTACACATTAGGACAGCGTGTAGCTGATAAGGTAGCAACCTTTGGCGGTAGCTGGACATTTATCATTTCCTTTATGGCATTTCTATTAGGATGGATAGCTCTTAATGTATTCTGGCTTACTAATAAGGGATTCGATCCATATCCGTTTATATTGCTTAACCTTATTTTATCATGTCTTGCAGCTTTGCAGGCTCCGGTAATTATGATGAGCCAGAACAGGCAGGAAGAGAAGGACAGGGAAAGGGCTAAAAACGATTATTTAATAAACCTGAAAAGCGAACTGGAAATAAGATTGCTGCATGAAAAGCTTGATCATCTTATACTGCATCAGGAGCAGTCACTAATTGAAATACAAAGGGTACAGATAGATATGATGAATGATATTTTAAAACGGATGGAGAAAAAACATTAAGGTCATAAATGGAGCTCCATAAATACTACATCCAGCCAGCGGTTAAACTTAAAGCCTACTTCCTTTAACAGGCCTGCCTCACGGAAACCAAATTTTTTATGGAATTCTATACTACCCTTATTTTCGGCATCAATGCCGGCAATCATACTGTGCATTCCCTGTTTAGCGGCCAGGGTAATTAAATTGGCCAAAAGCATTTTTCCTATGCCTTTGCCATGATATTCCTCATTTACATAAACAGAATGCTCTACAGTGTATTTGTAACCGTCTTTGGCGCGGAAAGTTCCGTAAGTGCCATAGCCTGCAACCTTACCTTTTATATCAGCAACAATAACAGGCCAACCTGCTTCCTGCTTTTCTTTAAACCATCGTTGCATATACTCCATAGATTTTACATTGTAATCATACAATGCGGTAGAATATAATATGTTGTGGTTTACTATTGCCAATATACCTTCCAGGTCGTTTGTTGTGGCAGGGCGCAGTGTTGTTTCCATATAACAAATATAATAATTAACCCTACAGGTTTGTCGTTGCGAGGAGGGTTGGTAAAAATAAAAGCCCCGCTATTGCGGGGCTTACTATATAAAGTTGAGGATGTCTTATTTTAAAGAACCTACCATGTCTTCCGGTTTAACCCAAGCATCGAAATCCTCTGGAGAAACATAACCTAAACGTACTGCCTCTTCTTTAAGGGTTGTACCGTTTTTGTGTGCTGTCTGAGCGATTTCTGCTGCTTTGTAGTAACCAATTTTAGTATTAAGAGCTGTTACAAGCATTAAAGAGTTGTCTACAAGTTCTTTAATACGTTTGTGGTTAGGCTCGATACCCTGTGCACAGTGCTCATCAAAAGATACACATGCATCACCAATTAATCTTGCCGATTGTAAGAAATTAGCAGCCATAAGAGGTTTGAAAACGTTAAGTTCGTAGTGACCCTGAGTACCACCAATAGTGATAGCCACATCGTTACCCATAACCTGAGCACAAACCATTGTTAGTGCCTCACACTGTGTAGGATTAACTTTACCAGGCATGATAGATGATCCCGGCTCGTTTTCAGGAATTAATATTTCGCCAATACCTGAACGCGGACCAGAAGCCAGCATACGGATATCGTTAGCTATTTTGTTTAATGAAACGGCAAGTTGTTTTAAAGCGCCGTGAGTCTCTACAATTGCATCGTGAGCAGCTAATGCCTCAAATTTGTTTTCTGCAGTTACAAATGGATGACCTGTAAATTTAGCGATGTACTCAGCTACTTTTACGTCATATCCTTCAGGAGTGTTAAGTCCTGTACCTACAGCTGTACCGCCAAGGGCAACCTCTGAAAGGTGAGCTAAAGTATTCTTAACAGCTTTTAAACCGTAGTTTAGCTGTGCCACATAACCTGAAAGCTCCTGGCCTAAAGTTAGGGGAGTAGCATCCATTAAGTGTGTACGGCCTATTTTTACAACATTCATAAACTCCTGTGATTTCTTTTGTAATGTATCACGAAGTTTCTCCACACCAGGAATAGTAACTTCCACTACAGCTTTGTAAGCAGCAATGTGCATACCTGTAGGGTAAGTATCGTTAGAAGACTGAGATTTGTTTACATCGTCGTTAGCTTTTAATACCGGCTCACCTTCGCCAATTTTACCTCCGGCAAGAACCTGAGCCCTGTTAGCAACAACCTCATTTACGTTCATGTTACTTTGTGTTCCAGAACCTGTTTGCCATATTACAAGAGGGAACTGGTCATCCAGCTTACCTGCAAGTATTTCGTCGCAAACCTGAGCAATAGCATCACGTTTTTCAACAGAAAGAACTCCTAAATCGTGGTTAGCATAAGCAGCTGCTTTTTTAAGGTATGCAAAACCTTCTACGATTTCTTTTGGCATAGAGCCGGGAGTACCTATCTTAAAGTTGTTTCTTGAACGTTCGGTTTGTGCGCCCCAATACTTGTCAGCAGGAACTTTCACTTCACCCATGGTGTCTTTTTCTATTCTGTATTCCATTTTGATGTGTTATTTATTGTATTCTGATTGTTTAACGGTTTAAAAACGTAACCTACTGATGTTGTGCAGGTGTTTTTAAAATCCAGCCAAAAATAAGCAATATCGCTAGGTATTGAAAACGATTTCACAAAATTATTTTGTGTGTTTTTTGGTTTTATGTGTTGCTCAAAATAAATTTTAAGATTATCTTTGGCCTGAATTAGAATAAACATAACACGCAATCATGTTCGAATTTTCACAATATTTAGGTTTCTTACTTTTCCTTTGTATCATTACAATAGGTTTTTGGTTAATGATGTTCCTTGTAAGCTTTGTGTTTTACTGGGTAGGCGGTGCTACTGTTGAGTTAATCAAAGAAAAAAGAAATAACAGAAAAAACTAAATAAAAGCTGCCTTGGGTAGCTTTTTTGGTATACAGGCAATGATGTCTGCCTTGAACCGCCTCTAATCGGGCTGATGACTTCTACTAATAACGGCTATTGCCGGGTAGATGTATTATATAATCAAGGTAAACATGAACAGACAGTTTTTAAAAGGTCTTATTGCTTCAATCGAACAAATTCCACAGTTTTTTTATCTGCTAAAGTGGCTGCTTATTTCGGCGATAGTCGGGATACTGTGCGGTTCTGCTTCTGCATTCTTTTTAGTCTCGCTTGAATGGGCTACAAACTGGCGTGAAAGCCATCTCTGGATAATTGCCCTTCTACCTCTTGGCGGACTCATAATCGGATTATTATATCATTATTTTGGCAGTAGTGTTGTAAAAGGCAACAATATGCTGCTGGAGGAACTGCATACTCCTAAACAGGTTATTCCTTTTCGTATGGCACCCCTAGTGTTATTTGGCACTATAGCCACACACTTTTTTGGAGGATCTGCCGGGCGTGAGGGTACAGCTGTACAAATGGGAGGTGCTATTGCCGATCAGTTTACCAAAATCTTTAAGATGCGTCCGCGTGACCGTAAAATACTTATTATAATAGGTATTAGCGGAGGTTTTGCATCAGTATTCGGTACGCCCCTTGCAGGGGCAGTATTTGCTTTAGAGGTACTGGTTTTGGGAAGGATGCGCTATGAAGCGATATTGCCAAGCTTCCTAACGGCTGTGGTTGCTAACCATACCTGCCATATATGGGGAGTAGGGCACACGCAATATCACATTCCTTTTGTGCCGGAAATGACTCCGCTTAACCTGTTGTTTGCTGTTGCGGTTGGTATAGCATTCGGACTTACCGCGACTCTATTCTCTAAGATGACCCATTTTTGGGGTGAATTCTTTAAATTCAAAATCAGTTACTCACCTTTAAGGCCTTTTGCCGGAGGTATAGTTATCGCACTGGCGGTTTACTTAATGGGTACTACCAAATATATAGGACTTGGGGTTCCTGTAATAGTAGATGCTTTTAATCATGATTTAACCTCTTATGATTTCCTGCTTAAAATACTGTTTACATCCTTTACGCTTGGTGCCGGATTTAAAGGGGGAGAAGTAACTCCATTATTTTTTATCGGAGCGACGTTAGGTAATGCTTTAGCCTTTTTTGTGCCATTGCCCTTGGCATTATTGGCAGGTATGGGCTTTGTGGCCGTGTTTTCCGGAGCTACGAATACACCAATTGCCTGTACGCTTATGGGGATAGAACTTTTTGGTGCTGAAAGTGCAGTGTTTATTGCTATAGCCTGTGTGGTAGCCTATTTGTTTTCAGGGCATACAGGTATTTATTCCTCACAAATAGTAGGAAGCTCTAAACATTTACTGTTTGGCAGGGAGCAGGAAAAAAGTCTGGCAAGTGTAACCCAATCCAGAAAGGATAAGAGACACTCTTATGTTTCTTCGTTATTTGCAGGGAAATAAATACTGATTACAGCGCCTTCTCCTAACTTACCCGATGCGGTTATATATCCGTTGTGGTTTTGTACAATCTTTTTACATAAAGCCAGTCCTACGCCAGAGCCTTTATAGTCAAGCGGTGAATGCAGCCTTGTAAATATATTGAATATCGATTCGGCATACTCCTGTTCAAAACCAATTCCGTTATCGGCAACATAAACCAGTTTGTAAAGCATTCGGTTTGTGCTATTAAACGCAACCGGAACTTTTTCGGCGGAAAGCTGCACTACTGGCTTTCTGTCGGGAGAGGAATATTTAATGGAATTGGATATAAGGTTAGAGAACAGTTGCTTGAGCAGAAACGGAACACCCTGTACCTGAGGTAACACATCTATGTTTACGGTTGCCTCTTTTTCCTCAATAGTTTCGTGAAGTTCGTCAACAACTTCTTTAATCAGTTCTGTAAGGTCTACAGTTTCAAAATTACTGTCTTCGTGTTTTAAGCGGGTGTATTTTAAAATATCAACAAGCAGTGTCTGCATCCTGTTAGCAGAACTGTTCATTCGTTTAATGGCATCTTCCACCTTTTCAGGTATGTTCTTTTCTGTACTTAATATACGTGAAGATACAAGCTGTATTTTACGTAAAGGTTCCTGAAGGTCATGTGTACTTATCCAGTTAATATTTTCAAGTTCAGAATTTGTTTCTTTAAGCAATTCGCTTAGCTTTCGGTATTTTTGCTCCTCATTGGTAACTACAAGTAGGTTTATCTGTCGTTGCAGCCTGTATGCATAATTAGCAGCAGTATCTATTTCAGGTTTCTCCCAAGGAGAGCTCTGGCACTTAACGACCTCTTTCCAAAGGTCAAATGATTTTCTGGGTGAAAGCCCTTTTTCATCTTTTTCAATAGATTTGTTAGGATCTCCTGCCCAGTTTATTTCCTTTACTGTTTCCGGCCTGTACCAAATAATACTGTTGTCGTTTTCTATATCAAGGGAATGATATATTATACCAGATGTGTTTTCACATACGTTTTTGTATTCCGGCAAAAGATCAATAAGTTTATCTGTGTGCAAACTTCCGTTCTGGGTATAAGTAGATAACCAGCTTGAAATCTTTTTTATTTCTTCATCATCGGGTGTAATACCGCTTTTGTACACAGAATTATTGAATAATACAGACACTCCCGAAGCATTACAAAGTTCTAAAAGCTGTTTTGAGTTAACGAGTGCTTTAAATGAAGCCGCATTAGTAAGAGTTATATCCTTTACTTTATCTAATGCAGAAGATGTTTTAAGCGATAACTCGTACTCTTCGTTTTTTTGTCTTATATCTATTTGTGAAGTTATAAAATGACCCTGTAACTGAGCAGCCAGTCTTAAATCGGGCGCCAGGTTTTTAGGAGAATAATGATGGCAGGCAATAAGTCCCCATAACTTTTTTTGGTGTATTAAAGAAATGGTTAATGTTGCGCCAACTCCCATATTGTGTAAATATTGTACATGTATTGGGGAGGTACTTCTTAAAATGGAAAGGCTTAGGTCAAGATTCTTTTCTGTGCTGTTATCAATGGTATAAATAGGCACCGGAGTATAATCTACATCGGTTATTATACGCAAGAGGTTTTGCATATAAAGTTCGCGTGCCTGTTTAGGTATATCGGTATGTGGGTAGTGTAATCCTAGAAAAGGCTCTAAATCTTCCCTTACGCTTTCGGCATATACTTCACCATTGTAATTCTTATCAAAACGATAAATCATTACCCTGTCATACCCTGTTATATCTCTTGTACCTTCTGCAACGAGCTGGCAAAGTTCTTTTAAGGTATGGGTGTCGTGCATATAGCCCAAAAGCTGAGCTGTCTGGTTATATTCAAAACTGATGTCCTTTTCGTTAACGCTTGCAGGTTCTGCCTCTATAATATAAAGATTATCACGTTTATGTACTGTGCATAGGAAATTCTTACCGTTAAGTTCCAGTTTTAAGAGACTGGCAGAAAGCATCAGGTCTTTGCTTATATAATCTTTCAGGTTGTTAATGGTGTTATTAACAAAAACCGAGTCGATGGTTTTTCCTAGAATATCCTGGTGCTTTATACCAATATACTCATAGCTGTTGCCACTGCAAAACTCAATTTTAAAGTCGGTAGTATTTACGGCAAGTAAAAAACCATGTGGCTGTATACTTCCGGGTATGTGTATAGGTTCCTGTTCGCAGTTTGTAAGATTAACTATGTCACGATTTACAATATCCTTTATGTTCATAACGGGGCTTTGTTATGTTATTTTATGAGAAATGCCTGCCTATAGTGGTAAAGGCATATTCTGCTCCTGCAATTATTTCTTGTTGATTATTATTTTTTGCTTCATAAGCTGTAAGGGCATTAAGAAAAGACTTCCATTTGCTGCCGGTTTGATTACCGTATCCTGCAAAATAAGAAGCACCTTTTTCTTCTGTATGGCCTAGTGAGGTATGTATGTTTTTAAGGATTACCCTTCCGCCCAGGGAAGAGCCTTCTATTACATACAATACTCCCATAGCAAATGCGGGGCTCATTGAAGCAGTATTTTCAAAAGGTTTTTGAAATTGTGTTTTGGAAAAGCCTAATGTTTTAAGGTCGTTTTCTAAAAGAGATGTTTTGTTTCGGTTATTTATATCCGGAACAAAAGTAGTAAGGGCCGGAAAAATTTCTTCTTCGGCCTGCTTAACCACATCGTGCATTAAGTTTAGGTAATGCACATACTGATCATTAGTTACATTAGGATTTACAATCGAAACTGAAACAGGAAGCTGTTCCAGATTAGTATGGGCTACCGATGTTTTGGCTCTTAGCCTTTCTAAAAAAGTCTCGGTTGCCGTAAGCTCATTATTCATATTAAAAAACAGTACTTAGCAGTAGTAAACAAATTCATTACTATCGGAGTTGTAATTCTCCCAGTTCATTTTAAGCGTATGCTCTATAGATTTTTTAAGCTTATCAAACGCTCCCGATTTAGGCACATAAAATGAAGCGCCAAGTTCTTTACTTTGCTGAATGGTAATATCATCGCTGGTTGTAGAGAACATAACCACAGGAAGGTTTTTATGCTGATCTGACTCGCGTACTCTCTTAAGCGTTTCCAATCCGTTCATACCCGGCATGTTTATGTCTAAAAATACAAGGTAGGGGGTTGGGGGCGGGTTATTAAGCGCTTTTAGTAATTCTTCACCATTACGCTGTGTTACCACCTTAACGTTACTGTCTATAATATCAATAATTTCCCTGAAGAAATCTATATCTTCCTGGTCATCATCGGTGTAAAACACTGTTAATTCGTTATTCATGGGTCTTGATAGTTTTAATATTGGGTTGAATAACAAATATAGCTAATTTGTTTCCTAATAACTGTTTATAAGCTGTTAATATTAGGAAAACAAAGAGTCTTGTAAAATGTTATAACAAAGTATGTGTAATTTTATAACAGGCAAAAAGCTACAAATTCATTATAAAACTATCCTTGTTTAGACCGTCTGTAATATATTGCCAGTTGATGTGAACCACATCAGTGAGTATTTTTTTCAAATCGGTAAAGTCTGTAGGTTTTTTAATGTATACGTTAGCACCAAGAACAAATGTCTGTTCTACATCCTGCTCCGAAGAAGAGGTAGAATAAATTGCTACCGATATATTTTTAAGCCTTTCGTTGTCACGTATTTCCTTTAAACATTCCAACCCCGATTTACGAGGCATGTTAAGGTCAAGGAAAATAATATCCGGAAGCGGATTTTCCTTTTTTACCAGATGATTCATGAGTTCTACACCATCCTTCAAGGTAGTTATAGAGTATTTAATTTTAACCTCCTCAAAGGCTTCTGTAAAAAACAGGCGATCATCCTCGTCATCGTCTGCCAGCATTATATGTAAATGGCTAAGGTGCATATAGGGCTTAAAAAAATTATTTTTCGGCTATTCTTTTTTGTCTCATTATTTTCTGGAATGTGGTGGGGGTCACTCCTGTAATGTTTTTAAATTGTTGTGATAAATAAGCAACACTGCTGTAATTCATCATAAAAGAGATTTCGGTAAGGGAAAGACTTTCGGTCATGAGCAACTGTTTTACCCTTTCTATTTTATGAAGGATAATAAAGTTCTCAATTGAAATAAATGTGACTTCTGAAAAGACCTGCGAAAGTGTACGGTAACTTTCGTCCAGTTTTTCAGAAAGATAAGATGATATTTTTAATGATTGCATACCTTTATCAGAATACAGCATTTCTATAATTGCATTCTTAATTTTTTGTACCAGTATGCTCTTTTGGTTATCTACTATTTCTATACCATACTGCTTTAGAGATTCAATCAGTTGATTGTATTTGTCCATAGGTATGTTTTCCTTAAACTTGACATATCCCGGCTCAGTCACTGTGCAGTCAATGTCAAATTTATCTAACTGCTCCTGTAGCAGAACTTTACACATCTGGTCTATGTTATATTTTATGTAAAGCTCCATTAATATCCCTTATTTAGCGAAGTAAAAGTAGTAAATTTTCTTAACATCCGTTTAAGCTTTCTTATATTCATACTTACCCTATAGACTATTCAAATTAATATAGGTTTGATAAAAAATTAAAAATCAACAAATTAAAAGTTTTTGTTTAAATTTAATGTAACAGAAAACTTAACAAATGGCTGTAGGTTTGAATTGAAGTACAATAATCACCCTACTGCAATATAATAAAAAATATGTTTTATTTTAAAACTATACCGCCTGACGGAGGAATTATTTATACCGAAACAAACATGCAAAATTTGTTTCCCGAGCCCTTAAATGCGGCAACTTCGCTGCTTTTTTTGATGTTGGCTCTTTTTTGGACGGTTAAATTATGGGGGAGGGCAAAACAGCATACTTTTTTATTTACGGCTGTTATACTGCTTTATATTGGTGGCATAGGCGGGACGGTTTACCATGGCATGCGCCAGTGGAGCTTTTTTATTATGATGGACTGGCTACCTATTATGCTGCTTTGTATAGCAGCGGGCGTTTACTTTTTGGCCCGACTTACAAAATGGTATTATGCCGTAGGTATGGTGTTACTGTATGTTGTTTTTCAATTTTATTTGAGGAGCATAATGACGCAAAGTGATGTCCACCTGTTTATAAATATAAACTACGCGGTAATGGCATCGCTGGTGTTGTTTCCGGTACTGGGATACCTTATAAAGACAAGATTTGAAAACGGACTATGGGTAGGCTTGGCCCTTGTAGCTTTTATACTTGCGCTTACTTTTCGTATTGCCGACGGCTGGGGCTGGGTGAGTTTTGGTACCCACTTTTTATGGCACTTGTTTGGCGCGGTGGCTGCCTACTGCATGTTTCAGTACATATATCTTATCAATAACAGGCAAATGGCTATTGTATAAAAAAACCCGTTTTAAGGGGCTAAAACGGGCATGGTAAATAAAGATAAGATGTGTTATTCGGTTGGCATGGCGCTCATATCCATATAGAATATTTCCCATTGGTGTCCGTCAAGATCTTCAAAGTTGCGGTTATACATCCATCCGTAATCAATAGGTTCTTTGTATTGCCTTCCGCCCGCTGCAAAAGCTTTTTCTAATAGGGCATCAACCTCATCACGGCTGTTTACCGAAAGCGCAGTAATAAGCTCAGTTGTTTTTTTGGCGTCGGCTATCTCTTTGGTTATAAAGGTACTAAAATACTTTTCTGTAAGCAGCATAGCAAAAATATTTTCGCCAATTATCATACAGGTTGCATTTTCGTCAGTAAACTGAGCGTTAAAGGTAAAGCCTATTTTGGTAAAGAATTCAATGGACTTGTTCAGGTCCTTTACCGGAAGATTCACGAAAATTTGGTTCACTTTAGTCATAACTATTCGTTTTTTGATTTGTATATCACAAATTTATAAACGAATACTTAAACCAAAGGTGTGTAAACACGACAACCTAAGGGGGAAATCAGGACGATTCGGAATTGAGAATTGAGAATTGAGAATTGAGAATTGAGAATTGAGAATTGAGAATTGAGAATTGAGAGAATTCTTATATCTCTATGTTTAGCATCTGCTATCTAATATCTCAAATCTCAATACTACTATCTATACTACAAGATCCTCAAAAAGGCGCTGGGTTAGTTTTTCCATATCAGAACAAAAGCCGGGGTGTGGCCTTGATGTTTGTATAACCGAACTGCGCACAGCTGTTAGCCACCTGAAACGCTCATCGGGTTCCATTAGGGCAATAGGGCCACCGTCTTTAGCGCCGCGGGCAATTTTTTCAAACGATTCAAGATTTTGTTTAATTTGTTCTATGTCTGCTTCGGGAGAAAGCATAAGTATTTTTTGTTCGGCTACAGTGAAGAGCATTTTTACAAATTTTTGCCTTTTGCAAAACACAATCACCCCCGCATTGATGAACTCTTCGCGTTCCACTCTGGGAACAACGCGAATTACGGCATATTCATATAGGTGTTTATCTTGCATTTTTGGCCTGATTTACAAAAATATCACTGTTTTCTAATCTCGTTAAAAGGAATTGCGTATACACTTCGCGCACCTGTTCCGGTTCAAGGTCGTTATCCTGCCAGTCCATCCATTCGGCTGGGATAAGTGCTGTAATGGAACGTATTTTCTCTTCGTTAAGCAGGGCTTTGTACTCGGCATTCACTTCGTCCAGTTTTGTGGCTTGTGGCAGCAATACATGGTCTTTAATAAGCGCAAATGGAGTAACCGCCGCAGCCTGAGGATCGTTAAACGAATGGTGGAAATATAATGATGCACCGAGGTCTATTAACCATAGCTCTTTATGCCATATAAGCATGTTTGTATTACGGAAAGTACGGTCTACATTGGTAATATAAGCATCCAGCCACACAATTTGTGAAGCCATTTTTTCATCTACCGTAGTAACAACAGGGTCGAAGTTTATGGCTCCCGAAAGAAAATGCAAGGCAAGGTTAAGCCCCTGGCTGAATTGTAACAGGTCCTGAATTTCCTCGTCGGCCTCGGTACGGCCAAAGGCTTCATCCAGGTTGGCAAAAACCAGTTCGGGTACAGGTAAGCCCAGCAAACGCGCCATTTCGCCACCTATAAGTTCGGCAATAAGGGCTTTGGTACCGTGTCCGGCACCGCGAAACTTAAGTACATATTTAAAATCGTCGTCGGCTTCTGCAATGGCAGGAAGCGAACCGCCCTCACGCAATGGGGTTACATAACGCATTACGTTTACAGTACGCAAATGTGGTGTTTTGCTCATGGTTACTAATTACAGCTTTTACAAAGCAGTTTTATGCCGTAAAAATAGGGAAATTTTACAGGTTACAGCGTAGGTATGGCAGCCGGATACCAGTTTTTGTTTTCCAGGAAAGAAATTATATCCTTAAAACCCTGTGGTGTTATTTCTTCTTTAGAGATTAGGTAAGCAGGAGTAAACGACG
Source organism: Flavobacterium beibuense (assembly GCF_004151245.1). Classification (GTDB taxonomy): domain Bacteria; phylum Bacteroidota; class Bacteroidia; order Flavobacteriales; family Flavobacteriaceae; genus Flavobacterium; species Flavobacterium beibuense_A. Next base: position 239,804 of record NZ_JUIW01000007.1, read on the forward strand.
TATTAAAATAAAGAAGGACGTAATTTTTTTTAATAACCTTAAATCCTGTACAGTTGTCCCAATTAAGGGTTACCGAAATTCCGGCTGACTCATAATGAAAGGCTTCTTTATTGAATTCCACTATGGCAGTGGTATTTTTGTTTTTTTGGATTGCCGACTCAATAAGACGATGTTGTTTTTTCCTGTTTCGGCTTATGTTTATATAATGGCTGGAACAGTTAATAAACAAGTGTATGCCCACCGCTATAAAAAGATATCCAGACATAGCTACCGTAAGTCCCGAAGCCAAAAACCATATCCCTATAATAGTAATTAATATAGCCTGCACCATTAACAGGTGGGTGTTTCTTATTCTGGTATACCAAATGTGGTTAAATACGTTTATAGTTTTTTCCTTGTAAAGTGCAGGGTTAAAAGGGATTTCAAATTTCATTTATGAATGTTCTTTATGATAAGATACTTTTATAAAGTATTATTATATCGTTCTATTTCGGTACTTACTGTATTGAATTAGTTTGTGAATATTATAAAAATTATCACGACCAACCTCTTCAATACTAAAGATAAAAGAAGGTTGTGAAGTGCCCAAAATATAAATTAGCATATAGTCTTTTTCTAACTTGTAATTAGTAATTAAGTCTAAATTTATAGTTGTTTGCATGCCATATCCATTGATAGAAAAATTATCATCATCAATATTGATTAGCATAGGAGTATCAAGTTTAAGCTGGTAGTTTTTTAATCTATTCACACTCTCAAAAAAAGATTTTTTTGCTTTGTATATAGCAGTGATTTTTAATACAATATCTAAGACGAAATAAAAAATAAAAGGAAAAAGAATGGCTAAATTTTTACCGGGACTCTCATAATCATTTATAGAGAGAATTATTAAAAATAAAAGTAGTAAGCCCCGGACAATTATACTTTCAATATACTTTTTATAGGTTAACCTAAAGAGTTTATTTTGCTTCTTGAAGAAGAAATTTTCATTAAAATTATATTCAATTCTCATGTAAGGTGAATTAATATTTTTTTGGGTAAATATAAAAATATTTCAAGTAAGACTAATCTAGTATATGTTTGACTTCTTCATTTGTTTTTTGGTGGTATAATCAACCAGCCACATAAGTATCCAATAAATTATCAATACTACAGGATAAAAAACCATAATTAAAAATGTGTATCCATGTCTTTGTGAGGCACTTTCTCCAATAATCCAGTCGATTATCCAATAGAATATCATATAACTAAATAAAGTAATAAAAGGAAATATGATACTACCTGTTATTACTACCCATGAGAATCGAGGCTTAAAGTGTTTTTTACGGTAGTATCTTATGGCGAGTATGTGTAATATTATAATTATTGCTCCAAAAACGAGCATTAACCTGAATGGATCTATATCAATTAATATTTGAGCGGTGTTAGGTATTTCTGGCTCAAAATATATTTCCATCATGTTAACGGGTATTTTGGTAAATTTCCAATATAGCTGTTGATTCTCCGCTGAAGTAGATTTGCCAAAATTGGTTTTTATAGGTTTTTCGTTTTTAGTGTTGTTAAGCCATATTTCGAGGGTACCGTATGATTTCCAGTATTTGGCAGGAGAAAGCGCATATTTAAAGCTCTCTTTTTGTACCCAATTACTATAATCACTCCATACATCAGCCGTGTATTGTACTTTGATTATATGATTCCCTTTTGATAAATCGGTTTTAAAGAATTTTAAATCTTCAGTACGAATGCCAAATGATGAATTATCAGTTTCAGACAACACTAATTCATTACCGCTTTCATATAAGTAGGTAAAATCAGAAAACGCATTATTTTTAGCTTTTTTATAATCAAAGGGTAGAGGTAGTAAGTATATTGGGATATCATCTACCCATACGCTAAACTCTTTTTTAAAATCTATTGCGTAAAAGAGCAAAGGTATTTGTTCCCCGTCTTTATAACAGGTAATATGATATTCTATATCAAAAAAGGCTGTTTGAAAATCAGCATCAGTAGTTATGCTTATTTTTTCATGATTGATTGCAGCATATTTACTTATAAATGGTGTTCCTGATAACGACCCCTCTATATATGGCTCTGCCATATTAGCATTAAGGCTGAATGAAAGGAAAAAAAGAAGTAGTAAAAAAGCGTTCTTCATTTAGTGTGGCTGTATACAACCAAATGTAAAAAAAATAAGCTAGCTATCTCAAAAACAACCTAACCGTAGTACCTTTTTCCTCTTTGCTGTAAATATCTATGGCAATGCCTAACAGCAGGCAAAGGCGTTTTACTATAGAAAGCCCCAGCCCTGTACCCTTTATGTTACTGTGTTCGGTAGCTTTAGAGCGGTAAAACTGGTTGAAGATCTTTTGCAGGTCCTGTGCCGGTATACCCATACCGGTATCGGTAATGGTAATAACCGTTCCTTCATTTTCACTAAGGGCTACAGTTATCTTTCCGTTATCGGGGGAATACTTTATGGCGTTAGAGATAAGGTTGTTTACCACTATAGACAGCAGGTATTCGTCGGTTTCAAAATAATAGTCCCTGTCAAACTGGGTTACTACCTGTATGTTCTTCTCTTTAATGGTTAGGGAGTAGCGTGTAAGCGTATCCAGCAGTACCGGGTTTAAGTACACGTTCTCTACCTTTATGGACTGTTTTTGGTTTTCAAAACGCGCCAGTAAGAGTAACTGATCTACCAGGTGGTTTAGTCGGTTTACCTCACTTATGCAAAAGTTTATTTTTTCCTCATATTCCTCACGGTCACGCGGCTTGCGTATAAGAACTTCCAGTGTTCCCTTAATAACGGCAAGGGGAGTACGCAGTTCGTGTGAAGCATCGCTCGTAAATTGCTTTTCCCTTTCTATGGCATTTTGTATGCGGTCCAGCAGGTCGTTTATGGTTTGAGAAAGATCATAAAGTTCGTCCCTGTTAGGTGGTAACGGAATACGAGAGGTAAGGTTATCTTTTGTAATATCTTTTGAGGTACTCATTATAGAGGCTACCGGCTTAATGCTTCGTCCAGCAATAAAACGTGCTATTAAAAACAGTACTATAAGTACAAGGGGATAGGCAAACCAAAGTATCCTGCTAAGGTTGTTAAGTACCATGGCAGCATCTTCCAGCGGAGCAGCAACCAACAGATACCCTACAATTTCTTTTTGATAGGTAATAGGTACCTCAAACTGCCTTACCGATTTATGTTCCAGCCAGGTATCATAATGTATAGTCTTTTTACAAAGGTGCTTTGCTTCAAGGTGAGATTCCTTTAGGTTGGGCGACTTGTCTGTAGAGTTACCTTCGGTATCTACAAACTCAATAAAAATAGGGTTAATGTCGAGTGTGTTGTGTTCCTTTTCTTTCCACTCGTGTACATCGTGTATGGCAAAACCGTCGGCAGAAATGTCAATTTCGGTCATAAGATCTGAAACCTCAATGCTAAGATCCCTTTCCACATCGTTATAAACGCTTTTGCGCACGGTAAAGTAAATAACCACAAATACGGCAAAAACAAGCAGAGCCGTACTTACTATATAGTAAATGGCAATCCTGTTACGAAAAGAAAAGGAAATGTTTTTCACCGTTCCGTGATTTAGCGGTTAATCTTCTGCAATATAGCCTATTCCGCGTACCGTTTTTATAAAGTCGTCCTCTTTTTTAAGGTTTAGTTTTTTACGAATGGCATTTATAAAAACATCTATAACACCTGTATCATATTCAAAATGGATGTCCCAAACATCCTGAATAATATCCTGTCGGCTGCATACATTACCTTTGTTTTTGATAAGATAGGCCAGAAGATCGTACTCCCTTTGGGTAAGTGCAACTTCTTCGTCATTATGCCAAACCTGATGTTTGTTCTGTATAATACGAATATTGCGTATGCTTAGTTCGTTATTGCCTTCGTTGTAACGAAAGTGTATTTTTATACGTTCTACCAGTTCCTGGAAACTGAAGGGCTTTTTGATATAATCGTTAGCGCCAGCCTTTAGTCCTTCAATGGTTTCCTGTACGGTGTCTTTTGCCGTAAGGAATATAATAGGAGTTCTGGTATCGGTAGCCCTTATGGCACGACATACTTCTATACCGGTGTAACCTGGCATCATCCAGTCTAACAATATAAGGTCGGGTTTTTGTTTAGAAGCCATATCATAGGCTTCCTTACCGTTTGCAGCTGTTATTATATCATAGCCTTCTTCCTCAAGTCCCTGCTTAAGGAATCCGGTAATGCCTTTTTCATCTTCTGCTATAAGAATTTTCATGTTTTACTGCTGTACGAATTTGATACCGAAAGATACAATATTTGCGTCTAAACCATCGCTGCGTGTGTAATGGTTATAACGCAGGTCGATGTTTTTAATACCATAACCCCATATTCTTGCTGCGGCAAATATATCGGTATAGCTTACGCCAAAGCCATATTGCTGTGCGTTGAATGTAGAAAGGTCATAATCGCTGGTATAGTATACTTCCGTTGATAAATGTGTATTGTAAGGGGCAAAATACTTAGACCCCTGTTGTGTATAATACCTGTACATAGGGTATACGGTAAACCTGTCGTTAAGTTTAACCGGAAGCTCTATGTTAGCCGTGTGGGATGATAATCCCCAATCATCTGTATAATAACGGTAGTAGGTGCGAACCACCAGCCATTGGTTTACATAATAGTTTAGTCGGGCACCAACAGGTATCTTAAATCGATTGTCCGGAAGCCTTTCTATATCATCCGCTAAGTGGAACTCATTAATAAAGGAGTCGGCAACATCAGCAAAATAGACCCTTTGATATGGAGTAGACAGTAATCCCTGCTGATAAAGGATATCGGCAAAAAGGGAGAATTGCATTTTTTTTGTCGCTACCTGAGAGAAACTAAACGATAGGGAATAGGAGTTCCTGTTCTTTTTGCTGTGAGGAACAAACCTGTCCGGACTATAATCCTGATTTCCTGTTATGCCAAAGCGGTTAAAGATACCGCCGTTAAGGTCGTAACCGTTATCATAATAATCCTGAAGTTCTTTAGGATAAATGGGCCTCCATTTATCAAGGTAGGCATTACCCGATATGGTAACTTCGGTATTTTTATTATTAAAAAGTTTAGTGTACCCACCTCCAAAACCAATTGAAGAGTAATCATACTCGGTTGAGCCTGATACGTGGGCATTCCAAATAGTGTTTCTGTCATCAGAGCTGTGAGCATAGCCCAGTACCAGTGTGGTTAGCATATCTGAGGCCGATGCTCCCGAACTTGCCTGCCACGGGCTTGGTGTATTACTGTCGAAAGGGTTAATGTTTCCTGAAGATGCCGATGAATAGGCCGAAAGCCCAGCATCTACAGTTAATACATCATCATCATTTAAGGGCATTGCTACTACTATGGTAGGGGTAACATCGGTAAGTTCTTCCATCCCGTTACCTCCCGCAACGGCAGAGTGAACACCATCCTGCTTGTAGTAGCTCATAAGGAAGTCAACTTCCGTGCTTTCAAGTACGCGCTTTTTGTACGTAGCGGTACTATCCTGCTCCTGAGCTACTGCCAGCAGTGAAAAAAAAATTAAAAGTACTGTAAGGTATAGTGTCTTCATGGGTTAATTACAGCCGCAGCCTCCTCCTGTTTTACCTCCGTTAGCGCCGGCAGCTGCTTCTCTATATACTTGATAGTTTGTTTCAAAACGTTCGGTAGAGCGTGCAGTAAGTTTCATCTCCGGGTCGTTGATGTACTGCTTTTGGTATTCCTTTACCGAATTGCAGGACTGCAATGCAACTATTGCAAATCCAAATAATACTATTTTTTTCATGGTTTGTATTTCTCTATATCTATATTATCAGAGGCATGTATATTCCCCTGATCGTCTACTATAATACATTCTATGCCCTTAAGCTGGTTTATAAGGTTGAGTCCCGTTTCTACACCCATAACAAAAACCGAAGTGGCAAGAGCATCGGCAACCTCAGTTGTTTTGGCAAATACCGAAACACTTACAATTCCCGTTGCCGGATAACCCGTGCGCGGGTCTATTATATGTGAATAACGCTTACCGTTAAACATCACATATTTTTCATAACTGCCAGATGTCTCTACAGCACTGTCTTCCAAAGGGAACATAGCAAATACCTTGCTTTTGTTCATAGGGTTTATTATACCCACTGTCCACTGGCTTCCGTCAGGCTGTCTGCCCCAGGCGTTTATATCGCCCGATACATTTACAAGCCCGGAGGTACATCCGTTAGCATAAAGCAGTTCCTTTATCTTATCGGCTATGTAGCCCTGGCCAATACCGCCAAGCCCAAGCTTCATTCCTTTTTCCTTCAGATAAATAGTGTTGTTCTCTTTATCCAGAATTATTTTTTGATACCCAATTCTCTCTACTGATTTTTTGATAGCTTCGGGAGAAGGCATCTCTTTCATGCTACCGTCAAACTTCCATATTCTGTCCATAGAGGCATAAGAAATGTCAAAAGCCCCATCGGTTAGCTTAGAAATCCTGATAGCTCTTTCTACAAGTGCCATTAGCTCATCGCTAACCTTTACGGGCTTTATTCCGGCGTTATCATTAATTACCGAAATCTGCGTGGAGGGGATCCAGTCTGATATAATATTTTCAATACGTTTTACTTCTGCTACGGCAAGGTCTATATATTTATTTGCCTGTAGGGTGTCTCTTGCAACTACGGTAACCTCAAAAGGACTGCCAAGCATAGACAGTTGTCTTTTATGGGCTATCTGACCGTAACTGCTGATAAAACACAGCGTAAACAGAAGCAATAATTTGTTTTTCATGTTATTTTTCAAACGAATGCAATAATGCAATATATTCTTTAGGGCTAATGTTCTTAAATCCGGTTTTGCCCAATACTTTTCCCGTCTTGTCTATTACAACTACCAGAGGGAAATTCCCTTCCTGATTGTATTTTTCTGCCAGCTTGTCGTTATGTTCCTGCTGTGCCTGCAGCAATGCATTTTGTTTCTTTTTAGGAAAATCTGCTTTAAGAAGCACCCATTTTCTGGATGATTCATTTTTAAATTCTTCCGATTGCCATATATTCCTGTCAAGTTTAATACATGGTGCACACCAGTCTGATCCTGAGAATACCAAAACTATGTTTTTGTTTTCTCTTGCCGCAAGGGCTTTTGCCTCATCTACATTATATTTCCAATCCTGGGCAAAGCAGGTTGCACTTATAAATAGTAGTAGTGATAACAGTGCTGTTTTCATAAGAATAAATTTATACAAATTAACGGAGAGATTGAGCTTGTAAATATGTGGGAAACATATTCTTAAGAAAATTTTAAGAAACGGAATCCTCACTGAATGGGTAAATGAATGTTATAATAATTTTAGGATAATTAGGACTTATATTTTATAACTTACAGAAAACGAGAGCAAATGAATATATGTATTAAAAATGTAGGGCTATTCGCATTGTTTATTATAATGTCTTGTGGCGATAAAAAAGAGGCGTCTGCAAAAAGTGATGCTGTATCAGAAAACAGGGTCGAGGTTCAGGTTGTTGAAAATAAATCATCAAAGAGAGATTCAATTATTGACTTTGCAAAACAGTATATGGGTACGCCTTATTGTTATGCAGGTAATACTCCCGAAAAAGGGTTTGACTGTTCGGGATTTGTAAACTTTGTATTTGCTAATTTCAGGATAGATTTACCCCGTAGTTCCTCTGATTTTAAGGATTTGGGTACACCTCTTGAACCCGAAGAGTTCAGGAAAGGAGATATATTAGTGTTTTATGGATATCAGGACAGTAACTCCATTGGTCATTTAGGTATAATATATGAAGCAAACGGTATGGATTCTAAATTTATACATGCGTCTTCAGGATCAGAATATGCCGTTACCATTAGTGAACTTAATTCTGACCATTATTCCAAAAGGTTTTTCAAATGTATTGATGTGATTAGCCCATAACCTCCCTGAAGATTTTTTTGATGCTTTCTATCTCATCGGCATAGATCGTTTTTTTACGGGTCCCAAAATTTAAAGTATTTACTACTTTACTGTTGCCTTCCCATAACTTTTTTATTTGTCCGTTTTCAATCTCCTTTTTACATAAAAAGTCGGGTATAACTGCCAGTCCTACGCCACTACTTAGACATCTTACTATAGAGTTAAGGTTGGGTACTATATAATTGGGCCTAAAATCAGGATGTTTGTTAAAGTTCAACTGCCAAAATCGCCTTAAGTGTTCCATGTCCCCGGTTGTACCATACCATTTTTCGCTTTTAAGCCATGTTTCCATTTCAGTTATATTGTTTTCTTTTAAAAGTTTCTGGAATGCCTTATCATTGGTGTGGTTTCCGCCTACAAGAATTATGGTTTCAGACGAAAAAGGGTCATATTCTATATCCTTACTTGTTACCGCTTGTGGGGTGATAATTAAATCCAGTATACCTTTTTCAAGACTGTCTACCATTTCAGGATATTCTCCAAACCTGATAATAATATTAAAAGGCAGGGTAGCAATATAAGGTTCGAGTGTGGTTTGAAAAGTTTCAAAACACATACCTATACTTATAGTTGGAGTATGTTTTTCTGTACTTCGCTGAAAGCTTTTCTCTGCTTCTTCAAGTTTGCCTATAGCCTCTGTAATAAAATTATATAATGTTTTCCCTCTTTCGGTAGGTATCATTCGGCGGCCCCGTCTTTCAAAAAGTTTATAACCCGTATAATTCTCCAATGAACTTAAATGCAGACTTACTCCGGGTTGAGAGATAAATAGTTCTTCGGCTGCGCCCGTTAATGTACCTGTTTTATATATAGTTTTAAAAGTGCGATACCATTCTAAGTTTACCATGATTTATCTATTATAATTATAATGCAAATGTATGAATTATGTTATTTTTATAATACTTATCCCTGTCATAACTTTGCAGTATGAAATTTTATAAAGTAAAGAACATGAAGAAAATATTTGTAATAAACGGTGGGCAAAAGTTTGGACACTCGGGAGGGAAATTCAATGAAACAGTTACCAATGAAACGGTTAACTTTTTTAATAGCTATCCTGAATTTGAAGTGAAGCTTACTAATATAGGAGAGGGGTATGATGCAGATGAAGAAGTAAATAAATTTACATGGGCCGATGTGATAATTTATCATACGCCTATATGGTGGTTTCAGTTGCCTCATGATTTTAAAAAGTATATAGATGAGGTGTTTACTGCAGGCCATGCAAAAGGTATTTATAAAAGTGACGGACGCAGTTCTGATAATCCTGCTGTTAATTATGGGACAGGAGGAATGCTTCACGGGAGGAAATATATGCTTACCACATCATGGAACGCTCCCAAGGAAGCTTTTACCTTACCAGGAGAGTTCTTTATGGAGAAAAGTGTGGATGAAGGACCATTGTTTGGTTTTCACAGGATGAATGCTTTTACAGGTATGCAGCCATTAAAAAGTATTCACTTTCATGATATTGAAAAGAATGCCAATGTGCAAAAGGATATGAAGGAATATAATAATCACCTGCAGCAAGTATTTACTAAATAGTATAAAAAAAGCCCCTCTGTAGAGGGGCTTTTAGCTTTTACATATATAGCATATCTGCCAGTCGATCATCTCGGTCGTATACATCATCAAAGAATACTACATTACCGTTTTTATCTGCCCAGGCAGTAAAATAGGTTAGAAATACGGGGATTTTCTGTTTTAGCGAATAACTGTTTTCTGTACTTTTGTGCATGGCCGCATCAACCTGTTTTTCTGTCCAGCCACCATCTTTTCCTGTTATGGCAATAGCAAGCTCACGAGCTTTTTGTACCCTTACACAGCCATGACTAAAGGCTCTGTCCTCTTTATTGAAAAGGCTTTTTGCAGGTGTGTCATGCAGGTATATGTTGTTTGAGTTAGGAAACATGAATTTTACAAGCCCAAGAGAATTATTTTTCCCCGGTTTTTGCCTTACGCTCTTACCGTTCCACTCCATATTATGTTGTGCAAGGTAGTTAGGGTTTTTGGCAATAGCAGGTTCAATCTCATTTTTAAGGATACTTTGCGGCACATTCCAGTAAGGGCTAAATACTATATAACTCATTTCTCCGCTAAAAATAACAGTTTTGTGTAGTTCTTTACCTACCACAACCCTTGATATTAGTACAGTATCCTTATCCCTGAAATAATATAATCTGTAAGATGGTATATTTACGGCAATATATTCTTTTTCATTATTAATAGAAGACGGAACCCAACGGCAACGCTCCATATTTACTGTTATGGTTTTAATGCGGTCTTCAACAGGAATATTAAGTTCGTTTACTATAGATTTGGTAATTGTACTGTCAGGATCCCTGTGATGAACACTTTCATAAGTATTGATAGCCTTAAGTAATTCGTTATCAAAAACAGTGCTTTTAGAGTCGTTACTTATGTATCCTTCTATAAACAGCCTGTTTCTAACCTGAGCTACTGCCTGAGCAGAATCTCCCAGCTTGATTGATTTTGTACCTTCATCAAGGGTAATTTTACCCCAACCACCTTTTTTCTGAATAATCCTGTACTTTTCAAGGCCTTTACGAAGATTATAATATTGTGTAAACACTTCTTCCTTGTCCTTTTTAATAAGTTCAGGTTTTTTCATGAGTGTATCCAAATAGCTTACATAGTCTACCCTGTCACGAGGCAGATACCATCCTGTTTCTTTACTTTGTTCAGGATCAAGCCCCTGAAGTACATTTTTTGCGTAGTAAAAATACATAGAACTTACTAATAGTTCCGATTCTACATCTGGCTCATTATTTCCTCTGTAAAATAACTGGTCCAGCGTATCTTTATAAGGCATATTTTTCTTTACACCTTCTTCTTCAAGATTTGAAGAAAGATGATGCAATACATCGGCAAACTCTATAAGTCCTTTTTTGTCGTGCCAAATATAATGGTCGTGCTTTTGGTAAAGTTTTCTTACTTCTCCTTCAAAGTCTTTAAACTTGGGGTACTTAGCAAAAAAGGAGTCAAAATTTGTAGTATCTATAGGTATTACATTATCATGATCATGCACATCTGCACGTGCAATTTCATCCATTTCTTTTTCTTCTTCGGTTTTCTTTTTACATGATATTACTGATACTATGCAGGTTATCATTAAAAGAGCAGCTATTAAGTGTTTTTTCATATTTCTAAAACTTTTTTTCTAAAATTACACAAAAAAACATCTTGATAATTTGTTTTAATAGAAATCTAATTTATATTTAACTAAAGTTTATTAATTTTCGGATTTTTGATTTTCTTTAATCTTAAAATTTTAAACAATTAATAAAATTTTAGCATACTTTTGTTTCAGGTGTACTTACATTTGTGATATATAGCATTAATTGCATGATTATGTCAGAATATGTAAGTTTAGGAAAAAGAGTAAGTGTTTCTGCAATAAGGGATTATCTGTTTGCAAAGAAAATTGACAAGGGTGATTCTCTCATATTGAATATTGCAGATTATGAACACGTTTTAGAAGAAATAAAGAAATCAGGAGAACCTGTTGATATTCCGCTAAATATTTTTGGCGTACTTATTGTTAAGGATAGAAACGGGGATGTACCTATTGGAAAAGTACAGATTGTTGAAGATGACAAAATGTAGAGGTTACAATCTCCATTTTATTACAGAAAAAAGCTTCGTAGTAGTGCCCGAAGCTTTTTTTATTTCCTTTAAAAAATTGATTATCTTTATATTACAGATTTTCTCCCATCGTATTTTTAAAAATTAAATTACTGATAGCGTGGATTATATAGGTTCAAACATTAAATATTTGTGTGATAAATTTAATATGTCTCAGGACGATTTTGGGGCCGAATTCGGACTTAAAAAAAGTGTAGTGGGGACATATATAAGAGGGATTTCACATCCTAAAATTGAAATTATTCAAAATATATGCGATAAGTATAATCTTACTCTGGATGAATTTATAAAAGAAGATATTAGTACTAAACAAACTACACATATATCTGCCTCGGGAACAAACGGTACTATTGATGCAGCAGATTTATACAAGGCAGAGAACAGGGCGTTACAAAAAACCATAGAAGCCCAATGGCAAACTATAGAGGCCATGAAAATTACTATTGATACTTTACTTAATAAGCAATAACAGGTTATAAATTAAACAGTATGAAAGAGAATTTTAAGGTTATACTAACCGCTTTTGAGGAAGCCGGTATAGAAATGGGAACAGTTCAGTTTAGTATTACCGAATATTCCTTAAAAACAAGGCTTAGTTTCAAATTTGAAAATTTTTCGGAATTTTTGGAATTTCTCCAGTTGCATAAATCTAATGATGCTGATAAAGTAGCTGATATTCATAACATTATAGTGGAGCAGGGGATAAACCCGGAAAGTTTTTTTTATGTAAACTTTTTTAAATCAAAAGTAACCGAATTGTAAGGTGTTTTAACGTATGTTAAAGTCAGAAAATTTATCAGAAAAAAAAGTTAATAGTAGATAATAATTTCTAATTTTGCCCGATATATGTATGTAATGGAGTAAGAGCAAGCTAAAGTTTGCAGGTAAAGAAAAAGCATGCATTTTCCCACCAGCTTTACACTCTTATTTAATTATTTATTGCTAAAGAAAAGAAAATGAAGCTGTTCTCACTACTGCTGTCAATTATTGTTTTTACTATATCATTATACTTTTTTAGTATTAAGATTGGCTATGTAAATAGCCTGGATGATGTAATTTATATTTCCCTTCTGGTTACACTTATGGCTATTTGTGTTGTAGGGGTCATTATTAATTGGGAGATATTTAAAAAGAAAGATAAAAGTAAGGTTATACTGTTTGTAAGTAATAGCTTTTCTAAAAAACATAAGAAATAAAAAACTCCGCATTAAGCGGAGTTTTTTATTTTATCTATTTACCGTCTTTGTCTACTACCGGCCTTTCATCTCTGTTTGCAAGTTCCCAGGCTGTGGCAAACACAAGCTGAGCTCTTTTTGCTAAAAGGTCATACTCTATTTTATCAGGAGTATCGGTTGGCATGTGATAATCAGCATGTACACCGTTAAAATAAAATATAATAGGAATACCTTTTTTTGCAAAGTTGTAATGGTCTGACCTGAAATAAAACTGGTTAGGGTCTTTCCTGTCGTTGTATTTGTAATCAAGGCTAAGGTGTGTGTATTTGTTATTGGCTTCTTCGTTTATGTTATGAAGATCAGTGCTTAATCTGTCTGATCCTATAACATACACATAATTGCCATTGTCTTTATGCTCAACATCTCTTCGCCCTATCATATCTACGTTTAGATCGGCAATTGTATTTGCGATAGGGAAGAGAGGATGCTCTGAATAATAACGTGAACCGTGAAGTCCGTGTTCCTCTCCCGTAACATGAAGGAAAAGAATGGAACGTTTTGGTCCGTGTCCTGCTTTTTTGGCTTCCATAAATGCTTTTGCAATTTGCAGTAAAGCTACGGTTCCGGAGCCATCATCATCAGCACCATTATAAACCTCGCCGTTTTTCATACCCACATGATCGTAGTGAGCAGATATTACAAGAACTTCATCGGGTTTTTCTGTACCTTCAATATAAGCCCATATATTTTCTGAATCGTTTAGTTTAGGGCTAAAAGCACGCTGCATAAATTCTGAAGGCACCGGCTGGTACCATCCATCAGCACCTTTAGGATATGAAATACCATTTTCCTCATATTGGCTAATTAGGTATTTACCAGCTTTTTTTTGCCCTTCTTCCCCTGTATTACGGCCTTCCATTTCGTCTGACGCCACTACATAAAGATCCTTCTTTAAATTAGCAGCCGTTATAGTATTCATATACTCAGGAATATAGTCCTTATTTTTTTTGTTTGTACTGCCACATGATAGTACGAGGCAGCTTAAAGAGAGCATAAAAAGCTTATTCATATAGTATTTTAATTGATTTAAGACTTAAAGATAGGAATATTAATGAAGATTGTAGAATGTAAATAATATAAATAAGCCTGTCAAAAACATAATAGCAATAAAGTTTATTAAAAGCATTGCTGTACATTTTATAAAGTTTACTATAAATTTTTCATGATACATTTTTCTATGTGCTCTATAAAAATAATATACTGTCCATACTAGGGTAAGTAATACAAATATACCTACCAATATACTGAAGAAGTTAGAGTCAATTTCAGTAAGGAAATGCCCGACAGTAACCAATATTAAAGTTGATAACAATAAGAAGGAAAAATAATTGAGAGTAAAAATGCCGTGATCAAAAAAGTACCATCTTTTTTTCCCATGAAAAACCCATAATATAAATGCAAAAATTGGCATATATACGAATATTGCTTTTGGAATGTTATGGTTAATTGATTCAATAAACTTTTCTCCTACCTGAACAGGGTTGTTATGTTCATATAACTTTAAAACTTTTTTACCGAGTTTATATTCAAAAGGACTTAATTTAAGATGCTCAGGTTTTATTGCTTCAATTGAATCCATTTCTTTTAAAGACTTATAAGTCATAGGGCTTTTTATAAGAAATTCGTCCCCACTAAATGTTATATTACCTAAAAAAACATTTTGCTCGGTATTTATTTTTTCTTCAATCGAAACATTTTTTTCTACAAGTAATTCAGGATCTGCATGATGGATTGCTTCTAGATCCTCAAATTCCGGATAAAGGTTAGGTAAAAAGAAGGTTACAAAGCTTATAAAAATGTATAACTTAACAGGTGGTACATACTTTTGTCTTTTACCTTCTAGGTATGTTTTAGTAACTCTTCCCGGTCTAAAAAGCAAGTCTCTTAGTGTACGCCAAAAAGCAGTATCATAATGGGTTAAATCTTCTGCAAAGTGCCCAACGAGTTTAGGGAAGGTCTGGCGGGTTTCAACATTTTTCTGTCCACATTTGGAGCAAAAAGCTATATCTACAGTGTAGCCGCAATTTTCGCATTCATTATCGTGACGAAGTGTACCTGACATAGTGTTAATAATTAGGTATAGTTTGTTTGGATGTTAAAACTATGAAAAAATGTTAAATCAAATAAAAAGCCAAACACAAAAGTTTGGCTTTACAGTTATTTTTATTGAATTTTTAATAATTTCTTTAATTATTAAAAAAGTAGAATTCTATTTAAGCACTTCCTTTAAAAACAGCATGAAATGTTGCCAGCTCCTTTTATCAGCCTTTTCGTTATAAGCGGCTCCTTTAGAATTATCGTTTCCGGCTTCTTTCTCAGTAAAGGCATGTACAGCACCACTGTAATATATCATTTGCCAGTCGGCTTTGCTGTTGTCCATTTCTTTTTGAAAAGCTTCTATTTCCTTTTCAGAGACATGAGGATCATCAGCGCCATGTAATACCAAAACTTTTGTATTTATTATATTATCAGGCCTTGAGGCATCCTTTCCTAATCCGCCGTGAAAAGATACCACACCTCTTACAGGCATTCCCGATCTGGCTGCTTCTAATACTCCGGTACCGCCAAAGCAATAACCAATCATAACAATGTTATCAGCTTCTGCACCGGATTTAATAAGTTGCTCCAGAGCCAGTGAAATCCTTTTTTGGTAAGCTTCATAATTATTTTTATAGTACCCCGCCTGTTTACCTGCTTCCTGAGTATTGGCAGGGTAGTTGCCTTCTCCGTAAATATCAGCTATAAATGCATAATATCCCAAATCGGCCAGCTCTTGGGCAACTTCTTTAGAGTGATTGCTTATTCCTTTCCAGGCAGGTAATATAAGTATACCGGGTTTATTTTTATTTGGTTTTGCAGGTACTGCAGCAAAGCCGTTAAGTTTTTGGTTACCGTCATTATACACTACAGGTTTTAACTGGGCATTGGTAAATGTCGTCATACAAAGGGCTATGAATAAGTAAATGGTTTTCATGGTTGTTATCTTTTGAGTAAAAATAAAAAAAAGAAAGCTTTCAGATGCAATATCTAAAAGCTTTCCGCGAATTAAAGTATTAACCTTAATCAGGTTTCTTTAAGCTCTTTGAAGTTCGTGTTTACCTTCTTTAATTTCTTCTACCATCTTTTTATTAAAGGCAGGCAGGTCTTTAGGAGTACGGCTTGTTACAAGTCCGTTATCTACAACAACCTCTTCATCTACCCAGTTGGCTCCTGCATTAATAAGGTCGGTTTTTACAGAAGAGAACGAAGTTAGTTTTCTTCCGTCTACAACTCCGGCTTCAATAAGCGTTTGTGGTCCGTGGCAAATAGCGGCTACCGGTTTTTTCTCTTCAAAGAAATCCTTTACAAAAGCTACTGCTTTTTCATTTCTCCTTAAAAGATCAGGGTTAATTACACCTCCCGGAAGAACTAATGCATGATAATCTGACGACGATACTTCATCTACAGTTTTATCTACATTAAACTCTTTTCCCCAGTTACCATTGGTCCATGACTTAATTGTACCGCTTTCCGGACTAACAATTTCTGCTGTCCATCCCTGTTGCTCTAAATATTCTTTAGGCGATTGTAGTTCGCTCTCCTCAAATCCGTTAGTTGCCAGTATGGCTACTCTCTTACTCATGATTTTTATTTTTTTATGGTTAGTAATTTATTTAATACCATAAAGTTAGCCTATACAAAACAGGAGGTGTTTTAATGGTGTACTAAAGTTGTGCTAATGTTTGTTAACTGGGAAAATATTAGTAGTACTTTTAAGATGGTTTACATAAATGCTATACTTATGAAGGAAATTTTTGAATGGAAAAGGTTGCTTTTTAATGACCTTCCTGTTTCTTTTTTACTGGAGGTTATATTTAGGACAGTTGTAATGTTTATTATGGTTTTAATAACCTTAAAACTAACGGGGAAGAGGGGAGTAAAGCAACTTTCTGTTTTTGAGGTAGTAATTATTATATCGTTGGGGTCGGCAGCCGGTGACCCTATGTTTTATGAGGATGTAGGTATTATTCCGGCTATAACCGTTTTTGCTTGCATATTATTAATGTACAGGATAGTAACGGTACTTTTGGGTAAAAGTAAAAAGTTTGAAATATTTATGGAGGGTAAAGTACAATGCTTTGTAGAAGACGGACAATTTTCCATACATAATTTTGAAAAGGAAGATTTAGCAAAAGACGAGTTTTTTGCTGAATTAAGGTTAAAATCCATAGAGCATTTAGGACAGGTTAAAAATGCCTATATAGAAACTAATGGTGCTATAAGCGTATATTTTTATGAGGATGTAGATATAAAGTACGGATTACCTATACGACCTCAGTTATTTAACCTTAAAAGTACTAACATTCCAAAATCAGGAATTTATGCCTGTACGTTTTGTGCCAATACACAGGAACTGGAACCAACACATGCAAACTGTTCTGTTTGTGGTAGGAACGAATGGGTAGAAGCTATAAATACAAAAAGAGTACAATAAAAAAACACTGCCTAAGCAGTGTTTTTTTATAAAATAGAATATAATTAATTAACCTCTTGAATTTCTACCGTTTGATGACCTTGAAGGGGCAGGTGAACTGCTTCTTGAAGGTGAAGAAGATCTCATGCTTGGTGAGCTGCTTCTCGAACTTGAAGGTGTACTCCTTACAGATGGGCTACTGCTTCTTGAAGGGGATGAACTTCTAACAGATGGAGAACTACTTCTTGAAGGCGATGTACTTCTCACTGAAGGACTGCTATTTCTAGAAGGTTCAGTTCTTACATTTGGAGAGCTGCTTCTTGAAGGTATAGCATCATAAGACCTGCTGTTGCTGGTAGAAGGATTAGACCTTACTACATTACTGTTACCTCTTGATCTTACAGTTCCCTGATTATTATCTCTTGAAGAACTGCTGATAGCACTGCTTCTTGAAGGAGTTGTTGTTCTAACACTACCATTATTATCCGTTCTGGAAGAGTTAATGCTTCTGCCTCTGCTGTAATCTGCTGTAGATCGTGAAGAACTGTTATAAGAGTTTCTCGAAGCTGTTGAAGATCTTTCTACTCTTACATTTTCCCTTGTTTGTTCTAAAGCATACCTGTTTGTTGAATTGGTACGGCTTGCAAACGAACGGTCAGGGTGCATTCTTTCATATCCGTTAGATCTTCTTGTACTGTGCATTGCAACTGCACGTGAACTTCTTCGGGTAGTTACATAGTTACATGTATTGTTTACGTTTACATATACATGTACATGGTTTCTGTATCTGTATACAGGATAAGGAGCCCAGTAACTATAGTAAGTAGGGTAGTAACCCCAATACCAAGGTGAGTAGTAAGGGCGGTATGATATTGCCCAAAATACATCAAATATAACTGGTCTTGTAACATATACCGGTTCATATATATAGTTAGCACCGTACATATAAACGTCTCCTACTACCTGAACCTGAACATCATTACCGCTTCTTTCAACTTCAACAGTTGCAATATCCTGATAAGTATCGGGTCCTAAAACCGATTGTAATATAATTAAGTGAGTATTGCTTTGTGTCGCTTCTATCACTCTAATATAGTCTACGTAGTTATCTCCGTTAAGGTCTAGGTTAGATATTTGAAGATCGGGATCATTTAACCTTCTTTCAAAATCTTCCAAATCGCTCGATTCACCAAATATGGTGGCAACCGCCCTTAAGTCTAAGTTGTCGCTTATATCTGTATTGTTTGCACGTACAGTTGTAACGTCCTGAGCAAAAATGTTGTTTACACAAAGTAAAACAAAAAGGGCTATATGTAATAATCTCGTTTTCATAGTCTCAAAGTATTTATTTGCCCAAAAAATTAATTTCTTGTTGTTTGATTAGTAATAACCAATTACTGTGCCAATAATTTTTTATACCTTTATCACTATACTGAAAACCCTTTATTTATAAGGGGTTTAAATAACTAACAGCATATATGGAAATAATAAAAGCCGGCCTAAACGACTTTAACTTAATACACTCTCTGGCCGAAAATGTATGGCCGCAAACTTATAAAAATATTCTTACTCCGCAGCAAATAGAATATATGTTTGAAATGATGTATAGTCAAAAAGCTTATAATGAGCAGATTGAAAAAAAAGGTCATCATTTTATACTTATAAAGGATGAAAGTGGTTATTTAGGTTTTGCCTCTTATGAACCTAATTATAATAATACGCCCGTTACTAAGATTCATAAAATATATGTACTTCCAGAAACTCAGGGAAAAGGAGTAGGCCGTGCCATGATTGATGAAATAGCTGCGATTGCTAAGCAAAAAGGTAATATACGGGTTTCCCTTAATGTGAACCGTTTTAATAAAGCTGTAGGTTTTTATGAAAACATAGGTTTTGTAAATACCGGACAGGAAGATATAGATATAGGAAATGGTTATTTAATGGAAGACTTTGTAATGGTGAAGACTTTATAGTTTTATAATAACTTTCTGTAATGTTTATGATATCAATAACATAGCTACAGTATTATTAGAGGTAAATTTGAGTAAAACAAAAAAACAACGCTATGATTACTCAAATTCCAAACCTGCCATCTAATATGGTTGGTTTTCACTCATCGGGAGAGGTAACAAAAGATGATTTTGATATCGTAAAACAAAAAGTAGCTGAACTTGTAGAGAAAACAGGTAAATTAAACTACTTATTATTTCTTGATAATTCTCCAAAAGATTTTACGGCGGGTGCCTGGCTTCAGGATGCCCTTTTAGGTATTAACAATATTACCAAATGGAACAGGGCTGCCATAGTTTCTGATTCTGAAACGGTAATTAAGTTTACTGATACTTTTAGTAAAGTAATGCCGGGTGAGTACAGAGGTTTTCATAAACCTGAGTATCAAAAAGCAGTTGACTGGGTATCTGAAAAAACAGCTTAAAAGAGAAATATTATGGGAAATTTTGAAAACCTTTCACAACAAGAGGCAATAGCCAAAATTAAAGAACTGGCTGAAGACATTAAGATTTGTATGTTTTGTACGGAACTTTCGGTAAGGCCAATACCAACAAGGCCGATGAGCCTGCAGGAAGTAGATGATAATGGAAATCTGTGGTTTATAAGTTCGGCTAAAAGCAATAAGAATTTTGAGATAAAACACGATGATGAAGTTCAGCTTATGTTTGCCAAAAATGCTGATGCACATTTTCTTTCTTTATTCGGGAAAGCGGTAATATACAAGGATAAAGCTCATATTGACGAGGTTTGGACTCCTATTGCCAAGACCTGGTTTGAAGAAGGTAAAAATGATCCGGATGTAACAATAATTAAAGTTGAGCCAAAAGAAGCATATTACTGGGACACTAAAGAAGGAAAGATGATCACAATGCTTAGATGGGCTGCCGGGGCAATTGTAGGAAACTCTATAGACGATGGTAGCCGTGAAGGCAGGTTAAACGTATAAATACACTTAATAATTGGTTATTTAGTAAAGGCTTTTCTTAACAAGGAGAAGCCTTTATTTATATATATAGATTACCGCTTCTATATGAATCTAGCGGTAAGACCTTAACATTCTTCTCGGTCTCTTTTTCCTCAACATATACAGCATATTCTGCCGGCCTTATTTTTGCACCTACATGTTCTGCATAAGCTTTGGTAAATTCTGCACCAATATAAAGAATAGCTGCCGAGAAATATACCCACAAAAGTATTACTATAATAGATCCCGCAGCTCCGTAAGGAGACCCTGCCGCTGTAGTTTCTATATACAAGCCTATAAGGTATCGTCCAAGCATAAATAAGCAGGCTGTAAAAAATGCTCCGGCTCTAACATCTTTCCATGTTATTTTAGCATCAGGCAGTACTTTAAAGATGGTGCCAAACAAAACAGTTATAACACCAAAGTTTATAGCTATATCGGCAATATTAATGAATATAACCGCTACCTGTGGGAAATAACCTTTAAGTATTTCGTTTAGAGCCACTAAAGCCCCGTTAATTAATAATGAAACAATAAGTAAAAACCCTAACCCTATAATTATTGATCCTGAAAGTAATCTTGTTTTTAAGAATTTTAACCAGCCTCTCTTTGGTTTAGCTTTAAGGTTCCATATAATGTTTATGGAATCCTGTATTTCCCCAAAAACCGTAGTTGCACCTATTACAAGGGTAACAGCCCCTATAATCATTGAAATATTTGTCTTTCCCGACAGTTCAAGGTTCTGAATTATTTCCTGTATTTGTAAAGCAGCATTAGAACCTATTAAACCATTTATTTCGGTAAAAACCCTTCCTTCAACGGCTTCCCTTCCAAAGAAGATTCCCGTAAGCGAAATAATCAGTAATAACAGGGGTGCCAAAGAAAAGACAGTATAATAAGATAAGGATGCGCTAAGCTTTAAACCTTTGTCATTCATAAAACCTGTAAAGGTATCTTTGAGTACTTTACCGGACGATTTAATCAGTTGTCTTTTCGAATATGCTATCATAGGGATGGGATTAGAATATTAAAATTAAAAACCACCAGTATTAAATACTATAATATTAACATTACTATAAGGATATTCGTTCAATATTTTTACTTTTTAAGTGTAAATTAAAGCTTACAATTTAAAAACCCAAAGTTTTCATAAATCTTACAAATAGAGGATATTAAGTATTGCTGCTAACTAATTATAAAGTAACTTTATAGTGTAATTAAGCTTATTATAAAGCCCTTTATTATCAAATATTTACTAAAAAATTCATCTATGAGGATTGTAATAATAGGTGGTGGTTTTGCAGGAATTAATCTTGCTAATAATCTAGCCAAAGACAACAACTTTAAAGTAACACTGGTAGATAAAAACAATTATAACTTTTTTCCTCCGCTAATATATCAGGTAGCCACTGCTTACCTTGAACCGTCCAGTATCAGTTATCCTTTCAGAAAGTTATTCAGGAAAAAGGGGAACATACAATTTCGTATGGGAGAATTCCTTTCCGTAAGTCCTTCCGAAAATAAAGTGATACTTCACAACGGTGAGCTGGAGTACGATAAGCTTATTTTTGCCACAGGAGCAGAAACTAACTATTTTGGGATGGAAAACGTAAAGAATAACGCCATCCCGATGAAAACGCTTAATGATGCTATAGAAATGCGTAATAAGCTTTTACAGCGCATGGAAAAGGCAGCAATATGCAAAAACAGTAAAGAACGTCGAAAATATCTTACCATTGTGGTAGCAGGAGGAGGGCCTACAGGGGTAGAGGTATCTGGTATGTTTGCCGAAATGCGTAATGGTATTTTACGTAAAGAGTATCCGGAGCTTTCTACAACAGTAAGTAATATATATCTTGTGGATGGTGGGCCAAGCTTGTTAGGGCCAATGAGTGAAAAATCTCAAAAGGACACGTATGATGCCTTAACCAAACTTGGGGTTATTGTAAAACTTAACACCCGCGTTACCGATTATGTAGATGATGTAGTTCATTTTGCAAATGGGGAGACCATTACTACCAAAAACCTTATTTGGGCAGCCGGAGTATACGCAAGGGTATTTGAAGGTATACCACAGGAGAGCTATGGTCGTGGCAGACGTATGATTGTTGATGAGCACAATAAATTACAGGGAATGGATAATATTTATGCCATAGGTGACACTTGTATTATGCATACCGACCCTAATTTCCCGGAAGGCCACCCGCAGTTGGCACAAACAGCCATACAACAGGGGGAACAGTTAGCCAAAAACTTTAAGAGAATGATTAAGGGAGAGGCCTTAAAACCGTTTAGTTATAACGATAAAGGTTCTATGGCTATTATTGGTAAAAACAAAGCCGTGGTTGATATTCCAAAACCTAAATTACACTTTAAAGGATTTATTGCCTGGTTAATGTGGTTGTTTATTCACTTAATGTCGCTTATAGGCTACCGTAACAGGATTGCTACTGCATGGAACTGGATGATTGCTTACTTCTCCCAGGATCAGTCGTTGCGAATGATTATAAGACCCAATAAAAAGAAGGGAGCAATTAATTAACTATACAAATAAAAAGGGAATATCTTAACTATTCCCTTTTTTATTAGTTGTAAGGTATATACTTAAACCATTCCCAAGGTATATATTTATCGGCAATGCCGTATTCCAGTAGTTCTTTAAAAATGCTCTCGGCATTATCAGAATTACTCATAATCAACATACCTTTTCCGGATTGTGGAAAAATAATAGAGAAGTGTTGGAATCCATCACCATGGCCTCCTTTAAAAACACCAATTCCATAAAGGGTTTCCAGATAACCTCATCCAAGCCCGTAGCTTAGTTTTATATCATCATACTTATTGGATGTAAGTTTGGCTCCTTCACCAAACTGGGTAACAGAATTTATTTTTACCTGTGGGTGAAACATTTCATTAGTAGATTCCTTAGTTATTATTTTATTGTTGAATACTGCGGTTAAAAACTTTATGTAATCGCTAAAAGTGGTCTCCATAGTACTGGCTCCTCTTGGCTCATTGTCCTTGTCTTTCTCATAAAGGCCTTCGTCTTTGTTATGTCCGTAAGCAAAATCTTTTTCAAACTCCGGCTTCCATTCAAAAGCAGAATTATTCATCCCTAATGGTTTAAAAATATATTTCTGAACGAGCTTTTCCAGGTTTTTACCGGTAATCTTTTCAAGTACTACTTGTAGGTAAACAAGGCCTTCACCACTATAAGAGTACTTTTCACCAGGAATGTTGTGTATTTTTAGTTTCATATCAGGTTCATAAAATCTCCAGTTAGCAAAACCGGTAGTATGTGCCAGGCACATACGGGCTGTTATTTTATGATAAAGGCTGTCTGATCTTAAATCATTGTAATTATCATGCCATTTGGTTTGCGGTTCGTATTCATAAATCTTTTTAGGCAGGTAGGATTCCAGCGGAGTATCAAGGTCAATAACCCCTTCTTCAACCATTTTTAGGGTTAATACAGCAAATACTGCTTTACTAAGCGATGCCCCATAAATATTGGTCGAATCGGTTAATATTAATTTTTTAGATGCGTCCTTATATCCGGTTACATGCTCATACACCGGTTGATTGTTATTAAATATAGATACAGCCATTCCTGTTACATGAGCCTCTTTTGTAAGATGGTCAATTTTGTAGGTAATTGAATCTTTTGAAATGGTACTTCCGTCTAAACTCTCAATGATATCGGTACTTTTAGTGTTGCAGCCGGTAACAAATGCTGTAAGCACAATAAGGGCAATTACCTTAGAGGCTGTGTTTTTTTTGAATTTTAAAAACGGAATAGATAGCGGGTAATAGCATTTATCCTTTTTTAGTACGTAGATTACGTTGAATATAACTATTGCAATACATAAAGGTGTGGTAAGTATAAATATAAAGAACCCAAAACCTTCTACAGTAATTAAAGCTACAAATGATAACAGAGCATATATTAATACTGAAATCTGGAAATTGATGATTTTTATGCCATGTTCGTCATAAATAGAATTGTCCTCTCTTTTATGTATCCAAAGAAAAAGGGGGATTAATACATTACATAACGGAACAAAAAGTCCCAAAAGTGGAGTGGCATGCATCAGTAATAACCATTTCTTTTTTACGGTTTCCTCTTTAGGATCATCTAAAGGCAATAAATCATTTACTTCAACATCAAGGGCAGCGGCAAGCAATTTAATAGTATTAAGATGCGGATTTACCTCTGCGCTCTCTATACGTTGTATGGTACGTACTGTAACATTTGTTCTTAGGGATAATTCTTCCTGAGATAATCCTTTAATTTTTCTCTGGTACTTTAGTCTTTCGGCAATTGATTGATTCTTCATGATTTTTGGTTTTTATTATGAAGCAAATGTATCCTATCCGCCTTGTTTTTAACCCGACATTTAGATGTCATGTAGCTGTCATTCCCTTATAAATAAAGAGTTTTGAGCAACAATTATCTTTTTACCTATTTAAGAATATCCGTTAACCTGAAGATCAAACAACTCTCTTCTATCAAGGTTATATTTTACATTCCAGTAAAAGCTTCCGCCGTCAAGAATGTTTATTCTTTCTTTAAGCCAGTATTTTTTTGCAGACTGGTCTGCATTTTTCCAAAAGCAGTTAATAAGCAGTATATGTTCACCTTTTTCATTTATATAACCAAAATATTGCCTAAGGTATTTATTCAGGTTTTTATGAACAACAGGTGAAGAAGACTGATTGGTAAGCAGGTAGTTTAATTTTTCCAATTTAGATTTTAATACACCTTCGGCTATTGTAACCTGTTCCTGAGTGGGAGTAAACCTGTTTTCCGGTAACCAGTCCTTATATTCGGCAGGAAAGATAGCTACATCAAAATCGGAAGTTTTAAAGTGTTCAGCTTCCTGAGAGAAAGAAATAAATGAAATTAAGCAGACTAAGACTGTAAGGAGCTTTTTCATGATTAGGCATTGGTTTACTTTCCAAATATAAAAAATTAGAAAGGATAACCAATAGCAAGATTAAAGACTAAGTTGTCTTTACGCCATGTTTTGCTGCCAAAATCCACATCATCTATAACCCAACGATTACCTGCGGGAAGCCACGGTTTGCGTATAGGAAAAGCACCGTCTAAACGTAATACCAAAAAGTCAAGATCGAGTCGTAATCCCACTCCAGTACCTACAGCCAGCTGACTCATAAAATCGGAAGTGAATTTACCTCCTGGATTCTCTTCATTACTGTTCCAGAGCCATACGTTACCGGCGTCTACAAAAACAGCACCGTGAATTACACTGTATAACTTTGCCCTGTATTCAGCATTTAATTCCAGTTTAATGTCACCTGATTCATCCGGTAAAAAGGAATCAGGGTCAATATCGTCGGGATAATAACTACCAGGACCAACAGACCTTGCCCTAAAGGCACGTAAACTGTTTGTACCACCAGAGAAGAACTGTTTAACATAAGGCAGCTCTGTAGAATTACCATAAGGTACACCAATACCCACAATAGCACGGGTAGCCAGTTTAGAATCTCGTCCTAAACGCATAAAATACCTAAATTCATGTTCCGTTTTTGCATACTGGCTAAATGGTACATTAAGAAACTCAACTGTTTTGCCTTCTTTGGCATTAGCACCATTTACTAAGCCAAATATAGTTCCTGCAAGTTCTATAGAACCTTTATAATAAACCGTATGTCTTTTATATTTACGCATGGTATTTGTAAACGTATAGGAGTAAGACGGGCCAAAAATAAACTGCTTGTCAATAACTCTTTGTAGTGAAGGTATAGAGTCCGCCTGCTGCTGATATTCATCAGTAACACTATTAGGGCTTACGTAGTTAACATCAAATACATTAAGAAGGTGTTCTTTAGTTGTAGATTCTTTCCATAAATAACTGAATTGGGTCTTGAAAGAGTTTAAAGCATAAAGATGAATCCTTTTTTGATATTCATAATTAACCAGAGCCCTGGTTTTGGGTACAAAGGCACTGGGAGCCTCTACTCTAAAAGGTGTAATAAAACGAGGCCATACCAGGCTAACTTCGCTACCTAAACGATAAACATTATAACCTTTGTTTTGTCCAGCCATTTGTACTTCAAATCCGCCGTAAACAGAAAGAGAAAGAAGCTCTGCAGCTCTAAAGGTATTACGGTTACTCCAGTTAACTGTTAGATCGGAACCATTGTAGTTAGCAGAATTGGTTTTGGCCGACAGCTCAGTACGAATTGACTTTTTGGGCATAGGGGTAAGGTAGTAATAAGCATCAAGGGCATTTTCAAGGCTATCGCTTACCCTAAACTCATTCTTTACAAACCTGAATGTACCTAAACTAATAAGCCTGCTTAAAGATAGGTTATGGTCTGTCCTGTTGTATAAATCTCCCTTGTGGAAATATAATGTCCTGTCGTAAATTATAGGTTTAAATGTATTTTGATGATCTATTATAGTAAAATCCTTGTATTGCTGTACAGAGTCCTTTACTATGTTTTTTACATTAATGGTATCTCTCGTATCGTTAAGCGAGTAATTAGGGAATATATAAATATTATTGATGGTGTATTGCCTTTTCGCTTTTTCGGGAGCTTCGTCCTTAACTATTACCCTCATATCAACCTGATGGTCTCCAACAGTACTGTCTACCTTTACAAGTATATAATCAGGGTTAAAGTAATAGTACCCTTTTTGTTTAAGGCGTTCATCTATCCTGTCGCGTTCATCCTTAACAGCATCCAGGTCATAAGGACGTCCTTTTCTTAACCTTGTCCTTCTCTTGGTTTTAGCAACTGCACTGTCTAATCGTGTTAGGGAAGAATCACTAGGGAATATGACATTCCTTATTTTATATTGCTGTTTAGGAGTAATGGTATAAACAGCCGCTGCTTTTTTATTTCCCGCTGAAGTAGAATCTGCCGAGACACGTGCTTTAAAATAACCATTATTTTCTGCATGGTTTTGCAACACATCTGCGTTATAATCTAAATCTACCTGACTGAAAAGAACAGGAGGTTCTCCCACTTTATTTCGCAGCCAGTACCTAAATCCGCTGTCTTTTTGTGGTTTGCCTGCAATGTTATATATATATAGCTTAACTCTAAGCCCTAATAGCTTTCTGTTAGGTTTAGGCCTTGCCAGTTCTTTCATATTGGCCTCCATATCCTTTCTTTCTCGCCTTGTCATTACAGTGTCTTCCACTTTTACCTCGGCACCTGTATAAAGCATTTCCCCGTCGTTTAAATAACGGGTATTGCTACAGCCGTATATTATCAGCAGCAGTAGGATTAAAAAATAATATGTAGGGTTAATCTTCATTATTCTCTTTTTTAGCAGCTTTTCTTTCTCTTTCTTCACGGGCTTCGCGTTCCTCTTCCTGTTTTTCTTCTTCTTTTTGGCGTTCTCTAAGTTCCTTTTCCCTGCGTTTTATTTCTTTCTCTTCTTCAGTAGTGTGGAAAAGCTCTTTAAACTTATTATAATCCATAGTGATTATAAAAGAAACTCCTGTTTCTATAACCTGTCCCTGTATGGCAACCTGATATTCATCTTTTCTGTAAGCCCTTAGCATATAACGGCCGTCTTTGGTTAACTGGTAGTCAAGAGATACATCTCCGGCTATGTTTGTGGTTTCCTCATTTGCCTGTTGCGGACCCTCTATACCAAACGAACTTCCTACAGTTACTTTTAACCTGTCATTTAAAAGTTGTTTAGAAACCCCAACGTTAAGATCTGTACGGTTTTCACGTTGTCCTGTTGTATAGTCTTCGGTTGACTCCAGGTCAAAATTAAGTTCAAAGCCATTTATAAGGTCGCTGGTAAGGTTATTTAGCTGTTGTGAAAGCAATTGACTTACACTTTGCCTTGCAATAGCCTCGGTACTTGTGCCGGCTTCACTGGAGAACGGATTCTCGTTTATAAAGTGATTTAATAGTAACAGGGCAAATACCTGCTTATTCATATCAGAAGGTTGTTGCCTTAACTGAGCCAGTTTTGTTTGGGTATTGTTTATGATGTTTGTTGATACCCCATAATTTCCTTCGGGAAGTACAATATCAAATGAAAGTTCCGGACTTAAAAGCTCACCTTTCATTTTTAGTATGGTATTGAACGGAATCTTTTGTTTATAGGTATTCCTTATTGAAGGTGATGCTGTGGAAAGCTCATTACCCAATAAGTCGATAGGAGCAGCCTTTACCTGATAAATAGCTGTAATATCTATAGTAGCATCAGTAGGGGAGCCTGTCCATAAAATGTAGCTGTTTTTCTGGATATCAAATTTCCTTTTCAGGAAGTTGAAAGACATCCTGTATGCCCCATCGTTAAACTCATAACGCCCGGTAAGTGTAGTTTTACCAGAGGGGTCTATACCTCCGTTTAGTTTTGCCTCACCTTTAAGTTCAAGGTAGTCGCCATTACCTTTGTCTATTATAAGGTTAAGTTCCGCCTCTTTGTTTACCTGTATGGCAACAGCAACATCAATACCTGTTACATCACTTTGATTTACGGTTTCTTCTATTTTAATGCGTTGCTGCAATTCTACATTATCCTCATCAACAAATTCAACAATACCCTCCCTGTCGGCTATACCCGGATCAGGCTGAGGTAATACCACTGTAAAATCAGTATCTTCATCAATATTAAGACTACCATCTACAACAGGATTCTCCAAAGTTCCGGTAAGGTTTAAATGTGTATCAAAATATAAAGTACCATAGTATACATCGTTATCTTTTTCAGTAGAGCTTACTGCCTTAAAGTTTTCGGCATCTACTGTCATATCAAAGGCATATTCCCTATAGTTGGTTGTATTTATATCCCCGTTTAATATCATCAGGTTTTTATCCTCATCCTCAATACTGAAGTTATTAAGGCTGATACCATTGTCGCTAAAACGGATATTATCATTCATGGAACTGAAGTAGGAGTTAAGTTGCGTTACCCTAAAGCCTATATCATTAAAATCAAGGTTTCCGTTTACTTTTGGAGCATCTGTAGTTCCTGTAACCGTAAAGTTGCCCGAAAGATATCCTTTCCCATCTTTAAGTTGTCCAAAAGTAAAGGCCTGTACACTACTCATATTAAGCTTTTGCATGTCCAGATTAAGGTCAAAACTTTTTGTTGTAGCGGTATAAGTACCGTCCAGGTTTACATCATTCCCGTTTCCTGTAATGTTTACATCGGCAGTATAAGTATTGGCAACGGTATTGTCTACTTTAATTTTAATATCACCAATGGTATCCTTACTAACCGCAAAGTTTGTTATATCAAGGTTTGAGGTAAAAACAGGATTGGTGTTAAGGTCCCTTAATTCTGCCTCACCGTTTAATGTACCGCTTAGTTTCAACTCTTCTTTTTGAATCATATTAGTAAATGTCTCAATCTTAAAGTCATCAAGTTCAACATTAATAGGAGAGTTGGGCACATCTTCCTGAGACTGTAGTTTAATAGTGCTTCCTTCGTTAGTTAATTCAAAGTTATTGGCATATATGCCATCTTTACCTAAACGGATAACATTATCTTCGGCGACATTCCAGGTTTCATAGTTCAGTTTTAAACCTTCCGGGTAAAGTGATATTTCGGTATTGTTTTCTTTAGAGCGCAGTTCGCCGGCAACCAGATAATGCTCTTCATCTTTGCGGTCTAACACCTGTAATCTGTAAGTCAGGGTATTGTCCTTTAAGTTACCTGTTATGCTGGTGTGCGGCAATACAAATTGTTCATTTTGAACTTCGTCAATAACTAAGCTATAAGTCAGGCTGTCTTTTTGTGTTGAGATGTCAATATTTCCACCGGAAACGGTATTGGCGCCATATACAAGTCGTGGTATGGAGCCTTTTACAACAAGACTATCCTTGGTGCTGTTATAAGAAGCTTTTAGCTCAATAGGCTCAATTCTTGTTATCTCCGGCACAAGTTGATAGATAATAGGATCGTTATCTATCCTCATATTAAAATCAAAATACTGTTCTTCAGTAACCGCTTTTTCTTCTCCCGAAGTAATGTCATAGTATTTTGATACGGTTTTCTTTATTGCTGTACTTAATTCTGCCAGGTTGTATTTACCCACAAGGGATGCATCTGCTATTTGAGAATGTAGGGAAATGGAGTCCCTTTCCAGAGTTGATACTGCAAATGCTTTTATGGTATCGAGTATTATTTCGTCTTTTGGCGTTGCAAACATGAAATTATAAATGACCACCGAACCGTTTAGGTTTGCAGGGTTTGAATCGGTTATATCAGCATTCATATTACCACGCATTTTAAGCGGACCCGCATGCAGGTTTAGTTTGTTGAGGTCTATTAAATCGGCATTCAGCTTAATAGTACCTTTAGGGTATTTACCGTTAAATCCGCCACTGGCTACCAAATCAAAATCAATGTTAGGATCGTTCATAGAAGCGGTTGCATCAAACTGTCCGTTATTAATAGTGCCATCTACAACGAGGTCTTTATAGATGTAGCTGTTATATTCTGCTGATATTAGATTTGCATTTACTTTTGCATTGGCTGTTTGAGGATTAAGCCCTTTTCCTTTAACTGTAGCTTTAAGGCTTATTTTACCTATGGAATCATTTTTTAAAAGGCTTCCTAAATCAAAATCGGTAAAGGTAGCATCTGCATCATAAGTCTCTGCGTCTTTAACCCTTCGGTCAAAAACAGCCTTTACATTAGCTTTTCCATAACTGCTGTTGAGGTTAAAATCGGTACTGAAGTTTTCTATAGTACCCTTAAATTTTACTTTTGCGGCTAATTGTTCAGGCAACTGTATATTGTCGGGTAGTGTACCTTCCGGTAAAAACAGAGCCACATCTTCAGAAGTGGTATATAGTTTCCTTATATCCATATCAAAGTAAGTCTTCTCGATATCAGGAAGTCCGGTTATCCTTCCACTTGCCTCAATAACTGTGTTACCTATACCTCTTACTTCAAGGTTAGGAATAATAAGGTTGCCAATCTTGCCCTTTATACGGCTATTGATGTACATAATACCGTTTGGTTCACTTTTAAACGGATTGGTATCGGCAAGGGTAGGCACAAACAGCAATATATCTTTAAAACCTATTCGGCTTCCTTTTAAATTGGCATCTACTGTCATTTTATTTATATCCTCACTTAACGAAGCTATGGAAGGGTAGGACACAATTATTTTATCTCTTAGTTCTGTTTGAGGTGTTTTGATATACAGATTGTTAAGTTGTGCCCCTTTATCTGTGTATTTAAAGTCTACTGTAAGCTTCTGGATGTCTACTCCGCTTTTATCTGTTACTGTAAATGCATCTATATTGCCCGAGATACTGTCTGTAGCATAAGCCAGATTTTCAGCCTCAAGATTAAAGTTACTTATATCAAGGTGTTTATAATCAATCCCTTTGTTAACAGGTGCAGAGTTGTTATCGTCAAACTTAAAGGCTACATTTTTAATATCGGTATTATTTAGCCTGAATTTCCAATTGCTTGAAGCTACAACTTCAGGTTGCTCAGGGAGATTTTCTTTTACCTGTTTTTCAAATTTTCCCAATGCAAGTTGACCTGTAACATCATTAAGCTGAAGCTCTTCTAAATCTATAAGTTGGGTTTTCAGGTTCACCTCATTAACCTTAACTTTTAGCTTCTTTAAAACAAGTTTTGTATCAAGCTTACTTTCTTTATTATCGTATCCAATATCAATATTAGCGATATTTATATCTCTTAAGTTAAGCTTTAAATCAGGTTGTTTAGAGGCTTCTTCAGTAACTTTTTGCGAACTTTTAGCTATTTCATCAAGCATACCCTGTTCAAGAGTAAGTTTTAGTCCGTCGAGGTTTATTTCCGGGATGTCAAAATCGAGGTCGTCAAGATCAAATTTCCTGAAGCGGGTATCAAAATGGGTAAGGTTTGCCGCGATGTCATTTTTAGAGATATCATCTTTATAAACTACCCTTATCCGGTCAAGGTTAATTTTGTTTACCGATATTTTCATGGGAGCCGAAGTAGTATCTGTCGGCTTATCACTGGAGAAAGCTTTAATGATATAGTCAAAATTGAAAACAGAATCCTTGTCCCGTTTTACATTGGCAACTATACCCAGTAGGTCTACAGAGTTTATTTCAAGTTCATTGCTTAACAGTTTAAACAAGCTTATGTTTACTGCTACTTTTTCTCCCGCCAATAATGTGTCTCCCTGTTGGCTTTCAAAGTAAACACCTTCAAGAATTACTTTTTTAGGAAGTCCTATTTCAATTTTATCGAGTTTAACTTCAGTACCTATTTTGTTTTCCAAATAGGTTATGGCTTTATCTTTTACTTTATTCTGAATATAAGGTATTTGTAAAAGCAAAACAATAAGAAGGAATAGCCCTATTACAGAGCCAATAATCCAAAGTATAATCTTTATACTCTTGCGCAGGTATTTCTTTATCCGGGAGTTCATTTGTTACCCTAAAAGTAGAATAATTTGAACAGTATAATTTTAAAGTTTTCCTAAAATACTTACAAAAATGACAGTTGTTAAAAACAGGAAATAGATTACACGTTAATTTCTGTAATCTCAATTGCTTCTCCCGGTTGCAGATTGCCCAATTGAATATTACCAATTCGTACTCTCACTAATCGTAATGTTGGAAATCCAACAGCTGATGTCATTTTTCGTACCTGCCTGAATTTGCCCTCGGTAACAGTAATGCTAACCCACGAGGTGGGGCCGTGGCGTTCATCTCTTATTTTCTTTCCTCTTTCGGGTAAATCAGGAACATTATTTATTTTAAATGCTTTACAGGGTAGTGTAATATACTTTTTACCCTTAAAGCCAATTTCCACTCCGTTTTGTAACTGTTGAACCGATTCATCAGTTATATCGCCATCAACCTGTGCATAATATTCCTTTTCAACTTTCTTACTTCTTACAATTTCGCTCATCATACCATCGGTAGTGAGTATAATTAATCCTTCAGAATCCTCATCAAGCCTGCCTATAGCCATTGTCCCTTCAGGAAAATCATGTAATTCTCCCAAAAGTTTTTTGTTACGTTTTAAATTGTAGACAAACTGGCTTAGGTAACCGAAAGGCTTATATAGTAAAAAGTGATGATGCATCTATTTTGATTTGCACAAATGTAAAAAATTAAAACTTTTGTATTGTGTAACCAAAAGGTTTCTTATATTTGTAACCAATCGGTTACTTAAAAATCAATCAAAATTAAATATATGGAAATCAAAAATCTTGAAATTAAAGCAGCTATACAGGTTTTAAAGCCTGTTTCTGAAGTTTATGAAGCGATAATTAATCCTGTTCAAATGTCTAATTATTTTATTAACGACAGTACAGGAAGGATGGAAGAGGGAGTTAACCTTATATGGCACTTTCCTGAAATAAAGGATATTGATGTTCCTGTTGAGGTAGGAAAGATAGTTAAGGATAAGTATGTTTCTTACCGATGGGATATAGGCGATATAAAAACCCTTATTGAGATGAATATCGAGCCTTATGAAGGAAATGCAACCGTAATTACCATAACCGAAAAAGGAATGGAAAATAATGAGGCAGGTATAAAATGGTTAAAAGAAAATACAGAAGGCTGGTCTAATTTTCTTGCCTGCCTAAAAGCGTGGCTTGAATATGGAATACACTTAAGAAAAGGAGCTTTTGACTTTAGATTTAAAAAATAAAAGTAATAAATGAGAAGAGATGTTTTTCAGGCAATTGCCGATCCTACGCGCAGGGAAATAATTAATATGCTGGCAAAAAAGGAGCTTAACCTTAATGCCGTGGCAGATAATTTTTCTATTAGCCGACCTGCTATATCCAAGCATATTAAGATACTTACCGAATGCGGACTTGTTGTTATAAACCAACAGGGTAGGGAACGATATTGTCGTGCCGAGCTGAAAAAACTTAAAGAGGTGGCAGAATGGACAGAACGTTATAAAGAATTTTGGAATCAAAAACTGGATGCTTTGGGCAGCTTTCTTGAAAACGAACAAGCTAAATAATATAAATATGGAAACAACAACTAAACCATTAACTTTAGAACGCACTTACAATGCTACTGCAGACAGGGTATGGAGTGCTATTACCGATGTCAGCAAAATGAGACAATGGTATTTTAACCTTGAAGCTTTTGAACCAAGGGTAGGTTTCAAATTTCAGTTTGCTGCAGGATGTGAAGGCGAAGATGATTATATACATCTTTGCGAAGTTACTGAAGTGGATGAATGTAAAAAGATTACTTACAGCTGGAAATATGAAGATAGGGAAGGGATGTCATATGTTAGTTGGGAACTCTTTCCTGAAGGTGATAAAACTAAACTGGTATTAACTCATAAAGGATTGGAAACATTTCCTCCTCACAAGGATTTTACAAGAGATTCTTTCAATGGGGGGTGGACTCACTTTTTGGGTGCGCTACAAGAATATGTGGAAAACAAATAATAAAAGAGCCGGTTTATACCGGCTTTTTTATTTTTCAAGTATTACTGTTATTCCCTGTCCGCCTGCTGCACATACTGATATAAATCCTTTACCGGAACCTTTTTCGTTAAGTAGTTTTGCCATAGTTGCCAGTATTCGGCCTCCTGTTGCTGCAAAAGGATGCCCTGCCGCGAGGCTACTTCCGTTAACGTTCAGTTTAGAACGGTCTATAGCCCCAAGGTTTTCATCTAAGCCAAATTCTTTTGTAAGTTCAGGGCTTTCCCAAATTTTTAATGTTGCCAATACCTGAGCGGCAAAAGCCTCGTGAATTTCATAAAAGTCAAAATCCTGAAGCTTCATACCTGCTTTCTTCAACATTTTTGGAGCAGCATAAATAGAGGAAAGTAACAGGTTATGCTTGTTTTGAATGTATTCTATAGCGGCTATTTCGGCATGAGTAATATAAGCCAGTACCGGTAAGTTGTTTTGCTGTGCCCATTCTTCACTTGCAAGTAATATACACGAAGCACCATCGGTTAGGGGAGAAGAGTTACCTGCTGTAAGGCTTCCATTCTCTTTATCAAAAGCAGGTCTTAATTTGGCCAGTTTTTCGATAGAACTATCTCTTCGCATGTTATTATCAAATAGCAATCCTTTATATGGTGTTATCATGTCGTCAAAAAAGCCCCTGTCTAAAGCAGAAGCCATTTTTTGATGGCTTTCCAGAGAAAACAGATCCTGATCTTCTCTTGATATTTTATAATATTTAGCCGTGTATTCTGTATGTCCGCCCATAGATAGTCCCGTTCCGGGCTCTATATTCATTGGGGCGATAGGGGTAAAGTCTTTTAAATTTATCTGTAACAGTTTCTTTATTTTATCCATTGTGGATTTGCTTCGCCTTACAGATAACAGTATAGAACGAATATGCTCATTAAGTACTAAAGGGACATTACTTGTAGAGTCTACACCTCCTGCGATACCACAATCCAATTGGCCTAAGGCTATTTTATTAGCTATATACACTGCCGATTCTATACCGGTATTACAAGCCTGTTCTATATCACACGCAGGAGTTTTTGGATCAAGAGATGAGGCCAATACACATTCACGCATTAGGTTTATTTCCCAACTATGTTTTATAACAGCACCTCCGGCAACTTCACCTAACTGCTTTCCTGCAAGGTTGTATTTGTCAATTAACCCGCCTAATGCCGCTGTCATCATGTCCTTATTTCCGGCATTAGCATAAGTTGTGTTTTGTCTTGCAAAAGGAATTCTGTTATAGCCTACTATTGCTACTTTCCTTAATTGTTTTCCTGATAGCATAATATGATTTTTTATCCTACTAATTTACAAATAAATAAAATGAAAAAAGCAGCCCATTGGGCTGCTTTCTATTGGTGGTTTGTTAAGTCCTCTATTTCTTCACGATTACAAATTCCGAGCGTCTGTTTTTAGCGTGCTCTTCCTCTGTACATTTGT